>CAWAIW010000029.1:0-376797 GCA_963782035.1 uncultured Actinomycetota bacterium
CGTCGGAGACCTCGACGTCGATCGAGGTCGCGAGCGTCTCGGCCGCGATCAGGTCCTGGTGGACCCGCGCCGCGTCGGCCACGTCGGCCCGGGCCGCGACGGTCAGCACGATGCGGTCGGAGACCTCGAGCCCGGCGTCACGGCGGGCCTGCTGGACCGCGCGCACCAGGTCCCGGGCGACGCCCTCGGCCTCGAGCTCGGGGGTGAGCGCCGTGTCGAGCACGACGAACCCGCCCCGCGGCAGCATCCCGGTCGCGGCGCCCTCGTCGTCGCCAGCGACGGTGTCCAGGCTGTACTCACCGTCCTCGAGCACCAGCCCGCCGGCGGTCACCTTGCCGTCCGCGCCGACCGACCAGTCGCCGGACTTCGAGCCCTTGATGGCGGCCTGCACGTCCTTGCCGAGCCGCGGCCCCGCGGCGCGCGCGTTGACCGTCAGCCGCTGGGAGACGCCGTACGACGCGGCGTCGGGGTGGTCGGCCTCGAGCAGGCGCACGGACTTGACGTTGAGCTCGTCGGCCACGATCGGCTCGAACCCGGCCAGCTCCTGGGCGCCGTTGACCACGATCGTCATCTCGGCCAGCGGGAGCCGGTTGCGCAGCCCGGCGCCCTTGCGCAGCGCGGAGCCCGCCGAGCAGACCTCGCGCACCTGGTCCATCGCGGTCACCAGCGCGTCGTCGGCGGGCAGCTCGTCGGCGGCCGGCCAGTCGGTCAGGTGCACCGAGCGCTCCCCGGTCAGCCCGCGCCAGATCTCCTCGGTGGTCAGCGGCAGCAGCGGCGCCGTCACGCGAGCGACCACCTCGAGCACCGTGTAGAGCGTGTCGAAGGCGGCCTCGTCGACCCGACCGTCGGCCGCCCAGAAGCGCTCGCGGGAACGGCGGATGTACCAGTTGGACAGGACGTCGAGGAACGACCGCGTCGAGTCGCACGCGTTGGCGATCTCGTAGTCGTCGAGCTGACGCGTCATCTCCGCGACGTACTGGTGGGCCTTGGCCAGCAGGTACCGGTCGAGCGGGTCGCTCGAGTCGGTGCTCGGCTTGGCGGTGTAGCCGGCGGCGTTGGCGTAGAGGGAGAAGAAGTACCAGCAGTTCCACAGCGGGATGAGGACCTGCCGGACGCCCTCGCGGATGTTGCGCTCGGTCACGATGAGGTTGCCGCCGCGCAGGATCGGGCTGGACATCAGGAACCAGCGCATCGCGTCGGCCCCGTCGCGGTCGAAGACCTCGCGCACGTCGGGGTAGTTGCGCAGCGACTTGCTCATCTTCTGGCCGTCGGAGCCCAGCACGATGCCGTGGCTCAGGCAGGTCTCGAACGCCGGCCGCTCGAAGATCGCCGACGCCAGCACGTGCATCGTGTAGAACCAGCCACGGGTCTGGCCGATGTACTCGACGATGAAGTCGCCGGGGAAGTGGTGCTCGAACCAGTCGGTGTTCTCGAACGGGTAGTGCACCTGGGCGAAGCTCATGGACCCCGACTCGAACCAGCAGTCCATGACGTCGGTGACGCGACGCATCGTCGACGTGCCGGTCGGGTCGTCCGGGTTCGGACGCGTCAGGTCGTCGATGAACGGCCGGTGCAGGTCGTCGGGACGCACACCGAAGTCGCGCTCGAGCTCGTCGAGCGAGCCGTAGACGTCCACGCGGGGGTACGCCGGATCGTCACTGCGCCAGACCGGGATCGGGCTGCCCCAGAAGCGGTTGCGGGAGATCGACCAGTCCCGGGTGTTCTCCAGCCATCGTCCGAACTGGCCGTCCTTGACGTGCTCGGGCACCCAACGGATCTGCTGGTTGAGGTCGAGCATGCGGTCGCGGATCTTCGTCGTGGAGACGAACCACGACGAGACCGCCATGTAGATCAGCGGCTCGCGGCAGCGCCAGCAGTGCGGGTAGGAGTGCTCGTAGGACTCCCGGCGCAGCAGCACCGTGCCCTGGGTGACGGATCCGGTCTCCCCACCGTCGCCGCGGGTCATCGCCCGCAGGTGGTCGATGATCGCCAGGTTGGCCTCGAAGACGTGCAGGCCGGCGTAGTCGTCCACGGGCGGGGTGAACCTGCCGTCCTTCGCGACCGGCACGACGGGCTCGATGCCCTCCCGGTCGGTGACGACCTTGTCCTCCTCACCGAAGGCGCCGGCGGTGTGCACCAGGCCGGAGCCGTCCTCGGTGGTGACGATGTCGGCCTCGACCACGCGGAAGGCCCGCTCGTGGCCGAGGTAGTAGGACATCGGCGGGGTGTAGGTGCTCTCGAGCAGGTCGGCGCCCACGAACCGCGCCACGACGGCCGGACTCTCCCCGAGCTCCTTGGCGTACGCCGGCAGCCGGGCCTCGGCGAGCAGGTACCGCTCCGTCGTACCCGTGAAGCCAGGGTGTGGTGCCTCCACCACGACGTACTGGATGTCGCGACCCACCATCACCGCGAGGTTGGCCGCGAGCGTCCACGGTGTCGTCGTCCAGATCAGCGCCAGGGCGCCCTCGGCCGGGCCACTCGTGAGCCGGAGGCCGACGGTGACGGCGGGGTCGACCCGCTGCTGGTAGACGTCGTCGTCCATCCGCAGCTCGTGGTTGGACAGGGGTGTCTCGTCGTTCCAGCAGTAGGGCAGGACCCGGAAGCCCTCGTAGGCCAGGCCCTTGTCGTGGAGCTGCTTGAAGGCCCACATGACGCTCTCCATGTAGGTGAGGTCGAGCGTCTTGTAGTCGTTGTCGAAGTCGACCCAGCGGGCCTGGCGGGTGACGTAGTCGCGCCACTCGCCGGTGTACTCGAACACCGACTTGCGGCACTCCTCGTTGAAGCGCTCGATGCCGAGGTCGAGGATCTCCTCGGTCGTCTTCATGCCGAGCTGGCGCATGGCCTCGAGCTCCGCCGGCAGGCCGTGGGTGTCCCAGCCGAAGCGGCGCTCGACCCGGCGCCCGCGCATGGTCTGGTACCGCGGCACCAGGTCCTTGACGTACCCGGTCAGCAGGTGGCCGTAGTGCGGCAGACCGTTGGCGAACGGCGGGCCGTCGTAGAAGACGAACTCGTTGTCGCCGTCGGTGCCGGCGTCGCGCTGGTCGACGCTGGCCTGGAACGTGCCGTCCTGCTCCCAGTACGCGAGCACCGCCTCCTCGACCGCCGGGAAGGACGGGCTCGACGGGACGCGTGCTGCTCGTCACCGGTGTGGGAGACCTGGGGGTAGGCCATCGGGGTTCGCTCCTCGTGTCGTTTCCTGACACGAGGACGACTCTCGCCGCGGTACCACCTCGCTTGCCACCCGGATCGGATGACCACTCGTTCACGGCGGTGACGGGCCTACCCGTCCGGTTCTACTGAGGGACTCTCATCCCCGTTCTTCCGGAGGCTCGCCGCTGATGACGGCTCGAACGCCTGTGCCGCCAGCGTACGGCGTGCGCGTGCGGCAGACGAATCAGATTCCGCACCGCTGGTCGGGGAAGGACGAAGTCCTGTCACGAGACCCGCGAGCGGGGCGGGCGCGCGGTGCCAAAGCAGCGGGGTCGCGGCGGGGCGGCGGTGAGCTGTGCACCGTTTCCGCCCCCAGACGGTGGCTACGTCACCGGCGCCGGGTCGCGGCGGGCGGCGGTGAGCTGTGCACCGTTTCCGCCCCCAGAACGGTGGCTACCTCACCGGCGCCCCGGGTCGCGGCGGGGCGGCGGTGAGCTGTGCACCGTTTCCGCCCCCAGAACGGTGGCTACCTCACCGGCGCCCCGGGTCGCGGCGGGGCGGCGGTGAGCTGTGCACCGTTTCCGCCCCCAGAACGGTGGCTACCTCACCGGCGCCCCGGGTCGCGGCGGGGCGGCGGTGAGCTGTGCACCGTTTCCGCCCCCAGACCGGTGGCTACCTCACCGGCGCCCGGGGCCGCGGTCGGCCCCGCAGCGCAACACGCCGTCACGCTCGGAGCATCGGGGGGTGCAGCAGGCGGGCCGGGCCGCGGCGGTAGAGCCGGGCCGGACGTCCGCCGCCGCGCGTGGTGGTCTCGTCGGTCGGCTCGACGAAACCCTCGGCCGAGGAGACCTTGCGGTGGAAGTTGCGCGGGTCCGGCTCGCGGGCCCAGACCGCGGCGTACACCGAGCGCAGCTCGTTGATGGTGAAGGGTTCGGGGATGAGCATCGGCGCCGAGCGAGGTGTACTCGAGCTTGGCCCGCGCACGCTCCACCCCGTCCTTGAGGATCGACAGGTGGTCGAAGGCCAGGGTCCGCGACCGCAGGAGCGGGTCGACCCGTTTCCACTCGGCCTCCTCGGCGTCCGAGCCCGCCACCGGCTCGCCGGGATCCGGCACCAGGGCCAGGTAGGCGACGCTGACCACTCGTCCGCGGGGGTCCCGTCCGGGCTCGCCGTAGCTGCGCAGCTGCTCCAGGTGGGTGCGCATGCTGCCGATGCCGGCCTCCTCGGAGAGCTGGCGCGAGGCCGCGTCGACCAGGTCCTCGTCGTCGTGCACCAGCCCACCCGGGAGGGACCAGTGACCGGCGAACGGGTCGAGACGGCGCTTGATGGTCAGGGCCAGGAACTCGCCCATGCGGACGGTCAGCACGACCAGGTCCACGGTCACGAGCATCGGAGAGGGCGACGACATGGCGGGGATCATAACCGTCAATTTGACGACAAGCCACGCACGGGCCGAGCAGGCGCCGTGATGGAACTAGGCGATCCCGTCCATGGCGCCGCACGAGCTCATCGTGTGCTTGACGATGATCGGGTGGTGGGCGGGCGCCCCATCCTTCAACCGGTGCTGCTGAGGCGCGGCGGAGGCCGAGGCGCCCCAGCTGACGGAGGCCAGCACCACCACGGCAACGGCGAGGCTTCGGCGTGTGCGCATGCTCGTGACGCTACGCCTGCCACCCACGCCGGGAAACCCTTTGCCTCGGCCGCGGCGCTCGGCGAGGTTGGGGAGATGGCAACCGAGTCCTGGTCCCAGGCCACCGTCTTCCCCGACATGTGGGTGGATCCCGCCGACGACCCGCGCGAGCCCGAGTCGCCACCGCGCGGGGAGAAGGACGTGGTGCTCGGCTACCTGCGCGCCTACCGGCTCACCCTGGAGATGAAGCTGCAGGACCTCGACGCCGAGCAGCTGGCCCGGCGATCGGTCCCGCCCTCGTCGATGTCCCTGCTCGGCCTGCTCCGCCACCTGGCCGGGGTCGAGCACTCGTGGTTCCGCCGGCGCCTGGACGGCCAGGACATCCCCCGCCTCTACGTCGACGACCAGGACTTCGACGGCGCGGTGGCCGATCCGGCGGTCGTCGAGGAGGCGTGGGAGTCCTGGCGCCGCGAGGTCGCCTTCGCCGAGGCGTGGGTCGCCGGTGAGGTCGACCTCGGCCGGCTGGTCGACCTCGGCGACGACGAGGTCGAGGTTCGCGACATCCTGGTCCACATGGTCGAGGAGTACGCCCGCCACGTCGGCCACGCCGACCTCCTGCGGGAGTGTGTCGACGGCCGGACCGGCCAGTAGACTTCCATCCGTAGGCTGGGCGCGTGACTGACGCGCCCTCCGCCTGGGGACTCGGCCTCGCCACCGTGACCGACGACGGGGCCGTCCTGGACGTGTGGTTCCCGGAGCCGCGCCTCGGCGACCCCTCGGACGTTCCGGACCTGTCGGCGCGGCTCGAGGCGCTCGCCGGGCGCGACGACGTACGCCGGGTGACCAGGCGGCTCGTGACCGTCACCGCCGCGCTCGACGAGCCGGCGACCACGACCGAGGACATGTGGCTGCGGCTGCACCTCCTCTCGCACCGACTGGTCCGGCCGCACGGGCTGGTGATGGACGGCGCGTTCGCGCTGCTCACCAACGTCGTGTGGACCAGTGCGGGCCCGTGCGCGGTCGAGGGCTTCGAGGAGACCCGGGCCCGGATCCAGGGGACGGGCCAGCGCGTCACGGTCCACGGCATCGACAAGTTCCCGCGGATGGTCGACTACGTCGTGCCGGGCGGAGTCCGCATCGGTGACGGCGACCGGGTGCGCCTCGGCGCCCACCTGGCGGCCGGCACGACCGTGATGCACGAGGGCTTCGTCAACTACAACGCCGGGACGCTCGGCACCTGCATGATCGAGGGCCGGGTCTCGGCGGGCGTCGTGGTGGGGAAGGACTCCGACGTCGGCGGCGGCGCGTCGATCATGGGCACGCTCTCGGGCGGCGGCAAGGAGACCGTGTCCATCGGCGAGCGCTGCCTGCTCGGCGCGAACGCCGGGATCGGCATCTCCCTCGGCGACGACTGCGTCGTGGAGGCCGGGTGCTACGTCACGGCCGGCACCAAGGTGACCCTCCCCGACGGCAGCATCGTCAAGGCGCTGGAGCTGTCGGGGTCCGACCACGTCCTGTTCCGCCGCAACTCGGTGACCGGCACGATCGAGGCGGTGCCCTGGAAGGCCGGCCGGATCGAGCTGAACGCCGCCCTGCACAGCAACTAGGTCGGCGACCCGGTGGTCTCATGGGGGTGACCCGACGTCTCGTCGCCGTGCTCGTCGTCTCCGCGCTCGCCTTCGGGGGCGCGGCGGCGTTCGTGACCTGGCACGACGGGTCGCTGCCTCCGTTCCTCCCTCCGGTCGAGGAGTGCCAGGCCCGGGTCGACGGCCACCTGGTCGAGCTGGACCTCGAGCAGTCCGGCAACGCGGCGCTGATCGCCGCCCTCTCGGTCCGGCGCGGCATGCCGGCCCGGGCCGCGACGATCGCCCTCGCCGCGGCGTACCAGGAGTCGGACCTGCGCAACCTCGAGTACGGCGACCGCGACTCCCTCGGCCTGTTCCAGCAGCGCCCCTCGCAGGGCTGGGGCACCCGCGCCGAGATCCTCGACCCGTACCACGCGATCAACGCCTTCTACGACGCGCTGGACCGGGTCGACGGCTACACCTCCCTCCCGGTCACCGAGGCCGCCCAGGAGGTGCAGCGGTCGGGCTTTCCGGGCGCGTACGCCGACCACGAGGAGGACGCGCGGGTGCTGGCCTCGGCCCTGACCGGCAACTCGCGCGCGGCCTTCTGGTGCACGGTCGACGACGACCGCGGCGGCGAGCCGACCACGCTCGACGACGCCGGGCTCACCGCGCGGGCCGCGGCCGTCCGGGCCGACCTCGCCCGGACGTTCGGTGACCTGCCGCTCGGCGGCTTCGCCCCGGGCGGCGTGAGCGACGGGCACATGACCGGCTCCGCGCACTACGAGGGCCGCGCCATCGACGTCTTCGTGCGACCGGTGTCGACGGCCAACAAGCACCGCGGCTGGGCGATCGCGAGCTACCTCGTGGGCCAGGCGGACCGACTGGACATCAGCACGGTCATCTTCGACGACCGGATCTGGCGGGTCTCCGACTCCTCCGAGGGCTGGCTCGACTACCAGGTCCCGAGCGGCTCGAAGGGTGACCCCCGGGTGCTCGAGCACCGCGACCACGTGCACGTCGACGTCGCTCCGTGAGGCCTCGCAGGCCCTTCCGGAGGGGTCCGAACCGCGTTGACACGCTGCCACGCGAGGTGGTCTAGGCCAGTGACAAGCGACTTGCCTGGATGTGACCGCTCCCGTGGCACTAACGCCGCGACACGACGAAATCAGCAGCGCCAAGGGCTACACAGCACCTATCTCGCAGGCTAACTTTCTCTTCAACGCCGAGGAGGGGGCTTTTCGGCAAGCGGGGGGGTGATTGGGAACATGCAGAGTTCCACGATCTTGACCATGGGAACTGCGCTCAACCGAGCGCACGACCACGACGCAATAGTGGAAGTGCTGGTCGGGGGCCAGTGGCTGACCGGGGTCGTCGCGGGAGTGGACGGGTACGGAGTGGTACTCGTGGACGCCCAGAACGACCACTCGGTGGTGCGGATGGACGCGATCAGCGCCGTTCGTGTGCCGGGCCGGCTGGCTGAGCACCAGATCGAGGCGAGAGACCTGTACGACGCCTCTGTCTGCTGAGAGAGGCGCATGTTCGTCAAAAGGCTGTGGCGCCCGTCTGGGGGGGCGGGCGCCGCGGCTCTTTTCCGCGCCTTAGCGGAGACCAATCAGTATCGAGCCGATATCCGTGGGACTCGTCCCGCCGATATCGGCTTCGATGCATTTTCAGGACGTTTACCGGGGCTCTTGACCGAGCCCACCTGCGACTTTACCGACGACGCGCGCGCGGACTTTACCGTGGGCTTTACCCGGACCTTTGCCGTGGGCTTTACCCGGAGCTTGCGGCGGGGTTTGCCAGCCGGGTTGCCGCGGTCTGGGCCCGGGCGTCGGTGACGGTCAACGCGACGCGCACGTGGCGGCGGCCGGCCGCACCGTAGAACGCGCCGGGGGCCACCAGGATCCCGAGCCCCGCGAGCGCCTCGACCGTCGCCCAGCAGTCCTCGTCGCGCGTGGCCCAGAGGTAGAGCGAGGCCTCCGAGTGGTCGATCCGGAACCCGGCGCCCTCCAGGGCCGGCCGCAGCAGCGCGCGCCGGGCGGCGTACCGCTCCCGCTGCTCCTCGACGTGCGCGTCGTCGGCCAGCGCCGCGGCCATGGCGGCCTGCTGGGGGGCGGGCATCATCAGGCCGAGGTTCTTGCGGACCTCCAGCAGCTCCCCGACCAGGGCCGGGTCGCCGGCCACGAACGCGCACCGGTAGCCGGCCAGGTTGCTCCGCTTGCTCAGCGAGTGCACCGCGAGGATGCCGTCGGGCGAGCCGCCGCAGACGTCCGGGTGCAGGACCGAGACCGGCCGGCTCTCCCACCCGAGCTCGATGTAGCACTCGTCGGAGACCAGCACCGTGCCGCGCTCGCGGCACCACTCGACCACCTTGCGCAGGTGGTCGACCGGGAGCACCCGGCCCGTGGGGTTCGAGGGCGAGTTCAGCCACAGCATCGCCGGCCGCTCGGGACCGATCGCGGTCAGCGAGTCGGCGGCGAGGGTGCGAGCCCCGGCGAGGACGGCGCCGACGTCGTAGGTCGGGTAGGCGAGCTCCGGGAAGACGACCAGGTCGCCCGGCCCGACACCCAGGTGCAGCGCCAGGCTCGCGATCAGCTCCTTCGAGCCGATGGAGGGGATGACGGCGTCGAGGCCGAGGCCGGTGACGCCCAGGCGTCGCTCCAGCCAGCCGAGCGCGGCCTCCCGGGTCGCTGCGGTGCCGACCGTGACCGGGTAGCCGGGTGCATCGGCGGCCTCCGCGAGCGCGCGGCGTACGGACTCGGGCGTCGGGTCGACGGGCGTGCCGACCGAGAGGTCGACGATGCCGTCGGGGTGCGACCGGGCGCGCTCGGCCGCGGGGGCGAGCTTGTCCCAGGGGAAGTCAGGGAGTCTCTGGGAGACCCGCTGGCGCACTACTCGTCGTGCTCTTGGGGCGGCAGCGCCGCGACGAGCTCGTGGTCGTGGTCGATCTCGCCGAGCTTGGCCGCCCCACCCGGGGAGCCCAGGTCGTCGAAGAAGTGGACGTTGGCGTCGTAGTAGCCCTTCCACTCCTCCGGGGTGTCGTCCTCGTAGAAGATCGCCTCGACCGGGCACACGGGCTCGCAGGCGCCGCAGTCGACGCACTCGTCGGGGTGGATGTAGAGCATCCGCTTGCCCTCGTAGATGCAGTCGACGGGACACTCGTCCACGCAGGCCCGGTCCTTCAGGTCGACGCACGGCTGGGCGATGACGTAGGTCACCAGTTCCTCCTGTTTCGGGCCGCAGATACGGACGATGTGCCGGACGCTCCTCAGCCTAGTCTTCACCCGTGCCGACGTCCCCGCAGGCCCGCTCCCTGGGCTCTCATGTCGTCGGCACACGCGTCGTCGTGCGGCGACTGTTGCCCGGCGAGACCGGGCCGTCGGGGGGGCCGGCGATGACCGACGTGCTCGGCACGTGCACCGCGTGGGGCGACGGCGTGTGCGTCGTGTCCCCCGACTCCGGCGGCCCGGAGGTGACCATCCCGATGGACGAGATCGTCTCGGGGAAGCCCGTCCCGCCTCGTCCGTCGCCCCGGCTGCGGGTCTCGCCCCGAGAGGCCCAGGTGCGCGCGTTCGCCCTCTTCCCCGATCTCGAGGTCGAGAAGATGGAGCCCTCGGGCTGGGTGCTGCGTTCCTCCCTCACAGCGACCGCTCGGCGGGCCAACTCCGTGCTGGCCTTCCCGACGGAGGCCTACGGCCACGAGGACGTGGCCGCGGTGGTCGCCCACTACGAGGAGCTCGGCAAGCCACCCGTCGCGGCGGTGCTGGCGGACTCCGCGCCGCGCTCGTTCTTCGCCGACCAGGGCTGGGTGCCCGAGAGCCACCAGACCGACACCCTGTTCCAGCTCGCGTCGGTGGCCCGCGCGTGCCGCGCGCTCGCCGCGGTGGACGTCTCCCGCGTCGTGCTGTCCCTCGACGGTCCGGTGGCCTCGGCAGCCATCCCGGGCGTGGCCCAGGGCCACGCGGCGTACGGCGACGGATGGGTCGGCTTCCGCGGTATCGAGGTGGCGCCGGCCCACCGCCGTCAGGGAGTCGCCCGCACGATCATGGCCGCGCTGCTCGACTGGGGCGCCGAGCTCGGCGCCACGACGGCCTACCTCCAGGTCCTCGGCGACAACTCCCCCGCCCTCGCGCTGTACGGGTCGATGGGGTTCACGACCCACCACCAGTACGGGTACCTGACGCCGGGTGCCCGCTGGTCGAGGAAGGCGCGCTAGCGCCTGTCACGAGACCCGGCGACTTCGCCGGTGGTCTCGTGACGGGCCCCGCAATGATTTGGCGTCCTTCCTCGACCAGCGGATAGCCTTTCTCCGACACCGGTGAGGCCCGACAACCCTCGCGCACCGAGGTCCGCGCGTGCGGCGTACCGACGAGAGGCCGAGGGCGACATCGGCGAAGGTGTGGTGGCACCGCGACCTTGCCCCCGCCCACACCTCCAGGGCTTTCCGCCTACTGGAGGTCACCAGATAGCAACGCACTCTCTGTACCCATCTGCCCACCGCCACGCCCGGCGAGCCCGTCCGGCTCCAGGGCTGGGTGCACCGGCGGCGCGAGCTGGCGCAGCTCACGTTCCTGGTCGTCCGCGACCGCACCGGGCTCGCCCAGGTGGTGCTCCGCGGCGACGCCGCGCAAGGCCTGCCGCCCGAGGAGACGCCGGTCGAGGTGGTCGGCACCGCCACGGCCAACCCGAAGGCACCGGGCGGGATCGAGGTCACCGAACCGACGGTGACCGCCCTGTCCGACGACGCCGAGACCCCGCCCGTCGAGCTGTGGAGGCCGACGCTGAACGCCGGCCTCCCGACGATGCTCGACCATGCCGCGGTGACCTGGAGACACCCGCTGCAGCGGGCCAAGTGGGAGCTGGCGGCCGCCGCGATGAAGGGCTTCCGCGACACCCTCGACGCCGACGGGTTCACCGAGGTGGCCTCCCCCAAGCTGGTCGAGTCGGCGACCGAGAGCGGGGCCAACGTCTTCGAGGTCGACTACTTCGGCCGCAAGGCGTACCTCGCCCAGTCCCCGCAGTTCTACAAGCAGGTGCTGGTCGGGGTCTTCGAGCGCGTCTACGAGGTCGGCCCGGTGTTCCGGGCCGAGCCGCACGACACGGTCCGGCACCTGGCCGAGTACGTCAGCCTGGACGTCGAGCTCGGCTTCATCGAGGACCACCGCGAGGTGATCCAGGTGCTGCGCGACGTCGTCGCCGGGATGGTCGACGCCGTCACGACGTACGCCGCCCCGGCCGTCGAGCGGCTCGGCCTCGACGTCCCCGTGGTGCTCGAGGCAGCTCCCGCTGCTCCACTTCCGTGAGGCGCTGGAGATCGCCGGCGCACCCGCCGACGAGCCCGACCTCGCCCCGGCGCACGAGCGCGCGCTCGGTGAGTGGGCGAAGGCCGAGCACGGCAGCGACTTCGTGGTGGTCGAGGGATACCCGACGGCGAACCGCGCCTTCTACAGCCACCCCGACCCGGCCGACCCGCACTGGAGCCGGTCCTTCGACCTGATCTTCCGGGGGACCGAGCTGGTCAGCGGCGCGCAGCGGCTGCACCGCTACGACGACTACGTCCGCACGCTGGAGGAGCGCGGCTACCCGTACGAGCCCTACGCGTCGTACGTCGAGGCCTTCCGGCGCGGCATCCCGCCGCACGGCGGGTTCGCGATCGGGCTGGAGCGGTTCGTCGGGCGGCTCACCGAGTCTGCGAACATCCGTGAGGTGACGCTCTTCCCGCGCGACCTGCACCGGCTGGCTCCGTGACACTGGCTCGCTCCGCTCGCTGTCCGCCGCCATCCCGGGCCACTCGGGACGGGTTACCCGGTCAGCCGGGTATCACGTTGCCGAGTGACCCGCCACGCATCCCGATCAGGCGTTTCGGGATGCCTACGGGGTCACTCGCAGCGGGCGGTGACGTCAGGAGCCGGTGCAGGCGACGCCGTCGACCGGCGCGTAGGTCGTCGTCATGGTCTCGTCGCGGTCGGCCGTTGCGCCGGTGAGGTCGTGGAGGTGGCGGGTCACGTCGACGGAGAAGCCGTGCTTGCCGGGCGAGGCGACGCAGTCGGGACCGGCGACCTCGGTCACGGTCGGCTCGACCACGTCGTACCTCGCCGACGTCGACACCGTGACGTCCCACGCGGCGGTCGACCAGAGCACGATCTTCACGGTGCCCGGGACGCCGGGCGACGCTCCGGTGAGCTTGGCCTGGACGATCACGCCGGAGGGCGAGTCCACCGAGAACCGCAGGTCGGCACCGTCGGCGACGGTGGCCTCGCGACCGACGGGCGAGCGGCCGGCGTAGGTCGCGGGCGCGTGGTGCTCGACGTCGCCGAAGCCCGCGTCGTACGCCGCGTCGAACAGCGCCGTGGCCACCGGCAGCGCGGCGGGGCCGTAGCCACTGCCGGCGACGTCGGCCCACGAGAAGGTGTCGCCGGGCTTCAGCAGCGTGCCGTCGAGACGTCCCACGGCACGCGCGATGTCGGGCCCCGCCTGGCCGGCGGAGTA
The DNA here is from genome assembly GCA_963782035.1 of uncultured Actinomycetota bacterium. GTDB lineage: Bacteria > Actinomycetota > Actinomycetes > Propionibacteriales > Nocardioidaceae > Nocardioides. The sequence goes on from CAWAIW010000029.1 coordinate 12,838, forward strand.
GGTGGTCGTGGCGATCGCGACGCGGTGCTCGATCCCCAGTGCCTGCGCGTCCTCGGTCGTGAAGGCCGGGTCCTGCAGCTCCACCGCGACCGGGGCGACCCGCTGGCCCTCGGGCAGCGCGATCGCGGCGGTGAAGGCGGCCACCAGGGCGACCGGCTCGAAGCTGACGCCCGGACGCGCCGGAGTCACGTGCGGCCGGCCGCCGGCAAGGGCCACCGTGGCGTCCTCGGGCTTGCCGTTCCCGAGCAGGCGCTCGTGCACGAGGCGATCCAGCGTCCGCATGTCCACGTGTGGTTGAAGGGCGCCGTCCACGGCGCGCATCGACAGGGCGGCGGCGAAGTCGCGGGGCTGGAGCCGCACCTGCTGCTGGGTCAGGTCGAGGGCGACCGGTCCGCTCATCGCCGGGTTCGCCCAGCTCTGCACCGCCTCGCGCACGTCCGCGTCGTCGATCGCGGGCGCCGAGGGCACGAGGTCGATGTGGGCGGTCCGGTCCGTGGAGAGGTACGCCGTCGTGATCGCCGCCTGGGCCTGCTGCGGGTCGATCGTCCGGCCGGGCTTCGGGTCGATGACCTCGACGCGCTGGTTCACGAACTCCACGCCGCCGTCGCGCGGTGCCACTCCGCTGTCCACCGCGAGACCGGTGAGGTAGTCGGCCATGGTCATCTCGGAGACCGTGACGACGGGGTCGAGCTCGGAGCCGCCCGTGTAGTAGTCCCAGAGCCGCTCGGGCTCCCAGCTGTCGCCGGCCCCGGCCTGCCGGATCGAGGCGACGTAGTCGATGCCCAGGCCGACCTCGGCGGGCAGGATGCTCCGCTTCTTGCCGCCGATGTCGAGGGTGATCGGCGAGTTCACCCGGGTGTCGAGGCCGGCCCTCAGGGCGGCCACCGCACCGGCCAGCGTGCGGCCGCCGACGTTGACGCCGGCGACGACCGTGCCCCGCGGTGTCTTGTGCTGGGAGCCGGCGTACGCCGCGACGTACCCACCCCCGCAGAGCACCACGAGCACCACGAGCATCACCAGCACCACCCTGGCGCCGGCTCGATCTCGGTCGTTTCGCCCCACCGGTCAATGGTAGGGAGCCCCGGCGGCCCGGTCCGGCTTATCCGGCCGGGTGTGTCAGGGTCCTCTCAGAGGCCCGCGAAGAGGTCGGACTCCCACCCGTCGTCGCCCTCGGGACCGCGCTCGCCCTTGGCGATCCGGTAGAACTCCTCGCCCCACATCGACTGGCCGTTCTCGCTGCCGGCGAAGAAGGGGCCGTCCATCTTGACCTGGCTGCGGTGCCGCCGCAGCGCGTCCAGCTTGGCGTCGAGCTGCTCGGTGCCGTCGACGCGGGCGCTGATGTTCTCGTCGGGCGTCACGAACGGGCCGAAGTCGGCGTCCGGCTCCATGCCCTCGAACGTCTCGGTGTCGCCCGCCTCGCGCAGCCGCTTGAGCGTCGCGCGGAACCTGCTCTCGGCCATCGCCGACCAGTAGATCTTCGGGACGTCCCACGGCTCGCCGAGGTCGCGCTTGTAGGACGGGACGGCCGCCAGCGCGGCGGCGTACGTCGCCACCCGGTGCGCCTGGATGTGGTCGGGGTGGCCGTAGTTGCCGAACTGGTCGTAGGTGACCAGCACCTGCGGGCGCACCTCGCGGATGATCTCGACCAGGTGGTCGGCGGCCTCGCGGAGGTCGGCGTTCCAGAAGGCGTTCTCGTGCGATGTCGTCGGCGGGGATGGCGTAGCCGTCCTCGTGCCACTGCATCCCCGAGTCGCGGTACCTGCCGAAGCCGCCGAGGAAGCGGTGGTCGGTGACGCCGAGCTCCTTCATCGCCTCCTCGAGCTCGCCGCGACGGTGCTCGCCGAGCCCGTCCTCCTTGTCGGCGGCCAGGTGCTCGAGGTCGGGCGCGAGGATCTCGCCCATCTCCCCGGCCGTGCAGGTGACGAGGGTGACGCCGCGCCCCATGGCGACGTACTTCGCCATCGTCGCGCCGTTCTGGATCGTCTCGTCGTCGGGGTGGGCGTGGACGAGGAGGATGCGCTCGTCGGGTACGGAAGTCACGGGTTCGAGCCTAGGCCGGGGGCGATGAGCGGCAGGAACGGGCGGTCCGGCTCGAGCCAGTCGACGTCGTCGAGCTCACCGGCCGACAGCCAGCGGACGGCGTCGTGCTCGACGGGCGCGGGCTCGCCGTCGAGGAGGGAGCAGACGGCGGCGCGCAGCACGTGCCGCTCGCCGATCGGCGCCTCGGCGTCCAGCCACCGCTCGACGGCGATCGTGCAGCCGAGCTCCTCACGTACCTCCCGCACCAGCGCCTGGTCCGGGGTCTCGCCGTCCTCGACCTTGCCGCCCGGGAGCTCCCACCGGCCCGCGGCCTCCGGGGGCGACGTACGGCGGCACGTCAACAGGCGACCGTCGCGCACGACCGCCGCGCCGACGACGAGGGACCTCACGCCGCGACCCTAGGGCCGGTCAATAGGTTGAGTGCCGTGACCCACGGCGTGCACCTGCGGCGCACCGACGAGAACGTGCGCGAGATCGACGCGCTGGCCACCCTGCTCGGCGGCCGCGTCGGCATCGACGGCGTGCTGGCCGACCTCAACCGGCAGGCGCGGCGGACGTTCCTGCTCGGCCGGTTCCGGCTGGGGCAAGCGGTCGACTGGGGGTTCGCCTTCGACGAGCGCGACCGCGTCGACCCGCTGTGGTGGCCGCAGGGGATCTCGACCTCCGCGGACGCCTCGGACACCGAGGACATCGGCGGCAAGCACGTGCTCGCGGTCAGCTGGTACGCCAAGGACGAGAGCGGCGTCCGGCATCACCTTCATCGACCTGGCGTCGCTCCGCTACCGGCACGTGCTCCTGGTCGTGCCCGTCCTCGACAAACACGGGATGCTCGTGCTGCGGCCGCTGCGCGTGCACGCCGGGGGGATCGTCTGGAACGGGCCGTACCTCCACGTCGCCGCCACGGCCCGCGGCCTGATGACGTGCAAGATCGACGACCTGATGCGGGTTCCTGACGTCCGCGGCTCCCGCGCGTGGGACCGGCTCGGGCTGCACGAGGAGCAGGTGGCGTCGTACGGCTACCGCTACGTGCTCCCCGTCCGCTTCTCCTACCAGGCGTACGCCGACGACGGGATCGACAAGCTGCGCTACTCCTTCCTCTCCCTGGACCGCGGCGGCGAGAAGCCGGCCCTGGTCGCCGGCGAGTACGGGCAGACGGGTCAGACCACCCGGCTCGCGCGCTACGACCTGGAGCCGGACACGCTGATGTTGCAGACCGGCGACGACGGGTACGCCCGGCCGCAGACCTTCGACGACGGCGGCGTGGTGCGGATGCAGGGCGCCTCGATCGTCGGCGGGCGGTACCACGTGACCGTCTCGCACGGTCCGTGGAAGCCGGGCTCGGTGTACGTCGGCACACCGGGCGACCCCGACAATCCCTGGGTGGAGCATCCCCACGCCACCCCGATGGGCCCCGAGGACATCGCCTACTGGCCCTCGACCGACCGCCTCTGGTCGGTCAGCGAGCACCCCCACCGCCGCTGGGTGTTCTGCATGAAGCGCTCGTTCTTCGACTGACGGGACCCCGTCGGGTTTCTCCGGTCGGCCGGAGAAACCCGAACATGGCGTGAGGTGCGCCGTACGCCATGTTCGGGAAACCCACGCCAAGTGCGGGTCAGTTCCTGGGAATCCGAGCCAGCTGGCGGGACTGGGCGACCAGGCGGCCGGAGGAGTCCCAGACCTCGGCGTCTTCTTCGAACATCCCGCCGGCGACGTTGCGGGTGGCGTGGTGCAGGCGCAGCCAGCCGGGGGCGGGCTTCGCGCGGACGTGGGCGGTGAGCTCCAGGGTCGGCGCCCAGCCGTACATGCCGAGGTCGAACGTCGCCGGCGGCATCGCGTCCACGGCCAACAGGAGCGAGATCGGGTCGGGCTCGCGGTCGGGCAGACGGAACCAGCACTGGATCAGGCCGCGGCCGCTCGGCGCGCCCATCGCCCAGCCGGCCGAGGCCACGTCGAAGCGCATGTCGAACCGCGACATCAGCGGCGGCGCCTGCGTGCGGAACTCCGGCGGCGCGTCGGCGAACCCGACGCACTCCTCGACCGGCGGCAGGTCGGGCGGCGCCGCGGTGGTGCCGACGTCGTCGGGCAGCCCGGACAGGTCGCCGTACGTCGCGAGCGCGGTGATCCGCTGGGTGCCGTCCTGCTCCAGGTCGGCGGCGAGGGTGGCGACCGAGCCACCGTCGCGCAGGACGCGCGTGCGGATCGACGCCGGGCCAGGGGTGGTGGCGCTCAGGTAGTACGCGCTGATCGTGACCGGGTCGGGCTTGCCGGGCGCGGCCTGCGCGAGCGCGCGGCCGAGCGGTGGCGAGCAGATAGCCGCCGTTCACGCCGCCGCCGACCACCCAGCCGGCGGCGAGGTCCGCGGCGTACTCGCCGTCACTGCCTCTGACGGCGGTGTCGCGGTCGAACTCGGATCGGTCCTCGGTCACCCGCCGGAGGCTAGCGGCCGGCAGAACGGCATAGTGGGCGCGGGTGACGGTGGGCCTGGACGAGCACTTCAGGTCGACCGTCGCCTCGTGGTCCGCGCCGGAGGCGGCGGCGGGCGTCGCGGAGGAGCGGCTGGCGCCGCTGTTCGAGGCCCAGGCACTGAGCCGGCACCTCGACTTCGCCGCCCGCGACCTGCACGCGAGGGGCGAGGGCTTCTACACGATCGGGTCCGCCGGCCACGAGAGCAACGCGGCGGTCGCGCTGGCGCTGCGGCCCGACGACCCGGCCCTGCTGCACTACCGGTCGGGCGGCTTCTACTGCGCCCGCGCGGCCCAGGTGAGCGGCGTCGACCCGGTGCGCGACGTGCTGCACGGCCTCACCGCGTCCCGGAAGGACCCGATCACCGGCGGCCGGCACAAGGTCTTCGGCCACCCCGGCCTGCACGTCATCCCCCAGACCTCGACGATCGCCTCGCACCTGCCGCGGGCGGTCGGGCTGGCCTTCGGGATCCCGCGCGCCCAGCGGCTCGGCGTCACCACCCCCTGGCCCGAGGACGCCGTCGTCGTCACCAGCCTCGGCGACGCGTCGATCAACCACTCCACGGCGGTCGGCGCGCTGAACGCCGCCGGCCACGCCGTGCACCAGCGGGTGCCGCTCCCCCTGGTCGTCGTCTGCGAGGACAACGGCTGGGGCATCTCCGTCCCGAGCCCGGCCGGCTGGGTGGAGGAGGCGCTGTCGTCGCGGCCGGGGTTCGAGTACGTCCAGGCCGACGGCGCCGACCCCGTCGGGACGCTGCGCACGACGACCGAGGCCGTCGACTGGTGCCGCGAGTCACGGCAGCCGGTCATCGTGCACCTGCGCACGGTGCGGTTCCTGGGGCACGCGGGCTCCGACGCGGAGCTCGGCTACCGCCGCGAGAAGGAGGTGCTGGCCGACTACGCCCGCGACCCCCTGCTCGGCACGGCCCGGGCCCTCCTCGACGCCGGCTGGTCCCCAGGGGCGGTGCTGGCCAGGTACGAAGCGGCGCGCGACCGGGTCGCCGGCGCCGTCCGAGACCTCGTCCCGGTCGACCGGCTGGACTCGGCCGCGGAGGTGATGCGGCCGCTCGACCGGCGTACCCGTGCCTCGCACGTGCACGCCGCGGACGACCGCAAGGAGTCCTTCCCGCGCGGGCTGCCCGAGGAGGCCGGCCCGCTCACGCTCGCGCAGTCGGTGAACGCGGCGCTCACCGACGTGCTCGCGTCGTGCCCGCAGGCGATCGTGCTCGGCGAGGACGTCGGCGCGAAGGGCGGCGTGTACGGCGTGACGCTCGGCCTCCAGAAGACCTTCGGGTCCGCACGCGTCTTCGACACCCCGCTCGACGAGCAGACGATCCTCGGGCTGGCGCTCGGCACGGCCCTCGCCGGCCTGCTGCCGATCGCGGAGATCCAGTACCTCGCGTACCTCCACAACGCCGAGGACCAGCTGCGCGGCGAGGCCGCCACGCTCGGCTTCTTCTCCGACGGGCAGTACACGAACGGCCTGGTCGTGCGCATCGCCTCGCTGGCCTCGCTCAAGGGGTTCGGCGGGCACTTCCACAACGACAACTCGGTCGCCGTGCTGCGCGACATCCCGGGCATCCTCGTGGCCTGCGCGTCGAGCGCGGCCGAGGCCCCGGAGCTGCTGCGCACGCTGGCCGGCCTGGCGCTCGGTGAGGGGCGGGTGGGCGTGCTGCTGGAGCCGACCGCGCTGTACCACGACAAGGGCGAGGCGGCGCCGTACGCCGCCCCCGACCGCTGGCCCCGCAACGTGCCCGAGCGCGAGATGGGCCGCCTGCACTGGGGCGGTCGCGACGTGCTGGTGGTGACCTTCGGCAACGGCGTCGGGATGGCGCGGCGCGCGGCCGAGCGCGCCGGGGTCGACGTGACGATCTTCGACCTGCGGTGGCTGGCGCCGCTGCCCGTGCTGCACCTGCTCTCGGTGGTCGCCGCCTTCCCGAAGGTGCTGGTCGTCGACGAGACGCGCCGCTCCGGCGGGGTGTCCGAGGGGGTGGTCACCGCGCTGGTCGAGGGCGGGTACGCCGGGGGCATCTCGCGGGTGACCGCCGAGGACTCGTTCGTGCCGCTCGGGCCGGCCGCGGCCCACGTGGTGCTCACCGAGGACGACGTCGTGGCTGCGCTGTCTGGCCTATCGTCGCTCGCATGAGTCTTCCGTCCGAGTCCGATCTCCGCTCCCGCGCCGAGGCCGCAGCCACCGCGTGCGGCGTCGACCTGAACGCCGTGGGCGGCTCACAGGTCGGCGTGTCCCCGGTGAACGGGCTGCCGGTCTCGTCGCTGGCGTGGTCCACACCGGCCGACGTCGAGGCCGCGGTCGCGCGGTCGGCCGCGGCGTACGACGCCTGGCGGCTGGTCCCCGCGCCGGCTCGCGGCGCCGTTGTCCGGCGGTTCGGCGAGCTGCTGCGCGAGCACCTCGACGACCTCGCCACCCTGGTCACCCTCGAGGTCGGCAAGATCGGCGCCGAGGCCCGCGGCGAGGTCCAGGAGATGGTCGACATCTGCGACTACGCCGTCGGGCTGTCGCGGCAGCTGTTCGGCCGGACGATGACCAGCGAGCGCCCCGGCCACCGGCTGATGGAGACCTGGCACCCGCTCGGCGTGGTCGGCGTGATCTCGGCGTTCAACTTCCCGGTGGCGGTGTGGTCGTGGAACACCGCGATCGCGCTGGTCTGCGGCGACACCGTCGTCTGGAAGCCGTCGGAGCAGGCGCCGCTCTGCGCCCTCGCGTCGTCGGCCCTGCTGCGGCGGGCCCTCGTCGAGGCCGGCTTCTCGGGCGACGAGTCCCAGGTCGTGCTCGGGGACGCGTCCGGTGGGCCTGGCCCTGGTCGACGCGCCGGCCGTCGCCCTGCTCTCGGCCACCGGCTCGACCCGGATGGGGCGTGAGGTCGGTCCGCGCGTCGCGGCGCGCTTCGGCCGCTCCCTGCTCGAGCTGGGCGGCAACAACGCGGCCATCGTCGGCCCGTCCGCCGACCTCGACCTGACCACGCGCGGCGTCGTCTTCTCCGCCGCCGGCACGGCCGGTCAGCGCTGCACCACGATGCGCCGGGTGATCGCGCACTCCTCGGTCGTGGACGCGGTCACCGACCGGGTCGCCGCGGCGTACGAGAAGCTGCCGATCGGCTCGCCGCTCTCCGACGACACCCTCGTCGGTCCGCTCGTGAACGAGCGGTCCTTCACCTCCTTCGCCGCCGCCGTCGACGCCGCCACCTCGGCCGGCGGCACGCTCGTCGCCGGCGGCTCGCGGGTGCTGTCCGACGACGCGCCGGACGCCTACTACGTGCAGCCCACCGTCGTCCGGATGCCGTCGCAGAGCGAGGTCGTGCACACCGAGACCTTCGCGCCGCTGCTCTACGTGATGTCCTACGACGACCTCGACGAGGCCATCGCCCTCAACAACGCCGTGCCACAAGGGCTCTCGTCCTCGATCTTCACCCAGGACCAGGCCGAGGCCGAGCTCTTCATGTCCGCCGGCGGCTCCGACTGCGGCATCGTCAACGTCAACATCGGCACCAGCGGCGCCGAGATCGGCGGCGCCTTCGGCGGTGAGAAGGAGACCGGCGGCGGCCGCGAGTCCGGCTCCGACGCCTGGCGCGCCTACATGCGCCGCGCCACCAACACCATCAACTACTCCGGCGACCTGCCGCTGGCTCAGGGCGTCACGTTCGACGTCTGACGTGCGGACTCATCGCGTGTCCAGCCACACCGCCTTGTAGCGCAGCCGCGGGTCCCGGTGGGCTCGGGAGGTCGAGCCTGCGACGTCGTACCCCCAGGACCGCAGCGAGTCGGCGACGGTCTCGCGGTCCTTCTCCTCGTTGAACGTCCCGACCAGCAGCCGACCGCCCGGCGCCACCACCTCGTCGACCAGGCGGGCGACGAAGTCGCGTCGGCGGCGCGGTGGCACGTAGTCGAGGCCGGTCCGCACGACGGCGAAGCGACGAGGCGGCACCCACGTCATCGCGTTGCCGGCCCAGATGCGGTCGGCCCAGTGCGGGAGCCGCTCGCGCGCGAGCTCGGCCAGGCGGGCCGAGATCTCCACGCCGTACGGCTCCACGACCTTGCCGTCCTCGGCGGCCCACCGGACGAGGGACTCCATGAGATGTCCGTTGGCACAGCCGACGTCGAGCAGGTCGCTGCCGTCGGGGACGGCGTCGAGCAGCAGCCGGCGGGCGTGCTCCCACCGCGCGTCGTCGCCGCTGTGGCCGGACTGCCCCTGGGGCGTGGCGGCCGCCAGGTACGCCGGCTCGACGATCGCCAGCACCCGCTCGTGCCAGCCGTCCTCGTCGATCTGGCCGCGGAGCAGCGCGTCGTCGATGACCCCGAGCTCGCGCCAGGCCCGCTCCTTGCCCGCCGCGAGCGACTCGTCGGGGCGCGCGGCGACGAACACCAGCTCGCGACCGGGCCGGTCGGGGGCGTCGCGGACGTCCAGGGTCACGAACCCGGCGGCCTCGAGGTCGCGCGCGACCGTGGCGCGGTCGCGGAACCGCAGCGTCGACTGCGAGGTCAGCGTGGCGTCCTCGAAGACGAGCGTCGAGCGGAAGGTGACCAGCTCGCCGTCGACGCCGGTGGTCTCGTTCCAGGACTCCACGTGTCCCTGACCGGCGACGTCGGCGGCCGAGAAAGACTCGTCCTTCGTCCACTCCAGCCACGCCTCGCGAGCGGGGTCGCGGGTCTCGAAGACGAGGTGGCCGCCGGGACCGAGGACGTCGTACGCCGTGGACAGCACCGACCGCCACGCCTCGTCGGTCAGGAAGACCTGGGCCACGTTGGCGGTCATGGTGACCAGGTCGAACCGGAGGTCGGCGACCGCCTCGATCTCCCCGACGACCCAGCGCACCCGCTCGGCCCCCGGCTTGCCGCGGGCCACGTCGACCGAGGCCCCGGCGGGGTCGACACCGGTGACGTCGACCCCGCGGGCGGCCAGCAGGACCGCGAAGGTGCCCGTCCCGCAGCCGACGTCGAGCACGGTCCGCGCCCCCAGCTCCTCGACGATCGCGACGTACGCGTCGAGGTCACTGCGGTCCGGGTCGAGCGGGTCGTAGACACCGGCGAGGCGCCGATCGGCGAAGAGCGGATCCGGCGGCACGAAAGGCATTCAAGCAACCACCCCATGGGGTATGTGCCACTTCACCCCTGCCCCACAGACTGCGGCCGGGGCCAATCCACATCCGGACTGGTGTCGAACCACCAGTGGCGTGCGTCACTGACGACGCGCGCGTTCCGATGTGGAGGACCAGATGAGTGACACCAGCAGAAGGAAGTTCCTCGCTGCGGCAGGGGTCGGGGCGGCCGGAACGGTCGGCCTGACGGGCATCAGCGTAGGTGCCGCCGAGGCGGCCCCGGCTGAGGCGGCCCGCAAGAGCGACAGCGCGAAGCAGCCCGTCGTGGCGTACGTCGAGCACCACTTCAGCGACCGGGTCCACCTGATGGTCGGCGAGCGCGAGATCGTCGTCCACGACCGCGACCTGGCCACCAGGATCCTCAACGCCGCAGGAGGCAACTGACATGTCGTCACACCGCGAAGCACCCGAGATCAGCAAGGACCCGGTCGCCGACAGCACGGACGTCTATGCGTTCGTCAGCCCCAAGCGCCCGGACCACGTCACGCTGATCGCCAACTTCATCCCGCTCCAGGCCCCCGACGGCGGTCCGAACTTCTACGAGTTCGGCGACGACGTGCTCTACGAGATCGTCATCAACAACCGCGGCAACGCCACCCGCGACCTGTCGTACCAGTTCAAGTTCAGCACCAAGGTCCGCAACGACAAGACCTTCTTGTACAACACCGGTCCGATCACTGGAATCGCCAGCCACAACTGGAACCGTCCGCAGTTCTACACGGTGACGCGCATCGAGTGGCAGGGCACCAAGCAGCGCAAGGCCACGGTGCTCGGCAAGGGGCTCCGGACGCCTCCGGTCAACGTCGGTGTGCGCAGCACGCCGGACTACGCCAAGCTGTCGTCGCAGGCCGTGCACGACATCAAGCACGGCACTCGCGTGTTCGCCGGTCAGCGTGCCGACGCGTTCCACGTCGACCTGGGCAGCATCTTCGACCTGGGGGCGCTGCGGCCGCTCAACGAGGCGCATCTCATCAACATTCCCAACACCGACGGCGTCAACTCGGTGCAGGGCTACAACGTGCACTCGATCGCGATCGAGGTCCCGATCAAGGACCTGACCCGCGACGGTTCTGTCCCCAAGAACGCCATGAGCGAGAAGTCGGTCATCGGCGTGTGGGCGATCGCCAGCCGCAGGAAGTCGCAGATCTTCGACAAGAAGAAGGGCAAGTACGTCGGCCACGGTCCCTGGGAGCAGGTCTCCCGGCTGGCCAACCCGCTCGTCAACGAGGTCCTCATCCCGATGGCCGAGAAGGACGAGTGGAACTCTCGCGACCCGTACCAGGACAAGCGGTACAGCAAGTACGTCGACCACCCGGAGCTGCAGGGACTCCTGCCGGTGCTCTACCCGGGTGCGTTCCCCAACCTGAAGGCCTACAAGAAGCCCCGGGCCGACCTCAACGCGATCCTGATGACCGGGATCCCGAAGGGTGTGGTCCCCGGCTTCCAGAACTTCACGGGGGCCACCCAGGCGGACATGCTGCGGCTCAACGTGGCGATCCCGCCGGCCAAGACCGAGAACAGCCTCGGGCTGGTCGCCGGCGACGCCGCGGGCTTCCCCAACGGTCGTCGTCCCGGTGACGACGTCGTGACGATCGAGCTGCGGGCCATCGCCGGCCTCACGCTGCCTCTGGTGGACCCCAGCTTCAAGCCCGACGGCGCCGCCAGCGCCGTCACCGACGGGACCACCAACACCAACGCCGCGATCACCGACACGTTCCCGTTCCTGGGACTGCCCGGTGGCGGCTACCAGACGACGCCCGGAACGACGAAGGCGTCATGACCGACCTGCCCGAGAACCCGCACGCCGGCCAGGGGTCGGTGATGCTCGACATCGGTGGTGACATCGGTGCGCTCGTGATCGCCATGCCGGCGTCGATGCTCGGGCAGGAGATCGAGATCGACCGCGTGGGTCACGAGTCCTCGCACGAGGACGAGTCGTCGCACGCGGACGGGCCCGATCACGATCACGGCCACGGTCATGGGCACGGTCATGCGCACCGCGCCCACGTGGCCGTGGTCGACCGTCCCGTGCCCGGTGGGACCCAGCCGTCGCTGGTCTTCCCCGAGCTCACGGAGGGCAGCTACGAGCTGTTCGACAAGGGCGCCGACGAGGTGCTCGCTGACCGCCGACATCGTCGGCGGCGAGGTCACCTTCATGGAGTGGCCGACGCTCTGAGAACCACTGGTCCACCCCCAGGGTATGCAGGTCTAGCCCTGGGGGTGGGTCATGTGCGGGGGCCTGACAACGCCCGAACCTCTTGTTACCTTCGGGGCATGGGTTCTCTCCCCCCAGGAGCCCGGTTGTTCGCTGCGCTCGCGACGGCTACGGCATTCTGCCTGGCCGCCGTCGCGGTTCCCGCGTTCTCCGGAGCGACGACGACAGTCATCGACAAGACCGGTGAGCCTGCTGCTCATCCGGCCAAGCGCTCGACGGTGCAAGGCACCATGGGCGACGACACGATCATCACCAAGCGCTACGGCCAGCGCGTGCTGGGCCTCGCCGGCGACGACTACATCCGCCTCGGCAGCGGCGACGACGTCGCCTACGGCGAGGACGGCAACGACTGGCTGCACGGCAACGACGGCAACGACGTCGTCTCGGGTGGCCCCGGCGACGACCACCCACAGGGTGGCACCGGGAACGACCGGGTGTACGGCGGTCCGGGCAACGACGAGCTGGACGGCGACCAGGGCAACGACCTGATCTTCGGCGGGTCCGGCGACGACTCGATCACCGGCGACGAGGGCGACGACGTCATCTACCCCGGGCCCGGCGCCGACGAGGTGTACGGCGAAGAGGGCATGAACAAGATCATCGCCACCGACGACGGCGTCCGCGACGACATCTTCTGCAACCAGATCGTCGTGCCCGCGCCGCCCGGGATCATCGTCTACATCGGTCACCGTGACCCCCTCGACGTCCTGCGCAACTGCAAGGTCGTCATCAAGAAGTAGTGCTTCCGCTGGTCGAGCGGGCCGTCAGCGCCCGTCACGGCCGACTCAGGGCGACGTTGCTGCGCGACCCCGAGCGAAGGCTAGCCGCGCGGCAGCAGCCCGAGCGGCGCTGCGGGGTTCGTACGGCGCGCGCCAGAGGCCGCCGTGCACCGCGCCGTACGCCTCGTCCATCCAGGGGTGGGCGAACGTCGGGCGGTCGGCCATGAGGTCGTGGACGAGCAGCGCGGCCATCAAGGTGTTGGAGGTGGAGGGGTCGAAGACCTCGACGCCGAAGCGGTGCGCACCGGCGAAGGCGGCGGCGAGGGCGCGGTTCTTGACGACCGAGCGGGTGCGCGTGGACGGGGCGACGTGGAAGGACACCAGCCGTCCGTCGCGGCGCGCGGTGCTGGCTCGCCAGCGCTGGACCCGCTTGGCGAGGGCGTAGTTGGGTCCCTGCTGCGGCACGAGGCAGTCGGAGATCCCGGGATCGGCGCCCGGGGCGTACTGACGGTGCAGCAGCCGCCCGCGAGAGACCCAGCGGAGAGGGCGGCCGACGACCTTGGCGGTGCCGGACCGCTCGGCGTAGGCCCGGCCCGACTGCTCGACGGCCTCCCCCGGGACCGCGAACACGTCCGTCGGCGTGGCGAGGAAGGCCAGGGCGGTGTCCGGCCGGGCCGCGGTCACCCGCGAGGCGAGCGCGTCGGCGGCCATCGAGACGCGGACGTGGGTGCCGCCGTCGGCGTACAGGTAGTTGCCGACGACGAGGCGGCCGTCGAGACCGGCCAGCCAGTCCGCGGTCTCCGGTACCTCGGCGAGCAGGTCGACTCCGGCGTCCTCGGTGCCGGGCGCGACCGGGACGAGCAGCCGACCGGCCGCCTCGTGGGCAGTGCGCAGCACTCGCTCCCAGACGACGGACGTCGGCAGGTCGACGGCGGCGACGGTCGCGCCCCAGCGCAGCAACGGTCCGAGCGGGCCCATCTCCGCGCCGGCGCCGAGCACGCCGACGGTGCGCCCCTCGAGCCGCAGCCACTCGGGGTGGGCGGCCACCTCGCGGACGGCGGCCACGGCCGACGGCTCGAGCACGCCGGAGCGCTCCCACGACGCGAGCCGCGCGTCGAGACCGGAGCCGGTCAGCCGCTGGCCGCGGTACGGCAGGACGAGCTCGGTCAGTGGCTCACCCCCGCCGCGCACCACGAGGGTGTCGAGCGAACGCCGGCCGGTGGCATCCGCGAGCGACGCCAGCGGGAGGTCGCCGTCGTCGGTGGCCACGACCATGCGCCGGCGTACGGAGTCGAGGCCGGCGTCCGCGATCGCGTGCCACGCGTCGGCACTCGGCAGGCCGGCCTCGACCAGTCGCCGGAAGTGCAGCAGGTACCTGCTGCGCCAGGCGGTCTCGCGCGCGGCGGCGTCCGCTCCCACGGGGTCCACCGCCCGCAGCGCGTCGGCGACCACCTCCCGGGCGACTGCGGTGGTCGGCCGCTCGCCGTCGGACGTGGACGGGAAGGAGATCCCGTGGGTGCGTCACTGGAAGCCGGAGGGCAGGCGCGGCGTGTACGGCGCCTCGAGCGCATCGACCTCGTCGTCGGTGAGCTCGAGGTCGACCGCCGCGACGGCGTCGGCCAGGTGGTGCTCCTTGGTCGGGCCGACGATCGGGGCGACGACCGACGGGTTGCGCAGCACCCACGCCAGCGCGACCTGGGCCATCGGCACGCCGCGCGCCTCGGCGACCTGCTGGACCGCGCCGACGATCGGCGAGGTTGGCCTCGTCGACGTACCGCTGACCCATCGGGTCGTTCTCCGAGCGCAGGGTCGTCTCGCCCCACGGCCGCGCCAGGCGGCCCTTGGCCAGCGGGCTCCAGGGGATGCTGCCGACGCCTTGGTGCGCGAGCAGCCCGAACATCTCCCGCTCCTCCTCGCGCTGGAGCAGGCTGTACTGGTTCTGCATCGAGACGAATCGCGTCCAGCCGCCGAGGTCGGCGGCGTGCTGCATCGAGGCGAACTGCCAGGCCCACATCGACGAGGCGCCGAGGTAGCGCGCCTTGCCGGCCTTCACGACGTCGTGCAGCGCCTCCATCGTCTCCTCGACCGGGGTGTCCGGGTCGAAGCGATGGATCTGGTAGAGGTCGACGTAGTCGGTGCCGAGCCGCTGCAGCGAGGCGTCGATCTGCTCCATGATCGCCTTGCGCGAGAGGCCGCGAGCCGCCGGGACCGTCGTGCATCGGGAAGAACACCTTGGTCGCCAGCACGACGTCCTCGCGCCGGGTGTACTCCTTGATGGCGCGGCCGGTGATCTCCTCCGACGAGCCGCTGCTGTAGACGTTGGCGGTGTCCCAGAAGGTGATGCCGAGGTCGACGGCCTGGCGGAAGATCGGCTCGGCCGCCGCGTCGTCGAGCGACCAGCCGCCGCCGCCCTCGCCGCCGCCGCCGAAGCTCATGCAGCCCAGCGCGACGCGGCTGACCTTCAGGCCCGAGTTTCCGAGGTTCGTGTAGTCCATGACGCCAGTCTGCCCCGCGGGCCCCGGTCGGGCACCTCGGCGTGCGGGCGGCTCTGCCACAGCGCCCAGTCGGCGCTGACCTCGCCGGCCGCGCGGAGCAGGTGCGGGAGGTGGTCGTCGAGCAACGTCTCGACGCTCGTCTCGGCGGCGTGGACGGTGACGTTCATGGCCGCCCGGACGGCGCCCGTCCCGTCGCGAACGGGGACCGCGACGGAACGGACGCCGGGGGCGAGCTCCTCGTCGGCGAGCGCCCACCCACGGGCGCGCACCTGACGGAGCTCCTCGAGCAGCTGCTCGATGCTCGTGCCGATGTACGGCGGGAGGCCGGACTGGCTCGGCTGCGCCAGCACGTCGGGGACCTCGGCCGGAGGCAGGGCGGCCAGCAGGACCTTGCCCTGCGAGGTCTGGGCGACCGGGAAGCGGGTGCCGATCTCGACGCGGAGGGCGATGATCTTGGGCACGCTGACGCGGGCGACGTACACGATGTCGGAGCCGTCGAGCTGGGCCATCGACGAGGACTCGCCCGTGCGGCCGACGAGGTCCTCGAGGTGCGGGCGGGCGACCTCCCAGAGGCCCTGCGACCCGACGTACGCCATCCCGAGCCGGAGGACGCGCGGGGTCAGGTCGTAGGCGCCGTTGCTGACGCGGACGTAGCCGAGCTCCTCGAGCGTGAGCAGCAGCCGTCGCGCGGTCGGCCGGGCCAGGTCGGCGGCCGTGGCGACCTCGGCGAGCGACATCGGGCCGGCGGCGAGCGCCTCGATCACGTCGAGGCCTCGGGCGAGAGCCTCGACGAAGTCGGGTCCGGTGCCGCGTCCGGCCACTACTGCGACTCTTCCGATTCCTGGCCCGAGCCCGGCTCGCCGAAGATCGTGCCGCGGGCGCCGCGGGTGTCCTCGGACTTGTAGTCGGTGTACTGGTAGGGGTTGTCGAGGACCTCGGGGTTGGGCAGGTCGGGGTTCATCCCGGACTTCCAGACGTCCTCGCCCATCTCGCCCTTGAGGAAGTCGACGGTGTTCTCGACCGCCGTGCGGGCGGACGCCCAGGTCGGCGCCGACGAGCTTGCCGGCGCTCTTCACGACGTGGCCGTCGACGACGACGGTGTGCACGTCGCCGCGCTGGGCCTGGAAGGCGACGTGGCCGTAGGGGTTGAGCAGCGGGAAGGAGAACGGCGAGTCGTCGTTCTTGATGAGCACGACGTCGGCCTTCATGCCCGCGGCTGAGCTGGCCGAGGTCGTCGCGGCCGAGGGCACGCGCGCCGCCGCGGGTCGCCCAGTCGACGACCTGCTCGGCGCGCAGGCTGGAGTGGGTGACGGTGTCGCCGTTCGGCGTGCGCCTCGAGGTGCTCGCGGCTGCGGTCGGCGCCGAGGGTGCGTGCGCATGGCGCTGAACAGGTCGCCGCTCCACCACACGCTGGTGTCGATGGAGAGCGAGACGGGGATGTCGTGGCGGCGTACCTGCCAGGTGGGCGGGTACCCCTGGCCGGCGCTCTGCTCGGACTCCGTCGACACCGAGACCGAGCCGCCGGTGGCGGCGATGCGCTGGTAGGAGTCCTGGGTCAGGGTCGCGGCGTGCACGTAGATGTTGTCGGGCCCCATGAAGCCGTTCTCGTGCATCAGCCGGATGCCGTTGTCGTTGGTCGCGCCCCAGACGCCGGCGTGCGTGGTGTGCGGGAGGCCGAGCTCGCGGGCGAAGGCGAACGCCGGCCCCTCGGGGAAGGACTCCTCGCCGAGCACGTCGAAGGCGAGCTGGAAGGCGAGCAGGTCGTCGTCGGTGCGTCGCCGGTCGAAGAACGACTTCACCGCCGGGTCGGCGGTCCACTCCCAGGGCGCGGCCTGGATGTTGCCGTAGGCCAGCACGAACCTTCCCGGGACGGCCTGGAGCGCGTCGACCGCGGCGTCGGCGTGGTCGACGGTCTGGAGGCCGTGGGACCAGTCGACGGTGGTGGTGACGCCGGACTCGAGCGACGTCCCAGCCGGAGAGCACGTTGCCGGAGTGCGATGTCCTCGGGACGGAACAGCCGGCCGTGCTCGAGGTAGTACCAGACGAAGTACTGGGTGAGCGTCCAGTCGGCGCCGTAGGCCCGCATCGCCGTCTGCCACATGTGGCGGTGGGTGTCGATCATCCCCGGCATCACGATGCCGCCGGTCGCGTCGACCTCGACCGCGCCGTCGGGGGCGGTCAGGCCGGTGCCCACCTCGGCGATCTTGTCGTCGACGACGAGCACGTCCCCGCCCTCGAGCACGGTGTGCGCGTCGTCCATGGTCAGCACGGTCCCGTTGCGGAACAGCACGGGTCGACGCTCCGCCATCGCTTCACTCCCTGTCTCGGACGCTTGTCCGCCTGACGGTCCCCCGAGTTCTTGCCCAGCACCCTGACCCCGCGTCGTACGGGCTGTCAAGGGGTGTTGACAGGCTCAAGGAGCCTGACGAGAGTGGGCGCGGACGAGTGTCCGTGGACCGGGAGGTGACGCATGGCGGGACCGCTGGAGGGGCTGGTCGTCGCGGACTTCTCCCGCATCCTGGCCGGCCCGTACGCCACCATGCTGCTGGCCGACATGGGGGCCGACGTCATCAAGGTCGAGGGGCCGGCGGGCGACGACACCCGCACCTGGATCGCCGCCCGTCGACGGGCACGGCGTCTCGACGTACTTCCTGGGCGTGAACCGCAACAAGCGGTCGATCGCCCTGGACCTCAAGGACGACGCCGACGTCGCCGTCGCGCGACGGCTGGCGGCGCGGGCCGACATCCTGATCGAGAACTTCCGGCCCGGCGGGCTGGCGCGGTTCGGGCTCGGGTACGACGACGTGGCGGCCGACCAACCCCGGCGTCGTCTACGCCTCGATCAGCGGCTTCGGCAGCGGACCCGGTGGCGCCGACGCTGCCGGGGTACGACCTGATCGTGCAGGCCATCAGCGGCCTGATGAGCCTGACCGGCGACCCCGACGGCCCGCCGTACCGCGCCGGCATCTCCGCCTTCGACGTGATGGCCGGCCTGCACGCGACCATCGGCATCCTGGCCGCGCTGCGCGCCCGCACCGAGACCGGCCGCGGACAGCACGTCGAGATGAGCCTGATGGCGTCGGCACTGTCCGGGATGGTCAACCAGTCCAGCGCGTACGCCGCCGGCGGCACCGTGCCGTTCCGGATGGGCAACAGCCACCCCAGCCTGTTCCCCTACGAGCCGTTCCCCTGCTCTGACCGCGACCTGATCATCACGGCCGGCAACAACGCGCAGTTCCGCAAGCTGGTCGAGGTGCTCGGCGTGCCCGAGCTCGCCGACGACCCGAGGTTCGCCCGCAACGAGGACCGCACCGCCAACCGGGACGAGCTCCGGCCGCTGCTCGCGGCGCGGCTGAAGGAGCGCACGGCGCTGGAGTGGTTCGACGCGATCATCGGCGTGGGCGTGCCGTGCGGACCGATCAACACCATCGACGGCGGGTTCGCCTTCGCCGACAGCATCGGCATGGATCCCGTCGTGACCATCGGCGAGGGCGACGACGCCTTCCGGTCGGCCCGCCACCCGATCGCGTTCTCCGCGACACCGGCGCGCTACGACCTGCCGCCGCCCGCACTCGACGAGCACGGTGCGGAGATCCGCGCGTGGCTGGAGGAGGACGCATGAGCGACGGGCTGGAGTTTCCCACCTCCCTCGGCACCTCGACCGCCGACGAGATCCGGCTGCTCGGCCAGGACCTGACCGCCGACCTGATGGGCAAGGTCGGCTTCGGCGAGCTGGCCTTCTGGCTGGTCGCGATGCGCCGCCCGACGCCCCAGGAGACCCGCGTCTTCGAGGCCGTCCTCGTCGCGCTCGCCGACCACGGCTTCACCCCGACCGCCATCGCGGCGCGCCTCACCTACCTCTCCGCGCCCGACTCCCTCCAGGGCGCACTCGCCGCCGGGCTGCTCGGCGGTGGGTCCCGGTTCCTCGGCGTCACCGAGGACTGCGGCGCCTACCTGCACGCGGTGCTCGACGACCTCGCCCGGAACGAGCAGAGCGAGCCCACCGACGACGCCGGCTGGGACGCGGTCGCGCTGGACGCCGTACGTCGCACGCGTGAGGCCGGCAGGTACGTGCCGGGCCTCGGCCACCCGGTGCACAAGGTCCAGGACCCCCGGACGCCCGTACTCATCCGGATCGCCGAGGAGGAGGGGCTGCACGGCCCGCACCTGCGGCTGTTCGAGGCCATCGGCCGGGTGCACCCGGAAGTCCTCGGGCGGACGCTCCCCCTCAACGGCGCGGGTGTCTGCGGCGCCGCGCTGGCCGACCTCGGCCTGCCCGTCGAGCTGCTGCGCGGCTTCGCGCTGCTCGCCCGCGCGGCCGGGCTGCTCGGCCAGATCGCCGAGGAGCGCCGCCGGCCGATCGGCATGGACGCCTACCTCGCCGTCGACCGCAACGCGGTCTACGTCGAGCCCGACGAGTAAGGAGAAGCAGTGGCGCAGGTCGTCGCGGTCATCGCGTCCACCCACCACCCGTTCTACTACCGCGCGAGCACCTCGACCGGCGCGGACCGGCCGCCGTTCGCCGACGAGTGGGTCAGCAAGATCGAGACCTTCCGGGAGACGCTCACGCGCGCGAAACCCGACGTCCTGGTGATGGTCGGCAGCGATCACTTCCACCAGCTGTGGTTGGACAACATGCCGCAGTTCCTGGTCGGCAAGGCGCCGTTCTACGACGCCAACTGGCACAACGAGGAGCGCGAGTTCGGTCTCCCCCGGATGACATTGGCGGGCGAGGAGGACCTCTCCCAGCACATCCTGCGCAACGGCCTCGACGCCGGCTTCGACCTGGCGTTCAGCAACGAGCTGCGCATCGACCACAGCATCACCTGCCCGATCATCACGCTGCGGCCCGAGCACGACCTGCCGATCGTGCCGATCTACACCAACATCTTCGCCCCGCCCCTGCCGCAGCCGAAGCGGTTCGTCGAGCTGGGCCGGACGATCCGGCAGCTGGTCGAGTCCTGGCCCGACGACCGACGGGTCGCGATCATCGGCACCGGACACCTGTCGCTGGAGCTCGGCGGGCCGCGTCAGTTCGGCCCGCACGGCCCCGACCCGGACTTCGACCGCAAGGCCGTCGACTGGATCGCCCGCGGCGACCTCGAGGGCTGTCTCGGCGAGGTGACCCTCGACAGCCTGCACGCACCCGGCAACGCCACTCACGGCTTCATGGACTTCATGCTGATGATGGGCGTGGCCGGTGACGGCGTCGCGGCCGACCACGTCGACTCCCTCGACCTGTTCCACACCATGGAGGCCTACTTCACCTGGTACCCCCAGTCGTCGGCACAGGGGGCGATCTCGTGAGCAAGTACCTGCTGAACAAGTTCCTCTTCACCATCGACCGCGACCCAGGGCTGGTCGAGCGCTACCGCGACGACCCGGCCAGCACGGTCACGTGGTGGGAGGCCGAGGAGGCCAACCGGATCCTCAACTGCACCACCGACGAGAAGTCCACCTGGCTGGCGTTCACCGACGAGGAGCGCGACGTGCTGGTCCGCCAGGACCACGTGCGGCTCTTCGAGCTGGGCGCCCACCCCTTCCTCACCCTCACCCTCTTCATCGCGATGTTCGAGCGCGACCACGGGCCGCTGGAGTACCAGATCGCCTACGGTCGGGCGATGGCCCACCTCTCGCTCCCCTACCCGGACATCGCGACGTGAAGGCCGGCGTCGTCACCGCGCACGGTGAGCCCGCGTCGTACGGCGACCACCCCGACCCGACGCCTGGCCGACGGGCAGGTGCTGGTGCGGATCACGGCGGCGCCGATCGTCCCGCTGGACCTGCTGTGCGCCTCCGGCACGTCGTACTTCGGGGCCCCGGCACTTCCGTACGTCCCGGGCGTCCAGGGCGTCGGCGTCACCGACGACGGACGTCGCGTCTGGGTCGCGTCATCGGCGGGCATGGCGCCGGGCGACGGCACGCTGGCGGAGCGGTACGCCGTGACGCCGGGTGACATCGTCCCCATCGACGGCGAGGTCGACGACGCCTCGGTCGCGGCGATCGGGCTCTCCGGAGTGGCCGCCTGGTCCGCCGTCCACCTGCGAGCCCGGCTGGCGGCCGGGGAGCGCGTGGTCGTGCTCGGCGCCGGCGGGGCCGTCGGCCAGGTGGCCGTCGCGGTGGCCGTCGCCCACGGCGCGGGCCGGGTGGTCGGCGTGTGCCGCGGCCCCGCGGCCGCCGAACGCGCCCGCCGCAACGGCGCCGACGAGGTCGTCACGCTGCCCGAGGACCGCGACCCCGCGGCCCTGGCGACGGCGATCACCGACGCTCTCGGCGGCACGGCGGACGTGGTCATCGACCCGGTGTTCGGGTGGGTCGTCGAGGGAGCCTTGCGCGCGATGACGAACCACGGCCGGCTGGTGAACCTCGGCGGTTCCGCCGCCGACGCCGCCACCTTCTCCTCGGCCATGGTCCGCAGCAAGTCCCTGTCGGTGCTGGGCTACACCAACAACAACCTCACTCCCGAGCAGCGCGAGGAGGCGCTCACCAGCGTCGTCGCGCTGGCCGACGGCCGTTCCCTCGTCGAGCACGCGGCCCGCCCGCTCACCGAGGTCTCCGACGCCTGGCGCGAGGTCGCCTCCGGGTCGGGCATCCGGCAGGTCCTCCTGCCCTGACCGGCTCCGGGATGTGCGTACGACGGGCGTTGGTCACGACCCCTGGTCGCGCCCTCCCCGTCGCCAGCGGTAGGCGGTGACATGGGCGCCCGGGTCGAGTCGTCGCGCGGCGGCGATCGCCTCGTCCTCCGGCTCGTCGACGGCACCGGCCAGGCCGATGCTGCGTCCCTCCTGGTCGAGCAGGAGGCCCGCGAAGACCCAGCTGCCGCCCACCTGCCGGTCCCACGCCTCGACGTACGCCCTCGCGTCCCAGGACATCCGCACGACGCTGCTCCGCGTGCCCAGGGAGGGGCGAGGGCGATCCCACATGGTCCCGGCGACCAGCGGGAGGTACGTCGTGACGGTGATCTCGGAGTACCAACCGGCCGCGGCGAACGGCTCCTCGGTCGCGAACCTTCGTGCGCGATCCAGGTCATCGACCTCCACCACGTGCACGCTGCCGAGGTGCTCCTCGTCCGGGCTCAGCAGCGGGCCACGGGCGACCAGCCGGGGCAGCCAGCGATCCATGTAGGCCTGGTGCCGTTCGTGGAGCGGATGCTCCTCGTGCACGAGCCCGGGACCGTCGTGGCCGAGGACGAGCGCGTGCACGGGATCCAGCCTGCCAGCCGCGCCCCGAGCAGCGGTGCGTGAGTGTTGGTTCGTTCGTCTCGAACCAACACCCACTCACCGCCCACCGGCCGAAACCAACCCTCACTCACCGCCCCACGCGCGGACCCCGGTCGAGCAGGACCGGCGTAGGCTCCGGCCGTGCTCGTCGCAGTCGACGCCGGGGGGTCGTCGACCCGAGCGGTGGTGGTGGACGCGACCGGACGCTGCCTCGGGCTCGGGATCGCGGGGAGCGGAAATCCCATCTCGGCGGGGCCTGAGAGCGTCGTACTCGCCCTGGGCGCTGCCGTCGGCACGGCGATCGCAGCGGCCGGCGTGCCACCTGCGGACGTCGTGGGAGCCGCGGTGGCGATGGCGGGCGCCTCCGGTGCCGGGCACCCGGGCATCGCGGCCGGCCTGGCGGCGGCTGGGGTCGACTCGCCGTACGTCGTCGAGTCCGACCTGCTGGCCATGTACTGCGCCGGCACGCCGGAGCCCGACGGCTACGGACTGGTCGCGGGCACGGGGGCGGCGGCGATCCGCGTACGCGCCGGCGCCGTCGAAAGGTCCGCCGACGGCATGGGCTGGCTGCTCGGCGACGAGGGCTCCGGCTTCTGGATCGGCCACCAGATCGCCCGCGCGGTGGTCGCGGACCTGGACCGTCGCGGGGCCCCGACCGCCCTCACCCCACTCGTGCTGGCCACCCTGGGCGCCGACGAGGGGTCGCTCGCCCGGCTGGTGCGAAGCGTGTACGACGGAAGACCGGTCCACCTCGCCCGGCTCGCCCCGCTGGCCTTCGCGGTCGGCGACGACGCGGTGGCCGCCGCCATCGTCGACGGCGCGTCGCGGGCCCTGGCCCACACCCTGGCCTCGGTGCACGTCGACGGGATCGACGGACCTCTCGTGCTGGGAGGGAGCGTCCTGCTCCACCAGGCGTCCGTCGCGGCGTCCGTCGAGGCGTCGTACCGCGCCCGGGGCGGCGCCGGGCCCGTCGTCACGGTGGCCGACGGCACCGCCGGCGCGGCGGCCCTCGCCCTGAGGAACCACGGCGTCGTCGTCGACCCGGACGTCTTCGACCGGATCGCCGCGAGTCTCGCGACCCTGCGCCACACAGGAACGGGCTAACGCGTCCGGCTGCGACGCGCCGTGACCGAGTGGGACGGCGAGATGTGCTCGGTGAGGGCCATCGACGCGGTCGCCCGTTCCGGGGTGAGCTGGACGACGCGGATGTAGAGCGAGTCGGCGATCATCATCTGCGAGTGACGGGCGGCCAGGCTGCCGTTGCGGTACGACGTCTCCAGCGCCGCGGTGCGCAGGAAGTGCCGGGAGGCCGCGGCCACCGCAGACCTCGGGTCGCCGGTCAGACCCACCGTCACCGCGCCGCGGTCCGCGGCCAGCCGGAGCGGCTCCACGACCTCGCGGGTCGCACCCGAGTGGGAGATCGCGATCGCGACGTCGTCGGCGGTCAGCAGGGCGGCGGACGTGAGCGCCTCGTGCACCTCGGTCCACGCCCGCACCTGGACCCCGACCCGGAACAGCCGGGTCTCGAGCTCGTAGGCCACGCTCGCCGAGCTGCCGACGCCGTACACGTCGACCCGGCGCGCCACGGCCATCGCCCGGCTCGCCAGGTCGAGGGCCTCGTAGTCGAGCTGGTTGACGGTCATGGTGATCGCCCGTACGTCGGCGTTGGCGACGACCTCGACGACCTGCTGCACCGAGTGCTCGGGGCGGATCTGCACGCCGACGTCCATCACGGCGCCGGACGCCGTCGAGCGGCCCTTCTGCTCGGCCAGGGCCAGCCGCAGCTCGGCGTGGCTGGCGAGCCCGAGGGACTGGGCGAACCGCGTCACCGACGCCTGGGAGACGCCGGCCCGCGTGGCCAGCGCGACCGCGGAGAGCCGGGCCGCCTCGGCCGGGTCCTCGAGCACGGTGTCGGCCACCACCCGGAGCGCACCCGTCAGCCGCGGCGCCACGGTGCGGATCAGGTCGGTGAGGTCGGCCGGGTCGGTCACCCTGGTCGCGGTCTCGGGAGCGGTCGTCATGGCTACTTCGACGTCCCCTGCGTCACGGAGCCCTGCAGCTGGCGCTGGAAGATCGCGTAGACGACGAGCACGGGCACGACCGTGATGACCACGGCTGCGAAGAGACGCCCGTAGTCCACGTTGTAGCCGGCCTGCGACGCGAACGACGCCATCCCCTGGGAGAGCACGTAGTTCTCCCGCTTGGTGTTGAGGGCGACCGGCAGCAGGAACTGGTTCCACAGGCCGAGGAAGTTGAAGATCGCCACCGACGCCATCCCGGGGGCCGCCATCGGCAGCATCACCTGGAAGAACTTGCGCCACTCCCCCGCGCCGTCGATGTCCGCGGCCTCGGAGATCTCCATCGGCAGTGCCCGGAAGAACGGGTAGAGGAAGAACACGGTGAACGGCAGCGCGAACGCGACGTAGGTGATGATCAAGCCGGGCAGGGTGTTGAGCAGCCCGATCTGCTTGAGCACGAAGAACAGCGGCACGATGGCCATGAAGATCGGGAAGGTCAGACCGGCCAGCATCGAGTAGTAGATGAAGCGCCGACCCGGGAACGAGAAGCACGCCAGGACGTAGGCGCACATCGACCCGAGGATCATCACGATGACCAGGGCGCAGCCCACCACGATCACCGTGTTGACGAAGTAGCGGCCGATCCCCTGGGTCGTCCACGCGGACACGTAGTTGTCGAAGTTCCAGTGCTCGGGCAGCCCGAACGGCGAGGCGAAGATCTCGCTGCTGCTCTTGAACGACGACAGCAGCGTCCACACCAGCGGGACGATGACGAGCAGGCTCCAGAGGCCGAGCACGATGTGGGACACCGTCGCGACGACCCGGTCCCCCTTCGGCTCGGGCTCGGGAGCAGGTACGACGCGCGCCGAGGCGGACGTGTCCGTGCTGGTCGCGGTCATCGCGTCCCGCCCGTCTCGCGGGCGCCGATCAGGCGGTTCACGAGGAAGACGATCGCGGCGAAGGAGAGGGTGGCGATCGCCATCACGACGCCCATCGCGCTGGCCAGGCCGAACTGGCCCTTGGCGAACGCCGTGTCGAGGAGGCGCTGCGGCATCACCAGGGTCGAGTTGGCCGGTCCGCCGCCGGGGTTGAGCGCGGCCATGTAGACGAAGGCGTCGAGGGCCAGGATGCCGAGGTAGACGTAGGCGGTCTGCACCGTGTCCCGGATCAGCGGGATCGTGATCGACCACGCGATGCGGAACCGGCCCGCGCCGTCCATCCGGGCCGCGTCGTAGAACTCCGACGGGATCCCCTTGATGGCGGCCACGAACAGCACCATGTAGAAGCCGACGAACCCCCAGATGATGACGAACATCGAGGCCGGCATGGCGGTCGTGGTGTCGCCGAGCCAGGGGAAGGAGTCGAACCGGTCGAGACCGACCCCCGTCAGCAAGCCGTTGAGCAGGCCGCTCGACGGGTCGTACATCTGGGCCCAGATCAGGCCGATGATGATCGCGGGCACCGTGTAGGGGAAGAACGAGATGACCCGGTAGAACCCGGAGAACCGCAGCCCCCGCGTCTGACCGTACGACGCCCCGCCCACGGTGATCATGGTGGCGAGCGCGAAGCTCAGCACCACGGTCACCAGCGGCACGACGATCGCCAGGAAGACGTTGTTCCGCACGGCCTTCATGAAGACGTCGTCGTGGATCAGCTTCTGGTAGTTGTCGAACCCGACGAAGCTCATGTCGGGCGTGAAGCCCGTCCAGTTCGTCATCGAGTAGTACAGGGCCTGCGCGAACGGCCACACCACGAACACCGCGAAGAGCGCCACGGGAAGACCGAGGAACACGAGCATGAAGCTCACCCGGTCGAACGTCCAGGGCCGCCGCGAGCTGCGGCGAGGTGGCGCCTTCGGGGTGTCCGTGGTGGGGACGATCGTGGAAGCGGTCACGTCACCTTGATCTTCTTGATCGAGTCGTCGTCCCGGATCTTGTCGGTGATCTTCTGCAGCCCCGAGGTCAGGTCGGACACGCTGGCGTCGCCCTGGAGGAAGCTGTTCCACACGACGAGCTGGTCGGTGTTCATACCGTAGAGGTCGACGAAGCCCCAGGTGAAGACGTCCGTGCCGGCGTCGGTGAGCATCTTGCTCTGCGACACCAGGGCGGTCGACCCGAAGCCGTCGTCCGGCACGGTGCCCTTGACGATCGTCGGCGCCAGCTTCGACTTGGAGAAGTTGGTGGCGGCCTCCGCGGACAGCATCGTGCGGAGCAGCTCCTTGCCGCCGGGCACGTTCTTCGCGTTGGACGGGATGATGAAGGGCTCGCCCGCCGTGCTGTGCATCGCGGTGTAGGGCAGGGACGAGCCGGAGGTGAGCGTCATCTCCGGGAACCCGGTCATCTCGAAGCCGCTCTTGGTCTGGTCCTTCATCTCGTTCTCGATCCACGAGCCGGACGGGTAGAGCAGCGCGTCCTGGTTGTTGCTCCACTGGGCCTGCGCCGCGGTGAACTGCGTGCCCGAGCCGCCGGGCTTCATGTAGCCCGACGACACGATCTGGCCCAGCGCCTCGAAGACGCCCTGGACGGCCGGGAGCGACCAGCAGCCCGAGTCCAGGTTCTCCAGGGCCAGGCGGACCTCGTCGCCGCCCTCCTTGATCGCCGAGCCGATCGCCATCGTCTGGTAGTAGGTCGCGGCCTCCTTGCCCCAGAGGAACAGGTACTTGCCCGCCTTCTTGGCCTCGGCCCCGAGGGCGATGGCGTCGTCCCACGTCTGCGGCGGCTCCCAGCCGTTGTCCTTGAACAGGCTGGCGGAGTACCAGACGGCGTACACCGTCAGCACGTAGTTCAGCGCGGCCAGCTTGCCGTCGAACGTGCCCGGCGCCTCCACGCCGCCGAAGAGCGTGTCACGGATCGGCGTGCCCTCCAGGTTGTTGGCGTCCAGGACGTCGCCCAGGTCCTCGAGCTGGTCGAGGATCGTGCTGAACCCGATGGCGTTCTCGCCGGAGTTGTCGATCAGGTCCGGCGGGTCTCCGCCCACGAAGCGGGGTTGCAGCTCCTGGGCGATCTCGGTGGTGGCGGACACCTTCACCGTCGAGCCGGAGAAGTTCTTCTCCATGATCGCGGCCGCGAACGA
Source organism: uncultured Actinomycetota bacterium (assembly GCA_963782035.1). Lineage (GTDB taxonomy): Bacteria > Actinomycetota > Actinomycetes > Propionibacteriales > Nocardioidaceae > Nocardioides. The sequence continues at coordinate 40,193 of CAWAIW010000029.1, forward strand.
CACGTAGTCGGTGCCGTAGCCACCGTCGAAGATGACCGCGTCGACGGTCGCCTTGTCGGCCATGCCGAACGGGTTGTCGGTGCTCTTGGTGCCACCGCTGCTCTTCGGGCCGCTGTCGTTGTTGCTGCTGCCGGCACAAGCCGCCAGCGCACTCGCCAGCGGGACGACGGCGGCCGCAGCCAGCGCGCCCCTCACGATGGTGCGCCGATCGAAGGTCCTGCTCGTGTTCACTCTGGTGTTCCTTTCGTGAGGTGGTGCATCAGGCGTGGCGCCGCAGGCGGTCGCCGTAGGTGTTCTCGAGGCGGTGGTTGTGCTCGTCCCCGTCGGGGATGTTGGCCGAGAGGTAGATCGGCGGTACGCCGCCCGCGCCGGCGATCCGCTCGGCGACGCCCAGCGTGAGCAGCTGGGCGATGAAGGCCGCGGTCATCGAGGAGACGGCGCCGACGGCCACGCCCGCCTCCAGCGTGAGGGTGGAGTCGCCGTACGGCGCCAGGTTGTCGATCACGACGTCCGCGACCTCGCTGAGACGCTTCCCGCTCGGGTGCTTGGGCGTCACTCGGGCCGTGTGCTCGAGGCTGGTCACCGCGATGACGGCGTGGCCGTGCTCCTTGGCCGCGATCGCGATGCCCACGACCGAGCCGTTGACGCCGGAGTTGGACGCGATGACGAAGACGTCCTCGGGGTGCGGCTTGATCGTCGCCCAGAGCTCGTCCACGATGCCCGGCTCACGCTCGAGGCCCGCTCCGTCCGAGAGGACCGACACGTCGCGGCCGCCGAAGTAGACGACGTCACGCAGCGCGATGCTGTTGCTCGGGATCAGCCCACCGGCGCGCCCGGCGATCTCCATCGCGAACGCCTGGGAGTGGCCGGTCCCGAACGCCTGCACGATCCCGCCCTTGTCCAGCGCGGTGGCCAGCAGGTCGATCGCGGCGTCCAGCCCACCGGCGTCGGCGAGGTCCGTGAGGCGCTCGAGCCTCGTGGTCACCTCGTGGAGGAGCCGACGGGATGAATCAACCATTCAGAAAGATCCATTCAAGAAGTTCACGGAACATGAACCAATCAAACGGATGCGAGCATGTCAAGGGTCCGGGCCGAACCCGGTACCAATGTGTGACCCCCAGACGGTGGACCAGACGGTGGACCAGACGGTGGACCAGACGGTGGATCAGACGTTGAAGCGGAACTCCACCACGTCGCCGTCGGCCATCACGTAGTCCTTGCCCTCCATGCGCACCCGACCGGCCTCGCGGGCCTTGAGCATCGAGCCGGCGGCCATCAGGTCGTCGTAGGAGACGACCTCGGCCTTGATGAAGCCGCGCTGGAAGTCGGTGTGGATCACGCCGGCGGCCTCCGGGGCGGTCGCGCCCTTGCGGATGGTCCAGGCGCGGGACTCCTTGGGGCCGGCGGTCAGGTACGTCTGGAGGCCGAGGGTGTCGAAGCCGACCCGGGCGAGCACGTCGAGGCCGGGCTCCTCGACGCCCATCTCGGCCAGCATCTCGCGGGCCTCCGCGTCGTCGTCGAGCTCGACGAGCTCGGACTCGAACTTGGCGTCGAGGAAGATCGCCTCGGCGGGTGCCACGATCTCCTGCATCCGCGCCTTGAGGTCGGGGTCGGCCAGCTCGTCGGCGTCGCAGTTGAAGACGTAGATGTACGGCTTGGCGGTGAGCAGCGACAGCTCGCGCAGGAGCACGCCCTCGACCTTGCCGCCCTGGATCAGGTCGATGACCGGCGTACCTCCCTCGAGTGCGGCCTGCGCGGTCTTGGCGGCCTCGACCGTCGCCGCGAGCGACTTGTTGGCCCGCGCCTCCTTCTCCAGCCGCGGGATGGCCTTCTCCAGCGTCTGCAGGTCGGCCAGGGCGAGCTCGGTGCGGATCGTCTCGATGTCGGAGGCGGGGTCGACCTTGCCGTCGACGTGGGTGACGTCGTCGTCCCGGAACACCCGTGTCACCTGGCAGATCGCCGCGGACTCGCGGATGTGGGAGAGGAACTTGTTGCCCAGGCCCTCGCCCTCCGAGGCCCCGCGGACGATGCCGGCGATGTCGACGAACTCGACGGTCGCGGGCACGATCTTGGCGGAGTCGAGCAGCCCGGCGAGGGTGCCGAGACGCGGCTCGGGAACGGCGACGACACCGACGTTCGGCTCGATCGTCGCGAACGGGTAGTTCGCCGCGAGCACGTTGTTCTTGGTCAGCGCGTTGAAGAGCGTCGACTTGCCTGCGTTGGGCAGGCCGACGATGCCGATGGTGAGTGCCACGTCGCGAAACTCTAGGTGGGGGTGGTGCGCGCGGCCGATTCCGCGGAGCGCGACTGCGGGTGCGCCGAGGCGGGCGAGAAGGTCAGCCAGAGGCTGACGGCGATGTAGTAGACGACGTACACGAGTGACAGCGCGACCAGCACGACCGGGGCATCCGGCAGGGTCGCGGTGATGGCGGCCCACAACCCGAGCCAGAGCGTGGAGAGGGTCATGTTGGAGTACCAGAGCTTCTCGGTGCGCGAGGGGTACAGGTACTTGATCGGCACGAAGACCAGCACCGCCAGCACGAGCAGCAGCACGGTCGTCGACGTCGGGCTCAGCTCCCAGACGATGGCGTAGAAGGCGACGATGTTCCAGTACGACGGGAAGCCCAGGAAGAAGTGGTCGTCGGTCTTCGCGTCGCTCCGGCAGAACTGGTAGGTCGACGCGAGCAGGGGGATGGAGGCGACGACCCCACCGGCCGCACCGTCGGGCAGGTAGCCGTTGGCCCACAACAGGGCCATCGGAGCCAAGGCGTAGGTCATGTAGTCGACGATGTTGTCCAGCAACCCCCCGTCGAACCCCGGCAGCACCTCCTTGACACGGAACCGGCGGGCGAGCATCCCGTCGGTGCCGTCGATCACCATGGCGACCAGGAACAGCCAGAGGACCTTCTCGACCTCGTGCTCGTAGGAGAAGTGCACCATCAGCAGTGCCAGCACCGCACCGGTGGCGGTGAACACGTGCACCGCCCCCGCCGCTACCCGGGCACCGGTGCTGGCCATCCGGACAGCCTAGGGGTCGGCGCGGCCGGACCATCGTCCGCGCGCGGACCTAGGGTGGGTCGGGTGCGGATCGCCACCTGGAACGTCAACTCCCTCCGCTCGCGCATCGACCGCGTGGAAGCCCTGCTGCAACGACACGAGATCGACGTGCTCGCGCTCCAGGAGACCAAGGCCCGCGAGGACCAGCTGCCGCTGATGGGCCTGCAGGCGATGGGGTACGACGTCGCGGTCGCCGGCGTGAACCAGTGGAACGGCGTGGCCGTGATCAGCCGCGTCGGCCTCGAGGACGTGGAAGTCGGCTTCGAGGGCCAGCCAGCGTGGGGCGAGCCGGCCGGGGTCGAGTCGCGGGCGATCGGCGCGACGTGCGGCGGCGTACGGGTGTGGTCGTTGTACGTGCCGAACGGGCGCAAGGTCGACGACCCGCACTACCACTACAAGCTCGACTGGCTGCGGCACCTGAAGGACACCGCGCACGGCTGGCGGGGCCAGGACGTGGCTCTGGTCGGCGACTGGAACATCGCGCCGTTCGACGAGGACGTCTACGACATGGCGGCCTACGCCAACGACACCCACGTCACCCCGCCGGAGCGGGACGCGTTCAAGGAGTTCCTCGACGACGGCTGGACCGACGTCGTCCGCCCGCACACGCCGGGGCCGGACGTCTTCACCTACTGGGACTACTTCCGCCAGCGCTGGGAGCGCAACCGCGGCATGCGCATCGACTTCGTGCTCGGCTCCCCCGGCCTCGCGAAGCGGGTGACCGGCGCGTTCATCGACAAGGACGAGCGCGCCGGCAAGGGGGCCTCCGACCACGCGCCGGTGATCGTGGACCTGGACTGACTGCACCCCTGCCGTTCGCGTCACTCGCGGGCGGGATACCCGGTCCACCGGGTATCACAACGTCGAGTGACCCGGGACGCAGGCCGAATGGTCGCTCCGCCCTGCGTACGGGGTCACTCGGCCCGATCGGACTGGCTCGCGTCGAGCCGGGCCAGCTCCTCGTCGGTGAGCCCGAGGTCGGCGGCGGCCGCGGAGTCGGTGATCGACTCCGGGCGCTTGGCGCCGGGGATCGGGATCACGCAGGGCGACTGCGCGAGCTCCCAGGCGAGCGTCACCCGCTGCGGGCTGACGCCACGGGCGGCGGCCACCTCGGCGAACGCCGCGTGCTTGTCGCCGAGCTCCTTGGCCGAGGAGAGACCGCCGAGCGGGCTCCAGGGCAGGAAGGCCAGCCCGAGCTCCTGGCACACGTCGATCTCGGGACGGCTGCTCCGGAACGCCGGGGAGTACTGGTTCTGCACACTGACCAGTGCGTCGCCCAGCACCTCCTTCCCGAGCCGGATCTGCTCGGAGTTCGCGTTGGAGAGCCCGACCATCTCGACCTTGCCGGCGTCGTGCACCGCCTTGAGCGTGGCCAGTACGTCGGGGTAGTCGACCTCCGGGTCCGGTCGGTGGTGCTGCCACAGCGCGATCCGCTCGACGCCGAGCCGCCCCAACGAGTCGTCGACGGCGCGCCTGAGGTGCTCGCGACTGCTGTCGACCTCCCAGCGGGCATCGTCGCCGACCCGGACGTGGCCCGCCTTGGTGGCGAGCAGCACCTGGTCGCGCACGCCGAGCTCGTCGAGGATGCCCGCGATCAGCGTCTCGTTGGAGCCCTGGGTGTCGGGTCCCCGTTCGTCGCCGGGACCGTAGGCGTCCGCGGTGTCGAAGAGGGTCACCCCCGCGTCGAGCGCCGCCCGCACGGTGGCGACGAGCTGCTCGCGCGGCTGGGTGCCGGTCTGGTCGAAGGTCATCAGGCCGAGGCCGATGGCTCCGACCTGGTGCTTGCCGATCATCCGAGTCTGCATGCCTCGGAAGTACCCACCTCCGTCGGGTCGAGCCGTCCGTCTCCCCAGCGCGTCCTCACCACGCCTCCGCACTGTCGGTGGTCGCCGTCAGACTGATGCCCATGGTGATGGCGATGCTGATGTTGCTGGTGGGACTGTGCCTCGGCGCGGCGGTGGGGTTGCTCTGGACGCGCTCGCGACCGGCGTACGTCGGTGCCGCAGTCGACGCCGGCGTGGAGCGGGCCGAGCTGATCCAGGGTCTCGATCGGCTCAGCGACCAGATGCGCGACCTGGACCACCAGCGGGCCAGCTGGCAGGGACAGCTCAGCCAGCAGGTGCTGGACATGCGGCTGGCGACCGACGTGCTGCGTCGCGAGACCCAGACGCTCTCGACGGCGCTGCGCAAGCCGCAGGTGCGCGGTCGGTGGGGCGAGATGCACCTCAAGCGCGCCGTCGAGCTGGCCGGGCTGGTCGACCGGTGCGACTTCACCGAGCAGGCGCACACGCGCACCGAGGACGGGGGCGCGCAGCGGCCCGACCTCGTGGTGCACCTGGTCGGCGGCCGCACCGTGGTCGTCGACGCCAAGGTGCCGCTCGACGCGTTCCTCGACGCGACCGGGTGCGACGACGACGACGAGCGGGAGGTGCACCTCGCCCGTCACGCGCGTCAGCTGCGTCAGCACGTCGACACCCTGGCGGGCAAGCGCTACTGGCGCTCGCTCCCGGGGTCGCCGGAGTTCGTGGTGCTGTTCGTGCCGGCCGAGTCGTTCCTGTCGGCGGCGCTGACGGCCGACCGAGACCTGCTCGACGACGCCGCCGCCAAGCAGGTCGTGATGGCCACCCCGACGACGTTGATCGCGCTGCTGCGCACGGTCGCGCTGGGCTGGCGTGAGGAGCGGCTGACCGACCAGGCGCAGGAGATCCACCGCCTGGGCCGCGACCTCCACGAACGGCTGGGCACCCTCATCGGCCACGTGGACGACGTCGGGCGCTCGCTCAACGCCGCGGTCGGCCACTACAACGCCGCGGTCGGCTCGCTGGAGTCGCGCGTGCTCGTCTCGGCGCGACGGTTCGCGGACCTCGCCGTCACCGACGACGAGCTCCCCCGGCCCCGTCCCGTGGTGTCGCTGGCCCGGGCCACGGCCCGGCGCGCCGCCCCCGATGGGAGAGAGGAGCCGCCTAGCGTTGCCCTGTGAGTCACACCCGCGCGGTCTGGGACGAGGGCAGCGAGCCCGGACGTTCCGTCGTCGCCCTGGGCACGGCGGTCGCGTTGAGCGCCGTGGTGGTGAACGTCGCCCTGGTCGGGCGGGTCAGCCTGTTCTTCGACCTGTGGTTCGTGCTGATCTGCTTCGGGCTGGCGCTGCTGGTCCGGCCGAGGGACTTCTTCACCGTCGGTGTGCTGCCGCCGCTGATCATGCTCGGGGCCTTCGGCCTGCTGGCGCTCGGTCGCCCCGAGGCGATCGCCCGGCGCCAGGACGGCTTGGTGCAGGCCGTGGTGTCCGGCCTGGCGCACCACAGCGTGGCGCTGATCGTCGGCTACGCGCTCTGCCTGGCGACGCTGCTCGCGCGCCAGCGCGCGGCCCGTGACCCCGACAAGTACGTCTAGGCGACAAACCTCGCCGGGTCGCCCGCTCCCACCCGCAGCACCTCGGGCGCGCCCTCGGACCAGTCGATGACCGTCGTCGGCTCCGCCGGTGTCTCGCCCGCCTCGACCACGATGTCGACCTGGTTGTCGAGCTCCTCCTTGATCTCCCAGCCCATCGTCCGGGGCTCGTCCTCGCCGGGGAGGATGAGCGAGCTGGTGAGCATGGCCTCGCCCAGGGTCTCCAGCAGCGCCTGGTCGAAGACGTGGTCGGGGATGCGGACGCCGACCGTGCGCTTGCGCGGGTGCAGCAGCCGGCGAGGTACCTCGGGGGTGGCCGGGAGGATGAAGGTGTAGGGCCCCGGCGTCGCGGCCTTGATCGTGCGGAACGCCGCGTTGTCGACGTGCACGAATTGTCCCATCTGCGAGAAGTCGCGGCACATCAGCGTGAAGTGGTGCCGCTCGTCGAGGCCACGGATGCGCAGGATCCGGTCGCGCCCGTCGCGGTTGCCGATCCGGCAGCCGAGGGCGTAGCCGGAGTCGGTCGGGTAGGCGATCAGCGCGTCGTCGTCGCGCAGCGCCGCGACGACCTGCTCCAGCAACCGGGGCTGCGGGTTGTCCGGGTGGACGTCGAGGAAGCGGGCCACCTCTACGCCTGGTGCGCGGCCCGGAGGTCGCGGCGGAGCTCCGGCGGGAGGGCGAAGATCAGCGACTCCTCGGCGCTGTGGACCGCCTCGGCGTCGGGGTACCCGCGCTCGGCCAGGAAGCTCAGCACTCCGTCGACCAGCTCCTCGGGGACGCTCGCCCCGGACGTCACGCTGACCTTCTTGACGCCCTCGAGCCAGGCCTCGTCGATCTCGGTCGCGTCGTCCACGCGGTACGCCGCGGCGGCACCCGCCTCGAGGGCGACCTCGACCAGGCGGACGGAGTTGGAGGAGTTGCCGGACCCGACCACGATCACCAGGTCGGCGCCCTGGGCGATCTCCTTGATGGCGAGCTGGCGGTTCTGGGTGGCGTAGCAGATGTCGTCGCTGGGCGGGTCGAGCAGCTCGGGGAACCGCTCCCGGATGGCCGCGACGGTCTCGAGCGTCTCGTCGACCGACAGCGTGGTCTGGGAGAGCCAGGCGACCCTGGAGGGGTCGCGGACGACGATGCCGGGGACATCCGCGGGACTCTGCACGAGCTGGATGTGCTCGGGCGCCTCACCGGCCGTGCCCTCGACCTCCTCGTGGCCCTCGTGGCCGATCAGGAGGATGTCGTAGTCCTGGCCGGCGAACCGCTTCGCCTCGTGGTGCACCTTGGTCACCAGCGGGCAGGTGGCGTCGATGGTCTTCAGGTGACGGTCCGCAGCCTGTGCGTGGACCGACGGCGCCACGCCATGAGCGGAGAAGACCACCGTCTCCCCCTCGGGCACCTCGTCGAGCTCCTCGACGAAGATCGCGCCCCGCGACTCGAGGTCGGAGACGACGTGCTTGTTGTGCACGATCTGCTTGCGGACGTAGACCGGGGCGCCGTACAGGTCCAGCGCCTTCTCGACGGTCACCACCGCGCGGTCGACGCCGGCGCAGTACCCCCGCGGGGCCGCGAGCAGCACGGCGCCGTCGGCGATGCGGGGAATGCCCAGGTCGGTGGAGGTCACGTTCACCGAGTCTAGGTGGTCGGTCCCACCCCCTAGTCTTCCGCGTATGGCGCTGGAGACCTCACCGCAGGCTCCCGCGCCCGTCCGGCAGATCGCGCAGGCCGTGTCCGGCTGGATCGACCGTCTCGGGGTGGTGTGGGTCGAGGGCCAGGTGGCGCAGGTCAACCGTCGCGCCGGGGTCGGCATGGTCTTCCTGACCCTGCGCGACTCGATCGCCGACATCTCGGTCCCGGTCACCTGCCCGCGCGCGGTCTTCGACTCCCTGGAGTCGCCACCGGCCGAGGGCGCGAGCATCGTGGTGCAGGCGAAGCCGTCGTACTACGCCAACCGCGGCTCCTTCTCCCTCGAGGCCCGGGAGATCAGGCTGGTCGGCCTCGGCGAGCTGCTCGCCCGGCTCGAGCGGCGCCGGCAGCTGCTGGCGGCCGAGGGACTGTTCGCCCCGGAGCGCAAGCGGCGACTGCCGTTCCTCCCCCGGTGCGTCGGGCTGGTGACCGGCAGCGGCTCTGCCGCCGAGCGCGACGTCCTCGAGAACGCCCGACGGCGGTGGCCGGCCGTCGAGTTCAAGACCGTGTACGCCGCGATGCAGGGCAGCCGGGCGGCCGCCGACGTCATCGAGGCGGTCGACCGCCTGGACCGTGACCCGGACGTCGACGTGATCGTCGTGGCCCGCGGCGGCGGCGCCGTGGAGGACCTGCTTCCCTTCTCCGACGAGGGTCTGGTCCGCGCGGTCGCGAAGTGCTCCACGCCGCTCGTCTCCGCGATCGGGCACGAACCCGACCAGCCGCTGCTCGACCTGGTCGCGGACGTCCGCGCCTCGACGCCGACCGACGCCGCCAAGCTCGTGGTCCCCGACGTGGCCGAGGAGCTGCGCATCGTCGCGGTCGGCCGCGACCGGCTGCGCTCGGCCGTCGCGGCGTACCTCGAGCGCGAGACCGTCCTCCTGCGGACGCTGCGCTCCCGGCCCGCGCTCGCGGACCCGGGATCGCTGCTCACCCAGCGGGTCGACGAGGTCGATGCTCTGCGTGAGCGCGCCCTGCGCACGACCCGTCATCGTCTCGACCGGGCCACGGACGAGATCGCCCATCACCGGGCGCGGGCTCGGTCCCTGTCGCCCCTGGCCACGCTGCAGCGTGGGTACGCCGTGCTGCAGCGTGCGGACGGCCACGTGCTGACCTCCGTGGCCGGCGTCGCCGAGGGCGCCGCGGTGTCCGTGCGCGTCGCCGACGGCCGCGTCCATGCCGCCGTCACCGACACCGAGGAGATCGATGGCTGAATCACTGTCTGGGTCACCGGCTGGGTCAACGCCGGGCGAGAACATCCCCTACGAGCAGGCCCGCGAGGAGCTCATCGAGGTGGTCCGCCGGCTCGAGCAGGGCGGCACGACCCTCGAGGAGTCACTGGCCCTCTGGGAGCGCGGCGAGCAGCTGGCGACGATCTGCCAGGACTGGCTCGACGGCGCGCGCGCTCGCCTGGACGCGGCCCGCGGCGGGCCGTCCGACGAGGCCGAGGAGGACTAGGAGGACTAGGAGACCGGGTCGTCGGTCAGCGACTCGACCAGCGCACGCAGGTCGGCGGTCGACGCGGTCCCGTAGACCAGCACCTCGTCGTCGCCGACGGCGGCGGCGTACGCGTGGTCCCCGCCGTCGTCGGACCACTCCTCCCACCGGGAGGCGATCGGGCTGTCGATCGTCACGGTGTCACCCCGGGTCGGGTTCTCGTCGACGTACGTGGCCAGCAAGGTGTCCAGGTCCGAGTCCTCCTGACGCAACCCCGCGAACTTCCCGTCGGCGGTGAGCATCCCCAACCCCCACGCGGTCCTGGGACCGGGGGCGTACTGGATGCTCGTCGCGGTCCAGCCCTTCGGCAGCGTCGGCGGGTACACGAGCCGCGCGCCCGACTGCTGCGCCGCGCCGACCGCGGCCAGGTAGTCGACCGGCTCCTGCTCGACCTCGTCGTTGTCGCGGAACACCGCGCGGAAAGCGACGAAACCCAGCACCAGGACCACGATGACGATCATCGAACCGACGCCACCGGCGATCGACCGCTGGTAGCGCGCGGGGCGCTCCGGCGGCTGCTCGCTCACCGAGCCATCCTCCCAGGTCGTCTAGGTTGTGCCGGTGCCGGATCCCGCCGTCGCCGTCCCGGCGGCCGCCCTGGTGGCGCTCCTGGCCACCGCCTACCTGCATCCTCGCGGCCGCACCGAGGCCGCGGTCGGCATCCTCGCCGCCGGTGCGACGCTGGCCACCGGCCGGCTGGGTGCCGACGCGCTCGCCGACGAGCTGCGACACCTGGGTCCCGTCGTGGTCTTCCTCGTCACGATCCTCGTGGTGGGCGACGTCTGCGGCCGTGCGGGCGTCTTCGACGCGGCCGCGGGCGGCGTACGCCGCCTGGGCCGCGACCACCCCGTTCCGCTGCTGACCGGCGTGTTCCTGCTGGCGGCGCTGGTCACCACGACGCTGTCGCTGGACGCCACGGTCGTCCTGCTGACGCCCGTCGTGCTCGTCGCGGCGGCGGCCGCCGGCGTCTCCGCGCGGCCGGGCGCGCACGCCTGCCTGCGGATGGCGAACTCGGCGTCCCTGCTGCTGCCGGTCTCGAACCTCACCAACCTGCTGGCGATGCGCCACGTGGGACTGACGTTCCTGGGCTTCGCGAAGGTGATGGCGCCGGTGCTCGTCGTGGTGCTCGTGGTCGAATACGCCGCGGCGCGGCTGTTGTTCCGCCGCGAGCTGGGCGAGGAGGCCGATCCCGACCACCAGGTGCCGGACCGCCCGCCCGTGCCGGCCCTGCCCGTCGTCACCGTGGCCCTGATGCTGGTCGGCTTCGCGGTCGGCTCGCCGCTCGGCGTCGAACCCTTCTGGCCGTCCGGCGCCGCCGCCGTGGTGCTCGTCGCCTGGGCGCTTCGGCGGGGGCTGCTGAGCGTGCCGCAGGCCGCACACGCCGGCCACCCGGCGTTCGCGGTCTTCGTGCTCTGCCTGGGCGTCGTCGTCGCCGCGCTCGCGGTCGGCCCCCTCGGCGACCGGGTGCGTGACCTGCTGCCGCACGACACGACGTACGGCGCCCTCCTGCTCATCGCGCTCATCGCCACGGTGCTGGCCAACCTGCTGACGAACCTCTCGGCGACGCTGCTCCTGGTGCCGATGTTGGCCCCACTCGGGTCGGCCGCGGTGCTGGCGGCGCTGCTCGGGCTGAACATCGGGTCGGGGCTCACCTACACCGGCTCCCTGGCGAACCTGCTGTGGCGCCGCACCCTCGTCCGCCACGGCGCGAGCGTGAGCCTCGCCGAGTTCCACCGCGTCTCGCTGGTGGTCACCCCCGTGACCCTGCTGGCCGCCGTGACGGTGCTGAGCGTGGTCGCCCCTCACTAGGATCGACCGCATGAGCAACCCGAACCGCCCCGACCGGAACCTGGCCCTCGAGCTCGTACGGGTCACGGAAGCGGCCGCGATGGCGGCGGCCCGGTGGGTCGGTCGGGGCGACAAGAATGACGCCGACCAGGCCGCGGTGAACGCGATGCGCTACATGATCGGCTCGGTCGGCATGCGCGGCACCGTCGTCATCGGCGAGGGCGAGAAGGACAACGCGCCCATGCTCTTCAACGGGGAGGAGGTCGGAGACGGCACCGGTCCCGAGTGCGACGTGGCCGTCGACCCGGTCGACGGCACCACGCTGACCGCCAAGGGGATGAACAACGCGGTCGCGGTGATGGCCGTGGCCCCTCGGCACACGATGTTCGACCCCTCGGCCGTGTTCTACATGGAGAAGCTGGTCACCGGCCCGGAGGCCGCGGACGTGGTCGACATCCGCAAGCCGGTCGCCGAGAACATCGCGGCCGTCGCCAGGGCCAAGGGCATGCACGAGCACGACGTCACCGTCATCCTGCTCGACCGCCCGCGCCACCACGGGCTGGTCGAGGAGATCCGGCAGACCGGCGCCCGCATCAAGTACATCCTCGACGGTGATGTCGCCGGCGCCATCTCGGCCGCCCGTCCCGAGACCGGCATCGACCTGCTGCTCGGCATCGGCGGCACCCCGGAGGGCATCATCGCCGCCTGCGCGATGAAGTGCATGGGCGGTGTCATCCAGGCTCGCCTCTGGCCGAGCGACGACGACGAGCGGCAGAAGGCGCTGGACGCCGGCCACGACCTCGATCCGGACACCATCCTCACCACCGAGCAGCTGGTCACCGGCGAGGACTGCTTCTTCGTGGCCACCGGCATCACCGACGGCGAGCTGCTCAAGGGAGTGCACTACCGCCCGAACGGCGCCACGTCGCACTCGCTGGTGATGCGCTCGCGCAGCGGCACCATCCGGACCATCAGCGCCGAGCACCGCTTCGAGAAGCTCCGCGAGTTCGCCGACATCGACTATGAGAGGTAGGCCACCGCAAACCGCTGGTCGAGGAAGGCGCGCCAGCGCCTGTCACGAGACCCCGGTGCCGGTCTGCTCACCTGTCGCGGGGTCTCGTGACGGTCGCTGCGCGACCTCCTCGACCACCGAGGAACCCAGCGCCTTGAGCACCTCGGCGATGACCCGCGGGTCGAAGGCCAGGCCACCGTGCGAGGCGGTGACCTCGACGGGGACGGCGAGCGGGTCCACGCAGGCCCGCCAGTCGACGATGCCGTCGCGCTTGGAGTAGATCGCGGTGAAGCCGACGCCGTCCGGCAGCGGCTGGCGGCTCTCCTCGAAGCTCTGGCGCGCGCACTCGCCGGCCACGCAGTCCTCCGACATCAGGCCCGGCCAACCGGCCCGGCTGAGCCGCACGAGCATCTCGACGCTGCGCGTCAGGCTCGCGTGGTGGGCACCCGGCGCCAGCATCGGGCTGCCGAGGGTGACGATCCCGGCCACCAGGTCCGGGCGGCGTACGGCGAGACCACGGGCGAGCATGCCGCCGAGGCTGTGGCCCACGACCTGGACCTTGGTGCCGCGGCGCAGCGCGATCGACTCCAGCCGGGTCTCGAGCTGGGCGGCGGCGTTGAGCGTGCACCCCGCGTTGACGTGGATCGAGGAGCGATACGTGCGGAACCCGTGCTCCCGCAGCACGCGCGCCATCGGCGCAAGCGTCGAGTCGCCGGCCAGGAAGCCGGGCACCAGGATCACCGGCGTCGCGTGCCGGACGGCGGCCTGGGCGGCGTACGGCAGGTGCCGGCGGGCCCGGCGGCGCTCGATCGCGACCAGCGCGAACCGGCCGGCCTCGCCGACCATGCTCGCCTCGCGGAGCACCGCTCCCACCCCGGGCGCGGCGAACCCCTCCGGGGTCAGCCACGGCGCGAGTGCCCCCGACGAGCGGAGTGCCTTCATGTCCTTCAGGTTACCCAGAGGTAACCGCCAGATACGTCGAATGCTTGGATGGCGCCATGACGGACGGGACGACGGGGGACGTGCAGGTCACGGTCTCGGGCGAGCTCTTCGCCCCCGGCTCGGCGGGCGTCGAGCTCTGCTACCAGACCTTCGGCGACCCCGACGACGACCCGCTCCTGCTGGTGATGGGCCTGGGCGGCCCGATGACCTGGTGGGATCCCGCGCTGTGCCGGATGCTCGCGGAGCGCGGCTTCTACGTCATCCGCTTCGACAACCGCGACACCGGGCGGTCCACGAAGGTCCCGGGTCGCGTCTCGCGCTCGATGCTCGTCCGGGCCTTCGCGGGACGCAGCGTCCGCACGCCGTACGGCATGCACGACCTGGCCGCCGACGCCTTCGCGCTCCTGGACCACCTCGACCTCGGCTCCGCCCACCTGGTCGGCGTCTCGATGGGCGGCATGATCGTGCAGACGATGGCCGTCGATCAGCCGAAGCGGGTGCGGTCGCTGACCAGCATCATGTCGACGACGGGCAAGCGCTCGGTCGGCTGGCAGCACCCCCGGCTGCTGCCGACGCTGCTGCGCCGCGGCGCGCGCGGCCGGACGGCGTACGCCGAGGGCAGCGCCGCCATCTGGGCGCTGATCGGGTCGCCGCTCTACCCGCCCGACCCGGACGCCACCCTGGCCAAGGCCAACGAGACCTTCGACCGCGGCTGGTCGGCCGGCGGCGTGCTGAGGCAGATGATGGCGGTGATCACGCAGGAGAACCGCAGCGCCAAGCTGCACGCGGTGCACGTCCCTGCCTTGGTCGTGCACGGCCTCGAGGACCGCATGGTGCACGTCTCCGGCGGCCGCGCCACCGCCGCCGCCATCCCCGGCGCGGAGCTACTCCTCATCGAGGGCATGGGCCACGACCTGCCGCCCGCCCTGTTCGAGACCTTCACCGACGCGATCCGGCGGACGGCCGACCGCGCCTGACCGCTGGTCGAGGAGGGCCGCACAGACGCGACCTCCTCGACCAGCGGACCTGTCAGTCGGAGAGGCGCTCCCGGTGTCGGTGTCGAAGACGTGCACGTTCGCCGGGTCGGTGGTGACGTAGATGCGGTCACCCTTGGCGACGTGGTCGCGACCGGAGACTCGGACGATGACGTTCGAGGGGGCGCCCTCGACGTCGCAGTTGCCGTAGACGAAGCCGTCCGCGCCGAGCTCCTCGACGACCGTCACGTCGACGGGCAGGCCCTCACCGTCGCCGACCAGGCGCCACGCCTCGGGGCGCACCCCGACGGTGATGTTGTCGTGTCCCGCGCCCAGCTGCTTGGCGGCAGCGGGGTCGACCGGCACCGTGTAGTTGCCGATCTGGGCCTGGCCGTCCTTGCCCGCCTTCGCCTGGATGAGGTTCATCTGCGGCGAGCCGATGAAGCCGGCGACGAACAGGTTGACCGGCTTGTCGTAGAGGTTCAGCGGGGTGTCGACCTGCATCAGCTCACCCAGGCTCATCACCGCGACGCGGTCCCCCATCGTCATGGCCTCGACCTGGTCGTGGGTGACGTAGACCGTCGTCACGCCGAGGTCGGACTGGAGCTTGGCGATGTCGGTGCGGGTCTGGACGCGCATCTTGGCGTCGAGGTTGGACAGCGGCTCGTCCATGCAGAACACCTGCGGCGAGCGGACGATCGCGCGGCCCATCGCCACGCGCTGGCGCTGACCACCGGAGAGGGCCTTCGGCTTGCGCTGGAGGTACTCGGTGAGGCCGAGGATCTTGGCCGCATCCTGCGACGCGCTTCTCGCGCTCGTCGGCGGGCACCTTGGCCATCTTGAGGGCGAAGGCCATGTTGTCGGCGACCGTCATGTGCGGGTAGAGCGCGTAGTTCTGGAAGACCATCGCGATGTCCCGGTCCTTCGGCGGCACGTTGGTGACGTCGCGGTCACCGATGAAGATCTTGCCGCCGTTGATCTCCTCCAGGCCCGCGAGCATGCGGAGCGAGGTGGACTTGCCGCACCCGGACGGGCCGACGAGGACCATGAACTCGCCGTCGCCGATCTCGAGGTCGAGCGCGGGGACCGTGGGCTTGTCGTTGCCCGGGTACCACCGCTGTGCCTTGTCGAAAGTCACTGTTGCCATGTTGATGTGCTCCCTTCACCGGCAGGTACGTGCCGGACGATCCGTCGTGAAGTGACGCCTGTCACGCTATTGATGGTGTCAACCCCGGCGCTCCACCCCCGCGAGCGGAACGGCCAACGAGTTGCCCGCGACGAGCGGCATCTCCATCACCACCGGCGTGTTCGCGGTGGGGTCCAGCAGGATGCGCACGGCCTCCTGACCCATCTCGAAGAACGGCAGGGCCACCGACGCGAGCGTCGGGCGCATCCACCGGCCGAGCTCGCTGCCGTCGAAGGAGATGACCGAGACCTCGTCCGGCACGGTCAGGCGTACGTCGGCCAGGGCGTGGTAGACGCCCCAGGCGATGCGGTCGTTGAGGCAGACGACGACCCGCGGGCGTCCGCCGTCGGAGAGCCAGCGGGACAGCGCGGCGTACGCGTCGTCGAGGGACCACGCGCACTCGAGCCGGGCACCGACCGTGACGCCGTCCTCGGCGAGCCGCTCGACCAGTCCGGCGACGCGGGACGCCGCGAGCGCCTCGGGGGTCGGGTCCTCGCCGACCACGACGATGCCGTCGCGGGCGCCGGTCGCCAGGATCGCCTCGGCCGCGCGCCGGCCGCCGCCGTGGTCGTCGGGCAGGACGCTGGGGAATCTCGCGCGCACGTCGACGCAGTTGACGGTGACCACCCGGGTGCCGACCAGTCCTTCGGGCAGCGAGATCCGCGACGTGGTGCGCGTGACGAACAGCAGGCCGTCGACCTGGCGGTCGACGAACTCGTGCACGAGCTCGGTGGTGATCCGAGGGTCGCCGTCGGTCTCGCCGATCATCAGCACGTGCTCGTGGGCCCGCGCCTCGGAGTTCGCGCCGGCCAGGATCCGGGCGGAGAACATGCCCCCCGCGACGTAGTCGGTGACCACGGCGATGATCCGGGTGGAGTTGGTGCGCAGGCTCTGGGCCGTGCGGTTGGGGCGGTAGTCCAGGTCGCGGGCCGCCCGCTGGACCCGTTCCTCGGTGTCGGTGGAGATCCGCATCTCCAGGGTTCGCCCGTTCAGGATGTAGGACGCGGTGGTCGCCGAGACCCCCGCACGAGCGGCCACGTCGGTGAGCGTCGGCTTGCCCGACGTGGTCCTGCTCCGAGCCACGTCACCCTCCTCCACCACGTTGCGCCGTCACCCAGGGATTGCCGGACCGGACCACCGCCCACTCACGGAAACGTGTGAACGTCAAGCGTCATTCACGTTGCGGAACCGTTGCTTGACACCCCGCGCGGTTCAACGGCAGTCTTCCTGCTGATTCGTTTCAGCAGTGAGGTCTATCACAGCCTGGCCCGGATCGGCAGTCCCACCGAGGCGTCACCTGTTCAGGACTCCCTGACTGGCTCGGACGACGCCGCACAGCGAACCACGAGGAGAAGTCCCAGGATGCGAATCCCCGTCAAGAAGAGCACGTCGCTGCTCGGCGTTGCGGCGTTGGCCGCCGGCCTGACCCTGTCCGCCTGCGGAGGCGACAGCGGAGGCAGCGGTTCGAACAGCGACACCGTCACGATCTGGTCGAGCGTCGACCAACCCGTCCAGGACGGCCTTCTCAAGGCCCTCGAGTCCAAGGTCTCCGGCGACGGGATCAAGGTCGAGTGGAAGAAGGTCGAGAACATCAACCAGCTGATCATGACCAAGATCCAGGCTGGCGACACCCCCGACATCGCCTTCATCCCCCAGCCGGGCGTGGTGAAGGACATGGTCAGCCTCGACGCGATCAAGCCGCTCGACGACGTCGTCTCGCAGGCCGACCAGGACAGCATGGTCCCCGGCACGCTCGACGCCGGCACCGTGGACGGCAAGCTCTACGGCCTGCTCGTCTCGGCCAACGTCAAGGGCCTGATCTTCTACCCGAAGAAGGCGTGGGAGGCGGCCGGCTACCCGACCACCGTCGACTCCATCGACGCCCTCAACGCCCTGACCGAGCAGATCAAGGCCGACGGCAACACGCCGTGGTGCATGGGCATCGAGTCCGACACCGCGACCGGCTGGCCGGCCACCGACTGGTTCGAGACGCTCGTCGCCAAGTACGGCGGCGTCGACGAGTACAACAGCTGGGTCAGCCACGACACGCCGTTCGACTCCGACGTCGTCCGCCAGGCGGCCGCCGAGTTCGAGAAGCTGATGTTCACCGACGGCAACGTGCTCGGCGGCCGGTCGGCCATCGCCAGCACGAACTTCGGCACCGCGGGCAACCCGATGTTCGACAAGAAGCCCGGCTGCTGGATGTACAACCAGGGCTCGTTCATCACCGGCTTCTTCCCGAAGGACGTCGTGGCGAACCTCGACGACGAGGTCGGCGTGTTCGGCTTCCCGCCGGCCGAGGCCGGTGGCGACAACCCCGTCATCGGTGGTGGCGACATGGCGACGCTGCTCAACGACTCCGACAACGCCAAGAAGGTGATGGCCGCCCTGGCCGCCACCGACATCGGCGACGACGCCGCTGCAGGCAGCTCGTTCATCTCCCCGCACAAGGACTTCGACGCCTCGAAGTACCCGAACGAGCTGACGCGCAGCTACGCCGAGGTCATCAGCGGCACGACCGCCTTCCTGTTCGACGGCTCGGACCAGATGCCCGGTGAGGTCGGTGCCGGCACGTTCTGGAAGGACATGACGGCCTGGATCAGCGGCCAGGAGGACCTGGACACCGCGCTGAAGAACATCGACGGCAGCTGGCCCAGCAGCTAGCGGAAGCCTGAGACACATCAAGTAGCACCCAGATCGCCGGGGGCGCGGGTCTAGCGCCCGCGCCCCCGGCGGTGCTTTGTTGAACCCCAGGCCGCTTTCTCAGGCCTCAGTCAGAAAGGTTCGCGGATGCTCGCCAAGGCACTCACCGCGCTCGTCACCGTGCTCATCGGTATCGGTGGCGCGATGCTGCTCTACTACGCCCTCAACAAGCTCGCCGAGCTCATGCCTCCGAAGTGGGAGGAGCGGATCAAGCCGTACTTCTACATCCTCCCGGCCTTCGCGGCGATCTCGGTGTACCTCGTCTACCCGGCCATCCTCACGGTGATCAACAGCTTCAAGGACCGCTTCTCCCGCGAGTACATCGGGACGCGGAACTACACCGACCTGCTGAGCTCGCCGGCGTTCCGCGACACGCTCCTGAACACCTTGCTGTGGATCCTGATCGTGCCGGCGGTCACGGTGATCCTCGGCCTGATCGTGGCCACGCTGGCCGACCGGCTCCAGCCGAGCGGCGAGAAGCTCGCCAAGACGATCATCTTCCTGCCGATGGCGATCAGCATGGTGGGCGCCGCGACGATCTGGCGCTTCGTCTACTACGCCGCTCCGGCGGGACAGTCGCAGATCGGCCTGCAGAACGCGCTCCTCGGCGTCTTCGGCAAGGACCCCGTCGCCTGGCTCCAGCAGAGCCAGTTCCACCTCAACAGCCTGCTGCTGATGGTGGTGCTCCTCTGGTCGCAGATCGGCTTCTCCATGGTGCTGCTCTCCGCCGCGGTGAAGGGCGTGCCGGTCGACACTCTCGAGGCGGCCCGCATCGACGGGGCCGGTGAGCGGCAGATCTTCTTCCGCGTGGTCGTGCCGCAGATCAAGGGCACGATCATCACGGTCTTCATCACCGTGACCATCGGCGTGATGAAGATCTTCGACATCGTCTACGTGATGACCAACGGCAACTTCAACACCAACGTGCTGGGCAACGAGTTCTACAACCAGTTCTCGACCAACTTCAACAGCGGTGCCGCCGCCGCGATCGTCGTGATGCTCATGGTCGCGGTGATCCCGATCATGTGGTACCAGGTGCGGCACTTCAAGGCCGAGGAGGCGAACGCATGACCGACACGCAGACCACCGCTGCCGCGGCCACTCCGGGCCCGAAGGACCGCCGGCTCACCTCCGCCCCCAAGGGCGACGCCACGCCGGGCAAGGCCGGCTGGTCGACCAAGCTCGTCCTGGTCCTGCTCTGCCTGCTGTGGATCGTGCCGATCTTCGGCACCTTCGTGACGTCGTTCCGTCCGCTGGACGACGCCAACAGCACGGGCTGGTGGAACGTCTTCACCCATCCCGGGGACCTCGGTCACCTCACGCTGGACAACTACCAGCGGGCCATCGACGGCTCCAACATGGGCGCGGACATGATCAACAGCCTGGCGATCGCGCTGCCGGCGACGTTCATCCCGATCCTGGTAGCGGCCTTCGCGGCGTACGCCTTCACGTTCATGGAGTTCTGGGGCCGCGACTTCCTGTTCCTGGCCATCGTCAGCCTGCTGGTCGTCCCCAACTACGTGGCCTTCGTCCCGCTGCTGAAGATCTACCGGGACCTCGGCCTCAACGGCACGTTCGCGGCGGTGTGGCTCGCCCACATCGGGTTCGGCATGTCGCTGGCCATCTACATCCTGCGCAACTACATGGCCACGCTCCCACGCACGGTCATCGAGTCGGCCAAGATCGACGGGGCCAGCCACTTCCAGACGTTCTTCAAGCTGATCCTGCCGATGTCGGTGCCCGCACTGGCGTCGTTCGCGATCTTCCAGTTCCTCTGGGTGTGGAACGACCTGCTGGTGGCACTGCTCTTCATCGGGCCTGGTGAGAACGAGCCGGTGACCATCGGCCTGACCCACCTCAAGCAGCAGCTCGGACAGGGCTGGGAGCTCACCACGGCGGGCGCGTTCATCACGATGCTCCTCCCGATCGCGGTGTTCCTCGGCCTCCAGCGGTTCTTCATCCGTGGCCTCACCGCCGGCGCCGTCAAGGGCTAGCCGGGACGCTGGGCTGCAGCTGCCGAGCGCCCGCGGTGCCGGGCAGGGTCGCACGACCCTGGTCCTCGACACCGCGGGCGACGGCCTGCCGCGAGTGACGTGGTGCGGTTATGCCACCGACGCGTCCCCGGTGCCCGGCGGCCCCGCCATGCCCTTGCTCGGCGAGCACGCGCACGCACGGTTCACCCGGCCGCACCTGCGCGGACACCGGGACGACGGCAGCGGATGGAGCACGCTCTTCCGCGTCGTCGCCCTGGAGGAGGAGGACGACCGGCTGGTCGTCCGGGCCACCGACGAGGCCTCCGGGCTCGCGCTCGAGTACGAGCTCGAGTCCCTGCCCGGTGGCGGCCTGCGCGGCCGCTGCACGGTCACCAACACCGGTGACGACGAGTACGCCGTGGACGGGCTCGAGGTCGTCCTGCCGCTCCCCGACGACCACGTCGAGCTGCTCGACCTCACCGGCCGGCACGAGCGCGAGCGCACCCCGCAGCGACACCCTGTCGCCGACGGGCTGTGGCTGCGTGAGGGGCGGGGCGGCCGACCCGGCCTGGACGCGGCGAGCTTCGTGGTCGCCGGCACCGCCGGCTTCTCCACCACCCGGGGCCACGTGGTCGGCGTGCACGTCGGCTGGAGCGGCAACTCGGTCCTGCGCGTCGAGCGCTCCGCCGCCGAGGGCGCCACGATCGGCGGCGGCGAGCACCTGCTGCCGGGAGAGGTCGTGCTGTCTCCGGGGGCGGCGTACGCCTCGCCCTGGGTGTACGTCGCGGCCTCGGACGCCGGCCTCGACGGCGTGGCGGCCGCCTGGCACGGGTACCAGCGGTCGCTGCCCGCCCACCCCGCGCACCAGCCGGTCGTCCTCAACGTCTGGGAGGCCGTGTTCTTCGACCACGACCTGGAGCGGCTCAAGGAGATCGCCGAGCGCGCCGCGCGCGTGGGCGTGGAGCGGTTCGTGCTGGACGACGGGTGGTTCCACGACCGGCGCGACGACACCGCGGGTCTGGGTGACTGGGTGGTCGACGAGACGGTGTGGCCCGACGGGCTGGACCCGCTGATCGAGCACGTCACGTCACTGGGCATGGAGTTCGGGCTGTGGTTCGAGCCGGAGATGGTCAACCCGGACTCCGACCTCTACCGCGCCCACCCCGACTGGATCCTGTCCACGGGCGACCGGGTGCCGCTGGAGCACCGTCAGCAGCAGGTGCTGGACCTGACCCGCCGCGAGGTCCTCGACCACCTCTTCGAGCGGGTGGACGCCGTGCTGTCCGCGCACGACGTCCGGTACGTGAAGTGGGACCACAACCGGGACCTGCTCGAGGCGGGCACGGGCACGCGGGCCGGAGCGCCCGCCTCGCACGCGCAGACCCTGGCGTTCTACGAGCTGCTCGACCGCCTCCGCGCCGCGCACCCCGACGTCGCCTGGGAGTCCTGCGCCTCCGGCGGCGGCCGCGTCGACCTCGGCGTGCTCGAGCGGGTGCAGCGGGTGTGGACCTCCGACATGACCGATGCGCTGGCCCGCCAGCAGATCCAACGCTGGACCACCCAGCTGGTGGCGCCGGAGTACGTCGGGGCGCACGTCTCGGCGCCCCGCTCCCACACCACCGGCCGCACCCTGTCGCTGGACTTCCGCTGCGCCACCGCCCTGTTCGGAGCCTTCGGCATCGAGTGGGACCTGACCGAGGCGGCCGACGACGACCTGAAGACGCTGGCGTCGTGGGTCGAGCGGTTCAAGGAGTACCGCCCGCTCCTCCACTCCGGCCGTGTCGTCCGGCCCGAGTCCAGCGACCCGTCCGTGCTCCTGCACGGGGTGGTCGGCCCCGACACCGCCCTTCTCGCGCACGTGCAGCTCGACGAGTCGGCCCACAACCGGGGGGTGTGGGTGCGCGTGCCCGGCCTCGACGACTCCGCGTCGTACTCGCTGTCGTGGGAAGGGCCGGTCGCCGACAAGGAGACCAGCATGTCGGTGCGCCCGCACGCCGACGGCCCGACCCGTGGCGAGCGCGTCACCGGCGCCGCGTTGGGGTCGCAGGGTTTCTGGATGCCGCGGATGCGGCCGGAGACCGTGACGCTGGTGCGGATCGCTGCCGCTTCTCGAGAGCCGAAGGCTCGTCACGAGACTGGTGACACTCACCGGGTCTCGTGACAGGCGCCAGCGCGGCTCCCTCGACCAACGGGTGCTTCAGTACCGGCCGAGGAGCTTCTTCGGGGTGCCGGGCGGCGGCAGCCGCCGCACGCTGACGCTTCCCATCAGGGCGAAGCCCTTGACCCGGACGATCGGGCTTTCGGGTCCGAGGAGCGCAGGAGTCTTGTCCTTGGCCTGGTGGAACTCGCCCATCACCGGCACGCCGCTGACGACGACGTGGGTGCCCGCGTCGACGATGATCGAGACCTCGCCCATGATCGCGTTGGCCGTGATGGTGATGTCGCGCTCGGCGAAGGTCGCGGCGCGCAGGTCGAGGGTGACGCTGCCCATCATGCTGAAGGCCGTGTGCGAGGCGGGCACCAGCCAGGCACCCTGGCGCTTGCACTCGCCCATCACCGCCATCGAGGAGTTGTGGGTCGTGGTGGCCGGCAGCACGTCGCGCTTCGGCACCGGGCTCTTGGCCACCGGGTGCTGGTCGTCGTGGGCCGGCAGGTCGACGGTGATCGGGACCAGGTCGGCGTAGGTCTTGGCGGCGTAGGCCCGCTCGAGCCGCTCGTCGAGCTCCTCGAGGTCGATGCGCCCGTCGCCCGCCGCCTCGCGCAGGATCTCCGCGACCTTGTGGCGGTCCTCGTCGGAGACGCGTAGCTGGGCCGGGTCCCGCCTCCCGTCGCTGCGTTCGATCGACATGCCCACAGGTTAGACCGGCCTCCGCGCGACCAGGACGTCCCGCTGGATGGCCTGGTCGACGCGATGCTCGAGGGCGCGGTACGGGCCGTCGTCGAGCACGTCGAGCCCGGCCGCCACCAGGGCGGCCAGCGCGTCGTCACGGCTCGCGACGTGGGTGTTCCAGGCGATGCCGAGCGCACCGCCGGGCCGGAGCAGCTCCGCCCAGATCGGGACGGCCTCCTGGAGGAGGTCCAGTGGGTTGCGCTCGAGCCGGCCGCCGGACCGGCTGCCGTGCTGGACGCCGTAGGGGGCGTCCGCGACGACCGCGTCGAAGCTCGCGGCCTTGTGCACAGCGCGCGCGTGGAGCGTGTCGGTGTTCGCGTAGTCGAGGGTGACCGCGCGGCCGGCCTTCCACTCCTCCTTGCTGGCCCCGATCTCGACCTGGAAGCGGCGACCCAGCTTCTTGCCGTCGCGGCGCAAGGGGACGACGTCGGCGGTGTGCTTGAGCCGCTTGAGCTTGAGCCACTGCCGCAGGAACGCGGCGTAGGCGTCGAAGTCCTTGTCGTCGACGTCGATGCCGGCGACGTGCCAGCCGTTCATCAGCACCTGGTTGAGCGTGGTGCCGCGGCCGCACATCGGGTCGAGCACGTGGAGCGGGCGGTCGTGGTGGAGCCCGCTCCAGACGGTGACGTTGAGGAGGAGCTTGGTGAAGAGCTCGTTGGTCTTGCCGGCGTACTTGAGGATCGTCAGCAGGTCGTCGTCGAAACGGTCCCGTCGCGGGAGCTCGACCGGTCGGAGTGCGTCGCCGCTCGCGCTCGAACAGGGCCATGGCGGTGGAGACGTCGCCGACCATGGTCAGATCGTCGGTGTTCAGGTGACCGTCGAACGTGAGGTACGGGACGCCGGCGATGCGGACAGGTGTCGCGTCGCCGATCCTTCCGTCGAGGCGGGTCCGGGCGAGGACACCGAGCTCGGCCACGGTCAGCGCCTCGGACGCCAGCGCGTAGACGCGGTTCGCCGACGGGTGCACGAGGAGGGCGTACCGATGGCTGCCTGGGGGCACGGGCCCCAGTCTGGACTAGCGTGCGGTGCGTGGCGGAACCCGACTTCCAGTACTCCGACCTGCTCCCCCTCGGCCCGGACGAGACGCCGTACCGGCTGGTCACCAGCGAGGGCGTCTCGACGTTCGAGGCGAACGGCCGGACGTTCCTCCAGGTGACGCCCGACGCGATCCGGCAGCTGACGGGCGAGGCGATGCACGACATCGCCCACTACCTGCGGCCGGCGCACCTCGCCCAGCTGCGGCGGATCATCGACGATCCGGAGGCGTCGGGCAACGACCGGTTCGTGGCTCTGGACCTGCTGAAGAACGTCAACATCAGCGCCGGCGGCGTGCTGCCGATGTGCCAGGACACCGGCACGGCGATCGTGATGGGCAAGAAGTCCGAGGGCGTGCTGACCGGCGCCGACGACGCCGAGGCGATCTCGCTCGGGGTGTACGACGCCTACACGAAGCTCAACCTGCGCTACTCCCAGCTCGCGCCGATCACGATGTGGGAGGAGAAGAACACCGGCACCAACCTGCCCGCGCAGATCGAGCTCTACTCGACGCCGGAGGGTGACCACGGGCCGGAGTACAAGTTCCTCTTCATGGCCAAGGGCGGCGGCTCGGCCAACAAGTCCTTCCTCTACCAGGAGACGAAGGCGGTCCTGAACCCCAAGCGGATGCTGCAGTTCCTCGACGAGAAGATCCGCTCGCTCGGCACGGCCGCCTGCCCGCCGTACCACCTGGCCGTCGTCATCGGCGGCACCTCGGCGGAGTACGCGCTGAAGACGGCCAAGTACGCGTCGGCGCACTACCTCGACCACCTGCCGACGTCGGGATCCCTGTCGGCGCACGGGTTCCGCGACCTCGAGCTCGAGGAGGAGGTCTTCAAGCTGACCCAGTCGTTCGGGATCGGGGCACAGTTCGGCGGCAAGTACTTCTGCCACGACGTCCGTGTCGTCCGGCTGCCGCGGCACGGCGCCTCGTGCCCGGTCGCCCTGGCGGTGTCGTGCTCGGCCGACCGGCAGGCGCTGGGCAAGATCACGTCGACCGGGGTGTACCTGGAGCAGCTGGAGACCGACCCGGCGCAGTACATGCCGGATCGGCGGGGGTGGCCGAGGACATCGCAGGCGGGTCGGTGGTGTCGATCGACCTCAACCAACCGATGTCCGCGATCCTTGCCGAGCTGTCTCGTCATCCCGTGAAGACGCGTCTGTCGCTGACCGGACCGCTGGTCGTCGCCCGTGACATCGCGCACGCCAAGATCAAGGAGCGGCTCGACGCGGGCGAGGAGATGCCGTCGTACCTGCGCGACCACGCCGTCTACTACGCCGGCCCCGCGAAGACGCCGACCGGCATGGCGAGCGGGTCGTTCGGGCCGACGACCGCCGGCCGGATGGACTCGTACGTCGAGCAGTTCCAGGCCGCCGGCGGGTCGCTGGTCATGCTGGCCAAGGGCAACCGGTCGAAGGTCGTCACCCAGTCCTGCGACGCCCACGGCGGCTTCTACCTCGGCTCGATCGGCGGCCCGGCCGCCCGCCTGGCCCAGGACTGCATCCGCTCGGTGGAGGTCCTCGAGTACCCCGAGCTCGGCATGGAGGCGGTCTGGAAGATCGAGGTCGAGGACTTCCCCGCGTTCATCGTCGTCGACGACAAGGGCAACGACTTCTTCACCGACCCCTCCGGCGCCGTGACGGTGCCCCTCTCCGGAATCCGCGTCCGCTCCGACGGCTGAGGTCTCTCAGGACGTCATACGAATCGAGCCGTCGATACCTCGATTCGTATGACGTTACGGGAGGCCTGAAGTCGTCCCAGTAGAGGTCGAGCTAGTAGCGACTATTGTCCCTGCGCAGCACCTGCCGATCCGGCTCGGGCAGCCCGCGACGGCGGAGCTCTCTGCCCACGTCGAGCTCACCCAACGAGCGTGCTCCGTCGAGGAGGTCACCCTGACGGGGCACAGTCCTTGGCTGCCCAGCGCCGCGTCTGCCGGGTGTCGTAGCGCCGGTTCCGGCGGATCTTCGCTCCCCGAGGGACCGAGACACGTACCCGGGTGCTCGTGTATCTCTCCAGGCCAGCGGCCTCCAGCGCCGACGCTCCGTCGAGCATGGCTCGAGGGCCTCCCTGAAAGACCGCCGCCCACCAGTGCCCTTCACGGGAGAGCGGGCCGGTGTGCACCGCGACCGACTGATCGCCGATCCTGCGCCAACGGTGAGCCCGGACGTGCCTCATCAACAGGCCGTCGTACGGGATCCGCTGCACCCCTCTACGTTCGCCGGAACTCGGCGTCCGCGCTCGCGCCCGTCGCCGGCTGTGGAAACTCGACAACGTCATACTAATCGAGCCATTGATGGCTCGATTAGTAGGACGTCCGGCAGACTTCGACTGATGGAGATCGCCCGCGCGGAGTCCGAGCGTGGCGAGCTGGTCCTGCGCGAGCGAGACGACGGCACGCTCGAGCTGCGCGCCAACGGCGTCTTCGTGATGGACACTGCGGAGACGCGGAGCGAGCGCGCCCTGGCGAGCGAGGCGCTCGCCCGGCACGACGACCCGAGGTCCGTGCTCGTCGGCGGCCTCGGCCTCGGCTACACGCTCGGCGAGGTGCTCGCGGACGCACGCGTACGACGCGTGGTCGTCGCCGAGATCGAACCGGCCCTCGTCGGGTGGCTGCGCGACGGCACCGTGCCGCCCGGCCCGTCCCTGCTCGCCGACCCGCGCGTCCAGGTCGTCGTCGGCGACGTGGCCGACACGCTGGCGGGGGCGGACGCGGCCTACGACCTCGTCCTGCTCGACGTCGACAACGGGCCCGGGTACCTCGTCCACGAAGCCAACGCCGCCCTCTACGGTCACGACCTGCTGGCCGCGACCAAACGGGCGATCAGGCCCGGCGGGCTGTGCGTGGTGTGGTCAGCCGCGCCCGACGAGGGCCTGCGGACCGCGATGACGCGCGTGTTCGGCGACGCCGAGGCGGCGGCGTACGACGTGGACCTGCAGGGCCGGGCCGAGCACTACTGGCTGTACCTCGCGCGGGTACGTTCGAGGTCATGACCGAGCAGGACGAGTACCGGGTCGAGCACGACTCCATGGGCGAGGTCCGCGTGCCGGAGGCCGCCCTCTGGCAGGCGCAGACCCAGCGGGCCGTGGACAACTTCCCGATCAGCGGGCAGCGGCTGGAGCCGGCGCTGGTGCACGCGCTGGCCCGGATCAAGGCCGCCGCCGCCCGGACCAACCAGGACCTCGGCGCGCTCACCGAGGAGCAGGCCGACGCCATCGTCGACGCCGCCGACGCGATCGTGGCCGGCGAGCACGACGACCAGTTCCCGATCGACGTCTTCCAGACCGGGTCCGGCACGAGCACCAACATGAACGTCAACGAGGTCGTCGCCACCCTCGCCCAGCGCGCCGGCGTCGAGGTGCACCCCAACGACCACGTCAACGCCGCCCAGTCCTCCAACGACACCTTCCCCTCGGCCATCCACGTCGCCGCGGTGCTCGGCACGCGCGACCTCCTCGACGGCATCGCCGCGCTCCACACCTCGTTGCGCGCCAAGAGCGACGAGACCGCCGACGCGGTGAAGTCCGGCCGTACCCACCTCATGGACGCCACACCGGTCACGTTGGGCCAGGAGCTCGGTGGGTACGCCGCCGTCGTCGACCGCGCCCGCGAGCGCGTCGAGGCCGTCCTCCCCCGCGTCCGCGAGCTGCCCCTGGGTGGCACCGCCGTCGGCACCGGCATCAACGCGCCCGCGGGCTTCGCCGCCCAGACGATCGAGCGCCTCAACCAGGCGACCGGAGAGTCCTTCACCGAGGCTCGCGACCACTTCGAGGCGCAGGGCGGACGGGACGCGATCGTCGAGCTCAGCGGGATGCTCCGCACATACGCTGTGGGGCTGGTGAAGATCTGCAACGACCTGCGCTGGATGGCCAGCGGCCCGACCACCGGGCTGGCCGAGATCCACCTCGCGGACCTACAGCCGGGGTCGAGCATCATGCCCGGCAAGGTCAACCCAGTCATCCCGGAGGCCACGCTCATGGTGTGCGCCCAGGTGATCGGCAACGACGCGGCCATCGCGTTCGCCGGAGCGTCCGGCAGCTTCGAGCTCAACGTGATGCTGCCGGTGATCGCCCGCAACGTGCTGGAGTCGCAGCGCCTCCTCGCCAACGCCAGCCGCCTGCTCGCCGACTGTGTCGACGGGATCACCGTCGACCGCGACCGGATGCGCCGCTACGCCGAGTCGTCGCCCTCGGTGGTGACGCCGCTGAACAAGTACCTCGGGTACGAGGAGGCGGCGAAGGTCGCCAAAAGGGCCCTCGCCGACGGCGCGACCATCCGGGATACCGTCGTCGCTCTCGGGTACGTCGAGCAGGGTCGGATCACCGAGGCCCAGCTCGACGAAGCCCTCGACATCGAGAGCATGACCAGAACAGGTGAGTGAGCCCAAGAGAATGAACCCAGCGTGAGGATCGACGACCCGGCGCACGTCCGGGCCCAGTACCTGACCGAGGAGAACCTCGAGACCCGGCGCTCGGTGTGGCATCCCACCGCCGACGGACGCGACCCCGCCACCGAGGCGCTGGCCGCCATCGTGGCCGACAACCCGCTGCGCGTGCTCGAGGTCGGGCCCGGCACCGGGATGTTCGCCGTCCGTCTCGCGGCCGCCCTGCCCGACGCCTCGCTGACGACCATCGACCAGTCCGAGCACTTCGTGGAGATGACCCGTGCCCGGGGCATCGACGCGCGGCAGGGTGACGCCCAGGACCTGCCGTACGCCGACGAGTCCTTCGACGCGGTCGCGGCGATGTGGATGCTCTACCACGTGCCGGACGTCGACCGGGCGATCGCCGAGGTACGCCGCGTGCTCCGGCCCGGCGGGCTGTTCGTGGCCGTCACCAACGGCGACGGCCACGTCGCGGCCCTGCGCCGCGAGGCCGGCGGCGAGCCCGTCGTGTCGGCGTTCAGCAGCCAGAACGGTGAGCCGCAGCTGCGCCGCCGCTTCGCCGACGTCGAGCGCACCGACCTCGTCCCCCAGGCCGTCTTCCTCGACAGCGACGCCGCCCTGGCCTACCTGCACTCCTCCGAGGAGGACGTCGACTGGCGGTTGCAGGAGTTCCACGAGCCGCGCGCGTACGACGGCGAAGCCACCATCTTCTGCTGCCGCTGAGCGCTGCTGAGACCCCTGCTCAGGGGGCGGTCAGCACTGCCTTGTGCGGCGCCGGCTTGGAGGCGTTGCCCGCCACGTCGGTGGCGGTCGGCTTGAGGATCAGGGTGCCCTTCTTGAGGCCACCCAGGCGCACGGTCCAGCTGCCCTTGGCGTCCACCTTCGCCACCGCGGCCTTGGCGCGCTTCCAAGCCTTGGCCTTGGTCGCGGCCGAGGACCACGTCTTGGTGGTCGCCTTGTAGAAGAACCAGCCGCTGGAGCGCTTCTCGATCGCCTTCACGGTGACGCCGGCGACGCCGGTGCCCTTGTCGTCGGTCGCGGTGCCCGCGAGCCGCTTCCACGAGGAGACCTCGCCGGCGACGCCCTTCTTGGGCAGGGTCAGCTTCAGGACCGGACGGACGGTGTCGGCGCTGACGTGCACGGCCTCCGCGGCGACCTCGCCGGTGTTGCCGGCCTCGTCCTTGAGGATCACCTTCGGTGCGTAGTCGCCGGCGGCGGCGAAGACGTGGGTCGCGGTGACTCCGTCGGTCCACGGCAGCACGGGCGAGCCGTCGCCCCAGTCGATCCAGCGAAGGATGAAGGCGGCCGGGCTGAGGTTGTCGCTGAGGGCGGTCTGGGTCAGGGTCACGGTCGTGAGTCCCTGCCACACGGTGTTCGGTCCGGTGGGGAACTTGCCGGTCGGCGGGGTCTTGTCACCGGGCACGATCGCTGGGATGACGACCACGCGGGTGTTGCCCTTGGCGTCCTTGAGCGTCACGTTCGGGCGGTAGAGCCCGTCGGCGGCGTACACGTGGCTGATCGTGGCGCCGTTCCTCCAGTCCTCGGCCAGCGACCCGTCCCCCCAGTTGACCGTGCGCGTGATCTGGTTGACCGGACCGTCGTCGGTCAGCGAGGTCTGGGTGATGGTGCCGGTGCGGTCCACCCACGACGTGGTGAAGGTGCCGTTGGGCGCGTTCAGGTCCGGCACGGCCTGGGTGATCGAGGCCGAGGGGCCGGTGCGCTGAGCCTTCCCGGTGACCGTGAGACGCACCTGGGTCACCCCGGTGAGGTTCACCGAGGCGGACCAGCTCGTGGTGCCCACCGACGCCGCGGACAGGGCCGCACCGGTCGTGGCGTTGGTCAGCGAGACGTCGTACGTCGTCGCGTTCACCGCCGCGGTCCAGGAGGCCGACACGGTGAAGTTGTCCGCCGGCTTGGTCAGCGTCATCGCCAGGTTGGTGACGGGCCCCGGCTTGATCGGCGGCTTGGCGACGGCCGGACCGGCCGCTGAGACGGCCAGCAGCAGGGCCAGGAAAGCGAGGACGGGTGCCAGCAGGCGACGTCGAGACATGGTGAGAGACTGGCGAACCAGCGGGTGGTCCGTACCGGAAACGCAAAAACTCACCGGGGGGTGGTCAGTACCACCCGCGGCCCTGCTTGAAGCTCCACGCTCCGCAGGGGCTGCCGTAGCGGTCCCGGATGTAGCCGAGGCCCCACGTGATCTGGGTGACCGGGTTGGTCGCCCAGTCCGCCCCCTCGGAGGCCATCTTCGAGCCGGGCAGGGCCTGCGGGATGCCGTAGGCCGTGGAGCTCGGGTTGTCGGCGTTCACGCGCCAGCCGCTCTCGCTCGCCCAGAGGGAGTCCAGGCAGCCGAACTGGTCGGCGGAGTAGCCGAACTCGGCCAGCAGCGCCCGCGCGATCGTGCGCGGGTCCTCATCCGACAGGCTCTCGCTGCCGGTCACCGCCGGACCGCCGGCGACGGTCAGGGTCTTCGCCTTGTCGCGGTCCACGGTGTCGCGGCGGTCCGAGCGCGAGAGCGGCACGCGGGCGCGGGCGGCCAGCTCGTCGGCCGTGAGCGGGGTGGCGGAAGGCTGCGTGGCGGCCGCGGCGAGGTCACCCGCGGCGTCCATCACGGGCGAGCCCGCCGACAGGACACCCCCGCCGACCACGACCGCGGTCGCCATCGAGGCGAGGCCTCCGGTGATGGTGGCGGTCTTGATGGCCCTGCGGGCGGTGGCGTGGTCGCGCGGCGCTGCATGCGTCGCACGGCGCGCGCCACCCGACGTGCGGGTGGCGCCGTCGGCACGCTGAGCAACGCGCTGGGCGCGTGGGGCGCGGTGGGATGAGGTCACAGGGGAAAAGGACTTCGGGTCGACGTCAGGACAGGGGACTGCTGAATCGATCAAGCGAGCGGTCGTTCCGCGGGGAGCCGAGTCACCAGGTCACGGAACGATCACGCCACCCTGCCCGGAACTCAGGGGTGACGGCAAAACAACGGACGGCAAAACCCGAGGCGGGAAGGTAACAATTCGCACCACGAGTCACAGCACTCACTCGAGCCCCGTCCGCCTCGCGATCGGGCGGACGGGGCGGGTGGGGCTCCTACAAGGTGACGTTCTCCAGCATCTCGGTGACGAGGGCCGCGATGGGCGATCGCTCGGACCGGGTGAGAGTGACGTGGGCGAACAGCGGGTGGCCCTTGAGCTTCTCCACGACCGCCACGATGCCGTCGTGCCGGCCCACCCGCAGGTTGTCGCGCTGGGCGACGTCGTGGGTGAGCACGACCTTCGAGCCGGCGCCGATCCGCGAGAGAACGGTGAGCAGGACGTTGCGCTCCAGGGACTGCGCCTCGTCGACGATCACGTAGGAGTCGTGCAGGGACCGGCCCCGGATGTGGGTCAGCGGCAGCACCTCGAGCATGCCGCGCTCGAGCACCTCGTCGATCACTTCGCGCGAGGTGATGGCGCCGAGGGTGTCGAAGACCGCCTGCGCCCAGGGCGACATCTTCTCGCTCTCCGAGCCGGGGAGGTACCCGAGCTCCTGGCCGCCGACCGCGAACAGCGGACGGAACACCACGACCTTCTTGTGCTGGCGACGCTCGAGGGTCGCCTCGAGCCCCGCACACAGAGCGAGCGCGGACTTGCCGGTGCCCGCCCGGCCGCCCAGCGAGACGATCCCGACCTCGGGGTCGAGCAGCATCTCCAGCGCGATCCGCTGCTCGGCGGACCGGCCGTGGATGCCGAAGGCCTCCCGGTCACCGCGGACGAGCCGGACCTGCTTGTCCGCGCCGACCCGGCCGAGGGCGGTGCCCCGGTCGGAGAGCAGCACCAGCCCGCAGTGGCACGGCAGGTCGCGGGCGGCGGGCAGGTCGATCGACCCGTCGTCGTACAGCTCGTCGAGCTCGGCGGCGGACACGTCGAGCTCGGCCATGCCGGAGTACCCGGGGTCGGAGTCGGAGATCGCGTCGCCGCGGTAGTCCTCGGCGTCCAGGCCGACGGCCGACGCCTTGATCCTCAGGGGCAGGTCCTTGGAGACGAGCGTGACGTTGTGCCCCTCGTCGGCGAGGTTCCTCGCGACGGCCAGGATCCGCGTGTCGTTGTCGCCCAGCCGGAAGCCCGAGGGCAGGGAGGCCACGTCGGTGTGGTTGAGCTCGACCCGGATCGTCCCGCCGTCATCGCCCACCGGCACCGGCTCGTCGAGGCGGCCGTGGGTGATGCGCAGGTCGTCGAGCATCCGCAGCGCGGACCGGGCGAAGAAGCCCAGCTCCGGGTGGTGACGCTTGCCCTCCAGCTCGGTGATGATGACCACCGGGAGGACCACCTCGTGCTCGGCGAACCGCTTGAGCGCGCCAGGGTCGGCGAGCAGCACGCTGGTGTCGAGGACGAACGTCCGGTGGGAGCTGACTGCGACTTTCTTCGCCTGAGGCACGGGAACCCCTACGACCGGCACGGCACCCCTGCCCCGGTCCTTGTGTCAGATCACGCGGACGGACCGGGAGGAGGGAAGTGAGCCGGGGTGCCGGCCCCCACGCGCGGGGCGAAGAGCTCCCCTTGCGCGGTCGCGGAGTGTCACGAACTTGCCTCCCAGTACGGCGGGCTTCCCCACCCGCCGCTGACTCGAAACTACGACTCGACGGCCGTGGTTCGCGGCAACACGCCCGAACTCGGGGTGAACGTCAGGTTTCGGTTCAGACCAGTCGATCGCTATGCGCCGTACCGGCGCTCGCGTTGCGTGTACGCACGCATGGCGCGCAGGAAGTCGACCTTGCGGAAGTCGGGCCAGTAGGCCTCGCAGAAGTAGAACTCGCTCTGCGCCGACTGCCACAGCAGGAACCCGCCGAGGCGCTGCTCGCCGGAGGTACGGATCACCAGGTCCGGGTCGGGCTGGCCCTTGGTGTAGAGGTGCTCGGCGATGTGCTCGACGTCGATGACCTCGGCCAGCTCCTCGAGGCTGGTGCCCCGCTCGGCGTGCTCCTGGAGCAGGGACCGCACGGCGTCGGCGATCTCGCGCCGGCCGCCGTACGGGACAGCCACGTTGACGAGCATCCCCTCCACCTCGGCCGTCGACTGGACGGCCTCCTTGAGGCGGACTGCGATCGTGGCGGGCAGCATGTCGAGGGCACCGACCGCGTGCAGCCGCCAGCGGCTCTGGGCGGCCAGGGTCTCGACGGCGCCGGCGATGATGTCGAGCAGGGTGTCGACCTCGGCGGCGGGTCGGTTGAGGTTGTCGGTGGACAGCAGCCAGAGGGTGACGACCTCCACCCCGACCTCGTCGCACCAGTCCAGCAACGGCTCGATGTTGGCCGCGCCGGCGGCGTGTCCCTGGGCGGCGCTGGCACCGACGGACTTCGCCCAGCGACGGTTCCCGTCGAGCATCACGCCGACGTGCGCGGGCAGCTTCTCCTTGGGGAGAGCGCGCAACATGCGGGCTTCGTAGGCGGGGTAGAAGAGACGTCGGACGCGTTCCTTCCACTCACCCACGGACCTGATGCTAACTTCAATGCGCATGGAGGACGCGCGCTCGACGCGAGAGTCGATCATCGACTCGCTGGCCGACGCCGTCGCCGAGGTGAAGCCGAGGCTGCGCGGCTGGTTGCACCTCGCGTCCGCTCCTCTCGCCCTCGCCGCCGGCATCGTGCTGATCGCCCTGTCGCCCAGCGCCCCGACGCGCATCGGCTCGTCCGTGTACGCCGCGTCCGCGCTCCTGCTGTTCACCGTCTCGGCGATCTACCACCGCGGGCACTGGTCGCCGCGGGTGCACGGCTACCTGCGGCGTTTCGACCACGCCAACATCTTCCTGCTCATCGCAGGGACCTACACGCCGTTCACGATCGTGTTCCTCCAGGGCAGCCAGCGGGCGGTGCTGCTCACGGTCATCTGGTCGGTGGCGGTGCTCGGCGTGCTGTTCAAGGTGTTCTGGATCGGCGCGTCCAAGTGGATCTACATGCCGATCTACATCGGCATGGGCTGGACCGGCGTGTTCTACATCCCGTCCTTCGTCGAGGGCTCGGACCGCGTCGGGGTCGGGATCGCCGCCGCCGTGCTGGTCGCCGTCGGCGGGGCGCTCTACACCGTCGGGGGTGTCGTCTACAGCATCAAGCGGCCCGACCCCTGGCCGCAGTGGTTCGGCTTCCACGAGATCTTCCACACCTTCACGATCCTGGCCTTCGTCACGCACTACGTCGGCATCTCGATGGCGGTCTACAGCCTGCGGTGACCGGCATCACCGGCTGACCTGGCAACCCTGGAGGCGACTGGTTCGTCCCTCCCTTGAGATGTCTGACGAAAACCGCCCTTCCCTGACCTATCCCGCCGTCCTCGCCGGCGCGGTCGCCGCCGCGACCGCCACCGTCCTGAGCACCAGGCTCGGCCTGGTCGGCACCGTCATCGGTGCCGTGATGGCCAGCATCGTGAGCACGCTGGTGTCGACGGTCTTCGTGCGCTGGCTCGAGCGCACCCACGACCGGGTGACCTCCGCGCGGGACGCCGGCCCGCGCCGGTGGCAGCGCCTCGCCGTGGGCGCGGCCGCGGTGACGCTCGTCGCATTGGCGTTCCACACCGGCTTCGGTCTGCTGACCACAGACCTGCCGCGGGACACCTTCAGCGCCCGCCTGCTGGCGCAGCTCGGGATCGGCTGAGACATCCGAGGCCCGGGTCGGCTCCGAACTCCCGTCGTGAAGACGATCGAAGCTGGATCCCGGGCTCCCGACTTCGAGCTCCCGGACGGCACGGGCCGACCCGTGCACCTGGCCGAGAAGCTGGCCGACGGGCCCGTCGTCCTGTTCTTCTACCCGGCCGCGATGAGCGGCGGGTGCACCGCGGAGGTCTGCCACTTCCGTGACCTGGCCGAGGAGTTCGCGGCGGCGGGCGCCCAGCCGATCGGCATCAGCACCGACGCGATGGTCAAGCAGCACCGCTTCGCGCGGTCGACGGGCATCGACTTCCCGCTGGTCTCCGACGAGAACGGCGACGTCGCCCGGGCCTACGGGGTGAAGCGCAAGTACGTCACCCCGGTGAAGCGCGCCACCTTCGTGATCGACACCGACGGCATCATCCGCGAGGTCATCAGCAGCGAGTGGAGCATGACGGTGCACGCCGACAGGGCGCTCGCCGCGCTAGCCGCCCGCGCCCGCGACTAGCGGCTCGAGCTCGGCGACCGTCGTCACCGGCCGGTCGCACACCATCCGGCGACACACGTACGCCGCCGGCTCACCGCCGACCGGCCCGCGCCCGCCCAGCAGCGGGATCGCGTCGTCACCGTCATCGGCCACGACGACCGTGACACCGGGCGCCCGACGGGCCGTCCGCTCCAGCTCGTCGCGCGCAGGCCCGGGCGGCCCGACGACCGCGACCTCCAGCGGGCCGGCGGCCAGCGCCTCCGCGGCAGCGAGCGACCAGCCGGTGAACCGCGGCGCCTGCACCGCCAACGAGGCCACCGTGCCGAGCGCCTCCTCGGCCGCCTGCTCGTACCTCCCGTCACCGGTGAGCGCGGCGGCCGCGAGCAGTGCGTGCACCATCGCCGAGAGGCCGCTCGGGCTGGCGTTGTCCGTGGGGTCTCGAGGTCGCGCCACCAGGGCCTCGGCGTCCGAGGCGGTGTCGTGGAAGCCTCCGTCGTCCGCGCGGAACCGGTCGAGTGCGTGGTCCAGCACCGCCTGGGCCCGGGCCAGCCAGACCGCATCACCGGTCGCCCCGGCCAGGGCGAGAAAGCCGTGCGCGACGCAGCCGTGGTCCTCCAGCACACCGCGGTGCCGGCCCGCGACACCATCGCGCGAGACGCGCAGCAGCGACCCGTCGTCGCGCAGGTGCAGGTCGGCCAGCAGGGCGCCGGCCCGGACCGCCGCGTCGACCAGGTCCTCGCGGCCGAGCAGCCGGCCGGCGTCGACCAGCGCCACGATGGCCAGGCCGTTCCAGGCGGCCACCACCTTGTCGTCGCGCGCCGGGCGGACCCGCAGCCCGCGCGCGGCCAGCAGCCGACGGCGTACGTCGGACCAGCGGTCCGGGTCATCCGGGTCGTGCAGCAGCTGGAGCGTCGAGGACCCGTGCTCGAACGTGCCGGTGTCCGTCACCTCGAAGGTCGTGGCCGCCCAGGAGCCGTCGTCGGCACCCAGCACCTCGGCCAGCTGCCCAGGCGTCCAGACGTAGAAGCGGCCCTCCTCGCCCTCCGAGTCGGCGTCGAGCGCGGCCGCGAAGCCGCCCTCGGCCGTGCCGAGCTCGCGGACCATGAAGTCGGCGGTCTCGCGCCGCGATCCTCATCCCCAGCGCAGTGCCCCAGTGCGCGTAGACGCCGAGCAGCAGCGCGTTGTCGTAGAGCATCTTCTCGAAGTGCGGCACGACCCACTGCCGGTCCACGGAGTAGCGCGCGAAGCCGCCGCCGAGCTGGTCGTACATCCCGCCTCGCGCCATCGCCTCGCAGGTCGCGCCGACCATCGAGCCAGCGGCGACCGCGCCGGTGCGCCACGAGTGGCGCAGGAGCTGCTCGAGCACCATCGACGGCGGGAACTTGGGCGCGCCGCCGAAGCCCGCCTGCTCGCCGTCGAAGTCCGTGGCGAGCCGGGTCACCGCGGCGTCGAGCACGGCGACGTCGATCGGCGCCGGGACGCCGGCCACGGACCGGTTCAGGTGCGCGCGGAGGTCGGCGGACACCTTGCCGACGTCGTCGGGCCGCTGGGTCCACGCCTGGTCGATCGCCTCGAGCACCTGGCGGAACGACGGCATGCCCTGGCGCGGCGCGTCCGGGAAGTAGGTGCCGGCGAAGAACGGGCCGCCGTCGTGGTCGAGCACCACCGTCATCGGCCAGCCGCCGTGCCCCGTCATCGCGGTCGTGGCCTGCATGTAGATCGCGTCGACGTCCGGCCGCTCCTCGCGGTCGACCTTGATGCAGACGAAGTGCTCGTTGAGGTACGCCGCCGTCGCCGCGTCCTCGAAGGACTCGTGCGCCATCACGTGGCACCAGTGGCACGCGGCGTACCCGACGCTCAGCAGCACCGGCAGTCCCCGCTCGCGCGCCTGGGCAAAGGCGTCCTCGCCCCACTCCCACCAGTCGACCGGGTTGTCGGCGTGCTGGAGGAGGTACGGGGACGTGGCGGACGCCAGGCGGTTCGGCACGCTCGTCACGCTACGACTGCGCTGGTCGAGGACGGCGCGCCAGCCCCTGTCACGAGACCCCGTGAGACGAGCGAGGACCTGTCGCCGGGTCTCGTGACGGGCCTTCGGAGCTCCTCGACCAACGGTCTCGCCGACTAGCCTTGCTTCATGGCTTTCCATGGACTGGTCGAGACCCGCGAGTGGC
Source organism: uncultured Actinomycetota bacterium (assembly GCA_963782035.1). Lineage (GTDB taxonomy): Bacteria > Actinomycetota > Actinomycetes > Propionibacteriales > Nocardioidaceae > Nocardioides. The sequence goes on from CAWAIW010000029.1 coordinate 77,964, forward strand.
TGACACCTGGGCTGGTGCGGATCGTTCTGGGCGGTCCGGGACTCGCCGGCTTCGCGATGCCGGACGCCACCGACACCTACGTCAACGTGGCCATCCCGCCGTCCGGGGCGCCGTACGACGCGGTGTTCGAGCCGAAGGCCGTGCGCGACGAGCACGCCCAGGAGCTGTGGCCCGCGCGGCGCCGCTACACGGTCCGCACGTGGGACGCGGTGAGCTGCCGGCTGACCCTCGACTTCGTGGTGCACGGCGACGACGGGGTCGCCGGACCCTGGGCCGCGGGCGTCGCCGCGGGTGACGTGCTCGTCTTCGAGGGACCGGGCAGCGGCTACCGGCCGGACGCCGAGGCCGACTGGCACCTGATGGTCGGCGACGAGTCGGCGCTGCCCGCGATCGCGGCGTCGATGGAGGCCGTGCCGGCCGGTGTCCGCGTGGTCGTGCGCCTGCTCTGCGACGGCCCGGAGCACGAGGTGCCTCTGACCACGCCGGGCGACCTCGACCTGGCGTGGCTGCACCGAGGTGGCGACGCCCGCCAGGACGCCGCGCTGCTGGCCGAGGCCGTCGCGGCCGTCGACTTCCCCGAGGGCCGCGTGCACGCGTTCGTCCACGGTGAGGCCGAGGAGGTGCGTTCGATCCGCAAGCACCTGCTGAACGACCGGGGCCTGGTCCGGTCGGACATGTCGTGCTCGCCCTACTGGCGACGCACGATGACCGACGAGGCGTGGCGCGCGGTCAAGCGGGACTTCGTGGCGGCGATGGACGCCGACGTGGCCTGAGGGCTCGAACCGTCCCCATCGCGGATGCACAGGGTCCTCACAGTTCGAGGGCCGATCCTGAGGCCATGAGCAACGACGAGACAGCACCCGTCAGCGGTTCCCGCTGGGAGCCGGCGACGCCCCCGGCGGCACAGCCGGCGGGCCAACCGGCGGCCACGACGGCGTACGCGCCCGCCCCGCCCAAGCGCAGCCGCGGCGGCCTCATCCTCGCCGGCGGCGCCCTCGGCGTGGCCCTGGTGGCCGGCGCCGGCGGGTTCGCGCTCGGCCACGCGACCGCCGACGACGGACGCGACGGCGCGGGCCGGTTCGGGCAGGGCGGTCCCGGCGGCGGCTTCCAGAACCAGTTCCCCGGAGGGCCGGGTCAGCAGCGCCGGCAGCAGGGACCGCAGAACGGTCCCCGGGGCACCCTCCCGGGCCAGCCGCCCAACGGCTTCCCCCAGCCGCGTGGCGACGACGGTGACGACGGTGACAACGGGCAGCAGCGGCCCGACGACGGCGCCACTCCCGGCTCCTCGACGTCATGACCCGCCTGGACGGACTCATCCGCGCAGCCGCGGGCGCCGCCCTGTGGCTGGGCCTGCTCCTCGTCACCTACTGGTGGGTGACCGGCGGCGGCGTCCAGGACCTCGGAGGCTGGACCACCGGCCTGGACTCGGTGGGTCGGCTCACCGGCCTGACCGCGTCGGTCCTACTGCTCGCCCAGGTCGTGCTGATGGCCCGCGTGCCGTTCCTCGAGCGCGCCTTCGGCCAGGACCGATTGGCGCGGATCCACCGGCTGGTGGGATTCACCTCGTTCGACCTGATGCTGACGCACATCGTGCTGATCACCTGGGGCTACGCCCTCGGCTCGGTCGTCGAGGCCCCCCAGACCTTCTGGAACCTGGTCGTCGACTACCCGGGCATGTTGCTCGCCCTGGGCGGGACCGCCGCCCTGGTCATGGTCGTGGTGACCAGCGTGCGAGCGGCCCGTCGTCGTCTGCGCTACGAGTCGTGGCACCTGATGCACCTCTACGCCTACCTCGGCGTGGGGCTGGCCCTCCCGCACCAGCTGTGGACCGGCACCGACTTCAACGGGTCGCCCGGCCGCACCGTGTTCTGGTGGACGGCCTGGGCGCTGGCAGCGGGCGCCGTCCTCGTCTTCCGGGTGGCGCTACCCGTCTGGACGAACCTCCACCACGACCTCCGTGTCTCCTCCGTCGTCCCCGAGGCTCCCGGCGTCTGGTCGGTGTACCTCACCGGTCGCCGGCTGCACCGGCTGCGGGCCGAGGCCGGTCAGTTCTTCGGCTGGCGGTTCCTGGCCGGGCCGGGGTGGAGCCGCGCCAACCCCTACTCGCTCTCCGCCGCCCCCGACGGCCGCAGCCTGCGGATCACCGTCTCCGGGGCCGGGGACGGGAGCACGGCCGTCGCCGCCCTCCGGCCCGGCACGCGGGCGCTGGTCGAGGGTCCGTACGGCCGGCTCACCGACCGTGCCCGTACCCAGCGCCGGGTCGCCTACTTCGGTGCCGGCGTCGGCATCACTCCGCTCCGAGCCCTCGCCGAGGGGGCGCCGTACGCGTGGGGTGAGGCCGTGTTCCTCCAGCGCTACACCGACGTCCCGCTGTTCCGCGACGAGCTCGCCGCGCTGGCGGCCGAGCGCGGGCTGCAGGTCGTCGAGCTGCCGGGACGCCGGCGCGCCCCCTCGTCCTGGCTCGGCACGGGCACGGACGTCGGCGGTGCCGACGACGTCGCCGTGCTTCGCGGCTGGCTGCCTGACCTCGCCGAGCGCGACGTGTACGTCTGCGGGCCGAGCGCGTGGACCGGCGCCCTCACGGCGGCGCTGCTGGCCGCCGGGCTGCCTCCGGACCAGCTGCACCTGGAGAGCTTCGAGCTGGTGTCGGCATGAAGCGCATCTCTACCTGGTTCCTGTCCACCGTCACCGTGGTCGTGCTGATGTTCGGCTACCACACCTCCACGAGCAGCACCCTCTCCACCGCCGACGTGCCCGCCATCTCGTCGGGGACCGGGAGTGGCTCGACCTCGACGACCACGACGGGCGGTTCCTCCGGGAGCGGTTCCTCGACCAAGTCCTCGACCAAGTCCTCGAACGCGTCCACGACCGTCACCGGCGACACGGCCCAGACCCAGTGGGGACCCGTCCAGGTGGAGCTCACCGTCAGCGGCGCGAAGGTCACCGACGTCTCGGTCGTGCAGTACCCGAGCGGCAACGGCCGCGACCAGCAGATCAACTCCTACGCCCTGCCCGTGCTGATCCAGGAGACCCTCGACCAGCAGAGCGCCCAGATCGACATGGTCAGCGGGGCCACGGTGACCAGCGTCGGTTACCAGCAGTCGCTCCAGAGTGCCCTCGACCAGGCCGGCCTGTGACCACGACGATGACCGGGACCGCCACTTCCGTACGCCGCCGCGTCGAGCACGTCATGGGTCTCCCGGTGAGCCTGGCCCTCCGAGGCAGGTACGCCGACGGTCCGGCCGCCGACGCGGCGTGGTCCGCGGTGGTCGCCGACCTCCGCGAGGCCGACCGGGTCTTCAGCACCTGGCGCGAGGACTCCTTCGTCTCCCGGCTCGACCGCGGCGAGGTCGTCGCCGAGGACGGACCACCCGAGGTACGGGAGGTGCTGGCCATCGGGGAGCAGGCCCGGCGGGCGTCCGGCGGCGCCTTCGACGTCGTCCGCGGCGGCCACCTCGACCCGAGCGGCGTGGTCAAGGGCTGGGCGGTCGAACGGGCCGCCCACCACCTGCGGGCGCTCCAGGACACCGACTTCTGCCTCTCCGCCGGCGGCGACATGGTCGTGCACGTCGCCGCCGACGAACGCCCGGAGTGGCGCATCGGCATCGAGGACGCGAGCGACCCGCTGCGCATGGTCGCGGTGGTGGCCCTTCGCGACGGCGCGGTCGCCACGTCCGGCCTGGCCCACCGCGGCGCCCACGTCGTCGACGCCCGCACCGGCCGCCCGCCGCGTCGCCTCTCCTCCGTCACCGTGATCGCCGCGAGCCTCACCGACGCCGACGTCGACGCCACCACGGCGCTCGCCCTCGACGCCGACGCGGCCCGCTGGCTGGCCATCCGTCCCGCCCGCACGGCGTACCTCCAGTGGACCGACGGGGCCACCACCCGACTGCCAGACTGACGCCGTGGACGCGGCGGGGTGGGACGAGCGGTACGCCGCGAGCGAGCTCGTCTGGTCGGCCGAGCCCAACCGGTTCGTGGCCGAGGTGTGCGCCGACCTGTCGCCCGGCCGGGCGCTGGACCTGGCCGCCGGGGAGGGCCGCAACGCCATCTGGCTCGCCCAGCGCGGTTGGACCGTGACCGCCGCCGACTTCTCCCAGGTGGGCCTGGACAAGGGCAAGCAGCTGGCCGACCGGGCCGGAGTCGCCGACCGGGTGGCCTGGGTCGCCGCCGACGCGACCGCCACCGACTGGGCCGAGGAGCACGACCTCGTCGTCGTCGCCTACCTCCAGCTGAAGCAGGCGGAGCGGCGCGAGGCGGTGCTGCGCGCCTTCGGCGCCCTGCAGTCCGGCGGCCGGTTCGTGTGGGTCGCCCACGACACCAGCAACCTCACCGAGGGCACCGGCGGGCCGCAGGACCCGAGCGTGCTGATGACCGCCGAGGACGTGCTGATCGACCTCACCGGCGAGGGGTTCGAGGAGGTGCGCGCCGAGCGCGTCGCCCGCCCCGTCGGCGACGCGACGGCGTACGACTGCCTGGTCGTCCTCGAGAAGGACTGACGCACTTCCTTGGGTCGCCGCAGTTACTGCGGTACTCTCGAAGACATGGACGACGCATCAGCTGCAGGCTGGACTCCGGATGGCCCCATCGGCGCCGCGATCGAGCACGCCCGCCACGCCCTGGCGGCGATCGACCCGGCCGACCCGGCGACCGCGCTCCCCCGCCTGCGGGAGATCCAGGATCTGCTGACCGCGGCGATCGACGAGGCCATGGCGGTCGCCGTGGTCGACGGCGAGACCCTGCGCTCGGCCGGCGCGTTGGCCGGGCTGAGCGAGAACGCCGTCGGCCCGCGCCTGGCCCGCACCCGCACCCTCGCGGCCTACCAGTCCGAGGAGGGCCGGGTGACCGCCGCCGGCGTCGAGCGGGCGAGGTACGACGTCGAGCAGGGCCGGCACGCACCGTTGCCGCCCGGCGCCGCCCCGCCGGCCCCCATGCGCTTCCGACCCCGCCGCCCCACCCGATGAGGAGAACCGCCATGACGAACCCGGACCTGACCCACCTGTACTTCCTGCTCGACCGCTCGGGCTCGATGAACTCCATCGTCGAGGACACCGTCGGCGGCTTCGACGCCTTCATCGCCGAGCAGCGCGCGACTCCCGGTGAGTGCCGGGTGACGCTCGCGCAGTTCGACGACTCCTACGAGGAGGTGTACGCCGACCGCCCGATCGCCGACGTACCGTCGCTGGTCCTGCAACCGCGCGGCACCACCGCGCTGCTCGACTCGATCGGCCGGCTCGTCACCGACGCCGGCCAGCGGCTCGCCGCGCTCCCCGAGGACCGGCGGCCCGGCACCGTCGTCGTCGGGATCATGACCGACGGCCTGGAGAACGCCAGCCGCGAGTGGACGCACACACGGGTCAAGGAGCTCATCGAGAAGCAGACCCGCGACTACTCGTGGCAGTTCCTCTACCTGGGCGCCGACCAGGACGCCATCGAGGTCGGCATGAGCATCGGCGTCGGCGCCGGGCACGCGGTGACCTACGGCCGCGGCAGGGTGAAGCAGGCGATGGCGGCCACGGCGGCCAACGTGTCGTCGTACCGGCGGGCCAGGGCCGAAGGCGTGCCTGCCCCGGCGGCCGCCGCGATGAGCGAGTTCACCGACGCGCAGCGCCGGGAGGCTCAGGACTGAGCAGGCCCGGACTTCTCCGGGGTGGCCGGCTCGTCGCCGAAGACGCCGGCCTCGCGAGCGGCGCGCGTCTTGCGCAGCTGCTTGTTGAAGCTGAGCGCCAGCACGACCACGGCCAGGATCAGGAAGCCGAACACCAGCAGCGCCGTGCCGCCGGCGACCACGTCGTTGTCGGCCGGCACGGGGTCGCTGGCGTCGGCGAGCCGGAGGAGCGGCGCGAGCAGTGCGGTGGCCATGAGGCCATTCTCCCCCTGCGCGGCCGATTCAGCGATCCGGGGTGACGCCGGCGAACAGGTCGTCCTCCGGGATCGTGGACTCCACGTGGCTGGTGACCAGCTCGTAGTCCTCGGTGCCCCAGGCCTGCTGCTGGATCTCGCGCGGGATCAGGAACCACGGACCGTCCGGGTCGATCTGCGTCGCGTGCGCGAGCAGCGCCTGGTCGCGGACGCCGAAGTACTGCCCGCAGGGGATCCGCGTCGTCACCCGGGCGTCCCACTCGGGGTCGGGCTTCCACTCCTCGAGGCGCTCGGCGTAGGGCGACTCGAGGCCGTGGGCCAGCATCGCCTCGTGGATCGCGATCATCTTGGGGCGGTTCCAGTTGTGGGAGTAGTAGAGCTTCAGCGGCTGCCAGGGCTCGCCCGCGTCGGGGTACCGCTCGGGGTCGCCCGCCGCCTCGAACGCCGCGACCGTCACCTCGTGGCAGCGGATGTGGTCGGGGTGCGGGTAGCCGCCCTTCTCGTCGTACGTCGTCACGACGTGCGGCCGGAAGGAACGCATCAGCCGGACCAGTCGCTCCGCCGACTCCTCCAGCGGCACCAGCGCGAAGCAGCCCTCCGGCAGCGGCGGCTTGGGGTCGCCCTCGGGCCAGCCCGAGTCGACGAACCCCAGCCAGTCCTGGGTGACGCCGAGGATGTCGCGGGCCCGCTCCATCTCCTGGCGGCGGACCTCAGCGATGTTGGCGGCGATGTCGGGCCGGTCCATGTTGGGGTTGAGGATCGAGCCCCGCTCGCCGCCCGTGCAGGTGACGACGTGGACGTCGACGCCCTGCGCGACGTACATGGCCGTGGTGGCCGCGCCCTTGCTCGACTCGTCGTCGGGGTGGGCGTGCACGTGCATGAGGCGGAGCCAGTTCCGTGGTCCGTTGGGTGCTGCTGAGGTCACGGGTGGGAGTCTAGGGACCGTGATCCGACCGATCCTCGCGGCCGAGCTGGCCGACCGCTACGGGCGGCCAGCGCCGTGGCGTCGTACGGCGGTGGTGCTGGGGTCGGGCCTGGTCGGCGTGCTCGGGCTGACGTGGCTGGCCTGGTCGACGCTCTTCCACGCGACGCCGGATGCCAGCTCGGAGCTGGTGGGCTGGGAAGTCGTCAGCGACAACGCCATCACGGCGCGCGTCGACGTGGTCCTGCGCGGCAGTCCCGACGCCACCTGCGAGGTACGCGCGATCGCCGCCGACCACACGGTCGTCGGCGAGGCGAGCTTCACGCCGGAGGCGGGTCGCAACGAGGTCCAGGTGCGCACCGAGCGGCGTGCGAGCGCCGTCGAGAACGTCGGCTGCACCACCCCTGACCAGCACCGACCGCGCTGACGTGTCTCCTCGTCAGCGGGTCTTTCCTCCTGCCCTTTGCTAGCCTGGACGTTCCGAACCACCCCGTGGCTGCCCCCGTGACGGCACGAGTACCGGTTGAGCAGCCACCGGGCACTGGGCGTTCACGGTCCACAGCGTTCGATCCACAGACCCGCAAGGTCGGCCTTCGTGGCCGCACACCCGCACCACAGGAGATTCCCATGACGCAGCCCGTCCAGGACAAGATCTGGCTCACCCAGGAGGCCTTCGACAAGCTCCAGGCCGAGCTGGAGAACCTGCGCGGCCCCGTGCGCCAGGAGATCATCGAGCGCATCAGCGCCGCCCGCGACGAGGGTGACCTCAAGGAGAACGGCGGCTACCACGCCGCCAAGGACGAGCAGGGCAAGGTCGAGGCCCGCATCCGCCAGCTCGAGGACATGATGCGTCGGGCCGAGGTGGGCGAGACCCCGGAGGACAACGGCATCGTCGAGCCCGGCATGAAGGTCACCTACAAGTTCGCCGGCGACGACGAGGAGAACACCTTCCTGCTGGGCAACAAGGCCCTCGAGGACGGCACCATCGACGTCTTCTCCCCCGAGTCGCCCCTCGGCTCGGCCATCCTCGGCCGCAAGGTCGGCGACAAGGTCAGCTACACCGCGCCGACCGGCAAGAGCATCTCCGTCGAGATCACTGCCGCCACGCCCTTCCAGGCCTGAGCTCCCCGCTGGTCGAGGAGGTTGCGCCAGCAACCGTCGTCACGAGACCTCGCCAGCGGTCCGGTCACCGGGTCTCGTGGCAGGCGCTAGCGCCCTCCTCGACTTCCTCGACCAACGGTCAGCTGAAGACCTCGTAGCCGTGCTCGCGCAGCCGGCGGACGACGGTGTCGGAGTGCTCGGGGCCGCGCGTCTCGAGCTGCACCAGCACCTCGACCTCGTTGAGGTGCAGGGTCGGAGAGATGCGCTCGTGCACGACCTCGATCACGTTGGCGCCGGTGTCCGCGAGCTCGGTCAGCATCGTGGCCAGGCCGCCCGGCAGGTCGGGGATGTGCACGCGCAGGCCGAGGTACCTCCCGGCAGCGGCCATGCCCTGACGGATCACCTTGCCGAGCAGCAGCGGGTCGATGTTGCCGCCGCTGAGGATCACCACGGCCGGGGTCTCGAAGCGGGTCGGGTCGTCGAGCATCGCCGCGACACCGGCCGCGCCGGCGGGTTCGACGACCTGCTTGGCCCGCTCGGCGATCGACAGCACGGCCCGCGACAGGGAGTCCTCGGTGACGGTGACGATGTCGTCGACGTACTCCTGTACCGCATCGAAGGTGATCTGGCCGGGGCAGCCGACCGCGATGCCGTCGGCGATCGTGCGCATGTGCTCCAGGGCCACCGGGTGCCCGTCGGCGAGCGACTTCGGGTACGCCGCCGCGCCGGCCGCCTGAACGCCGACGACGCGGACGTCGGGCTTGAGCGCCTTGACGGCGATGGCGACACCCGCCAGCAGCCCGCCGCCACCCGTGGGCACGACGACCGTCTTGACGTCGGGCACCTGCTCGATGATCTCGAGGCCGCAGGTGCCCTGCCCGGTCACGATGTCGACGTGGTCGAAGGGGTGGATCAGCACCGCGCCGGTCTTGTCCGCGAACGCCCGGGCGGCGACGAGAGCCTGGTCCAGGTACTGGCCGTGGAAGACGATGTCGGCGCCGTACGCCTCGGTCGCGCGGACCTTGGGGATCGGCGCACCTTCGGGCATGAAGACGGTCGACTTGATCCCGAGCAGGCTGGCCGACAACGCGACGCCCTGCGCGTGGTTGCCGGCGGACGCGGCAACCACGCCGTTGGCGCGCTCGGCCTCCGAGAGGCGGGAGATGCGCACGTAAGCGCCGCGGGTCTTGAACGAGCCGGTGCGCTGAAGGTTCTCCAGCTTGAGGTGCACGTTGCCGCCGGCGGAGGCGGACAGCCACCGCGAGGTCTGCATGGGCGTCACCACGGTCACGCCGTCCAGCACCTCGCGGGCCGCTTGGATGTCGGCCAAGGTAACGAGCACCGTCACGGGGTACCTCCTTCGTCGGCGGCCTCGGCCGGATCGGTGCCTCGTCGGTTGCCGTAGGTCGCGTCGCGGTCCTCGGGCTCCGGCGGTGCGCCCTCCTCGTCGGCCGACTCCGGCTCCGGTGGTTGCTCGCCGTCGGCCTCGTAGTCCTTCTCCAGCTCTTCCTCGGGATCATCGCCGGGTCTGGTGTTGGCGGCCAGGTGCTGGGCGACGGCGTTGCCGGTGGCCGCCAGCGGGACGGCGATGAGCGCGCCCGGGATGCCGGCCACCACCACGCCGACGCCGATCGCGATGATGACGCCGAGCGGGTGCACCGAGACGAAGCGGCCCATCAGGAACGGCTGCAGCACGTGGCCCTCGATCTGCTGCACCAGGACCACGCCCCCGAGCATGATCAGCGCGGTGATCGGGCCCTGGTCGACCAGCGCCACGAGGACCGCGACCGTGCCCGCCACGAACGCCCCGATCATCGGGACGAACGCGCCGAGGAAGACCAGCACGCCGATCGCCATCACGAACGGCAGGCCCAGCGCCGCGGCCACGATCATCACGCCGACCGCATCGGTGGCCGCCACGATGACGGTGGCCCGCACGAACTGGGTCAGCGAGACCCACGCCACCCGACCGGAGCCGTCGACCAGCACGCGGCTGGCGCGCGGCGAGAGCCGGACGAACCAGGCCCAGATGCGCTCGCCGTCGGCGAGGAAGAAGTACGTCGAGAACAGGACGATGAAGAAGCCGGCCAGCACGTGACCGACCGCGGCACCCACCTCGGAGAGCTTGGAGAAGATCTCGCCGTCCTTGGCGAAGTTGCTGATCGCCTCCTGCGCCCGGTCGAGGTAGTCGTTGATCTGGCTGTCGCTGGCGTGCAGCGGGCCGGTCTTGAGCCAGTCGGTGATCTGCCCGACCCCTTCGCTCACCGAGTCGGCGAGGTCCTGAGCACCGTTGGCGACCTGGTTGCCGGCGACGGTCAGCAGGGCGATGACCGAGCCGATGACCAGCACGACCATCAACCCGGCCGCGGCACCACGAGGGACGCCGCGACGGTGCATCCAGCCGACGACCGGCTCCACCAGGGCCGCGATGAACATGGCGACCACGACGGGCAGGACGATCACCATCAGGACGCCGAGGACGCGGGCGATCAGGTACGCCGCGGCGGCGATGACGAGGAACCGCCAAGCCCAGGCCGCTGTCAGGTCCACGCCCCACGGCACGTGCGCGCGGGAGAAGTTCGAGGGTCCGGCGCGCACCGGCTCGGGCGCGGGCGCCGTGCGCCGCTCGGCGCGGAGCTGGGAGATCTGCTGCCACTGGTGAGCGATCCGCCCGGTCAGCCGCTCGCCGGACGCGTCGTCCTCGGGCTCCTCGGAGGGCGGGTTGTCGGGCACCGGGTCAGGCTAGTGCCCATCCGTACCAGGACCAGCAGACACTGCCGGACGTCCCGCCTTTCTCGGCGGCTGGGGTGCCCCGGGTCAACGGTCGGCCAGGTGCCGCACGAGCCGTTCGGCCGCCTCGGGGTGCCGCTCGACGAGCAGGCCCGCGGCCGCGAGCACGTAGTCGCGATCGACGACGACCTTCGGTGACCGGGGCAGCTGCCACCCACCCTCGACCTCGCCGACGCTGCCGGCGAGCACACGATCCTCGACGCCGGGCTTCCCGTGCCGCAGCACGCCACCGGAGCCGACGAGAAGGTCGACTTCGCGCAGGTCCTTGCCGGTGCGCTCGACCACGCGGCCGTCGGCGCCGACCACGACGTGGCTGCGACCCGCGTGCCTCCTGAGCGCGAGGCCGACCGCCGCCCGGGCGATGGCCTCGTCCTCGGCGTACTCCTCCTCCGTGCCGGGCAAGAAGCCCGGGTCGGCGTGCCGGACCTCGGCGGCGGTCTCGAGGTCGGGCAGTTCCGCGGCGGCCACCGTCGAGGTCGCCGACCAGCGCATGCCGAGGTCGCCCTCGACGGTGCGGGTGACCGGCGTGGTGGCCACGACCTCGCGGGAGAGGGTCGCCTCCTCCGGGTCCAGCTCGACGACGGAGTGCACGTCGGTCGTGGCGCCGCCGACGTCGACGACCACGACGTCGCCCGCGGTCCGCGCCAGCACCTCGACGCCGGTCAGCACCACGTCCGGCGTCGCGCCGGTGACCATCGCGGTGAAGCCCGGATGACCCGTGCGCTTGCTCAGGTGCTTGCCGCCGATCACGTGCGACAGGAACATCTCCCGGATCGCCTTCCGGGCCGACTCGGGGGCAAGCACGCCGATGCGCGGCACGACGTTGTCGGCGACGACGTACGGGTGTCCTGCCAGCGCCTGCTGGACCTCGGGGCGGGCGTCGACGTTGCCGGCGTACACGACCGGCCCCGTCCAGCCGCTCGAGACGATCCCTCTGGCGGCGTCCACGACGGCCTGAGTGTTGCCGCCGTCCGTGCCACCCGTCAGCAGCACCACGTCCGGAGCGCTCTCGTGCACGGCACCGAGGTCGTCGCCGCGCGAGACGGACAGGACGGACACCACCCGCCCGCCGCTGGAGAGAGCGACCCGGCGGCCGGCCTCGGCGGTGACCAGCTCCTCGTTGCCGACCACCGCGATCCGCAGGCCGCCGCCGGCGGACGAGCAGGCCAGGACGTCGGCACCCGCCGCACGCGGGTCCTGCTCGACGAGGGCCGCCAGGCACGCGTCGTACCCGTCCAGGACATCGGTGTCGATCGTCGTGGCGTGGGATGCCTGGGCGACGATCCGGCCCTCGGCCAGGTCGACGAGCGCGGCCTTGGTGAACGTCGACCCGAAGTCGACGCAGATGGTGCAGTCTCGAGAGTCACCGGGTCTCGTGACGGGCGCTGGCGCGCCCTCCTCGACCAGCGGATCTTCAGGCGAGGGCACGGTCGAGGTCACCGAGCAGGTCGTCGATGGTCTCGATGCCGACGGAGAGGCGGACCAGGTCGGCGGGTACCTCGAGGGCCGTGCCCGCAACGGACGCGTGCGTCATCCGGCCGGGGTGCTCGATGAGGCTCTCCACGCCGCCGAGCGACTCGCCGAGGGTGAAGACCTCGGCCCTGCCGCAGACGTCGACGGCGTGCTGCTCTCCGCCGGTCACCCGGAAGCTCACGATCCCGCCGAACCGCTTCATCTGCCGGGCCGCGACGTCGTGGCCGGGGTGGTCGGGCAAGCCCGGGTAGTAGACGTGCGAGACGGCCTCGTGCCCGGTCAGGAACTCCACGACCTTCTCGGCGTTGTCGCAGTGGCGGTCCATCCGGACGCCCAGCGTCTTCAGCCCGCGCAGCACCAGCCACGCGTCGAAGGGCCCGGCCACCGCACCCATGGCGTTCTGGTGGAAGGCGATCGCCTCGGCCAGGTCGAGGTCCTTGACGACGACCGCACCGCCGACGACGTCGGAGTGGCCCCCGGCGTACTTGGTCGTCGAGTGCAGCACCACGTCGGCGCCGAGGGTGAGGGGGGTCTGGAGGTACGGCGTGGCGAAGGTGTTGTCGACCACGAGCAGCGCGCCGGCCTCGTGCGCGACGGAGGCGATGGCCTCGATGTCGCCGATGTTCAGCAGCGGGTTGGTCGGCGTCTCGACCCACACCAGCCTGGTCTCACCGGGGCGGATCGCCGCGCGGACCGCGTCGAGGTCGGAGGCCGGCGCCGGGTCGTGGTGCAGCCCCCAGGCGGTGGCGACCTTGTCGAAGAGCCGGAACGTGCCGCCGTACGCGTCGTCGGGGAGGACCACGTGGTCGCCGGGGCGGCAGAGCGCCCGGATGACCGTGTCCTCCGCGGCCAGCCCGCTGGCGAACGCGAACCCGCGCTCGCCCTCCTCCAGCGCCGCGATGTTGCCCTCGAGAGCGGTGCGGGTGGGGTTGGCGGAGCGGCTGTACTCGTAGCCGCCGCGCAGGCCGCCCACGCCGTCCTGCTTGTAGGTGCTCGTCGCGTAGATCGGCGGGATCACCGAGCCGGTCGCCGCGTCGGGCTCGTACCCCGCGTGGATGGCGCGGGTCTCGAAGCCGCCCTTGGTCCGGTGGGCCCCCGACAAATTCTGTTCGCTCACCCGGATGACGCTATCGCCGTAAGGGTTCCGTCACCCCTCGGGGCGGAACGAACCACGCCGCCCGGTGGTTGAGTAGGTGAATCCCGAAGGAGGCCCCATGTTCTTCAGCCGCACCAAGACCCAGCTCCCCGCTCCCGAGGAGGCCCTGTCCGGCCGTCCCGAGCGTCCGTTCCACCTCGCCGCCAGCCACCTCGTGCTGGACGCGCCCCTCGTCACCGACGAGGTCCCCGACGGCTACGAGGCCGCGATCTTCGGCCTCGGCTGCTTCTGGGGGGCCGAGGAGCTGTACTGGAAGATCCCCGGCGTCTACTCCACGTCGGTCGGGTACGCCGGCGGGTACACCACCCACCCGTCGTACGAGGAGGTGTGCTCGGGCCGCACGGGTCACACCGAGGCCGTCCGCGTCGTCTTCGACCCGAAGGTCGTGGCGTACGGCGAGCTGGTCAAGCGCTTCTTCGAGGTGCACGACCCGACCCAGGGCATGCGCCAGGGCAACGACGTCGGCACCCAGTACCGCTCGGCCATCTACGCCACCACTCCGGAGCAGGAGCAGGTGGCCCGCGACCTGACCAAGGAGTACGGCGAGGAGCTCGCCCGCCGCGGCTTCGACCCGATCACCACCGAGATCAAGCTCGTCGACGAGGGGGACCCGGCGACGTACTACTACGCCGAGGACCACCACCAGCAGTACCTCTTCAAGAACCCCAACGGGTACCGCTGCCACGCCACGACGGGCGTCCCGTTCCCCGCGTGACCTGAACGCGATTCGTCTGCGGTTTGCTGGGGTTTTCCCCGCTCATCCCCGCAGACGAATCGCGGGCGAGGCGGCATGCTGGCCGCATGAGCATGGACCCGGTCGCAACCAACCCCGAGCACTACCAGGTCGTCTTCGAGAACGACCGGGTCCGGGTGCTGGAGTACACCGACCATCCGGGGCAGCGGACGACGCCGCACCGGCACCCCGACAGCGTGATGTACACGCTCTCGTCCTTCCGGCGCCGACTGGTCTCCGGCGACACCCAGCGGGAGGTCGCGATGCAGGCGGGCACGACCGGGTGGCTGCCCGCCCAGGAGCACCACGGGGAGAACATCGGCGACACCCCGACCCACGTCATCTTCGTGGAGCTCAAGGAGGGTGCGTCGGCCGCCGACGCGGCGGCAGCACTCGGGCCCCAGTAGCTGTCCCAGTAGCTGTCCCAGTAGCTGTCGCAGTAGCTGTCGGATCAGGGCATCACCGTTCGTGGACATGATGGAGGCCGGCCACACGAGCCCGCCCGCGAAGGAGCCGACATGACCGAGTACCTCATCAAGTTCGACGACGAGTGGATCTCCAGCGACCTCACCGAGGAGGACTTCGTGGCTGCTGGCGCCCGCGTCCGCGCGCTGCGGACCGAGATGGAGACCGCGGGCGTGCTCGTCTTCACCGGCGGCTTGGACACCGAGGCGCCGGTGTTCAGCGTCGACGCCACCGGTGGGACGCCCGTCTTCATCGACGGCCCGTTCGCCGAGACCAAGGAGCACCTCGGCGGCATCTGCGTGGTCGACGTCGCCGACGCGGAGGCAGCGCGGCACTGGGCCGGCAAGGTCGCGGTCGCGTGTGGATGGCCGCAGGAGGTCCACCTCTTCAGGCGTCGCACCGGGGCCTGACGGTGGTCGGTGCCACGATGCCGGGATGAGCGAAGAGGGCTGGCGTGTGTTCCTGGCGGCCGGGCTGGACGACTGGGCGGTGACGCACAGCGGGGCCGTGGCGGCGTACGCCGCGGGCTCTCTGCCCGCGGCCGCACGGTTGGCGGCCGCCATCGCCGATGTCCCCGGTCTCGACGGGTCGGGTGCCCTGCTCACGCTGGGCGACCGGCGGCTGACGGTGCGGCTGACGCGGGGCGTGTTCGCGGCCGAGCCCCACCACGTCGGGCTCGCGCGAGCCATCTCGGCGGTCGCCCTCGACCACGGAGCCACCGCGGACCGCGCGGCCGTCCAGAGCGTGCAGGTGTCCGTGTCGGCGAAGCCCGACGAGGTCGACGTGGGCTTCTGGCGTGCGGTGCTGGGCTACGACCCGCTGGCCGAGGACAACGGTGTGGACCCGCTCGGCCACGCCTCGACCGTGTGGCTGCAGGAGCTCGACCCGGCCAAGCCGCTTCGGCACGCGATGCACCTCGACGTCTCCGTGCCGCGCGACCAGGTCGAGACCCGGCTGGCCGCCGCCCTCGCGGCCGGCGGACGGATCGTGAGGGTCGAGGACCTCGAGGCCACCTGGATCCTGGCCGACCGGGCCGGCAACAAGGTCTGTCTCGCCGCCTGGCCGGACAGCGGCGGCGCCTAGGAGCACCCGGACCGGGCGAGGCGCGTGCTCGAGGTCCACGCGCTAGAGGTCCGTGGCGCCGTCGATCGACTCCCTGATGAGGTCGGCGTGGCCGGCGTGCCGCGCGTACTCCTCGACCATGTGCACCAGGATCCAGCGCACCGTCGCGACTGCACCGTCGCGGCGCGGTCGCTGGGCCTCGAGGTCGAGGCCTTCCGGTGTGGCCAGGGCTCGTTCGATCTGCTCGTCGCACTCGGCGACCACGGACCGGAACCGGTCGACCAGCAGGTCCCAGGGGTCGTCGGCGGCCGAGTGGAACTCCCAGTCCCGGTCGTCGTCGAAGGCGTCGGTCGGGATCCACGCGAGGTCGGGGAGACCGAACAGAACCTCCCGGAACCACCAGCTCTCCACGATGGTCATGTGCTTGACGATCCCGCCGATCGTCAGCGTCGAGGGCCCCAGCGTCGCGGCCAGCTGCTCGGCCGTGAGCCCCTCCCCCTGCCGCAGGATCGTGGCCCGGTAGTAGTCGAGGAACGACCGCAGCATGGTCGAGTCGTCCGCCGCGTACGGCGGGTCGGGCCGCGCGAACGCGCTCTCGTCGCTCACTCGCCGACGGTCCCGTCGAGCGCTTCGCGGAGCAGGTCGGCGTGGCCGTTGTGCCGGGCGTACTCCTCGATCATGTGCAGGATCACCCAGCGCAGGCTGAACGGCACGCCGTCCTCCCGCCGGCTCGTGACGACCGACGGTGCCTCCAGGCCACCGGCGGCCAGTCCGCGCTCGATCGCGGCGTCCGCCTCGGCGCGGGCAGAGTCGAAGATCCGGCGCAGCTCCTCCGGGGTGTCGTCCTTCGCGGAGTTCAGCTCCCAGTCGTCGTCGACGTCGAACGCGCCGTCCGGCACCCAGTCGGGCTCGGTCTCACGGCCGCCGAACACCCGCGCGAACCACCAGTCGTCGTTCAGGGCTGCGTGCTTGAGCAGCCCGCCGAGCGTCAGCCCGGACGGCGGATGGGCCTGGGACAGCTGCTCCTGGGTCAGCCCGTCGGCCTTCATCAGCAGGGTGTCGCGGTGGTAGTCGAGGAACGCCCGCAGGGTCTCTGCCTCGGACGCCGCGAGCGGAGGGTCGATGCGGGAGATCGCCATGCGCTCGACCGTAGTCACCAGAGTCCGGCGACGTCGCCTCCAATACGCAGGACGAATCCACTGACGACGACGATGAAGAAGATGCGCACGAACCGGGAGCCGCGCGCGACCGCGGTCCGCGCGCCCAGGTAGCCGCCGAGCAGGTTGCACGCGCCCATGACCAGGCCGGTCCGCCAGAGCACGGCGCCCTGCGGCACGAACACGGCCAGCGCGGCCAGGTTGGTGGCCCAGTTGGCGATCCGGGCCTTGGCCGACGCCTCCAGGAAGTTGTAGCCGAGCAGTCCGACCAGGCCGAAGACGAAGAAGCTGCCCGTCCCCGGACCCAGCGCACCGTCGTAGAAGCCGACCAGGACGCCGACCCCGATGGCCGCCAGGAGGTGGTGGTGACCGGCGAACCGCAGCTCGGTCACCTCACCGAGGTCCGGCTTCAACAGCACGTAGGCGCCGACCACCACGAGCGCGACGAGCACGATCGGCTCGAACGCCGATCTCGGGACGTGGCTGGCGACGATCGCCCCACCGACCGAGCCGATGAAGGCGAAGACCATCAACGGCAGGAATGTCCGCGGGTCCGGCCTCACCCGCCGGTAGTAGGTGACGCTGCTGACCGAGGTACCGCAGATGCCGGCCAGCTTGTTGGTCGCCAGGATCTGGACCGGTGACGCGTGCGGCAGCCCGATCAGCAGGGCCGGCAGCTGGATCAGCCCGCCCCCGCCGACGACCGCGTCCACGAAACCCGCGGCCAGACCGGCGAGCGCGAGCAGCGCCAGCACGGCGTACGTCGGGTCGTCCACGTCGTCATCATCGCGGGCTCTCCCGCTGGTCGAGGAAGGCGCCCTGGCGCCCGTCACGAGACCCGGCGAGGACGTCGCGGACATCTCACCGGGTCTCGTGACGGTCGCTGCGCGACCTCCTCGACCAGCGAGGGAGGATGGCGCCGTGCGGATCGTGTCCCTGCTCCCCTCCACCACGGAGATCCTCTTCGCCATCGGGGCGGGGGACGACGTGGTGGGCGTGACGTTCGAGTGCGACTACCCCGAGGAGGCGCGCACGCGGACGATCGTGTCGACCAGCGCCATGCCGGAGGGGCTGACACCGAAGGAGATCGACGCCTACGTCGTGGGCGCGATGCAACGCGGCGAGGACCTCTACCACCTCGACGCCGGCGCGCTGGCCGGCCTGGACGCCGACCTGGTCGTGACCCAGGACCTGTGCGCCGTCTGCGCCGTGGACGTCTCGGTGGTCGACGACGCGCTGGCGCACCTGGGCTGCACCGCCGAGGTGCTGACCATCGACCCGCACACCCTGGACGACGTGTTCGGCTCGATCGAGACGCTGGGCAAGGCGACCGGTCACGAGGAGGAGGCCGCCGACCTGGTGAGGTACCAGCGGCGGCAGCTGGCCGCCCTCTGGGGCTGGTCGGTCTCGCGCAGGAAGCCGCGGGTGATGTTCCTGGAGTGGACGGACCCGCCCTTCGCTCCCGGTCACTGGATCCCCCAGATGATCGAGCTCGCCGGTGGTGAGCCGCTGCTGGCCACGCCCGGCGAGAAGTCCCGCCGGATCACCTGGGACGACGTCCATGCTGCCGAGCCGGAGGTCATCGTGGTGGCGCCGTGCGGCTACGACCGCGCCGGCAGCCGGGCCCTGGCCGACGAGCTGGTGGCCAGCGGCGTGCTGCCCGCGGGCGTACCCGTCCACGCCGTCGACGCGAACGCCTCGTGGGCGCGTCCGGGCACTCGCCTGGTCGACGGCGTGGAGGAGCTGGCCCGGATCCTCCACGACAGGTAGGGATTCGAGACCCTCAGGTACGTCGGGGAGAATGAACCCATGCCCGACCTCCCACGCAAGGCCGCCGTCCGCACGGCCCGCCTCGCGGCCCTGCCGCTGGGGTACGCCGGCCGCACGGCGCTGGGGTTCGGCAAGCGTCTGGGCGGCAAGCCGGCCGAGGCCGTGCTGACCGACGTGCAGCAACGCACGGCCGAGCAGCTCTTCCGCACGCTGGGTGAGCTCAAGGGCGGGGCGATGAAGTTCGGGCAGGCGCTGTCCGTGCTCGAGGCCGCGCTGCCGGACGAGCTGATCGCGCCGTACCGACAGCAGCTCACGGCCCTCCAGGACTCCGCTCCGGCCATGCCCGCGGCGATGGCCTACGAGGAGATCGAGGACGCCCTCGGCCCCGACTGGCGCGACCAGCTGGTCGAGATGGACGAGACCGCGGCCGCCGCGGCATCGATCGGCCAGGTGCACCGCGGCCGGTGGCACGACGGCCGCGAGGTCGCGATCAAGGTGCAGTACCCCGGCGCGGCCGACGCGCTGCTCGGTGACCTGCGCCAGATCGCTCGCTTCGCGCGGGGCGTGGCACCGGTGTTCCCCGGCATCGACATCAAGCCACTGGTCGCCGAGGTCCAGGCCCGCGCGGCCGACGAGCTCGACTACCGGCTGGAGGCCGAGGCACAGCAGGCCTTCGCCGATGCGTTCCGCGGCGACCCCGAGATCGTGGTCCCGGAGGTGGTGGCCTTCGCCGAGCGGGTGCTCGTCAGCGAGTGGATGGAGTCGCCCTCGTCGCTGGCGTCGATGATCCGAGAAGGCTCGCAGGCCGAGCGGGACCACTACGGCGAGCTGCTCGTGCGGTTCCTGTTCGCTGGACCGGCCCGCACCGGCATGCTGCACGCCGACCCGCACCCGGGCAACTTCCGCATCCTGCCCACCGAGAACGGCAAGCCCGGCCGGTTGGGCGTCCTCGACTTCGGCGCCGTCGCCCGCCTGCCGGAGCGCTCACTGCCCGCCGCGATGGGCCGGCTGATGCGTCTGGTCGCCGACCAGGACCCCGACGCCCTGCTCGAAGGCCTGCGTCGCGAGGGCTTCGTCAAGGACAACATCCGAGTCAACCCGCAGGACGTCTTCGACTACCTCGCGCCGTTCGTCGAGCCCACGCGGGTCGAGCGGTTCCGGTTCTCCCGGGAGTGGATGCGCGAGCAGTTCGACCGGGTCAACAACCCGCGCTCCCCGTCCTACACGGTGACGACCAAGATCAACCTGCCGCCGTCCTACCTCCTGATCCACCGCACCTGGCTCGGTGGCATCGGCCTGCTGAGCCAGCTGGAGGCCGAGGCGCCGTTCAAGGCGATCCTCGAGGAGTCACTGCCCGGCTTCGCGCCCTGAATCGAAACACCGGAGCGAAAACGTCCGGAATGCTCCCTAGCCTGCGGACATGACGACGGTGCTGAAGGAGCGGGTCTTCGACCTGGAAGGCATGTACGACGCCCTCGACGCCGAGCGGACGCATCGCGGCATGGGCTGGTTCGAGCTGGCCGACGAGCTGTGGGAGCAGTCCGCGGCCCTCAACGCCGAGCGGCAGGACCCGCGCATCTGCGGCGGCGCGGTCAAGAGACTGCGCAGGACGGGCACGACGTCGTGCCAGTACGCCCTGTTCATGCTGCGCTGGCTCGGCCGGCCGCCCGAGGACTTCCTGATCGGTCCGGGCGCCCCCGTGGGCGACACCACGCTCCCCGAGGTCGGACCGGAGCATCGGCTGCGCTGGGATCTCGCCCGCCTGCACGCCGCGCTGGACGAGGACCGCCGCCGGCGCGGCCTCACCTGGGCGTCGCTGGCGAGCGAACTGGGTGTCACCCCGGCTCGGCTGACCAACCTGCGCACCGCACGGACGGCGGACATGGACCTCACGATGCGGGTCACCCAGGCGCTGGGCCGGCCCGCGTCGGCCTTCGTCCACGCTGCCCGGTGGTGATTTCACCGGGTCGGCGCGCGATCAGGTCGAAGACGTGCCAGTGCTTCGGCCCCGAGAACGACTGCCCGTCCGAGTCCTCCTCGTCGAAGCGCACCACCTCGAGTCCGTCGACCAGCTCTTCGGCCTCGGCACGGGTCTGGAAGGTCATGTCGGGACTGCCGGCCCACGAGTCGCGGTCGCCGAAAAGGTTGACGGCCAGGAGGGCGCCGGGACGCAGAGCGGTGCGGACTCGCTGCCACAGGGCCGGGAAGTCGGCGGGTCCGCAGAACGGCAGGCTGAACCCGGCGTAGAGCAGGTCCGCGGCCGGCACGTCGTACTCCGCGAACCCAGCCACCGTGGCCTCGAGACCGTCACCGAGCCCGGCGTCCCTGGCGCGCGCGACGGTGCGGCGCACCCCGTCGGGCGAGCCGTCCATCGCGTGCACCCGCCAGCGCGCCGCAGCAGCTCAAGAGTCTCGACGCCGCCGCCGCAGCCGAGCTCGACGGCCACGCCGCCGGCCCGGGCCGGCCCCGCCGTGTCGAGAGCAGTGACGAGGAGGGCCCGCGGCTCGTGGCCGTCGGTGCCCTCGAAGTAGCCGACCCACGGATCGTCTGGATCTTCAGCTGCCAACCCAGAACCCCCGGCCGCCGAACCAGTCGCCGTAGTGGCCGGCGCCGGAGAGACCCGAGGCGCCACGTGACCCGAGGTACGAGCCGACGACGGCCGCGCCCAGGTCGTCGAGCTCGGGTGAGACCACCCGGCCGTCGACGCGGCGGGCCATCGAGTCGATGAACCGCGCCAGGCCCGGGTCGTCGCCGAGACGGAAGAACGTCGTCTGCGCGCCGAGGCGGCCGGCGTTGTCGAGCTCGCGGACGGCGTACGCGACGGTCAGCGGGTGCGGCGGGTACTCGAAGTACACCTCGCCCCCTGGTTCGAGGTGCGAGGTCGGCTCGCCGTCGGTGACGATCAGCAGCACCGGCTGGGCATTGGGGTGCTTGCGGAAGTGCCGGTTGGCGAGCAGCAGCCCGTGGTGCAGGTTCGTGCCCTTGTCCCAGCGGGCGTCGAGCCCGGTGAGCTCTTCGATGTCCATGGTCTGGGCGTACCGGCCGAAGGTGATCAGCTGGAGGTCGTCGCCGCGGAAGCGGGAGCGGATCAGCGTGTGCAGGGCCAGCGCCGTGCGCTTCATCGGCACCCAGCGCCCGTCCATGGCCATCGAGAACGACGTGTCCACCAGCAGGGCCACGCACGCCTGGGTGCGCGCCTCGGTCTCGGTCACCTCGACGTCGTCGATGCTCAAGGTCACCTTGCGCCTATCACCAGAGGTGGTTACGCCCGTCTGTCCGGTTTCGGCGGCTTCGCGCTGAATCGCGTTGGTGACCGTGCGGGTGACGTCCCAGGGCTCGGTGTCGCCGAACTCCCAGGCGCGGGTGGCCCCCGAGCGTTCCCCAGCGGCCCCCGCCTGGCGCAGATCGCGCTGACCCTGCCGGCCCGACATCCGGTTGGCGACGTCGCGCAGGAGGGCCCGGCCGAGCTGGCGCATCGCCTTCGGGGAGAGCTTGAGCTGACCGTCGCTGGTGCGCTTGAGGTACCCGCTGTCGCGCAGCGCCTGCTCGAGCCGCTTCAGCGTGCCCGCGTCGACCGCGGCCTCGGGGCCGAGCTGGCGGGCCAGCTTGTCGAGGTCCAGGTCGTCCATCCGCGCGCCGTCGTAGGTCTGTGACAGCTGGTCGGAGAGGTCGTCGAGGTCGGCGAGGTCCTGGAGCATGCCGGTGCCGTCGCCGAGCCCCATGCCCTGCTCACCGTCGAACCGTTCGGAGCCCGACCAGTCCTCACCGGGCCGCAGGGCCTGGAGGTTGGCGTCGAGCTCGGCGAGCTGCTGCATCAACGCCGGAGACCCGAACGCCTGCTGAGACAGGGCCATCAGCTCCTCACGCTGCTCGCGCGACATCGAGTTGAGCATGCGCTGCGCGGCGGCCGCCCGCTGGGCGAGGGCGTCGATCAGCTCGTCGACGTTCCGCGGGTTCTCCGGGAAGAAGTCGCCGTGCTTGGCCATGAACTCGTCGAAGTCCTCTTGCGAGTCCGCACCGCTGCCGTGCTTGTCGAGGAGCTCGTTGAGGTCGGTGAGCATCTCGTTGATGGCGGCGCGGTCCTCGTCGGTCGCGTTCTCCAGCGCCTGCTTCATGCCCGCGAACCGCTGGTCGAGCATCTCCCGACCGAGGAGGTCCTTGATCCGCTCGTAGTCCTCACGGGCCTCGCGGCTCTGCCAGTCGTAGTCGCTCAGCTCGCTGACCGCCGCGGCTGCGGACTGCGGAAGGTTGTCCAGCTGCATCTCGCGAAACGTGCGGTCCGCGTCGTCCAGGGCCACGTCACGGGCCAGCTGCTTGCGCTCGCTGAGCACCGCGCGCTCCAGGAGCTCGCGGATCTCCTGCATGGTGCCGTCCATGTTGTGCTGGGACAGCAGCTCGCGGCGCTTCTCCGCGACCCGGCGGGCCAGGTCGTCCAGGCCCTCGCGCTCGCGGCCGCCGCGACGCAGGAACTCCCGCATCGCGCGCTCGGGGCTGTACCCCGCCATCACGTCCTCACCGATGGAGTCCAGCGCCTCGGCCAGGTCGACCGGTGCGGCGAGCGGGTCGCCGCCGCCGTACGGCGTGTAGCGGTGTCTAGCCGTAGACCGTCTCGCCACCGCCGCTCTCCTTGCTGATCTTGCGGGCGAGGTAGAGACCCTCGAGCGCGAGCTCGATGGCGCCGGCCCGCTGGCCGTCGTTCGTGGCGCCGAGGCGGTCGCACACCTCGTCGTAGAGCTCGGACTCCCCGAGCACGGGCAGGCCGGTCAGGAAGTCGCGGGCCGTGACCTGCTCCCCCGTCGTGACCATCGACCCCGACTCGATGCGGTCGACGAGCAGGGTGAAGTCCAGGCCACGGAAGTGCTGGCGGACCGTCTCGGCCGTCGCCTGACGGCGCAGGTGGGTGAGGATCTCCTCCTCGCGGCCCTCCTCGCCGGTCTCGAACTCGACCTTGCCCTTGAGCACGTCCGAAGCCGCCTCCAGGTCGACCAGGCGGGCGACCGCCTCGTCCTCCCCCTGCACCGTCGCGCGGTGCAGCGCGGCCGCGGCCACGGTCTCCGCACCGGCGATCGAGAAGCGGGCGCTGACGCCGCTGCGCTGGTCGACCGAGCTGGACTCGCGCAGGTGGCGGGTGAAGCGGGCGATGATCTCGACGAGGTAGTCCGGCACCTCGGCCAGCAGCCTGGCCTCCTGGCGGATCACCGCGATCTCGTCCTCGAGCTCGACGGGGTAGTGGGTGCGGATCTCCGCGCCGAAGCGGTCCTTCAGCGGGGTGATGATCCGACCGCGGTTGGTGTAGTCCTCCGGGTTGGCGCTGGCGACCAGGAGGACGTCGAGCGGGAGCCGCAGCACGTAGCCGCGGATCTGGATGTCCCGCTCCTCCATCACGTTGAGCAGCGCGACCTGGATGCGCTCGGCGAGGTCGGGCAGCTCGTTGATCGCGACGATGCCGCGGTGGCTGCGCGGCACCAGGCCGAAGTGGATGGTCTCCGGGTCGCCGAGGCTGCGGCCCTCGGCCACCTTCATCGGGTCGACGTCACCGATCAGGTCGCCGACGCTGGTGTCCGGGGTGGCCAGCTTCTCGGCGTACCGCTCGTCGCGGTGCCGCCACTCCACCGGCAGCCCGTCGCCCAGCTCCACGGCGCGGCGGCGGGACCCGGGTGAGATCGGCTCGTACGGGTGCTCTCCGAGCTCACTCCCTGCGATCACCGGCGTCCACTCGTCGAGCAGGCCGACGAGGGTGCGCAGGAGACGGGTCTTGCCCTGGCCCCGCTCGCCGAGCAGCACCACGTCATGACCGGCCAGCAGCGCCCGCTCCAGCTGCGGGATGACGGTGTCTCCGAACCCGTGCAGCCCGGGCCACGGGTCCTCGCCCGCGCGCAGCTTGGCCAGCAGGTTCTCGCGGATCTCCTCGCGGAGGCTCTTCTGCACGTGCCCGCTGGCGCGGAGCTCTCCGACCGTGGAGGCCTGGTGGATCGACTCACTCACCCTGACCACGCTAGACCCGGCGGCCAAGAAGCGGAGGAGCTGTCCGGCTGGGTAGGTTCGCGGGGTGGAGACCGACGACGTCCTGGCCCTGTTGAAGGACGTGGCCGAGGAGGTCATCAACCCGCGGTTCCGCAGCCTCCAGTCCGACGAGATCGCCGAGAAGAACCCGGGCGACCTGGTCACCGTCGCCGACCGGGAGGCGGAGGTGCTCATCACCGACGCCTTGCGCGCGGCGTACCCGGGAGTGCTGGTCCTCGGCGAGGAGGCCACCGCCGGCGACGACGCGCTGATGGACCGGTTCCTCTCGGCCCACCACGCCTTCACCGTCGACCCGGTCGACGGCACCAAGAACTTCGTGAAGGGGTCAAAGGACCACGCGGTGATGGTGTCGGAGGTCGTCGGCGGCGAGGTCGTGCGGGCCTGGATCTGGCAACCGCAGCACGGGACGGCGTACGTCGCCGAGCGCGGCGCCGGCGCCTTCCGCGACGGCGTGCGGCTGACCCGGCCGCCGGTCGGCGACGAGCTGCGCGGGGTGACGTCGCGGCGGCGCTGGCTCGGCCGGGCGGTCGGGGCTCTGCGAGCGCTGGAGCTCACCTGGGTGTGCTGCGGGGTCGACTACCCGAAGATCGTCGAGGGCGACGCCGACTACGCCGTGTACTCCGGCACCAAGCCGTGGGACCACGCCCCCGGTTCGCTGCTGCTGGCCGAGGCCGGCGGGTTCGTGGGGACGTTCGACGGGCAGGCGTACCGGCCGCAGGTCCCTGTGAACGGAGGCCTCGTCACGGCGGCCGACCGGGCGACGTACGACCTGGTTCAGGGCCTGATCTCCGACCTGCCCGGTCTCTGAACGGACGGCTCAGGCGCTGCTGAGCTTGGCGACCCACACGTTGCCCCAGCGATCCACCTCGAGGCGGAACCGGTCCTCACGCCGGCCCGCGACCGCCGCGAGCCAGACGACCGCCCACAGCCCCGAGGTGAGCACGGTGAGCACCGCGTGCAGGACGTGGGAGACCCGACGGCGGTACGCGACCGCAATCCCCCGAGGTCCCTCGTAGAGGACGACCGCGCCGTTGTCGGACACCTGGTCCTCCACGGCGTACGCCAGGATCCGGGCCCGACGCTCGTCGTCGACCACGTCCTCGTCGGCGAAACGGCTGGGGTTCTTCAGCCGCGCGGGACGGACCGGCGACCGCGCATCCAGCGACGGCCGTTCCAGCGACGCCACTCGTCCTGGTCCCATCGGAGGTCGCCCTCCTGCGGGCTTCGGTGCACGAGCGCGCCCCGAAGATCGAGGACGTCCTGCTCGCGGGCCATGGACGAAGGATCGCACCGGACGCTCTCGTCGTCACGTACTCGCGGAGAACCGGTCGCGCAGTCGTTGGAGCCGATCGGTGAACGTGGCTCCGTCGTCCTGTTCGCGTTCGTGGGTTCCTCTCATCCGCCAGGCCCACGCTTCGGTGGCCTTGCTGAGCTCACCGGGGTGTTCGACCCACAGGCGAGCGAGTCGGCCCGCATGGCGTGCCTGAGCGGCGAGCAGGGCGCCGCCACGGATGTCGGCGTCGTACCCCAGCTCGATCTGGAACCGGTCGCCTACCACCCGTGGGGAGACCCGAGGGCCATTGACGATGTTGGACACGTTGGTGCCGTGCACGACCTGCATCCACATCACCGGCGCTCTGACCTCGCGGATCGGACCCTGCGCGCGGGCACGGGCGTGCCTGGCGACGAACACCGTGTCCGGCAAGTGGCCGGGTTCGCGTCGCTCCACCAGGGAGAGGAAGGGGTTGGACAGGGAGTCGCTCAGGTAGACAGCTCCCGTCGGGCGGTCGACCTGCACCCCTCGCGTGAGGCTGACGAAAAGACGTTCTTGGCGCTCGAACTGCGCCTGAACCGTCTCCATGAAGTCGACGGCCATCGCGTCGTCGGAGTCGATCCGGCTCGTGATGAGAAAGGGCGCCCGCGCCCCGACTGCGGCCCGGACAGCAAACGAGTCCCGACGGAACTCCTCGTGGCTCCACACGGGCGTGAAGACGTCCTCCGCGAGATCCTCGACGTCGGCCCGGAATCTCTCACTGCAGCGGTCGTCGAACAGCACCAGCCAGTCGAAGTCCTGTGTGGTCTGGGACATGACGGACGGGTACGTCGCCTCCACGAAGAACCCCAGCCGGTAGCGCAGCCACTCCTCCGGAGCGGGTTGCGCGCCGGGCGCCATGATGGCGCTGAACCTCGTCAGCAGGACGTGGTCGAACTCTCGTGGTGGCACGTGGTGCAGTCCACACGGCGTCCGGCTCACGCTCAAGCGTTGCCCGGCGCGGTCTCACGTCCGTCGGTGGAAGGAGGTCGGAGCCGTCGGGGTGGTGGTGGGTCTCCCAGGCGGGCTCGTGGGCGCGGTGGTGGTGGAAGGCCGCTGCGCGGGGCTTCGGGTTGCGACCGCTGTCCGCCGCCGCGGGCATGGCCGCGGAGCTGCGGCGGCGCGTCGCCCGCGTGGCGCGGCACGTTGGTGACGGCCGTCGGCGGGCGCCGCGGCCAAGCCCCTTGACGCTCCGCCACCATGCCGGCGTCGTCGGCCACACGTCACGGTCCGGGGTGAGAAGGAGACTCCCGATGGTGGAGGAGGGCGGCAACGCCCGTCTCGAAACCACGGGACATGGGCTGCTGGTCGGTGGAGGTCTCGGCGAGCCCAAGGCCGTGGCGGAGCTCGTCCGAGGGCCATGGTGACGATGAACGCGGTGGTGGTGCCGCCGTGCTGGGGGAGCCCCTTCGCGGGCAGGCCGTGCCGTCGCCAGAGCCGTCCCGAGGTGGCTGCGGGTCTCCTGGGCCAGCCAGTGGCTCGGTCGACCGGGCTCCGGTCTCGACCGCGACGTCGTCGGCGACCGCGAGCACTCGCATCAGCTCGGCTTGGGCACGGGCCCAGCCTCGACCAGCCGAGCATGGCCTCCTGCTTCTCCCGGGTGGAGAGGAACACCGGGTTGCTCAGGGCGGCCTCGTCGAGCAGGTCGTCGAACCGCTCGAACGTGGTGCCCATGTGACTACCCAAGCACCGACCACCGACAGTCCCCGGACCTCAGAACCCCTTGTCCACAAGGGATTCCGCGAGATCGGTCCATCGAATCTCTCACCGGGTCTCGAGACGGGCTCTAGCGTCCTCCTTGACGCGGGTCGCGCTCCGGGGGAGACGGGCACAGGGGTCCTCTCCACCAACGGGTAGCGCTCCGGGCATGACGTCGGAGTGGACGTCATACCCGGAGCTCGCGTGCTACGTCTCGCGAGTCCCCCACGAGCCGAACCGATCCCCCGACGGTTCTCCTCGTCCTCGCATTCCCCGTGACGAGAAGAACCTAGATCGCCGCCGCGCGGAGCTCTGTCAGCAAGCGAACACGTCGGAGAAGCCGGTGGCGCCTAGGCCCGGAACGGGAAGACCGCCGGGCTGCGGTAGCCGTTCGCACCCACCGACCGCACGCCGAAGACCACGTTGTCCTTCGACAGGTCGATGGTCGTCTCGACGACGTTGCCGACGTCGATCACGTGCGTCCAGAAGGGGTTGATCGTGGGCCGCCAGACGACCTCGTACCCCGCCAGGCCGGCGGTCGAGGACGGAGCCGTCCACCGCAACACGGTGTCGTTGGTGAGCACCGTGGCGTCGATGACCACGTTCACCGGCATGCCGGGCGCCTGGGCCAGGGACCACAGGGAGGCGGCGTTCACCCGGGCGACACCCGCGATGTAGTCGAAGTCGCAGAAGTCGGGCAGGTCGCCGAACTGGACGCCGTCCTCGACGCGTACGTCCTGGTGCTGGTGCGCGAAGTTCTCGGCGGGCTCGGTGAACCGCGCCGCCGGGAACCCTGCGGCGAGGAACCCGGTGTGGTCACCGCCGCGCAGGTACCGGTCCAGCCGGTAGATCAGGCGGATGTCCATCCCGGACGTCGACGGGCCCGCCACCTCGGTGACGAACCGCGCCAGCGCTCGGGCCGGCGAGTCGTTCTCACCACCGAGCGTGAGCCGCAAGGCGTGCCTCGCGGGGTCCTCGCTGGGCGGAGGTCCCTGGGCGAACAGGCGAACGCTCGTCCGGTCGCGAGAGCCGTCGTCACCGCGACTGCTGCCCACGATGTCGTTGGTGAACATGCCCTGCACGTCCGCGCCGGCTGCCTTCAGCTGGTTGGCCATGAACGTGGAGCCGTAGAGGCCCTGCTCCTCCCCCGCGACGGCCGCCAGCATGATGGTCGACCTCGACGGGTGGGTGGCCATCACGCGGGCGAGCTCCATGATCACCGCCACCCCGGAGGCGTCGTCGTCGGCACCGGGCGCGTCACTGGTGAAGTTGAGGACATCGGTGACGCGGGAGTCGTAGTGACCCGTCGCGACGTACACGCGGTTCGGTTCGTCGCGTCCGGTGATCGTCGCCACCACGTTGCTGATGAGGGTCGGCGTGGGGATGCGGCTGCCGTCGGGCTCTTGCACGTACGACGGCACGTCGACCGTCATCCGGCCTCCGGACGCCGCGGCGTAGGACCGCATCTCGGCGGCGATCCAGTCGCGTGCGGCACCGATGCCGCGGTTCGGGTCGTCCTGGGAGGACAGCGTGTGCCGGGTCCCGAACGAGACGAGCTTGCGGACGTTGGCCTCGATCCGGTCCGGGTCGATCTGCCTGATGATGGAGCGCAGCTCGGCGTCCGCCCGCTGCGGTCGGACCCGGTCGCCCGGGCCGGAGGGCCACTCGTCGGACGCCATCCCGCCACCTCCCCGGTCCCCTCGCGCGGCGGCCGCGGGGCCGGCGCCCATGGCAGCGGCGCCGGCGACGGCTCCGGAGCCGGCGAGCAGCCCGCGCCTGGTGGTGCGTGATGTCTCGTGCGTCATCGTTCCTCCCGAGATCGGTTGACAGCCCTTCCACCCAACCACCGCGGGCCGCAGGCCGGTACTGCACCTTCGGGTGGGGTGCCCCTCTGCGACGCTCGACCCGTGCAGCGCAGGATCATCGGCATCACCGGCGCGCCGGGCGCCGGCAAGACGACGTACGCCCGCGACCTCGTCGCCGGGAGCGCGGTCCCGACGGCCTACGTGCCCATGGACGGCTTCCACCTCGCCGACGTGACCCTCACCGCCCTCGGCCGCCTGGACCGCAAGGGCGCGCCCGACACCTTCGACGCCTGGGGGTACGCCGCACTCCTGCGGCGGCTGCGCGACGAGACCGCCCACGACGTCTACGCACCGGGCTTCGAGCGCGACCTGGAGCAGCCGATCGCCGGCGCGCTCACGGTCCCGCCGGAGACCGAGCTCGTCGTCACCGAGGGCAACTACCTGCTGCTCGACCGGCCGGAGTGGCGGGCCGTCCGCGAGCAGCTCGACGAGGTGGTCTTCCTGGTCACCGACGACGAGGTACGCCGCCGCCGCCTCGTCGCCCGCCACATGGAGTTCGGCAAGAGCGAAGCCGAGGCGGAGGCCTGGGTGGCGCGCGTGGACGAGGGCAACGCGGCGCTGGTCGCGGCCACGAGAGCGATGGCGGATCGCGTCGTGCTCCTGCCGGCGCCGTGAGCCGCCCCGACTGCCGGTGCGGCCCGGGCACGCCGGTGACCTTGACGACCGTCCAGAGAACTTGGAGCGGACTAGTCCGGATACCGTCGAAATAGCCCGTTCAGAGCCATGTTTTCGACAATCCTCCTGCATCCGACCATCGATCCGGTAGTTTTCTCTCATCGCCGAAGCGGGCGAATCCAGGGGCTGGGGGGCACCTGGTAGCCGCCTCATCGGGACTGGACGGACCGCCGCACTGGGGGCAGCGCGGAGGAGTCCACGCCGGGGTGGTGGGGCCAGGTTCCTGGCCTCACCCCCGGCGGCGTCCGAGCCCTCGCGCCGCTGGTCGAGGAGGGACGAAGTCCCGTCACGAGACCCGGTGAGAATCGCTCCTCACGCAGGGGGTCTCGTCACGGTCGCCAGCGCGACCTCCTCGACCAACGAGAGCGTCAGCCGCGGACCAGGAAGCCCAACAGGTCCTGCCGGGTGAGCACGCCGACCGGCTTGCCGTCCTCCTGCACGAGCACGGCGTCCGCGTCCTCGAGCATCGACACGGCGTCCTGGGCCAGCTCGGTGGAGCCGATCGTCGGCAGCGGCGGGGACATGTGCTGCTCCACGGGGTCGGTGAGCAGCGCCTGGCCGGTGAAGAGCTTGTCGAGCAGCACCCGGTCGGAGACCGACCCCGCGACCTCCGCGGCGACGATCGGCGGCTCGGCACGCACGACGGGCATCTGGGAGACGTCGTACTCCTCGAGGATGTGCACCGCCTCGGCGATCGTCTCGGCCGGGTGGGTGTGCACGAGGTCGGGCAGCTGGCCGGACTTGCCGCGCAGGATCTCCCCGACCGTGCGGCCGTCGCGCGAGCTGCCCTCGACGGGGAAGCCGTACTGCGCGAGCCAGTCGTCGTTGAAGACCTTGGTGAGGTAGCCGCGTCCCGAGTCCGGGAGCAGGACCACGATCACGGCGTCCTTGCCCTCCGGGGTGCCGGCGAGCTCGTGGGCCAGCACCTTGGCGGCCTCGGCGGCCATGCCCGACGAACCGCCGACCAGCAGGGCCTCGGTCCGCGCGAGCCGGCGGGTCATGGCGAAGGAGTCGGCGTCGGAGACCTCGATGACGCGATCGGCGATGTTGCGGTCGTAGGTCTCGGGCCAGAAGTCCTCACCGACGCCCTCGACGAGGTACGGGCGGCCGCTGCCGCCGGAGTACACCGAACCGGACGGGTCGGCGCCGATCACCTGGACCGAGGGGTTCTGCTCCTTGAGGTACCGCCCGACGCCGCTGATGGTGCCGCCGGTGCCCATGCCGGTCACGAAGTGCGTGATCCGGCCGTCGGTCTGCGCCCAGATCTCCGGGCCGGTCGTCTCGTAGTGGGACCGCGGGTTGTGCGGGTTGGAGTACTGGTCGGGCTTCCAGGCGCCGGGCTGCGACGACAGCCGGTCCGAGACGTTGTAGTAGGAGTCCGGGTGCTCCGGCGGCACGGCGGTGGGGCAGACGACGACGTCGGCTCCGTAGGCCTTCAAGACGTTTCTCTTGTCTTCCGACACCTTGTCCGGGCAGACGAACACGCACTTGTAGCCCTTGCGCTGCGCGACCATCGCCAGTCCGACACCGGTGTTGCCGGACGTCGGCTCGACGATCGTGCCGCCGGGCTGGAGCTCGCCCGAGGCCTCGGCGGCCTCGATCATCCGCTCGGCGATGCGGTCCTTCACCGATCCACCGGGGTTGAGGTACTCGACCTTGGCCAGGACGAGAGGGCCGTCCCCCGAGCCGTTGTCGGGCCAGGGGCCGTCCGGACCGTCCAGCGACGTGGAGAGGCGCAGGAGGGGCGTGTTGCCGATCAGCTCGAGCAGGGAGTTCACGTACTGCATGCGGTAAGGCTATGTGGCTGGGTGACTTTGTAACCTGGCGGGCGTGGGAACAGCGGGGGCGGCGCGCAAGCTAGCGGCGGCAGCGGCGTACGGCGGGGGCGGCCTGTCCGTCCTCGGGCTGAGCCTCTACGGTCTGCTGCGCGCGGAGGCCAAGCTGGCGCGGCGCACCATCGGCCGGATCAGCGGCGAGCCTCCGGACGCCACCGGCTGGTACGGCCGCGGCCGGCCCGGACCGGCGGTCAAGGTCGCCCTCATCGGAGACTCCAGCGCGGCCGGGTACGGCGTGGACCGCGTCGTCGAGACGACCGGGGCGCTCCTGGCCAGCGGCATCGCCGAGCGCGCGAACCGACGGGTCCACCTGCGCAGCTACGCCTTCACGGGAGCCCGGTCATCGGACCTGGCCGCCCAGATCGAACGCGCCCTGCCGGGCGCGCCGAACATCGCGCTCATCCTGGTCGGGGCCAACGACGTCACCCACAACGTGATGCCGTCGCAGTCGGTGCGCCTCCTGTCCGAGGGCGTCCGACGGCTGCGGGAGTCGGGCATCGAGGTCGTGGTCGGCACGTGCCCGGACCTGGGGACCATCAAGCCGATCCCGCCGCCGCTCAAACAGGTCGGCCGAGCGTGGTCGCACCGCTTGGCGGCCGCGCAGACGATCGCGGTGGTCGAGGTCGGCGGTCGCAGCGTCTCGCTCGCCTCCATCCTGGGGCCCGAGTTCGAGGCGGACCCGACGGTCCTGTTCGGTCCGGACCGGTTCCACCCGTCCGCCGACGGGTACCGGCGGCTCGTCGACGTGCTGCTGCCCTCCTGCCTGGCGGCGCTGGGCTTCGCTCCCGACGACGAGGCGGAGCCGGAGGCGTTCCGCGGCGAGGGCGTGCTGCCCGTCACGACCGCGGCGGTCGAGGCGGTCAAGACGCCGGGCACCGAGGTCGACGGCACCCAGGTCGGCGGCTCGCGCCGCGGCGTACGCGGTCTGTGGGTCGAGCTGCGGCACCGCCGCCAGCAACCCGCCTCGGTCACCGAGGGACCCGAGGACGAGGAGTCCGAGGCCACCGACGCCGCGCCTGCGTAGCCTTCTTGTTGACTCGTCGTTGGCAAGGTAAGTCACCACTCGAATCCGCGAGCGGCGTCACCGATCAGGGCACCCGACCGCAGCATCACACCCCCCAAACGTCCACCGACTCGTGGACCCCCCACCCCCCGGACGGCCTCGGCCGTCGACCGGAAGGCATCCCCCCATGTCTTGCGTCCCTCGGGTCGCTGGCGTGCGCGCACGCCACGACCGCTTCCTGCTGTTCATCACCGCGACCGCCCTGGCGCTCGTTGCGGCACCCACCGCGACGTCCGCACCTCCGGCGCCCCCCACCGCTCGGTCTCCCCAACGGGCGGTCGCCGAGGTGCTGCCACCCATCTCCCAGATGGGGGCCGGGCCGGCCGACCCCGCCGATGCCCGCACGGTCGTCAACGCGACGTTCGCGCCGCGGCTCCGGGGGCGCCCAGTCGTGCTGGAGCGCAAGCGCGACGGCCGGTGGCTCGCCGTCAAGAAGGGGCGTGAGGACGCCGACGGACGCGTCTCGTTCTCGGCGCCGCGCTTGGTCGGCGGCCGTGCGGTGACCTACCGGGTCACCGCCGCGCCGTACCGGCAGCTGCGCGCCCGCTCCAGCGCGGGCGTCCGCTCCACGGCATGGGGAGCGCCTGGGTTCCTGGACACCTTCGACGGGTCGGCCCTCGGACCGGCCTGGCAGCACCGGATCCAGTTCTACAACCCGTGGGGCGGCCGGGCCTGCTCGAAGGGCGACCCGTCGGCGGTGGCGGTCGGCGGCGGCACGCTGCGCCTCAGCGTGCTGGCCGACCCGGAGCGCGCCGACGAGCCGTGCCTGCCCGACGACGGTCACGGCCACCCGACCTCGACCGAGACGTATCCGTGGCGACTGAACGGTCACGTCTCCACCGAGGACGCCTTCGACTTCCAGTACGGCGTCGCGGCGGCCCGCATGCGGTTCCAGCAGGCGCAGGGCCAGCACGGCGCGTTCTGGCTGCAGCCGCGCGGCCTGATGGACCACCGACCGACCCCGTGGGGCGCCGAGATCGACGTGATCGAGTGGTACGGCGACCAGCCCGGCTCGCACTCGCCCCTCACGTCGGCGGTGCATCGGCACCCCGCGCAGGCGCCGGCGTCGACGCTGACCGTCGGCGGCCCGCTGGCGGACCCGGACCAGTTCCTGGAGGGGCGCTCGGACCGCTGGTGGCGCAACTACCACGTGTTCTCCGTGGAGTGGACGCCGCGCGAGTACGTGTTCCGCATCGACGGCCAGGAGACCCTGCGGACCTCCCGCAACGTCTCCCACCACCCCGAGTTCCTGATCCTCAGCATGCTCTCGAGCGACTTCGAGCTCGGCCGCCTCGGCGACGCAAGCCTCCCCCAGACCCTCGACGTCGACTGGGTCGCCGCCTGGCCCCTCCCGCGCTGATCGGTTGCTCAGGAACGCCAAGAGGCCGGGGGAACGAGTCCCCCGGCCTCCCGGGCACAACTGAGTGATCCTTGAAGTGACTAGCGCTGCTGGAAGAACGCCAGGATGCGCAGCAGGTTGGTGTAGATCCAGACGAGGCTGACGGTGAGGCCGAAGGCGGCCCGCCAGGACTCGCGCTCGTCGACGCCGGCGGCGATGCCGCGCTCGACCATGTCGAAGTCGAGGATCAGCATGAAGATGCCGAGGATCAGGCCGGCGAACGCGGTGATCATGCCCAGGCCGGTGACGCCGAACAGACCCGTGCCGTTGCCGAACGCGCTCAGCACCAGCTCGAGGATCGACAGGCCGACCATGCCGAAGACGGCCGCGATCACGAACGTGCGGAACTTCTGCCCGACCTTGATGTTGAAGAACTTGTAGGCCGCAAGCGTGCCCGCGAAGGCCGCGAAGGTGCCCATCACGGCGTTGATGACGATGTGGTTGCTGCCCGAGCTGTACTGCGCGTCGAACAGCTTGCTCAGCGCGCCCAGCGCGATGCCTTCGGCCACGCAGAAGGCGATGACCAGGGCCGGGCTGACGACCCGCTTGAAGGAGTTCACCATCGACAGGCCGAATGCGGTCAGGCCGCCGATCGACAGGGCGGCGAACAGGCCCGAGAGGTCCGAGGCCGGCATGTTCGCGCGTGATCTCGGGCGTCAGCACCCACGTGGCGATGGCGGCGACGAGCACGACCGCGAAGGAGATGGCGGTCGCCTGGACGACCGAGTCGATGGTCATCCGGCGGGCGGGGCGGGCGTCCAGCGTCGAGCCGGGGGCACCGGGCGTGCCCGTGCCCCACGTGGAGGGGTCGCCGTAGCCGGCGTAGGGGCTGCCGTTGCCGCCGTAGGTCTGGTTGCCAGAGGCGTTCGCCTTCCCGTTGAACGTCTCCGAGCGACGGAACACGGGGTTGTTGCTCTGCATGGTCTCCTCCTTGGAGGCCGAGGTGGGGTCGAGGTGACGACCACCAGTGCGGTCACCCTAGCGACCGCACATCTCTTCAACGAGCGGCGAGAAGCCGGTGTTCCCGGCGGATACCGTCTCCGGATGCATCCCACGCTGAGCAGACTCGACGACCTGGCCGCGTCCGTGGCGCCCCGCGGCGACGTGATCGCGGTGCTCGGGCTGGGGTCGGCGGGCGTGGAGACCGAACGCTTCGACGACCACTCCGACATCGACTTCTGGCTCGTCGTCGACGACGCCGCGGCGAAGGCCGACCTGCTGGCGGGCACGGACTGGCTGGCGGGGTTCGGCGGCCGGCTCGCCTACAGCTTCGTGAACGACCCGAACGGCCGCAAGGCGCTGTTCGAGGACGGCCTGTTCCTCGAGTACGCCGTGTTCACGCCCGACGAGCTGACCCGGCTGGCCTTCATCGGTGCTCGCGTCGCCTGGCAGCGACCCGGCAGCGACCTCGACCTCGAGAACCACGTCCCGCCGCCGGCGCCCGGTGCCCTGCACACCACGGACTTCCACGTGAACGAGGCGCTCACCAACCTCTTCGTCGGCCTGCACCGCGAGCTGCGGGGCGAGCGGCTGACGGCGTTCAGGTTCGTCCAGGTGTACGCCGTGAACCAGGTGCTCGCGCTGGTCGCACTCGACCCCGAGGTCGACTGGGTGCTGCCCGACCCGTTCGAGCCCACGCGTCGCACCGAGCGGAGCAGCGACGTGCCGCTGGTCGCGATGATGCCGGGGTACGCCGCGAACGCCGCCGCGGCAGAGGTCGTGCTCGCGTGGCTCGAGGAGCGCTACCCGACGGACCCCGCGATCACCGGCCCCGTGCGCGAGCTGATCAGGTCGTGCGGGTGACCTTGCTGAGGCCGCCGGGCCGGTCGACGTCGACCCCGCGCGCCTCGGCGACGCGCTGCGCCAGCAGCTGAGCCGGGATCACGGCCGGGACGGGCGTCAGCCAGGGCGCGATGTCCGCGGCCGCCGGCAGCACGATCGGGTCGCCGACGCCGTGCGGGCCCACCACGAGGACGGGAGACCCCCGCCTCGCCGCCTCGCGGGCCAGCTCGAGGACGCTTTCCGAGGCCGGCTCGTCCGGCGCGAGTGCGAGCACCGGCACCTCGGGACCCAGGGCCGCGACGGGACCGTGCATCAGGTCCGCGGGTGAGTACGGCGCCATCAGCGAGCCGGTCAGCTCGGTCAGCTTGAGCGCCGCCTCGTAGGCCGTGCCGAGGTTGAGCCCGCGCCCGACGACCACGCCGCGCCGCGGTGCGGCCAGCACGGCCGCGGCCTCGTCCACCCCCGTCGTCAGCTCGATCGCGGCGGCCGCCGCGGCGGGTACGCCGCGGAGGTCGGCGACGTAGGCCGACTCGTCGTCCGGGTCGGCCAGGGCCACCGCCAGCAGCGCGACGGCGAGCACGGACGAGGTGTAGGTCTTGGTCGCGGCCACCGAGCGCTCCGGCCCGGCGTCGAGGTCGAGCACGTCGGTGGCCGCCGCGCCGAGCGGCGACTCGGGTGCATTGGTGACGGCCACGGCGGGAGCGCCCTGCTCGCGGGCCGCGGCCAGCACGGCCACGACGTCGGGCGACGCCCCCGACTGCGAGAGGGCGACGACGGCCTTGCCCCGGAAGTCGAGTCGCCCGCCGTACACGGTGTGCAGGCTCGGCGTGGCCAGGCCGACGGGCAGGCCGGTGCGCAGGGCCCAGAGGTACTGCGCGTAGCGGGCGGCGTTGTCGGAGCTGCCGCGGGCGACCAGGACGATGCCGTCGATGTCGCCGACGCGCAGGGCCGCGCGCCACGCGGCCAGCCGGGGCAGCTGGGCGTCCAGCAGGCGGGCCAGGACCTCGGGCTGCTCGGCGATCTCCGCGGTGAGGAGGGACGTCATGCCACGACCTGCCCGCCGAGGTACGTGCGCTCGAGGGCCAGGTCCGCGTCGAACACCGCGATGTCGGCCCGCGCGCCCGGTCGCAGCACGCCGATGTCGTCACGGCCGATCAGGGCGGCCGGCCGGGAGGTCACGGCGCGGAGCGCCTCGACCACCTCGACGCCGAGGTCGACGGCGTTGGCGACGGCGGCCGGCAGGGTGAGCGCGCTGCCGGCGAGCGCCCCGTCCCGGTTGCGCACGGCCCCGTCGGTGACGTCGACGTCGACGCCGGCGAGCTCGAAGCGCCCGTCCGGGCGGCCGGCGGCGGCGGTCGCGTCGGTGACGAGCACGACCCGGCCACGGGCGGCCGCCCACACGACCTTGACGACCTCGGGGGCGAGGTGGTGCCCGTCCAGCACGAGCTGGACGGTGACATCGGGCCGGGCCAGCGCCGCACCGGGCAGGCCCGGTTCGCGGTGGTGCAGCGGGCTCATCGCGTTGAAGAGGTGCGTCACCGTGCGAGCGCCGGCGTCGAAGCCGAGCCCCGCCTCGTGCGCCGTCGCGTCGGAGTGGCCGAGGGAGACGAGCACGCCGTCGGACGCCAGCCCCTTGATCAGGTCCAGGGCCCCGGGGAGCTCCGGGGCGAGGGTCACCGCGACGACGTCCCCGCGGCGGCGCCAGGCGGCCAGCTCGGCGAGGTCGGGGTCGCGGCGGTGCTCGGGCGGGTGCGTACCGAGCCGGCGCGGGGAGAGGTACGGGCCCTCGAGGTGCACCCCCAGGCAGCGCGCGGCCGTGCCGGCGTACGTCGCGAACGCCTCGCTCAGCCGGTCGAGCGCGCGGTCGGTGTCCTCGGCGGGGGCCGTGATGAGCGTGGGAAGGAAGGCGGTGACGCCGTAACGCGGCAGGGCTGCGGCCAGCGCGCGCATCTCCTCGACGTCGGCGGCCATCAGGTCGACACCCGCGAACCCGTTGACCTGGAGGTCGACCAGGCCGGGGGTGGCGATGCGGCCACCGGGCGCGGGCGGGAGCCCGACCTCGGTGATCGTGTCGCCGTCGACGCGCACGTCGCCCGGCACCAGCTCGCCGTCGACGAGAGCGGCCGAGACCCCCAGGGTGGTCGACATCATGTGTCTCCTGCTGTGGTGAGTACCCGGAGGCGCCGGGGCCGCTTGTGGAAGGCGTTCGCGGGCGGCGGCAGCCGCAGCGGCTCCGCACCGGGAGTGATCCGGCCGAGCACGCTCGGCTCGAGTGCGCCCGTCGCCGACGTCGTCCCGGGGACGCCGTGCCAGGTGAGGAAGCCGAGCAACGCCCACAGCACGGCCTCCTTGCTGTCGGCCGGGATCCCGAGCTCGTCGCTGCGCGTCATCCGGACGCCGCCGAGGTGACGTTGGATCGCCGCCATCAGGGTCGGGTTGTGCACGCCGCCGCCGGACGCCACGACGTCGGTGATCGCGTACGACGCGAGGGCGCGCGCGACCGTCACGGCGGTCAGCTCGGTGAGCGTCGCCAGGAGGTCGGCGTCGTCGACCCGGACACCCGCTTGGCCCACGCGGTCGAGGACGTCCTCGAGGTACCCCGCCGAGAACGCCTCGCGGCTGGTCGAGGCCGGTGGCAGCGCCGAGAAGTGCGGGTGCTCGAGCAGCGCCTCGAGGAGGTCGAGGCGGACGTTTCCCGCGGCCGCGAGGAGGCCGTCGTCGTCGCGGGTCTGACGGCCGTCGGTCACGCGCGCGGCCGCGACGTCGAGCAGGCAGGTGGCCGGGCCGATGTCCCAGGCGACGACGGGCTCGCCCTCCTCGCCCACGACGCTGACGGTGGCGATCCCGCCGAGGTCGAGAGCGGCGCGCGGTCCCCCCGGCGCGGACAGCCACAGGCCGTCGAGGGTGCTCGCGAGCGGGCCGCCCTGGCCACCCGCGGAGACATCGCGCGACCGGAGGTCGGAGACGACCGGAAGCCCGGTGCGCTCGGCGATCCACGACGGCTGCCCGAGCTGGAGGCTGCCGTAGCACGTGCCGTCCCGGACGTCGTGGTAGACGGTGTGGCCCGGTGACACGACGAGGTGCGGCGGGCGGTCGAGCACCTCGACGGTGCGTTGGACCGCGTCGGCGACGGCCACGCCGACGAGCTGGTCGAGCTGGCAGATGGCGCCGACCGTGGTCGCCGCCGGTGGCACGACCTGCAGCAGCGCCTCGCGCAGGCCGTCGGGCCACGGCAGCCTGCCGGTCTGCAGGATGTCCATGGAGATGACCCCGGCCTCGAGGCCGAGGTCGACCACGGCGACGTCCAGCCCGTCCACCGATGCCCCCGAGGCGACCGCACACACCCTCATCGCTGTTCTTCCTCCAGCCGGTCCAGGAGAGCGACGGCATCGCGGGCGCGACCGTCCGTCCTGGTGAGGGCATTGTCGGCAGAAGTGGAGTCCGCGCGGGCCAGAATGGCCACCAGAGCGGTCTTGACCTTCCAACCGGCGGACTCGAGCGCGGCCAGCGCCTCCTCGTCGGTGACGCCCGTGGCCTCGGTGAGCATCCGCCGGGCGCGGCGGCGCAGCTTCTCGTTGGAGGCGTGGACGTCGACCATCCAGGCGCCGTAGCTCCTGCCGGTGCGCACCATCGCACCGGTCGAGAGGACGTTCAGGACGACCTTCTGGGCCGTTCCCGCCTTCATCCGGGTCGATCCGGCGAGCACCTCCGGCCCGGTGAGCAATTCGACGGCGACGTCGGCGGCGGCCGCGATCGGGCTGCCGGGGTTGTTCACGACGGCAACCGTCGGCGCACCCGCCTCGCCCGCGGCACGCAGGGCCGCCAGCACGTACGGCGTCCGGCCCGACGCCGCGATCCCCACGACGAGGTCGTCGGGCCCGGGCGCGAGCGCGAGCAGGTCGGCGCGACCGGCGTCGGCGCGGTCCTCGGCACCCTCGACAGCGGTGGCGCGCGCCACGCCGCCGCCCGCGAGCACCGCCACCACCCGGTCGGGGTCGGTCCCGAAGGTCGGCGGGATCTCGGCGGCGTCCTGGGCCGCGAGCCGCCCAGGAGTGCCGGCTCCGACGTAGATGAGCCGGCCGCCGGCGAGCAGCGCCTTCTCGGCCAGAGCCACGGCGGCCGCGATCTGGACGCGGGCCGCACCGACCGCGGCCGGCACGGTCGCCTCGGCGGCGAGCAGCACGTCGACGAGCTGCTCGGGGGTGCGCAGGTCGAGGTCACCGAGGTCGCGGCGTACCTGCTCGGTGGCCAGCAGGTCCATGGCCGACGCGGGGGCCGGCGCGGCCCGGACCCGCGTCACGTGTGCCTCGTGGGGGAGGTCGGCGCGGGTGGCCAGGAGCACGGCGCCGTCCAGGGACGTCCCTTCCGGCTCGACCCAGACGAGGTCCTCGGGCAGGTGCCGGCGGAGGCGGTCGGCCAGCAGCTCGACGCCGGCGAGTCCGCCGACCGCCGTCACCCGGTCGGTACCGCTCAGGGCGGCCGCGTGCGCGAGGGTCTGGGCCAGCGCCCCGCCCGCGGCGTCGAGCACCTGCAGGGCGATGCGGTCGCCGGCCTCGGCGGCGGCGACGACGTCGGGGGTGAAGGCCGCCGTCGCGGCCGCCACGCGGTCACCCACCATGAGCGTGCCGGGCAGCCGCGCGAGGTCGCCGTACCTCGCCTCGGCCGCGACCACCAAGGAGGTCGGGAAGCCCTGTCCGGCGACGGTGCCCAGCACGTGTCGCAGGGCCAGGCGACCGATCCAGGCGCCGCCGCCGTCGTCGCCCAGCCAGTAGCCGAGCCCGTCGACCTGCACGAGCCCTTCCGTGCCCAGGCCGAGCCCGACGGCGCCGGTGCCGATCGCGACCATCGCGCCCGCGCCACCCGAGAAGGCGCCGACGTGCGAGGTGATCGAGTCGGAGGCCAGCACCAGCTCCGTCGCCAGGCCGGCCAGCGTGTTCTCCAGCTCGATGCCGGCCGCCTCCCGGCCCGCGGCGCCGACGGCCAGCACGTCGACCTCACCGGGCGGGCCGATCTCCGCCAGCGCCGCCGCGATGGCGTCGCGGGCCGCCTCGGCCCCGCCGGGGTCCGCCAGCCCCCGAGTGCCGGGGACCACGGCGGTGCCGAGGGCGCGCCAACCGTCTGACCCGTCCCGCACGAGGCGCACCCGGGAGGAGGTCTTGCCGAGGTCGACGCCGGCGACGAGCGTCATCGGCCCTCCCCGAGGATCAGGTCGGCGGCCGCATCGGCGACCGCCCGGCCGCCGCCGTGGGTGAGCACGACGTGCGCGCCGGGGACGTCGACGTCGATGCCCGCCCAGACGACCACCGCGGCAGGGTCCTCCGCGACCAGGTCGGCGACCTGCGCGAGCTGGTTCGGGTAGCGGG
The DNA here is from genome assembly GCA_963782035.1 of uncultured Actinomycetota bacterium. Taxonomy (GTDB): domain Bacteria; phylum Actinomycetota; class Actinomycetes; order Propionibacteriales; family Nocardioidaceae; genus Nocardioides. The sequence continues at coordinate 119,471 of CAWAIW010000029.1, forward strand.
CCAGGACGACGAGCCGGCCGTCACCGGCGCGCCGGTCGAGGCGCGCGCGCAAGTGGCGGTCGCGGCCGCCCGCGGCGATGTTGACGGCGCCGCCGAGGTCCAGGATGCGGGGCGCGTCGACCCGTACCTCGCCCCGCGCGGTGACGGCCCGGGCAGCGACGTCGCCGATCGCGGCGGGGGACCCGCTCGGCTCCTCCGCCAGCCACGCGGTCAGGTCGGCGACCCGCGCGGCGGCCCGCTCGAGCCGCTCCTGCGGGAGCCGGCCGCTCGTGACCGCGGCCACGAGCGCGTCGACCACGACACCGAGCTGCCGGTCGGCGTCGTAGTTCTCCGGGAACCCGGGGTTGCCGATGCAGACGAGGTCGGCTCCGGCGGCCATCGAGAGGACGGCCCCCTCGCCGTGTCCGACGGAGTCCGCGATCGCCTTCATGTCGAGGGCGTCGGTGACGACCACGCCCTCGAAGCCGAGCTCCTCGCGCAGCAGGCCGAGCAGGACCGGGCTGAGGGTGGCCGGCCGGTCGTCGTACGCCGGGAACACCACGTGCGCGGTCATGAGGCAGCGGACCCCGGCGTCGACGACGGCGGCGAACGGCGCGAGGTCGCGCGTCCTCAGCACGTCGACGGGATCCTGGACGGTCGGCAGGGCGAGGTGCGAGTCGACGTGGGTGGAGCCGTGCCCGGGGTAGTGCTTGGCGCAGGCCGCGACGCCGGACCGCTGGAGGCCGCGCACGAACGCAGCGCCGTGCCGGGCGACGAGGCCGGGAGTCGCGCCGAAGGACCGGACGCCGATGACGGGGTTCTCCGGGTCGGCGTTGACGTCGACGACCGGCGCGAGGTCCACGTCGATGCCGACGGCCCGCAGGCGGGCGCCCATGGCCGAGGCCACGGAGTACGTCGCCTCGACGTCGTCGAGGGCGCCGAGCGCGGCGTGGCCGGGGTACGGCGATCCCTCGTGCACGTCGAGCCGGGTGACGTCGCCCCCCTCCTCGTCGGACATGACCAGGACCGGTCCGCGTCCGTGGAGGTCGGCGGCGAGGGCCGTGGCCTGCTGCTCGTCCTGGACGTTCTGCGCGAACCAGCAGACGCCGCCCAGGCCGGCGTCGATCCGGCGCCCGAGCCAGTCGGGGACGGTCGTGCCGACGAAGCCGGTCACGACGGCGGCGTGCGCGAGGGTCCGGAGCTCAGTCATCCCGTCAGATAAGACCATAGGTCTAGTCTCGGGGGAAGATGTCGACCACGATCCGGTACCGGTCGCCGCGGTAGATCGACCGCACGAACTCCGCGATGCGGCCGTCCGCGGTCCGCGAGGTGCGTTCGAAGAGGAACGCCGGGGCGCCGGCGTCCACCCCGAGCAGGTCCGCCTCCTCGGCGCTCGTCAGGCAGGGCTCGACGGTCTGGGTGCCGGACGTGATGGGAGTTCCGTAGCGCGTCGCGAGCAGGTCGTAGAACGAGGTGTCCTCGAGGTCCTCACCGGTCAGCCCCGGCGCCACGTCGAGCGGGACGTGCAGGTCCTCCAGGGCCATCGGCTCGTCGTCGGCCATCCGGAGGCGACGTACGTGGAGAACGCTGGCGTGCGGAGGTACGCCGAGCAGGCCGGCGCGCATCATGCTCGCGGGCGAGGTACGTGCGAAGACCGTGTGCCCGCCGGGCCGGAGCCCCCGGGCGCGCATGTCCGCGGAGAACGACGTCGCGGTGAGGCGCTGGGTCACCTTCGGCGCGGCCACGAACGTCCCGGATCCCTGCCGCCGGATCAGCCGCTGCTCGGCGACGAGCTGGTCGACGGCGCGGCGCAGGGTCATCCGCGCGACGCCGAGGTCGCGCGCCAGGTCGCGCTCGACCGGCAGCGGCTCGCCCGCCGACAGCCCCGCCATCAGCTCCTCGAGCCCCGCGCGCACCTGCCGCTGCTTGGCGGTCTCCCGTCCCGCGTCCACGGTGCTCATGGACCATTGGTACAGCATCGGCCCGCTCGAAGCCATCGGTACCGCGTGCGGTGCCCCCGCTGGGGTTCGAACCCAGACTGAACCGCTTTTAAGGCGGCTTCCTCTACCGGTTGGGATACGGGGGCGAGGAATCGGCCGGCTCAGACGAGCAGGCTGCGTAACGTCCTACGAATCGGGGGTCCTATGGCTCGGATCGTATGACGTCCTGCGGTCGACGACGGGGTAGGCGAGCCAGCGGTGAGCCAGGCACCGTTTCGAGTGGGCAAACGGTGGCTAGCTCACCGGCGCCCCGCCCGAACCCAGCGCCGCCGCACGTCCGAGGACGTCGTCGAGCATGGCCTCGGTGAGCTTGCCGGTGAAGGTGTTCTGCTGGCTGGGGTGGTAGCTGCCGAGGAGCGTGACCGAGCCGCCGTCCGGGGCGACCAGCGAGGCCGAGGCGCCGTGGCCGAACTTGGGGCGCGGGCGCGGGACGACGTACCCGGCGGCGGCGAAGGCGTCGAGGGCCCCGGCCCAGCCGAAGGACCCCAGCGCGACCACCACGCGCAGGGTCGGGGCGATCAGGGCGATCTCCCGGCGGATCCACGGCTGGCAGGTGTCCCGCTCGACGGTGGTCGGCTTGTTCTGCGGCGGCGCGCAGCGAACCGTCGCGACCATCCGCGCGCCGATCAGGGCCTGGCCGTCGCCCGCGTGCACCGACGTCGACTGGCTCGCCAGGCCGACCCGGTGCAGGGACGCGAACAGCCAGTCGCCGGACGAGTCACCGGTGAAGACCCGGCCGGTGCGGTTGCCGCCGTTGGCCGCCGGAGCCAGGCCGACGATCAGCACCGTCGGCGTCGACGAACCCCAGCCGGCGATGGGCCGGCCCCAGTAGGGCTGGTCGGCGAACGACGCGCGCTTGGTGACCGCCACCGACTCCCGCCACTCGACCAGCCGCGGGCAGGCCGAGCAGACCGAGACCCCTGCGTCGAGCTCGCCGAGGTCCGCGCCCGAGGCGAGGCGGCGTACGTCATCCGCGGACGTCGCGACCGGCGTCGAGGCGGTCGCGGGGTCGTCCGGCCAGCCCGTACCCGGCGGCACCGGGGAGGCGAACGGCTGACCGGTGAGCGGGTGCGGCAGGAGCGTCACGGCGTCACGTCCCGGTAAGGACTTTCCGGCGCGGACGGGCCTACCGTCGAACCAACGACCAGGAGGTCCGAGATGTCGATGCACATGCACATGGTGGGAACGCTGATCGTGATGTTCGCGGTGCTGATCGTGGTGCTGGGCGGGGTACTCCTCGTGCTGCGCAACATCGGCGCCCAGGAGGTCAAGGACGACCACCCGCGCTGACCATCGACCACGCGATGCCGTCCAGGATGTCGGCTTCCGAGGCGACGAGGGTGTCGATCGCGCATCGACGCAGCACGCGGCTCAGGATCAGCCCGCCGGCATCCAGGACGTCCACGCGGCCGGGGTGCATCCACGGAAAGCCCAGGCGACGCTCGACGGTCATCCTGACTAGCCGGTCCACGAACGCGTGCACGTCGCTCGCCGCGATCACGGACTGGTCGATGACGGTCTTGTCGTACGCAGGCAGGTCCAGCACCCCGGCCGTGATGGACAGCACCGTCCCGGCCACGCCGACCACCGTCGCCGCCGACCCGATGTCGACCGGGCACGCGTCGAGGTGGGCGTCGATCGCCTCCACGCACGCCGACACCTGCGCGGCCGTGGGCGGGTCGGCGGTCAGGTACCGCTCGTGCATCCGCACCGAACCCATGTCCATGGACTGCGCGGCGACGGGGCCCGACGCGTCGCCCAGCACGAGCTCGGTCGAGCCACCGCCGATGTCGAGGACGAGGACCGGGTACGCCGGTGGGTTGCGGAGGTTGCGGACCGCGCCGTCGTAGGCCAGCACGGCCTCCTCCTCGCCGGTCAGCACCTCGGGGTGGACGCCCAGTCGCGAGTGCACTCCGTCGGCGAACACCGACGCGTTCGAGGAGTCACGCGTCGCCGACGTCGCGCAGAAGCGGATCCGCGACACGTCATGCCGCGCCAGGATCGCGGCGTACTCGTCGATCGCCGCGAACGTCCGCGCCAGCGCCTCGTCGGCGAGCCGGCCGGTCGCGTCGACACCCTGGCCGAGCCGGACGATCCGCGACTCGCGCACCGAGACCTCGGGCAGCGCGCCGACCATCAGCTTGATGGTGTTGGTGCCGCAGTCGAAGGCGGCCACCTCAGACCCGGACCGATCAGACACAGGGACCCACGTCCCACCAGTCGCCCAGGAGGGCGAGCACCTCGTCACCGAGCGGGTTGACGCCCGGACCGGCGGCCAGGGCGTGGGCGGCCAGCACGTGGAGGCACTTCACGCGGTTCGGCATGCCGCCGGCGGAGATGCCCTCGATCTCGGGGACCGAGCCGAGCGCGGACCGGTCCCCGAGGTAGGCCTCGTGCGCCGCGGCGTAGGCCGTCGCCAGGTCGGCGTCGGAGGCCAGCCGTGCCTCCATCTCCTTCATCAGCCCCGACCCCTCGAGGGTGCCGATGAGCGAGGCCGCCCGCGGACAGGTCAGGTAGTAGGTGGTCGGGAAGGGCGTCCCGCCCGGCAGCCGCGGCTCGGTGGTGACGACGTCCGGGTTCCCGCACGGGCACCGGTGCCGACCGCGTGGATGGCGCGCGGGTCCCGGCCGAGCTGGGCAGCGACCGCGGCCTCATCCGCGGGTGAGATCCCCATCCGGCGAGCCTAGTGACACCCGACCCCGGACCAGGTCGAGCACGGTGTCGAGCGGCAGGTCGGCGGCCGTGGCCGCGTCGACGAGCTGCTGCACGGCGTTGGCAACCCCCTCGGGGACGACGGGGATCGACGCGCACACGATCGTGCCGACCCGACGGCGGGTGGTGACCAGACCCTCGCGCTCCAGCTCCTGGTAGGCGCGGGCGATGGTGTTGACCGCCACGCCGAGGTCGCTGGCCAGCGCCCGCACGACGGGCAGCTTGGTGCCGGGGGCCAACGTGCCCGATCGGATGTGGCCGCCTAGCTGGCCTCGGACCTGCTCGTAGGCGGGGCTGGCCGCCCGGAGGTCGAGGGTCAGGCTGACCGGCATCAGTGCGCGACCCCGACCGGCCGTGTCGGCCGTCGAACCCGGGCCACCGGGACGAAGAGCAGCATCAACGCAGTCAGGGCGAGCACGAGCGAGACGACGACGGCCGCCACCCCGGCCGCCCTCCAGCCAGGTGCGTGCTGGACCGCGACCCCGAGGATGAACAGATCGCCGTACCCCGTGGCGGCCAGCCCCCACGCGAGCCAGCGCATCACCCGGCCGGCACTCGCTCGCCGGAGCACCATGTCCCCCGTGAGGTCCGAGGCGATCGTCGGTCGCGTGGTCGCCGAGCGGCACACCGACCACGCCAGCGTGCCCGCCACCACGAGCGCCGCCGCCTGCGGGACGACGTAGGTCAGGCCCGGGTAGGGGCTACGGCTGCCAGAGGTGTTGCCGTCGACCCAGGAGTAGGAGCCCCCACCGTCCGCGGTGAGGGCTCCGATGGCGAAGACCACCACGTCCGTCACCGCCAGCACCGCGCAGGTCACGATCCATCCGCGCGGGAGCACCGTGGACATGGTGCGGTCGTGCAGGACCGTCGACCGGACCGGGCCGGTGTCTCGTGGGAACGTCAGCTCGCCGACCCATAGCACCGCACACGCCGCGGCCACGACCAGGGACGGCAGCAGCGGCAGCACGGCGGCCTCCCCGAGGAGACCGGCCAGCACGACGCCGATCGGGATCGCCGACAGCGCCGCGACGCCGGCCAGCAACGAGATGAGCACCTGGTGCCTTCGGCCGCGCGCCACCTCGGGCGCGATCTCATCGGCGCGTCCCCGGCTGACCAGCGCAACGACCAGGACCACGGCGACCACCGGCAGCAACAGGAGAACCAGCATCTCGACGATCCCCACACCGAACATCGCGCGCCCTCCTCAATGACTTATTGAATCACAACATTAAGTCATTGAGTCCGGTGCTGGCTACTGCTTCGAGGGCCCGATCTTCGTCAGCGGCTCCGGCTTGTCCTCGGGCGCCGGCGGGTTGCCGGCGAGCAGCACGGAGTCCCACGCGTTCTCCCACCACGCGGTGGGCTCCTTGACCAGGACGTCCTTCTTGGGGAGCAGGGCCGTCTGGGACTCCAGTGGCTTGCCGTCCGCACCCAGCACGACGTACGACGTCTCGCCCGGCATCAGGTACCCGAAGCGCGCGCGGGCCTGGCTCTGCACGTAGGCCGGGTCCTGCCACCGCGACTTCTCGCGCTCGAGCGCGTTGATGTCGGAGTCGCTCTGGGCGATCTGCTCCTGCAGCGCCTGGATGTGGTCGCGCTGCTGGAGGTAGGCCTTGAGCGACGAGGCGAAGCTGACCGTCAGCACGGCGACCACGAGCACCAGCACCGCCGCACGGCCGGTGAGCCGCGGACGCCAGCGACGGGTCCGGGCCGCCGGTACCGCCGGCGTCGAGCCCGTCGTCACCCACGGGGCCGAACGGACCTCGGTCTCGGGGGCGTCGTCGGCGACGGGGAGCCGGACGGCGCGGGCCGGACGCGCCGGCACGCGCTGCCCGGGACGACGCGTCCGCGCCGATCCACCGGGCGCGCGCGACGTACGACGGTCGGGCTTCGGCACGTTGCCGAGTCTGCCCGAACCAACCCTCGAATCAGCCCTGGAAACGCGGGAAGGCGCCGGCTCCGGCGTACCGCGCCGCGTCGCCGAGCTCGCCCTCGATCCGGAGCAGCTGGTTGTACTTGGCGACGCGGTCCGACCGCGCCGGCGCACCGGTCTTGATCTGGCCGCAGTTCGTGGCGACCGCGAGGTCGGCGATGGTGACGTCCTCGGTCTCGCCGGAGCGGTGGCTCATCATGCAGCGCATGCCGTTGCGGTGGGCCAGGTCGACGGCGTCGAGGGTCTCGGTCAGCGAGCCGATCTGGTTGACCTTGACCAGCAATGCGTTGGCCTGGCCGCCGTCGATGCCCCGCTGCAGGCGCTCGACGTTGGTGACGAAGAGGTCGTCGCCGACCAGCTGGGTGCGGGTGCCGAGCGAGTCGGTCATCGCCTTCCAGCCGTCCCAGTCCTCCTCGTCGAGGGGGTCCTCGATGGAGACGATCGGGTAGGCGTCGACGAGCTCGGTGTAGTAGGCCACCATCTCCTCGCTGGTCTTCGAGCCGCCCTCGAAGCCGTAGGAGCCCTTCTCGTGGAACTCGCTCGCCGCGACGTCCATGGCCAGCGCGATGTCGGTGCCGAGGGTGAACCCGGCGGCCGAGACGGCCTCGGCGATCAGGTCGAGCGCCGCGCGGTTGCTGTCGAGGTTCGGTGCGAAGCCGCCCTCGTCGCCCAGGCCCGTCGAGAGACCCTTCTTCTTCAGCACCGACTTCAGCGCGTGGTAGACCTCGGCGCCGGTGCGCAGCGCCTCGGCGAAGGTCGGCGCGCCGATCGGCGCGATCATGAACTCCTGGACGTCGACGTTGGAGTCGGCGTGCGCGCCGCCGTTGACGATGTTCATCATCGGCACCGGCAGCAGGAAGGCGTTCGGCCCGCCGACGTAGCGGTAGAGCGGCAGCCCCGCCGACTCGGCCGCGGCCTTGGCCACCGCGAGCGAGGCGCCGAGGATCGCGTTGGCGCCGAGCTCGGCCTTGTTGGGCGTGCCGTCGAGCTGGTTCATCGTCTGGTCGACGATGCGCTGGTCGTCGGCGTCGAGACCCTCGATCGCGGGACCGATCTTCTGGATGACCGCGTCGACGGCCTCCTGGACGCCCTTGCCCAGGTACCGGTCGCCGCCGTCGCGCAGCTCGACCGCTTCGAACTGGCCGGTGGACGCGCCGCTCGGCACCGCCGCCCGGCCGAACGATCCGTCGTCGAGCAGGACCTCGACCTCGACGGTGGGGTTGCCGCGCGAGTCGAGGATCTCGCGCGCGCCGACAGCTTCGATGGATGCCACGTGGGTGCTCCCCAATCAATTGATCTGTTCAGGTGGATGAGTGGTGCGGTCCCGGCCACTCACCCTAGGGCCAGGGGCAGGATGGGGTCATGGCTGATCACGTCCCGGATCATCTGTCGGAAGTGGCCGCGATGTTCGACCGCCTCGCGGCGGGGTACGACCAGACCGGCGTCCCCTACTACGCGGTGATCGCGCGTGGTCTCGTGGACCGGCTGCACCTGCAGCCGGGCGAGCGCGTCCTGGACATCGGGTCGGGTCGGGGAGCGGCGACGTTCCCGCTCGCGGAGGCGGTGGGCGAGGGCGGGCGCGTCGACGCGATCGACGTCGCGCCGGGGATGGTCGAGCACCTCGCGCGGGACACCGCCGGGATGCCCCAGGTGCACGTCGCGCTCGGCGACGCCACGGATCCACACCCGCCGGGGGCGCCGTACGACGTCGTCGCCGCCTCCCTCGTCGTGTTCTTCCTCCCCGACCCGCTCGCGGGCCTGGTGCGTTGGCGGACGCTGCTGCACGACGGTGGCCGGCTCGGTGTGGCGACCTTCCAGCCGTGGTTCGGGGCGTGGAAGGAGCTCGACGAGCTCACCCAGGAGTTCACGGTGAAGCGGGGGCCGATCGCCCCGCAGCAGAGTGCGTTCCACGGCGACGCCGGGGTGGAGCGGTTGCTCACCGAGGCGGGGTACGGCGAGGTGCGCACCGAGCTCGCCACCCACCGGATCCCGTTCGCGGATCCGGAGGAGTGGGTGCGCTGGTCGAAGGCCGGCACCGTGATGGGTGGGATCTGGAACCAGTCCGACCCGTCCGACCACCCCGAGATCCTGCGCCGGGCCACCGCGATCCTCGAGAGCACCCGCGGGGCGGACGGGCAGATGGCCCTCGAGGTCGGGGCGCGCTACACGTTCGGCACCGCTAGCTGAGCGTCGCGATCGCCTTCCGGCTCGCGAAGAACAGGCACAGCACCGACATCGACAGCCCGAAGGCCAGCGTCGCGGTCAGCACGCTGGTCGCCCCGGCGAGCGCGCCCAGCACCGGCATCGACAGCGGCATGAGCGTCATGTCCCCGAGCGAGGTGACCGAGGAGACGCGACCGGTGTACGCCGGGTCGACGGCCTTCAGGAAGGCGCCGGACAGCCACACGCTGGCCATGCCGGCGGTGATGCCGACAACAGCCATGCCCAGCAGCACGGCGGGGATGAACGGCACGCCGACGGCCGCCAGGCCGAGGCCCTGCACGACGAGGATCCGGAAGCCGGACCCGGCGGCGTACGTCGGCTGCCACCGGATCGCCGCCAGGCTTCCGATGATCGCGCCGGCGGCCAGCGCGCCGTCGGCGATGCCCAGCCACTGCGCGCCCCAGGCCGAGTCGTCGACACGCAGCGCCAGGCCGAGCGCGACGACCGGGCTGACGAACACGTTGAGCGCGGTCAGGCCGGTCACGAAGATCCGCGCGGTCGGGCTGCGCCGGAGGTAGACCAGCCCGTCGGTGAGCGAGTCGCGCCAGCGGGCGTGCTCGGCGCGCGGCAGGCGGTACCTCGCCTTCACCACCACCGCCAGCACCACCGCGATCACCGCGAACGTCGCCGCGTCGACGACCATCGCGGCCACCGGGCCGCCCCAGGCGACGAGGATGCCGCCGGTGGGGGCGCCGAGCAGGCGCATCACCCGGCCGAGGACCTGGTTCCAGCCCATCACCGTCCCGAAGTCGTCGGGGTTCACGATCTGGCGGATCAGCGACATCCCCGACGGCTGGGTGAGGCCGGCGGCCACGCCGAAGGTGAGCGCGATGGCGAAGAGCGTGGCCGCCCCGTCGTACCCCGCCCGCCAGGCCAGTGCTCCCAGCACCAGCACGAGGGCCCGGGCCACCTGGCCGGCGATCAGCACCCTGCGCGGGTCCCAGCGGTCGGCGATCACGCCGCCGAACAGCACCAGCACCGCCTGCGGGAGCATCTCGGCGCCGATCACGGCCCCGGCCAGTGCCGGCGCGAGGGTGTGCGCGGCGGTCCAGGCGAGGGCCACGATCCAGACGGAGTCACCGAACGCCGACACCGCGACGGCCACGACCCAGGTGAGGACCATGCGGTCGCGACGTACCGGCGGCGGCGGGGTCCCGACGAGCTCCGGCTGGGCCTGGGTGGCGCTCACGGTCGCACCGGGTGGCTGGGGAAGCAGCGGACGAGGGCGCGGACGGGCCGACGGTCGGCGTCCGGGTGGGTCTGCTCGTCGGCCTGCACCTCGGCGGTCCACTCCGACAGCACGGCGTCGAGGCGGCGGTGCAGGTCCGCGGTCTGGTCGGCGGTCGCCTTCACCAGGCTGTCGGTCGCGCCCGCGGCGCGGCGCCAGTAGGCCGGCGCGTCGGCCATCTCCTTGAGCCACTGCTGCACCGACCGGACCTGGTAGCGGAAGTTCTCCAGCTCGGCCTGGTCGGCCACCCGGCGGCCCAGGCTGTCGGGCTCGAAGTCCTCGACGCTCCAGCTGAGGCTGCGCGGGGTGGTCTTCCACCAGCTCTCGCGGGTGTCCCTGGCCAGCTCGGGTGCGGGCGCGATGAACCCCTGCCGGTGCAAGGGCTTCAGGTGGTGGCTGACGCTGCCCACCGCGAGCCCGGTCCGGGCGGCCAGCCGGCCGACGGTGGCCGGTCCCTCGACCCAGAGCAGCTCGGCCAGCCACCGACGGGTCGGGTGGTGCAGCGCGATGAGCACGTCCATCAGCTCGGCCGGCGCTCCGGCGTCGACGATGTGGCGTTCCTCGGCGGTCCTTCGGCGCATGTCCACCAGCCTCGGCCACCCGCCACATTTTCCACAAGCGCTCTTGTATAAGTCGTCCGGTCGTCACACCCGATGTCACACGGCCGCGCGGTCCCCTGGTGTCTCGAGCCCGACGACCGTCGTCGGCTCGTCACCGAAAGGCACTGACATGGCTCTGTTCATGGACACCCACACCATCGAGGGCGGCGTCTCCGTCGCCGACGTCGCGGCCGCTCACCGGGCCGACGTGGCGACCCAGGCGCCGTACGGCGTCGACTACCTGCGCTACTGGGTCGACGAGGCGGCCGGCAAGATCTTCTGCCTCGTCGAGGCCCCCGACGCCGAGACAGCCAACGCGGTGCACCGCGAGGCGCACGGCCTGGTCGCCGACGAGATCTTCCAGGTCGCGGAGGGGGTCTGAGCGATGGACCTGATGACCGAGTACCTCGCGCGCGCGGTGATCCAGCAACGGATCGCCGCCGCCGACGAGGGACAAGAAGGACGTCGCATCGAGCGGGAGCGCCGGCGCCGCCGATGGCGCCGATGGCGCCCGGGCGGGCGTACGCCGGTGGCGACGTCGGCCACGCCCGTTCCCGTGCTCGTGCCGGCGGTCAGGACGGCCGACGAGGTGGCCGGGCTCCTCGACGGGGGCGGCGTACCGCATCGTCGAGGACGGCACCGCGTCCGAGCGTCGCCTCCTCGAGGCGATGGCCGAGGTCTCCGCGGCCACGGCCGCGGGCGCCTCGGCGGCGCTGGTCGACTGGGCGGGCACCGAGGCTTCGCGGCTGCGGGCGTTCGGCCTGGTGCACGGCCACGTCGTCGAGGCCCTGGGTCCGCGCGAGCACGCGTGGCTCCTGGACCTGCTCGACGGCGTCGACGGGCTGGACCCCCTGGCCGTCAACCGCGTGGCCTGATGGTCGACGCTGTGCGACGCTGCCCGACGTGAGCGCGACCGCCACGTCCGGCCTCGCCGTCCACCTCCTGGGGCAACCCCGGATCGAGGTGGACGGCGCGCCCGGCTATCGCTACCGCAGCCGCAAGAGCTGGGCGCTGCTCGCCTTCCTGCTGCTGGGCGACCGTGCCCCGTCACGCAGCCGGCTCGCCTCGCTCCTCTTCGCCGAGGCCGACGACCCGCTCGGGGCGCTGCGGTGGTGCCTCGCCGAGATCCGCCGGGCCCTCGGCCCGGCGGCCGTCCTCGACGGCGACCCGGTGCGGATCACCCTTCCTCCCGACGCGACCCTCGACGTCGACCTGCTGGTGCACGGCCACTGGACTGCCGCGGTCGGCCTGCCCGGGCTCGGTCAGGACCTGCTCGACGGCCTCGCCATCGCGCACGCCGAGGCCTTCGAGTCCTGGCTGCTCTCCGAACGACGGCGGCTCGCGGCCGCCTCCGAGTCGATCCTGCACGAGGCCGCGCTCGGGCTGCTCGCCCGCGGCGACCTCGACCGGGCCCGCGACCTGGCCGTCCGCGCGGCCGTGATGAGCCCGCTCGACGAGAACCACCAGGCCCTCCTGATCCGGCTCTACCGGCTGGCCGGCGACGACGACGCGGCTCAGCAGCAGTTCGAGTCGTGGTCCGCGGTGGCCGAGCGCGAGCTCGGCACGACGCCCGGGGCACCGGTCCTCCTCGCCATGCGCGAAGGGCGCGCGCGCCGCACGCGAACACCGGACGGCGTCCATCGAGGCGGTCACCGAGGCCGGGGCGGCCGCCGTCTCCGCGGGCGCCCTGGTCGCCGGCGTTGCGACGTTCGAGACTGCCGTCCGGCTGGCCGACACCAGCGGGGCCGACAGCGACCGGATCCGGACCCGGATGGTGCTGGCCGAGGCGCTCATCCACACCCTCGGTGGGCTGGACGAGGCGGGCCTGGCGACCCTGAACGAGGCCGAGCGGATCGCGATCGCGAACGGCGACCGCGAGTCCGCCACCCGGGTCCAGGCCGAGCTCGGGTACGTCGACTTCCTTCGCGCCCGCTACGACCGGGCCGAGCGATCGCTGACCCACGTGCTCGATGAGGAGGCGACCTCGCCGTCGGTGCGCGCCAAGGCCCTGACGTACCTCGGGTCCGTCGTCAGCGACCGGGCCGACTACCCGCGGGCGGTCGCGTTCCTCGACCGTGCCGTGCTCGCGTCGCGCGAGGTGGGCGAGCCGCGCCGCGAGGCCTTCGCGCTGTCGATGCTCGGGCGGGTCCGCCTGCTCCGCGGCGATCTCACCGAGGCGACCGAGACCCTGTCCGCCGCGAGCGAGCTGGGCGAGCGCGACCACTGGCTGTCCTTCCTGCCCTGGCCGCAGGCGCTGCTCGGCCAGACCTGGCTGTCGCTGGGCGACCTCGCTGCCGCGTCCCGGACCCTCGAGCAGTCCTTCGCCCGGGCCTGTCAGATCGGCGACCCGTGCTGGGAGGGCATCTCCGCGCGCGGCCTGGCCCTGCTGGCCGAGGCGCACGGAGACGTCGAGCAGGCCTTCGCCGTGCTCCTCGACGCCCGGGCCCGCACCAACCGGCTGGCCGACCCCTACGTCTGGCTCGACGTGCACATCCTGGACGCGCTCTGCGACCTGGGACGCCGCCACGACCACCCCCAGACCCTGGCCTGGGCGAGTGAGATGCTCGACCGCTCCTCACGGACCGGCATGCGGGAGCTGACGGTCCGTGCGATGGTGCACGAGGCGGCGTGCGGCGTCCCCGGCGATGCGGAGGTGGCCGCCCTGCTGGCCCGGGACGTCGACAACCCGCTGCTCGCGCCCCTGGTGGCTCAGAGGTAGGAGCGGTCGGTCATGCGTCGGCCACCACCCGGCGGACGGCGTCGCGCAGGGCGTGCTCGGGGTCGACGCCGGCGGCGCGCGCCTCGGCGACGAGGGCGAGCAACCGGTCGCCGTGCTCTCCCGACTCGGGGACCATGACGGGTGTGCCCGCCCGCTCGGCCCGGTCGAGGACCTTGTCGGCGAGCAGCAGGGCGGGCAGCCCCGGCGGCAGCCCGTCGAACACCGACGCGCGGTGCTTCTCCGTCGCCTTCACCGACTCCCAGAGCTCGTTGACGGACCGGGCGTCCGTCACCTCCGCGTCGGCGAAGACGTGCGGGTTGCGGCGGCGCAGCTTGTCGACGATGCCCTGGACGACCTCGTCGAAGGTGAACTCGCCCGCCTCCTCGGCGATCACGGCGTGGAAGCCGATCTGGAGCAACAGGTCGCCGAGCTCCTCGCGCAGGTGGTCGGGGTCACCGGAGTCGATCGCCTCGAGGGTCTCCCAGGACTCCTCCACCAGGTAGCGCCGCAGCGACTCGTGGGTCTGCTCGCGCTTCCAGGCGCACTCGGCGCGCAGCCGGCGCATGTCGTCGCGGAACTGGTCCAACGGTGGGGCGAGCGGGTCGGGCACGGGGCCCTAGCCGCAGCGCTGGGAGGCCGGCAGCGCGGCGGAGTACGTCTGGTCAGGCCCCTCGCTGGAGCTGAACTTGCCGGCGGCGACGGCGTTCTTGCTCAGCGGGTACGACGTGTCGTTGGCGACGTCGGTGATGTTGCCACCTGCGATGTCGATGCCGTACCTCGGGTTGACGTCCACGGTGTGGGCGCCGAGCCAGACGTTCAGCTCCTCGCGCCCGCGCGTGACCTTCTTGTCGTCGTCCGCGTCCGGGGTGCCTTCGTTGATCAGCAGCTGGCCGCCGAGCTGGTGCTCGAGGGCCGTCACGTAGGCGCGCGCCGAGCCGACCTCGATGAAGTCGTCCTGGTGCGAGGCCGGCAGACCGGCAGCCTGGGTCTGCAGCTCCTTGAGCCGGTCGAGGTACCCCTGGGGCTGGCTGATGTCGTTCTCGGCCGCGAGCTGCTCGGCCGCGGCCTCGAGCGTCAGGCTGCCGACCACGAAGCTGCGCACCAGGCGCATCGGGACGACCTGTCCCTGCGCGACGATCTGCGGCTCGAGCGCGCGGCAGTAGCCGATGGTGAGCCGGTTGACGTCCGCGGTGGTCACGGTGTCGTCGCCGACCTTCGCGGCGACGCCCGGTCCACCGGTGCCGCATCCGCTCAGGGTCAGGGCCGCGACGACCGCGACGCCCGCGAGGTACCGCCTGCGCATGCTCACGACTCCTTGCCCGAACTGTTGGTCGGATCGATCACGGCGTCGATGACACCGCGGGCCCATTCAAGCAGGGCCAGACCAGCGATGGGCTGGGGGATCGGGTGCCCCGCGACAGGGGCGAGCGGACGGGGCACCAGGATCGTCTCGACCGGCGGCTTGATGATGCTCTTGGGGTAGATCCGCTGGAGCCGGACCGTCATCGAGTCCGGCAGGACGACGGGGGCGAACCGCACGTTGCGGCCGGCCATCGTCACCTCCTTGATGCCCGCCTGCCGGGCGCGCGCGCGGAACAGGGCGACGAACAGCAGGCTCTGCACCTCGATCGGCGGCTCGCCGTAGCGGTCCACCATCTCCTCGCGCAGCAGGTCGACGTCCCCGTCGGCCCGCACCTCGGCGAGGCGCTTGTACATCTCCAGACGGAGCCGCTCGCTCGGGATGTACTCGTGCGGCAGGTGCGCGTCCACCGGGAGCTCGATGCGGACCTCGCCGAGCTCCTGCTCGCCCTCCCCCTTGAACTCCTGGACGGCCTCGCCGACCAGCCGGACGTAGAGGTCGAAGCCCACGTCGGCGATGTGCCCGGACTGCTCGCCGCCCAGCAGGTTGCCCGCTCCGCGGATCTCGAGGTCCTTCATCGCGATGGCCATGCCACCGCCGAGGTCGGAGTGCTGGGCGAGGGTGGCCAGCCGCTCGTGGGCGGTCTCGGTGAGTGGCTTCTCCTGCGGGTAGAGGAAGTAGGCGTAGGCCCGCTCCCGCGACCGTCCGACCCGGCCGCGCAGCTGGTGCAGCTGCGAGAGCCCGAGGGTGTCGGCCCGCTCGATGATCATCGTGTTGGCGTTCGACACGTCGAGGCCGGACTCGACGATGGTCGTGCAGACCAGGACGTCGAAGCGCTTCTCCCAGAAGTCCAGCATCACCTGCTCGAGCTGGTGCTCCCCCATCTGCCCGTGCGCCACCGCGACGCGGGCCTCGGGCACGAGCTCGCGGATCTTGGCGGCCGCCTTCTCGATGCTCTGCACGCGGTTGTGGATGTAGAAGACCTGGCCCTCTCGCAGCAGCTCGCGGCGCACGGCGGCCACGATGGTCCGGTCCTCGTAACCCCCGACGTAGGTCAGGACCGGGTGCCGCTCCTCCGGCGGTGTGGTGATCGTGGACATCTCGCGGATGCCGGTGACCGCCATCTCGAGCGTGCGCGGGATGGGCGTCGCGCTCATCGACAGCACGTCGACGCTCGTCCGGAGCCGCTTCATCTGCTCCTTGTGCTCGACGCCGAAGCGCTGCTCCTCGTCGACGATGATCAGGCCGAGGTCCTTGAGGCGGATGTCGGGGTTGAGCAGCCGGTGGGTGCCGATGACGATGTCGACGCTGCCCTCGCGCAGCCCTTCGATGACCTCGCGGGCCTCCTTGTCGCTCTGGAACCGGCTCAGTGCCTTGAGGGTCACCGGGAACGCTCCCATCCGCTCCTCGAACGTCGAGAGGTGCTGCTGCACCAACAGCGTCGTGGGCACGAGGACGGCGACCTGCTTGCCCTCCTGCACCGCCTTGAACGCGGCGCGCACCGCGATCTCGGTCTTGCCGTAGCCGACGTCGCCGCACACCAGCCGGTCCATGGGCACCACGCGGCGCATGTCGGCCTTGACCTCGTCGACGGTGCTCAGCTGGTCGGGCGTCTCGGTGAACGGGAAGGCGTCCTCGAGCTCGCGCTGCCACGGGGTGTCCGGGCCGAAGGCGAAGCCCTTGGTGGCCTGCCGGGCGGCGTACAGCTTGATCAGCTCGGCCGCGATCTCACGCACGGCCTTGCGGGCGCGGCCCTTGCGCTTGGCCCAGTCGGAACCGCCGAGCCGGTCCAGGCTGGGCTGCTCGCCGCCGACGTACCTGGTCACCTGGTCCAGGGCGTCGGCCGGGACGAAGAGACGGTCGGGCGGCCCGCCGCGCTTGGAGGCGCCGTACTCGAGGACGAGGTACTCACGCGTCGCGCCGTGCACCTCGCGCTGCCGCATCTCCACGAAGCGGCCCACGCCGTGCTGCTCGTGCACGACGTAGTCGCCGGCCTTCAGCTCCAGGGGGTCGATCTGCCGCTTGCGGCGGGCCGGCATCTTCCGCATGTCGCGGGTGGAGGCCTTCTGGCCGGTCAGGTCGTCGTTGGTCAACAGCGCCAGCCGGTTGACCGGGTCGACGAAGCCGTGGGTGAGGCCACCGCAGCCGACGGTGACCAGGTCGCGCGTCCAGGTCCACGTCTCGTCGGTCCAGCCTGTCGAGACCAGCCGGGCGGGCACGTCGTTCTCCCCCAGCAGCTCGACCATCCGCTGCGCCGGGCCGTGGCCGGGGTGGACGACCGCGACTCGGTAGCCCTCGCCCAGCCAGCCCTTCATGTCGGAGACGGCCCGCTGCATGTCGCCGCGGTAGGACTCGGCGGGCTTGGCGGGCAGGGAGCGGGAGGGTACGGCGCCCGCCTCGACGTCGATGTCGACCGAGACGATCTCGCCCAGCTCGTCGCGCAGTGGCTCGCGCTCATCGCTGGTGGAGCTTCTCGAGACCTCGTCGTCGATGCCGAACGGGCTGAGCGTCCACCAGGGCAGGTCGCGCGCCAGCGAGTGGAGGCGGACGTCGGTGAGCGAGCGGTACGACGCGGCGCCGAGGTCGATCGGCGCGGTGCCGCCGCCCGCGGCCGCGGCCCAGCTGGCACCGAGGAACTCGTCGCTGGTCGCCACCAGGTCGTGGGCACGTGAGCGTGCGCGCTCGGGGTCCAGCACGAGGATGTGCGTGTCGGGCGCCAGCAGGTCGACCAGCAGCTCCATCTCGTCCACGAGCGCCGGCGCCAGCGACTCCATGCCCTCGACGGCGATGCCCTGGGCGATCTTGTCGGTCAGCTCGACCAGCGCGGGGTGGGCCTCACCGAGCTCCCAGGCCCGCTTGCGCACCTCGTCGGTCAGCAGCAGCTCGCGGCACGGCGGCGCCCACAGCCGCTCCGCCTTCTCCAGGCCCCGTTGGTCGGCGACCGCGAAGGTACGGATCTCCTCGACCTCGTCGCCCCAGAACTCCACCCGCAGCGGGTGCTCGTCGGTCGGCGGGAACACGTCGACGATGCCGCCGCGCACCGCGAACTCGCCGCGCTTCTCGACCAGGTCGACGCGGGTGTAGGCCGCGTCGACCAGGCGGCGTACGACGTCGTCGATCTCGGCCTCCTGCCCGGGCACCAGCTCCACGGGCTCGAGGTCGCCCAGGCCCTTGACCTGCGGCTGGAGCAGCGAACGGACGGGAGCAACCACGACCTTCAGCGGCCCGGTCTCCTCGGAGTCACCCGGGTGGCAGATGCGGCGCAGCACCGCGAGCCGACGGCCCACCGTGTCGCTGCGCGGGCTGAGCCGCTCGTGCGGCAGCGTCTCCCAGCTCGGGTAGTAGCCGACCGTCGCCGGGTCGACCAGGTCGCCCAGCTGAGCCACCAGGTCCTCGGCCTCCCGGCTGGTCGGCGTCACCGCCAGCACCGTGCGGCCCGCCTGGACGAGGCCGGCGACCACGAACGGCCGCAAGGCCTCCGGTCCGGTCAGGTCGAGCGCGCGCAGGGCTCCGCCCCGCGCGTCGCCCATCGCCTCGGTCAGCGTGGCGTCGGCGAGGACCGCATCGGCGAGGGGGGTCAAGCTCACGAGATCTCCTGGGTGGCGCAGCACGATTGCCCCCGGTCGAGTTCGACAGGGGGTGCGGGAGGTACGTCGCCCACTGTAGACGGAGGCTCCGACAGGCCCCGACCGCGATTCGTCTGCGACGTCGAGCACGAGAAGTCGCAGGGATCCGCAGACGAATCGGTTCAGGGGGCCGTCGGGTCTGTCACCCGCCCGACGAACAGCGGAGTCCCGTGACTCGACGTCGTGGATCACGAAGAGGAACGGCCGGTCGACGTCGACGGGGACGGTGACCGGCATCGCCGTACCTCCCACCGCCACGGCCGTGGCGGCGGCGGCCTCGGTGCCGGCCTCGTCGACGGCGATCCAGGCCTCGTGGGCGACGCTGCTGATGTGGAGGCCCTCGGAGTCCTCGGTCATGCCGGAGAAGTCCGCGGCGTCGGCGTCGAAGGCGGTCGGCATCCCGAGACCGGACAGCACGGCGCCGAGGTCGGAGGTCGATCGGAACGTCCACCTGGGGAGGCTCAGGGTGACCGCTTGCGTCGACGTGGTGGCCGCGAGCACGGAGGCGAGCCCACCGCCTGCGACGGACTCCTCGAAGGCAGCCAGGTCGTCGGGCAGCACCACCGTCATCGCCAGGGTGCCGCCGTAGTAGGGCAGCCGCACCGCGGTCCAGCCGTCCTCCTGTGCGTACCCCGCGTTCATCAGCGTGCCGCGCATGGTCGGGACGTCGACGGGACTGCCGCCGCCCACGTGGAAGGGTCGCGGCGACGTCGCGTACTCCTCGAACGGCGTCTGCCACGGCGCCTTGAAGTACAGCGCGTTCACCAGGACCAGCCGGGTCAGCGCGTCCACGGACCCGGGCGGCAGGATCGTCGGGATGCGGTCGTGGGTCCGATCGGCGGTCCAGGAGTTCACCGCCGCGCGGCCCGCCTCGGGCTCGCCGGCCCAGTCGACGACGTGCATGCCCGCGCCGTACGCCGCGGCGAGGGTGTCCAGGAACGCCTGGCGCCAGTTCGTGGCTCGGTCCCCGAAGAGCGCGTTCGCGCTGTCCAGCGCGATCACGGCCGGGTCGTCGCCCTGCCGCTCCCAGCTGCCCGCGAGTCCTTCGACGGCCTGGGTCAGCGCGCCGAGCCCCCCGTTGTACCCCGCCAGGTCGAGGTCGGCCTTCCCCAGCCCGAGCACGTCGGTCATCTCGGCGGCGGTCGTGCCGGCGGCGCCGTTCGCCGTCATGGCCAGCGCGACCGCGACCGAGTACGGCGAGAGCGCGAGGTTGCCGTCGGTGGTCGCGAGCCCGGCGTACAGCCCGCCGCCGAGCCGGTGCACCAGGTCCACGACCGTGGCGATCCCGGCCGGGTCGCCGGGCGCACGACGGACGTCGGAGGAGACGAGCTCGGCGTCGGTGGCCACGTCGTCATTCTGGTCCTTCCCGCAGCCGGCGAGGGACGAGACGGTCGTCGCGAGGGCGGCCAGACCCACCAGCCGGAGGGTGTCGCGACGGCTCAGCACCCGGGTGGGACGCGACGTGGTGGCCCGGGGTTCCTCAGGCCCGTTCGGCCTCGGTGCGCAGCACGCAGAACTCGTTGCCCTCCGGGTCGGCCATCACGGCCCAGCCGGTGCCGGGTCCCCAGGTGCCGCGGAGGTCGTTGACGATCGTGGCACCGGCGGCCAGCACCCGCTCGGTCTCCTCGTCGCGCGTACCCGAGCGGGGCACGAGGTCGAAGTGGACGCGGTTCTTGGTCTCCTTGCCCTCCGGCACCTCGATGAACAGGATCCGGTGGTCGGTCTTCGGATCGAGGATCATGCACTCCTCGTGCCCCGGCTCGTTCGGGTCGTCGGCGACCATCTCGTAGCCGAGCAGGTCGCGCCACCACTCCGAGAGCTCGTAGGCGTTGTGGCAGTCGACGGACGTGTGCGAGACGAAGCAGGTCATGTCCGGACCCTGCCCCAAGGGGCAGCGCGGCGCGAGCGGATTAGCCGGCGCGGATCAGTGCAGGACGAGGTCGATGTTGCGGCCTGAAGGTCCGCCAGGAAGGGAGGGCGGTACGCACTCGCAGGTGTCGGAGCAGGGCAGGAAGGTGTGCGGGGCGTGGCCGCACGCGGTGCACGGCATCTCGTGCGACAGGTGAGCTCGGTGACGCTCGGTGACGGTGTCCCACATGGCCCTTCTCCTTCCCGCTGGTCTCTTGCTGGTGACCTTGGTAAGGATGGTCGACCGCGCAGGGAGATACGTCTGTTTCGACGCGAACGGACCGAGATACTCATCGGCCTAGTCCGAACGGGCCACCGTCTCCTGGGACATCGGGGCCAGAAAGCGATCCGGGCCGGTCGAGAACGTGGACTCGCCCGCCGACAGCTGGCCGGCGGGCGAGTCGGGTGGCCCTGTCTACTTCAGGGTGATGGGACGCAACATGCCCATGAACGCGTGAGGCATCCCGCCCATCGAGGCGTCGGGCCAGAAGCAGAGCAGCGCGTAGTTTCCCTTGGGCAGGTGATACTTGAACGTCGCCGAGTGCCCCGGGCTGAGCACCCCGCTGTCCAGGCCCACGTTGAAGTTGGCCGGAGGCGGGCCCGACGGCCCGTTCGAGTCAAGGAACCACGTCTTGAACTCCTTGAACGTGACGCCCTTCTTGAGCTGGACCATCACGATGAAGTGGTTCTGGGACGCCGAGTTCTTGAACCGGAGCAGACCCTTGTTCGGGATCGAGGCCGGCTTGTTGGCCCACGACTTGTCCCGCACCGCCTTGATGGTCGCGCTGGCGGTGGGAGCCACGTTGCCCGTCTCGTCACCCTCGACGGTGAAGACGAAGAACTTTCCGGGCCCGACCTTGGCGTTGGTGTCGAGGGCCCAGTAGGTCCCGAGGTCGAGGTCGACGACCAGCGTGCCGACATGGCCCTTGGTGACCCCTACCCCGCCCATCAGGGTCACGTTGGCCTCGAAGTGCTTGAGCGCCTTCACATTGTTGCCTTCGAGGCCCTTCGCGATGTCATGAGCGGCCTGCTCGGGCGTGTAGCCCGCCGCCGGAGCGGCCAGCTGGAACGCAGAGCCCCGCTTGTTCGCGGTGGTGATCGTGAAGGTGTTGACGCCCGGCTGGACGGACGTCGGCATCGTGATCGCCCGAAGGTTGCTGATGCTCACCGCCACCGGCGCCGTCGCCGCTACGGACTGAGCCGGAGCCGCCGTCGCGGTCAACGTGGCCGCGGCCGCGAGTGTCAGGCTCGTCATGGCAACGCGAATCTTGCTTCTGCCCATGTGCATGCCCCCCAATGGCTGCGCATACGGTCCCCGGCGATTCCGAGAGACGTAGACGACCAACACTTTGCAACCCCGACGTCGGTTTGCCAACCACGAATCCGGTTGGCTCGCGGCGGGCGCCCGAACAGGGCTAGACCAGTGCAGCCTCCATGCCGCACCATTCGTCGCGTGAGGCGACCGGTGATGTCAGGGGGCAGGGTCCGGCGCATGGCGCTGGCGGTCATGGCGGCGACGATGCTCGTCGCGCCGGGACTGGCCTCCGGGGTGCCCGCCGGCCCGGCCGGGGCCGTGCCCCTGACTGACGCAACGGCGACGGTCGTGATCCCGCCCGGAGGCGCGGTCAGCGGGTACTCCCCGTCGACGGTGTCCGTCGAACGTGGAGGGCAGCTGCTGATCCAGAACGACGACAACATGGCCCACACCGTCACCTCGGAGGCCGTGGGGACGCAGGGCGATCCGCTGTTCTTCGTGGTCGTGCCGGCCCACGCGACCAGGTCGCTGGTCCTGCCGGCGAGCCTGTCCGCCGGGCAGTACCCGTTCTACTGCAGCTTCCACCCCAACATGCGTGGCACCTTGGTGGTGACCGGCGAGCCGGGAGGGAACCTGCCGACGCCGCCGAAGTTCGAGCAGGCGCTGCGGATCCCCGATGTCTTGACCGGTAGTCATCTCACGATCCCCATGCGCCGTGCCCTCGTGCGGGTGATGCCGCACGGCCCCAAGACCCGGATGTGGACCTACGCAGGCACCTTCCCCGGACCCACGATCAAGCGGCCCACCGGTTCCCGGACCGAGGTCACCTTCGTCCACGAGCTGCCCCGTCGGGCCGGGGCCGTCACCGTGCACCAGCACGGCGGGCACCAGACATCGGCCGACGACGGTCAGCCGACGCGCCACCTGATCCGCCCGGGCCACCGCTACACCTACACCTACCGGCTCGTGGAGGATGGCAAGCCGATGCCGGCGAGCTTCCGGTTCTACCACGACCACCGGATGGACCGGACCGCCCGCAACAACTGGCGCGGACTCCAAGGCATGTTCCTGGTGACCGACAAGCACGAGGACCGACTCGGGCTCCCTCACGGCCGGTACGACGTGCCCCTGCACATCTCCGAACGCAGCCTCACTGCGCGCAACCAGCTGACCGATCCGTTCCCCAGCAGGGACATGCACGCCTGGATGACCGGGTCGCACGCCCCCCCGAACGACGCCACGGTCGGCCAGCGGATCCTGGTCAACGGCCAGTTCGCCCCGTACCTGCGGGTCAAGCCGGGGCGCTACCGACTGCGTCTGCTGAACGCCGCGCTCTTCTCCTCCTACGACCTGGCACTCTCCAGCGGCCGTCCCTTCGTGCAGGTCGGAACCGGGAGTGGGCTACTCCCCCGCAGCGTGCTGCGCCAGGACATCCTTCTCGGGCCGGCCCAGCGGGCCGACGTCGTGGTCGACTTCCGCCACCAGGCGGGTCAGAACATCCTGCTGTCGACGATCCCGCGCAGTGACGGCGACGTGGGCACGGGCTCGCGGTCGGCGGCCATCATGCAGTTCCGGGTGCGCGGACATTCACGCCAGCGCGCTCGCGTGCCGGAGCGACTGGCGGACATCGCGCCGCTGCACGTGCCGACCAAGGTCGCCAAGACCTGGAACTTCGGCCTGACCACCACCGCGCACGGTTCCTTCTGGTCCATCAACGCACAGATGTTCGACCCCCAACGGATCGACCACCGGGTGCGACTGGGGTCGACCGAGCGGTGGCGACTGCGCAACACCAGTGACATGACCCACTACGTGCATCTGCACGAGGAGCAGTGGTACACCGTCAGCCGCGACGGCAAGAAGCCGCCGCCTTGGGAGCGCGGTTTCGAGGACACCTGGCGGCTCGACCCCGGTGAGTACGTCGACGTCGCCGCCACGTTCACCGACTACACCGGCGTGTTCATGGTGCACTGCCACATGCTCGACCACGAGGACCACGGGATGATGGCCCAGTTCGAGGTCGTCGGCTGAGGACCTCGGCTACTCGGTCCCGTGCTTCCGGACGAAGTCGATGATCGCCTCGGCGAGCTCGGGTCGGCAGACGATGAGGTCCGGCAGGGACACGTCGTCCTGGTTGTACTTCAGCTCCGAGCCGTCGACGCGCGAGCAGAAGAGGCCGGCCGACGCGGGCCACGGCGACCGGGGCGGCGTTGTCCCACTCGTACTGCCCGCCGGCGTGCACGTAGGCATCCGTCAGGTCGCGCACCACCGAGATCACCTTCACGCCGGCCGAGCCCATCGGCACCAGGTCCGCGCCCATCTCCTCGGCCAGCGCCTGCACGAAGGCCGGCGGACGCGTGCGGGACACCGCGATCCGCGGTCGGTCCGAGCTCCGGTCGGGGAGGACGGGCGACGCGGCCGTGCTGAACGTCTCGCCCAGCGCAGGCTGGGCGACCGCGCCGGCCACCAGGTCGCCCCGCTCCCACAGGGCCACGTGCACCGCCCAGTCGTCGCGGGGCGGCTCGGAGAACTCCCGCGTGCCGTCGAGCGGGTCCACGATCCAGACCCGGTCCGCGTGGAGACGGGCCTTGTCGTCCTTCCCCTCCTCCGACAGGACGGAGTCCTCGGGACGGTGGGCGGCGAGCAGCTTCATCAGCAGCTCGTGGGCGGCCTGGTCGCCGGCGTCCTTGAGCTCGCGACCCTCCAGGCCCTCGGCGCGGACCTCGAGCAGCCGCTCCCCCGCGACCGTGGCCAGCCACTCGGCGAGCGTGTGGTCGTCGGCTCCCGGCGGCGGCGTCCGGTCGATGTGGTTGTTCGTCACGGAAGAGTCATCGCCGACCCATGAGCCGGAGGCGCGCATCTCATGGACTCAGCGCGTTCGAGAGCAACGGTCACGCTCGTCACCCTAGTGCCCTGAATCAAGAGTTCGTGTGCGCTTATGCACGCACCCTGAGCACGCGCAGTGCGCACGAACTTCCGGCTCAGGGCACTGGCCAACGAGGTGCGGGAGGCGTCCGGACTACCGGGATGCCTCGACAGGCGGTCGACGGCGATCGTCCAGGTGCAGGAGGAAGATGCCGACGATGGCCAGGGCGACACCCTGGAGCAGCCCTCCGACGATGTCCATCATCAAGTGCCGACCCAAGTACAGCCGGGTCGTGGCCTCGACGAGCACGAGCACGACGGCCAGCGCTTGGTACGTGCGTGCCAGGGAAGCGTTGTGTCGGGCCCACAGCATCCCGGCCACCACCAGGATCGTGAAGAGTCGGGCCACCCCGCCCGAGGGAATGCTGCCCACTCCCCCGTTCACCACGACCTCGGGATGGATGTCTCCGATCGTGGTGGGATCGAGCGCACTGCTCAGCGACAGCTGGATCGCGATCTGGACCATCACCAGGACGGGCAGCAGCCAGCCCACCAGCAGATCGGTGCGGATGTAGAAGGTGACAGCCAACACCACCGCGATCAGCAGCGAGGGGACGACGTCCCCCATGGTGGTGACGTACGTGAAGATGTTGACGAGCGTGGGCTCACGGACCTCGGCGAGCCTGCGGACCACGGACGCATCCGCCTTCGCCAACACCTCGATGCGTGAGATCAGCGCCAGAGCCACGACCAGGACGATGGCGAGCGCCGCCTGCAGCACGGGTGACTTCAGCGATCGTGGGCCCTTCGACCGTCCGCTCACGCTCGACATCGACAGCCGCGCCGCCGTCAGGGTGAGCAGCGTGATGAGGAGCAGGAGCAGGAACCAGACGCTGAAGGTGATCAGGCCGCTCACGGGGCGGTCACTCGCAGGTCGTCGACACGCACCGCGATCGGTGAGTTCGTCGCCGTTCCGGAGAGATACGTGGAGAAGCCGACACCTCCCGGACCTTGGAGCCCGGACGTCGCGTCGGTGACCGAACGCAGCCACGCTGCCGGCTCGGCAGTGCCTTGCTTCCAGACCTTGGCGCGGATCGTCGTCGGCGCCGAACCCGTCACCTGCAAGTGGACCAGGAGCACATCTCCGACTGCGTAGGTCAGCCCGCTCGCCATCACCTCGGACGAGATCACGGTCTCGGCCCCCGCTGAGGTCACGCGCATCAGCGAGAGACCGACACTGCCGTCTCCTTGGAGGCGGACCTGTGCCCGGTAGTCGCCGGTCGTGGCGACACGACGACCGAGGACCGAGATGTAGAGACCCCCACCGGAGCCCGGCTTGTCGGTGCTCAAGGCCACGGTCAGGTCGCTGCCAGCGAGGCTCACGTTGTTCAAGTACGTTCCGGGGCCCGAGCGCGCTGCGACCCGGATGATGCCGACCGAGCCGTCGACAGCGTAGTTCGACGCGGTGGACGTGAGGGTCCACGGCCCGCCGGCCACGGCAGAGCCCCAACCGTTGGCCACCGTCCTGTTGAAGTTGTCAGAGACCGGTGCCGTCGGTGGCGCGGCCACGGTGACCGACCGGGTGGTGGTGGCCGTCGCTCCGTCGTCGTCGGTGAGGGTCAGTGACACGGTGTAGGTGCCGGCCGTCGCATAGGTGTGTGCGGGTGCGATGCCCGTGCCCGATGCGCCGTCGCCGAAGGCCCAAGCACGGGTGGTGATCGTTCCGTCGACGTCACTCGAGCCAGTGGAGTCGAAGGTGCATGCGAGCCCGGTGCACGAAGGCGTGAAGGCGGCGACGGGTGGTTGGTTGGGCACTGCCACGCCGCGGGTGATCGTGAAGGCATCGGCGAACGTGCCGGTGCCCGAGCGGGCGAAGCTGGCCCGGAGCTCGTCGGCCGTGACGGTCACGTCGAGGGCGCCGTACGTCGGCGTCTGGTTCAACCCCGACACGGCGGCGAAGTAGGGCGCCTCCGGGTCGGCGGCATTGACGTCGCGGAGCTCGACGCCTCCGGTGCCCACGGTGGCAAAGACCGAGCCTGCGCCCTTGACCAAGGTGTCGTCGGCATCAGCCACGCACGCCGCGTTGTAGACCCCCGGCGTGACCGCCGGGCAACCCGGACCGCTCGCCAGCTGCTTGCTGCGCTGGTACAGGTGCTCGTGACCAGACAGGACCAGATCTACCTTCTGGTCGACGAGCAGGGCCATCAGATCGGAACCGGACTCGCAGGCATACTGGCCGACGCTCAGGCAAGGCTTGTGCATGCCGACCACCACCCACGGCGTGCCGGCAGCGCGGGCACCTTGGATGGCCGCAGCCGTCCAGGCGTAGCGCGGCGTACCGGCGGCGTAGGACCACGTGCCGTCCGCGAACGGGAGGTCGGGCGAGATCATGACGTACCGGACCAGAGGGTTGACCTGCGGAACGTCGACGTACCACTGCCGCCCATAGGTCCCCACCACGCCTGGAAGCTGGTTGGGCAGGCAGGCGGAGAAGTCGTTGATGTTGCCGTTCTCACCGCTGCTCTCGTGGTTGCCGGAGATCAGCTCGAACGGGTATCCAGCGCCCAGCTTCGAGGTGACGAAGTCGCACCACGCCTGCTCCTGCCCCGTGGGACCGTAGGACATGTCGCCGAGCGCGAGCGCAAGGTCGGCGTGCAGACCGGAGACGGTGTTCAGCACCCCGGCGGCGTTGGCTGACGATGAGAAGTCACCAACGGCGGCGAAGCGCACGGTTGGCGGTGGTGTCTCGGACGATGCGATCGTGGCGACACAGGTGCTGACGGCCAGGGCCAGACCTACGAGCGCCACCCCCCAGAGGCGACTCATGCTGGAAGTTACCACGGCGTGCGGCTGCGTCAAGGGCTTCAGGTGGCATCGTCCGCCCTCGGTCCCTTGATGAAGAAGCTGTAGACGTGCCGGTTGTCGGTCCCGGTCTCGAACCGATCCGTTCCGAGCGGTTGGAAGACGTAGGGCCGAAACGACGCGAACCAGTGGTAGGTGTCCAGTGGTTGGGGGCGGTGCGCCTCCACGTCGTTCCACCCGAGCAGGAGGACGCCTTCGGGTTTCAGGCAGTCATGACATCCGGAGAAGGCCTTTTCCACCTCGTCCTTCTCGTCGAGTCCCCAGCCCCACACGCCGTTGCAGATGATCAGGTCGAACGTCTCCGGCGAGAAGTGGCTGCGGATATTGGCCACGGAGTCAGTCACGTGCTGGCGGCTCCCGTAGCGCCTCAGGGTGGGGTCGATCTCGATCGTCCAGTAGTTCTTGCCGGCGAACACCTTCTCGTACTTGTCGGTGTACCAGGCGCTTCCGACGAAGAGGATCGAGTGCACCGTCTCGTCCTCGGCCAGTGCCGGAAGGATCCGGGACTCCAGCACCAGACGGTCTTCGGTCCTCAGGGCTGAGAACTCCATACCGAGCGAGTGCGAGATCTGCCGCAACCTGCGGGCGAGCGGCCGAACTCGGTTCAGGCGTGGATCGTTCTTCAATGCGCTCAGAACCCTGGACATGTCACCTCCACAGATGTCAACGGGTGCGCGATCTTCCTTGCGGCAGCACTGTGTCACGGGGGGAGGGACCAAATGCCTTCTGGTGGCGGTCCGCAGTTTTGTCTTTACGAAATGGCGCGATCAAGGGACGGCGAGTTAGGTTGGTACCGGTGCTTCCCGGGGGGGTCGCGCTGGAGCCGGGGGGAAGTTATGCGCTCACGTCGATGCGACGTGCGATCTGCCGTTGCCGCGCTCACCGCCGGGCCACCGCCTGGCGTCTCCGGTCCTCGTCCATCCGGAGACCAGTTCGTGTCTCTCGGGCGCCCCATCTGGCTCCTCAGTCATGCCAGATCGGCCGCACGAGCCAGCCCCGCACCCTAGGTCCGGAACTCAGCCTGCTGTCCCCCCAAAACAGGCGACGCCGACTCCGGCAACAGGACGCCACACCAGCTCCATGAACCAAGCAGATCCCGGGGGGGATTACATGAGGATCGCAATGATCGGCACCCGTGGGGTGCCGGCCAGGTACGGCGGGTTCGAGACCGCCGTCGAAGAGATCGGCCAGCGCCTGGTCGCCGCGGGTCACGAGGTCACGGTCTACTGCCGAGGCGCCGAGGACCAGTCCCAGACCGAGTACCTCGGCATGCACCTGGTCCACCTGCCCAGCGTCCGCAAGCGCGCGCTGGAGACCCTGTCCCATTCGGCCGCCTCCATGATGCATGCGGTCACGCGGAGACGGGTCCCGGATGTCGTCTTCGTGTTCAACTCCGCGAACGCGTTCCTGGTCCCCCTCCTGCAGGTCCGTCGCATCCCCGTGGCGATCCACGTGGACGGTCTCGAGTGGAAACGTGCGAAGTGGGAGGGCGCTGGTCAGCGCTACTACCGGCGAGCCGAGGCGTTCGCGGTCAGACGCGGTGACCGCTTGATCTCGGATGCTCGCGCGATCGCCGACTACTACCGCGGTGAGTTCGGCATCGAGACGGACGTCATCGCCTACGGCGCGACCATCCAGCAGGATGACATCTCTGACGGACTGGCGAAGCACGGACTCACTCCCGGTGGCTACCACCTCGTGGTGGCCCGCTTCGAGCCGGAGAACAACGTCTTGGAGATCGTGCAGGGCTATCGGCGTTCACGGGCCGACAAGCCGCTCCTCGTCGTGGGAGGAGCCCCGTACTCCGCCGACTACACCCGGCAGGTCCAAGCCATCATCGAGGACGACCCTCGGATCCGTGCCCTGGGCAGCGTGTGGGACCAGAAGGAGCTGGACTCGCTCTACCGCAACGCGTTCAGCTATCTGCACGGACACTCGGTAGGGGGAACGAACCCCTCGCTGCTGCGGGCCATGGGGGCGGGAACTCCCGTGCTCGCCAACGACGTCGTGTTCAACCGCGAGGTGCTCGGGAGCCATCACGGGCGCTTCTTCGCCACGCCCACCGAGCTGAGGACCTTGCTCCACGAGTCCGAGGCGGACCCCGACGGCATGGCCAAACGAGGCCGCGGTCTTCAGCGTCGCGCCGAACGTCGGTACTCCTGGGACAAGGTGGCCGCGGCGTACGAGGACCTCGCCTTCAGGTTGGCGACGGGGGAGAGCACGCGAGGTCTGGTTGACGGACAGCGCCGCGGACTGGACCTGTCCACGTTGACGGCTGCTGAGTCTGTGAGCCCCCTCCCTGTCGAGGTCTCCGACGGTGCCGGGGTGCTGGTGGACGCTCGTCCGGCGAACGCGTTGGAACGAAGCGCGTCGCAGGACGCCCTCGACCCTGCGCTGGTGACCGAACGTGCCGGATGAGCACGTCCGCCCGATAGCTGCGAGTGCACGTGCCATCCTGAAGGGTGCTGTCCGAGGCGTGGGAATGGCCACGTCCGCGGCCAGGCCCGGCCCGGACTTCCTGGTGATCGGCACCAAGCGGGGGGGCACGACCAGCTTCTACTTCGACCTGATCGAGCACCCCTCGATCGTGCGGCTGTTCCCCCCTCCGGTGCCGGCCCTGAAACGGGAGGCGACCAAGGGTGTGCACTACTTCGACTCGAACTTCGCCCGCGGCGATCGCTGGTATCGCTCCTACTTGCCCACATCCATGACCAGGTCCCTGGTGACCCGCCGCCACGGCGGGGTGCGGGCGCTGGCGGGCGAAGCCTCGCCGTACTACCTGTTCCACCCCGCGGCGGCCGAGCGAGCACACGCCGCCGTGCCTGACGTCCGCCTCATCGCTCTGCTCCGAGACCCGGCCCAGCGCACCTACAGCCACTGGAAGGAACGCCGACGGGCCGACGCCGAACCGCTCGACTTCCTGGACGCGCTCGACGCCGAGCCCGGTCGTCTCGCCGGAGAGCGCGAGCGCTTGTTGGCGGATCCCGGCTACGCGAGCTACGCCTGGGAGCAGCAGAGCTACGTGACCCAAAGCCAGTACGCCGCGAGCCTGCAGCCGTGGATCGACCTGTTCGGCCGGTCGAGTCTCCTGGTTCTCGCGAGCGAGAACTACTACGCCGACCCGGTCGGGACCCTCGCCGAGGCGGACGAATTCCTGGGGCTGCCGCCTCGAGCGACGTCCAGCGGCGCCATTCGCAACGCTGCACCTGGACAACCACTACCCGACGAGGCACGAGAGCGCCTGGCGAAGACGTTCGCCGGACCAAACGCCCAGCTGCGCGACCTGGTGGGGCGTGACTTCGGTTGGACCTGATGCCGGGGCGTCCGGACGACGTTCACAAGGTTTTTCCTCCCGGTCGACGGGGGGTGTTGCTACCCCTGGGAGACCGACGCGCCGCGGCCCTGGGAGTCACCATGTACACCGCCTGCCGGCCGACCGTGCTGGGCCTGCAGCGCCTCGCGCACGGCTGGACTCGGTTGCTCGGCGCTCGCCTGCTCCCTGGCGCCGTCGTGCCCTGGTCACCACCGTGGCCGCCCGAGGTGGGGGCCGAGCTGTGGGACCAGTGGCGCGCAGCCCTGGGGCCCTTCGACCACTTCGCCGTCTACCAGCGCCGCCAGAGCGAGCGGGCGGGTCTCACCCTGTTGCTGGCGTCCCAGGGGAAGGCGCACAGCGTCGTCAAGGTGCGAACCGAAGCCGACGACATCGCTCGGGAACAGCGGGCGCTCGGACGGGCATGGAAGTACGGCCCCACGACCTTCGCCGTTCCCGAGCCACTCGGAGCAGGCACGGGACCAGCCGGGTTCCACTGGACGGCGCAACGGGCGGTCTTCGACCGACCCCATCGACCGGAGAGCGACCCCCATCCCGACATGTTCGCGGAGATCGTGGAAGCACTCGGGGGGAAGGAGGAGGAACGAGACGGGCAGGTGCCTGCTCACAATGACCTCACTCCGTGGAACGTGCGCCGCGACGTCCGCGGACGGACGTGGATCTTCGACTGGGAGGACACCGGGCACTCACCTCCCGGAGCTGACCGTGCCTACTTCTGCGCGTCCGCGTGGGCGGTGCTCGGACAGCCGATGCCGCACGACCTCGATCCAGGCGCCGTACGCCATGTGCGTGAGTGGCTCACTCAGCGAGTCGAGACGAGTCGGGCCGACCAGCGGGTCACGGACAGCCAGATCAGCGCACTCTCGTCGGTGGTGGACGCTCCCACGGTGTTGGTCGCCAATCCGTCCCTCGACGTCTACGGCGCCGACCTCCAGATGGCCTTGAGTGTCCGTGCGCTCCGGGAGCGCGGCTCTCGTGTCGTCGTGCTGTCCCCGTCCGAGGGGCCTCTCCGCGCGGCGCTCACCGCAACGGGTGCCGAGGTCGAGGTGCTCGACTACCCGGTGCTTCGGCGTGCGGAGGCCACCAGCCTGCGTGGCCTGGCCCGCCTCGCAGTGCAGGCGACCCGAAGTCTTCCTCGGATGGCCGGCGCTCTTCGGCACCACGATCCCGACATCGTCTACGTCAACACCCTCACCCTGCCGTGGTGGCTTGCCACTGCCCGACTGTCTCGACGGCGGAGCTTGTGCCATGTCCACGAGGCCGAGCGCGCCCTATCGCCTACCGTTCGCCGGGTGCTGACCGTTCCGCTGTGGCTCGCTGACACGGTGGTCGCCAACAGCCGCAGCACCTGGGAGACGGCAGTCGAGGCCATGCCGAGCCTCGCCGCGTCGGCGCGACTGGTGCGGAACGGCGTGGCGCCACCCGACCGTGCCGTCGCCCGGCCCATCCGGACCGACCCGACGGCGCTCGCGGTGATCGGTCGGCTCTCCGAACGCAAGGGAGTGCTGACGGCGCTGGAGGCAGTCGCCCTGCTCCGGTCCCGCGGGCGCCAGATCACGTTGGAGGTGTGCGGTACCGCGTTCGCCACGAATCGGGCCTACCGAGACCTGTTGATGGCCAGGGCGGCCCGCCCCGACCTGCTCGGCGCGGTGTCCTTCTCGGGGTACGTCGCCCCCATCTGGCCCGTGCTCGAGCGCAGCGACATCCTGCTCGCGCCCTCTCAGGGCGAGTCGTTCGGCAACGCTGTGGTGGAGAGCCAGCTGGCGTTGCGGCCGGTGGTGGCCACCGACGTGAACGGTCATGTCGAGACCGTCGTGGACGAGGTGACGGGTTTGCTGGTGCCGGTTGATGACGCCGTCGCGTTCGCCGATGCGGTCGAGCGACTCATCGACCACCCCGAGCTGGCCGCCCGTCTGGTCGACACCGCCCGCTCGCGCGCCGAGTCGGAGTTCGGTCTGGAGCGTTACGGCGACGAGATCGTCCGCGCGGTAGCGGACCTCGCAGGGCGGTGAGCCACGTGCGTCAGGTAGCCCTCGTGCGCCGAGCGCGCGGTCTGGGTGCGCTGGGGGCGGTCTGCGCCCAGGTCACCGCCGCCCTGGGCAGCCTCGTCCTGCAGGTGCTGGCCGCCAGGTCGCTCGGCGCATCGGGGCTCGGCACCTTCGCGTTCCTCTACGGAGCCGTGATCATGGCGACCGCCGTCTCCGGCGGACTGATCGGGGACTCCCTGACCGTGCTGGACCGCCGTCGGCCCGACGTACGGGCCGCCCTGTGGCGCCTCGGCTGGCTCACGGCCGGAGCCGCGGCGTTGTTGGCCTTCCTCTCGTCCCTGTTCCAGCTGGGACCTATCGGGGCGGTCTGGTTCGCCGGCGCGCTCGCGGCCTTCGTCGTGGAGGACCTGGGTCGCCGGTTGCTCATGGCGGCTCTGCGTTTCTGGCATCTGCTGGTGGTCGATGGCCTCGCTCTGGTCGTCAGCCTCATGGTGCTGGGCGTCTGGTCCCTGGCCGCGCCGCTGGGCGTGGAGGCGTTCCTCGCCGGCCTCGCCATCGGTCAAGCGGCGGCCGCGCTGGCGGCGTTCCTGCTCCTGCCGCGGCGCGAGAAGCAATCCGTGCCCCGAGCGTGGGGGGCCTGGCGAGAGGTGATCGCCTACGGCTCGTGGCGCGCGGCTCAGCAGCTGCTCAGACCCACCATGCTCAACGCCGCGCGCGGTGTCGTGCTGGTGGCGGCAGGGACGGCTGCGGTCGGCGAGCTCGAGGTCGCCCGGATCTTCGTCGCCCCGGCGATGGTGCTGGTCCAGGGCCTCGGCTCCTACCTCTTCTCGACCTACGCCGCTGACAAAGAGGTGTCGACCGAGCTGCTCCGCGATCGGGCGGACCGCACCGCCGTCGCCATGCTCGTGGGATCGGTCGTGATCGCAGGGACGGCCAGCGCCCTCCTGCCCTACGCCAGCGGGTTGCTCACCGCGGGAAGCTTCGGACTCAGCCAGGTCGCGGTGCTGGGGTGGGCCTGCTACGCAGCCTCGGTCGCTGCGGTCCTCCCCTATGGATCCCTGGCCGCGGTCCGGGGTCGTCAGCGGGCGCTGCTGGTCGTCCGAGTCCTGGACTCGCTGCTGTCACTCGCGCTCGCAGCCGTCGCCATCTGGGGGTTCGACGTCGATGCCCAGTGGTTGCCGTGGCTGCTCTCGGTGGGATCGTTCGCCGGCGGCTGGGTCTGCCGCCAGATACTGTTGAAGCCGGTCTTGCCGTCGTCGAGGAGGTCGCCGTGACCGCGACCTTTGCGTCGGCAACCGAGCTGCGACCCGACAGTCCGCCCATCTCGCCGTTCCGACGGACACCGCCGGGCCTGTGGCTCGCCTGCATGCTGTTGCTGGTGTCGTGCGTCGCGTGGCGCGATGGCGACTACTTCTCCGGCGGCATCGACAGCGTCGTCGTCGCGAAGGCCCTGCTGTCGCTGTTGGCGCTCGCCCTGCTCGTCGTGAACCGTCGCCCGGCCGGAGTCTGGTTCCGGTACCGCATCGCTCCCTGCGTGTGGCTCGGCCTCTACCTCGCCATCCAGACGGTGGGCGCGCTCCTGTCCGGCGATCCCTTGGCGTCGGGCGTGCTCACCGTACGCCTGGGGCTGATGGCCGTCACGGTCCTCTTGATGGTGGCTACCTTCGCGTGGGAGACCGTGGTGTCCGCGTTGGCGAGTGCCATGCTCACGCTGTCGTTCGTCGCTGCGGCGACGGGCGTCAGCTCGATCTCGGAGCGAGGTCGGCTCTACGGCGGTCTCCCGCCTCTCAACGCCAACGACCTTGCCATGATGCTCAGCTTCTGCGTCCTCTTGGTCTTCTGGCGCATGCTGAACGCCCAGGCCACCTGGTTCGACTACCTCGCCATGGTCCCGATGCTGGGTGTCGTCTGGCTGACCGGATCGCGCACCAGCCTTGCCGCGCTGGTGGTCGCGCTCATGGTCGTGGCCCTGTTGACCCGCAGGATGCCGACCCAGGTGTTCCTTGCCACCGCGCTGGCGGTGCCCATCGCGCTGTGGGTCACCTTCTTCACCTCGACGATCACGAGCTTCGCCGGGCGCGACGTCGCCGACCTGGCGACCCTGAACTCCCGGACCGTCGCCTGGACCGCCGCTCTCCGCTATCCGGACACGGCCGCCGAGAAGCTCTTCGGGGCCGGGTTGTCGCTGAAGGAGATTCCCGTTTCCGCCCAGTACCGGACCGAGCAGATCTTCGACAGCTCCTGGATCTCGGCCCTGATCCAGTCCGGGTACCTCGGCGCGGGCATCCTCGCCATCTTCGTGGTGTCGACCTACGTCAAGGCCTTCGGCGTACCGCGCGCTGCCCGTGGACTGGTGGTCGCGGCTCTCGGCATGCTGATCATGCTCAGCATCATGGAGAGCGGGGTGTTCGACTCGACGCCGGCGTTCGCGCTCTTCTTCTGCCTGTGCCTCTACGTGCACCGCGCCCCGCCGCTCGCTGCGAGCAGCACATGACCTTCCGGATCCTGGTGGTCTGCGCCGCCAACGTGTGCCGATCACCGATGGGCGCAGCAATCCTGGCCCGGCGTCTTGCCCCGTGGATGCCTCAGCTGGTCACCGTGGAATCTGCCGGCCTCGACCCATGGCCCGACGCGAAGCCTTGCGCGACCATGCGCCGCGTGTCTCAACCTGACATGGACGGCGACTACCTGGCCGCGCACCGCTCTCAACCGGTGACCGAGCTCCTGGTGGCCCAGGCGGACCTGGTGCTGGCCATGGACAGGCAGACACGAGCCGAGGTGCTCCGGGTGTTGCCGTCCGGCCACACCCGGACCTTCACCCTGCGCCAGGCCGCGGCACTGATGACGGCCTCAGGACTGGGCGAGGAGAGATCGCTCCACGGCGCAGCCGACTTGCCCGACCTGGTGACCAGGCTCAACCTCAGAAGAAGCCTTGCCGAAGTGGCCACGACACAGCACGTGAGGGTCCCCCACCACCCTTGGCGCCGGGTTGAGACCAACACCCTCGACGTACCCGACGCCCACCAGCTGCGTGGGGGCAACCACCGGGTCACCGCGGCGCTGCTCGGAGTCGCCGCCCGACAAGTAGCCGAAGGGCTGGCACGGATCCTCGAGTCCCGCGCGTAGGCGGTCCGGGCAGCGGGTCACCGGGGGAGACGCCTGTTACGTCCCTTCGCAGGCTTCGTCGAGGTGAACGACGAGGACTTTCGCGGAACCGACTGAACGACCGGCCGGAGGCGCTTGTCCCGCTTGATCGACGGGCTCGAAGGAGAAGATCCCACTGATGTCGACCTGCTGACGTCTTCGGCACGGGCCGTTGTGGCCGGGGTCTCCGCCTCCTGCGCCATTGGTGTCCCCTTCGCCACTCGACCGGCAAGGCTGGGTCGAGCATCGGACTCCTGCTCGGCCGCCACCGTCGCCGTGCTCGACTCGGACTCCGCCGGAGACGGAGCGGCCGAGGCGAGACTCTCGACGTCCCCGGGCGAAGGATCTGACGCCGCGGCCCGCACCGTCGCAGGCCGGACGGACGGCTCGGGCTGTGCCTGCGGTTCGGTTGGCGCGTTCTTCTTCGACGATCGACGCGGACGCTTGGATCGGGGAACGGGCTCCACGTCGGTGGTCACGTCCGCCGGATCGGGCACGGGCTCCGGCCGGGGCGAACCATCCAGCGTGGACTTCGAGTCGGTCTCCGTGCGCGAACCTGGCGTGGGTAGCGTCCCCGTCGCGCGTTCGAGCGGGGGAACGGCTGCCGAGGGGCGCGTGACGTCCTTCACCGGGTGGTAGGAGCTTTCGTGCGCCACGCGTGCGGTGAGCTTCACGCCGGCGAGCACCGTGCCGAGCAGGGTGAGCTTGGATTCCCGGATCCGCTGGAGAGCTGCCTCGAGCTGGTCGATCGACGTACGCCCGGATCGGACCACCAGCAGCACGGCGCCCACGACCTGGGAGAGCACGGCGGCGTCGGGGACCAGGAGCACCGGGGGGGAGTCGTAGATCACCACGTCGTACTTGGTCGAGAGCGCGGCCACCAAGTCCGTCATGGCCGCCGACCCGAGCAACGCGGCAGAGTCGGGTGGCAGCGAACCGGCCGGCAACACGGTCAGCCCTCCCGGTACGGCCTCGATCAGCACATCGGGCAGGTCGACATCGAAGACGAGCAGGTCGGTCAGGCCGACGTTGCCATCGATGCCGAAGAAGCGCGCCTGCGCCGGACGCCGCAGGTCGGCGTCGACGAGGCACACAGAGGCGCCCGCCTGCATCCAGCTGATGGCGAGGTTGGAAGCAACCACGCTCTTGCCCTCACCCGCCACGGCGGAGGAGACCACGAACTGACGGACCTCCTCGTCGACGGCGGCGAAGCGGAACGACGATCGCAGGCTCCGATAGAGGTCGGTCCCGACCGACCGCCCGTCAAGCGCACTCAGCGGATGTTTGTCGACCTCCTGAGAGAAGAGCGTCGAGCCGAGAGGCGACACTCCGGTCACGGCGCGCACGGCCTCGGGTGACTTGATCCGGCGGTCCAGGTGATGCCGAAGAAGAGCGGCGGCCAACCCCAGCGCGAGGCCGGCAAGCAGGCCGATAGCGAGGTCGAGCAGGATGCGCGGCGACGACGGTGACGTCGGCGTCTCGGCGGGTTGGGTCAAGGTGACCTTCACCGATGACTCGGTCGTGCCACGCGGCGTCTCGAGCTGCTCGATGAGGCTTCCGAGGCGAGTCGAGACGGCGTCCGCGACCTTGCGGGCCCGATCGGCACTCGAGTCGGTGGCCGACACTTCGACCAGCACGGTGTTGGGCGGACTGGAGACCGAGACCATCTTCGCGAGATCGGTCTGCGTGGTCGTGAGTCCCAGCTCGTCGATCACCGAGTCCAACACGATGGGGCTGGAGGCCAGCCTGGCGTAGGAACCCATCCGCTGAACGGTGAACTGAGACCCCTGGAAGATCCCCGTGCTGTCTCCCGAGCTGACGTCCGCGACCGTGACGAACGACGTGGCCACCGCGGTGTACTTGACCGGCGACAGGGCGATGACGAGTCCGGCCCCGACCAGCCCGAGGAGCATGCCGGCAACCCACACGCGCCACCGGCGTCGCAGCATCACGAAGTACTCACCGAATGTCATCGTCGTCCCTTCCTCACGTGGTCACGAGCCCCGAACCACGTGCCACGGGAGACTGCGGACGTCGCCTATAGTATCGACCGGCCCAGCCCGGCGAGGCAGGACGGCCATCGTGGTCGGTGAGGAGAGCTGGTGCGGCTCACGGCGAGGCTCGACGGCGAACCCCTCCGTTCCTGGCACGTACAACTGCTGCGCGAGCTCGCCACCCGCGTCGACGCCCTGCACGTCTCCTGGGTGGACAGCGACCCGGAGCTCCAACGGAAGTCGCGCTCCGCGGAACGACTGCTCGCCTGGGAAAGGCTGCTGCACCACCCTGATGCCGCCCTTGCCGAGCGTGCGGATCCTCGGTCGCTGGCCCAGTACGCCACGCCCGGCGTCGAGCACGGAGTCGTTCTCGACCTCACTCACCGTCCCATCACCGGTCCGGGGGTCTGGCGCGTGGAGTACGACGGACAAGCAGGGGACTCCGCCGCCGTCTCCGCGGTGCTGGCGGGACGGGCCCCGCTGGTCAGCATCGTGGGCCCATCGGGTGAGGCCCTCGCGACCGGCAGGCCAGGCAGCGAGTTCCCCGGCCTCGCGGTCAAGGCCCTGGCCGATCTGGCCGCCGGCGTCATCACCATGGTGCTGGCTGTGGTCGATGCCCACCCTCTGGCCACACCCGCAACCCTGGCCGGGTTCGAGCCCTCCCCCCGGCGCTCCGTGACGGGTCGGGCTGCCCGCGGC
Source organism: uncultured Actinomycetota bacterium (assembly GCA_963782035.1). Taxonomy (GTDB): domain Bacteria; phylum Actinomycetota; class Actinomycetes; order Propionibacteriales; family Nocardioidaceae; genus Nocardioides. The sequence continues at coordinate 157,896 of CAWAIW010000029.1, forward strand.
CTCGTGGGCCTCGCCGTCCGGACCGGTTACCGCTCGTTGTTCCGGACACCCCACTGGAAGGTCGGATGGCGATACGTCGAGGGCCCCGACGTGCTCGACACGCTGAGCCACCCCGACACGGGGTGGCGCGAGCTCGCCGACGACGGCCACCACTTCTACGCCGACCCGTTCCCGGTCTATCGGGACGGCCGCCACCACCTGTTCGTGGAGGACTTCGACCACCGCGTCGGTCGCGGGGTCATCTCTGCCGTCGAGTTCGGGCCCGACGGACCGCTGGGAACGCCCCGTGAGGTGCTCACCCATGACGTCCACCTGTCGTATCCGTGTGTCGTGGAGGACGACGGGGAGATGTGGATGGTTCCGGAGACGTCTGGGGCGGGGACGATCGAGCTCTACCGTGCGCGCCGCTACCCGGACGACTGGGTTCGTGAGCGGGTCCTGCTCGACGGTCTCGAAGCAAGCGACGCGACCCCCTTCCGGCACGAAGGGCGCTGGTGGATGTCCGCGACCGTCCGGCACCGGGGATCCTTCTCGGACTCCCTGCACCTGTGGCACGCTCCGGCGCTGACGGGGCCCTGGGAGCCGCACGCGCACAATCCGGTGTTGGTGGATGTCGGCTCGGCCCGCCCGGCCGGCCATGTCGTCCTGCGCGGTGACAGGTTGCTCCGTCCCGTCCAGGACGGCCGCCAGTCCTACGGCGCAGCGCTGGCCGTCATGGAGGTCACCGCCCTCGCAGAGGACGGCTTCGACCAACGGCTGGTGGGTCAGCTGGCTCCCGCCGAGGCCTGGCCTGGGCGGCGGCTGCACACCCTGAACCGGGCCGGCGCCCTGGAGTGCATCGATGGCTCGCGACTCTCCCCCCGGCTGCCGGTGCTGCACTCGACGGCTTGACATCGCTTGTGGGGCTGGGTGATCCTGTCGGTCCCTGGGGGGTGACAGTCACACCTAGTGTTCAGGACCCCCCATGCAGCCGACTCAGTTCCTGCCGTCCCGCGTTCGCGCACTCGCCCTGCCGAGCAGCGTCCTTCTCGCCGCTGGCCTGCTCTCCATCGGTCCACCGCCGGCGGAAGCGACCGCAACCTCGCCCTCGCTCTACGTCTCGACGTCGGGGAACGACGCAGCGGCGGGCACGCCGAACCACCCGTTCGCGACCATCGCCGCCGCCATCTCCCATGCGCGGGACGGCTCGACGATCACCGTTGGCGCTGGTTCCTACCACGAGAACCTCACGGTCGAAGGTGTTGACAACCTGACCATCCAGGCAGCTCCCGGGGCTGACGTCTTGCTGGACGGAACTCGCGCGACGACGGACTGGGTCCGCACGGGTGCCGCCTGGGTCCTCTCGGGGTGGACCGCGCAGTTCGATGCCAGCCCGACCTACACGAAGGGCGCCCCGGACGGGACCGACCCCGACTGGCAGTTCGTCAATGCGGCCCACCCGATGGCCGCCCACCCGGACCAGCTCTGGATCGACGGGCGAGCGCTTCGTCAGGTGGGCTCGCTCGCCGAGGTGGGCGCCGGCACGTTCTACGTCGACGACGACGGCGACAAGCTCTACATCGGCTCCGACCCGAACGGCCACGACAGTCCGCGCCAGCGACCTGGCCAAGGCGATCAGCATCAGGGCCGCCGGCACGACGATCGCCGGGATCGACGTCCGCGGCTTCGCGACCTCCGTGCCCCTGATGGGAACCATCACGGTGGAGGCACCGAACGTCACCCTGACGGACATGCGAATCATGGACAACGCCACGACCGGCGTACACGTGATGGCTCCGGGGGTCACGGTGCGGAGGGTGGTGCTGGCCCGCAACGGCATGATGGGCATGACGGCCACCCAGGCTGACGGGTTGCAGGTTCGTGGGGTCCGGGTGCGCCGCAACAACGCCGAGCTCTTCAACGCCGCACCGTCGGCTGGTGGGCTCAAGATCGACCGGTCCAGTGAGATCACGGTCCGCGACAGCACCTTCGTCGCCAACCACGGGACGGGACTGTGGTTCGACGAGTCGGTCTACCGACTTGCCGTGGTGGGGTCGCGCATGGCGAAGAACGACGGGCACGGCCTGGCCTTGGAGATCTCCGGCAGCGCCGATGTCGTGGACAACCTCATCGTCGACAACGCCGGTGACGGCATCAAGATCAACGACACCGACCACGTCCGCGTGTGGAACAACACGCTGGCTCGCAACGGACGCCCGCTCAACGTCGTGCAGGACGGTCGCGACGTCGACCCCGACGGCAGCTACCGGGACTGGACGCTGCCCCTGACCTACCGCAACGGACCCATCTCGCTGTCGAACAACGTCGTTGCAGCACCTCGATCGAGCGCCAACTGCTTGCTGTGCGTCGAGGACTACTCCGGGAGGTTCAGCGCTGAGGACATGCAGGTCACCGCCCTCGGCAACCTCTACCAACGCACGCGCGCGGACAATCCTGGCTGGGCTGTGGTCTGGTCGGTCGGCCCCGGGGACCCAGCGGTCTTCGACAACCTGGAAGCCTTCCGCGCACAGACCGGACAGGAGAGTCCGGGGAAGCTGCTGACGGGCCAGGCTGCCGTCAGCGCTACCAACAACCTCACCTCAGCGGTGCGGAGACTCAGGTCGCACGTGGCCCTCCCGGTCCCGGCCTGGTTGGCCGAGCTGGCCGGAGTTCGTGCGGGAGCACGTCACCTGGGCTCCTGGCGTCGGTGACCCCGAGGTCACCACGTCCAGCAGAGTCCTGAGCCGTCAGCCCACCGGCACCGCTGAGAGATCCCTCCACGACGAGAGGATCGGCGCGTTGGTGGCCGAGCCGCTCAGGTAGGCCGCCAGTCCGATGCCACCCGCCGACTGGAGCCCCGCCGTCGAGTCAACGGCGGAGACCGTCCAGGCACCCGGCTCGGGAGATCCGGTCGCCCAGACCTTCGCCCGAACGGTCGTGGACCCGGCGCCGAACGCCTGGACGCGCACGGTCAGCTGCGTGCCGGCCGTCACGTCCAGACCAGCCACGTCCTGACGAACCAACGCGGTCTCGGCTCCCCCGACGACGCGACCCACCGTCAGGGCCACCGTGCCGTCAGCCTGGAGGAGGACCTCACCGTAGTAGTTGTCCCCATTGGCCACTACTCGCGGCTGGACGGTGAGGAAGATGCCACCACCGGTCGCCGCCTTGTCCGTGGACACCGTCACCTTGAGGTCGGTACTGGTCGAGGCGACCGAGCCCAGACCGATCGCCGGTCCCGCGCCCGCGGCAGCCATCCTGATCGTGCCGGCTCCAGCCGCCACGCCGTAGTTGGCCGAGTTGCCCGAAGGGGTCCACGCTCCGCCGGTGTCGGCGGTCCCCCAGGCCCCCGTGACCGCACGGTTGAAGGTGTCCCGGGCCAGGAACGCGGTCGGAGCCACGCTCACCTGGCGCGACGAGGTCCCCGTGGCGCCGCTGTTGTCGGTGACCGTCAACGTGATCGTGTAGGTCCCGGCTGCCCCGTAGGTGTGCGAGGTCGTGACGCCCGAGCCGTTGGGCGTGCTGTCTCCCCAGCTCCACGCGTAGCTCGACACCTGGCCGTCGGGGTCGGCCGACGTCGATCCGTCCACCGAGACGGCGAGCTCGTCGACCGTGTTCGTGAAGGCGGCCACCGGGGACTTGTTGCCCGTGACCGTCACGGACTTGGCCAGCGTGCCGGTCTTGCCGCGGTTGTCGGTCACGGTCAGGGTCACCGTGTAGGTACCGGTCGACGCGTAGGCGTGCGTCGCGGTCACCCCCGTGCCGTTGGGCATGCCGTCGCCCCAGCTCCAGGCGTAGGACGCCACCGTGCCGTCGGCGTCGGTGGATCCCGACCCGTCGACCGACAGCGCCAGCTGGTTGGAGTTCGAGGTGAATGCCGCCTGCGGAGCCTGGTTGACGACGGTCACGGCGCGCGTCACCGTGCCCGTGCCGCCCCGGTTGTCCGTCACGGTCAAGGTGACCTGGTAGGTGCCGTCGGCAGCGAAGGTGTGGGTCGGAGTGGCCCCGGTGTCCGTCCCGTCACCGAAGTTCCAGGCGTAGGAGCTGATCGTCCCGTCGGGGTCATTGGATGTCGTGCCGTTGAACGCCACCTTCGAGCCCGTCGTCGTGAAGGTGAACGCCGCCGTCGGCAGGACGTTGGGCCCCTGGTCGAGGGTGCGTCCGGAGTCCACGTAGTGCTGCTGCACCACGCTGAGCGCGAGCGCCGTCGGGTAGACCGCCACGTCGTCGATCTGACCGGACAGATAGTTGCTGGTGGGCTTGTTGGGCCAGCTGTTGAGGTTGTCCCCACCGATCCGCCAGTAGCCCGAGTAGGCCTGCGCGGTCTTGGTCGTGGGGTCGGCACCGACCTTCTTGCCGTCGACGTAGAGCGTCATGCCCTCAGTGCTGCTGAGCGTGCCGACCACGTGGTGCCAGTTGTTGTCCCGGTAGGTGGCCGGGCTGACCAGCGTGCGGGATGCGTTCTGGTAGACGCCGAAGATCACGCGCCCGGTGTTGTCCAGGTAGAGGTGACGGTCGTAGGAGCTGCTGCTGCCGGTGGCCGAGGAGCCGTAGCCCACGATCTTGCCGCCGCGGGAGCTGTTCGTCTTGATCCACGCCTCGACGGAGAAGTCGGGCGTGACGCTCGCGGCACCAGAGGCCACCGTACCGGTCGAGGTGCCGCTGAACGTCGAAGCCTTGTCCGGGTCGCCCGTGATGGCCCCGGCGGCACCCCGAGTGACTCCGCTGCCGGCGGTGGCGTCGTTGAAGCCGGCGTAGTCGAGGACGGTGGAGCCACTTGCCTCGCCCAGCCTCCAATAGCTGACTGCGCCGCTGTCGATGACGTCGCGGCTGTACTGGCTGGGTGTGCCGGCCTGCACGGTGACCGCGCTCGTCGTGGGAAGGAACAGGCTGTTGCCCAGTGGGTCGATGGCCTTGATCCGGTAGGTGTAGCTCGCCCCGGGAGTCACCGCTCGGTCGACGTACCCCATCATCGGGTAGGTCCAGTAGTTGGAGTTCTGGTTCAGGGTGGCGATCGGTGCCGTCGTGCCGGACCGGTAGACCTCGTAGGTCAACGTGGTGTTGTCCATGTCGTACGCCGACTGCCACACCACGCGTGCGGTCCCGCCCGCCAAGGACGTCGCCGTGGGTACCGGCGCGCCGTTGGCCTGCTCGGGGCCCCTCTTGTTCGGCGCCAGCGGGCGCGTCGCGAACCGGACCAGACCCTGTTGGGCCGCTCCGTTGACGCGGGGGAACTCCCCGCCCATCACCACGTAGCTGGCGTTGCCGGTCACCGACCAGGCCGCCTGGTTCTGACCCGTGTAGGTGCCGATGGCGACCTCGGGGAACCACTGCAACAGCGAGGAGACGCCCAGGCCACCGAAGTTCCACCCGTAGTTGTCCGGCCCGATACCGGTGCCGGTGGCGTCGGTCGTGAAGGCCAGCGCGTGCCGCATGTTGATCGACCAGTCGGCGTCGGTCTGGGGGAAGGAACCGATCCAACGACAGTCGTGGGCGTGGCTGACGGTGTAGAGCACTCCGCCGATCGGGGCCACGTCGTAGGTGTCACCGTGGCAGTCGTTGGCGAAGATGATGTTGCCGGTGTTGGGGTCCGCAGCGAAGGACCCCTCGAAGTTGCCGGTCTGGAAGGCGTAGCCGCTGCCGTAGATCTTGGTGCCGTCCGTGGTGAGCCGGTTGATGGCCGCACCGTTGCCGCTGTCGTCGATCCGCAGGTTCGCGGCCCATGGCCGGCTGGCGCCGGTCACCGCGTCGACCGATCCCATGCCCCGGGCTGCGGCCCCGTTGATGGTGGTGAACTTGCCGCCGATGATCACCCGAGTGCCGTCAGGGGTGAGCACCATGCTCGCGACCTCGTTGTTGTCGGCCGTCGGCGCCCAGGGGAGCGTCGCTCCGTTCGTGGCCGACAGGGCGGCCAGGCGCGTGCGACTCGCCCCGTTGGCGCTGAAGAAGTTTCCTCCCACCCAGACCGTGGTGTTCGAGGCGGTCACCGCGGCCACGCTCGCGCTCAGGCTGCCCGAGAAGGAGTTGATCAGGGCGCCCGTCGCCGTGTTGAAGGCAGCGATGTGACCCTTGGCCACCCCGTCGACGGTCGTGAAGTCCCCGACGACGTAGACCCGGGAACCGTCGGGCGACTTGGTGATGTCGAGCCCCTGGCCGTTGAGGGAGTGGCTGAACGACGCGACGCGGTTTCCGGTGGTGATGTCGTAGGCAAAGATGTTGTTGGCGCTCACCGAGCCGGCGCCGCCCACCGCGACGCCCGGCGGGCGAGCCTGGGTGAAGCTGCCGGTGGCGTAGGCGATGTTGCCGACCACGACCTGACGCCACACCACGCCGTTGACCTGCCAGGTCGGAAGCGCATCCGCCGACACGGTGGCCGGAGTGCCTGCGGGTGGGCTCGTGTCCGCGGACGCAGGTCCGCCTTGCACGAGCACGCACGACGCCGCGGCAACGGCGAGCGCGCTCATGGCCGCGAATCGGCGGACGGACCTCAACGTGTGGCTCATCGTGCGTTCCCCCTGAACTGCGCAGCCGCATGCCGGCTGTCGAAATCAACGTGGATCAGGACCTTGGACAGGTCGCCGACCGGAATGGCGAAGCCGTAGCGTGCGGTTGCCGACTGACCGCGGTGCAGCACGCCGGAGAAGTCCTGCGACCGCGAGTCGTAGACGGGCCGGGCGATCCTGCCGGGGTCGCCGTAGACGGCCGTGACGACGACCGAGGCCAGGTCCACCGGGCGGGCACTGTTGTTGACCAGACGGACCGTGAACGTCGTGGTGTGACCCGTCAGCACTCCGGAACCCGCACCCGAGACCTTCCCCTGGTCGATGCCCAGGATGCGGAGTCGGACACCGTCCTTGAACACGACGGCACGGTGGAGTCCCGCGGTCTCGGCGCCCTGGCGCGGCCGCCGGGGCTCACCCACCCGCTTGACCGGCGGAAGGTGCTTCGGCGCCAGAGCATCGGATGGACGGTGCGGCTTCGTGGCAGTCGAAGCAGGGTCGGAGGATCGTGCGGGCGACGGATCGCCCGACGCTGGGAGCGCACTGCTCGCGCGCTCCACGCCATGCGCCGCGGACTCTTTGGCACAGCCGGTCAAGAAGAGGCCACCGACCAGCGCAACCGCGAGCACGGCGCGCAACGATGTCAGGTGTCTCAGTCGCCCAAGGCGCGCGCCGATCACCAAGCCGAATTCGGCCATGTGCTTCCCCCCGAAGCTGCCGATACCTCGCGGCCCCCCGGACGCGAAGCGCCAAACGCTGATTCATCAGCGCCTGGCACGGCTGACGACAGTCAACCTCAAGACTGGTGAGATGTCACCTTCAGAGGGCCTCGGACCACGCAAGATCCCCTCAGGACGTGACACGGTCTAGTCCGGTTGGTCGCGTGCTGGCCGGTCAGCGGTTGTAGCGCTGCTGGGTCTTCTCCAACCCGTCGGCCACCAGGCTCTCGACCGCGTCGGCAGCCTCGACGAGGTTGATCTCCAGGTGCTTGCGCTCGGAGGCCGAGTAGTTGGAGAGCACGAAGTCGGCAGGATCCTGACGACCTGGGGGCCGGCCGATGCCGACACGGACACGGTAGAAGTCCCCGGTGCCGAGCGAGGAACGCATCGACCGCAGCCCGTTGTGACCGTTGTCCCCGCCGCCGACCTTGATGCGCAGCGCCCCGAACGGGATGTCGAGCTCGTCGTGGATGGCGATGATGCGCTCGGGTGGCACCTTGTAGAACTTCGCGAGCGTGCTCACGGCCCCGCCGCTCTCGTTCATGTACGAGCGCGCCCGGGCCAGCACGACCCGCGGGGTGTCCGAGCCCACGGGGCCGAGCCGGCCTTCGACGACCTCGGCGCGGCCGGACTTGTGAGCGCGGAACGGCGAGCCCATCCGCTCGGCCAGCACGTCGTCGACGAGGTAGCCCACGTTGTGGCGGTGCCCGGCGTACGCCGGCCCGGGGTTGCCCAGGCCGACGACCAGCCAGACCTCAGACGGCTCGGAGGGGGACATGTCGTCCTCCGGCCGACCCAGGAGCGCCCGCAAGGACGCCCTGAGCCGGTCGAGGATCACTCGTCGTCGCCGCCCTCGGCGGACTCGGTGGACTCGTCCGCGGTGGTCTCTGCCTCGCCGGCCTCGACCTCCTCGTCGCTGGGCTCGTGGACGATGCCGACCTCGGCCTCGGCCTCGGCCAGCTCGGCGTCGAGCTCCTCGGCCGTCTGCGCCTGGGTCACGTTGATGACCAGCGTCTCGGGGTCGACCACCAGGGTCGTCCCGTCGGGAAGCTGGAGCTGCGAGGCGAGGATCTGGGTGCCGGCCTGGGCGCCCTCGATGTCGACCTCGATGTACTCGGGGATGTGCGTGGCCTCGGCCTCGACGAGCACGGTGGAGTTCTCGGTGACCACCAGGGTCTCGGGAGCGGCGTCACCGACGGTGTGGATCGGCACGTCGACGGTGACCTTCTCGCCGCGGCGCACGGCGACGAAGTCGATGTGCTCGAGGACCCGGCGGATCGGGTCGACCTGCACCTGCTTGCTCAGGACGAGCTGCTCGGAACCGTCGATGTCGAGCTCCAGCAGGGCGTTCGCACCGCCGTGCTTGAGCGCCATCATCGTCTGGTGACCCGGCAAGGTGAGGTGGATCGGGTCGTTGCCGTGGCCGTAGACGACGGCCGGGATCTTGTTGTCCCGGCGGATCCGGCGGGCGGCGCCCTTGCCGAACTCGATGCGCTTCTCGGCGGTGATCTTCTCGGCAGCCATGTCGGTCTCCTCGTGCTCGCTCAGGTCGGTGGGCCCCAGCGAAAGGAACCAGCAAGGACGGGCCGCGCGCGACGGGCGGCCGAGACAGCCGGCCCAGTCGATCACGGCGGCCCCACACCGCTCGATGTGTGAGGGCCTCCCTCGCCGAGGCAACCCGCTGAGTCTAGGAGACCGCGCGGGGCGGGCGCGAATCCGCACCTGCGCCGCTTCCCCCGGACGGCCGTCCGTCGTGAGACGAACGGCCGCCCCTCCGGGGTCGGGGACCCAAGGTGGGGTTCGGGTCCCCTTCAGTTGCGGTCCACGACGAGCGGCTCAGTTGTCCCGGCCAGGGACCAGGACGTTCGACGCCCCCGTGGCGAAGGAGCCGCGGGCGACCGCGAGTCGGTCGGCGGGCGGTGCGAGGACGAGACCGTTCGGGTTCGCCACGCAGTCGGTGAAGCTGAGGTTGCCGATGCCGATGTGCTGGTTGGACGAGTCACCGTTCATGCCGGCCTTGTAGACGAGCGTCACGTCCTGGATCGGACCTGCCCACTTGAGGTCGACGTGGTTCAGGCCGGAGTCGATGGCCTGGTCGCCGGCGACGTTGTTGCGGAACGGCAAGGCGCTCGTGCCGATGCCGACCACGTTGGTGCCCTTGGTCGCGGTGTAGGTGCTCCCAGGCGTGTTGACGATGACGAGGTCGTCCCACCCCGACGAGGTCTTGTCGATGTCGTGCACCCGGAAACCGAGGTTGGTCACCGGAGCGGACAGGTGGATGGCGAGCGTGACCGTTCGGCCGGCCGTGATCGTGCGGAGCATCTCGCACTCCAGGTAGTTCCAGGCCGGGCTGGTGGAAGTCCTCGCCACCGTGCCCGTGCCGCCCGGGGTGTTGTCGCTGCCGTAGCTGGCTGTCCACGTGACCGAGGCCGTGATCGTCGACGGCAGGAAGGTCAGGACGCTCGGTGTGGTCCCCACCTCCAGCCCGTCGAAGTTGGTCTGCACCTGGCACGGCGGCTTGCTGGTCGCGAACGCTGGTGCGGCCACCGCCACCATCGCGATCGGCGCGGTCCACGCGGCCCCCCGCGCGACCGACCGTCTCGACAGCCTGGTGTGAGGCTGATGCCCGGTTCCGGGCATGCGGATCTTCTCCCCCATTGATGTTCCCCCCTGTGAACGGCGACCTCCCCCCGGAGGTCTCCACTGCGTAACTTAGGGAACCCTTGGCCTCACGTGGTCGTTTTCACTCCACAATTCAGGAACAAGAGACCCACAAATCGAGGTTCCGCGTCATCTGCTACCCCGATTTGGCGTCACTGGTCTCCCCTCCCACACCGACGTCCGGCGCCACAACCGGGTCGTAGGGTCGCCCCATGGCACTCACGTGGGCCGAGGCTCGCGCCCGGGCGGCGGTGCTGTCGGGCATCTCCTACGCCGTGGACCTCGACCTGACCGAGCCGCGAGCCGAACGCTTCACCTGCCGCACCGAGGTGCGGTTCACCAGCACCTCCGAGCGCGCCTTCCTGGAGCTCCGGAACGCCACGGACGTGGCCGTGATCCTCGACGGCGTCCCCACGCCCGCGGCGTACGACGGCGACCGGATCTGCCTGGCCGGCCTCCCCGTCGGCGAGCCCGTCACCGCGGTGGTGACCGCTCGTCTGCCCTACGTCACCTCCGGCGAGGGCGTGCACCGCTTCACCGACCCGGCGGACGGCCAGACCTACGTGTCGGCGTACTGCGGCATGGACATCGCCCACCGCGTCTTCGCCTGCTTCGACCAGAACGACCTGAAGGCGCCCCTGTCGCTGACGGTGACGGCCGACCCGGCGTGGACCGTCCTCGGCAACGGACTGGGCGAGCAGGAGGCGCCCGGCCGCTGGCGCTTCGGCACGACGCCGGCCCTTCCGGTGGCGCTGTTCGTGGTCTGCGCCGGGCCGTGGGCGTCGGTCACGTGGGAGCACACGTACGCCGACGGGCGGGTCCTCCCCTGCGGCTGGCACGCCCGGGCCTCGGCCGCCGACGACCTGGCCCGTGACGCCGAGGAGCTACGGGCCACGACCGACGCGGTGCTGGACCACTACGACGACCTCTTCGACGCGCCGTACCCCTTCGACTCCTGCGACCAGATCTTCGTGCCCGGCCTCAACTGGGGCGCGCAGGAGAACCCCGGCTGCGTGACCTACCGCGACGAGATGCTGCCGCGGGGTCGCACGACGGACCCGGAGCGGTTGTTCCGGGCCGTGGTGATCGCCCACGAGCAGGCCCACATGTGGTTCGGCAACCTGGTCACGATGCGGTGGTTCGAGGACACCTGGCTCCAGGAGTCCTTCGCGGACTACTTCGGACCGCGCGTGGCCGAGGACGGCGCCGGCTACGCCGACGCCCGGGTGCCGCACGAGGTCGGCCGCAAGGCCACGGCGTACGTCGCCGACGACCGTCGCTCGACCCACCCGGTCGCCCCGCTGGCCGAGGAGGTGCCGGACGTCGACGCGGCGCTGGCCAACTTCGACGCGATCTCCTACGCCAAGGGCAACTCGCTGCTGCACCAGCTGGTGACCTGGATGGGCGACGAGGCGTTCCTGGCCGGCGTCAACGACCACCTCACCAGACATGCGTTCGGGAACGCCGGCCTGGCGGAGTTCGTCGGCATCGCTCGACCGCGCCTCGGACCGCGACGTGGCGGGGTGGGTCCAGGGCTGGCTCCGCACGAGCGGGTTCGACACGATCCGCGTGACCCGCGACGGGGACGTGCCGGTCCTCACGCGGCACGGGTCCCGCCCCCACCGGCTCACCGTGACCGCCTACGACGACGCGATGCGGCCGGTCGGCGAGCGGATGCTCGACCTCGCCGACCAGCCAGTGCGCCTGGAGGAGTGGGCGGGCCGCGTCGTGGTGCCCAACAGCGCCGGCGAGACGTTCGCGAGGCTGCGGCTGGACGAGCGTTCATGGGACGCGGTGGGGGCTCGCCTGTGGGCCGTGGACGACCCGATGACGCGGTCGGTGCTGTGGTCGACGGCCTTCGACCTCGCGCACACCGGGGAGATCGATTCGGCGGAGTACGTCGAGGTGGTCGCCCGCAACCTCGGGCGGGAGCGGCACGCCTCGATCGTCGCGTCCGTGCTGGGACACCTCCTGGTCTACGTCATGCCGCACCGGATGACGTCCGAGGAGTCGGTGGCCGCGGCCGAGCGGGTGGCCACCGCGTGCCTCGAGGGCCTCGACGCCGGGCCCGACCCCGAGATGGCCACGGCGCTCACCATCGCCGTCACCCGGACCTCCCGCGACCCCGACCTCCTGGCCGGTTGGCTCCGTGAGGGTCGCACCGGTGCCGGCGTCCGGCTCGACCCCGGGCTGCGCTGGCGGGTCGTGCGCCGGTCGGCCGAGCTCGGCGGCGCGGACGAGGCGATGATCGAGGACGAGCGGGTGCGCGACGGCTCGGGGGCCGCCGACCTGGCCGCGGCCACCGCCCTGGCCGGCCGGCCGACGCCTGCGGCCAAGGCCGCCGCCTGGGCCGCGATGGCCGAGGACGCGGACGTCTCCAACCGGATGTTCGCCGCCCTGGCCGACGGCCTCTGGTCACCGGAGCAGGAAGCGCTGGGGGCGCCGTACGTCGTGCGCTACCTCGAGGCGGCCCCGGCCATCGCGGCCAGCCGCGGCCCGGGGTTCGCGAACGTCGTCGGCTCGTCGTTCCCGCGGATGCGTCTGGACGACGCGCAGCTCGAAGCCTTGCGCTCGGCGCTGGCGGGTGAGGTGCCCACGGTGCTGCGGCGGCAGTGGGAGGACGAGCTCGACGACCGGACCAGAGCGGCGTCACCAGGCTGAGCGCTGCGTGACGTCCAGCGCGGCCATCGCGTTCTGCAGCGAAGGAAGCGCGGGTGCGCGCATCGGACGACCGGCGTCACCAGGTCGGGCGGCGCGTGCCCGCGATGAGGAGCGAAGAACGCGATGCCGTAGCCGCGCTGGACACGCGCCGGAGCTTGCGGAGGCGTAAATTCAGCGCAGCATCTCGTCGATGGCCAGCCTGCCCGACGACGGGCAGCCCTTCGTGAACCCGTAGAACGGGCCGAAGTCGCGCGTCGAGGCGAAGCCGGTGACCGAGAGACCGTCGAGCGTCGTCTCGAAGCCGGGGGTGAGGTCGGGGAAGCCGTCGGTGACCGAGACCCGGTCCAGGACTGGGGCGAGGTACGGGACGGCGCCGAGGTCGGCCTGGTAGCCGGACGCGAAGACCACGTGGTCCACCGCCAGGCCCTGGCCGTCGGAGAGGGTCAGCGCCACGTCGGTGTCCGTGGACGCGACCCCGGTGACCTCGGTCAGCGGGTGGCTGGTGACGACCTCCGGCTTCAGCCGCGGCGTCAGCCACCACTCGAGGGTCAGCCGGCCGACCTGCCAGAACTGCAGCGCGATGGCCTGTTGGTCGGCGGTCGGCAGGTCGCGCCACCAGCCGCGGACGGCGAGGGTCTGCTCGACCAGCGGATCGACGAACTTCCAGCTCACCTTCTCGAACGCCGGCGTCTCGTGGCGGTGCACCACGTCGACCTTCGCGGCGCCGTGGTCGCACAGCAGCGCGGCCCACTCGTAGGCGCTCTGCCGGCCGCCGATGATCGCGACCCGCTTCCCGGACATCTCGTCGAAGTCGACCAGCGTGCTCGTGTGGCCGCGGCGGTCGGCGGGTACGTCGTCGTACCAGGCGGGCAGCTGGGTGAAGTGCCGGATGCCGGGGCAGGCCAACACCTTGTCGGCGGTGATCGTCGAGCCGTCCTCCATCGCGGCGGCGAAGACGCCGTCCGGCTTGGTCAGGCCGGCGACCATCCGCCGGTCGGCCTCGATGCCCTTGCGGCGCGCGAACCAGTCGGTGTGGTCGAGGAAGACCGCGATCGGGATCGGGTCGACGTCGGCCGGTTCGAGGCCGGAGTCCTCGAAGTAGGCCATGAAGGAGTCCTGACCCGCGGCGTCCAGGGACCAGTCGGGCCCGGAGCGCAGGTACATCTCGGCCGGCATCTGGTCGCGCCAGAACGCCATCGGCTCGCCGACGACGTGGGTCTCGATGCCCCGCTCCTGCGCGTACGCCGCGGCGGAGTAGGCGTAGGGACCCGCGCCGATCACCAGCAGGTCGGTGCGGAGGTCATCCACCGTGGATCAGGCGTGGCCGTCGAACATGGACGTGACCGAGCCGTCCTCGAAGACCTCCTTGATCGCCCGCGAGAGCAGCGGGGCGATGGAGAGCACGGTGAGCTTGTCGAACTGGTGCTCGCTGGGGATCGGCAGGGTGTTGGTGACGACCACCTCGGTGGCCGAGGAGTTCTTCAAGCGGTCGACCGCGGGCCCGGACATCAGGGCGTGGGTGGCGGCGATGACGACGCCGGCGGCGCCGTCGGCCATCAGCGCCTCGGCGGCCTGCACGATCGTGCCGCCGGTGTCGATCATGTCGTCGACCAGGACGCAGATCCGGTCGTCGACGCGACCGACGACGCGGTTGGCGACGACCTCGTTGGGCCGGTCCTCGCGGCGGGTCTTGTGGATGAAGGCCAGTGGGGCACCGCCGAGGCGGGCCGACCAGCGCTCGGCGACCTTGATGCGGCCGGCGTCGGGCGAGACGACGGCCAGGGGCTGGCCGGCGTACTTCTCGCGCACGTAGTCGGCCAGGATCGGCAGCGCCATCAGGTGGTCGACGGGACCGTCGAAGAAGCCCTGGATCTGGTCGGCGTGCAGGTCGACGCAGATGAGCCGGTCGGCGCCGGCGGTCTTGAAGAGGTCGGCCATCAGCCGGGCGGAGATCGGCTCGCGGCCGCGGTGCTTCTTGTCCTGGCGGGCGTAGCCGTAGAAGGGCTGCACGACGGTGATCCGCTTCGCCGACGCCCGCTTGAGGGCGTCGACCATGATCAGGTGCTCCATGATCCACTCGTTGATCGGAGCCGTGTGGCTCTGGAGCACGAAGGCGTCGCAGCCGCGGACCGACTCCTCGTAGCGGACGTAGATCTCGGAGTTCGCGAACTCGTAGGCCGACGTCGGCACCAGCCGGGTGCCCAGCTGCAGGGCCACCTCCTCGGCGAGCCCGGGATGCGCTCGACCACTGAAGACCATCAGGTTCTTCTTGGTGGTCTTCTTCAGTCCGCTCACGCGCATCTCTCCTGGATAGCCAGCCGGACGGGGAAGGTGGGCCTAGTCTCCCCCACCCTGGTCGCCGGACGCACGTCCGGGTCCAGCGCTGGCCGCTTGCGCCGCCTCGGCCTGGGCCGTGCCGGCCCGCTTGCTCGCCACCCAGCCGGGCAGGTTGCGCTGCGGCCCGCCCGAGACGGCCAGGGCGCCGGGGGGAACGTTGCGGCGGACGACGGTGCCGCCGCCCGTGGACGCGCCGTCGCCGATCTCGACCGGAGCGACGAAGGTGTTGTTGGAGCCGCCCCGGAACCACCGGCCGACGGTCGTGCGGTGCTTGTCGACCCCGTCGTAGTTGGCGAAGATCGTGCCGGCCCCGATGTTGGCCTCCTCGCCGATCTCGGCGTCGCCGACGTAGGACAGGTGCGGCACCTTCGCGCCGTCCCCGATGTGCGCGTTCTTGGTCTCCACGAAGGTGCCGATCTTGCCGCGCACCCCCAGGGTCGTGCCGGGCCGCAGGTAGGCGAACGGGCCGACGCTCGCCCCGTCGCCGATGACCGCCAGCTCGCCGTGGGTGCGGACGACGCGGGCTCCGGCGCCGATCTCACAGTCCTTGAGCGTGGTGTCCGGCCCGATCACGGCGTCCTCCGCGACCACCGTGGCGCCCAGCAGCTGCACGCCGGGCAGGAGGGTGACGTCCTCGGCCAGCTGCACGTCGGCGTCGATCCACGTCGTGGCCGGGTCCATCACGGTGACGCCGTCGCGCATCCAGCGGTTCAGGATCCGGCGGTTCATCTCCCGGCCCATCTCGGCCAGCTGCACCCGGTCGTTGGCGCCCTCGGTCTGGCGTACGTCGTCGATCGGGAAGGCGCCGACGGTGAGGCCGTCCTCGCGGGCGATCCGCACCGTGTCGGTCAGGTAGAACTCGCCCTTGGCGTTGTCGTTGGTCAGCCGCGGCAGCGCGCCGACCAGGAACTCGGCGTCGAAGGCCAGGATCCCGGAGCTGATCTCGGCGATCTCGCGCTGGTCGGCGGTCGCGTCCTTCTCCTCGACGATCGCCTCGACGTCGCCCTCGTGGTTGCGCAGGATCCGGCCGTAGCCGAAGGGGTCGGCCACCACGCCGCTCAGGATGCTGACCACCTGCTCGGCCGCGCGGTGGTCGGCCACGAACCGCTTCAGGCTCTCGCCCTCCAGCAGCGGGGTGTCGCCGGTCGCGACCACGACGGTGCCCCGCGTCGTACCGCTCGCCTGCATCGCCACCCGCACGGCCCCGCCGGTCCCGTCGAGCACCTCCTGCACGGCCAGGACGACGTCCGGCACCAGGTCCTGGACGTGCGCGCCCACCTGCTCGCGCTGGTGACCGACCACCGCGACCACGCGGTGCGGCTCGACCGAGCGGACCGCGGCCAGCACGTGGCCGATCATGGTGCGCCCACCCAGCGGGTGCAGCACCTTCATGGTCTTGCTCTTCATGCGGGTGCCGCCGCCGGCCGCCAGCACGACAACGGTCAGCTCGTCTTCGCTCATGCTCCCCGGGTAGGAGTCGAACCTACGTCGCTAGTCCTGATTCAAAGTCAGGCGGGCCCTGCCGGCAGACCAACCGGGGAATGCGTCCCTCCGGGGACCCACCGAAGGATAGGCCCGACCACCCGGTGCGTAGCCGGGTAAGGCGTGGCTAAGTTGTGCGGCCATGAGGGTGCTGGTGGCGACGCAGTCGTTCGCCCAGGTCGGCGGCACCGAGACCTACGTGCTCACCGTGGCCGAGCACCTGCAGCGGCTCGGGTCACGACGTGGCCGTCCTCGCACTGCACACCGGGGAGATGGCTCGGCTGGCCCTCGCGCGCGGGGTCGAGGTCGTCCAGGACCCGGTCGACGTCGGTCGAGCCGGACGTCGTGCTGGCCCAGGACGGCGTGGTCGCCTACCAGCTCGCCGATCGCTGGCCGCTGGTGCCGCAGGTGTTCGTGTGCCACAGCGAGCTGTACGACGTGCAGCAGCCGCCGCTCGTGCCCGACCTGGCCGCCGCCGTCGTCGTGCTCAACGACCGCACCCGCCGACGCGTCGAGTCGCTGGCCGGGTCGTTCCGGATCGTCCGGCTGAGCCAGCCGGTGGACACCGAGCGGCTCGTACCCCGCCGCCCGCCGGCCGAATCGCCGCGACGGGCCCTCCTGCTGGGCAACTACCTGACCGGGGAGCCCTACCGGCTGATCGAGGAGACCTGGGCCGAGAAGGGCGTCGAGGTGGTGCGGGTCGGCACGACCGCCACCCCGACCCTGACCCCTGAGGTCGACATCTCCGAGGCCGACATCGTGGTCGGCAAGGGCCGTGCCGTGCTCGACGCGATGTCGTGCGGGCGCCCGGCGTACGTCTACGACATGTGGGGCGGCGACGGCTGGGTCACGGAAGCCACCTTCGGCGCCATCGAGGCCGGCGGGGTCGCCGGGCTGGCCTTCGCCGACATCATCGACGCCGAGCGGCTGCGTGCCGACCTGGCGGCCTACGACGCGGACATGGGGCGGGTGAACCGCCTGCTGGCCACCTCGCGCAACGGTGCCCAGGCCCACGCGCAGGCGTTGGTCGCCGTCCTGACCGACGTGCTGGCCGGCCCGCCGCGGCCCGTGACCGAGGCGCGGGAGCTGGCGCGCATGGTGCGGCTGCGGTGGCGCGCCGAGTCCGAGCTCGTCGTGCTGCGCCACCAGTTCCAGGCCGCGGCCGCGCGGTCGGCCGACGAGCTGACGGTCGCCCAGGTCGAGCTGGACGAGGCCCGTGGGCGGCTGCAGTCGGCGCTCGACGAGCGTGCCGTGCTCGAGGTGCGGCTGGGCCGGTCCCGTGCGCGCGGACGTCGGCTCCGGGCCCGTCACCGGGCGCTGCTGTCCACCGGCTGGGTCCGCCTCGGGCGACGGCTGCACTTCCTCCCGCGTGCCCGACGACCGAGAGGCGACACCCGCCGATGACCCGAACCACTCCTGGCCTGGTTCCCTCCGACCGCGCTCCCCAGCTGCTGGTCGCCCCCGACGTGGTCATCCCCGACGACGCCGTGATCGGCGCCAACGTCGTGCTCCGCTCCGGGGTCGTGCTCGGCCAGGGGGTGGTGATCGAGGACTTCGTGCTGCTGGGCAAGGTGGCTGCGCTCGGGGCCGGCGCCTCGAGCCCCCCGGCACCCGAGGCGCCGACGATCGTGTCGGACGGCGCGATCATCGGCAGCCACTCCATTGTCAACGCCGGTGCCACCATCGGCCCGCGCGCCTACCTCGGCGACCAGTGCGGCATGCGGGAGGGCGCCCGCCTCGGCGCCGACTCCTCGCTCGGCCGCGGGCAGCGCCATGGGCCGCGACGCCGTGGTCGGCGAGCGGGTGCGCATGCAGGCGTTCTGCGGCATGGCCGCGCGCACCGTCATCGAGGACGACTGCTTCCTCGGCGGCTCGGTGATGATGATGGCCGGCATCACCATGGGCCAGCGCGACGTCGCGCCGTCGCCGAGCATCGTCCGCCGGGGCGCCATGATCGGCTCGGCCGTCCAGATCCTCACCGGCGTCGAGGTCGGCGAGAAGGCCGTCGTCGGGGCCGGCTCCGTGGTCACCCGCGACGTACCTCCCGGCGTCACCGTGGCCGGCGTACCCGCCAAGCCGCTCGACTAGGGTCAACGGCGTGGAGCTGCCCGTCATGCCGCCCGTCCGGCCGATGCTGGCGAAGTCGGTCAAGGGCATCCCGGACCCCGCCAAGCACGGGGGGCTGAGCTTCGAGCCCAAGTGGGACGGGTTCCGCTGCATCGTGTTCCGCGACGGCGACGAGGTGGAGCTGGCCAGCCGCAACACCAAGCCGCTGACGCGCTACTTCCCCGAGGTCGTCGAGGCGATCAAGCGGCAGCTCCCCGAGCGCTGCGTGCTCGACGGGGAGGTGTTCGTGGCGCTGCGCAGTCCAGGAGGGGGCGACCGGCTGGAGTTCGAGAAGCTCCAGGAGCGGATCCACCCCGCGGCCTCGCGGGTGAAGCTGCTGGCCGAGGAGACGCCCGCCGGGTTCGTCGCCTTCGACCTGTTGGCGCTGGGCGACGAGTCGTACGTCGGCCGCCCGTTCGCCGAGCGCCGCGCGGCCCTCGAGCAGGCGCTCGCGGATGCCGACGGCCCCTGCTACCTGACCCGGACCACCGAGGACCCGGCCGTCGCCGAGGGGTGGTTCAGCGAGTTCGAGGGCGCTGGGCTCGACGGAGTGGTGGCCAAGCCGCTGGGGGCGACGTACCAGCAGAACGCCCGCACCATGCTGAAGATCAAGCACGAGCGGACCGCCGACTGCGTGGTCGCGGGGTACCGCGAGCACAAGACCTCCACGAAGGAGCGGCCGCTGATCGGCAGCCTGCTCCTGGGCCTCTACACCGATGACGGCCTCCAGCACGTCGGCGTCAGCGCCTCCTTCACCGAGAAGCGCCGGGCCGAGCTGTTCGAGGAGCTGCAGCCGCTGGTCGTGCCGATCGAGGAGCACCCGTGGGGTCGGTGGGCGGAGTTCCTGACCGCGAACCCCGACCGCGTGCCCGGCACGCAGAGCCGGTGGAGCCAGGGCAAGGACCTCAGCTTCACCCCGCTGCGGCCCGAGCTGGTGGTCGAGGTGGCCTACGACCACATGGAGGGACGACGGTTCCGGCACACCGCCCAGTTCCGGCGCTGGCGCACCGACCGCGACCCCGAGTCGTGCGGGTACGACCAGCTCGAAGAGGTCGTCTCCTACGATCTCGGCCGTATCCTCGGTGTGGAAGGGAAGTAGTCAACATGAGCGGTTCCTACGACGTCGTGCTGCTGGTCGAGCAGGCCCTCTCCCCGGGGGACGCACGCCAGGTGCTCTCGCTGCACGAGGACCTCGACGACCCGGTCGTCTACCACGTGCTCCTGCCCGTCGAGGACGCCGCGGCGCGCATCGAGGCGTCCATGGGCACGCTGTCCGGCGGCGAGCTGATGGGCAACCCGACGCTCGGCATGCACGAGGTCGACGTCGACGCCGTCCGCAAGGACGCGCAGGAACGCTCGCGCGCGGACCTCGACGCCACGCTGGAGGCGCTGCGCGGGGCCGGCGGCACCGCCGAGGGCAAGGTCGTCGGCGACGACCCGATCCGCGCCCTGTCCGCCGAGGTCTCCGCGGTCGACGGCCGGGAGGCGATCATCCTCACCCAGCCGCACGTGGTGGCCGAGTTCTTCCACGTCGACTGGACCTCGCGCGCCCGGCGCAAGATCGGCGTCCCGGTGCTGCACCTGCTCGAGCACGAGAGCTTCGACGAGCAGGCCGGCGGCGGCGAGGGCGTCACGGGGCTCTAGCAGCCGGCCCTACCGGTCGAGGTTAGGTCACACTAACCTCGGCGCATGCACGTCGCGGTCGCAGCCGGTGCGGGCGACCTGGGCTCCGCGGTCGTCCGCACGTTCAGTGCGCTCGGCGTGCCCACGACGGCGCTGGTCCACCCGCGGACCGACGCCTGGCGGCTGGCGGACGTCCCCGGTGTCCGGCTGGTCCGCGCCGACCTGCTCGACACCGCGGCCGTGGCCGAGATCCTCTCCACCGAGCGCGACGTGGTCGTCGTGGACGCGGCGGGACGCACCGGCCACCCCGGCACCCAGGACGGCCCGACCCGGACCGCCCTGTGGCGCGACACGGTGCTCACCACCGTCTCCCTGCTCGACGCCGTCGACCCGGACCGCGTCCGGGCCGTGGTCCACCTGGGCAGCTCGCTCGTCTACGCGCCGTCGGACCGGCCACTGACCGAGTCCGGCCCGATCGGTCCGACGACGCAGAGGGGCCTCGCCAAGCGGGCCGCATCCACCGCCCTGTGGCAGTGGTCCGGCGAGACGGGCGTGCCGTGCAGCGAGCTGGTCGTCTTCCGTGCCTACGGCCCACGCGAGCCCGGCGGCCGGTTGGTGCCGACCCTGCTGGACGCCGTCCGGACGGGAGCCGCGGTGCCGTTGGTCGACGCCGAGACGCGCCGCGACATGGTCTACGTCGACGACGTCGCCGAGACCGTCCGGCGCGTGGTCGAGGGGGCGGCGTACGGCGTGCCGGTCAACGTGGGCAGTGGTGTCGGCTCGACCGTGCCGGAGATCGTCGCGGCCTTCGAGCGCGCGTCCGGGCAACGGGTGCGCACCGAGCCGGGCGGACGACCCGCGCGACCGTACGACGTGCCGCACTGGCGCGCCGACACCACGCGGTGCCGCGAGCTGCTCGGCTGGGCCCCGCCCACGTCGCTCGACGAGGGCATGGAGCGGGTCTGGGCGGCGGTGGCATGACCACGCACGCCGAACGGCTGGCTCCCCTGGAGCAGCAGCACTTCTGGTTCGCCGGACGCGACCGGCTCGTGCGGAAGCTCCTCGACCACCACCAGGCGCCGGAGCCGGTGCTCGACCTGGGCTGCGGGACGGGCCGGTTCGCCGCCTCGCTCGCCGCCGAGGGGCGTCGCGTCCTGGCGGTCGACCCCGCCCCGGACGTGCGCCTCTCCCCCCGCGGCGCGACCCTGGTCGGCAGCGCCGAGCGGGTGCCGCTGGGCGACGGTTCGGTCGGCTCCGTCATGGTCCGCGACGTGATCGAGCACCTCGACGACGCGGCCGCCCTGGCCGAGTGCCACCGGGTGCTGCGGCCCGGCGGACTCCTGCTCGTGCTGGTCCCCGCCTGGCCGTCGCTGTGGAGCGTGCGGGACGAGCGCGCGGGGCACCTGCGCCGCTACACCCGGCGCACGTTGCGGCGCGCGGTCGAGGGTGCCGGGTTCGACGTGATCAGGCTGCGGGGGTACCAGCTCACGCTGCTGCCCGCGGTGGCCGCGGCCCGCTGGTACGCCGCCCGCCGGCCGTCGACGGAGACCGCGGCCTCGCTGCGCCATGAGGAGCACCCGCCCGGTCCGCTCAACACGGCCTTCGGCTGGGTGAACCGGGCCGAGGCCGCGATGGTCACCTGGCCGATCGTCGTGCCCCCGACCGGCACCTCCCTGGTGCTGGTGGGGAGGCGTCCGTGAGCCGCCTGCAGACGGTGCAGCCCCTGCTGATGTCCAGCGACGTCGCGCTGCTGGCCCGCCTCGCGGACGCGCCGGAGTCGTCGCAGCCTGCCCTGGTCGCCGTCGACTGGGAGCGGCCCGACGACCGCTCGACCTCGCTCGACCGGCGCCCGGGGCCGCTCCAGGTCGACGCCCTCGCCGCCGTCCGCGCCGCGAGTCCCTGGCCGGTCGTCTGCCGCGTCAACGAGGTCGGGCCGGGCACCGAGGAGGAGGTGGACCGCGCCGTCGACCTGGGCGCCGACGAGGTGCTGGTCCCGATGGTGCGGGGCGAGGCCGAGGTCGAGCGGGTGCTCGCCGCGGCCCGCGGCCGGGTCGGCGTCGGGATCATGGTCGAGACCCCGGAGGCCGTCGAGCGCGCCGCCTCCCTCGCGGGTCTGGGGATCTGCCGGGCCTTCGTCGGCCTCCTCGACCTGGCGCTCGAGCGGAGCACCCCGTCGGTCTTCACGGCGCTGGCCGACGGGACCGTCGACCGGCTGGTCGAGGCGCTGGCGCCGACGTCGTACGGTTTCGGCGGCCTCACCGACCCGATGCGCGGCTACCCCCTTCCGGCCCGACTCCTGATGGGCGAGATCGTCCGCGGCGGCTGCGACTTCGCGATGATGCGCAACGCCTACGTCGCCGACGCGGCGCTCACCTCGCCCGAGGCCGTGCTCGACGCGATCCGCGTCGAGCTGCGCCGGCTGTCCGCCCGCGGTGCGGACGAGGTGGCCACCGACCGCCACGCCCTGCTGGAGCGGATCGCCGAGATCGAGTCGGGGCTCGTCGAGCCGGTGACCCGATGAGCCTGCCGCCCCTGTCGGTCGTGCTCCCGCTGCACGCGACCGCGGGCTCGCTCGGCGAGCTCCTGGAACGGCTCGGGGCCGCGTGCCCGCCCGGGACCGAGTACGTGCTGGTCGACGACCGTTGCCCCGACGGCAGCGGCGACCTCGTCCTGGAGGCGTGGGCCCACCTGCCGGGCCGCCTGGTCCGGCTCCGCGAGAACGTCGGGCAGCACGCGGCCGTGCAGGCCGGGCTGCGGGAGGTACGTGGGGAGCGGGTCGTGGTCATGGACGCCGACCTCCAGGACGCCCCCGAGGACGTCCCGCGGCTGCTCGGGGCCCTCGAGGCCGGCGACGCGGACGTCGTCTGCGCCGGCCGCCGCGGCCGCTACGCCACCTCCGGTCAGGAGCGCACCGCCCGGGCCTACCGGCGCCTCGCACGGTTGCTGTCCCGCGGCCGGATCCCTGTCGACGCCGGGATGTTCAGCGCCTGGCGGGCGCAGGCCGTGGCCCGCGTCGTCGCCCTCGAGGACCACGCCGCCCCGCTGGTGCCGTCGGCCGCCGTCGCCGGGCTCCGCATCGCCACCTTGCCCGTCGACCGTCACACCCGGCCACGCGGCCGGTCCGCCACGGGCTCGCTGCGCCGGGTGCGCATCGCCGTCCGCGGCCTGCTGACCCTGACACCCCTGCGCCCCGTCGTACGCCGCCTCCAGCCCGTGCGCCGCCTCCCACCAGCCGCCCAGCTCGTCGAGCTCGGACTCGTCAGAAGTGAGGAACCATGACCCACCAGCGCCACAACGAGGAGCAGATCGCCTACTTCACCGGGCGCGACCTGCCGCGCATGGACCCGCGGCGCCGCGCGGACACGCCGTACACACGCCGCCACCTCGACGCCGTGGTCGCCGCCGGCGCGATCCAGCCCGGCGACAGGGTCGTGGACGTGGGGTGCGGCCCGGGCAAGTACACCGTCGGGCTGGCGGCGCGCGGCTTCGAGACGACCGGGCTCGACCTGACCCCCGGGCTGGTCGAGCAGCTGCGGGAGGTCGCGCCCGAGGTCACCGCCGTCGAGGGCGACATGGTCGACCCGCCGGCCGAGCTCCTCGGGGCCTTCGACGTGGTCACCGGCTTCTTCGTCCTCCACCACCTCGACGACATCGACGGTGCGTTCGTCGGCGCCCGTCGCCTCGCGCGTCCCGGCGGGCGGGTGGTGTTCATCGAGCCCAACGCGTACTTCCCGGGGTTCTACGTGCAGGTCACCCTGACGCCCGGCATGAGCTGGAAGGGCGACAAGGGCATCGTGCACATGCGGGCCGGCCGGCTGCGCCGTGCGGCGGAGGCGGCCGGGCTGCGCGACGTCGAGGTCACGACGTTCGGGGCCTTCCCGCCCGCACTCGCCAACAGGGCCTGGGGTCGACGCCTCGAGGGGCGCCTGGAGTCGGTCCCGGGCTGGGACCGGGCCAAGGCGTTCGTCGTGGTCAGCGCCACCGCGTGACGCTGCCCCTCGAGCTGCCGGTCGCGCTGGCCGTCGGGCTCGCGGTGGCGGCCGTGGGCTGGTGGACGGCGCCGCGACTGCCGACGAACCCCGACGAGTGCTGGCACCTGGTCGTGGTGCGCCGCGTCCGTGAGGGCCGTCGCCTCTACCGCGGCGTGTTCTTCGGGGCGGGGCCGTGGAGCGTGTGGGCGACCCGCCCGGTCGTCCGCTGGTGCGGCGAGCGGCTGCTCGTCCTCCGGCGCACGGTCGTGCTGCTGTCGGTGGCCGTGGCCGGGGCGGCGTGGGCGTGGACGACGGCGCTCGGGCTGCCGCCGTACGCCGGGCTCGCGGTCGCCGCCGGCACCGTGCTGATGTCGACGGCCCTCTGGTCGGTGGACAACCAGTACGGGCTGTGGTCGCGCCTCGGCCTGCTGGTGGCGCTCGCCGCGCCCCTGGGTATCGACCGCCTCTGGCTCGCCGCGCTGGTCGGCGGGGCGGGGCTGGCCCTGGCTCTGCTGAACAAGTACACGCTCGGCGTCGCCGCGGTGCTCGGCGTCCTGTTGTCCGGCGAGGCGTCCGGGGCGCTCGCGGTCGTGGTCGCGATGGTGCTGGCCGTCGCGGGCTTCGCGGTCGCGGCTCGCGGCGGTGTGGGCCCGTTCATCGTGCAGCGGCTGCTGCGCAACAAGCGCACGTTCGTGGCGACGGCCGGGTTCGGGTTCCTGCCGGGCTGGCGCCGGACGTTGTCGAGCCCGCCCGACCAGTCGGTCCCCGAGCTCCGGGTCACCTTCGGTGCGTTCGCGCTGACCACGCTGAGCGCGGCGCTCGTCGTGGCCGGATCCGTCGCGTCCGTCTCCTGGCCGGTCCTCGGCCTCACCCTGGTGGCTCTGGCCGCGCTGTGGCCCCGCGCCGACGGGGTGCACGTGCGCAGCTCGCTCCCGTTGTGGACCGCCCCCGCCGCCGTCGCCGCCGACCGCCTCTCGCCGTCCCTCGGCGTCGCGTGGGCGGCCCTGGTCGGTGTGGCCGGGCTGGTGGCGGCCGTGGTCGCGGTCGTCGAGAGGCGGCGTACGCGGCTGCCCGACGCGGCCGGCACGCCGTTCGCCGGCGTGAACCCGTGGCCGTGGGACCTCGAGGAGGTCCTGGCGGGCGGCGAGGAGCTGCGCGGCCCGACCGCGGGCACGGTCTTCCTGCTCCGGCCGGACGCGGCGGTCTGGTACCTCGCGACCGGCCTGCGCAACCCCACGCCCTACGACTACCCGCTCGCCTCGCCGTTCGGCCCCGACGGCCAGCGGACCCTCGCCCTGAACCTCGGGAGCGGGCGGGTGCGCTTCTGCTGCTGGAAGCCGGCGGAGGCCGGCGCCCTCACGCCGGCGGAGCTCGAGGCGTACGTCGCGAGGCTCCCGGTCGTCGCGACCACCCGGGCGGGCAGCCTGGTCAGCGCACGGTGATCTGGGCCCTCGGCTCGCCATTGGGCACGAACGCCATCTCCAGAGGCCGTTTCGATGGCGTTTGGGACCAAACGCCATCGCCAACGGCCACGCGCACCGGCCTCGCTACGATCGCCGGGTGAAGCTGACGCGCCGCCTCCAGACCGTGGCGCGCGAGGCAGCCGACCGGGGCCGCGAGCGGCTCGGTCGCGCCGAGGACCCGGTGGCGGGACCCGCGCCGGACGCTCCCGGGAGCCGTCCGCGGGCGGCGTACGCCGGCGTGCTCGACGGTCGCCACCTGTGGCTGGCGGTCGACGCGACGCCCGGCAACCTGGCCCTCCGGCCGGCCGGCACCGAGCGGGTGGTCCCGCTGACCAGCGACCTGGCCGAGGACGACCCGCGCTTCCGCTCGGTACGCGCGGACCTGCGCGGCGTGCCCGGCGGGCCGGGGCGTTTCGAGGTCGTCATCACCGCGCCGGGTGGCAAGGTGCACCGCGTGTGGACGCCGCCTCTGGTGCGCGGCGAGCCGGTGACCACGCCCGCCGTCGACGGCGTGCAGTGGCAGGTGGCGCGGGCCGAGGACGGCACGCTGCTGCTGGTCCGAGAGGACGCCCCGCCGGCGGCGTACCTCCTCTCGATCTCCGCCGACGACCAGGACGTGGCCACGCTGCGCCTCGGCGGCGCGCCCGCGGACGCCGAGCTCCGCCTCGTCGACGACGAGAGCGGCGAGGTCCTGCTGACGCGTCCTCTGACGCGTGAGGGAGACGTGGCGATCGCCACCGTCGACCACCGTGACGTCCCCGAGGGCGTGGGGCTGTCGGCCGGTGTGTACGCCGGCGACCTGCCCGTCCGCCGGCCCGGCAGCGACCTCACGCGGCCCGACCAGGCGGTGCTGCTCCCCCAGGTGCAGAACGACACCGGCGAGGGGCCGCTGTTCAGCCTGGTGTTCCGCTGGCTGCCCGACGGCGTGCTGCGGGTCCGCCGGCCGAAGGGCGCGGCGGCGTGAAGATCACCTACCTCGTCTTCAACCTCGACGGCATGGGCGGCACGAGCCGCTCGGCGATCACCCAGGCCAACGCGCTCGCCGGGGACCACGACGTACGCCTGGTCTCGGTGACCCGCAGCGGCGAGAAGCCCCACTACGGGATCGACGAGCGGATCGACGTGCGGTACCTCGTCGACGTGCGCGAGGGTCGCGACCCGTCCGTGCCCGGCGTCGAGCTGTCGACGTCCCAGGCTCGTGCGCTGAACGAGCGCGAGTCCCTGCTCGTCCCCGAGCGGTGGGACGGCCAGTTCACCGCCCTGTGCGACCTCGGTCTCGAGCACGCGCTGCCGCGTCTGGACGCCGACGTGCTGGTGACCGTCACGCCCGGGCTGCTGGCGGCCGCGGTCCAGCTCCTGCCGCCCGAGACAGTCCTGGTGCACCAGGAGCACCGCTCGACCTCGGACCGCACCTCCGGCCTGGAGCCGCTGCTGAACTTCGCCCCGCGCGCCGACGTCGTCGCCGTCTTCACGCCGGCGATGGCGGACTGGGTGCGCGAGCAGCTCGGCGACTCCACCCCCGAGATCGCGATCGTGCCGAACCCGCTGCCGCTGGGGTTCACCCCGCGCTCGCGGCTCGACAACCCGCTGATCATGACCGCCGGCCGGCTGGTGAACGAGAAGCAGTTCCCCCGGCTGATCGAGGCGTTCGGCCAGGTCGCCGATCAGCTTCCCGACTGGAAGCTGCGCATCTACGGCACCGGGCCCAAGCGTCAGGAGCTGCTGCGCCAGGTCCGCAAGCTCGGCCTCTTCGACCGCGTCGAGCTGCCGGGGGCGGTGTCCGACATGCGGGGCGAGTGGGCCAAGGCCTCGATCTGCGCGCTCACCTCGCGCGCCGAGGGCTTCCCGCTGATCGTGCAGGAGGCGATGGCCGCCGGCGTCCCGGTGGCGTCCTACGACTGTGCGTCCGGCCCCCGCGAGATCATCGAGCACGAGGTCAACGGCCTCCTGGTCTCGCCGGAGTCGATCGCCGGCATGTCCGCGGCCCTGCTGCGCCTGGCCAGCGACATCGACCTGCGCCGCGCGCTCGGCGAGGGCGGTTACCGGACGTCGAGGCAGTACGACGCGTACGCCATCGCCGAGCGCTGGGTGGGCATCTTCAGCGCCGCCCGTGCGCGCCGTACCCTCCCCGGCCGGCTGGCCCCGCGCGTCACCGCCCTCGCGGCGGCGAAGCCGGTGGTCACCGCGGCCTCCGGCGCGAAGCCGGCCCCGGGCCTCACGCCCGCCGAGGTGCGCGAGGCGACCCTGTCGTGGGCGGTCCGCTGCGCCGTCGCGTCCAGCCACCACTGGCTGGTCATCCCCGCGCACGAGTCCGGCGCACCGGTCGTCGTCGTGCCGATCGCCGACCGCGACGCCTTCCTGAAGTCGATCGGCGACACCGGCGCACCGGCGTACCTCTCGGTCCGCGATCCCGAGCAGCACGGCTGGCCCGAGCGCCGCGGCACCGTCCACATGCTCGGCGAGGAGCTGCGCCGCGGCATGACTCCGCGGCTGTTCCTCGAACCCTGGCCCGTGGTCGACGGGAAGCATCAGCTGGTCGGGCAGGGGTGCTCGGTCGAGGTGCAGTTCTGGGAGCGCAACGTCGACGGCGCGCTCGTCTCCCCCACCCGTAACCGCTACACCAACCAGATCCCGGTGGACGCGTCCCTGGTGCCGGTGACCGTCGAGGGCGTCGAGGTGCGCACCCTCCCGCTGATGGCCGCGCCGACCGTCAACGAGTGCCGGTTCCCCGTCGACGTCGTCTACACGTGGGTCGACGGCGACGACCCCGAGTGGGACGCCGCCCGCGAGGCCCGGATCGCCGACATGGAGGGGACCGCCCGCACCCGCGAGGCCAGCGGCCGCGCGCGGTTCCTGTCGCGCGACGAGCTTCGCTACTCGCTGCGGTCGGTGCACCTCTTCGCGCCCTGGGTCCGCAACATCTACGTCGTCACGAGCGGTCAGGTGCCGTCGTGGCTCGACCTCGAGCACCCGGGTGTCCGGGTCGTGCGGCACGACGAGATCCTCCCGGCGGACGCGTTGCCGACCTTCAACTCGCACGCCATCGAGACCGCGCTGCACCACGTGCCCGGCCTCGCCGAGCACTGGCTGTACTTCAACGACGACTTCTTCCTCGGCCGCCCGCTGCGGCCCGAGTCGCTGTTCAGCCCCGCCGGCCTGTCGTCGGTGTTCTTCGCGCAGTCCACGATCGGGCTCACCGACCTGCCCGGCTCACCGCCGTGGCTGAAGGCGGCGTGGAACAACCGCCTCCTCCTCCAGGACACGTTCGGCGCGGTCACGACCAACGCGCTCGCCCACGCGCCGTACGCCGTCCGCACCTCGGTGCTCGCCGAGATCGAGGAGCGCTTCAAGGACGTCGTCGAGCGCACGGCCCGCTCGCCGTTCCGCTCGGACACCGACATCTCCACGCTGAGCTCCTTCGCGCAGCACTACGGCCTGCTCACCGGCACGGCGTACGCCGCGGACGCCGACACCGAGTTCGTGAACATCGCCAACCCCGACCTCGACTGGCAGCTCTCGCAGCTGCTCGACCGGGAGCAGGACTTCTTCTGCCTCGGCGACCACCACGACCACGGGTTCCGCCAGGAGAAGCTCGACCAGATGTTGACCGAGTTCCTGCGGGAGTACTACCCGGTCGCGGCGCCGTGGGAGAACGACCAGACGGTCTAGCCCCTCTTCAGGCGCTCGATCTCGGCCTCGGCGTCGGCCAGGCGGGCCTTGAGCTTCTTGCGTACCTTGGCCACCTGCGCCGTGGTCTCGTCCAGGGCGATGGCGGCCGCGGACTCGTAGAGCTCGCGGTACTCGCGCCGCAGCCCGTCGATCCGCTTCATCACCGCCTTGTCCTCGGGCGCCTCGACGAGCGCGTTCATCGCGTCCCACGCGCGGTCGGCCAGGTCGACGAGCGTCGGGGAGACCTCGAGGCCGTCCCAGTCGGGCTTGGAGCGGTTGAGGCCGGCGTCGATGAAGTCGTCGACGGCGTGGTGGCCGTTCGTGTCGTTGAACCGCAGCCCGAGCTGGGATCCGGCCCGGGTCATCGCCGTACGCCAGTCGCCGATCAGGTCGTAGTAGGGCACGAACGCCCGCGGGTTCCCTCGCGTCACCCGCTCGGTCTCGAACGCCGCGTTGATCCAGGCCGCCACGTTCGTCGTCTCGCGCTTCTGGCGGAACGAGCGGTCCATGTCGGTGAGGTACGCCGCGTCACGCGACCGCACCACCTGGGTCGGGTGCCGCAGCATCGTCAGGCTGGTGAGCTGGGTGTCGATCTGCGCGGACACCCGCTGCCACAGGTCGTAGACCCAGTAGGCGCGGGTGTCCTTCAGCAGGATCTGCTTCTCCCCCGTGGCCAGCTGCTCGACCAGCCACCCCTTGAGGCGCTGCTCGACCTCGGGGGTGACGGCCTTCTTGGCGATCCGGCCGGCGTTCGGGCGGGAGTCGATGGTGCGGACCGGGATCGGGTTCAGCAGCCACTTGTGGAACTCCGCGACCCACAGCGGCTCGTAGTAGCCGCGCGGGTTCCGCTCGTCGGTCGCCACCTCGGGCTGGGGGATGTACAGCCCGAGCCGCTTGAGCGCGCCCGCGACGCTGCTGGTGCCGCTGCGTCCCGAGCCCGTCACGACGACGAGCTTCACCTGCCCTGGGTCTGCCACGCGCACAGGATATTGGGGTGCGGGTCGCGGCCCCGCACTCGTACCGTCCCTGGCATGGGAATCACGGAGTGACCGCAGCCAGGCCCCGTTCGGCGGCCTGACGACCGGCGTACGTTCGCGCGAAGGGTGTAGCACCCCCGACCGGTAGATCCGGCGTGCGCCGGTCAGGCGACCACTCCCGCCTCCGGAGCCCAGCCATGCCCGCCCTGTCTCCCGCCGCGCGCCTCTACTCCCAGGCCCGCCGCAACCTGCTCCCCCGCCACGAACGCCTCGTCGCCGTCGCCGGCCGTTGGCAGCACGAGCACCTGCACCGCCTGGGCTTTCGGCCCGAGGTGACCCTGCGGTGCGGCTCGATCCCCTACGACTCTGCCGTCGAGATCTCCGCGAAGACCCTGGCCCGCATCCACCCCGGCCTCTCCACGCCCGCCCTGCTGTCGGTGGTCCGGCTCCCGGCCTGGACTCCCGCCGAGGTGCTGCGCCCGGACGCCCGGCTGCTGCTGGTGGCCGACGGGATCGAGTACGCCGGCAACCTCGGCACCCTCGTCCGCACCGCCGACGCCGCCGGGGCCGACGGCCTCGTCCTCACCAACGCCACCTGCCGGCTGACGCACCCGAAGGTGTTCGAGGCCAGCCGCGGCACGGTCCTGACGCTGCCGGTCCTGGCGTACGACACCGTGGCCCAGGCACGGCGGGACCTGACCGGCGCCGGCTTCACGACGTACGTCGCCGACCCCGCCGCCGCCACCCCCTATCTCGACGTCGACTACGGACGCGACATCGGGGGCAAGGTCGCGCTGGTCGTCGGCTCCGAGAGCGACGGCGTGGCTCCCGAGTGGCGGACCCCGGACCTCGACCCGCGTCTCGATCCCGATGCGCGGCCTGGCCGACTCGCTCAACGTCGCCGCCTCGGCCTCGGTCCTGCTCTTCGACGCGCGCGCCCGCCTGGGCTGACGTGCGTTGGGGGTCGGTCGCGGTCGTGATACCCGGTGCACCGGGTATCACGACCGCGAGTGACCCGAGAGACATCCGGCCCGGGCCCATTCGGATGTCTTGGGGGTCACTCGGGGTGGGTCAGCTCGACGGCGATGTCGAGGTGACCGGCGTGGCGGGCGTACTCGTGGAAGACGTGGAAGCAGATCCACCTCAACGTGGGCAGGCCCTCGTCGAAGTGCTCGGCCGGTGTCGCCCGCGTGTCGAGGTCATGGGTGGCCAGCACCTCGTCGGTACGCCGGCCGACCGCGCGCAGCAGGTCGACCAGGTCGTCGGCCGAGACGTCGGCAGGTACCTCCCAGCGGGAGCCGTCCGGGGACCAGTCGCCCCACGGGGCGTCGACGTCACCGTGGAGCCAGCCCCACACGTACCACCGCCGCTCCATGTGGGCGAGGTGGCTGAGCAGCTCGATCGGCGTCCAGCCGGACGCCAGCCGCGAGGTCCGCTGCTCCTCCGACGAGAGCGCGAGCACCTTCTCGGCGACCGACTCGCGCAGGAAGGCGAGGTACGCCGCGAACAGGGTCGCCTCGCCGGCGACCTCGGCGGCCGGCTCAGTCGGCGTCGGGCTTCTCGGACTCGTCCGCGTCGTCCTTGTCCTTGTGCTTCGCCTTCAGCTGGCCCGGTGCGTGCGCCCGGCCCCAGCCGTGGCCCTGACCGTGCTCGCTCGCGGGGCCAGGAGCGGCACCGTCGTGCTTGCCGTGCTTGGCGTGCCCGGGCGGCACCGGCTTCTCGCAGGCGTCCGCGTTCTTCTCGGGCGCCTTGTCGGCCTTGCAGGCGACCCAGGCGTGCACCTCGGCCGCGTGGGACTGGCCCGGCGAGGTCGGCGTGGGGGTCGGCGTGGCCGCACCGCCGCCGAGCTGGGTGGCGAGCACGACGCCGCCCGCGATCACGCTGCTCGCCACCGCGGCGAGCACACCGGCCGGACCTCTGCGCATGCAGGGATCGTACGGCTGAAACGGCTCAGGCGGGGCCGATCCAGTTGCCGTTCTCGTCCCAGTGCTCGGCGACCTTCTTGGACGGCTGCACGCGCGGCGGCTCGCCCGGCATCTTCGGGTAGTCCGGCGGGAAGTTCATCTCGACCGAGCCCTGCTCCTCGTACAACGCCAGCAACGGCGTGATGTCGTGCTGCACGTCGTCGATGCCCGCCCACGGGTCGCCGTCCGCGAGACGGTCCGGCACGGTGAACAGGTTGTACTCACCCGGGTCGCTGACCCCGGCCAGCTCCTCCCACGTCATCGGCGTGGAGACGGGCGCGCCCACGATGGGCCGGAGGGAGTACGCCGAGGCGATGGTGCGGTCGCGGTTGTTCTGGTTGAAGTCCACGAAGATCCGCTGGCCCCGCTCCTCCTTCCACCAGTTCATCGTCACGCCGTCGTCGCGGGCGGCCAGCTCGCGGCCGAAGCCGATCGCGGCGTGCCGCACGTCGGTGAACTCCCAGCGCGGCTCGATCCGCGCGTAGATGTGCACGCCGCGGTTGCCCGACGACTTCACGAACCCGGTGATCCCCTTCTCCTCCAGCAGCTCACGCGCGACACCGGCCACGCGCACGGCGTCGCTGAACGTCGTGCCCGGTTGGGGGTCGAGGTCGATGCGCAGCTCGTCGGGCCGGTCGACGTCCGCGCGGCGTACCGGCCACGGGTGGAAGGTCAGCGTGCCCATGTGCGCGCACCACACCGGCACCGCGATCTCGGTCGGGCAGATCTCGTCGGCGGTCCGCCCGGACGGGAAGGTGATCGTGGCGGTCTCGAGGTAGTCGGGCGCCCCTTTGGGCACTCGCTTCTGGTAGAACGCGTCGGCGTCCTTGTCCTGGGGGCCTGTGGCCAGCTTCATGCCGGGCCGCACCCCGGAAGTCCAGCGCTCCAGCGCCGTGGGTCGCTCGCGCAGGGCCCGCATCAGGCCGTCCTCGACGGAGGCGAAGTACTCCGCGACCATCAGCTTGGTGACCTCCGGCGTCCGGTCGGTCGCCTCGTAGATCACCCGGTCGGGGCTGGACACGCGCACCGCCCGGTCGCCCGCCTGCACCTCGACCGCCGCCGCCTTCGCCATGGGAGCCACCGTAACCGCGCCGTAAGCCCGACCGCTCGGCCGCCGTTGTCCCCGCGACTACCGTTGCGGCCATGTCGTACAACGTGGACAAGACCGACGAGCAGTGGCGCGCGGAGCTGTCGCCGGAGGAGTACGCCGTGCTTCGCAAGGCCGGCACGGAGCGCGCCTTCACCGGTGACTACACCGACACCGAGACCAAGGGCGTCTACAAGTGCAAGGCCTGCCAGGCCAAGCTCTTCGAGTCCGACACGAAGTTCCACTCCGGGTGCGGCTGGCCGAGCTTCTACCAGCCGATCACCGACACGGTGCAGTACATCGAGGACACGACCCACGGCATGAAGCGGGTCGAGGTCCGCTGCGCCAACTGCGGCTCGCACCTCGGGCACGTGTTCCCCGACGGTTACGGCACGCCCACCGGCGACCGCTTCTGCATCAACTCCATCAGCCTGACGTTGGAGCCGGCCGACCAGCAGGGCTAGCCCGCAGGCTGCAGCAGGGAATGGACGAACACCAGACCGTCACCGAATCGTGAGTCGGCCCAGTCCTGCAGCGAGCCGTCGTCGTGGACCACGTCGACCACCACGAGGTTGTCGCCGGGCATGGTGGTGAGCGCGCCGGGCAGGTCGTTCAGCTGCTCGGCGACGGCCTCGAGCTGGGCCGGGGTGTGGTCCTCGGCCGCCGAGCTGGTCGGCTGAGGCCAGGGCATCGGGTCGTAGACGGCTCCGGAGACCGCGGACTGCGCGGCGAGCGTCTCGCCGTCGAAGGTGCCGGTCACCGCGAAGCTCCCGAAGCGCACGCCGCCGGCGTCGTCGAAGGCGCCCTTGTGCTCCGCCCAGTCCCACCCCGTCATGGCCAGACCGGTGCACTGGGGCGGGTAGGACTCCGCAACCGGGCCGAGGCAGAAACCCGGCTCTCCGGTGTCGAGCACCAACCCGAGGCCGACCACGGGGCCGTCGGCCGCCGGGATCGCGGTTGGGATCGCCGGGGTCGCACCGCCCGGGTCCTGGGCGGTGTCCGCGGAGTCGTCACCGCAAGCAGCCACGAGCAGCAGGGCGGCGACCGCGATGAGGAGGCGCATGGGGGTACGACGCGCGCCCACGGCGGCGGGTTCCTCTAGGGGAGCCGATTGACCAGGTCGGCCGGGGAGACGCGCGGGCCGGTGTAGAACGGCACTTCTTCGCGCACGTGCCGGCGCGTCTCGGAGCCCCGGAGGTGCCGCATCAGGTCGACGATGCGGTACAGCTCGTCGGCCTCGAACGCGAGGATCCACTCGTAGTCGCCCAGCGCGAAGCTGGACACCGTGTTGGCCCGCACGTCGGGGTAGTCGCGGGCCATCTGGCCGTGCTCGGCCAGCAGCCGGCGGCGCTCGGTCTCGTCCAGGAGGTACCACTCGTAGGACCGCACGAACGGGTACACGCACACGTAGGCGCGCGCCTCCTCGTCGGCCAGGAACGCGGGCACGTGGCTCTTGTTGAACTCGGCCGGCCGGTGCAGGGCGACCTGCGACCACACGGGCTCGAGGCGGGCGCCGAAGCCGGTGCGCCGCAGCCGCTGGTAGGCGTCCTGGATCCGCTCGACGTTCTCGGCGTGCCACCACACCATCACGTCGGCGTCGGCGCGCAGGCCGCTCAGCTCGTAGACCCCGCGGACCACGACGTCCTCGGTCTCCAGCTTGGCGAGCAGGTCGCCCAGCTCGGCCGCGTCGGCGTCGCGGCCGTCCGGTCCGGCGTACGGCGTCGCGAACCGGAACACCGACCACATCGTGTAGCGGACGGTGTCGTTGATCTCCCGGGTGCGGGCGGCGTTGCTCATGTCCTCATTCTGCCGCGACGAGTGAAGCCGCGGCCCGGCGGGCCGAGCCGATGACGGCGGGGATCCCGACCCCGTCGTACGCCGCCCCGCAGACCGCGAGGCCGGGAACCGCGTCGACGGCGGCCCGGATGCGGGCCACCCGGTCGAGGTGTCCGACGGCGTACTGCGGCAGGCCGCCGCCCCAGCGCTGCACGTGGGAGCCGACGGGTCGGGCGACCAGGCCGATCGCCTCGCGCAGGTCGGCCAGGCAGGCGGCGGCGAGCTCCTCGTCGGGCACCTGGAGCACGGACTCCTCGCGGTGCCGACCGACGGAGGTGCGCAGCAGCAGGAGTCCGGCGCCCGCGGCGCGCACCCAGTCCCACTTGTTGAACGAGAACGTCGACGCCTTGATGGTCCGGCCGTCCACGGGAGGTACGAGGAAGCCGGACCCGTTCGGTTCGGTGAGACCGGCGGCGTCGAAGGCGAAGGTGACCACGGCCATCGAGGCGTGCTCGACCGCCGCGAGCTCCGCCGCCGCGGCCGGCGAGACGTCGGCCAGGAGCCGGGCGCTCGGGGCGGCCGGGGTGGCCAGCACGACCTCGTCGGCGAGGACCTCCTCCTCGGCGGTGGTCGGGCCGACGACGAGGGCGAAACCATCAGCGGTACGACGCAGCGTGCGGACCGTCGCCCCGGTGCGGACGTCGAGGCCCGCCGACACCGCCTCGGGAAGCCGGCCGAGGCCTCCGGCGATGCCCGCGAACACCGGAGCCCCGGACGAGGCCGCGAGTGCGTCCGCAGCCCCGGCGACCAGCGAGCCGCCGCTCCAGGTGACCAGCTGCGGGACCGTGGCGCGCGCCGAGAGCAGCCGTGCGTGGCCGGCGTACACGCCGCCGAGCAGCGGTTCGACCAGCCGGTCGACGACCTCGTCGCCGAGGCGGGCGGCGACCAGCTCGCCGACGGAGACGTCGCCGGTCACCACCTCGCCCGGGGCCTCGTGCCGGAGCCGGTCCAGCCCAGCGGGGTCGAGGATGCCGGAGGCCGCGACCTGGTCGACGTCACCGGGCACGCCCAACACCGACCGCGGCAGAGGACGGAGCGCGCCGCGGGTCCAGACCGCCGACGAGGTGGTGGCCGGATGGACGAGGTCGAGCCCGACCTCCCGGGCGAGGTCAGTGCCCTCGGGGCGGCGCGCCAGCATCGACTCGGCGCCGACGTCGACCGTCACCCCGGCAACCTCGGCGGTGAGCAGCTTGCCACCGATGCGCGGAGAGCCTTCTAGCACCACGACCTCGCGCCCGGCAGCCGCGAGCTCGCGCGCTGCGGTGAGCCCGGCGATGCCCCCGCCCACCACGACGACGCGGCGCGGGGAGGACATGGGGCCAGCGTGTCAGGAACCGGAGCGGAACCGATGCCCGGGGCGCGGCGTCGTAGCCCCATGCACATGACTGGTCACATCACCGGGCGCACGACTCGTCTGATGGCCGCCCTGGCCGCCGCCGCTCTGCTCTCGCTCACCGCCTGCTCCGGCGGTTCGGACTCCGCGTCCACGGAGACCGCCCTGGTGGCCGGCGGTGGCGCGGGCGACACCGCGGCCGAGGCGCCCGACGCCTCGGCGGCCTACGACGCCGGCGGCGGCGCGTCGAAGGCGGCGCCCGAGGCCCGCAATGCCGTCGACCTCGTCGAGCAGCAGGCGGTGATCCGCAACGGCGCGGTGTCGCTGCGCAGCGACGACGTCGGGAAGACACGGTTCGACGTGCAGGCGCTGGTCGACCAGCACAACGGCACGATCGCCGACGACAAGACCGAGACCGACAGGACCGGAAAGGCGTTGCGCGCGCGGATGGTGCTCCGGGTCCCGAGCGCGGACTTCGACGAGGTGATGTCGGCGCTCGGCAACGGCGAGCTCGCCGAGCTGGCCTCCACCACCAGCACCGCCGAGGACGTCACCACGCAGGTGATCGACGTGGACGCGCGCATCAAGGCCCAGCAGGCCAGTGTCGACCGCGTCCGCCAGCTGCTCGCCCGGGCCGAGTCGATCCGCGACATCATGGCGATCGAGTCCGAGCTGTCGAACCGGCAGGCGCAGCTGGACTCCCTGACCCAGCAGCAGGCCTACCTGAAGGACCAGACCTCGCTGGCCACCATCAAGGTCAGCATCGAGCGCAAGCCCGACCCGGTCGTGAAGAAGAAGCACGAGGACAAGACCGGCTTCCTCGCCGGCCTCGGTGCCGGCTGGGACGGCCTGCGCCACGCGGTCGTCGCCGCCCTCACCGTCGTCGGTGCCCTGCTGCCCTTCGCGGTCGTCGCGCTCCTGCTCGGCGTCCCGGTCTGGCTGCTCGTCCGTCGCCTGCGCCGCTCGCCTGCTGCCCCCGCTCCCGCCCTGTCGAGCGGTGAGTGAGTGTTGGTCTCGGCGGGGTAGCGGTGCGTGAGTGTTGGTTCGGGTCGCAAGAACCAACCCTCACTCACCGCCGCTCGAGCAGAACCAACCCTCACTCACCGCCGCTCGGGCGAGGCCCTCAGAAGCGGGATCGACTGCACGAACCGGGTGAGCTCCTCGAGCTGACCCGGGTCGGTGTCGGGGATGACGCCGTGGCCGAGGTTGAAGATGTGCCCGCGAGCGGCCCGCCCGGCCTCGACGATCCCGGCCGCCCGGGCCGTCATCACCGAGGTCGGCGCGAAGACCAGCGTCGGGTCGAGGTTGCCCTGAACCGCGCGGTCGCCGACGAGCGGGATCGCGGAACCGAGCGGCGTACGCCAGTCGACCCCCACCACGTCCGCGCCGGCCGAGGCCATGAGCGGCAGCAGGCTGCCGGTGTTCACGCCGAAGTGGATGCGCGGCACGCCGAGCTCGCCGGCCGCGGCGAGGACGCGGGCGGAGTACGGCATCACGTACGTCTCGTAGTCCTCCGGCGTGCAGGCGCCGGCCCACGAGTCGAAGAGCTGGACGGCCGAAGCACCCGCGGCCACCTGCACCGAGAGGTACGCCGAGGCGATGCCCGCGATCTTGTCCATCAGCGCGGCCCACACGTCCGGCGCGCCGAACATCATCGCCTTGGTGCGGGCGTGCTCCTTGGAGGGACCGCCTTCGACGAGGTACGACGCCACGGTGAACGGCGCGCCCGCGAAGCCGATCAGCGGAGTCCCGCCCAGCTCCGAGACCAGACGCTGCACCGACTCGGTGATGAACGGGACGTGCTCGGGCGTCAGGTCCGGGATCGCGGCGACGTCCTCGAGGGTGCGCACCGGCGAGGCGACCACCGGTCCGACGCCGGGCTTGATGTCGAGGTCGACCCCGACCGCCTTGAGCGGCAGCACGATGTCGGAGAAGAAGATGGCCGCGTCCACGCCGTACCGGCGCACGGGCTGCATGGTGATCTCGACGACGAGGTCGGGCGTCATGCAGGACTCGAGCATGCCGACGCCCTGCCGCAGGGCGCGGTACTCGGGGAGGGATCGCCCCGCCTGCCGCATGTACCAGACGGGCGTGTGGGGCACCGGGAGGCCGCGAGCGGCCCGGATGAACACACTGTCCTGGAGATCTGGCACCGCAGGATCGTCCCAGGTCAGTCGGCGTGTTCGCACATCGGTACTGGACGTCCGACCTACTGTTGAACCCATGGTGGTCCGTCAGGAGACCCACCCGGGAACGGGTGCGGACTCGAGCCCCCCGGAGTTCCGGGCGGCCGTGGCGACCATGCGCGCCGCGCGACTGCGCCCCGAGGTCTTCTGCGAGGAGATGCCCGCACCCCAGCGGATCGCCCCGTACGCCGCCGCGATGACCGCCGACGTCACCGTGGACGGCACCGACCTGGGCACCGGCCGCATCATCTTGCTGCACGACCCGGCCGGCAACGACGCGTGGGACGGCACCTTCCGCTGCGTGGCCTACGCCCGGGCGGAGATCGAGCTCGACCTGGTGACCGACCCGATGCTGGCGGCCGTCGGCTGGTCCTGGCTGACCGAGGCGCTCGACGCCCACGGGGCGTCGTACACCGCGGCGTCCGGCACCGTCACGCGTGTGGCGACCGAGAGCTTCGGCGGGATGGCCGACGAGGGCGGTTCGGCCCAGCTGGAGCTGCGAGCCTCCTGGACGCCCCTGGACACCGGCCTCGCGGTGGGTCCGGACGCCGTCCTGGACGTCGGTCCCCACGTCGAGGCGTGGGGTGAGCTGTTGTGCACCGCCGTCGGGCTGGAACCCGTCCCCGACGGGGTCACCGCCATCCCGAGCAGGCGAGGGCAGCGCGGTCGCTGATGCCGCCCGCCGACGACCTTCCCCCCGACGACCCCGCTCTCGAACCCGAGCCTGCGCTCCCTGACGCTCCCCTGCTGCGGCTGCGGGACGGACTGACCAAGATCGTGGACACCGACGCCGGGCTGGTCGAGGCGTGCGAGGCCATCGCCGCAGGCACCGGACCGGTGGCCATCGACGCGGAGCGCGCCTCGGGCTACCGGTACTCCGCTCGCGCGTACCTGATCCAGCTGCGCCGCGAAGGCGCGGGCACCGCTCTCCTCGACCCGATCGCCTTCGACTCCCTGGCGCCCCTGCAGAAGGCCCTCGACGGCACCGAGTGGATCCTGCACGCCGCCACCCAGGACCTGCCCTGCCTCAACGAGCTCGGTCTCTACCCCACCCGCCTCTTCGACACCGAGCTCGCCGGCCGCCTGCTCGGCTATCCGCGCGTCGGCCTCGCGTCGCTGGTCGAGACGCTGCTGGGCTACCGGATGGCCAAGGAGCACTCCGCCGTCGACTGGTCCACCCGGCCGCTGCCCGAGCCGTGGCTCGACTACGCCGCCCTCGACGTGGAGGTCCTCGTCGAGCTCCGTGACGTGCTGGCCCGCGAGCTGGTGGCGGCCGGCAAGGACTTCTGGGCCGCCGAGGAGTTCGACTGGCTGCGCGGGTTCACGCAGCCGACGCGGGTCGACCAGTGGCGGCGCACGTCCGGGCTGCACAAGGTGCGCGGCCGCCGCGCGCTGGGCGCCGTACGCGCCCTCTGGACGACGCGTGACCAGATCGCGGCCGAGCGCGACGTGACGCCCACCCGGATCATCCCCGACTCCGCGATCGTCGCCGCGGCGCTCGCGATGCCCACGACACGAACCGCCCTCAAGGCGACCAAGGGGTTCTACGGGCGCGGGGCCGACCGGTACGCCGGGCGGTGGGTGGCCGTGCTGGGGCAGGTACGCGACCTGCCGGAGAGCCAGCTGCCGAGCCGGACGCCGCGCGCCGACGGCCCGCCCCCTCCGCGGGCCTGGGCCGACAAGGATCCGGTCGCCGCGAAGCGGTTGCAGCTCGCGCGCGAGGCGATCACCGCCCTGGCCGAGCAGCAGGACGTCCCGGCGGAGAACCTCCTCACGCCCGACTTCGTCCGCCGGGTGCTGTGGACCCCGCCGGAGACGCGCGAGGAGGAGCCGCTCACGCGCGCGATGGCCATGGCGCTGCGCGACCTCGGGGCCCGCGCCTGGCAGGTACGTCTGGTCTCGCCGCTCCTGTCCGAGGCCGTGCTGCGCGCCGACCGCGAGGCGGCGGCGACCGTGGTCACGGCGTCGGAGAGTCCGTCCCCGGCTCCGTCCCAGAGCTCGTAGGGCTGTCCGTCTCGTCCGTCGGGCTGGGAGTGGCCGTCTCGGGGTTGAGGATCGGCTGCGAGGCCGCGTCGATGTCCTGGCCGACGGCCGCCAGGTCGAGGATCGGCGGGCCGTAGAACAGCTGCAGGAGGTACGGCGCCACGACGGCGTCCAGGTCGTCCCACGTGTCCAGCAGCGGCGGGATGGCCATCCGGCCGAGCGAGTCGATGAACACCTGGGCCGACAGCGGCGCTTCGGTGGGCTGGAGGAAGTCGTCGGAGAAGGCGACCTCCTGGTTGGCCGGCTGGAGATAGCCCTTGCGAGCGACCTCGGTGACCGCGTCGGTACTGGTGGCGTAGACCATGAAGTCGGCCGACGTCGCCGGGCTCGCGGCGTCCTGGGAGATGCACAGCGCGGTGATCTCGCCGGTGGTGGCCGACTTCTCGATGGACGGGATCGGCATCACGTCCCAGTTGAGGGCCGGCACCTTCCGCAGGACCGGGACCAGGGCCCGGCTGCCGGTGATCATCCCGAGCTTTCCCTGCTCGAACCACTCGAGCGCCGTCTTCTCGGCCAGCTGCTCCTCGGTGAGCGTGAGCTTGGGGTCGCGGAACACCTGGAGCACGGTCTGCAGCGCGCCCTGCGTGCCGTCCCCGCCGAAGGCCAGGGAGGTCGGGTTGCTGTCGTCGTCGAAGAGGTTGCCGCCGCCGGCGTACACGAACGGCGCGATGCCCGGCAGCGTCGGTGGCACCGAGACGCCCTTGGTGCCCTTGCCCGGTCGGGAGGCGAAGTCGGCGGCGGCGACGAACTGGTCCCAGTTCCAGCGGCGGTGGTCCGACGGCGCGTCCAGGCCACGGTTGGCCATCCGCTCGAAGTCGACGAGGTCCTCGTTGACGTAGACGACCTGGGGCGCGACGCCGTACGGCATGCACTGGAGACGGTTGTCGCTGCTGAACGCCTCGAGGGCGTCCCTGCTGTAGACGTCGCCGAAGTCGACGCCGCGCTCGTCGAGGAGGGAGTCGACGGGCGTCGTGAGCTGGTTGTCGAGGTACCACCGGAGGTCGCGTCGCGAGGCCAGGAAGACGTCCGGGAGCGGGTCGCCCTTCTCGAGGTCCTCGCGCAGCCCGTCGTGGCTGCTCCAGTGCTCCACTGTCACCTCGGCTCGCTCGTTCACCGAGTCGAAGTGCTTGGCCATGGTGGCGTAGGCCGCGATCTCGTCGGGCGTGCCGTAGACGCCGAAGGTCATGTGCACCGGCTCGACGGGCGTGGACGCGGACGTGCTGGTGGACGGCGAAGGTGTCGAGGTGGAGCTGCTGGAGTCGCCGGTGCACGACGTCAGCGCGGCGGTGAGCGCCACGACCGTGAGGCCAGCCCCGAGCACGCGCGTGACCGCCGACCTCACCGCTCGCCCTCCTCTGCGCTTCGCCCTCGGCCACCGTTCCCGACCGGGGCCTCAGCCGGGGCCACACTGTAGTGCCCACCGGGGACGGTAGCGACCGCCCGGTTGCCCCCTCCGAAGTGCCGTGTCGGTCGCGGCCGGACCGCCTGCGGCTCCTACGATCGGCGGGTGCTGACTTCCCCCAGTACGGTCCGGATGACCCTGCTCGCCTGCCTGGTCGTGGCCGTGACCGCACTCGCCTCCTGCGGCGAGCAGGCCGACCGGGCCGGCCAGGCCATCGGCGCCGCGGTGCCGAAGAAGGTCACCGGTCCGGCCGCCCACCTGCTGACCACCGGCGACATGCCCAGCGCGGGCACCGCCTGGCGCAAGACCAGCACCCGGGACTCCGACGACGTGATCGGACCCTGCCACCTGACCTCACTGGTCGACATCGGTGCCCTCGAGGTCACCCAGCGCACCTGGCTCGTCCACAAGGGCCAGACCCCGGTCGGCCGCCAGGTGGTCGCGCGGTTCGCCGACAACAAGTCCGCCTGGCGTGCCCACGAGGTGCTGGACTCCTGGCACGGCGACTGCGGCGACCGCCGCGTCGGCTCCGTCGAGGCTCGCCTCCAGGTGGACGTCCCGACCGGCCAGGCCGAGGCCTACCGCGTCGTCCAGGGCAACGTGGCCACCGCCGTCGGGATCCTCCGCAAGGGCCAGTACCTCAGCGTCTTCTCCCTCACCGGCCCCGCCCTCGTCGTGACCGCCCGCCAGTCCTCCGAGGCGCTGTCCGGGATCGCCGGGACGTTCTGACCGCTGGTCGAGGAAGGCGCGCTAGCGCCTGCCACGAGACCCGGTGAGAGGTTTCGCTGACATCTTCGGGGTCTCGTGACGGGACTTCGTCCCTCCTGACCAGCGGGGTCAGAGGGCGTGGTGCTCCCTCGCCGCGGCGACGACGCGCTCGAACGTCGCCTGGTCGAGGGCCGCGCCCTCCCGGCGGATGGCGGAGTCGTCGAGGACGAGCAGCCGATCCAGACGTACCTCGCTGGGTCGCCCCTCGCGGTCCCAGGCGCCGGAGCCGACGTCCATCCAGTACCGACCCCAGTGCGCCTCCTGCTCGGCGTCGCGGTCGTGGTCCTTGCTGGTGAGCATCAGGCCGATCCAGGTGCCGGGATCCGTACCCCGCCCCAGCAGCAGCACGGGCCGGTCCTTGCCCTGCGTGGCGTCCTCCTCGTACGGCACCCAGCCCCACACCACCTCGCCCGGGTCCGGCTGGCCGTCGGCCTCGGGGGCGTAGACGACGCCGTCCCCGGAGGTGTCCGGCGTCGTCGGCGTCGTCGGAGTGAAGATGTCTTTGAGGCGGCGCACGAAGTCCATGGGTCGCAGCCTAGGAGTAACCGGCCTCGTCGGAGTTCCGTCGCGGAGCGTCCTCCGTCCTGCACGACGAGCGAAGCGAGCGCAGCGAGCGCAGCGAGGAGGAAGGACGGAGGACATAGCGACGCGACAGCGAGGCGGAGCCGAGCCAGTCGTGAGTTGTGTGCCGGACCGGGAGCGCCTCACGGCGCAAGGCCGCTCGTAGCGGCTGAAGTTGGGACCCGGGGCTGCCGCGGCCCGGCACACGACCAGAGTTTAGTGGGTCATGGGTGAGCGTGGGGAATCTCTGCACAGGGAGTTTCGAGGC
This sequence comes from uncultured Actinomycetota bacterium, assembly GCA_963782035.1. GTDB lineage: Bacteria > Actinomycetota > Actinomycetes > Propionibacteriales > Nocardioidaceae > Nocardioides. Next base: position 201,492 of record CAWAIW010000029.1, read on the forward strand.
TCGCAAGCTCGCACCTCAACCACCGGTGGGCGTCAGCCCAGCGATCCGTCGAGCTCCAGCCGGGCCGCCGCCTGCAGCTGGTCGGCCATCGTCTGCATCCGCGACGCCTCCTCCGCCGGCGCGTCCAGGGCGGCGCGCCCGGTCGCGACCACGCGGGCGAAGGCGGCGGCGCGGAAGAGCACGTCGGCGAAGTCCGAGAGCGCGATCCCGCGCAGCACGTGGTCGATCATCGTCTTCAGCTCCTCCGGCCCGGGCGGGTCGGCGACACCGGCCACGGCGCCCGCGACCGGCGCGTGCAGGCGCCCGGCGTCGAACTGGCGGGCCACCGCGAGCGGGTCGGCGTACACCCACTGCCGCAGCAGGAACAGCCGCCACAGACAGCCGGCCAATGACTCCGCGGCGGCGCCGGACCACAGCTGCGCGATCGTCTCGATCCCCTCGGTGTCCGCCAGGTGCAGCAGCCGCTCCCCGATCGCCTCCTGCTCCGGCCCGCGCGCGCCGCGCACGATCAGCGTGGCCGCTCGGTCGGCGGCCTCGGCGACCAGCGCCGGGTCGCGCCCGCCCTCGATCGCCTCGAAGAACCGGTCTCCGGGAGCGATCGGGCGGTGGTGGGGTCGTTCGGTCAATTCTTGGGGTCCCTGATCGATGCGGAGCGAGGCGAGCATTCGAATGGGGTGATCATCAATGCGCAGGCTACGACCGCGCGTTGGCCGAGTCGGCGAGGGCCCGCCGGATGCGCTGGTCGGAGACGGAGTACGCCGTGCCGAGCGGTTGCGCCCAGAGCGAGATCCGGTACTCCTCGAGCATCCACCGCACCCGCCGCAGCGCCGCGCCCGGCGGTCTGCCCTGAGGCAGCGCAGCGACCTGGTTCAGGTACGCCGCCTGCAGGTCGGCGACCTGCGCCATCAGCTGGGCGTCCTTCGCCACCTGGGCGTCGAGGCGGTCGCGCCGCTGGTCGACGGCCGCGAGGTACGTCGGGTAGCGGCGCAGCTGCTCCGGTCCGGCCTCACCCACGAAACCGCGGTCGACCAGTCGTCCCACCTGCGCGCGCATGTCCTGCATCGCCGCCAGCGTCGTCAGCTCGGCCCGGCCGCTGATGCGCTTCTCGGTCTGCCGCCATGCGTCGAGGACCCTCAGCACGTCCGCCAGCAACGCCGCCAGTCTCTCGTCGAGCACCGTGTCGAGCTCCTGCTGCAAACGCGCGAAGGCGCCGGGATCGCGGACCGGCGGGTGCGCGTCGACGACCGAGCCGGCTACCGCGGCGCGCAGGTCCTCGACCAGCTCCGCGACGGTCGGGTACGGCGATCCGGCCAGCCCCAGCTTGGCGGCGTTGTCGAGACCGGCCAACGGGTCGGTCGAGCGCATCCCCAGCAGGAGCAGGCGTCTGACGCCGAGCCGGTGTCGAGCCTCGGCCTCGTCGGTCGACCCGAACACCCCCAACCCGACGGTCGAAGCCTCGTCGACCAACGCCGGGAATCCGCGCACCTCGTGGCCGGCACGCCGTTGCTGAACGGCCTCCTCGACGGTGTCGAACGTCCACGTCGTCTGCCCGGTCGCGGACAGCCCCTCGGACGAGGCGACCTCGGCCAGGGCGGCCTCGAAGGCCGGTTGGAGCGGCGCCTTGAGCGCCTCGAGGTCCTTGCCACGGGCCTGCTCGGCGCCGCCGTCGTCGACGACGCGGTAGGTCGGTCGCAGGTGGGCGGGCACCTTCGCCCAGTCCCAGGCGTCGCGGGGTACGACGACTCCGGTCGTGGACCGCAGGTACCTCTCCAGCGCGTCCAGCAAGGGCTCGTCCCCGGCCGGCACCCGCGCCAGGAACTCGCGGGCGGTGTTGGGTGCGGGGACGAAGGAGACCCGCAGGTGCTTGGGCAGGCTGCGGATCAGGTCGGTGACCAGCTCCGCGCGCAGACCGGGCACGTTCCACGAGAAGTCGTCGGCCTCGACCCGGTTGAGGGTCGCGACCGGGACGTCGATGGTCAGGCCGTCGTCGTCGGCACCCGGCTGGAAGACGTAGGAGATCGGGAACGTCAGACCCTCGGCCTCCCACGCCTGCGGGTAGTCCGCCTCGCGCACCTCGGCGGCCCGGTCGTGGGTGAGCATCGCGGGGTCGAAGGTCAGCAGGTCCGGCTCGCGGCGGCGGACGTCCTTCCACCACGAGTCGAAGTGCGCGCCGCTGACGACCTCGGGGCCGATCCGGGCGTCGTAGAAGTCGAAGAGGGTGTGCTCGTCGACCACGATGTCGCGGCGGCGGGCGCGGTGCTCGAGATCCTCGGCCTCCTCCAGCAGACGCAGGTTCTCCCGGTAGAACTTCTGGTGCGTCGACCATTCCCCGTAGACGAGCGCGTGCCGGATGAACATCTCGCGGCTGAGCGGTTGGTCGATGCGGCCGTACTGCACCAGACGATCGGCGACGAGCGGTACGCCGTACAGCGTCACGCGTTCGTGGGCCATCACGGCCGCGCGCTTCTTGGACCAGTGCGGCTCGGAGTACGTGCGCTTGACCAGGTGCTCGCCGATGCCTTCGGCCCACTCCGGCTTGATCGCGGCGTTCTGGCGCGCCCACAACCGACTGGTCTCGACGAGCTCTCCGGCCATCAGGAACTGGGGATTGGCGCCCTTCAGGCCACTGCCGGGGAAGATCGCGAACCGGCTGTTCCGCGCGCCCAAGTATTCTCGCGGACCGCGCGCTCTGTCCTTGGGCCGGTCGCGCTCCTCGAGCATCCCGATGTGGCTGAGCAGCCCGGCCAGCAACGCCTGGTGGATCGCGTCGTCATCCGGTTCGCCGCTCGCCTTCCCGATGTCGATGCGCATCTCCTTGCTGACCTGGCGCAGCTGGGACTCGAAGTCCTGCCACTCCCGGACACGCAGGTAGTTGAGGTACTCGCGCTTGCACATCCGCCGGAACGCGCTGCCCGAGAGCTCGCGCTGCTGCTCCTTGAGGTAGCGCCAGAGGTTCAGCCAGGTCAGGAAGTCCGACTTCTTGTCCGTGAACCGTGCGTGGTGCTGGTCGGCCTGCGGTCGATGCTCGGCCGGGCGCTCGCGCGGGTCCTGGAGCGAGAGGGCGGCCGCGATCACCAGCACGTCGCGTACGACGCCCAACCGCTCGGCCTCCAGGATCATCCGCCCGAGCCGCGGGTCGATCGGCAGGCGGGCGAGTCGTTGCCCGACCTTGGTGAGGCGACGTTCGCTGGTCGAGCCTGTCGAGACCTTCACAGCGCCGAGCTCCTCCAGCAGCTGGACGCCGTCGGTGATGTTGCGCTTGTCGGGCGGGTCGACGAACGGGAACTTCGCGATCTCGCCGAGACGCAGCGACGTCATCTGCAGGATGACCGAGGCCAGGTTGGTGCGCAGGATCTCGGGGTCGGTGAACACCGGGCGTGCGTCGAAGTCCTCCTCGGCGTAGAGGCGGACCGCGATGCCGGCCTCGACGCGTCCGCACCGCCCCGACCGCTGCTGGGCCGACGCCTGGCTGACCGCCTCGATGGGCAGCCGCTGGACCTTGGTCCGGGCCGAGTACCGGGAGATACGGGCGACGCCGGGGTCGACGACGTACCGGATGCCGGGCACCGTCAGCGACGTCTCGGCGACGTTGGTGGCGAGCACGATGCGCCGGCCGGGGTGACGGGAGAAGACGCGATGCTGCTCGGCGGCCGAGAGGCGTGAGTAGAGCGGCACGATCTCGTCGCGCGGCCGTTCGGCGGTCAGCACCTCGGCGGTGTCGCGGATCTCCCTTTCGCCGGGAAGGAACACCAGGATGTCGCCCGGTCCCTCGCGGCTCAGCTCCTCGCACGCCGCGACGATGGCCTCGGTCTGGTCGCGGACGATCGCCTCGCCCTCCTCGTCCTCCTCCGACAGCTCCACGAGGGGGCGGTAGCGGATCTCGACGGGGTACGTGCGGCCGGAGACCTCGATGATCGGCGCCGGCTCACCGCGGCGGTCCGCGAAGTGCTCGGCGAACCGTTGGGGGTCGATGGTCGCGCTGGTGATGACGAGCCTGAGGTCGGGCCGGCGCGGCAGCAGGCGCTTGAGGTACCCGAGCAGGAAGTCGATGTTGAGACTCCGCTCGTGGGCCTCGTCGATGATGATCGTGTCGTACTTCTTCAGGTCGCGGTCGCGCTGCAGCTCGGCCAGCAGGATGCCGTCGGTCATCAGCTTGATGCGGCTCGCGCTACTCGTCCGGTCGGTGAAGCGCACCTGGTACCCGACGACGTCGCCCAGCTCGGACCCCATCTCGCTGGCGATCCGCTCGGCGACCGACCGCGCCGCGATCCGGCGCGGCTGCGTGTGGCCGATGATTCCGCCGCCGTTGTCACTGCGTCCGCCCTTCCCGCGGCCGAGCGCGAGGCAGATCTTCGGCAGCTGCGTGGTCTTGCCCGACCCGGTCTCGCCCGCGACGACGACGACCTGGTGGTCGCGGATGGCGGCGGCGATGTCGTCACGGCGCTGCGAGACCGGCAGCTCCGGCGGGAAGGTGATGTCCACGACGGCGTCCATCGTGCCAGGCGACACCTCGCCTGCCGACCCGATATCAGCTCAGCTCGCAGCTCTTCCGCACCTCGGCGGTGCACACGTCCTTGCCCGCGTGGCCCACGGCCTTGTCGTGACCGGTGCCTCCGGTGAGGACGTCGCGGCGCGGGCTGCCGCTCAGGACGTCGTCACCCGGGCCCCCGGACGCCAGGCGCAACCCGTCATGGTTCCTGCGGCCGGCCACCAGGCCGAGACGCAGGACGTCGTCTCCCTGCTTGCCGGTCAGCAGCGCCCCCTCCGTCGACCGCACCACGATCCTGTTGTCCCCCTTTGTGCCGTAGACGACGACCCGCGCGCCCGAGACGACGGCGTTCTCCAGGCCGGCCAGCCCGACCGAGCTGCTCCCCCAGGTGGCCGACCGGTCCAGCTTCACGTCGATGTCCACGTCGACGGCGAGGACGACGGTGTCGTTCCCGGGACCGCCGTCCACGACGTACGACGACGGGTCCGGGCCGGCGACCACGCAGATCAGGTCGTCACCGGCACCGGCGTCGACGCCGGCCGGCGCCAGGATGACGTCGTCACCCGGCGTACCCGTGACCGTCGTGCCGGGCTGGCCCTCGATGGTGACGGCGTGGCCGCGACAGGTGGGCGCACCTTCGGCGTTGGTGCCGGCGGGCAGGAAGACGAGGAGAAGGGCGGCCAGGGCCAGGATCCGCGCGGGCATGCGCCGACACTGCCACAGGCGCGACGGCCTAGGGACAGGACGCTCACAGGAAAGTCACAGCGACTTGGGAGAGGCTGTGTCCATGGATCTGACCCGCCCGGACGGTACGCCGCTGCGCGTCCTCGTCGTCGACGACGAGGTGAACATCGCGGAGCTGATCTCGATGGCCCTCCGGTACGAGGGGTTCGAGGTCGCCACCGCGCACACCGGCACCAAGGCCGTCAGTACCGCGAAGACGTTCCGCCCGGACTCGGTGGTGCTCGACATGATGCTCCCGGACTTCGACGGCATGGAGGTGCTGCGCCGGATGCGGTCGGCCGACGCCGGCGTACCCGTGCTGTTCCTGACCGCCCGTGACTCCGTCGAGGACCGCGTGGCCGGACTCACCGCGGGCGGGGACGACTACGTCACCAAGCCGTTCTCGCTGGAGGAGGTCGTGGCCCGCCTGCGCGCACTGATGCGGCGTACCGGCGCCCACCAGACCTCCTCGACCTCCGTCCTCGTCGTCGGCGACCTGGTGATGGACGAGGACAGCCGCGAGGTGACCCGCGACGGCACCGACATCTCGCTGACCGCGACCGAGTTCGAGCTGCTGCGGTTCCTGATGCGCAACCCCAAGCGCGTGCTGTCGAAGGCGCAGATCCTCGACCGCGTCTGGAACTACGACTTCGGCGGCCAGGCCAACGTCGTCGAGCTCTACATCTCCTACCTGCGCAAGAAGATCGACGCCGGCCACGAGCCGATGATCCACACCATGCGTGGCGCCGGGTACGTGCTGAAGCCGGCGTGATGGACCGGTTCCGCTCGCTCACCTCGCGGCTGGTGCTCACGGCTGTGGCGCTGGTGGCGTTCGTGTCGGTGACGGCGGGCGCGGCGACGACCTGGGCCGTGCGCGCGCAGCTGCTCGACCAGCTCGACCAGAAGGTCCTCTCGTCGGTGGGTCGGCTCGACGACCGGCCCGACTTCGATGACAGACCGGGACCCAACACCATCGGGAACCAGGGGCCGGGGACCCTCGTGGCCTTCATCGACAGCGCCCCAGACGGCTACATCCTGGGCGACCGTCGCGGCGACGAGGCAGTCGTCGACGCCGACGACCTCGCGACGCTCGCGACGATCTCTCAGGGCAACGAGGTCCACGGGGTCAATCTCGACGCGGGCGACTACCGGGTCACCGCCGTCGCAGCCACCATCAACGGTGTCACGGGCGTGATCGTCACCGGACTGCCGACCACCGACGTCGACGCCTCGGTGCAGTCGCTGGTGCTGACCGAGCTGCTGCTTTCCCTGCTGGCCGTCCTGGCCGCCGGCGGCATCGGCACCCTCGTCGTACGCCGCCAGCTCCGGCCCCTGCGCGAGGTCGCGGCCACCGCCCACGCCGTCTCCGAGCTGCCGCTGGCGTCCGGGGCGATCACGGCTGGACGAGCGGGTGCCGGCGCACCTCACCGACGAGCGCACCGAGGTGGGCCAGGTCGGCTCGGCGCTGAACGCGATGCTCGACCACGTCGGCTCCTCGCTCGAGGCGCGGCACCGCAGCGAGCAGCAGGTGCGGCAGTTCGTGGCCGACGCCTCGCACGAGCTGCGCACCCCGCTGACCACGATCGCGGGGTACACCGAGCTCGCCCGCCGCCGGCCCGACGACCGCGCGGCCGCCGACACCGCGCTGGCCAAGGTCGAGGAGGAGTCCGGCCGGATGACCGGGCTCGTCGAGGACCTGCTGCTCCTCGCCCGCCTGGACTCCGGCCGCCCCCTGGAGTCCACCTCCGTCGACCTGACCCGCCTCCTCGTCGAGGCCGTGTCCGACCAGCGGGTGCTGGCCCCCGACCACCACTGGCGCCTCTCGCTGCCCGAGGAGTCGGTCGAGGTCGTGGGCGACGAGCCCCGCCTGCACCAGGTCGTCACCAACCTGCTGACGAACGCCCGCAAGTACACGCCCGCCGGCACCACCGTCACCGTCTCCGCCCACGCGACCGGCTTCTCCGTCCACGACGACGGCCCCGGCTTCCCGCCCGACCTCGTCGACCACGCCTTCGAGCGCTTCGCCCGCGGTGACGCCGCGCGCACCCGCAGCGGCGCCGACCAGCAGCAGGGAGGCGGGTACGGGCTGGGCCTCTCCCTCGTCGCCGCCATCGCCTCCGCGCACAGCGGCTCGGTGGCGCTTCGTTCCGTCCCCGGAGACACGACCGTCTCGGTCGAGATTCCCCTTGTGGGCAAGGGGTTCTGAGGTCGGAGGGGTGTCGGTGCTCGGTGCTTGGATCAGTACATGGCCGCAGCACCGGAGGAGCGTTTCGAGGTCGAGGACCTCGATGCTGCTGGTGTGCTCGATGCGATCGCTGTGGCCGAGTTCGACGAGCGTGCAGCAGCCGCGCGGAAGCTGGCGTTGGCCTACCAGTGGGCGGTGCTCCACCCGGCCTCTGAGGATGCCGGGGTCGCCACTCATGGTGGTCCTGCCCTGTGGGTGCTGCACCACCCGGAGTCGTTGGGCGCTGACGGCTGCCCGGAGGTCGCCGCGTTCGCCCCGGAGACTCTTGCTGTGCGGTTGGGAGTCAGCCCCGCTGCGGCTGCCGCTCTGATCGGCGACGCGTTGGACCTGGTGCACCGGCATCCGTTGTTGTGGCGTCGGGTCAAGTCGCTGCAGGTGCCGGCCTGGCAGGCGCGCCGGGTGGTCCGGCAGACCCATGCCCTGCCGGCCTCGGGGGCGCACTGGGTCGACGAGCAGCTCGCCGCCCGCCGGGACGGGGGGTGTGGGCCGGTGGTGGTGGACCGGCTGGTCGCCCACATGGTCGCGGCCGCCGACCCCGAGACCCACCAGGAGCGTGAGGAAGCCGCGCAGGCGTCCTGGGACGTCACCCTGTCCCACCCCGACCCGACCCTGTTCGTCGGTACCAGCCGCCTTGAAGCCACCGGCGACACCACCGTCCTGACCGAGCTGAACGACCTGGTCGGGGAGATCGCCCACCAGCTCTTCCTCGACGGGGACACGAGCCCGCTCGGGGTCCGCAAGATCAAAGCGCTGCGGCTCATCGTCCGCGCCGCCCGGGGCCAGGTAAACATCGGCGGGCTCAACACTGTCGAGAAGGTCCGGATCTACGTCCACGTCGATGCCGATGACCTCGAACCCCGCCCCCACGACGGTGGCGACGAGGTGTTCGCGGTGGCCCGGGTCGAGAAGCTCGGGGCGCTCAGCATGGCCCGGCTGCGGCAGTGGGTCGGCCACCATCAGGTCACCTTCGTCCCGGTCCTGAACATGGCCCGCGGTGACGCGGTCGACGTCCACGACCCGCCGGCGTGGATGCGGGAGCTGGTCATCCTCCGTGACGGCTCCTGCGTCTTCCCCGGCTGCACCCGTGACGCCCGGTCGTGCGACCTGGACCACATCGACCCCTACGACCCCGACGGCCCACCCGGCCAAACCCACCCGGACAACCTCGCCTGCCTGTGCCGGCGACACCACCGCGCCAAGACCAGCGGCCTCTGGCGCTACACCCGCACGCCCGACGGCCGCTACGAATGGAACGGACCCCACGGCACCACCTACGGCGTCACCGAATGAGGCACCCAGCGCACCTGACAGGCTTATCCGGGCCAGGCAGCAGCCAACACATCGCGGCGGCGCACGCTCGGCGGCACGAGCGTGCGCTGATCGCCGCCTTACAGGGCGCGGAGGTAGTAGACGACCGGCACTGGGTAGAAGGCCATGGATTCGTACAGTGCCCTTGCTGGAGCGTGGAACCAATCGCCCCCCGTCCCGAGGGAGACGACATCCAACGGGTGCTCTCGCATGGCGCTCATCGCGTGCTCACACAGGGCTCGTCCGAGGCCGCTGCGGCGATGGGTCTCACGCACGGCCAGGGGGTCTATCTGACCGTGCCGACGCTCCAGGTCGATGTGCCAACCGACGTAGGCCGCGAGTCGGCCGTCGATGTCCTCTGCAACCGCAACGCGCTTGCCCTGCTCTGGGTCATGCAGTTCTGGGACAGACGCCCGGTAGTCATCCGCCCAGTGGCCGTGCTGGTGTTCGTAGACGTTGGGCGGAACCATCGTGCGGAAACTCTGCTCGTAGAACGGGCCGAACACCTCGATCGTGAGGTCCACGAGCGCGGGCAGGTCGGAGAGCTGGAACGGGCGGATGTGCATGGCGGTGTGCTTCCTTCGTCGAGGGTTGCAAGTCCACGGCACCCGCGACTGCGCGGGTACCGGCGTCTGCGGCTCTCAAGGAGTCGCTCCCTCAGGCGCGGGTACGACCCGCTGCGAAACACTGCACGGCAGGACCTTATGTGATCCGCCCGCTCCTCGGCAGATCGGGCGCTCTGCGCGGCATGAGCGGCTTCCACAACCGGTTGCTCCGGACGAACTCGTTCAGTCGGCCATCGGCGTCGCTAGCCACCCGGGGGTGCAGCTAGCTGTCGAAACAGCCGTACAGGTTCCGCACCCCGCCGACATCGTCGGTCAGTCAACCTCTTGGAGTGCCTTGACCTCGTCACGGGCAGAGACGACGGCGGCACGCTGCCGAGTCACGACCTCGCGGAACCCTTGGCTGAGGTCCTTCTCCAAGGCGTCGTCGTACTCGGAGACAGCGTGGTCCTCACCGGTGACGGCAGCGCCGAGGACTGCGCCGGCGTCGTCTCCGGTGAGGGCGTCCTTCAGAGCGATCCATCCGCGGTGGAGGGCGGCCGCGGCTGACCCGCTCTCGTCCACGTCGTCGCCGTAGTCGTGACCCATGTCCACGATCTCGCGACGGAATCCCGCGCGCTGCTCAGAGAGCCTCTGCATCGTGCCGGCCCAGTCCGAACGGTCGCTGTCTCGGAGCTTGTCCGCCGCCGAAGCGAACCCTTGCTCGCCGTCCTTCAGCGTCTCGACCAGCTCCTTGGCGACCTTCTTGTCGTCCGTCATGTCGTCTCCTCAGCGTCAGATCGGGCAGTTGCCCCATGCTGAGGCTGCTATCGCCTCCGTCGACACACCCCCTGAGGTGCAGCGCGCGACGGCGCCCAACGGTCACAGTCCACTCACAGCCTGAGGGGAGCGCCCGTACAGGCCGGCTGACGACCGTGAGGTTCATGACGACCTCGCCCCTCATCGAACGTCCCCGGCAGACCGCGGAGCTGCCGGGGAACCAGCCGGCGGGCGCCGCCCGGGTCCTCGACCGGTCCCCCGTGCCGGTCGAGCGGGCGGCGCTCGTCGCCCTCCTGATCGGCACCGCCGCCCTGTACCTCTGGGGGCTCGGCACGTCCGGCTGGGCGAACTCCTTCTACTCGGCGGCCGCGCAGGCCGGCTCGGAGTCGTGGAAGGCGCTGTTCTTCGGCGCCTCGGACGCGGCCGGCTCGATCACCGTCGACAAGACGCCCCTGGCCCTGTGGCCGATGGCCCTGTCGGTGAAGGTGTTCGGCCTGTCGAGCTGGAGCATCCTCGTGCCCCAGGCCCTGGAAGGCGTGGGAGCCGTGTGGCTGCTGCACGCCACGGTCCGACGTACGACGGCCAGTGCGGCCGCCGGGCTGCTCGCCGGCGCGGTCCTCGCGCTGACCCCGGTGGCGGTGCTGATGTTCCGCTTCAACAACCCCGACGCGATGCTCGTGCTGCTGCTGATCGGGTCGGCGTACGCGACGTTGCGCGCGACCGAGGGCGGGCACCCGGTGCGCTGGATCGCCCTCGGCGGGGCTCTGGTCGGCCTGGCGTTCCTGGCCAAGATGCTGCAGGCCTTCCTCGTACTTCCCGCGCTCGCCCTCACCTACCTGCTCTTCGCGGCGAGCGTCCCGCTGCTGAAGCGGTTCGGTCACCTGCTCGTCGCCTTCGGCGCGATGGTGCTGGCCGGCGGGTGGTGGGTCGCGATCGTGTCGCTGTGGCCGGCCGCCGACCGCCCGTACATCGGTGGGTCACAGAACAACTCGATCCTCGAGCTGACGCTCGGCTACAACGGCTTCGGCCGGCTGACCGGCGACGAGACCGGCTCGGTCGGTGGCGGGGGCGGGTGGGGCACCACCGGTCTGCTGCGCATGTTCAACAGCGAGATCGGCAGCCAGGTCGCCTGGCTCATCCCGGCCGCGCTGATCCTCGGCGCCGGCGCCCTGTGGTTCGCGCGCCGCGACCGGTCCGCGATGGCCGGCCTCACGCTCTGGCTCGGCTGGGGCCTGGTCACCGGGCTGACGTTCAGCCTGATGGCCGGCATCTTCCACCCGTACTACACCGTGGCCCTCGCCCCCGCGATCGCCGCCTGCGTCGCCATCGGCGCGCGCGTGCTCTGGCAGCACCGGGAGAGCTACGTCGCGGCCGGCGTGATGGCCGCGGCCACGGCGTTCACCGCGACCTGGACGTTCTCCCTGCTGGGCCGGACCGACTGGCAGCCGTGGCTGCGGTACGTCGTGCTCGTCGTCGGCCTGGCCGCCGCGGTCGCGATGTTCGGCGTCCGCCACGTGCCCCGCAACGTCGGCCTGGCCGTCGCCGCGGCCGCCCTGATCGCGGGGCTGGCCGGCCCAACGGCGTACTCGCTGTCCACCGCGGCCACCCCACACACCGGGTCGATCCCGAGTGCGGGACCGAGCAGCACCACGACGTCCGGCACGTTCGGCGGGTTCGGTGGCCCCCAGCAACAGAACGGCGCCAACTCCGGGGGGCTCCTCAACGGCAGCACCTCCAGCGCCACGCTCAACGCGCTGCTGACGCAGGACGCCTCGTCCTACACCTGGGTCGCCGCCGCGGTCGGCTCCAACTCCGCCTCGGGCTACCAGCTGGCCACCGAGCTCCCGGTCATGGCGATCGGCGGCTTCAACGGCAGCGACCCGAGCCCGACGCTCACCCAGTTCCAGCAGTACGTCGCGGACGGCAAGGTCCACTACTTCATCGCGTCCGGCGGCGGGTTCGGCGGCGGCGGGTTCGGCGGCGGCCCGAACGCCGCCGGCTCCACGTCGAGCGAGATCGCCACCTGGGTCGAGCAGAGCTTCACCGCCCAGACGGTCGACGGCGTCACGGTCTACGACCTGAGCGCCCAGGCCAGTGACCAGTGAGCGCCCTCGAGGCGGTCGAGCCGGCGCCGGTGCTCGAGGTCGTGGTGCCGGTGCACGACGAGGAGGTCGCGCTGCCCAAGGCGGTGGCCGCGCTCACGGCGTACCTCGACACCATGCCGTGGACCTGGCGGATCACCATCGCGGACAACGCCTCGACCGACGGCACCGCGCTCGTCGCGCGCCGGCTCGCCCACGAGGACGGCCGGGTGCACGTGCGGCGGCTGGAGGAGAAGGGCCGCGGCCGCGCCCTCAAGCGGGTGTGGGAGTCCAGCGACGCCGACGTCCTGATCTACATGGACGTCGACCTCTCCACCGACCTCAACGCGCTGATGCCGCTGGTCGCGCCGCTCGTCAGCGGGCACTCCGACCTGGCGATCGGGTCGCGGCTGACGCGCGGCGCACGGGTGGTGCGAGGACCGCGCCGCGAGCTGATCTCGCGGGCCTACAACACGATCCTGCGCGGCACCCTGCGCACCCGCTTCACCGACGCGCAGTGCGGGTTCAAGGCGATCCGTCGTGACGTCGCCCAGGTGCTGCTGCCGATGGTCGAGGACGACACCTGGTTCTTCGACACCGAGCTGCTCGTGCTCGCCGAGCGCAGCGGGCTGCGGATCCACGAGGTGCCGGTCGACTGGGTCGACGACCCCGACTCGCGCGTCGACGTCGTCCGCACGGCCCTCGACGACCTGCGCGGGATCCGTCGCCTCGGCTGGGGGCTGCTCAGCGGGCGGGTGCCCGTGGATGACGTGCGCGATCGGCTGCGACCCCTCGAGGTACGCCGCGACGCCGGCCGGCTCGGCACCCAGACCGCGATCTTCGCGACGATCGGACTGGCCAGCACCGCGGCGTACGCCGTCCTCTTCCTGCTCCTGCGCCACCTGATGCCAGCAATGGCCGCCAACGCGACAGCGCTGCTGCTGACCGCGATCGCCAACACGGCCGCCAACCGGCGGTTCACGTTCGGCGTCCGCGGACGGTCCGCCGTCCTCCGCCAGCACACCCAGGCGCTGCTGGTGTTCGGGATCGGCCTCGGCCTGACGTCGGCGTCGCTGTGGCTCCTGTCCGCCTTCGCCCCCAGCGCCTCCCGGTGGGTCGAGGTCGGCGTCCTCACCGCCGCGAACCTGGCCGTGACCGTCATGCGGTTCATCTCCATGCGCGTCTGGATATTCCGGTCGGTACCGTCTCCCGTGTGACCCTCCCCTCCCACGTCGAGCACCTCATCGTGGGGGCTGGTTTCGCGGGCGTCGCGCTGGCGGTCGGGCTCCAGGACGACGGCGAGGAGTTCCTCGTCATCGAGAAGGACCCCGCGCTGGGCGGCACCTGGTGGCGCGAACACCTACCCCGGCGCCACGTGCGACATCCCGAGCCACCTCTACAGCTACTCGTGGGCACCGAACCCGGACTGGTCCCACGCGTACTCCCCGCAGGCCGAGATCCTCGCCTACCTCGAGAAGGTCGCCGCCGAGGCCGGCGTGCTCGACCGCTTCCACTTCGATGTCGAGCTGCTCGGTGCCGACTGGGACGACGAGGCGATGGTGTGGCGGATCCGTACGTCGGCCGGCGAGCTGACCAGCACCACGCTGATCACCGCCACCGGTGGGCTGTCGGCCCCGAAGCTGCCGGACATCGAGGGCATCGAGTCGTTCGGCGGGCACCTGTTCCACACCGCGCAGTGGGACCACGGCGTCGACCTCGCGGGGAAGCGGGTGGCGATCATCGGCACCGGGGCGTCGGCCATCCAGGTGGTCCCGGCGATCCAGCCGGAGGTCGGGCAGCTCGACGTCTACCAGCGCTCGGCTCCGTGGGTGATCCCGAAGGGCGACCATCCGTTCACCGAGGCCCAGAAGCGCCGGTGGCGCCGGTTCCCGGTCCTGCTCCGGGCGGTCCGCGCCAAGATCTACTGGTCCCACGAAGCGCTCGTGCCCGGCATCACCCGGTGGCAGCGCCTGAACCTCCCGGTGGAGCTCCAGGGCCGTCAGAACCTGGCCAAGGGGGTCAAGGACCCGCAGCTCCGCGCCAAGCTCACGCCACGCTTCGGCATCTTCTGCAAACGCATCCTGATCTCCAACGACTACTACCCGGCGCTGGCCTCGGCCAACGTCGAGGTCGTCACCGACGCGATCGCCCGCGTCACGCCGACCGGCGTCGTCGCGGCCGACGGCACGGAGCGGCGGGTCGACGTCATCGTCGTGGCGACCGGCTTCCACGCCACCGACCCGCCGATCCGGAACCTGGTGCGGGGCACGAACGGCCGCAGCCTGGCCGAGGCCTGGTCGAGCAGCGGCATGACGACGTACAAGTGCGTCACCGCGCACGGCTTCCCCAACTTCTTCTCGGTCCTGGGTGCGAACTCCGGGCAGGGGCACACGTCGGTCATCGCCTACATCGAGGCGCTGACCGACTACGTGCGCGACGCGATCCGCACCATGAGGCGCGGCGGGTATGCCGCCCTCGAGCCCCGGCGCGACGCGCAGGCCCGCTGGAACGCCGACATCCAGCGCCGCATGCGCCGCACGGTGTGGGTGCGGGGCGGCTGCTCCTCCTGGTACCTCGACGAGCACGGCCGCAACCCCATCTCCTGGCCACGCGGCACCCAGGCCTTCAAGAAGGCGGTCAAGGAGTTCGACGTGGATGCCTACGACGTCCGGGCCGGCCGATGAGGGGCTTCGACGGCCGGGTGGTCGCGATCACCGGCGCCGGCTCGGGCATCGGCCGGGCGCTGGCGGTCGACCTGGCTCGCCGCGGCGCACTGCTCGCGATCTCCGACATCTCGCCGGACGGGCTGTCCGAGACCGTGGACCTCGTCAAGGCCGCCGGCGTGCGGGAGGTACGCAGCGACGTCGTCGACGTCGCCTCCGCCGCGGCGCTCGAGGCTTGGGCGTCCGACGTCGTCGGCCAGCTCGGCCGCGTGAACGTGCTCGTCAACAACGCGGGCGTCTCGCTCACCGGGGAGGTCGCCGACCTCGAGCCCGCCGACATGGAGTGGATCGTCGGCATCAACTTCTGGGGCGTGGTCCACGGGACGCGGGCGTTCCTGCCGCACCTGATCGCCTCCGGCGAGGGCCACGTCGTCACGCTCTCGTCCCTCTTCGGCCTGGTGTCCATCCCGGGTCAGTCGATGTACAACGCCACCAAGTACGCCGTCCGCGGCTTTTCCGAGTCGCTGCGCGAGGAGATGCTGATGGCCGGCCACGACGTCGGCGTCACCGTCGTGCACCCCGGCGGCATCAAGACCGCCATCGCGCGCAACGCCCGCGTGTCCGCGCGGGAGGACAAGGAGTCCTTCGCGCGGCTGTTCGACGAGAAGCTCGCCACCATGGAGCCCGAGCGTGCGGCCGAGATCATCGTGCGCGGCGTGCTGCGCGGGAAGCCGCGGGTCCTCGTCGGGATGGACGCGCACCTGCTGCACCAGTTCGCCCGCGTCGTCGGCCCCCGATACCAGGACGTCGTCGCCCGACGGGCGAAGCGGATGCGCCCGTGACGCCCCACCCGTCGACCAGTCTCGGGGACACCGTCCGCGTCCGGATGCGGAAGTGGGCAGACCTCCCGCACTGGGAGTTCGACGCCGTGCAGCTCGGCGAGGACGAGCACGGCACCTGGCTGGGCTTCCCGCGGGGCACGCACATGGTGCGGCCCGGGGCCGAGTACGTGTCGCCGACCGACCAGCTCGGCCTCGTCCCGCCGACCTCGTGGCCCGACGCCGAGCGCGGCTGGCTGACGACCTTCCACGGCGAGGGTGGTCCGCTCTCGGTGTACGTCGACGTGGTCGCGCCGCCGACCTGGTCCGGGTCCTCGCTGACCGCGATCGACCTCGACCTCGACGTGGTCCGCGAGCTCGACGGCCGGGTGTGGATCGACGACGAGGACGAGTTCGCCGAGCACCAGGTCTCGCTCGGCTACCCGGCCGACCTCATCGCCGCCGCCCGCGCCTCCTGCGACCGCCTGGTCGCGCTCGTGGGCGCCGGCCACCCGCCGTACGACGCGGACACCAAGCGGGCGTGGTTCGAGCGGCTCGCGACGCTCTAGTAGCCACCCTCGGGCGGCACCATCTCGTACCTCACCCCGAGCAGCCGGACCGCCCGCTCCTGCTCGACCTTCTCGAGCAGCGCGACGGCGACGTCACCGAGGACCGCCGGGTCGTTGGTGGGCTCGGGGAGCTTTCGGGAGCGGGTGAGGGTGAAGAAGTTGCGATAACGGATCTTCAGGTGCACCCGCATCGCCGGCCGGCCCTCGGCGTCGATGTCCTCGACGACGCGGGCGGCCAGTGTGCGGACGGCGTCCGGTACCTCGTCCCACGTCAGGTCCTGCTGGTAGGTCTCCTCGCGGCCGTGCGCGCGAGCCACCCATGGCGTCGCGTCGACGGCCGAGGAGTCGACTCCGCGGCCCATCCGGTGGAACCACGGACCCATCGTCGGCCCGAACTCGCCCACCAGCGGGTTGATGTCGGACGTCGCCAGCTCGGTGACCGTCTCGATCCCCAACGAGGACAGGCGACCGGCGATCTTCGAGCCGATGCCCCACAGGGCGCGCGTCGGGCGGGCGCCCATCTCGTCGTACCAGGTCTCGTCGGTGATCGCGTACGTCCCGCCGTTCACGTGACTGGGCTTCCCGAAGTCGGTGGCGATCTTGGCCTGCAGCTTGTTGTTGCCGATGCCGACCGAGCAGTGCAGCCGGGTCCGCTCCAGCACGGCCGACCGCACGACCATCGCCATCTCCCGCGGGTCACCGAGCTCACCGTGTCCCTCGCCCGCGCCGAGGAACGCCTCGTCCCAGCCGAGCACCTCGAGCACGACGGGGACGCCGCCCCACTCCATCGCGCGCAGCGTCGCCATCACCTGGGCGGACGCGGCCAGGTAGTGCGGCGCGTCCACCGGCAGGAAGACCGCGTCGGGGCACTTCTTGTACGCCGTCCGCAGCGGCATCCCGGACCGGATGCCGAACTCGCGCGCTTCGTACGACGCGGTCGAGACCACCGCGCGCTCGTTGACGATCCCCCGGCCGCCGACCACCACGGGCTTGCCGGCCAGCTCCGGCCTGCGCAGGACCTCGACCGCGGCCAGGAACATGTCGAGGTCGACGTGCAGCACCCACCTCATCGCGTGCGCTCCGGTGGCGGCGGAAGGGCGTCGGTCGACTCGAGCTCGTCGAGGCCGGTGAGCAGCAACAGGTCCGCGATCACCGAGCGGATCTGCGCCAGGATCACGTCGGTGTTGAGGTCGTCGGTGCGCTCGACCTGACCCGTCGCGAACCCGACGGCCAGCAGCACGGGTCGTGCGTCGATGGCCATCCTGTCGGCCATCAGCTCGTCGGCGACGCGCTCGGCGGCGTTGGCCAGCTCGCTGCAGAGCGCGGCGTACGACGCGGGCACCGGGCGGCGGCGGTACGCAGTGACCGCCGTACGACGGACCAGCACGCGGGTGCTCCGCAGCGCCCGGTCGATCGGGTCGACCAGCTCGACCATCCGGCGCAGGTTGCCCTTGTGGCGCACACGGAACGGCGACGACGCGACGACCGCGAGCCCCTCGTCGGCCGCCGCCCGCAGCTCGCTGACCAGGTGGTCCGTCGAGCGCGCGTCCGCCAACAGGTCCAAGGCGGGCTCCACCTCACCGTTGACCAGCACCTCGCCGGTCGCGCGCAGCATGTCGGCGACCTTGCGCACGACCTGAGCGGCCTGCTCGCGTGGTCGTCGCAAGGGTGCGGCCGGGACGACGGTCGCCGCGATGAGGGCCACACCCCCGCCGATCACCGCGTCGGTCCAGCGGGTCAGTGCTGCCCCCGGGTCCGGGATGAGCGACGAGACGACGATCGACTGCACGGCCGCCTGCATCATGAACGTCTGCCCGCCGTCGAGCAGCACGGCGGCGGACATGGCGAGCGCGACGATGATCGTGAGCTGCCACCAGCCCGAGCCGATCCCGGCCACGATCAGGTCGGCGAGGAACACCCCGACCGCGACGCCGACGGTCACCTCCGCGACGCGGCGCAGGCGCTGGCCGTAGGACGTACTGAGGCTGACGACCGCCGCCACCGGCGCGAAGAACGGCGTCGTGTGGCCGACCAGGTCGTGCGCGACGAACCACGCCACCCCTGCGGCCAGGGCGCACTGGCTGATCTGCCAGCTCTTCGATCGCCAGCGGTCCAGGCGGGCGTCGAGGGAGGACTGCCCGCGGCGCCAGAGCCGGTCGAGCAGGTGCGCCTCCATGAGACCGATGGTGCCAGAGCGTGCCCCCCGCCCCCGTCCTTGTGGCGACCGTCCGGACCGGCGAGGATCGCCGGGTGGCGACCCCTCTCGACCCGACCGCTCTCGGCTTCCTCATGGCCGAGAACCGCCGCATGCCCATGCACGTCGGCGGGCTGCAGCTGTACAAGAAGCCGGAGGGGGCGGGACGCAACTACGTGCGGGACCTGTTCGAGGAGGCGCGCGACACCACCGACATCGCGCCGCTGTTCCTCAAGCACCCCTACCGTTCGGTCAAGACCGCGGGCCAGTGGGTGTGGGTCGAGGACGACCAGTTCGACATCGAGCACCACGTCCGCCACAGCGCGCTCCCGAAGCCCGGGCGGGTGCGCGAGCTCTTCGAGCTCGTCTCGCGGCTCCATTCCACCCGTCTGGCTACGGAGCGCCCCCTGTGGGAGTGGCACCTCATCGAGGGCCTGCGTGACGGCCGCGTCGCGATGTACACCAAGCTGCACCACTCGCTGGTCGACGGCATCTCGGCGATGCGCCTGCTCCAGAGCATCCTGTCCAGCGACCCCGACGACCGGGGCATGCCCTCACCGTGGGCCAATCGGCCGCGCAGCTCCAAGGCCGGCAAGGCCCAGTCGGCCGCCGACCAGCACTCCTCCGGGGAGACCATGAGCGCGCTTCGTACGGCGCTGGGCATCAGCGCCGATGCCGCCGGGATCCCCAAGGCGCTGGTGAAGACCCTCAACAAGAGCCTGCGCAACGAGACCTCGACCCTGGCCCTCTACGCCCCGCGCACGATCCTGAACACCGAGATCACCGCGTCACGCCGGTTCGCGGCGCAGGACTGGCCGCTCGAGCGCCTGCGCGCCATCGGCAAGGCCACCGGCACGACCCTGAACGACGTGGTCCTCGCCATGTGCAGCGGCGCCCTGCGCACCTACCTCGCCGAGCTCGACGCGCTGCCCGACACGAGCCTGATCGCGATGGTCCCCGTCGGGCTGCACGCCAAGTCGCGCAGCACGTCATCGGGCGGCAACGCCGTCGGCTCGATCATGGTCAAGCTCGGCACCGACCTCCCCGACGCCGAGTCGCGGCTGAAGGCCGTCCACGCCTCGATGCGCGACGGCAAGGAGGCGCTGTCCACGATGACTCCGCTGCAGATCCAGGCGATGAGCGCGGTGGGACAGGTGCCCGCCATCCTGCCGACGCTGCTCGGCATGACCAGCCTGGTGAAGCCGGCGTACAACCTGGTCATCTCCAACGTCCCCGGCCCCCGCACCACCCAGTACTTCAACGGCGCCGAGCTCCTCGGCACCTACCCGCTCTCGGTACCCATCGACGGCAACGCCCTCAACATCACCTGCAACTCCTACGCCGACCAGATGGCCTTCGGTCTCACCGGCTGCCGGCGGACGGTCCCACACCTCCAGCGGATCCTGACCTACCTCGACGACGAGCTCGGTGCGCTGGAGCAGGCGGCCGGCGTCGGTTGACGGTCACCCCAGGGAGACCTGGGGTACCCCTGGTCAGCGTGACCTCCGCTCCCTACCGTCGTTGGGCCTGCACGGAGCATCCGTCGACCGAGGGAGTTCGCATGTTCGCGCGCATCATCCGATCGAGGACGGCCCGGCTGACCGCCGCGGGCGCCCTCACGGCGACCATCGTCACGGGCGGCATCGCCGCCTCGACGACCGAGGCCTCCACACCCAACGAGGCCACGGTGTCCGACACCGCCACCACCGCGTCGTGGACCGGCGGGCCGTTCCTGGTCCCGAACGTCACGGCTCAGGCCGGATCGCCGATCTGCACGGTCCCGACGAGCTGTGACGACTTCGCCCTGCACGTGCGCACGCCGGCCGGGTACGGCGACACCCACCAGCTGAGGATCCAGGTCGGCTGGCCCAACAGCGCGGCCGACTTCGACGTCTACCTGCTCGACGCGGCCGGCAACGAGGTCGCCACGGCGGCGTCCAACGCCGACCCCGAGGTCGTGCTGACGGCCCCCACGACCGGCGACTACACGGTCCGCGTGGTGCCGTTCGCACCGATCGGCCAGAGCTACTCGGCCACCGCGTCCCTCGTCACCAAGCCCGTCGCCCCGCCGCCGGGGACCGAGCCTCGGCCCGGCTTCACGACGTACGCCGCACCGTCGAGCCTGAGCAACGCGAACAGCGCGGGTGAGCCGTCGATCGGCACCAGCTTCAAGTCCGGCTCGACGATGTACCAGGCGTACCTCTCGACGTACAAGGTCCGCTTCGACGACACCGCCAACCCGGCGCGCGCGACCTGGACCGACGTGTCGGCCAAGGCCGCCAACGGCTGCATCCTCGGCAGCACTCAGTCCCTCGACCCGATCCTCTTCACCGACCACCGCACCGGCCGGACCTTCCAGTCCCAGCTGACGGGTGTGAACTCGGCGACCTGCTACACCGACGATGACGGCGCCTCGTGGCACCCGAGCACCGGTGGCGGCATCCCGAGCGGCGTCGACCACCAGACCATCGGGGGCGGCGCGTTCTCCGCGTCAGGTGTCGGCCCGCTTCCCGGCGCGACCTACCCGGACGCCGTCTACTACTGCAGCCAGGACATCGCGACGGCCTTCTGCGCCGTCTCGCGTGACGGCGGAACCTCGTTCGGGCCCGGTGTGCCGACCTACAGCCTGCTCGACTGCGGCGGCTTGCACGGCCACATCAAGGTTGCCCCGGACGGGACGGCGTACGTCCCCAACAAGGGCTGCGGCGACAGCGCGGCCGTGGCCACCTCGACCGACAACGGCACCAGCTGGACCGTGCACAAGGTCCCCGGCAGCAGCCCGAGCGACGCCGACCCCTCGGTCGGCATCGGCGCGAACGGCACCACCTACCTCGGGTACGTCGGTGCCGACGGCCGCCCCGCCGTCGCGGTCAGCCGCAACAAGGGGGCGACGTGGACCGACAACCAGCCGCTGGGAGGCGAGTTCGGCATCCAGAACGCCGTCTTCCCGGCCGCGGTGGCCGGAGACGACAACCGTGCGGCCGTTGCCTTCATCGGCACGCCGACCGGCGGCAACTACCAGGACGCCGCCAACTTCAGGGGCGTCTGGCACCTGTACGTCTCCACGACCTACGACGGCGGCAAGACCTGGCAGACCAGTGACGCGACCCCCAACGACCCGGTGCAGCGCGGCTCGATCTGCACGGGCGGCACGACCTGCGGCAACGACCGCAACCTGCTGGACTTCATCGACGCGACCATCGACGACCACGGGCGGGTCGAGGTCGGGTTCGCCGACGGCTGCATCCAGGCCTGCGTCACTGACCCGACCCACACCAGCGGCGCCGGGCCGGCCGACGCGCAGGCGGCGTACGCGACGATCGCCCGTCAGAGCACGGGCCGCACGCTCCTCTCAGCCTTCGACCCGAGGCCGAACCTGACGCTGCGGTCGGCGACCGTGGCCAAGTCGAAGGGCGGCCTCGCCGACAAGGCCGTGGTCGCCAACACCGGCGGCGCGGCGTCACCGGCCACCACGGTCCAGGTCGTCGACAACGGCAAGGTCGTCGGCACGGCCGCTGTCGGCGCTCTCGCGCCCGGTGCGCAAGCCACGGTCACCGTGAGCTGGAAGACGATGGGGTCCGGGAGCCACACCGTCCAGACGACAGTGGACCCGGCCAACTCGATCGCTGAGTCCGATGAGACCGACAACAAGCTCTCCACGGTGGTGAAGTGAGGGCCGGATTGGCTGGCCTGACCGTCGCTGCACTGCTGAGCCTCGCGGCCTGCGGCGGCTCGGACTCGTCGGCGACCGGCGAGGATCCGGACGCGGAGGAGTTCTCGGCCGCCGCGGATCGCTCCACCTGTCTCGACGACGCCCAGCCGGTCGGCGACATCCCCGACGGCTATCCGACGGACTTCCCGATGCCGCCGCAGACGGTCGTGTACGACGCGGAGGACCGCGGCGCGGAGGGGGTCGTCGTCACGGGCGTCACCGACCTGGCCTTCAAGGACGTCCTCGCCGCACTCAACGGTCCGGCCCAGGACGCGGGCTTCAAGGTGACCAACGGGGAGACCGAGGAGCACGACGCCGAGGCCAACTGGGCGGGCAACGGGTACCGCGGTCGCTGGGCGATCCGGGAGTCGGCCTCGTGCACGGGTGAGACGGTCGTGCAGGTGCTGGCGACGTCGGAGTGATGGCTACCGGTACATCGCGTTGACGACTACGTCGAACGCGCGGTCGGGCAGCAGCCGACGGGCCAGCACGATCGAGCCGGCCCCCTTGCCGACGGGGTACCGCGGTTTGGGGTGCGAGGTGGTCGCGGCCTTGACGATCTTGCGGGCGACCACGTCGGGCTTGGTGCCGGCCCAGCCGGTGTCGCCGCGCTCCATGGTCGCGCGCACCCGCCCCGCCCGCTCCTCGTAGGCCCCGCCCCGGCTGGTCTCCACCAGGCTGTCGCGAGAGATGGTGTTCCACTCGGTGATGATCGGGCCGGGCTCGATGATGACGACGTCGATCCCGAACGGCCTGAGCTCCAGGCGCAGGCTGTCGCTGAAGCCCTCCACGGCGAACTTCGTCGCGTGGTACCAGGCGCCGAGCGGCTCGTAGAACTTCCCGCCGATCGAGCTGATGTTGATGATCCGGCCGCTCCCCTGCTCCCGCATGTGCGGCGTGACCAGCTGGGTGAGGCGAGCGAGCCCGAAGACGTTCACCTCGAACTGTCGGCGGGCCTCCTCGATCGGGACGTCCTCGACGGAGCCGTACGACCCGTAGCCGGCGTTGTTCACGAGTACGTCGATCCGTCCCTGCTCGGTCACCACGCGCGCGACACCGGCCACCATCGACGCGTCGTCGGTGACGTCCATGGCGAACGTGTGCACACCGGCCGCCGCCAGTGCGGCCATCCGGTCGACGCGGCGCGCCACGGCGTACACCTCGAACCCGTCGGCCCGCAGCAGCCGGGCCGCCTCCTCGCCGATCCCGCTGGACGCCCCCGTGACCAGTGCCACCTTCGTCATGTCTCGTCCTTCGGTGGTGGAGGTGCGAAGGCCGTCGAGGCCTGAGCCTCGAAACCACCTCCGACGGTATCGGCGACAGCCTGCAACCGCGCCCGGGTGATGTCGGCGACCGTGGCGTATCCCGCCAGGTCGGCGTTCGAACCGGCACGAACCGCCTCGGCGGAGTTCACGCTGATGCAACGACGCGTCCCGCCGTCCGCAACATTTTGCAGCGCCACCGCATGGCCGGTCGTGCCGCTGCCGGCGAAGAAGTCCATCACGACCGCGTCGGCGGGCATGGTCTGCACGATGCGGCGCAACAGACCGGTCGGCTTCGGTGACTCGAAGACGTGGCCGAGGATCGCCTTCAGCTCCGCCACCGCGGTGTCGGTCGACCCGACCTCCTCGGCCAGCCAGATGGTTCGCAGCTTCTTGCGGCGGTTCTCATGGAGCCAGTCCTGCTGGAACACGTCCACGCGCTCGCCGTGCCGCCCCTTGATCACCCGGCAGACCAGGTCGTCGGGCCGCCGCTCGATCAGCGGCGCCGACCAGCGCCAGACCGCCGGCCGACCATCGCCGAACACCGGCTCGATCTCGACGGCACCGTGGAAGGGCGCGGCCGCGACTCGACCCGAGACCGGGTCGCCGTAGACCGGGAAGTGCATCGTGCGCGCCGTCACCGGGTTGAACTTCTTGTTGGTGTTGCGCAGCGGCAGGTGGCGGTACCGCCGGCCGTCCGGCGCCTCGAGCGGGAAGTCGGCCGGGTCGACGGTGTCCGCGCTGCTGGCGTCGAGCACGCACCGGCGCACGTCGCGGGCGTACGCCAGCAGGTACTCGTGCGAGGTCGCGAAACCGTTGCCCAGCTGGCGTCCCTTGGCGTTCAGGTTCACCACGATCTGCGCGAGGAACTGCGCGGGCCCGAACACCTCGTCCATCAGCAGCCGCAGCCGCGCCTGCTCGTGGTCGTCGATGCTCACGAAGATCGCGCCAGTCTCGGCCAGCACCTCGCGCGCGGCCTCGAGCCGGGGGCGCATCATCGCGAGCCAGTCGTTGCCCATCACGGCTGAGTAGTCGTCGCGGTAGGCGAAGGAGGAACCGCCGGTGTTGTACGGCGGGTCGATGTAGACCAGGTCGACGGTCTCCCGACCCGCCATCGAGCGCAGCACGTCGAGGTTGTCCCCCTCGACGAAGCTGTTCCACACGCCCATGTGCCGAGAGTAGAGCGGCGCCTCCGTTGGTCGAGGAAGGCGCCCTGGCCCCGGTCACGAGACCCGGTGAGAGGTCGTCGTGCCGCTGGCGAGGTCTCGTGACGGGCCTGGCGGCCCTCCTCGACCAACGGAAGGGCGTGACCTGACGTGCGCACGACCGTTGAAGAAGCGTGCACCGACGCCGACTGATCACGACCGTCCTGGCCGCAGCCGGCATGACAGCCGCCACGCTGAGTGCGACCGTCGCCACTCCGGCGGTCGCCGCAGCGGGGCCACGAGTCACGAACGCCTGCATCAGCAGCGTGCCCGATCCGGGGACGACCGCGCCGGTGCAGATCTGCTACACGCTGTTCAGGCCGCCGTACGCCACCCGGAAGCACCCGGTGCCGGTGATCATGCACAGCCACGGCTGGGGCGGCAGCCGCACCAAGGACGCCGCGTCGTTCGAGCAGTGGCTCAAGGGCGGGTACGCGGTCCTCTCCTTCGACCAGCGCGGGTTCGGCGAGAGCGGCGGGACGGCCCAGGTCGAGAGCCCCGACGTCGAGGGCCACGACGTCCGTTCGCTGGTCGACCTGCTGGCGAGCAAGCGCTGGATCGAGCAGGACGCACCGGGCGATCCCCGGCTCGGCGCGATCGGCGGGAGCTACGGCGGCGGGTACCAGTTCCTGGGCGCCTTCGAGGAGCTGCGCGCGAAGGGCAAGCCGGTGTTCGACGCGCTGGCTCCCGAGATCACCTGGAACGACCTGAACTCCAGCCTGGCACCGCAGGGCGTCGTCCGCACCGAGTGGGCGCTCGCCCTCAGCGCCGCCGCCCTGCCGACCCAGGCGCTGCCGACCGCGGTCTACCAGGCGCTGGTCCAAGGTGCGGCCACCGGCTTCTGGCCCGACGGCTCGCTGCCGGTGCCCGGCACTCCGAACATGGTGCAGTTCTTCGAGAAGAACGGGCCGCGCTGGCAGGTGTCACAGGGCCGACGGCTCGACATCCCCGTCCTGTTCGGCCAGGGCACCACCGACACGCTCTTCAACCTCCAGCAGGGCCTGGACAACTGGCGCACCGCGATCACCCGCAAGGCCCGCCGGCACAGCATGTTCGTCGCCTACAACGGCGGCCACACGCTGCCCGCCGTCTACCCACGGGGCGTCGACGTCGCGTCCGACCCGTGCAGCCAGCAGCTGGCCGGCGGCGACTTCTCGAAGCTCGCCCGCCGCTTCATGGACGAGCAGCTCAAGGGAAAGGACCGAGGGCTCCAGGGCTACGGGAAGCTGCACCTTGCCACCCCGGCATCCACCTGCACCACGGTCAAGCGGGTCACCGCCGACACGACGTACGACGTCGGCACCGTCGCCACGACCGAGACCGGGGGCGCCGCCATCGCCTACCCCGTCGCGCAGGGACCGATCAGGGTCGCCGGCTCGGCGTACCTCACCGGCACCCTGACCGCGCTCGGCCTCAACAACCGCGCGTTCTACGGGCTCGCCGTCGGTACCGACCCGCTCGACGCCGCGCTCGTCCAGAACAACGTCATGCCGCTCAACGAGCTCGCTCCTGTCAACGGAGCCGCGCGCCGGGTCGAGCTGCCGGCCGTCGCGGTCGACGTCCCCGCCGGCAAGACCTTGTACGTCGTGGCCTCGCCGATCAGCGAGACGTTCGTCGGCATGGGCAGCCGGACGCCCGGTGCCGTCGTGCTGGAGGACACCGTCGCGCACCTGCACGTCGTCGACTGACGATCGGTGGTCGAGGAGGGCGCGCTCGCGCCCGTCACGAAACCCCCTGCAGGTTTCGTGACGGGACTTCGTCCCTCCTCAACCAGCGGATGCCTACCCTCGACCGCATGCGTGCCACCACCCTGCTCCTGACCGCCCTGACGGCGTGCGCGCTGGCCGTCCCGACGACGAGCGCTGACGCGGACCCCGGCGACCACCGCGACACCCGCCCCCAGCAGCGCGGCCCGCAGACCTCCGACGGCAGGCGCGGCGCGATCGCGCCGTACGTCCCGCGTCAGCTGCTCACCGACCCGGTCATCAGCAACGACGTCACCTGGCCGGTCGTGCCCGGCGTGACCTACCGCCAGTGGGACCAGCTCGACGCCCGCGGCACCATCCGGGCCCACCTGCTGACCATCGACCCGCGGACACCCGGCCTCACGGTCGACTACGCCTCGTCCGGCCGGGTCAGCAGCCCCGCGACCGTGCGTGACATGGTCACCCGGGATCATGCGATCGCCGGGATCAACGGCGACTTCTACGACATCGGCGACACCGGCGCACCGCTGGGCCTCGGTGTCGACAGCCGCGGCGGACTGGTGAACGGCCGCAAGAACGGCTGGAACCGCGCCTTCACGTTCAAGGACGGCGTGGCCCGGATCGCGAACCTGCCGGTGAAGGGGACCGTCGTCCAGGAGCCCTGGATGAAGGTCAAGCACCTGAACTCGCCGACGATCTTCGACGGCGAGATCGGCGCCTACGACTACCGCTGGGGCGACCTGCCCGGCTACAGCGTCGTCGACGGCCAGCAGGACGGCGTCCGGCAGGTCGTCGTCCGCGGCAACCGCGTGGTCTCGAGCTCGACGACGCTCACCGAGGGCGCGCCCGTCCGCGGCACGGTCCTCATCGGTCGCGGCACGGGCGCCGGGTACCTCAACGCCCTCAAGGTGGGCGACAAGGCCCGCCTCAAGTGGTCCGTGCGCGGCGACCCGGACATGGCGATCAGCGGCAACAAGGTGCTGCTCCTCCACGGCGTACGCCGCGTGGTCGACGACCGCGAGCTGCACCCGCGCACGGCCATCGGGATCGACCAGGACACCGGCCAGGTCTTGATGCTGGTCGTCGACGGCAGGCAGAGCTTCAGCCGCGGCTACACCATGGTCGAGCTGGCGAACCTGATGCAGACCCTCGGCGCCGAGGACGCCCTGAACCTCGACGGCGGCGGCTCCTCGACGATGCTCAGCTACGGTCCGGACGGCATCGTCACCGTCAGGAACTCACCGTCGGACGGCTTCGAGCGGCGCGTCGCCAACGGCCTCGAGATCACCTACACGCCGTAGCGAAGTCGCTGGTCGAGGAAGGCGCCCCGGCGCCTGTCACGAGACCCGGTGACGCGCCACCCACCGGTTCGGGGATCTCGTACGGGCCAGCTATTGATCCAGCGTCCCTCCTCGACCAACGCAACCACTAGGCGGGGATCGCCACCACGGCGACCGAGGTCACCGGCGCGAAGCACTCCTGCAGCGGGCTGGGCACCTTGTTCGGCGTGATGATCCAGCCGTCGGGCGCCTGGGTGACCGTGACGCTCGGCGGCACGTCGCAGCCGATCGAGACGACGGCACCCATCACGGTGTAGCCGTCGGGCACCGTCGCGGACGCGACAGCCCGCGCGATCTCCTTGTCCATGCTCGGCCGACGGAACTGGGCCGTGAGCGCCGCCCGCGAGCCGTCGTCGCCGATGGGGACGGCGTCCAGGTCGACCTTCCCGCCGACCGCGGTCTGGGACACGATCGCGATCGTCGTCGCCTGCAGACCGTCACTGGGGTCGATGGTCGCCTTGGTCTTGCTGGGGGACGCCGAGGAGTCGGGCGAGGTCGGGTCCGCAGCGGTGTCCGACGAGGTCGCATCACCACAGCCGGCGAGGAGCACCAGGGCAGCGAGCCCCGAGGACAATCCAGTTCCGAGAGTTCGCTTCATGTCGTTGGGACGGGCGGCCGCGGCGCGGCGTTCCGTCAGCCCTCCACCTTCTGTCCCTTGCCGATCACGGTCAGGCCGTCCTCGACCATGAACCCGCGGGCCTTGTCGGCCTCCTGGTCCACCCCGATCCGGAAGCCCGCGGGGATGTCCACGCCCTTGTCGATGATCGCGTTGCGCACGACCGCCCCGGGACCCACGTGGACGTCGTGCATGATCACCGAGTCCTGGACGATCGCGCCGTTGTCGACGCGCACCGCGGGCGAGAGGACCGAGCGGTTGACCGTACCTCCCGTGATCACGACCCCGGGCGAGAGCAGTGACTCGTCGGTGCGCGACGGCTGCCCGTCGGCGCCCTGGCCGACCTTCACCGGCGGCTGCGGACCGTACGACGTGTAGATCGGCCAGTCGAAGTTGTAGAGGTTGAAGATCGGCAACGGGGAGACGACGTCCATGTGCGCCTCGTAGTAGGACGCCATCGTCCCGACGTCGCGCCAGTACCCGCGATCGCGCTGGCTGGAGCCCGGCACGTCGTTGTCCTTGAAGTCGTAGACGCCGGCGGCGCCCCGCCGGACGAACGCCGGCACGATGTCGCCGCCCATGTCGTGCTTGGAGCCGTGCAGCGTGGCGTCCGAGGTGACCGCCTCGACGAGGGCGTCGGCGTCGAAGACGTAGTTGCCCATCGAGGCGAGCACCTCGTGCGGGCTGTCGGGCAGGCCCTGCGGGTCCTTGGGCTTCTCCAGGAACTCGCGGATGGAGCTGGGGTCCTCCGGCTTCACGTCGATCACGCCGAACTGGTCGGCGAGGGAGATCGGCTGCCGGATGGCCGCGACCGTGCAGGCCGCGCCGGAGTCGACGTGCTGGTCGACCATCTGGGAGAAGTCCATCCGGTAGACGTGGTCCGCGCCCACGACGACCACGATGTCCGGCTTCTCGTCGTTCATCAGGTTCAGGGACTGGAAGATCGCGTCCGCGCTGCCGAGGTACCAGTGCTTGCCGACGCGCTGCTGTGCCGGCACGGGGGCGACGTAGTTGCCGAGCATCGTCGACATCCGCCAGGTCTGGGTGACGTGCCGGTCGAGGCTGTGCGACTTGTACTGCGTGAGCACGACGATCTTCAGATAGCCGGAGTTCACGACGTTCGACAACGCGAAGTCGATGAGCCGGTAGATGCCGGCGAACGGCACGGCGGGTTTGGCCCGGTCGGCCGTGAGCGGCATCAGCCGCTTGCCCTCACCGCCGGCGAGCACGATCGCGAGCACGTTCCTGCGGTGCCTAGTCGTCTGCTTGGCGGCCATGCCCGCCAACGTAGCCGGTGCCCGGCATCCGTCGGGAGGGGTAGTTTCAGCAACGTGCGCGTCGACGTGGTCAGCAAGGAGTATCCGCCCGAGGTCTACGGAGGCGCCGGAGTGCACGTCGCCGAGCTGGTCCGCGCCCTCCGCAAGATCGACGGGCTCGACGCGCGGGTGCATGCGTTCGGCAAGCCGCGGGACGAGGCCGGCACCACGGCGTACGCCGATCTCGACGAGCTCGCGGGCGCCAACGGCGCGCTCAAGACCCTCGGCGTCGACCTGGCGATCGTGCCCGGGTGCGAGGGGACCGACCTGGTGCACTCCCACACCTGGTACGCCAACTTCGCCGGCCACGTCAGCTCGCTGCTGTACGGCGTGCCGCACGTCATCTCCGCCCACTCGCTGGAGCCGCTGCGACCGTGGAAGGCCGAGCAGCTCGGCGGCGGGTACGCCGTGTCGAGCTGGGTCGAGAAGACGTCGTATCTCGCCGCGACGCGGATCATCGCGGTGTCGGCGGCGATGCGCGACGACGTGTTGTGGGCCTATCCCGACATCGACCCCGACAAGGTCGTGGTCGTGCACAACGGCATCGACACCGAGGACTGGGCGCGCGTCGCCGCACCCGACCGCGTGCGCGAGCTCGGCGTCGACCCCGACCGACCCTCGGTGATCTTCGTCGGCCGGATCACCCGGCAGAAGGGGCTCCCGCTGTTCCTGCGCGCGGCCGCCCAGCTGCCGCCCGAAGTCCAGCTCGTGCTGTGCGCGGGCGCACCGGACACACCGGAGATCGAGGCGGAGGTCCTGGGCCTGGTCGAAGAGCTGCAGAAGGACCGCACGGGCGTCGTCTGGATCCGCGAGATGCTGCCGCGCCCCGACGTCGTCGCCCTGCTGTCGGCGGCCACCGTCTTCGCGTGCCCGTCGATCTACGAGCCGCTCGGCATCGTCAACCTCGAGGCGATGGCCTGCGAGACCGCCGTCGTCGCCACCGCGACCGGCGGCATCCCCGAGGTCGTCGTCGACGGCGAGACCGGCCGGCTGGTCCCGATCGAGCAGGCCACCGACGGCACCGGCACGCCGTTGAACCCCGAGCAGTACGTCGCGGACTTCGCCGCCGCCCTCAACGAGGTCGTCTCCGACCCGGACCGCGCGCGTCAGATGGGCCTGGCCGGCCGGCAGCGCGCGATCGACGCCTTCAGCTGGGGCGCGATCGCCGAGCAGACGCTGGCGATCTACCGCGAGGCCATCGGCTAGTTGGCCTGGGTGGAGACGACCTTCCCGCGCAGGTCGCCCAGCAGGTACCCGCTGTCGCCGGCGTCGTTGGTGACGTACACCGCGATCTGCGGGTCGTTGTCGATGACGTTGCGGTCATAGATCACGTACGTCGTGGTCGGGTCGGCCACGTTCAGCGTCGCCCGCGCGGTGTCCACGAGCGCCATCACCCGGCCGGGCTTCAGGTCGGCGAGGTCGACCGGTCCGCTGTCCTGGGTGCCGTCCATCGGGTCGCCGAGCTGCTCGAAGGCGCCGTTCAGGTAGTTCCAGATCGCCACGTTGCCCCCACCCGCGGGCACCCACGAGACGACGTACCCGTCGTAGAAGACCGCCCGCACGACCTGGGTGTCGTCGAAGCTGTCCTCGAAGGTCGTCAGGTAGTCGCGCAGGCCGTCGCGCGTCAGCTCGAACGGGGGTCCGGCGGGCACCGGCTCCGCGGTCGATCTGCTCGACTCCCCGCCGCTCTGGCCGGCGAAGAGCGCGACCCCGGCGATGACCGGGCCGATGAAGAAGAGCAGGGCGACGGCGAGACAGCCGACGGCCACCTTGCGGCCGGTCCGGCCGGACGCGGACGAGAGGCCGGCGGCCTTGGTCGCCGACGTCTTCCGCTGGCTGTGCGGCGGACCGTAGAGGTCGGAGGGCACCGTTGTCGTCGGCCGCGGCGTCCCCGGGGCGTAGGGGTCGCTCGCCGGCGCCGGCGTCGTCGGGGTGACCGGCGGTGGTGGCGGCACGATGGCCGTGGCCGGCACGGGAGCCGGCGCGGCGGCGATGTCGCGGACGAGTCCCTCGAGCTCGCCGATCGTGGCGGCGGAGCGGATGCGCTCGACGCGCAGGTCGCGGTCCTGCTGGCTGATCTGATGGTTGCGCAGCGCGGCGTCGACGACGTACACGGCGCGGTCGCGGTCGCGGTCCTTCACCCGGGCCTGCGGGTCCCCGCTGAACACCCCTTCTGGCACGGGGCCAGGCTAGTGGGCTCGGACGCGCGCGACGCGGACCTTGCCCATCCGGTAGGCGCCGTCGCGGCCGCCGTCGACGGCGAGGTTCATCGGAGCCAGGTACCCCGCCGGGTCGGTGACCGTGAGCCACACGGAGTACGCGCCCGGCCGGAGCTTGCCCAGATCGAGGGTCGTGCGGACCCTGCTGGTGCCCGGCAGCACCCTGCTCAGGTCGACACCGAGGTCGGCGGTGCGCACGACGCGCCCGCGCTTGCGCAGCTGGAGGGTGACGCGCCAGTCGTCGTACGTCGGGGCCGAACCGTCGTTGCGCCACACCGACGTCGCCGAGAACGGGCCCTTCCGGGGCAGCTTGCGCGGTAGCCGCAGCTGGGCAGGCACGTACCGGTAGCCGCTGATCTTGGCCGCGTCGACGAGGGCGGCGGCGGAGGCGCCATCAGCCTTGACCAGGTCGGCCACGCGGCCGTTGGGGCTGGAGACCTGGCTGATGTGGAACTGCCGCACCTGCTCGGCGCCCAGCACCGTGCTGGTGCCAGGAGCGAGGCACCACTCGCTGAGCACCGGGGCGGTCCGCCACCGTTCCTGGAGGGCCGGTGACGTCGGCAGCAACGAGAACATGTTGGTCTGGCCCAGGCAGTCGACGCGCAGGCCGATGCGCGTGCTGAGCGCCATCGCCGCGTCGACGTACTTCGGCACCATCGCGTTGATGATCACGTGCTGGGTCGGGAAGGCGCCGAGCACGGCGTTCATCAGGCGTACGGCGTTGGGGACGGTGATCTCGGTGCCGTCCTGCACGTGCCACTCACCCCAGGCGCCGTACCCGCCGACGTCGACCCAGCCGAGCGCCGGGTCGCCGGCGTACCGCCGGCCGAGCTCGGCCATCAGCCGCTCCCACGCGGAGAGGAAGACCTCGCTGTTGTAGTCCGGCTGGTCCGAGCCCGGCTGACGGGGCAGCCACGTCGGCGTGGAGTTCAGCCAGCAGCCGGGGCAGTAGGACATCACGCGGAAGCCGAACCGGCCGCCGAGATGGTGGGCGCGGGCCAGGCCCTCGTCGAAGAGCGAGAAGTCGTAGACACCGGGCTGCGGTTCGATGCGGCTCCACGAGACGGTGTCGCGGTAGTAGACGTCCTTGACCGGGAAGCCGGCCGGCGCGGGCGCCTGGCCGAGCCACTCGTACTGCCCGCGCATCGGGTTGGCGATCTCGGGGGCGGCCATCGGGATCGCCCGAGCACGCAGCACGACCGTCTTCTTGCCCGGCGTCTTGGCCGCCAGGGCGTGCGCTCCCGCCTCGGCCGGTACCGCGTGCGAGGAGGCGAGCGGGCCCGCAAGCAGGCTCAGCAGGACGAGCAGGGTGGCAGGAGTCGCGAGGGCGCGCGTCCGCGGCATGGTGGGGGAACCTTCCGGGCAACCCTGGCCGGGGGGGACCAGGTCAGGGCAGCAGTCTGCGCGACGCGTGCCGCATCGGCACGCGTTTGCCGGAAACGTCCCGCGGTTCGGTCAGCGCCGGTCGGGCGCTGGTCGAACGCCGGCCTAGCCGGCGACGGGCGTCAGCGACCCCAGCCGGATGGTGGCGGGGTAGGCGATCGCCGTGGAGTCCGGGTCGCCGACCACGGCGACGCGGGTGTGGCTGCGGACCCAGTGGCGGTAGCCGAGCGCGGACATCGAGACGTACCCGAAGCCCCGCTCGCGCAGCGCCCGCTCGAGCAGCAGGCTCGCACCGTCGGCGATGAGCAGGCCGTGCACCTCCGCGCCGTTGGCGCGCGGGCCGATCTCGGCGCGCAGCCAGTCCACGTGGGCGGCGAGCTCGTCGTGGGCGTTGTGGCCCACGGCGGTGGCCTTGTGCTGGATGACCAGCCAGTCGCCACGGCGGACGAGGTCGCCGTCCGCGGTGATCCGCGCGATCAGGTCCGGCCGGCGGCCGTCGTCGAAGCTGTGCGCACGACCGTCGAGCCGGTCATCGGACAGGTCGGCGAGCCGGGCGGGGAACCCGAACCGGGCCAGCAGGTCGAACCGGTCGAGCAGCCACCCCCTGAACGCCTCACGGCTGCCGGTGGGCAGCACCTCGAAGTCGCGTCCCGAGCCCTCGGCGTACGTCGAGAGCCACGAGTCGAGCATCGTGAGGTACTTCTCGGCGTCCTCGTCGGAGACCGCGAGGCGGTCGAGCACCTTGGCCAGCAGGCCGAAGCGGCCGACGACCGGGTAGGCCTCGAGGACCTCGACGGGCAGGCGCAGCGCCTCCGCGAGCTCCGCGGGAGCGATGTCGACGCTCTCCGGAAGCTGCCAGCGCGGGTCCTCCAGGCGGAGGAAGATGCGGTCGAGCACGGGGCAGCCGAAGCGGCCCACGATGAGGGGCGACGCGATGACCGACACGTCGTCGGTGACGAGCTCCTCGACGATCTCGTGCACGGCCTCTGCGAAGCCCGTGGCCTCGTGCACGGTGACCCCGGTCGTGCGAACGACATGGTTGATGATCTGTGACGACTCCATCGGGTGTCCTCCCTCTCCCCCAAGAAGCGTGCTACTCACTCTAGGAGGGAGCCTGGGGTCGGAGAAGGCTCGCAACAGCCGGTCCAGACCGAATTTGGGTTAAATCTCGCCGATTCCGGACCGCACCCGCCCGGTTGGTGTTAGCGCCGGTCGATCGGACCGAAACGGACGGTCCGTTCCGTCGAGCGTCGGCTGGTGGTCGCCGACGGAGATTCGTCGGTGACCACTAGGTTCGCGGCGTGGACTACGGCCATGACCTCGAGTTCGGCGTGTTCCTGTCCCCCGACGCGGACGCCGGTGCGCGGGCGCTCGAGCTGGCGCAGGCTGCGGACGTCCTCGGCTACGAGCTCGTCACCGTGCAGGACCACCCGTACCAGGCCAAGCACCTCGACGCCTGGACCCTGTTGTCGATGATCGCGGCCCGTACGTCGGCGGTGCGGGTCGCGCCGAACGTCGCCAACCTGCCGCTGCGACCGCCCGCCGTGCTCGCGCAGGCGGTCGCCTCCTTGGACATCCTCAGCGACGG
Source organism: uncultured Actinomycetota bacterium (assembly GCA_963782035.1). GTDB lineage: Bacteria > Actinomycetota > Actinomycetes > Propionibacteriales > Nocardioidaceae > Nocardioides. Next base: position 236,251 of record CAWAIW010000029.1, read on the forward strand.
GCGCGCGGAGCTGGGCCTCGGCGCCGGGGCGTTCTGGGACGCCGTCGTCGCCGCCGGAGGGCCGCGCCGCACCCCCGGCGAGGCGGTGGACGCCCTCGAGGAGGCGATCGAGGTCATCCGCGGTGTGTGGGGCACCGCCGGCAACCGCTCGGTGGACGTCGACGGCCGGTTCTACTCCGTCAAGGGCATGCACGCCGGCCCGCCTCCCGCGCACGACGTGCAGATCTGGCTGGGAGCCCTGAAGCCGCGGATGCTCCGGCTGGCCGGGCGGGTCGCGGACGGCTGGCTGCCGAGCCTCGGATACGTCACCCCGGACGACCTGCCGGGCATGAACGCCCTCATCGACGAAGCCGCCGCCGCCGCCGGCCGCCCGCCCCAGGCGGTCCGCCGGATGCTCAACGTGTTCGGCGGCCACGAGTACCTGCGGGGCTCCTCGACGCACACCGCCGAGCGCCTGGCCGCCCTCACCCTCGAGCACGGCACGAGCACCTTCATCCTCGGCCTGGACGCTCGGGCCGACCCCGCCGAGCTGCAGCGCTTCGCCGCCGAGGTGATCCCCACCGTCCGCGACCTCGTCGACGCGGGACGCTCGGGCACCTCGCTGGTCGAGGAAGGCGCGCCTTTGCCTGTCACGAGACCCGGTGGGCGCGAGCGGCACCCGGACCTCCCTCGACCCACGCCGGACAACGGCGCGCGACTATCCGCCTCCCTGCCGTGGGACGAGGCGGCCCGCCCGACGTACGACGCCCCGGCCGTCGCGTCGTACCCGAACGCCGCCATCCCCCAGCACCTCGTCGACATCCACGACCACCTGCGCAGCGAGCTCGCGCAGGTCCGCGACATCGTCGACCAGGTGCGGCGCGGGCAGCTGTCGGTCGGCGCAGCCCGGTCGGAGATCAACACGATGACGATGCGCCAGAACAACTGGACGCTGGGCGCGTACTGCGAGTCGTACTGCCGCATCGTCACCGGCCACCACACGCTGGAGGACCGGTCGGTCTTCACCCACCTGCGCCGCAGCGACCCCGACCTCGGCGCGGTCCTGGACCGGCTGTCGGAGGAGCACGTCGTCATCCACGACGTCCTCGAACAGGTCGACGACGCGCTGGTCGGCCTGGTCGGCGCCCCGCCGTACGGCCCGGGTGACACGGGCGCGGGCGCCGCCCTCGACGAGCTGCAGCGCGCGCTGGACCTGCTGACCGACACGCTGCTCTCGCACCTGGCGTACGAGGAGCGTGAGCTGATCGACCCGCTGGCGCGTTACGGGTTCAACTGATCCTCGGTCCAGGCCTGGTAGGCCTGGACCGTCGTCGGCAGCGTGGCGAAGATCCGGTCGGCCGGCACCTGTCGGAGGAACGCCGTGTGGTCGAGGTCCTCGCGCAGCTCCTCCTTCATCCGGGCGAGACCGACGACGATGCCGCGTCTCTCGAGCTCGGCGCGCAGCTCCTCGAGGGCGTCGGCCGCGGTGATGTCGACCTCGGAGACCGCTTCGGCGTTGAGCACGAACCAGCGGACGGGCGTCGCGGCCTCGTCGACGGCGGCAAGGGCGCGGAGCCGGAAGTCCTCGGCGTTGGCGAAGAAGAGCGGCGAGTCGTAGCGGTAGATCATCAGCCCGGGCACGACGCGGGCCGACGGGTAGTCCTCGACGTCGTGCATCCCCGCGACACCGGGCACGATGCCGAGCACGGCGTCGTGCGGCCGGGCCACCCGGCGCAGGAGGTCCAGGACCGACAGGGCGATCGCGGCCACGATGCCGAGCAGCACGCCGAGCGCGAGCACCGCGATGGTCGTGGCCAGGGCGAGGACCAGCTCACTGAGGCGGAACCGTCCGAAGCGGATGAGCTCGTGGACGTCGACCAGCCGCGTGGCGGCGTACACGACGACCGCCGCGAGGCCGGCGACCGGGAACTCCGCGAGCAGCGGCCGGAGGGTGAGTAGAGCCAGCACGGTGCAGAGCACGGTGACGACGCCGCCCAGCTGGGTGCGCTGACCGACCGCGTCGCCGATGGCCGTGCGGCTGCCGCTGCTGCTGACGGGGAGGCCGCCGGCCAGGCCGGCGCCGAGGTTCGCTCCGCCGAGCGCGAGCAGCTCGCGCTGCGCGTTGACCGTCTCACCGTGCCGGGACGCGAACGCGCGACCGGTGAGGATGTTGTCGGTGTAGGCGACGAAGGCGATGCCGACCGCCGGCCCGACGAGCGTGGTCAGGTCGTGGGCGGCGACGTCGGGGAGGCCGGGTACGTGCAGGCCGGCCGGGATCTGGCCGACCACGCCGACACCGTGGTCCTTCAGGCCGAGCAGCCACACGGCCGCGGTCGCGCCGAGCATGCCGATCAGCGCCGTGGGCGCCCGCGGGAAGAAGTGGGCGATCGTCAGCAGGACGGCGAGCGTGACCAGGCCGAGGGCCGCGGTCGGGGCGTGCAGGCGATCGAGGTGCGAGAAGACCTGCCGCACCTCGTCGACGAACGACGAGGCGTGCTCGGCGATGCCGAGCAGCTTGCCGATCTGGGAGGCCGCCATCGTGAAGGCGATGCCGGCGAGGTACCCGACGAGCACCGGCCGCGACAGCAGGTCCGCGAGCGCGCCGAGCCGGAGCACCCAGCCGGCCAGGCAGCAGAGGCCGACCATCAGGGCGAGCGCGGCGGCCAGAAGGCAGGCGCTCGTCACCCACGGCCACAAGGCCGCCGAGCGCGGTCGCGGTCATCAGCGACGTGGTCGACTCGGGGCCGACCGAGAGCTGACGCGACGAGCCGACGACGACGTACACCGTCAGTCCGCCGATGACCGCCCACAACGCGGCCTCCGACGGGACGCCGGCCACCTCGGCGTACGCCATCACCTGCGGGATGAGGTACGCCGTCACCGTGACGCCCGCGAGCAGGTCGCCGCGCAGCCAGGTGCGGTCGTACCCGCGCACCCACCCAGGCAGCGGCACCCTCATCCCGCCGAGGGTAGGGCGTTGACGGTCTGCGACCCGGCAGCCCACGATGCGCCATGGCGCGACTCTGGTCTCGGGGGACCTCGGTACTGCTGACCTGCCTGTTGGCCGCCGGGTGCGGCGGTACCCCCTCGTCGTCGTCGCCCTCCCCGGAACCGACGACGTCGCCCGGCGCACCGGCCATCGTCGCCCAGGACGACTGGCTGACCGCGGCCCTGGAGATCGACCAGCCCGACGGCCTCGCGGCGCTGGGCGACGCGGTGTACGTGAAGACGGACAAGGGCGACATCGTCCGGGTCGACCGCGCGAGCGCCACGGTCGTGACCAGCGTCGAGGTCGACACGCGGAACGACTCCGGGCACTACTGCACGGGCATCGGCAGCGACGGCACGAGCCTGTGGGCGTGCTCGGCGGGCCGCGAGGGCACGGACCTCGTGCGCCTGGACCCCGAGAGCCTCGAGATCACCGAGCGGGTGGCCGTGGACAAGGTCTTCGACCAACTCACGCTGCCGGTCGTCGACGGCCGGGTCTGGTCCATCGTAGGGATCGGCGACCGCGTCACTGTCGTCGATGCCTTGACCAGTGACACACAGACGTATCCCTTGGATCGTCGGTGCTTCCAGCTGTCCGTCACGACCGACCGGGTGTACGTGACGTGCTCGCTCACCGACGAGGTGCTGGCCCTGGACGCCTCGACCGGGAAGGTTCTGGCGACCGCGGAGGTCTCCCACCCCGTCAACGTCAGCGCCGTCGGCCACGACGTGTGGGTCAGCACATCGGCCGGGCTCCAGCGCCTGACTGCCGACCTGGAACCCATGACGACGTACGACAGCTTGTCGGCCGGTCCCGAGGGCGACCTCCTCGCCACGCCGGACGCCGTCTGGGTGCGGCAGCCGGAGGGCTTCCTGTTCCGGCTCGACCCGGAGACTGGAAGTACGACGCAGTACGCGATCGACCCGGTCCCGAGTGGTGGCAGCGTGCTGGTCACCGACGACGCGGTGTGGGTCTCGGAGTTCAACGACAACGTCGTGCAGCGGGTGGACCCGGGGTCCTAGCCTGGGTACGTGGAGGCCCGTCGCACGATCTGGTCGCGCAACCGGCTGAACGTGGTCGCCGTGCTGACCGAGGCGGGCGACCTGGTGTTCGAGGGGCAGGACCTCAACGGCTGGTTGGGCTCAGAGGAGTACGACTACTGGGTCACCGCACCCGCCGACCTCGTCCCCCTTGTCGTGGCCGCGCTCGGCGGCTCTCCCGGAGACGACGTCCTCGAGCTGCTGGTCACCCACGCCGACGAGATCGTGTTGCGTGGTGAGTCCACCTGGCTGCGCTCGCTCGGCATCGACCCCGACGTCCACGTCGAGACCTCGGGATGAGCCTGTCCTGGCCCGGCGTCCTCGACCCCGCGCTGCTCAAGGACGAGGTGGTCGCGCTCAACCACCGCCTCGCCGACGCCGCCAAGGCCGGCCGCTGGCCGGAGGTCGCCGAGCTGCTCGGCCACCACTGGGTGGACGTGAACCAGTGGCGACTCGGCGGCTCGTCCTGGTTCTCACCTCTGCACCAGGCCGCCTGGCACGGCGCTCCCGACACCGTCGTCACCTCGCTGCTCGAACGCGGCGCCCTCCGCACGCTTCCCGCCCGCGACGGGCGCACGCCGTACGACGTCGCAGCGGAGCGAGGCCACGAGCACCTGCTCGACCTGCTCGCTCCCCCGGCGACCGAGCTCACCCCGGAACGGGCCGCCGAGCTGGACCGCGGGCTCGCCACGGTCATCGACGGCCGGCTGATGCTCCCCGAGGGGATCGCCTCGTCGTACTCGCATCCCCTGCACGAGACCCTGCGCTACCCGCCGGTGACGGTGCTGCCGGGGTGCCCGGACGGCAAGCTCTGGTTCGGGGTGCCCGGGATGTACGGCGGGTTCTCGATCCAGCTGCTGCGGGGCTACCTGTACGTCGAGTCGTGGATCCGCGTCGTCGGCGGCTCCGGGCAGGCCCACGTCATCACGCACGAGGGCGTGGTGCTGGTGGAGGAAGGGTTCGTCTAGTCGCTGAGCAGCTGACGCTGCCCTTCGAGCGAGTCGAAGAAGACCCGCATCCGTCGCGTCACGTCGTACGGCACGTTCTGTCGCATCAGCATCATGGTGACCTGGCTCTGGACCCAGGCTTCCCTCTCCAGCAGCTCACGCTCGCGCTCGGTGGTGACCGTCAGCCACATCGCCGGTCCCCCGTCCACGTCCGGCAGCCAGTGGCACGCGCACACGCCCCAGGATCCCGTCGAGGCGACGATCGTCGGCAGCGCGATATCCATCTTGCGGGCATCGCCCGGGTCGATCACTCTTCAAGTGAACACCTCGGGGTATCACGACGAGTCGCAGGTGACTCTTGTCGTGGGCAATGGGACGTGGCGCCTGGGAGGGACCATGGCTGAGGGAACGGGAACGGGAACGGGTTCGTGGCGCGACGTCATCGGCGCCGCCAAGCAGCGGGCCAAGGAGCTCACCGGCGACGAGCGCACCCAGCAGGCGCTCGCGAAGGCGTCGTCGGGGGCGCACGCCGCGTCGCTGCACCTCGACGCGACCAAGCGTCGGCTCACGCAGGAGGAGTCGTGGTCCGAGGTGACGGTCGCCATCGAGGAGCTGGTCCAGGTGACGCTCGCCCAGCAGCAGCTCATCGAGGGCTTGGTCGCCCGCGTCGACGCGCTCGAGTCCGACCGTGTCGTCGACGTCTAGCTGGACCCGGCCGGCCGAGCTGGCCGAGCTGTTCGCGACGCTGACGCCGTTCCAGGACGAGGAGCGCGTCCAGCTCTGGTCCGAGCTCGTCTCCCGTGCGACCGCCGCCGACACCCTCGCGCTCGTGCACGACGAGATCGACGGCGAGGACGCCGCCGGCGAGGTGGTCACCGACTTCTTCCAGATCTGGGACGGCCTCAAAGCCGACGTCGACGACGGCATCGACGCCGCGGGCGACTTCGCTGGCGACCTCGCCGCCCACTTCGAGCACCTCACCCAGGACCAGCTGGCCGGCCTCACCGGGACCGTGAGCGACACCGCCGCGGAGCTGCGCGTCGACGAGCTCGTCGAGGCCGGCGAGCTGGCCGAGGCGCCCACCGATGACGACGGCAAGCCCTCCTCCGACCTCGCGCTGCTCATGGGTCCGCTCGCCGCCCGCACCGGCTTGGCCAACGTCGCCTCCGAGGTCGGCATCGACCCCCTCGGCCTCACCAACCAGGCCCGCAGCATCGCCGGCTCCCTGGTCCCCCTCGGCGGCCTCGACAAGATGGTCCCCGAGCTCGCCGTCGTCTCCCTCGCCGCCTCCGCCGGCATGCGCATCAAGAACGGCGAGTCCGTCGCCGACGTCAAGCAGTGGCTCATCGCCGAGCTCTCCACCATGGGCGTCGCCAACGCCGCCATGGTCGCCGTCCAGCTCCTCAGCGGCCTCGTCGTCCTCCGCCCCCTCGCCGTCCTCGGCGCCAAGTGGGGCCGGGCTCGGGCCGAGACGTCCGCTCAAGCGACGGTGGCGATCCGGGCAGCGCGCGAGAACGCCTCGCGCCGCTGCTGGCCACCTAGCACCTGTGGATGACCGCCGACCCGTTCACGCGATTCGGGCGAGGCTGGCCCGATGAAGAAGCCGTTCCATCCCGTCATCCGTTCCCAAGCCGACCTCGAGGCCCTGTGGAAGGAGCTCATGGGTCCCTGGGGCTTCGGTGGTCACTCCGTGTGGATGCTGCTCATCGAGGACGAGATCGCACTCCCGCAGATCACCGAGATATCCGAGGCCGTCGACCCACCGGATGGCGACATGGTGGCGTCCTTGGCGACCGTGCTCAGCGGTCTGGCGGGCGAGAGACGGCGCTTCGCGTTCCTCCGTTCCCGGCCCGGACACAGCGGCCTCACGAACAACGACCGGGCGTGGGCACGGTCCCTGTACGACGCCGGCCGGCTCGCCGGCGTACCTCTGGAAGTCGTCCACCGCGCCTGCGACCACGACCTCGTCGCGGTACCCATGGACGAGGTCGCCTAGGTCTTTGGCAGCCACGGGTCAGTCGGGCACCAGGAACGAGCACCGGGTCCTGGCGCTTGGGCCAGCCGGACGTCGAGCGTTGCCAGCGGGGCGTCCAGCGCCTCCGCCAGGGCGACGTACCAGGCGTCGTACGCCGACACGGTGTCGCGCAGCTCCCACGCACGGACCGCGAACGGCTCGAACCCGTGCAGCTCAGAGGCGATCTCGGACAGTCCGGCGACGGCCGCCCCGGCGTCCCGCTCGGCAAGACGTCTCTGCAGGACCAGACGTCGCAGGACCTGGCAGACCTCGGCGGGCATGAGGTGCGGGGCCTCCACCCGACCGACGCTGGTGATGCCGCGCGCCCAGCGCCCGACGGCCGTCGGGTCCGTCAGAGCGGCCACGACCACCGAGGCGTCGACGATCACCGACCGTCCCTCAGCGCTCGGATCTCGGTCACGATCTCCTCCGCAGTCAGCCCTGGGCCCTCGAACGCGGCCAGCCGACGCTCGACCCTGCGCACCCACTCCTCCGGGCTGGGCTTCGCTGTCATCTCGACGAGAGTCGCTCGGAGGAACTCCTGCATCGACTGCCCGTTTCTCGCCGCCCTGGCGGCGAGCTCGGCCCGGACCTCGTCCGGCACGTCGCGGATCAGGATCGAGCCCATGCTCGCTAGCATAGTGCTATCACGCAGCGAAGGCCGCCGCACGCTCGGCCAATTGGTGCAGCCTGGTCCTGGCCGGCTCGCTGACCTGGGCCGCCCACCGGAGCCAAGGCCCCGGCTGACCGGGAACCACGAGCTTGCGTCGCGCTTCGTCGTACGCGTGGGGATTCAGGACTGCAGCGGCGACGTACGACGCATCGTCGTCGCCGAGCCGGCCGTCGCCGGCTTCACGCAGCAATCGGAACGCCGCGCGTCCGACGACATCCTTCCCGTCGTGACGCTCGTCCCGGATTCGTTCACGATCGGCCGGTCTGGTCACGAGGTCGATGACGGCGCTGCTCGGCACGTCGGTGACGAGCTCGCGGTCCTCGCTCTCGAGGTCCGCCAGCGTCATTCGCCCGCCGGCGATCGCGGCCTTCAGGGCGGTGATCCAGCCACCCGTCTCCGCTTCCGCGACCTCGCGGGCCGTCTGCGGGTCGACCACCAACGGGGTGGAGTCGAACATCGTCCGTGGCTCGACGCCGCTCGGGACCAGCCGTCCGATCAAGTGGCCTCCCGGCCCACACAAGGTGCCGGCACCGAGGTCGAGGAGCTCGATCTCGCAGTCATCCGACAGATCTGTCACCACCAGCCGACCGTTGCGTCTCCCCACGACGTGCATGGCTCGCATCTCGGCGTCCCCCCACTCCCTGGCCCAGTAGGCGTTCTCGGCGAGCGCGCCGTCCGCGATGAAGTCCAGGAACTCCTGCATGCCGCGGAGCTCGAAGGTGCACACCTGTTGGTAGACCCAGCTCTCCCCGATGACGTCGCGCGTGACCTCGACCGGGTCGCGCCCCTCGTCGTACGCCGCCTGCATCTGCTCGTCGTAGAACATCCGGAGGGTGTAGTCGAGCGCGGCCCGCGTGATGAACCCCGACTCCGTACCCGCGTCCTCGGCTCGGTTGGACTGGTAGGCCGCCCATCGTGCCCACAGCCAGGGCGTCATCTCGTCCGCCAGGCCGGCCAGCTGCTTCGCAGCGTCGAGGCATGTCGGCTGCGGGTGAACATCGGGATGCCCAGGTGGTACTCGAGCGCCGTCCGGCATCGCCGACCCGCTCTGCCGCCATGGAGCTCTCGAGGAACGATGAGTACTCGCGGGTCATGAGGTCCGCGATCCGCGGGCCACGGGTGAAGCCTGGCTGAGTGTGGGGCCTCCGAGATGTCATGGGATCAGCGTTGTCGCGGCGACGTACGTGCGACAGGGGGTCGGCGCAATCTGTGGAGAAGTACGGCTGCGGCCGGCGCCTCAGCGAATGTCCTGCGCGATGACTGACGGTTGTCGCAAGCTTCGCGGATGGCTCAGCACACACGATGGACGCGCGGGACCACCACCGAGGCAGAGGAAGCCGAACTTCGCATCGTCGACGCCATGGCGGATCGACTGGTCGACGAAATCGATGTCAAAGCCTCACGGTTGGCGGAACTTCACGTTCACAACGCCAAGAGCACTGCCCTGCAGGCGGAGTTTTCGTTGTTGTTGACCACCGATTGGGTTTCACCGAGGAGGTAGTTCTCACTCCTCAAGCGGGCTTGGTGACGTACGCCCGACCGGACTTCTTCTATCGGCTGGCCCCGCAACGAGGGATCCTCGCCGAGGTGGAACGCGGTGGTACGACGACCAACAACCACGACTTGAAGGACCTTTGGAAGGCCCACGTCGCTCCCGACGCTCACCACTTGTTTCTCATTGTGCCGAACAACAACTGGCGTGCCGATGGGAGCCTCGCGAGAAGCCGTTCCCCTTGGTCTCGCGTCGACTCGGGGCGTTCTTCGGCGACCCGAGGGCGGGAGATTGACGTGCTGAGTGTGCACGTGTTCGGCTACTGACTTTCAGCAGCAAAAGTGGTGGATCCCCGGCACTTGGTGCCGGGGATCCACCACACAAACGCTGTCCGCTGAACTCAGCTGCAGCCGCTGGTACTTCCGCAGCCCTCGCAGACGTAGCAGGAACCGGCGGGGCGCATCTTGGTGCCGCAGGTCATGCAGAGGGGGGAGTCGACGGCGGTGCCGGTGATCTTCTCGAAGAGCTCGGCGGAGGTGCGAGCCTCCCTGACCTCGGCCTGGGGGGCCTCGGCGACGGCGCTCCTCGGCGGGGACCTCGTCCTCGACGATGGTGGCCTCGACGGGGACGTCGGCCTTGAGGGACTCGACCTCGCTGATGATCGGCTCGTAGCTGCCGGTCTCGAGGTAGCGCTGGCGCTCGTCGGCGGAGTAGATGCCGAGCATGGAGCGGTCCTCGAAGGACAGGTAGTCCAGGGCGAGGCGGCGGAAGATGTAGTCCATGATCGACTTCGACATCCGGACGTCGGGGTCGTCGGTGAGGCCGGCGGGCTCGAAGGACAGGTTGGTGAACTTCGAGACGTAGGTCTCCAGCGGGACGCCGTACTGCAGGCCGATCGAGACCGCGATGGAGAAGGCGTCCATCACGCCGGCGAGGGTGGAGCCCTGCTTGCCGAGCTTGAGGAAGACCTCGCCGAGCTGGCCGTCGTCGTGGGCACCGGAGGTCATGTAGCCCTCGGCGCCGCCGACCGTGAACGACGTGGTCCGCGACTGACGCGACTTGGGGAGGCGCTTGCGGGTCGGGCGGTAGACGATCTTCTCGACCGTCTGGACCTCGGCCGGCGTCGTGGACGTCGTGGCTCGGGCCTGGTCGGCCTTGGAGGAGTCCGACTTGCCGTCGGCCAGGGGCTGGCCGACCTTGCAGTTGTCGCGGTAGACGGCCGTCGCCTTGAGGCCGAGCTTCCAGGACTGGAGGTAGATGTCCTCGATCTCCTCGACCGTCGCGGTCTCGGGGAGGTTGACCGTCTTGGAGATGGCACCGGAGAGGAACGGCTGGGTCGCCGCCATCATCCGGACGTGGCCCATCGGCTTGAGGGCGCGGGCACCCATCGCGGTGTCGAAGATCTCGTAGTGCTCGAGCTTGAGGCCGGGGGCGTCGATCACGTGGCCGTGCTCGGCGATGAAGGCGACGATCGCCTCGACCTGCTCCTCGGCGTATCCGAGCTTGGTCAGCGCCCGCGGGATCGTCTGGTTGACGATCTGCATCGAGCCGCCGCCGACCAGCTTCTTGAACTTCACCAGGGAGAAGTCGGGCTCGATGCCGGTCGTGTCGCAGTCCATCATGAAGCCGATGGTCCCGGTGGGCGCGAGCACGGAGGCCTGCGCGTTGCGGAAGCCGTTGTCGGCTCCGAGCCTCTGCACGTCGGCCCACGCGGCCGTGGCCAGCTTGTGCACCTGGTCGTCGGCGATGCCGAGCGTGCGGACCGTGTCGTTGGCGGCCTGGTGCTTGCGCATCACGCGCTTGTGGGCGTCGGCGTTGCGGGCGTATCCCGCGTAGGGCCCGACGACGGCGGCCAGCTCGGCCGAACGGCGGTAGGAGACGCCGGTCATCAGCGAGGTGATGGTCGCGGCCATCGCGCGGCCGCCGTCGGAGTCGTAGCCCAGACCCATCGCCATCAGCAGCGCGCCGAGGTTGGCGTAGCCGATGCCGAGCTGGCGGTAGTCGCGGGTGGTGACGCCGATCGCCTCGGTCGGGAAGTCGGCGAAGCAGATCGAGATGTCCATCGCGGTGATGATCACCTCGACGGCCTTCGCGAACAGCTCGGCGTCGAAGGTGTTGTCCTCCTTGAGGAACTTCAGGAGGTTCAGCGACGCCAGGTTGCAGGAGGAGTTGTCGAGCGACATGTACTCAGAGCAGGGGTTGGACGCGGTGATGCGGCCGGTCTCCGGGTTGGTGTGCCAGTCGTTGATCGTGTCGTCGTACTGCAGGCCCGGGTCCGCGCACTCCCAGGCGGCCTTGGCGATCTTGGTGAACAGCTCGCGAGCGTCGACGGACTCGATGACCTCGTGGGTCTTGCGCGAGCGCAGCCCGAACTCGGTGCCCTCCTCGACCGCCCTCATGAACTCGTCGCTGACGCGGACGGAGTTGTTGGCGTTCTGGTACTGCACGGAGGTGATGTCGGCGCCGCCCAGGTCCATGTCGAAGCCGGCGTCGCGCAGCGCGCGGATCTTGTCCTCCTCGCGCGCCTTGGTCTCGACGAACTCCACGATGTCGGGGTGGTCGACGTCGAGGACGACCATCTTGGCCGCGCGGCGGGTGGCGCCACCGGACTTGATGGTGCCGGCGGAGGCGTCGGCGCCGCGCATGAAGGAGACCGGCCCGCTCGCCGTGCCACCCGAGGAGAGCAGCTCCTTGGAGGAGCGGATGCGGGAGAGGTTGAGGCCGGCACCGGAGCCGCCCTTGAAGATGAAGCCCTCCTCCTTGTACCAGTTGAGGATCGAGTCCATCGAGTCGTCGACCGAGAGGATGAAGCAGGCCGAGACCTGCTGCGGCGACGCGGTGCCGACGTTGAACCAGACGGGGCTGTTGAAGGAGAAGTACTGGTTGACGAGCAGCCAGGTCAGCTCGTGCTCGAAGACCTCCGCGTCGGCGGGAGTGGCGAAGTAGCCGTGGTCGAGGCCGCCCTTGACGTAGGTCGAGACGACGCGGTCGATGAGCTGCTTGAGGCTCCACTCGCGGACGTCGGTGCCCACGGCGCCGCGGAAGTACTTGGTGGTGACGATCGTCGAGGCGTTGACCGACCAGGTCGACGGGAACTCCACACCGCGCTGCTCGAAGACCGTCGCGCCGGTCTTCCAGTTGGTCTGCACCACATCGCGGCGCTCCCAGGTCAGCTCGTCGTAGGGGTGCACGCCCTCGGTGCTGAAGACGCGCTCGATGGCCAAGAAATGACTCTGCCCGGCTGTCTTGCTCGTCTGCTTGGCAGCCCCACTCACGGTCTCGGTCATATGCCTGTGCTCCTCGGTCCCACTCGGTGTCGGTCCCTGCTGAACATTCTTGCTGGCACCACCGACAGCCGCAGGGCTGACGTCGGGGCACCCAGGTGGTGCACCCGGTACGCCGCTTCCCCACGACGTACCGGGTGGTCTGTGTCAGCCCGTCGGCACGGGCTGGAGCTGTCGGGCCGAACGCTCCGCGCGGAGGACCGCGATCTCGTCCTCGAAGTCGTCGGCGGACTCGAACGCGCGGTAGACCGAGGCGAAGCGCAGGTAGGCCACCTCGTCGAGCTCCCGCAGCGGGCCGAGGATCGCCAGCCCGACCTCGTGGGCGGGCACCTCGGCGGCACCCTCGAGACGCAGGGCGTCCTCGACCTGCTGGCCGAGGCAGGCCAGGTCGTCCTCGGTGACCGGGCGGCCCTTGCAGGCGGAGCGGACGCCGGCGATCGCCTTGTCACGGACGAAGGGCTCGGTGGCCCCCGACCGCTTCAGGACGGTCAGCTGCATCTGCTCGACGGTGGTGAACCGCTTCTGGCACGCCGAGCACGAGCGGCGGCGGCGGATCGAGGAGCCGTCCTCGGCCACGCGGGAGTCGATGACACGGGTATCGGTCTCGCGACAGTACGGACAGTGCATCGATGCCTCCTTTCGCGTGCCTCCGGGCGCGCCACAGCCGACCCGGGTGGGCCTGTGGATAACGTCCTTGGAACGGTGGGTAATCCGCCGGTGGATGTGAGTTCGCAGGGGTCCGTCTGGGGATAGCCTGTGGAGGAACTACATCCGTGTAACTCACTATATGTTGGGGTCCGGGCGCTGGCAAGACCCCAGATAGTCCGGTTGTTCGCGAGAGTGCATCGCCGCAGGTCAGGCGCTGGTCCAGACCGTTCGGCACCGGCGTGTCGCGCTTCCCACCATGGGCGACAATGGCCGCGTGGAGTCTTCGGGCCAACAATCGGGAAAGCACGCCGGCAAGCGCCGGGCCGAGCCTCCCCCGCGCGCCGAGGCCGCGCCGCCGGCCCGCTCGCGCGGCGCGCTGCTGCTCCATGCGCTCGGCGTGACGCTCTGCGTGGTCGCCTGGGGCTATCTCGTGTACGCCGCCATCGACTTCGGTGCCTCCGCGCGCGGTGGCGACAGCCGGGCCTGGATGTTCCTCGGCCTGGCCTCCCTCGGCGCCGTGGCCTGCCTGTTCATCGGCTTGATGCTCGTGGCTCGCCTGCTGCGGATGCTCGGCATGAGCCGTGGCGACGCGGGCGATGCGGACGGGCCGCCTCCGGCGCCGCGCCCCATCGGCGGAAAGAGAGCCGCTCGATGACCGCCGGCTACTCCGGCACCCCGCTTCCCCAGAAGCTCGGCATCAAGCCGGACCACGTCCTCTTCCTCGACGGTCAGCCCAGCGACCTGGAGCTCGGTGACCTGCCGGCCGCCACCGTCGTACGCCGGCTTCCCCGGCAAGCGGACGTGACCATCACCTGGCACCTGTCCGTGGCGAGCCTGCAGCGGCGGCTGCCGGTGCTGTTCGAGCGGACCTCGACCGCCGGCATGGTGTGGGTGTGCTGGCCCAAGAAGGCCAGCAAGGTGCCGACCGACCTCGACGACAACGTGGTGCGCCGCATCGGCCTCGACCTCGGGTTCGTGGACGTGAAGGTCGCGGCCGTCGACGCGACGTGGTCGGGGCAGAAGTTCGTGCGGAGACTCAAGGATCGGTAGGCGTGGCTTCGAGGCTCGTCGCCGGCGCTCCTCGTACCTCGACCACCGATCAGTGGGAGTGGCGTCTGGCGAACGAACGGACCTTCGCCCGGTTGCCGCAGCTCTCCATGCTGCACCAGCGGCGGCGCGTGGACGGGTTGAGGAACAGCCAGCCGCACTCATCCCCCGGACACTCGGACACGTCACTGAGCCGCCCAGAGGTGAGCAGGTCACCGGCCGCCCAGGCCGCCCGCAGAAGCGGCAGCTCGACCGTCCGGCTGCTGGTCACCCGCCAGGTCGGGACCTCGCCGGGGACCAGGCGCAGGCCATCGGCAGCCCGACGCACGTATCCGGTCACCCGGGCCATCGCCCTCGCGTCCGAGGGGTCCAGGACCGCCGCGTGCAGCGAGGTACGCAGGGCGCGCGCCTCGGCCACGACCGCCTCGGCCGCCGCGTCGGTACGCCGCCGCAGCATCGCCTCCTCGTCGGTCTCGAGCAGGCCGACGTACCCCGCCCACGCGGCGAACCACGGGTAGCTGCGCAGCCACTCCGACCGCGACGTCGGGTCCTGGCCGTCCCACTTGTCCCACCCGGCCCACGTGTTGCAGAAGTCCAGCGCCGGGTGCCCGCCGATGGCGCGTGGGGACGGGATCCCCTCCCGCTCGACCCAGTGCACACACCCCATTGTGTCTTGAAACGTGACCCGATGGCGTGATGCCCTGCTAACTGGCAAGAGGTAATCCATCGGTTAGGAGTCATCAGATGACCAGCAAGAGCACGATCTCGGGCGTGCTGCTCACCGCAGCCCTCCTCAGCGCAAGCGTCGCGCCGGCATCGGCGGCGGACGACCCGGACACCGGCTGGCACAAGTACCGCTCGGAGGACGTCTCGTACGTCGCCGGCGAGCGCTGCGCCTTCCCCGTCACCGGAGTCGTCACGCGCGACGGCGAGCAGTACCGCGACGTCAGCCTCTGGCCCGACGGCCAGGTGCGGACCGAGCTCTTCAAGGGTCCGCTCTTCATCCGGTGGACGAACACCGACACCGGTGCGTCGGTGCTGCTCGACCAGAGCGGCCGGGCCGAGCTCAGCTACGACTCGGCGGGGAACCTCGAGTCCCTGATGGCCCTCACCGGGCACTTCACGTCGGGCATGCCGGCGGGGAGCAAGCCGTTCGCCGGTATCGCCTACGTCGGCGGCCGCTACAGCAGCGTGGTGTTCGGCGACGACGGCACACGCACCATCACACTCGGACCCCGCGGGACGATCCAGAACGTCTGCGACCTGATCGGCTGAGGACCTCGGTTCGGTCACCGGGTCTCGTGAGGGGCGCTGGCGCGTCCTGCTCGACCAGCGGTGAAAGCCGCGAAGGGCGGGACCGATGGTCCCGCCCTTCGTCTTCCCCGGCTCGCCAGCCGGGGTCGAGTCGGCTGACGAAGTCTGTGTGGGTGTGCGTGGCCCCTAGTCGGTCGGCACGCGGAGACGCTGACCGGCCTGCACCATCCCGGAGTCGAGCGCGTTCATCCGCTCGATGCGCTTGACCATCGCCCGGATGTCGTCGCTGCCGGTGGCGAGCGCGGCGTCGCCGGCGATGTCCCAGAGGGTCTCGCCGGAGCCGACCATCACGATGTGGGTCGGCTCGGGAGTGCCCGGGTGCTCGGTGGCCACCGAACGCGCGCCCAGCACGACGCCGACGACCAGGGCGATGACCAGCCCGGCCAACAGGACCGCGGCGCGACCGCGGCGGGTCAGCCGCACCCTCGTGGGCACCTCAGGGCGGCGCAGGGCCGTGCGGGGAGCGAGGCGGACCTCGTGGATCGTGATGGTGCTCATCGGGACCTCCTGGGGAAGGACCGGCCACCCTGACCGGCTGTCGGTTCCTGTGTCGATCCGGACTCTGACAGCGACCACCGACAATGCTCCCGGACGGCCGCTCGATCAGACGTTCGATCGAACATGTGATCGAGAGTAGAGCATGTGTTCGAACGAAATCAACCCCCGGTTCGCACACGCGTTCGAGGGATTGCTCGAGCAGATGGCGACACGCCGTTCGAACGTGTGTTTGAACAACGACCCCGCGCGCCACTACCGTGACGCCATGGCAACCGAGGAACGTCCCGCGTCGCGCAAGTCCTCCACCGGCTCGCCGGGCACATCCCGGGGCAAGGTCTCCGAGCTGCCCGACGGCCCGCCCGACGCGACCGGCCTGACGCCGCGCCAGCAGAAGGTCCTCGGCCACATCAAGGACTCCATCGAGCTGCGCGGCTACCCACCCAGCATGCGCGAGATCGGCGAGGCCGTCGGCCTCACCAGCTCCTCGAGCGTGGCCCACCAGCTGCGCGTGCTGGAGGAGAAGGGCTTCCTCAAGCGCGACCCCAACCGCCCCCGCGCTCTCGAGGTGTTCCTCCCCGAGGTGATGGCGGCGCGACGCTCGCTCGGGACGAGCGACGACACGTCCTACGACGAGACCGACATCGGCGACGCGGTGCCCCAGGCCACCTACGTCCCGGTCGTCGGCCGGATCGCGGCCGGCGGCCCGATCCTTGCCGACGAGCGCGTCGAGGACGTCTTCCCGCTGCCCAAGCAGCTGGTCGGCGAGGGCACCCTGTTCCTGCTCCAGGTGGCGGGCGACTCGATGGTCGACGCCGCGATCTGCGACGGCGACTACGTCGTGATCCGCCAGGAGCAGACGGCCGAGAACGGCGACATCGTGGCCGCGCTCATCGACGGTGAGGCGACGGTCAAGACCTTCCAGCGCAAGGGCGGCCAGGTCTGGCTGCTGCCGCACAACGCGTCGTACGACCCGATCGACGGCACCCACGCCAGCATCCTGGGCATCGTCACCGCCGTCCTGCGGAAGGTCTAGGGGCTCACCACCTCGAAGCCGCGGACGACGTCGTCCGCGGACACGTACCTCGCCTTGTCACGGCCCGCGCCACCGAACAGCTCGTCGCGACCCGGCGTCCCGGTGACCAGGTCGTCGCCACCGCCGGCCCGCACCCGGATCCGGTCGCGCCCGAGGTCGCCCCCGAAGAACGACTCGTCGGCGGAGGTGCCCCGCACCTCCCAGCGGCCGTCGGGGATCCGCAGCGTCTCGATGCCGGCCAGGTACGCCGACCGGCCGGCGCCGAAGGTGACGACGCCGGTGCCCAGGTCGATCCGGCCGCGGACGTCGACGACCCGCCGCCCCGCCCGCGACACCGACCACGCGTAGCACTGGTCGTCGCCGTCCCCGCCGTCCACCGACGTGCCGCCGGCCCAGTCCAGCCGGGTCTCGAGGTCGTCGTCGCCCACCCCTCCGCGTAGGTCGGCCGCACCCCAGCCGTGCGAGATCACGTCGTCACCGCTCCCGCCCCGGCCGACGTCGTCGCCGTTGGCCAGGTAGATCCCGTCGCCGCCCGGACCGCCGTAGACCCGGTCGTCGTACGGCGCCTCGCCGGGCGCCGGCAGGTCGCTCGGGTCCGCCTGGAGGTAGTCGCGCCCCGGCCCGCCGCGCAGGAGGTCGTCCCCGGCGCCGGCCGACACCCAGTCGCCGAAGTCGCCGCTGACCAGCACGTCGTCGTACGCCGATCCCTCGAGCTGCACGGCGGCCTCCAGCACGAGGGTGTCGGCGCCCGCGCCGCCGGACGCCGTGCCGGCGGCCAGGTCGACGCGCACGCCGGCCGGAGCAGCGGCGTAGGAGATGGTGTCGGGCAGGTACCCGCCGCCGGCGTCGGTCACGTCGTCGTAGCCGGGGTCGAGGACGTCGTCGCCCGGTCCGCCGACGAGGGCGTCGCCGACGTTGTCCGGAGCGTTGTCCGGGTAGGGCTGCTGCAGGCCGTTGAGCCCGCCGTCGAGGTGGTCGTCGCCCGGCCCGCCGACCAGGCGGTCGTCGCCGTCGGTCCCGGCCAGGGTCACGGTCGCGCCGAGGCATGTCGGTGGCCTCGTCCAGACTGGTCGTGAGGATTCGGCAAAGGAACCGACGATTGGTTGCGGAACAACAACCAGGGTCGCCAACGTTGCGATCACAAGGTGTCTGGTAGGCATGAGGTATCCCCTGCCCGGTCCGCCGCTCGGTGAAACGAGAGGCTCCGGGTATCCACGTGGCACACCGGGACTCCTCAGGGAACGTCCAGGGAAACAACTGATGTGCAGAAGCGCGGAGAACGGGGCAGGCTCAGAGCATGGCGAGCAGGGGTAGCGAGTTCCAGGAGGTGGCGGCCACGAAGCCAGCCACCCGGGGCTGGCGCGCGGCCCTGGTCGAGATGCTGGTCATCTTGAGCCTGTACGTCGTCTACACCAGCTCTCGGATGTTCGCCAGCGACGCGCTGCGCCCGGCGCAGAAGCGCGCGGCCGAGCTCCTCGACATCGAGGACACCCTCCACCTGTCGTGGGAGGGCGCGATCAACCAGCTGTTCACGGTCTCGCGGGGGCTGAGCCTCTTCGGCTCCTTCTGGTACGCCACTGCCCACTACGTCGTGACCGCCATCGTCCTGCTCTGGCTCTACCGCCGCGGCGCAGCCGCCTACGGGCCCGCTCGTCTCGCCCTCGTCATCGGCACGATCATCGCCCTCGGCGCCTACCTGCTCCTCCCCACGGCACCGCCGCGGCTGTTCGGCGGGTACGCCGACGTGCTGGCGCTGACTTCGGGCGACGGATGGTGGGGCGGCGACGCGTCGGCACCGAAGGGCCTCGGTGGGCTGACCAACCAGCTCGCGGCTTTCCCGTCCCTGCACGCCGGCTGGGCCATGTGGGTGGCGCTCGTGCTGCAGCGCCACGCCCCCGCCAACCGGCGGGGCCGCTGGATGCGCATCGGCGGCTGGGCGCACGCCTTCATCACCGGGCTCGTCGTCATCGGCACCGGCAACCACTGGGTCGCCGACGTGCTGATCGGCTGGCTGGTCATCTGGGCCGGCTTCAAGATCACCTCATCGGACCGGGCTCGCGAGGCGCTTCAGCGCCTGGCGCACCACGTCGGGATCCGTCGTCGCCCACATGGGGGGCAGGCTGGCCTTGAGGAAGCCGCCGTATCTCGCGGTGACCAGCCGCGGGTCGAGCACGGCCACCACGCCACGGTCGGTGGTCGTCCGGATCAGCCGGCCGGCGCCCTGAGCCAGCAGCAGCGCGGCGTGCGTGGCGGCCACCTGCATGAACCCGTTGCCCCCGGCCTGGTCGGCGGCCCGCTGGCGGGCCGACATCAGGGGGTCGTCCGGCCTCGGGAAGGGGATCCGGTCGATGAGCACCAGCTGACACGTCTCCCCCGGCACGTCCAGCCCCTGCCAAAGGCTCAGGGTGCCGAAGAGACAGGTGTAGGCGTCCTCGACGAACTGCCGGGCGAGCTCCGGTAGCTGCGCGTCCCCCTGCGCCAGCGTGGTCAGGTGCGGAAGGCGCGTGCGCACCTCCTCGGCCGCGGTCTCGGCGGCCCGGCGTGAGCTGAAGAGCCCCAGCGTGCGGCCCTCGGCGGCGTCGACGAGCTCGACGATCTCGTCCAGCTGGGCTTTCCCGAGGCCGTCGCGGCCGGGCGTCGGCAGGTGGCGGGCGATGTACAGGATCGCCTGCCGCCCGTAGTCGAACGGCGAGCCGACGTCGAGCCCCCGCCAGGGCAGTACATCTGATTGGGCGTCGGCGGGGTGCTCGGGGCTCACCTCACCCTCGTCCACCAGGCGCTCGGCCGGCTTGAGCCCGATCGAGACCGCCATCGAGGAGAAGTCGCCGCCGAGCATCAGGGTGGCCGAGGTGAACACCGCGGTCTTGTCCGAGAGCAGCTTGTCGCGCATCTGGCTCCACACCTGGAGCGGCGCGACGCACAACCGTGGCGGGATGCGGTCGCCGCCCTCGCTGAGCCACAGCACGTCGGTGTCGGCGCCGGCGGCCATCCGCTCGGCGTTGACGAACACCTCCTGCACCATGCCGCGGGCCTGGGTGCGGCCCGCGTCCACCCCCTCCTCGGTGGAGCCGCCGCTCTCCTCGCGCGGGTAGGCGGAGATGACCGCGCGGGCCGCGTCACGGACCAGGACGAGGGCGTCCTTGATCCCCTCGGGCACCTCGTCGAAGCGACCCGGGTCGGCGTCGTCCATGGCCAGCTGCAGCGCGTCTCCGGCGTCGGCGAGGTCGTCGGCGGCGGTGGACTCCCCGACGTACCGCTGGGACCGGCGGGCGGCGCGCTCGACGTCGTTGACGGCCAGCTCGTCCGTCGCGGCCTGGGTCACCCGGGCCACCAGCTCGTGCGCCTCGTCGACGACCACCGCGTCGTAGTCGGGGATCATCGGCACGCCCTCGACCGCGTCGATCGCCAGCAGCGAGTGGTTGGTGACGATCAGGTGCGAGCGATGAGCCTGCTCCCGGGCGACCTCGACGAAGCACTCCTGGCCGAAGGGGCACCGCGCCGCGCCCAGGCACTCGCGGTGGTTGACCGACACCTGCCGCCACTCGCGGTCGGTGTGACGGGGCGCGTGGTCGCGCTCGCCGGTGCCCTGGGTCTCGGCCTCCTGCTCGGCCCACGCGCGCAGGTCGAGGACCTTGCGCGCCATCGACCCCTTCGGGACCTCCACCAGCGCGCCCTGCTCGTCGGGCACGCCCTCACGGATCCGGTGCAGGCAGACGTAGTTGGAGCGGCCCTTCAGCACGGCGTACGACGTGTCGACCTCGTCCTTGTGCTCGCTGGCGCCGATGGCCTCGATCAGCCGCGGGATGTCGCGCTCGACCAGCTGGTGCTGGAGGGCGAGCGTGGCGGTGGCGACCACGACGCGGCGGTCGTGGAGCAGGGCAGGGACGAGGTACCCGAGTGACTTGCCGGTGCCGGTGCCGGCCTGGACGAGCAGGTGCTGCTCGCTGCCGAACGCCTCGGTGACCGCCTCGGCCATCGCCACCTGACCGGGCCGCTCCTCGCCGCCCAGCGCCTCGACGGCCGTGGCCAGGACCTCCCGAACCACTGGCCGGACCGTGGCGGCAGGGACGTCGTCGGGCACCGCGCCACCCTATGTCCGGGCGGGGACAGCTCGCGGAGGCCGCCCACAGGCCCGCCGCTGGTCGAGGAAGGACGAAGTCCTGTCACGAAACCTCCGCAGCGGACCGCTGGCCCCTCACGGGGTCTCGTGACAGGCGCTGGCGCGCCTTCCTCGACCAACGGAAGACAGGCGCTGGCGCGCCTTCCTCGACCAACGGATGACGTATCCGTAACTGGAACGTGCTTGTGACGACTGATTCCGACGCCCTAGGTTCCCGGCATGACCGCGGGCCGATCGTCTGGCGACACTCCGGCCGTCCGGCTGGAGTCCGTGACCAAGCGGTTCGGCGCGGTCACCGCCGTCGACGACCTGGACCTGGAGATCCGGGACGGGGAGTTCTTCTCGATGCTCGGGCCCTCGGGGTCGGGCAAGACGACGGTGCTGCGGATGATCGCCGGCTTCGAGGCGCCGACGTCCGGCACCGTGCACCTCGACGGCCAGGACGTCACCAGGCAGGCGCCGTTCGCCCGCAACGTGAACACCGTCTTCCAGGACTACGCGCTCTTCCCGCACCTCGACGTGCTCGGCAACGTGGAGTACGGCCTGGCGGTGAAGAAGGTGCCGCGCCGGGAGCGCCGCGAGCGGGCCGAGGCGGCGCTGGCCAGCGTGCAGCTCGGTGGGTACGGCGCCCGCAAGCCCGGCCAGCTCTCCGGCGGGCAGCGGCAGCGCGTCGCCCTCGCCCGTGCGCTGGTGAACCGTCCGAAGGTGCTGCTCCTGGACGAGCCCCTCGGCGCCCTCGACCTCAAGCTGCGACGAGAGATGCAGATCGAGCTCAAGGAGCTCCAGCGCGAGGTCGGCATCACCTTCGTGTTCGTCACCCACGACCAGGAGGAGGCGCTCACGATGAGCGACCGCATCGCGGTCTTCAACGACGGGCGCATCGAACAGGTGGCGGCCCCGGCCGAGCTCTACGAGTCGCCGGCGTCGTCGTTCGTGGCCGGGTTCGTCGGGACGTCGAACCTGCTCACCGGCGAGACCGCGAAGACCGTCGTCGGCCGGGACGGGATGTTCTCGATCCGCCCGGAGAAGATCCGGCTTGGCACAAGCACCGAGACCGGCGGCCGCACACGGGGCACCGTCGAGGCCGTCGTCTACCTCGGCTCGGTCAACCACTACGTCGTCGCGCTCGACGGTGGCGGGACGCTCACGGTGCTGCGCCAGAACCTGCACGGGACGTCCGACCAGGCCGTCGCCCAGGGCGACACGGTCGGCCTCACCTGGGAGGACGAGCACCTCATCGACCTCTCCCCGCATCCATCGACCAGAACCGGCTCGGGAACAACCCAGGAGGAATCATGAGAAGCATCCGCACCCTGGCCGGGACGGTGGCGCTGGGCCTCGGCCTTGCCGCCACCCTCGCGGCCTGTGGCACCGACGCGGCCGACGACAGCGGCGGTGGTGGTGGCGACGCAGGCACGGCCGCCGGGGAACAGGGCGGCTTCACCGCTCCCGACATCCCGATGGCGACCGAGCTCGGCGACGACGAGGACTCGCTCAGCGTCCTCGCGTGGCCCGGGTACGCCGAGGACGGCAGCACCGACAAGGCCGTGGACTGGGTGACGCCGTTCGAGGCGCAGACCGGCTGCAAGGTGTCGGTGAAGTACTTCGGTACCTCCGACGAGGCCGTCACCTTGATGAAGACCGGCCAGTACGACGTGGTGTCGGCCTCCGGCGACGCGACGCTGCGACTGATCGCCGCCGGAGACGTGGCCCCGGTCAACACCGACCTGGTGCCCAACTACGCCGACGAGTTCGACTTCCTCAAGGACCGCGCCTGGAACTCCGTCGGCGGCCAGATGTACGGCGTCCCGCACGGCTGGGGCGCGAACCTGCTGATGTACAACACCGACGAGGTCAGCCCCGCTCCCACCAGCTGGGGCGCGGTCTTCGACGGTGCCGGTGACTACAGCGGCAAGGTCACGTCCTACGACTCGCCGATCTACATCGCGGACGCCGCGCTGTACCTGATGAAGACCCAGCCCGACCTCGGCATCAAGGACCCCTACGCCCTCGACGAGGACCAGCTGGCCGCGGCCGTGGACCTGCTGAAGGCCCAGCGCGAGCACGTGGGCGAGTACTGGTCGGACTACCTCAAGGCGATCCAGGCCATCGAGACCGGCGACAGCGTCATCGGCACGACCTGGCAGGTGATCGTCAACTACGCACTCGCGGACAAGGCTCACGTCGAGGCGATCCTGCCCGAGGAGGGCGCGACCGGCTGGTCGGACACCTGGATGGTCTCCTCGAAGACCAAGCACCCCAACTGCGCCTACGCCTGGCTCGACCACATCATCAGCCCGCAGGTGAACGCCGACATCGCGGAGTGGTTCGGCGAGGCGCCGGGCAACAGCAAGTCCTGCGACCTGACCTCCGACCCCGAGTTCTGCGACACCTACCACGCGGGTGACGAGGCCTACTCCAACCAGATCCACTACTGGACCACGCCGATCGAGCAGTGCCTGGACGGACGCACGGACGTGAAGTGCACGACGTACCAGGAGTGGACCCAGGCCTGGACCGAGATCAAGGGCTAGCCGGACTTGTCAGGCACCCTGCACCGCCACCCCCGGCTGCGGCTCGGGCTCCTTCTGGGACCGCCCATGCTGTGGCTGGGGGTGGCGTACCTCGGCGCGCTCGCGGCGCTCTTCATCACGGCGCTGTGGACCGCCAACGGGTTCACCGGCAACATCGAGCGGACCTGGACTCTCGACAACTTCAAGGAGGTCTGGAGCCTCGACGTCTACCGCACGATCACCTTCCGCACCCTGCTCACCGCGGTCGGTGTGACGGTGATCGATGCCGCCATCGCGTTCCCCGTCGCGCTGTACATGGCGAAGGTCGCCTCACCGAGAGCCCAACGCCTGCTGGTGATCGCGGTGCTGACGCCGCTGTGGGCGTCGTACCTGGTGAAGGCCTACGCCTGGCGCGGCATGTTCTCCGAGAGCGGGCCGATCGCGTGGCTCGGGTCGCCGTTCGGGATCGGCTCGCCGGGGTACGGCCTGGCGGCCACGGTGGTCACGCTGGCCTACCTGTGGCTGCCCTACATGATCCTGCCCATGTACGCCGGCCTCGAGCGGCTGCCGAACTCCTTGCTGGAGGCCTCGGCCGACCTCGGCGCCGGGGCGCGGGTGACGATGCGGCGGGTCGTGCTCCCGGTGCTGTTCCCGGCGGTCGTGGCCGGGTCGATCTTCACGTTCTCACTGACCCTCGGTGACTACATCGCGGTGAAGATCGTCGGTGGCGCCAACCAGATGCTCGGCAACGTCATCTACGACAACGTGCTGACCGGCAACAACCTGCCGTTCGCGGCCGCGGTCTCGACGATCCCGGTCGTGATCATGCTGGTCTACCTGGCCGCCGTACGCCGGACGGGAGCACTGGAGAACCTATGACCCTGTCGCCCCTGACCCGCCGCGTGCTGGGCCTGATCGCCGGCCTGGCGCTGCTGGTCATCTACGCCCCGCTCGCGCTCGTGCTGCTCAACTCCTTCAACACCTCGCGGACGTTCGCCTGGCCGCCGACCGGCCTGACGACCGAGTGGTGGTCCGCGGCGTACCACTCCGAAGGCGCCCGCTCGGCCCTCTGGACCTCGGTGCAGGTGGCCCTGCTCGCGACGTTCATCGCGCTGGTGCTCGGCACGATGGCCGCCCTGGCGCTGCAGCGCTTCCGGTTCTTCGGCCGCGACTTCGTGTCCCTCCTGATCATCCTGCCGATCGCGCTGCCCGGCGTGGTGACCGGCATCGCGCTGGCCAACGCGTTCACCACGATGATCGGCATCCAGCTCGGCTTCCTGACCCTGGTCGTCTCGCACGCGACGTTCTGCATCGTCACGGTCTTCAACAACGCCGTCGCGCGACTGCGCCGGCTCGGCGGCAACCTCGAGGAGGCGTCGATGGACCTCGGCGCCGGCACGTTCCGGACGTTCTTCAAGATCACCCTGCCGATGCTGCGCTCCTCGCTGCTGGCCGGCTGTCTGCTGTCGTTCGCGCTGAGCTTCGACGAGATCATCGTGACCACCTTCACCGTCGGCCAGGGCATCCAGACCCTGCCGATCTGGATCTACCAGAACCTCTTCCGCCCCAACCAGACCCCCGTCGTCAACGTCGTCGCCGCGGCGCTGATCGTGGCCTCGGTCGTCCCGATCTGGATCGCCCAGAAGCTCGCGGGTACGGACGAGAGCGTGGCGGCGGCGCGCTGAGCCTGCTGCAACAGCACGTTCGTGTGCCTATACGCGTGTTCAAACGGGCGTATAGGCGACCGAACGTGCTTCTACAAGCGGGTGGCGCCGGCGAACAGGGTGAGGACGCGGTCGGTGAGGCCGAAGGTGATGTCGCCGTGGCCGGCGCCGGGGAGGACGTTGAAGGTGGCGTGAGGAAGCAGCGCGGCGAGGCGCTCGCCGTTCTCGAGGGGCACCATCTGGTCGGCGTCGCCGTAGAAGAGGTCGACGGGTGAGGTGACGGCCGCGAGGTCGAGGTCCCACGGTCCGGCCCAGGAGACGTTGTCGCGGGCGAAGCCGTCGGACGGCGCCAGCGCCCGTTGCAGGTCGGCGAAGAAGACCGGGGCCTCGGCGGGGTGGTCCTCGAAGTAGTGCTCGTTGGGCGGTAGGTCGGCGGCCATCGCGGCCCGGAATGAGTCGAGGTCGAGGGCGACCATGGGGTCGGCGAACTCACGTACCTCGGCGCTCACCACCTCCAGGGCCGGCGCCCCGCCGGAACCGGGGCCGGGTCCCGCGGCGACCACCACCCGCGTGACGCGGTCGGGGGCGGCGGCCGCGGTGGCGAGCGCGTACGGACCGCCGCCCGACGAGCCGAACGTCCCGAACGCCGACCAGCCCAGCCGGTCGGCCAGCTCGACGACCTGGTGCCCCACCGACAGCAGGCCGGGTGGCGTGTTGCTCGACACGCCGTACCCCGGGCGGCTGACCGCGACCAGCCGTACGCCGTGGCGGCGCGCGGCCTCGTCGAGCAGGGCCCCGCAGCCGGCCGTGCTCGGCGAGCCCGGCTGGTAGACGACCGGGACGCCGTCCGGGTCCCCGACGTCGAGGTACTCCAGCGTCAGGCCACTCGCCAGGCGAGCCTCGGTGTACACGTCCCGAGCGTAGGGCTACTTCGGCACCACCACACCCGCAGCACCACCGCCACGACGGACCGGCTCGGCCACGACCGTGAAGGTCCCGTCGGGGCCCATCTCGATCGCCGTTGCGGCGCCGATCTCGGCGGCCGAGGAGCCCGGGGCACCGGCGGGAGTGAACGTGTGGCCGTAGGGCGAGAGCAGCCCGCCGTAGGCGTCGATGAAGGACTGCTCCGCGGTCACCGAGGCCGTGTTCCGCTGGGAGGCACGCGGAGCCGCGATGGCCTGCTCGAGAGTCATCCCGCGGTCGATGCGGTTGAAGAGCATCTGCAGCACCGTGGTGATGATCGTCGACCCACCGGGCGAGCCCAGCGCCAGCCAGGGGCCGCCGTCCTTGAGCACGATCGTCGGCGAGATCGACGAGCGCGGCCGCTTGCCGGCCTGGATCCGGTTGGGGTCGTTCGGGTC
Organism: uncultured Actinomycetota bacterium; assembly: GCA_963782035.1. GTDB lineage: Bacteria > Actinomycetota > Actinomycetes > Propionibacteriales > Nocardioidaceae > Nocardioides. Next base: position 262,867 of record CAWAIW010000029.1, read on the forward strand.
GTAAACGGCAGAGAAGTCGGTGAGCTCGTTGTTGAGGATGAACCCGCGACCGGGCACGACCATGCCGGAGCCACCGGTCTGCTCGATGGTCAGCGTGTACTCCACGACGTTGCCCCACCGGTCGGCCACGGTCATGTTCGTCGTGTTGATGTTCTCGGTGTCCGGGGCGGTCCGGTCGACCGAAGGGGCCGGGGTCGCGCACGAGCCGTCGTACGACGCGGGGTTGCCGGCGGCGACCGGCTTCTTCAGCGCGGTGGTCTCGCTGATCTTGCACGCCCGCTCAGCCGCGAAGGTGTCGTCGAGCAGCTGGGTCAGCGGCACGTTCACGTACCTCGGGTCGCCGACGTACGCACCCCGGTCGGCGAAGGCCAGCGCGGACGCCTCGAGGTAGTGGTGCAGCGCGGCCTGCGGGCTCATCGCGGCCAGGTCGTAGCGCTCCATGATGTTCAGGGCCTCGCCGACGGTCGAGCCGCCACTGGAGGACGGCGCCATGCCGTAGACGTCGTACCCGCGGTAGCCGACCTTGGTGGGCCGGCGGTTCTTGGTCGAGTACGCCGCGAGGTCGGAGACCTTCATCGATCCGGGAGGTACGGGCAGCGTGGTCGTCGGGGTCTTCGGCGGGTGCTGGACCGTGCGGGCGATGTTGGCGGCCAGCTTGCCGCCGTAGAACGCCTTCATGCCCTTGTCGGCCAGCAGCCGGTAGGTGTCGGCCAGGTCAGGGTTCTTGAGGACGGAGCCGACCGCCGGAGCCGCGCCGCCCGGCAGGTAGATCTCGGCGGTCGACGGGAACGCCGAGAAGCGAGCGGCGTTCTCGGTCGTCTGGAGGTTGAAGGTCCTGTCGACCAGGAACCCGCGGTCGGCGAGCTTCGTGGCCGGCTTCAGCACGTCGGCGAGCCGCCACGAGCCCCAGCGCCGCATCGCGGTGTCCCACGTCGCGGGCGTGCCGGGGACGCCGACGGACACGCCGCTGGTCACCAGCTCGGGGGTGAAGTTGTAGGGCTTGCCGGTCTTGGGGTCGATGAAGGCGTCGGACTTCATGCCGGCCGGCGCGGTCTCCCGGCCGTCGAGCGTCTGCACCTTGCCCTTGGCGGCGTTGTAGTAGACGAAGTACCCACCCCCGCCCAGGCCCGAGCTGTAGGGCTCGGTCACGCCCAGCGCGGCCGCCGTCGCGATCGCCGCGTCCACGGCGTTGCCACCCTGGCGGAGTACCCGCAGGCCGATCCGGGTCGCCGCGGGGTCGACCGAGCTGACGCCGCCGCCGAGGCCGACGGCGGTCGCGGTCCGACCGGGCGCCGGGGGTGCCGGTGGCTGCGGTGACGCATCGACCGGGGCGACGAGCGCACCCGCGGTGGCCAGGCCGAGCACGACGGGCAGAGCGACGAGACGAGCACGCATGAGAGGTCCTCCCGAGAAGAGACGGTCCCTCCACCCAACCCCGCGTAGCACGGTGGTGTCGACCGCCCGCGCGGGTGGGTCAGACGGGGTACGACGCCAGCTCGCCCGCGAGCGCCTCGGTGGCGCGACCGTGGACGACAGTTCCCTCGCCGGTGTGCTCCAGCGAGTCGATCTCGCCCTCGCGGTGCAGCCGGTCGAGCAGGTCGCCGCGGGCGTAGGGCACGAGCGCCGCGATCTCGACGCCGAGCTTCGGCAGCTCGCCCTCGACGATCTTCAGCGCGTCGTCGATGCCCTCGCCGGTCCTGGCGGACACGACCACCGAGTGCGGCTCGCGCTGGCGCAGCCGGGCGATCACCATCGGGTCGGCCGCGTCGGCCTTGTTGATGACGATGATCTCGGGGACCTTGTCGGCGCCGATCTCCGCGAGCACCTCCCGCACCGCCGCGATCTGGCCCTCCGGGTCGGGGTGCGAGCCGTCCACCACGTGCAGGATCAGGTCGGAGTCGGCCACCTCCTCCAGCGTCGAGCGGAACGCCTCGATCAGCTGGTGGGGCAGGTGGCGGACGAAGCCCACCGTGTCGCTCATCGTGTAGACGCGTCCGTCGGCGGTCGCCGTACGACGGGTGGTCGGGTCCAGGGTCGCGAACAGCGAGTCCTCGACCAGCACGCCCGCACCGGTCAGCCGGTTGAGCAGGGAGGACTTGCCGGCGTTGGTGTAGCCCGCGATCGCGACCGACGGGATCTCGTGGCGCTTGCGCTCCTGGCGCTTGGTGTCGCGGGTGCCCTTCATGTGGGCGAGCTCGCGGCGCAGCTTGGCGACCTTGGTGTTGATGCGACGCCGGTCGGTCTCGATCTTGGTCTCACCGGGACCGCGGCCACCGATGCCGCCGCCGGCCGCACCGACGCGGCCGCCGGCCTGGCGGGACAGGTTGCCGCCCCAGCCGCGCAGCCGCTGCTTCATGTAGCTCAGCTGGGCGAGCTCGACCTGGGCCTGGCCCTCGGCCGACTTCGCGTGCTGGGCGAAGATGTCGAGGATCAGCGCGGTGCGGTCGACGACCTTGACCTTGAGCCGGTCCTCGAGGTTCCTCAGCTGGCTGGGACGGAGCTCGCCGTCGCAGATGACGGTGTCGCAGCCGGAGGCCTGCACCATCTCCTTGAGCCCGTCGACCTTGCCGCGGCCGATGTACGTCGCCGGGTCGGGCTTGTTGCGGCGCTGGTAGATCGCCTCGAGCACCTCGGAGCCGGCGGTCTCGGCGAGCAGCGCGAGCTCGGCCATGGAGTTCTCGGCGTCCTCGACGCTGCCCTCGGTCCACACGCCGACCAGGACCACACGCTCGAGGCGCAGCTGGCGGTACTCGACCTCGCTGATGTCCTCGAGCTCGGTCGACAGGCCGGCGACCCGGCGCAGGGCGTGCCGCTCGGCGAGGTCCTGCATGCCGACGGTGAGCTCCTCGGGGTCGGGCTCGTCGGCGTACCCCGTCTCCCACCCACCGTCCGTCGGAATCGTCGAGATCCCAGCCGGTGGTCTCGTCCAGCTCGGCCTCGAGGGAGAACTCTTCGTCAGGTGCGTTGCTCATATGCCGTCCAGGGTAGGCGGACCAGCCTGACCACGGCGAACCATTAGCGCTGGCAGGATCCCCCCGTGAGCCCTCCGTGCCTGCTCGTCGTCGTCGCGCACCCCGACGACGAGACCTTCGGCTGCGGCTCGTTGCTGCTGCACGCGGCCGATCTCGGGCCTCGACTGATCGGGTCGTGCGCCTGAGGACGCGCGATCGCGCGTCCTCAGGCACACGACCCTCTGAGAGAGTGCTCCCGTGCCGACCGAACTGCCTGATCGTGCCCGCGTCGTCGTCATCGGGGGCGGCGTGATCGGTACGTCGATCGCCTACCACCTGGGCCACCTCGGGTGGGGCGACGACGTCGTGGTGCTGGAGCGGGACCGGCTGACGAGCGGGACGACGTGGCACGCGGCCGGGCTGATGACGTGCTTCGGGTCGTTCTCGGAGACGAGCACGTCGATGCGGCTCTACTCGCGGCAGCTCTACCAGGACCTGGAGGCCGAGACCGGTCAGGCAACGGGCTTCAAGCCGGTCGGGCTGATCGAGGCGGCCGCCGACACCGACCGGCTGGAGGAGTACCGCCGGGTGGCGGCGTTCCAGCGGCACCTCGGCCTCGAGGTCGAGGAGATCTCCCCGGCCGAGATCGGCAAGCTGTTCCCCTGGGCGAGGACCGACGACCTGGTGGCCGGCTTCCACGTACCCGGCGACGGCCGGGTCAACCCCGTCGACCTGACCACCGCACTCGCCAAGGGCGCGCGACAGCTCGGCGTACGCGTCGTCGAGGGCGTGACCGTGACCGAGGTGCTGACGGAGACGAAGGGCCGCCTCCAGTCGGTGACCGGGGTCTCGACAAGCTCGACCAGCGGAGAGCCACACACCATCGAGTGCGAGTACGTCGTCAACGCCACCGGCATGTGGGCGCGCGAGCTCGCGCTGAAGTCGGGGCTGAACGTGCCCAACACCGCGGCCGAGCACTACTACCTGATCACCGACACCATCGACGGGCTCGGCCCGGACACGCCGGTCTTCGAGGACCCGGCCGCTCACGGGTACTACCGCGAGGAGGGCGGCGGCATGATGGTCGGGCTCTTCGAGCCGAAGGCCGCCGCGTGGCACCCCGAGGGCGTGCCGGCCGGGTCGTCGTTCACCAAGATCCGGCCCGACTGGGACCGGATGGGTCCCTTCCTGGAGACCGCGATGGCGCGCGTCCCGGTGACGCTCGAGGCCGGCGTACGCACGTTCTTCTGCGGTCCCGAGTCGTTCACGCCCGACCTGTCGCCGATCGTCGGCGAGGCGCCCGGCACCCGCGGGTACTTCGTCGCCGCCGGCATGAACTCCGTCGGCGTCCTCTCGGCCGGCGGCCTCGGCCGCGTCGTCGCGCAGTGGATCGTGGACGGCAGGCCGGACGTCGACGTGACCGGGTTCGACGTGGACCGCTTCCGCGCGTACCAGGCCGAGGAGTCCTACCGCGCGACGCGCACCACCGAGATCCTCGGCACCGTGTACGCCGCGCACACGCCCGGCAAGCAGCTGTACTCCGCCCGCGGCGCCAAGCTCTCCCCCGTCCACGAGCGACTCGTCGCGAGCGGCGGGTACCTGCGCGAGGTCTCCGGCTGGGAGGGCGCCGACTGGTTCGCCGGGCCGGGCGTCACGCCCGAGGCGACGCCCACCTGGGGCCACGCCGACTGGTGGCCGCGCTGGGAGCAGGAGCACCGGGTGATCCGCGAGGACGTGGGCCTCATGGACATGTCGTTCATGACCAAGCTCCGCGTCACCGGCGTCCACGCCGGCCGCGTCCTCGACCACGTGTCGGCCGGCTCGGTGAACGGCGAGCCCGAGCAGATCACCTACACCCAGTGGCTCGACGACGACGGCCGGCTGCAGGCCGACCTCACGGTCACCAAGCTGGCCGAGGACGACTTCTGGGTCGTCGCCTCCGACACCGCGCACGGCCACGTCCTGGCCTGGCTGGCCAGGCACATCGGCGACGCGGACGTGGACGTCGACGACGTCACCGAGCAGTGGGCGCAGCTCAACGTGCAGGGCCCGCGGTCCCGCGAGGTGCTGGCCGGCCTCACCGACGCCGACCTCGCCAACGACGCATTCCCGTTCCGCACCGCACGCTTCGTCGACCTGGCCGGCGTCCGCGTGCTGCTCGTCCGGATCACCTACGTCGGGGAGCTGGGGTACGAGCTGTACCTCCCCGCCGACGGCGCCCTCACCGTGTACGACGCCGTGCTCGGCGCCGGGGCCACGCCGGTCGGGCTCAAGACCCTCGCCAGCTGCCGGATGGAGAAGGGCTACCGCGACTTCGGCCACGACATCGACAACACCGACCACGTCATCGAGGTGGGTCTCGGCTTCGCGGTCGACCTCGACAAGCCGGACTTCGTCGGCAAGGACGCGGTCGCGGCCTTCAAGGCGCAGGGCATCCCGAGCCGGCGGCTGGTCCAGGTCCGGCTCACCGACCCCCAGCCGGTGTTGCACCACGCGGAGATGGTGCTGCGCGACGGTGAGGTGGTCGGCTACGTCCGCGCCGCGTCGTACGGCTGGACCCTCGGCGGCGCCGTCGGCCTTGCCATGCTCGACGCCGGCGACCAGCCGCTGACCGCCGACTGGCTGAAGGCGGGGACGTGGACGGTCGACGTCGCGGGGACGGCGTACGACGCCGAGGTGTCGCTCCGGCCGATGTACGACCCGACCAACGAGCGCATCAAGGCCTGACCACCGCTGGTCGAGGAAGGCGCGCCGGCGCCTCCTCCACCAACGGGGCGCTACTTCGGGGGCATCCGGATGCCGCCGTCGACGCGGATCGTCTCGCCGTTCATGTAGGTGTTGGTGAGGCAGGCCAGCACCATCGCGGCGAGCTCGTCGGCCGTGCCGAGCCGCTTGGGGAACAGCACGGAGGCGCCGAGCTGCTCCTTGAACGCCTCCGGCTCCGGCGCGAAGTCGTAGATCGGGGTGTCCACGAGTCCGGGAGCGACGGTGTTGAGCCGGATCGCCGACGCCGCGAGGTCGCGGGCCACCGGGAGCGTGAGGCCGACGAGACCGCCCTTGGACGCGGCGTACGCCGCCTGGCCGATCTGACCGTCGAAGGCCGCCACCGACGACACGTTCACGATCGCACCACGCTCGCCGGAGGCGTCGGGCTCGTTGCGGCTCATCGCGGTCGCGGCCAGCCGCACGGTGTCGAACGTGCCGACCAGGTTGATCGCGATCACCCGCTTGAAGGCGTCGAGGTCGTGCGCCGACTCGTAGGTGCCGTCGCGTCCGACCGTGCGCTGCGCCCAGCCGATGCCCGCCGAGCAGACGAGAGCACGCAGCGGGCCGAGCTCCAGCGCCTGGTCGACGGCCTGCTGGATCTGCGTCGTGTCCGTGACGTCGACGGGCACGAACATCCCGCCGACCTCGCTCGCGATCGCCTCGCCCTTCTCGGCGTTGAGGTCGGCGACCACCACACGTGCACCCTGCCTGGCGAGTGCACGGACGCACGCCGCACCGATGCCGGACGCGCCGCCGGTGACGACGGCCGATGCTCCCTCGAAGTCCATGCCTCGGAGCCTAGGACGGGTCAGAGCGAGGTCGTCCCCCGGGCCACGAACACCGCGGGGCCGGCCAGCAGCACGTGGTCGTCCTCGGTCCAGGTGAGGGTGAGGGTGCCGCCCGGGACGTCGACGCGGTACGTCGCGGGGCGCGGCGCGCCGTCGGCCATCGCGGCCGCCACCAGCACCGCACCCGTCCCGGTGCCGCAGGAACGGGTCTCGCCCGAGCCGCGCTCGTGCACGCGCATCCCGACGTGCCGCTCTCCGCGGCGGACGACGAGCTCGACGTTGACGCCGTCGGGGTAGACCGACGCGTCGTGCTCCGGCGGCCGGCTCAGGTCCAGCGCGGCCAGGGTCGCCTCGTCGTCGAGGAAGACGACGGCGTGCGGGTTCCCCATGTCGACGTGGGTGGCGGGCCAGGTGTCCGCGCCGATCGTCACCTTCGTGTCGGCCAGCACCCGGGGCGCCCCGAGGTCGACGGTGATCACGTCGCCGTCGACGGTCAGCGTCTTCACGCCGTCGCGGGTGCCGATCTCGATCGGACCGGCCGGGTCGACGAGGCCCTCGTCGACGAGGTATCGCGCGAACAGCCGGATCCCGTTGCCGCACATCTCCGCGACCGACCCGTCGGCGTTGCGGTAGTCCATGAAGAAGGCGTCGTCCTCGCGCACTACGCGCAGCACGCCGTCGCCGCCGATGCCGGCACGGCGGTCGCACAAGGCACGCACGCGTGCGGGGGCCAGCTCCTCGGGGTGGTCCGGCAGCAGCACGAAGTCGTTCTCGGTGCCGTGGCCCTTGAGGAACGGGTAGTCACCCATGGCGAAATGGTCCCACGGCGGCCAGGGCCTTTCCGACACGTTCCGGGTCGTCGTACCTCACCCACGTCACCCGGGGGTCCTTGCGGAACCACGAGTCCTGGCGCCGCGCGAACCTCCGCGTCGCGACGACGGTCCGCTCTCGGGCCTCGTCGAGGGTGAGGTCGCCGTCGAGGTACGCCGTGACCTCGCGGTAGCCGATCGCCGTCGAGGCCGTCCGGCCCTCACGCAGTCCCGCGTGGAGCAACCGCTCGACCTCCTCCACGAACCCGCTCTCGAACATCGCCGCCACGCGCCGCTCGATCCGTTCGTGCAGCGTCGGCCGGTCGATGTCGACGCCGACCTGGACGGTCGCGGGCTCGACGTACTCGAGGGTCGGGAGGGTCGCCGAGAAGGGCCGTCCCGTGAGCTCGACGACCTCGAGGGCGCGCACGATCCGCCGCCCGTTGTCCGGGAGGATGTTGCCGGCCGCGGCCGGGTCCCGCTCGGCCAGCCGACGATGCAGGGTCTCCGGCCCCACCTCGGCGAGCTCGACCTCCAGCCGGCTGCGAGTCGCCTCGTCGGTGCCCGGGAACTCGAACCGGTCCAGCACCGCCCGCACGTACAGCGCCGATCCTCCGACCAGCACCGGCACCCGGTCATCGGCGCGGAGATCGGCGATGACGGCTCGCGCCCGGGTCTGGAACTCCGCCACCGTCAACGGCTCGGTCACGTCGAGCAGGTCGAGCAGGTGGTGAGGGGTGCCGCGTCGCTCGGCGACCGGTTGCTTGGCGGTGCCGATGTCCATCCCGCGGTAGACCGCCATCGCGTCGGTGTTGACGATCTCGCCACCGAGGCCCGCGGCCAGGTCGAGCGCCAGCTCGCTCTTGCCCGAGGCCGTCGCGCCGACGACGGCGACGATCGGCGGCTGGGACATACCGACAGTCTCCCAAGCATCACCCCCTAGGGCGGTTGAAGTCTGCGCCGGACACCGGTTTGTTGGGTGCGGAGGGAGTTGATCCAACCCATGACCACCACACCGGACCCGAACGAACCCCTGCCGCCCGGCGACCCGATCCCGGACCCCGACCCGGGGAGCGAGCCGCCGCCCGAGCCCGAGATCGTGCCGAGCGGAGACCCGATGCCCGGAGGGCCGGAGATCGATCCCGGGCCCAACCCGCAGCCGGAGGTCCGTCCGTGATGAACGTGGGACCCATGCCGACGCCGCAGAAGGAGGAGCCGGAGAAGTTCCCCGGCGGCGCGGACGCCCTGGAGGACCAGTCCCGGTACGGCGAGATCCCGGACCGGCCGCTCGGCGTCGACCTGCCGCCGGAGCTGAACCCCGACGCGGTCGAGGTCCCGGACGCGGTCAGCGAGCCCGACGACAAGCAGCAGGAGCCGGACGGCACGTCGGGCGAGGACGAGACCGAGCCCGAGCCGCCGGCCTGAGCGCCGCAGCGAGTTCCTCTTCCGGGTCTACGCTGACCGCGTCGCGGCCATCGGGGCCGCTGAGAGCAGGAGGATTCGGGCATGGGATTCCTCGACGACGCGATGGACAAGGCCAAGGGCCTCATCGACAAGAACGACGAGAAGGTCGACGACGCCATCGAGAAGGCCGGCGACATGGTCGACGACAAGACCGGCGACAAGTACGCCGGCCAGATCGACAAGGCGCAGGACGTGCTTCAGGAGAAGACGGGCGAGGGCGACACCAACAAGTGACGCACCCGCAGTCCACGGAGGCGGGCACCCTCGACCGGTTCGTCGTGGTGCCCGCTTCGTACGTCTTCTTCCTGCGAGACGACCGGGTCCTCCTCCAGCTCCGCCAGAACACCGGCTACATGGACGACCACTGGGCCGCCGCGGCCGCCGGCCACGTGGAGAAGGGCGAGACGGCCTACGACGCCGCGCGCCGCGAGGCGGCCGAAGAGGTCGGCGTCACCCACCTCGAGCTCGAGTTCGTCACCGCCATGCAGCGCACCCAGGGCGGCGAGCCGATCGACGAGCGCATCGACTTCTTCTTCACCTGCCGGTCCTGGTCCGGCGAGCCGCGGATCATGGAGCCGGGCAAGGCCGCGGGCCTGGAGTGGTTCCCGCTCGACGCCCTTCCCGACCCGGTCGTCCCGCACGAGCTCAAGGTGCTCCGGGGACTGGTCGGCGGGATCGCGTCCTACTCGTCGTTCGGTTTCTCCGCCGACGTCTCCTGAGTGATCCGCGCGTCCCGGAAGGGCGTCAGCGCCAGACCGGCCGCGACGAGCAGGAAGCCGGCCGCCGCGACGTACAGGACGGGGCGCAGACCGACGGAGTCGGCGAGCAGGCCGCCCAGCGGCGCACCGACGACGACCATGGCCCGGTTGATCGAGCGCATCGTGGTGTTCATCCGGCCCTGGAGCTCGTCGGGCGTCACGCTCTGGCGGTAGCCCAGCGTGTTGGCGTTCTCGGCGCCCATCGACACCCCGAGCACCAGCTGGCCGACACCGAAGACGACCCAGGTCAGCGCGCCGCCGTCCGGGCTGCTGGCCACCAGGGCCCAGGCGAGCGCGTTGCCCACGATGCAGGCGATGCTGACGCGACCGGCTCCGAACGCGTCACCGAGCCGCTCGGCGTACGAAGCTCCGACGACCGCCCCGACGCCGGCCAGCGCGAGCAGCAGCCCGAAACCCAGCGCGCCGAGGTCGAGCTGCCGCAGCGCGAACACGGGGAGCGCAGCGCCGGCCATGGCGTTGAAGAGGAACCACACGTGGGTCCCGACGGCGAACGGCGTGAGGGTGCGGTGGCGGTACACCCACCGCAGCCCTTCGCGCATCTCCGCCGGTACCTGCCGCATCGACCTCAGGTCGACCGACCGGCTCGGGGGCTCGGCCACCCGGGTGCGCGCGACCAGGAGGGCCGAGACCAGGAAGCTCGCCGCGTCCACCAGCACCGCCCAGGGCGCGCTGAGCAGGGCGACCAGGCCACCGGCGATCGCCGGCCCGGACGTCTGGGCGACGGCGTCGCTCTGGTCGAGCCGGGCGTTGGCCCGCGTGAGCAGCGGCCGGGGAACCAGGCGGGGCACGAAAGACTGTGACGCGGAGTCGTTGAGGAGCGAGAGCGTCCCGAAGGCGACCATGAACACGACCACCAGGGCGAGCGTGAGTCGATCCGCCAGCGCCAGCAGCGGGATCGCGACGAGCAGCAACCCCCGTCCGAGGTCCGTGACGACCAGGATCGGACGACGGCGCACGCGGTCCACGAGCACGCCGACGACCAGGCCGAGGAGCAGGTACGGCAGGAAGCGGGCCGCGTTCACCAGACCCACTCCGGCGGCGCTCTCGTGGAGCGTGACGACGACCAGGACCTGGATCGCGAGCGTGGTGACGTAGGAGCCGAAGCCCGAGATGGTTTCGGCGGTCCAGAACAGCCTGAAGTCCCGCTGCTCGCGGAGCTGCACGGTCAGGCCGGTGCGCCCACGGCCGGCATGCCCAGCCCGACGACGGGGGCCGTCGGCTCGGCCGTGCGGGCCTCCCAGGCGTCGCCGGAGCGGGTAGGACGGACCGTGAGCACGCCGCCGTCCGCGACGAGGTGGTGCGGCGCCGCTCGGGTGATCTCGACGGTGACCATGTCGCCAGGCCTCACGTCGGCCGAGGAAGCCGCGCCAGCGCCTGTCACGAGAACCGGTGAGAAATGCACCAACCGGTTGTCCGGACCGCGCCCGGAGAGCCGGTGCGTCGCGGCGTCCTTGCGACCCTCGCCCTCGGACACCATCAGCTCCACGGTGTTGCCGACCAGGCGCTTGTTCTCGTCCCACGCGATGTCGTTGACCAGCTCGGCCAGGCGTTCGTAACGGTCCTTGACGACGTCGGCCGGGACCTGGTCGGGGAACGTCGCGGCCGGCGTACCGGGGCGGATGGAGTACTGGAACGTGTAGGCACCCGAGAACCGGGCGGCCGCGACGACCTCGAGCGTCTGCCCGAAGTCCTCCTCGGTCTCACCGGGGAAGCCGACGATGATGTCGGTGGTGATCGCGGCGTCCGGCATGGCCGTGCGGACGCGGTCGATGATGCCGAGGTACTTCTCGCGGCGGTAGGAACGACGCATCGCCTTGAGGATGCGGTCGGAGCCCGACTGCAGCGGCATGTGCAGCTGCGGCATGACGTTCGGGGTCTCGGCCATCGCGGCGATCACGTCGTCGGTGAACTCGGCGGGGTGCGGGCTGGTGAACCGCACCCGCTCCAGCCCTTCGACCTCGCCGCAGGCGCGCAGCAGCTTGCCGAACGCCTGACGGTCGCCGAACTCCACGCCGTACGCGTTGACGTTCTGCCCCAGCAGGGTCACCTCGCTGACGCCCTCGGCGACCAGCGCGCGGACCTCGGCCAGGATGTCGCCGGGTCTGCGGTCCATCTCCTTGCCCCGGAGCGCCGGGACGATGCAGAACGTGCAGGTGTTGTTGCAGCCGACGGAGACCGAGACCCAGGCGGCGTACGCCGACTCGCGGCGCGTCGGCAGCGTCGACGGGAACACCTCCAGCGACTCGAGGATCTCCACCTGCGCCTCGGCGTTGACCCGCGCGCGCTCGAGCAGCGCCGGCAGCGAGCCGATGTTGTGGGTGCCGAACACCACGTCGACCCACGGCGCCTTGCGGGTGATCTCACCGCGGTCCTTCTGCGCCAGGCAGCCGCCGACGGCGATCTGCATCCCGGGCGTCTTCGCCTTGACCGGCGCGAGATGCCCGAGGTTGCCGTAGAGCTTGTTGTCGGCGTTCTCGCGGACGGCGCACGTGTTGAACACGACGACGTCGGCTTGAGAGTCCTCCGGTGCCGCGACGTACCCCGCCTCCTCGAGCAGACCGGTCAGCCGCTCGGAGTCGTGGACGTTCATCTGGCACCCGTAGGTGCGGACCTCGTAGGTGCGCGCCATAGCGCGATCAGGGTACGGCGACCACGCGCGTACCGCCGATTTCAGCCCTGCTGGGTGTCGACCTTCTGGCGTACCTCGTCCATGTCGAGGCCGCGGACGGCGTCGATGAGCTGGTCGAGCATCGGCTTCGGGAGGGCGCCGGGCTGGCGGAACACCATGATCCCGTCGCGGAAGGCCATCAGCGTGGGGATCGAGGAGATCTGGAGGGCGCCGGAGAGGTCGCGCTCGTCCTCGGTGTTGATGCTGCCGAACGTGATGTCGGGATTGGCCTGGCTCGCGGCCTCGTAGACCGGGGCGAAGTTGCGGCACGGGCCGCACCACGAGGCCCAGAAGTCGAGCAGCACGATGCCGTCCTGCTCGATGGTGGTGGCGAAGTTGTCGGCACCGACGGTCACGGTCGTCATGGGTACATCCTCCTGCGGGTTGCTGTGCACTGGGTGCAACTCACGCGCGTTGCGAATCCTTCCCACCGGGGCGGCGTTCGGTGACCCACAGCCGGATCTCGCCCTCGACGACGACGGTCCCGTCGGGGTCGACGGCGCGGACCCGCACGGGTACGTCGGGGTCGTCACCGGTCCACTGCGCGCGGTCGGTCTCGGCGATGCAGGTGATGTCGCCGGTCGCCTTGGCGGTGTAGGAGACCTCCATCCCCTTCGGGATCCAGCGCCGGTCGGCGGGGATGCTCACCTCGGCCAGCGCCCCCATCGCCGCCTCGAGCCCGTTGCACAGCGCGATGGCGTGGACGGTCCCGAGGTGGTTGTGCACGCGCCGGCGGTCGCGGACCACCAGCTCGGCGTGGTCGGGCTCGATGACGGTGAACCGCGGCCGGACGGTGCCGAAGTACGGCGCCTTGAACGCGAAGGCCCTCGAGAACAGCCGGTCCCCCAGCGGCAGCCTTCGAGCGGTGTTCCACAGGCTCAGGACGTTGGGCACCCGTCAAGGTTACCAACGGGTAACCGCACACCATTGGTCACGAACGCCACCATGGAAGCGCTCCCACGTGGCGTTTGGTCCCAAACGCCATCACCCCGAGGCACCCAGGTGGCGGACCAGGAAGGCGATCGCGTCGGGGTAGGCGTCGAGGCGGTTGGCCCGCTTGGCCAGGCCGTGGCCCTCGTCGGGGTAGACGCGCAGCTCGCAGTCGACGCCCTTGGCGTCGAGGGCGGCCTTGATCTGCTCGGCCTCCGAGAGCGGGACGCGCGGGTCGTTCGCGCCGTGGATGACGAACAGCGGAGCTGTCATGTCGTCGAGGTAGGTGATCGGCGAGGCCTTCACGAGGAAGTCGTGGTGCCGGTCGAGGAAGCCGTACTCGCGCTCGCGGTAGGCCCGGCGGTACCCCGAGGTGTTCTCCAGGAACGTGACCAGTGACGAGATCCCCACGATGTCGACGCCGGCCGCCCAGCGCGATGGCTGCATGGCGACGCCGGCGAGCACCATGTAGCCGCCGTACGAGCCGCCCCACAGCGACGAGCGAGACGGGTCGAGGCCCAGCGTCGGCAGCCACTCGTGGACCGCGGCGAGGTCGGCGACGGAGTCCAGCCGCAGCTCGACGTCGTCGAGGGAGACCCAGCGCTTCCCGTACCCCGCCGACCCGCGCACGTTGGGCACCAGCACGTCGAAGCCGGTCAACGCCAGGGCCTGGATGACCGGCGAGAAGATCCGCGCCGCCTCCGCTTCCGGGCCGCCGTGCACGTGCACGACCGACGCGCCGGCGACCGACGCACCAGCGGCTCCGGCGTACCGGAAGCACGGCACCTGCTCGCCGTCGGGCGTCGGCACCCGGTGCACCGTCGGTGTCACCAGCCGGTCGCGCAGGTCGCCGGGCAGCGCGGCCCGGCCGTCGACGAGGTGGGTGACCGCACCGGTGCGCGCGTCGACGCTGAGGATCGAGCCGGGGTCGGTCGGCGTCATCGCCGTCAGCACGAACCGCGACCCGTCCGGCGCCCACCGGACCGACAGCGGTACGACGGGGGGCAGGTCGACGTCGACGCGGTGCGCGCCGTCGGACTCGTGCACCGCGAAGGTGTCCAGGCCGTCGACGTGGTGGCAGACGACCATCGCCGTGCCGTCGCGGGAGAGCTTCACGTCGAGGTCGTGGTCGTCGGCCTCGACCAGGACCCGGAAGGTGCCGTCCAGCGCGAGGTGGTGCACCGCGTGGAAGTCGCGGTCGTGGTCGGACGTCACGACCAGCCCGGAGTCGCCGAGGGCCCAGCCGGAGACCGCGTGGTGGGCGTGCTCGTCGGGGTCGGTCAGCGCACCGGAGCCGAGCGGGCCGGCCAGGGAGACGACCGTCCCGTGGGGCTGCAGGTTGAGTGCGGTGACCGCGACCGAGGACTCGTCGTGCGAGACCGAGGTCAGGGCGACGTACCCGCCGTCGTCGAACACCACGGTCTCGTCGCCCGAGTCGAGGTCGCGGACCACGATGTCCATGTCGACCTCGTTGCGCCGGTTCGTCGAGTAGATCAGCGACGTCTTGGTGACGTCGTGCAGGACGTTCATGTGGTCGGCGTCGCTGACGACGGGGGTCAGGTCGTCCGGCCCGGCCGGACGCTCGCGGCGTTCGCTCAGGTCGAGCAGCGAGATCTGCCACTTCTCGTCGCCGCCCGAGTCGTGCTCGACCAGGACCTGGCGACGTCCCGGCACGTACCTCCCCTGGCAGCGCGACGGCAGGTTCGTCAGTGCGGTCGTCGAGCCGTCGGGCTCGATCTCGACGAGCTGGAGGCTGCCGAGGTCGTCGTGGGCGGCCAGCACCCGCCCGTCCTCGTCGATGTCCAGCGCCACCCAGGAACGGATGTCGAGGAGCGCCCTCACGGTGTCGTTGACGGTGTCGCGAAAGGTCCCGAGGTTCTCTCCAGCAGCCACGCGGCGACGCTAGCACCGGCGGTGGGGTGGCAGACTCGACGCAATGTGCAGTCCCGTGCGGTGCCGTACTTGCGGCAAGATCACCTGGGCCGGCTGCGGCGACCACGTGGACGAGGTGCAGGCCATGGTGCCCGCCGAGCTCTGGTGCCCCGGTCACGAGGGGGAGGACCCGGCCCAGCACCGCTACGCCTGAAGGGCCTCCAGGACCTCGACGCGGTTGCCGTGCGGGTCGAAGACGTGGAAGCGCAGATGGCCCTCGAACGTCTCCCGCTCACGCTCGTCCACCTCGAAGCCGGCGGACCTGAGCCGGTACGCCGCGGCGTCCAGGTCCTCGACCAGGAACGCCGGGTGCGCCTTGCGCGCCGCCACGAACCGGTCCTCGACGCCCACGTGCAGCTCGGCGACCACGCGGCCGTGGTCGTCGTACGACCGGAACCAGACGCCACCACGAGCCTGCAGCGCCGGCGGCTTCTCGACCTCGGTCAGCCCCAGCCCCTCGCCGTAGAACCGGCGCACGGCGTCCTCCCCGCCGGGTGGGCAGGCGACCTGCACGTGGTGCAGCCTCATCGGACCTCTGCCGATCCGATGTGGGCCACGACGAAGATCCGGCGGAACGGCAGCACGACGCCGCCGTTGCGTTCGGGGTACGCCGCCCGCAGCCGCCGCTTGAACTGGGCCTCGAAGCGCGGCCTGAGGTCGTCGGGGAGCGCCTGCAGCGTGGGTCGGGCGCCGGTGCCGGAAACCCAGGTGAACACCGGGTCCTCGCCGCGCAGGACGTGGAGGTACGTCGTCTCCCATGCGTCCACCTCGCAGCCCAGCTGCTGCAGCGCGTGGAGGTAGTCCGCGGGGTCGTGCGAGGACGGCACGTGCGGGGGGTGGTCCGCCAGGGCGGCGGCGTACGGCGCCTCGGCCGCGAGCTCGGTCCGGATCGTGTGGCTGGGTTCGCCGAAGTTGCCCGGCACCTGGAACGCCAGCCAGCCGCCCGGCCGCACCCGGCCGGCGAGAGCCGGCAGCAGGTCGAGGTGATCGGGCAACCACTGCAGCGTCGCGTTGGACACGAGCACGTCGACGGGCTCGCCGCCGGCGCCGGCCCAGTCGCGAAGGTCGGCCACCTGGAAGTCGACAGCGGGCGTGGTCGCACGCGCCTTGACGACCATCTCGGCGCTGGAGTCCAGGCCGACGACCGTCGCGTCCGGCCAGCGCTCGACGAGCAGGGCGGTGAGGTTGCCCGGGCCGCAGCCGAGGTCGACCACCGACCCAGGATCGGTCGCGCCGACCCGGGCGACCAGCTCCACGAACGGGCGGCCCCGCTCGTCGGCGTAGGTCAGGTAGTGGTCCGGGTCCCAGAAGTGCATGACTCCAGCGTCGCTCGAAAGTCTCTTGATGTCAAGATTCTTGGCGGACGCTAGACTCGCGGCCATGCGCGACGACGTCGACGACCTCAGCGACGCCTGGGCGCGCGAGCGGCCGGACCTCGACCTGGCGCCGGTCGCCATCTTCAGCCGGATCACCCGGCTCGCCCGTCACCTCGACCAGGCCCGCCGCGAGGCCTTCGCCGCCCACGACATCGAGCTCTGGGAGTTCGACGTGCTGGCCGCCCTGCGCCGCGCCGGGGCGCCGTACGAGCTGTCGCCCGGCCGCCTCCTGCGGGAGACCCTGGTCACCAGCGGCACGATGACCAACCGGGTCGACCGGCTGGCCGCGCGGGGGCTCGTCGAGCGCTCGCCCGACCCGGTCGACCGCCGTGGCGTGATCGTCCGGCTCACGCCCGAGGGCAAGGCCACCGTCGACGGGGCGTTCGGCGCACTCCTGGACGCCGAGCGCGCCCTGCTGGACGACCTCCCCCCACGCGACCGCGCCCAGCTGGCCGGGCTGCTGCGGACGCTCCTCGTCCCCTTCGCCGGACCGGGCTGAGGCGTGGCAGGTCCGGGTCGGGAGCCGTAGCTCAGTCCAGCAGCTCGGCGGCCTCCAGCCACTCCGACTCGACCTCGTCGCGCTGCGCCGAGACCGCGTCGAGCTGCGCCGCCAGGCCGGCGAGCCGCTCGTAGTCCTGCCCGGCCTCGACGATCGCGGTCTCGAGAGATGCCTGCTGCTCGGCCAGCCGCTCGAGCTGCTTGTCCAGGCGGGTCAGGGTCTTGCGGGCGGCGCGCTCCTCGGCGCTGCCGGGACGAGCCTTCTGGGCGACCGGTGACGCCGGCTCGGCCACCGCCACCGGGGCGGGTACGGCGGCCAGCGAGGCCGCGCGCCGGCGCAGGTACTCCTCGACGCCGCCCGGGAGCATGGAGACCTGCCCGTCGCCCAGCAGGGCCCACACCGAGTCGGTGACGCGCTCGAGGAAGTAGCGGTCGTGGGAGACGACCACGAGCGTCCCTGGCCAGCCGTCGAGGAAGTCCTCCAGGACGTTGAGCGTCTCGATGTCGAGGTCGTTGGTGGGCTCGTCGAGCAGCAGCACGTTCGGCTCGGTGAGCAGCAGCCGCAGCAGCTGGAAGCGGCGTCGCTCGCCGCCGGACAGGTCGCCGATGCGCGTGGTGAGCCGGTCGCCGGTGAAGCCGAACCGCTCCAGCATCGCGGTCGCGGTGACCTCGCCGTCGACGGTGCGGGTGACGCGGCGGACGTCCTCGAGCGTCGGCAGCACGCGGCCCTCGGGATCCAGGTCGTCGAGCGCCTGGGTGAGGTGCTGCAGGGACACCGTGCGGCCGGTGCGCACCCGACCCGCCGTCGGCCCGATCGAGCCGTCGAGCAGCCCCAGCACCGACGTCTTGCCCGCGCCGTTCACGCCGACGAGGCCGACCCGGTCGCCGGGACCCAGGCGCCAGGTCGCGTGGTGCAGCAGGCTCCTCTCCCCGCGGACCAGGTCGGCGTCCTCGATGTCCAGGACGTCCTTGCCGAGGCGCTGGGTGGCGAACTTCTGCAGCTCGAACCGGTCCCGCGGCGGCGGCACGTCCTCGATGAGCAGGTTCGCGGCGTCGATGCGGAACTTCGGCTTCGAGGTCCGGGCCGGCGGTCCGCGGCGCAGCCAGGCGAGCTCCTTGCGGACGAGGTTCTGCCGCCGGTCCTCGCTGGAGGCGGCCTGTCGCTGGCGCTCGGCCTTCGCCAGCACGTACGCCGCGTAGCCGCCCTCGTAGGCGTCCACCTGGCCGTCGTGGACCTCCCAGGTGGCCGTGCAGACCGCGTCGAGGAACCAGCGGTCGTGGGTGACGACGACCAGCGCCGACGAGCGGTTCGCCAGGTGCCGTGCCAGCCAGTCGACCGCCTCGACGTCGAGGTGGTTGGTGGGCTCGTCGAGGACGACGAGCTCGTGCTCGCCGAGCAGCAGGGCGGCCAGTGAGCACCGCCGACGCTCGCCGCCGGACAGGCCGAGCACGGCCCGGTCCAGGGTGATGCCGACGAGCAGCTCCTCGACGATCTCGCGGGTGCGGGCCTCGCCGGCCCACTCGTGGTCGGCCCGCCCGCCGAGCACGGCCTCGCGGACCGAGTGCGTGTCGACGAGGGCGTCGTGCTGGTGCAGGAAGCCGATCTCCAGGCCGCGGGCGTGCGAGACGCGGCCCGAGTCGGGCGAGACCTGGCCGCTCATCACCTCGAGCAGGGTGGTCTTCCCGTCGCCGTTGCGACCGACCACGCCGATCCGCTCGCCTTCGGCGACGCCGAGCGAGACGTCGGCGAGCAGCGGGCGCACGCCGTAGGCCTTGGACACCCGTTCGAGGTTGAGGAGGTTCGCCATCAGAGCACGTGCGCGCCGGACACCGGGCCGTTGGCGACGAGGACGACGGGCAGGTCGTCGTCCTGGAGGCCGTCGGCCAACGCGCGGGCGTGGTCGCCGGACTCGCAGAGGAACACGACCGTCGGGCCCGAGCCGCTGATCATCCCGCGCAGCGCGCCGTCGGCCTCGCCGCGGGCGATCAGGTCGCCGAGCTCGGGGCGCAGGTCGAGGGCCGGCGCCTCGAGGTCGTTGTGGAGGGCGGCGGCCAGTCGGTCGGCACTGCGCGACGACAGCGCCGAGACCACGGCGTGCGAGCTCGCGGGCGACTCCGGCGCGTCGGGGAACATCTCGTCGAAGCGGCGGTAGACCGCGGGTGTCGACAGCCCCTCGTGCGAGGGCACCACGACCCACCACCACGTGTGCCCGTCGGGCAGGGCGTGCAGCCGCTCGCCGCGCCCGGTGCCGTGGGCGGTGCCGCCCAGCAGCGAGAAGGGCACGTCGCTGCCCAGCCGGGCCCCCAGGTCGAGGAACGACTCGTCGGTGGTCTCGAGGTCCCACAGCCGGTCGAGGGCCACCAGGGTGGCGGCCGCGTCGGCCGAGCCGCCCGCCATCCCGCCCGCGACCGGGATCCGCTTCTCGACGACCAGGTCGACCGCTGGGAGCTCCGCCCCGGGGGTCGCCGTCGTGGCCAGCAGCCGGGCCGCGTGCGTGACGATGTTGTCGGCCAGGTCCGGCAGGATGCCGAGCGGGAGGTACGCCGCCGGCTCGACCGAGACGTTCCCCTCGCCGTCGCTGGCGCGGACGTCGTCGTAGAGGCCGACCGCCTGGAACACCGTGTCGAGCGGGTGGAAGCCGTCGTCGCGCGGACGGCCCACGCCGAGGTGCAGGTTGATCTTCGCCGGGGCGCGCACCGTGACCGAGCGCTGCTCCTCGGGCTGGACGGAGAGCGTCACAAGAGCTCTTCCGCGATGCGCACGAAGTCCTCCACGGCCAACGACTCGCCGCGGGCCAACGGGTCGATGCCGACCGCCGTCAGCGCCGCCTCGGCCGAGTCCAGGGATCCGGCGAGCTCGCGCAGCGCCCCGCGCAGTCCCTTGCGGCGATGGGCGAACGCCGCGTCGACGACCGCGAACACCTGCTCGCGTGAGGCGCTCGTGGTGGGCGGGTCGCGACGTACCCAGGCGACCAGCCCGGAGTCCACGTTGGGGGCCGGCCAGAAGACCTGACGGCCCACGGCGCCCGCGCGACGTACGTCGGCGAACCAGGCCGCCTTCACCGAAGGGACGCCGTACACCTTCGACCCGGGTCCCGCCGCCAGCCGGTCGGCGACCTCGGCCTGCACCATCACCAGTCCGCGCTCGAGGCTCGGGAGCAGGGTGAGGAGGTGCAGCAGGACGGGGACCGAGACGTTGTAGGGCAGGTTGGCGACCAGCGCGGTCGGCGGCGGCCCGGGCAGCTCGGTGATGCGCAGCGCGTCGGCGGTCACCACGGTCAGCCGGTCGACCGCGTCCGGAGCGTGCTCGGCGACGGTCCCGGATAGGCGACCGGCCAGCCGCTCGTCGACCTCGATGGCGACGACCCGCGCACCGACCTCGAGCAGAGCAAGGGTCAGCGAGCCGAGTCCCGGACCGACCTCCACGACCACGTCGTCCGGCCCGACGCCGGACTCACGCACGATGCGGCGGACGGTGTTGGCGTCGATGACGAAGTTCTGCCCGCGCTGCTTGCTCGGACGCAGGTCGAGCTCGGCGGCGAGCAGACGTACCTCCGCCGGCCCGAGGAGTCTCGGACCGGCGGCGGACATGGTGGCCAATCTAGCGACGCGTCATCGGGGGAGGCCGAGTCTGGCGGCGCACGCCGGCCAGGCGCCGTACCCGCCCGAGGCGTCGCGCAGCTTGGTCGCGATGGCGATCTGGGTCTCGCGGCTGGCCTGGCTGGGCAGGCCGGAGCCGCCGTACGCGCGCCAGGTGCCGACGTTGAACTGCAGGCCGCCGTAGTAGCCGTTGCCGGTGTTGGTGGCCCAGTTGCCGCCGGACTCGCACTGGGCGAGGCGGTCCCAGACCGTGCTGCCGCCGGCGAAGTTCGTCGTCGCGACGGTCCTGGTGCCGACCTTGACGAGCTCGGACACGGGCTGCGCGAGCACGTGCTGGCGGAGCACCCTGCGCACGACGAGGTGGCCGTTTCGGAAGGTCAGGCGGTAGGTGACGTCGCGCACGCCGTCCTCGCCGGCTCGGGCGACCGTGGTGGTGCCCTCGTCCATCGAGGCGTCGTCCTGCTCGACGGTGGCGTGCGCCATGACCTCGCGCTTGACGCGCTTGGTCACGCTCCTGATGCGGGTGACCACGACCTCGTCGCCGTCGCGCAGCACGGTGCCGAGACCGGGCTTCACGCGGTCGTCGGGGTCGACCTTCACGTCGAGCTTCTTCAGCAGGTGGCGGACGTCGAGGGCCGCGACCGTCTTGTGCTTGGCCTTGTCGGCACCGACCTTCACCGTCACGCGCTTGGGGGTGGCCACCGCGACCGACAGGCCACCGCGGCTGATGTCGGCACCGCGGCTGACGGACAGCGCCGCGCCGTCGTACGCGCGGCCGAGCTGGTCCAGGGCTCCGGCCACGTCGGTGGCGGTCACCCAGTAGGTCTGCTCGTCGCCGTCGACGGTGAGCTCGAGCGGCCGGCCGAAGCGGACGCTGATCCGGGTGCCGTCGGTGACCGTCTCGTCGAGGTCGGGCGCGACCTGGTCGTGGTCGCCCACGTCGATGCCCTGGGCGTCCAGGACGTCACCGACGGTGCCCCCGAAGGCCGTCACGTCGTGCGTGCGGCCGTCCACCGACAGCGTCACGGACTTGGTCATCGAGGCGTACGCGACCGTCGTCCCGGCGACTGCCAGGGCCACGACGGCGACCAGGACGGTCACCAGCGCGCGCTTGCGACTGAGTTTCTCGAGCTTGAGAAGCAAAACACTCCGAACGTAGGACTTCCCAGATCGTGTGTGCTGCTCCCCCCGATCGATCCGGCCGACAGTCACAAGACCCTAACGACCACCATTTTTGTCGACAAATTGTCGCGGTCACCACGAGCCGCCGAAGGCGTCCTCTGTGGCGCGTCTCACCTGGTCACACAGGGCCTCCAGGTCGTCCCCGCGCACCTCTGCCATCGCCCGCATCGTGTGCGGGACCAGGTACGACGCGTTGGGCCGGCCCCGGTACGGCGCGGGGGTGAGGTACGGCGCGTCGGTCTCGACGAGCAGTCGGTCCGACGGCACGACGACGAGGGCGTTGCGCAGCGGCTGGGCGTTCTTGAACGTCACGGTGCCGGCGAAGGAGAGGTACGCGCCGCGGTCCAGGCATCGCCTGGCGAAGTCCGCGTCGCCGGAGAAGCAGTGCATCACCCAGCGGTCCGGAGCGCCCTCCTCGTCGACGACCCGCAGCACGTCCTCGTGGGCGTCGCGGTCGTGGATGACCAGGGTCTTGTCCAGGCGCTTGGCGAGGTCGATGTGCCGCCGGAACGACTCCTCCTGCGCCGCCCGCCCGTCCTCACCGGTGCGGAAGTGGTCGAGCCCGGTCTCCCCCACGGCCCGCACCTTGTCGTGGGTCCGGGCGAGCCGTTCGATCTCGGCGAGGGCGTCCTCGAGCCGGCCGGCCTCGGCCAGGCGGGGCGCCTCGTTCGGGTGCAGGGCGACTCCGGCGACCAGGGCGTCGTACCGCTCCGCCGCCTCGACCGCCCACCGCGCCCCCGGCAGGTCGCAGCCGATCTGCACGATCCGGGGTACGCCGACCTCGGTCGCCGCCGCGATCGCGTCCTCGGTGCCCAGCCACCCGTCCCCGTCCGGGCCGTCGGCGATGTCGAGGTGGCAGTGGTTGTCCACCACCGGCTGCGGCAGCGGCTCCGGCAGCGGCGGCCGCTCCCGGTCCCGCCTCCCCCCGTCCTCGTTCGTCCCCGCGCGACTCCTCGTCGGCCCGTCACTCACCCGCCCAACCTAGGCCCGACCGCTCGTCGGTCGAGGAGGTCGCGCTAGCGACCGTCACGAGACCCCGTGACGGACTCACGGCTCGCACCGCGGTTTCGTGACGGGACTTCGTCCCTCCTCAACCAGCGGACGGTCTGTGGACAGCGTCGTAGACCTCGCGCTTGGGGACGGCGGCGGCGCGGGCGACCTGGGCGATGGCGTCCTTGCGGGAGGTACCGGAGACCTCGAGAGCGGTCACGGCGGCGCGCCAGGCCGCGGGGTCGTGGGCCAGGGCGGGGGCGGGTGGGGCGCCGGCGACGACGATCGTGACCTCGCCGCGGACACCCTCGGCGGCCCAGGTCACGAGCTCCGCCAGCGGCCCGCGGCGTACCTCCTCGTGGGTCTTGGTGAGCTCGCGGCACACGGCGGCGGGCCGGTCGTCGCCGAACGCGTCCCGCATCGCCGTCAGCGCCGCCTCGGTGCGGTGCGGCGCCTCGAAGAACACCATCGTCCGCGGCTCTCCGGCCAGGCCGGCCAGCCGTCGGCCGCGTTCCCCGCCCTTGCGCGGCAGGAACCCCTCGAAGCAGAACCGGTCGACCGGGAGGCCGGAGACGGCGAGCGCCGTGAGCACCGCGGAGGGGCCGGGCACGGCGGACACGTCGACGCCCGCCTCCAGGGCGGCGACGACCAGCCGGTACCCGGGGTCGGAGACGCTCGGCATCCCCGCGTCGGTCACCAGCAGCACCCGCTCGCCGGCGAGGAGGGCCTCGACGAGCGCGGGCGTCCGCGCGGACTCGTTCCCCTCGAAGTACGACACCACGCGGCCGGCCACCGTCACGCCGAGTTCGCGGGCCAGGCGGGCCAGCCGACGGGTGTCCTCGGCGGCGACGACGTCGGCCGTGGCCAGCTCGTGGGCCAGCCGCGGCGACGCGTCGTCGACCCGGCCGATCGGGGTCGCGGCGAGCACCAGCACGCCACGTAGTCTTGCCGACCGTGACCACGACGGCCGAGAGGACCGGGCTCTCCCGCTCGGCCGACGACCAGCAGGTGCCGTCGGCGACCGTGCGGTCGCGGGCCCGGATGCGGTTGGAGGACCCGTTCATCGGCTGGGTCGGGTCGATCGCGGTCACCCTGCTGGCGTTGTTCCTGCGGCTGTGGAAGCTCGGCACGCCACACTCGTTCCTCTTCGACGAGACCTACTACGCCAAGGACGCGTGGTCGCTGCTGCACTTCGGGTACGCGCGGGACTACCTGGACAACGGCGACAAGGTCAACCAGGCGATCCTGTCCGGCGACACCACCGGCCAGTGGAAGGACACCGCCTCGATGGCGGTCCACCCCGAGGTCGGGAAGTGGCTGATCGCGCTCGGCGAGAAGGCGTTCGGGATGGACCCGTTCGGCTGGCGGATCGCCGCCGCCGTCGTCGGGTCGCTGATGATCCTGGTGATGTGCCGCCTGGTCCGGCGGATGACCGGATCCACCCTGCTCGGCCTGGTGGCCGGGCTGCTGCTGTCCTTCGACGGCATGCAGCTGGTGCTCTCACGGATCGCGCTGCTCGACATCTTCGTCGCGTTCTTCCTGCTGCTGGCCGTGCACTGCCACGTTGCCGACCGCGACTGGTACCGCACCCGCCTGGCCCGCCTCACCGCCGACTCCGGCGGCGTCGTCACCTCCGGGAGTGGTCCCGTGCGCGCCCTGGTGTTCCGGCCCTGGCTGGTCGCGGCCGGCGTGAGCTGGGGCCTCGCCTGCGGCAGCAAGTGGGAGGCGATCTACCCGATGGCGGCCTTCGGGCTGCTCACGTTCGCGTGGAGCGCCGGCGCGCGACGGTCGTACGGCGTGCGCGCGGCGTTCGCCCGGTCGGTCCTGGCCGACGGCGTACCGGCCTTCCTCAGCATCGTCGGCGTCGCCGTGGTCGTCTACACCGCCACCTGGACCGGCTGGCTGATCCACGCCGACAAGTACGAGCACGACCTGTCCTCGACGCAGTACACGAAGTACTCCGGACAGGGCCACTGCGACGGCACCAACTACATCAGCGACCACCCCAACGAGGACGCCCGCTGGCCCACGGCCACCGAGCCGGACGCCTCGGGCGTCGGCGAGGTCGTCCAGTCCCTGCGGTCGCTCTGGTACTACCACCAGGACGTCTACACGTTCCACACGCACTTCCTGAACTGTTCCACCCACATCTACGCCTCCCAGCCGCGCGCCTGGCTGATCCTCAACCGGCCGGTGGGGGTGGACGCCCAGACCAAGATCACGCCCGGTACGCAGGGCTGTGACGCACCCCAGGGCAGCGACTGCCTGAGGGTCATCACCCTGCTGGGCACGCCGGCGCTGTGGTGGGGCGGCTGCCTGGCGCTGATCGCCGCCGCCGTGCTGTGGGTCGGTGCCCGCGACTGGAGGTACGGCGTCGCGGTCGTCGGCGCGCTCTCGACCTGGCTGCCGTGGCTCCAGTACGACGACCGGCCGATCTTCATCTTCTACGCGATCATCACGGTGCCGTTCATGGTCCTGGCGATCACCCTGCTGATGGGCCGCATGCTCGGCACCTCGACCACCCCCACCCCTCGACGGACGGCCGGCGTCATCGTCTCCGGAGCCTTCTTCGTCCTCGTCCTGCTCAACTTCGCCTGGTTCTGGCCGGTCTGGACCGACCAGCTGCTCACCCACAAGGAGTGGCTCGACCGGATCTGGTTCTCGCGCTGGATCTAGTCAGAATTTGACTCGTTCGGGTCACAGGCACTGGCCCAACCGGGTGGCCCGAAATGACCCGACCGGCACTCGCGAACCCGGGTCAGGACGCCGTTCCCGCGGGAGAATCGATGTTGCTGAACCGTTCCAGCCATCCCCCCGTCCGGTCTGGACCAGCCCACGATCTGAGCGGTCACCTCACAAGTTCTCCGGTTTTCGACCGGATTTGACTGCCGTCGGTCACACTGACGCACATGGATGCGCGACAGGCGGACCTCCTCCGGAAGATCGACCCGGCCCAGCTGGGTCAACGGCTGCGCGCTGCGCGCGTCGCCAAGGGCATGACCCAGACCGACCTGGCCGGCGCCGACGTCTCGGTGGGCTACGTCTCGCGCATCGAGGCCGGGCAGCGTCGCCCGAACCTCCAGGTGCTGACCGACCTCTGCGTCCGTCTCGGGACCCCCGTCGAGCAGCTGCTCATGGGCGTGGCCCCGCAGGAGCTGGAGTCGATCAAGCTCAACCTCGACTTCGCCGAGCTGTCCTTGGAGTCCGGTGACCCGCAGACCGCCGAGCTCCAGGCTCGCGACGCCCGCGAGGCGGCCGAGGCCGCCGCACTCAAGGAGCACACCTACCGCGCCCGGTTCCTCGCTCGCCCGCGCCCTCGAGGCTCAGGGCCTGGTCGACGACGCCGTCATCGAGCTCGAGGCCCTGCTCACCCCGCGCGTCGGCAACGTGCTGCAGATCAAGGTCGGCATCGCTCTCGTCCGCTGCTACAAGGATGTCCGGCGACTTCTCGAAGGCGATCGAGGTCGGCGAGATGCTGCTCGAGCACCTCGAGGACACGCCGCTGGACAGCACCGACGAGGCGGTCCAGCTGGCCGTGTCCATGGCGGCGGCCTACTACTTCCGCGGCGACATCGCCCAGGCGGTGCGGGTCTGTCGCAAGGCGATGGCCAAGGCCGAGAAGCTCGACTCGCCCGTGGCCCGGGCCTCTGCCTACTGGAACGCCAGCATCTTCGAGGCCGGCCGCGGCGTCGGTCAGCGACGCCGTGCCGCTGGCCCAGCGGGCGCTGGCACTCTTCGCCGAGGGCCAGGACGGCCGCAACCTGGCCCTCCTTCGCACCAACCTCGGCACTCTCCAGCTCCAGCTGGACCCACCGCAGCTCGACGAGGCGAAGCTCAACCTGGAGCAGGCCGCCGAGGAGATGCGCAGCAACAGCGCCGGCGTCGTCGACATCGGGCGCAACGAGCTGGCTCAGGCTCGGGCCCACTACCTGGGTGGCGACTTCGATCACTCGCTGAGACGATGACGACCCGCGTGCTCGAGAACCTGCGGACGCTTGCTCCGCTCGACGCTGCCGACGCCAAGTCATCTGGAAGGGCAGATCCACGCAGCGCGTGGTGAAGTTGCTGCGGCAGCGGCGACGGCTCGTACCGCGAGGCCGTGCTGATCCTGACGGGAGTCGGATCCGACCGGTCGGCGGCCGAGATGTGGTTCGAGCTCGCCGGTCTGTTGGAAGACGTCGACGAGTTCGACGCGGCCCGCGACGCTTACCGCAGTGCCGCGGCAGCGTCAGGGATCCAGGCGCGTCCGCGCGATCAGGGCCACGAAAGCGCTGGGTGCAGACTTGCGCTGATCGAGAGGATCAGCAGCAGCTGCGGCGTCGCCGCGCTTCGCGAAGTGCGGGGCGGGCGCTGCGTCCGAGGTGGCGGCCATGCCGGCGGCGCCCATCGAGGCGACGAGTGCGGCGGCCATTGCGGCGACGGCGAGCTTGGTGCGACGAGCCATGATCTGTTCTCCCTCTCACAGGTTGACCGGCTGACTAGTCCGGTCGGGGACCATCGTGGGGCACTCAAGAGGTAAAAGTCGACCTTGACTTTTGACGCTCGTCCAGCATCCGCGACCCCAGGTCCCCTAGGTCGGCACGTTTCCGCAGGTCAGAGGCCCCTTTTGACTGTGCTAGACCACCTCGAAAAGGGGCATCCAAAAAGTCCGATTCAGCCCGGCGGATGTGCCCGCGTTGTAAAGTTGAGTCAACATCGGGGGGCAAACCAGAACCCCGCCCCCCGGTCGAAGTGAACAAGTCTCGCGGGCGTCAAACCCCCCCGGCAACCGTGAGATTCTCGCACTGGCAACCCCCCCCAGCCAGTGCTAGCGACCCCCTGTGGCCCCCCGCAGGGGGTCCTTCACATTTCGGGGTCTTCACACGTCGAGGCGGCTTTCTCCGGCCGGCGCCAGCTGCGACGACTGACGGCGACATGGGCTGGAGTGTGCCTCTAGAGTGACACTCTAGATTGTTCCTCTAGTAGCCTGCCTCTGTGGCAGAGAGCCCCAGAACCCAACAGAGACAGGCGAATCGGCGCGCGATGACCGAGGCGGCGACTCGGCTGTTCGCGTCATCGGGCTACGCGGGGACGACCATGGAGGCCGTCGCACGCGAGTCCGGGATGTCGGTGCAGGGGGTCTACTTCGCGTTCCAGACGAAGGCCAACCTCCTGGAGGCGGCCCACGACGCGGCCATGCCCGATCGTCCGCGCCGGACCGCGACGACCGACCCGGACCAGGCCCTGCGGCTGCTGGTCGAGGACACGTGCGAGGTCCTCGACCGGACCTGGGCGCTGAGGCTCGCGATCGCGTCCGCGGCGCCCGGCGACGCGGCGGCGGCCGAGGTGCACCAACGCCTGGAGGACCAACGCTCGCGGCAGGCGGGCGCGCTCGTCCAGCAGCTGCGAGCCGTGCGGGCGCTGGCCCCCGGCGTGACCGTGCGCCGGGCGTCCGACGTGGTGTTCGCGCTGCTCAGCCCGCAGCTGCACGCGGTCCTGGTGCGCGACCGGGGCTGGTCGACGAAGCGGTACGCCGGGTGGGCCGCCGAAGCCGTCGGCCGAGCGCTCTGGGGCTGACCCGGTCGGACACCTGCTTGGCGAGGAGTCCGGCGAGGATCGCGGCCACCACGGCGGCGTACGGGTGGCCGGCGTCCTCGAGCTCGGGGTAGACCTGCCACTGGGTGAGGTAGATCCACAGCGATGCGGCGGCGATGGCCTGGACGACCACGGCCACCACGCGGGGCAGCGGGATCGCGCGGTCGACCAGCAGCAGGAGGACCCCGGCGGTGACGATCCGCTCCCGCTGGCCGTCACCGAAGAAGCCGGCGGTCGCGGCCACCGATATCGCGGCGACGGCCAGGCGCTGACCGTGGGTGCGCGCCGCCGCCGCGGCCCATCCGAGGGCGACGCACCACAGCACGACGACGGTCGCGTAGCGCTCCACCGGTCCGGCCGCGACGCCGACCAAGGCGTAGCGAGCCACGAGGCACCCGCCCAGCACGACCAGCGCCGCCGGGAACGGATGGGCTCGCTGCCAGCGGTCGGCCCAGGGGATCGCGAGGACGAGCGCCACGCCGACGTACGCCCAGACGAGGGCCTCCAGAAACCAGAACTGCCAGTCGTCGGTCCAGTGATCGGCACCGGAGACGCCGTTCAGCAACAGGGCGGTCTGCCAGCGGTAGGTGCCCGCCGCGAGGGCGATCGCGCCGATCCAGAGCCCGGCCGGGACCGCGATCGACAGGGCCGTGCGCCCGATGGCTCGGGCCCGCTCGACGCGGCCGGGCCTGCCGAGCTGGAAGCGGGCGAGGTTGTACCCCGCGACGGCGAGCAGCACGTGCGCGCCGCCCTGGAGCTGGGCGATGTCCGCATGGCTGACGAGGACCAGGGTCACCGCGACGGCGCGGAGCACCGCCGAGAGGTCGACGGGCGCGGTGAACCGGCGGACCCGGAGGCGGGTGCGCGCCAGGGACTCCGGGTCCAGGCGCTGCCACCCGGGCGGCAGCGTGCCGAGCAGCCGGCCGAGACGCGTGCGTCGCCTCGACGTACGACAGGGAGTCGCCGCCCAGGTCGACGAAGCTGTCGCGGAGGGTGGCGTCGGGCCGGCCGAGCACCACGGCGTAGAGGTCACGGATGCCGACCGCGGTCGCCTCGGACGGGGCCGGGGAGTCGGCCGTCACCCGCTCGGCCTGCCGGATGAGAGCGGCGTGGTCGGGCTTGCCGGCGGGGGTCCGCGGGATCGCCTCGAGACGCTGCACGCGCACGGCCGCCGCGGGGAGACCGGTCAGCTCGACGACGGCCCGGCGGGTGCGGTCGACGGACCGGGGCCGGTCGGTGAACGCCCAGAGGTGCTCGTCGTGGACGAGCACACGGGCCGGGCGTCCCCGGCCGGCGAGCACCGACTCGATCCGGTCGAGGTCGAGGCGCAGCCCGAAGAGCTTGGCGTGCCGACCGAGCCGACCGACGATCTCCCACAGGCCGTCGTCGGCCTGCCGCGCCAGGTCGCCGGTGCGCAGCTCGGTGAGCTCCGCACCGCGGGCCAGGTCGGCCGGCGCCTCGGCGTAGCCCATCATCACGTTCGGTCCGCGGTAGACCAGCTCGCCGAGGTGGACCGGTTCGCCGGCGACGCCGGCGAGGCGGAAGCTGCCACCGGGGACCGGGATCCCGACCGCCTCCGGACGATGCTCGGCGAGGTCGGGGGGCAGGTAGGCCATCCGGGCGGTGGCCTCGGTCTGGCCGTACATCACGTACAGGTCCCAGCCGCGCTCGCGGCCGAGGGCGGCGTACTCGCGGACTCGGGCGGGGTCCATCCGGCCGCCGGCCTGGGTGAGGTACCGCAGGTGCGGCAGGTCGCGGTCGCGGAAGCCGGACGCGTCGAGGAGGTCGAAGGTGTACGGGACGCCCGCCAGGTTGGTGGCCCGGGTCTCGGCGGCCAGCGTCCAGAAGCACTCGTCGGACACCGACAGCTCGGTGAGCACCACGCCGGCCCCGTTCAGCAGATGGCTGTTGAGCACCGAGAGGCCGTAGCAGTAGTGCATCGGCAGCGAGGTGATGGCGCGGTCGGTCCCGCGGATGGCGAGGTAGGTCGCGATGCTGCGCGCGTTGGCGAGCACGTTGGCCAGCGACAGCCGCACCAGCTTGGGCGAGCCGGTCGACCCGGACGTGCTGAGCAGGAGGGCGAGGTCGGGGTGCAGGTCGTGGACGGTGCCCGGGTGCAGCTCGACCGGGCCGGCGTCGATCCGTTGCACGACGTCGGGCCGGTAGTGCGCGACGAGGTCGGCGTGCCGGTCCACGTCACCGGGGGCCGCCAGCAGGACGGGGTGCCGGCCGGCGAGCGCCGCGAGGTAGGTGACCACGCTCTCGACGTCGTTGCCGGCCTCGAGCAGGACCAGCCGACGTACGTCGCCCAGGTCGGCCCGGCGGCCGGCGACGCGGGCCGCCAGCTCGCCGTACGCCACGGCGCCGGCCTCGGTGAGCAGCGCGTCGTCGTCCTCGCGTCCGCCCAGGAGCGGCACCGTCATCGCCGGGTGGGTGATCACCGCGCGGCCGCCTGGGGGAAGGCGAGCACGGCCCCCGAGACGCGCAGGCAGACGGCCGCCCCCGGGATGGGCACGCCGCCGGCCGGCACGCGCGCGATGACGACGGCGTCGCTGCCCTCGATCCGGGCGCGCACGGTCGCGTCGTGGCCGAAGTAGGAGACGTCCAGCACCTCGGCGCGGATGCCGCCTTCGGGAGCGACGGTGACCTGCTCGGGCCGGATCGCGAGCAGCACGGGACCGTCGTACGGGTCGAGAAGAGCTACGTCGCCCAGGTCGCAGGTGGCCTGCTGACCTGCGGCGGAGCCCTCGAGCAGGGTCGCGTGGCCCACGAAGCCGGCGACGGTGGGCGAGGCCGGACGCAGGTAGACGTCCGCGGGCGAGGACACCTGGAGGAACCGGCCCTGCGACATCACCGCGACCTGGTCGGCCAGCGAGAGCGCCTCGCCCTGGTCGTGGGTGACCAGCAGGGCGGTCGCAGCGCTGGCGCGCAGGGCGCGGGCGACGGCCCGGCCGGTGTCCTCGCGCAGTCCCGCGTCGAGGGAGGAGAAGGGCTCGTCGAGCAGGACCAGCGCGGGTTCGGGGGCTAGGGCACGCGCCAGGGCGACGCGCTGCTGCTGGCCGCCCGACAGCTCGTGCGGATAGCGGTGCGCGACGCTCGCGGGAAGCTCGACCAGCGACAGCATCTCGCGGATCCGGGAGCCGCCGCGCGACCCCCGGGGGAGCCCGAAGCCGATGTTCGCCGCCACGTCGAGGTGCGGGAAGAGGGCGCCCTCCTGCGGCACGTACCCGACCCGCCGCGACCGCGCGGGCACCGGACGGCCCGAGCCCGCCACCACCCGGTCACCGATCGCGATCGTGCCGCCGTCGGGGTCCAGGAACCCGGCCACCAGCCGCAGCAGGGTGGTCTTGCCACAGCCGGACGGGCCGAGCACCGCGGTGATCCCGTCGGCCACGGTCAAGTCCAGACCCTCGAGCACGCGGGTGTCGCCGAAGGACTTGGTCAGCCCCTCGACGCGCAGGGCCACCGACGCGCCCCTCACGGGACCGCCCCCAGCGGACGGACCGGCGCGCGCAGCCCGTCGCGGTTGGCGGCCCGCGACAGCAGCCAGGTGGCCGGCACGGACAAGACGATGAGGAGGAGCGGCGTACGGCGCGGCGGCGCCGTACTCGACGGAGTACGCGCGCTGCCAGAACTCCGTGGCCAACGTGCTCGTGCCGATCGGCGACAGCAGCAGGGTGGCCGTCAGCTCCGTGCTCACGGCCAGCGACACCAGGGCGAGTGAGGCGCCCAGCCCCGGCAGGATCAGCGGCAGGGTGACCCGCCGCGCGGCCTCGGCGTTCGTGCAGCCCAGCGAGCGCGCGACGTCGTCGAGCACGGGCGGGGCGAGCTCCAGGGTGCCACGCACGCTGACGACCGCGCGCGGCAGGAAGAGGATGCTGTAGCCGAGCACCAGCAGCGGGATCGTCTGGTAGACGGCCGGCACCGACCGGATGGACACGGTGACCAGGGCGAGCGCGACCACGATGCCCGGGAGGGCGTTGGCGGGGTAGACGCTGCGCTCGATCGCGGTGGCCATCAGGCCGCGGTGCCGCACGGCCAGCCACGCAACGGGCAGCGCGGCGATCGTGGCGACGAGGCCGCCCGCGATCGCCAGGCCCAGGGTCGTGAACGTGGCCGCCGAGAGGTCGCCGGCGGGGAACGACGTCGAGGTACCTCGCAGCAGCCAGCGGGTCAGGCTGGCGAGGGGTACGCCGAGGGCGAGGACCGCCAGGGCGAGGAGGCCGGTCAGCACGACCGGTGCGCTCGTACCGAGCCGGGTGCGGGTGGCCGTGCGTCCCACGCCCGAGCCCACCCGGGAGCGCCGCCGCCGTCCGCGCGCGAGCAGCTCGAGACCCAGCAGCAGCAGGCAGAACGCCACCAGCACCAGGGCGAGCAGGGTCGCGGCCGGCCCGTTGAAGCTGGTCCGGTACTGGTCGAGGATCCCCGTGGTCAGCGTCGGGTAGTTGAGGATCTGCAGCGCGCCGTACTCCCCCAGCAGGTGCAGTCCCACCAGCAGCGCGCCGCCGAGCACGGCGGGGCTGATCGCCGGCAGCACGACCCGGAAGAACGTCGCCGCCGACCGGTGACCGAGCGAGGCGGCGACGTCCTCGACGCTCGAGTCCAGCCGGCGGAGGGCGGCGACGGTCGGGAGGTAGACCAGCGGGTAGTACGAGAGCGTCACGACCAGGACTGCGCCGGCGTAGGACTGCACGGCGTGCGTGGTGGAGACCCAGCCGTAGCCGTTGACGAAGGCGGGTACGGCGAGGGGTGCGGCGAGCACTCCGTGCCACAGGTGGCGGCCGGGGAGGTTCGTGCGGACGACCAGCCACGCGCACGCGACGCCGACGACGACGCTGAGGGTCACGCCGCCCAGCAGCAGCCGGCTGGTGTTCCAGAGCAGCCGGCCCACCCGGGGCCGGACGAGGAAGTCGACGGCCTCCCCCGGCCCGAGCCGGGCGGAGGAGACGACGACGTACCCCAGCGGGAGCAGGCAGGTCGCGGCGACCAGCACCCCCAGCAGCACGAGGACGGCGCCCGGCCCCCGAGTGCCGCCGCCGGCGCGCCCGCCGAAGGAGGCGCTCAGAGGAACCCAGCCTCCGTCATCAGGTCGACGACCTTCGCGGCGTCGAGGTCGCTGATGCCGACGGTCGGAGGCTGGAGCTCCGAGAGCGGCTTGACCGATGGGTCGAGGGTGACGGCGGGGTTGAGCGGGTACTCGAGCGCGTAGCTGTCGGCGAGGTCCTGCTGCCCCTCCTGGCTGGTCAGGAACTCCACGAACTTCTGCGCGTCCGCGGCATGCGGAGCGGACTTCAGCACGCCCGCGCCGGAGATCGAGAGGAAGGCGCCGGGGTCCTGGTCGCCGAAGAAGTGGAGCTGGGTGTTGTCGCTGTTCTCGCCCGACTCGGCCTGGTCGCGGTACCAGTAGTAGTGGTAGATGATCCCGATCGGGGACTGGCCGGAGTTCACCGACTCGAGCACGACGTTGTTGCCGTCGTACACGGTCCCGTTGGCCTTCAGCCCGGCCAGCCACGCCTTCGTCCTCGCCTCGCCCTCGATGTCGAGGACCGCCGCGACGATCGCCTGGAAGTCGGCGCCGGTGGGCGAGAAGGAGATCATGCCGGCGTACTTCGGGTCGGCGAGGTCCATGATCGACGTCGGGAGGTCGGCCTCGCCGACCATGCTGGTGTTGTAGACGAGGACCGTCGAGCGCGCCACGAAGCCGGTCCACAGCCCGCTCTCGGGGCGGTACTGCGCGGGGATCGGGTCCGTCGCCGCCGCGTCGAGCGGCGCCAACAGGCCGGCCTTCTCCACCGCGGACATCGCCGGGGAGTTCTCGGTCAGGAACACGTCGGCCGGCGAGGCGTCACCCTCCTGCACCAGCTGGGCAGAGAGCTCGGCGTCGTCGCCGTTGCGCAGCTCGACCTTGATGCCGGTCTTCTTCGTGAACGCCGGGGCGATCTCCGCGAGCAGCTGCTCGTGCTGGGCGTTGTAGACCACGATCGACGGGCCGTCGTCGCCGCTGCAGCCCGTCGCCGCCAGAGCGGTGACGAGCGCCAGGGTGACCAGGGCAGCGGCACGCTTCACGAGTGACCTCTCAAGGTTAGGACAGCCTAACCATAGCCACGTGCCGGTCGGTCGAGGAAGGCGCCCTGGCGCCTGTCACGAGACCCGGCGAGAGGTCTGCGGTCCTGTTGCGGAGGTCTCGTGACGGTCGCTGCGCGACCTCCTCGACCAGCGGAAGGGCTACTTGACCTCGAGCTGGACGATCGTCTGCTCGAGCGCGTGGGACTCGACGTCCACGACGCCCGGCTGGTCGATCGGCTTCAAGGTCAGGGTCGTCGACCCCTCGTCGTACTCGAGCTCCTGCTCGGGGTTGCTGTGGACGTGGATCTCGCCGGGAGCATCCGCGGTGACGTCGAGCTCGATCGTCTGGCCGACGGCGACGTCGACGCGCTCGCCGCTCGGCGTGACGGTGTCGCCGTCGAAGGTGACCTGGATCGTCTTGGTCTCGGTCGAGCCACCGGTCGTCGATCGAGTCGTCGCCGCCGCAAGCGGTCAGGGACAGGGCCAACAGTGCGGTCGCGGCGGCCGCGGCGACCGATCGACTGGCTGGGCGTCGGGTGGGGTGGTGCATGGGTCGTTCTCCTTGGATCGGGATGGGGATCGGGCGCGCGCACGCGCGGGACAGCACCCGGACCTCGGACGAGGACGGATGCTCAGGCTGCCGCAGCGAACGGAGGTCCACGTCGCGAGAGCGGCCGGACCAGCCAGGCCGAACGGGGCACCTCCGGGACGCGGTCGGCGACGGCCACCAGGCGGCGTCCGGGCGTCAGGGAAACGGGAGCGAACGCCCACGCCGCCACGAGCCGCCGGCCGGTGAGGGCGACGACCGTCCAGAGCGCCCGCTCGCCGTGCGCCAGCCACAGCGCGACCAGCGCCGAGGCGACCAGGTGGGCGGTCATCATCGGGGCGTGCGCGGACAGGTCCGCGATCAGGTGGCCGGGCAGCGCCGGGGTCGAGGACCGTGCGGGTTCGACGGCGACCCGGTAGGCGTCGAGCAGCGACCCGACCCGGTGCCCGTCGACGACGGGCAGCGAGGCGGCGTACCCGTCGAGGTACGGCGACACCTGCGGTCGCGGGTCGCCGGCATGACCCGCGGCCATCGAGAGGCACAGGTGGGTGGCGGTCTGCCCACCGACGACCAGCACGACGAGCCGGAGCGTGGACGCCCGCTGGGCGAGCATCGGCCCGGTGAAGAGCACCGACCCGATCGCGAGCGCCACCAGGAACATCGGACCGGGCAGGAGGCCGTCGGCGCTGACGTGACCGAGCACGCCCAGGCCGAAGGCGAGCAGGCCGACGATCGCGGCCCGGCCCCAGAGCAGCGCGGCGTCGACCCGAGCTTCCACCGGCCGACCCACGCCTGGGAGTCTCTCACGCGAGTCACGGCCGACGGCCGTGTCGGTGCGCAAGCAGTCCGCCGACGGCCAGGTGAGGCGGACCGCGACAATGATCCCGTGGCCGACTCCGTGTCCCGTGCCCCGTCCGACGCCGCCGCCATCGCCGCGGCGCTCGACCAGGTGGGACCGCGGCTCAAGCAGGTCCGCACCGAGCGGGGCGTGACACTGGGCGACCTGGCGGAGCGCACCGGCATCTCGACCAGCACCCTCTCGAGGTTGGAGAACGGACGTCGCAAGCCGAGCCTCGAGCTGCTCCTGCCGCTGGCGCAGGCCTACCGCGTGCCGCTCGACGAGCTGATCGGCGCCCCCGAGGTCGGCGACCCCCGCATCCGGATGAAGCCGCGGCGGGTGCACGGGCGGACCGTCGTCCCGCTGACGCGCCAGCCGCACGGCGTCCAGGCCTGGAAGATCATCATCCCGACCCAGCAGGCCACCCCGACGACCCGCGTCCACGACGGGTACGAGTGGCTCTACGTGCTCGCCGGCCGGATGCGGCTGGTGCTCGGGAGCCGGGACATCGTGATGGGGCCGGGCGAGGCGGCGGAGTTCGACACCCGTGTGCCGCACTGGTTCGGCAGCACCGGCGAGGGTCCGGCGGAGGTGCTCAGCATCTTCGGCCGCCCGGCCGAGCGGATCCACGTGCGCGACCACGACTAGGTCGCGGTCGCGGGATCCTCAGACCGGCTTCTGGGTCTCCGGACGCGGCTTCACGTCGGGCTCGGCCAGGTCGGACAGGTCACCGTCGTCGTGGGCCTTCATCTCCTGCTTGAAGATGCGCAGCGCCTGCCCGCTCCCGCGCGCCAGCTCGGGCAGCTTCTTGGCGCCGAACAGCACGACGAGGACGATCAACAAGATGATGAGCTCAGGCGCGCCGACGTCCACGCGACCAGGCTACGCGCGCGGGCGGCGTACGGAAGGACCTTCAGCAAGTTCTCAACAAGCGGCCAGCGACCGTGCCACGCTGGCCGGCATGGACTTCGTGGTCACGCTGGCGCAGGGCGGCGCACAGAGCTACGCGGGCGATGACGCCCACTACACCGTCGACGAGGAGTCGGCCGTGCTCACCGTCACCGACGGCACCCGTCGCACGCGCTACTCACCGGTCGCCTGGGTGTCGGTCGCCGACGACTTCGGCCAGCCGCCGGTCCACTAGCGGACACAAGGCCCGCGGCCGAGGAGCCGCAGGCCCTCGAGGTCGCCCGCGCCGTACGTCGTCCTGCCGATGTTGCGGCGGTACATCAGCTCCGCCGACGAGTCGACGTGGGCCAGGCCGACCACGTGGCCGAACTCGTGCAGCAGCACCGCGAGCTCCTCGGCGTGGTCGCCGCTGCCCGCGAGCTGCTGGTAGTAGTCGCGGGACAGCGCGATCGTGCCCGCGATCCGGCGTTCGCCACCCGAGGGGTTCTCGACCACCGGGCTGCCGCCGAGCCCCGCGACCTCGTCGGTCAGCTGGGCGATCGCGTTGCCGTCCTGCCAGGAGACGCTGACTGGATCCTCGTAGGTGACCGGCGCGGCCTCGAAGTTCCAGTTGGGCGCGTGGCCGCCGAAGGCGCCGATCACCACCATGTCCAGCCCGGTGACCGCGCGCACCTGGTCCACGGCCTCCCGCACCAGCTGCTCGGCGTCCGGCGGGCCGCCCTCGGGGTACACCGCCACCTGGATGAGCTTGCACGAGCTGTACGTGACGGGCCGGCCGGCGTTGCTCAACAAGAAGGCGTACGTCGGCTCGTCGGTGTGCCCACCCGGTCCCGTCCGGATGAGCACCAGGACGAGGGCAGCCACGAGCGCGAGGAACACCGCCGGCCACCGGCCCCAGCGCACCTGGCGCACCTGCGGCGCGCGAGCCGCGCGGGTCACGTCCGCGACGTACAGCGGCTCGAGGCCCTGCGCGCGCAGGATGCGGGCGTACTCCGCCTCGCTGATGCCCAGCTCGGCGGCGGTGGGCAGGGGTCGGTCCTCGTCCATGGCCGGGTGAGCGTACGTCGGGAGCACCGGCGAGCCACCCGGATTCGGGCAACTGCTCCAGTTCTTCGTCCCATCCGGACGGGCCGTGCCGCGGCCGCACCGGTCGAGGGGGACGATGTACCAGTGAACCCGTCGGCCGCCGAGCTCGACGCCGCCCTCGCCCGGCTCGAGAAGGACGCGTCCGGCCTGACGGCGTACGACGCCGAGACGCTGCTCCACGCCCGGGGAGACGACCTGGCGCGGCTCCTCCTGGTGGCCGGCACCGTGCGGGACGAGGGGCTCTTCCTCGCGGGCCGCCCGGGAGTGGTGACGTACTCCCGCAAGGTCTTCCTGCCCCTCACGCACCTGTGCCGGGACCGCTGCCACTACTGCGTGTTCGTGCAGACGCCGGGCAAGCTGGCGGCCGCCGGCATCGCGCCGTACATGGACGCCGACGAGGTGCTGCGCATCGCGCGCGAGGGCGCGGAGCTCGGCTGCAAGGAGGCGCTCCTCACGCTCGGCGACCGGCCGGAGGACCGCTGGGACGTGGCCCGCACGTGGCTCTCCGAACGCGGCTACGGCTCGACGCTCGAGTACGTCGCGGACATGGCGCGGCTGATCCTCGAGGAGGCCGGCCTGCTCCCCCACCTCAACCCCGGGGTGATGTCCTGGGTCGAGATGCAGCGGCTCAAGCCACTGGCCCCTTCGATGGGCATGATGCTGGAGACCACGTCCACGAGGCTCTGGTCCGAGCCTGGCGGCGCGCACTTCGGGTCGCCCGACAAGGACCCGGCCGTGCGGCTGGCGCGTGCTGGAGGCCGCCGGCCGCTCGAAGCATCCCGTTCACCACCGGCGTGCTCCTCGGGATCGGCGAGAACACCGAGGAGCGGATCGAGGCCGTCCTCGCCCTGCGCGAGGTGCAGGAGCGGCACGGCCACCTGCAGGAGGTCATCGTCCAGAACTTCCGCGCCAAGGGCGGCACCGCGATGCTCGCGGCGCCGGACCTGCAGGCCGAGGAGTACGCCGCGGCGGTCGCGGTCACGCGCGTCCTGCTCGGCCCGGGCATGCGGATCCAGGCTCCGCCGAACCTCACCGACGCCCACGAGCTGGCCCTGCTGCTGCGCGCGGGCATCGACGACTGGGGTGGGGTCAGCCCGCTCACCCCCGACCACGTCAACCCCGAGCGGCCGTGGCCGCAGATCGACGAGCTGGCTCGGATGTCGGCCGACGAGGGCTTCGTGCTGCGGGAGCGGCTGACGGCCCATCCGCCGTACCTGCGCGAGGAGTGGGTCGACGACCGGCTGCTCCCGAGAGTGCTGGCGATGGCCGACGACCACGGTCTGGCTCGCGACGACGCCCGGCTCGGCGCCTTCCCGGCGTCGGCCCCCGTCGCTACGGCTCCGTCGTCCCTGGGGCGGTTGCTGGCGCGGGCCGCGGCCGATCCGGCGGGCCTCGACGACGCGGCGTACGTGCAGCTCGCTGCACGCGCGCGGCGACGACCTCGACGCGCTGGCGGCGCTCGCCGACGACGTGCGGCGCGAGGCCGTGGGCGACACCGTCACCTACGCCGTGAACCGCAACCTCGACTCCAGCCTGGGTCTCTCGGCGGCGCGGATCACCGAGCTCGCGGCCGAGGCGGTCGCGCTCGGGGCGTCGGAGATCTGCGCCCAGGGGGCGATGCCCGAACCCGCGAACTACCTGGACTTCGCACGGGCGGTGCGGGCGGCCGATCCGGGGCTGCACCTGCACGCGTTCCGGCCGGCCGAACACCTCACCGCCGCCACCGCGGCCGGCGTCTCGCTGGCCGAGTGGTTCGAAGCGGTCCGCGAGGCCGGTGTCGGGTCGGTCCCGGGGACCGGCGCGCGCATCCTCGACGACGACATCCGGGCGCTGCTCTCGGGCGGCACCGACATCGCCTCCGAGGACTGGGTGCGGGTCGTCACCGCCGCCCACCGGGCCGGCCTGCCGACGACGGCGACGATGGTCTACGGCCACGTGGAGTCCGCCCTCGACCAGGTGCGTCACCTGCGCCTGCTGGCCGGCATCCAGGCCGGGACCGGCGGCTTCACCGAGCTCATCCCGATGCCCTGGGTGCCGACCGAGTCGCCGGTCCCGGTCGAGGGCGCGCGCCCCGGTCCGACGACGGCCGAGTCGCGTGCGGTGCACGCCGTGGCCCGGCTGATGCTCCACGGCCTCATCCCCCATGTGCAGGCGGCCTGGACCAAGCTCGGGCTGCGCGGCGCCCAGCTCGTGCTCGCCGGCGGCGTCGACGACCTCGGCGGGGTGCTGCTCGACGGCGCCCTCGACCCGGCCGCCGGCGCGGAGGCGGGTCGCCAGCTCGCCGTGGACGACGTACGTGCGCTGGCCGCGTCCCTCGGCCGTCCCGTACGGCAGCGCACCACGACGTACGCTGAGGCAACGTGACCGCCCGCCGACCGACCGTCGCGATCATCGGGGCCGGCGTCGCGGGGATCGGGCTCGGCATCCGGATGCGGCGACGCGGCCACGAGGCGTTCACGATCCTCGAGCAGGCCGACGACGTCGGCGGGGTGTGGCGCGACAACGTCTATCCGGGCGTGGCCTGTGACATCCCCAGCAACCTCTACTCCTACTCGTTCCTCCCGCCGCACGACTGGTCGCGGGTCTTCGGCACGGGCGCGGAGATCCACGACTACCTGCGGACGGCCGCGAAGACCGAAGGGCTGCTCGAGCACATCCGGCTGCGGACGGCCATGCAGGGTGCGACGTGGGACGACGCGTTGCGTCGTTGGCGCGTCTCGACGTCCGACGGCGCCCAACCGGCCGACGTCCTGGTCCTCGCCGCAGGGCGGCTGACCGCACCGCGCCTCCCGAGCGCGACCGGGATCGAGTCCTTCACCGGCCGCACGTTCCACTCCAGCGCCTGGGACGACGGCAGTCTCCGCGGTCTGCGCGTCGGCGTCGTCGGCACCGGGGCCAGCGCGGTCCAGCTGCTGCCCCACGTGGCGAGCAGCGCGGCGCACACCGTGGTCTTCCAGCGGACGCCGACCTGGGTGCTCCCCCGCGGCGACCGAGCCTTCGAGCCCGGCGAGGACCGTCCCTCACGTGCGGCACTCGCGGACGAGGCGGAGCGCCTCTTCGAGGCGCGGGTGGCGGGGTCGAGCGCGGCGGCCGCCCTCCGCTCGCGGGCGCTGGGCCACCTGCTGGGCCAGGTGGCCGACGAGGAGACGCGACGGGCGCTGACCCCGTCGTACGAGATCGGCTGCAAGCGCGCCGTCTTCAGCGACGAGTACTACCCGACGCTCCAGCGGCCCGACGTGACCCTCGAGGCCAGCGCTCTCGAGGAGGTCGGCCCGACCTGGGCGCGGGCGGCGTCCGGGGCGAGGTACGAGCTGGACGTCCTCGTCTTCGCCACCGGCTTCGACACCGCTCATCAGCCGTTCGCTCCGCTCGTCACCGGCCGCGAAGGCGAGACCCTCGCCGAGCACTGGTCGTCGGGCATGACCAGCCACGCCTCCATCGCGGTGACCGGCTTCCCCAACCTCTTCGTCCTCGACGGTCCCAACGCCACCCTCGGCCACCACTCGGCCTTCGAGGTGATCGAGGGCCAGATCGACTACGTCCTCGGCGCCCTCGACCACCTGGCCGAGACGCCCGACCCGTTGGAGGTCACGCCGGCCGCGGAGGCGGCGTACACCTCGCTCATCGACCGCCTCGCCGCGCGCACCGTCTGGATGCAGGGTGGCTGCGACAGCTGGTACCTCCACCCGGTCAGCGGACGGCTCTCGCTCGTCTGGCCCGGTACCGCAGAGGAGTTCCGCAGGAGGAACGGGCACTTCGACCCATCGCCCTTCCGGTGAGGTCGGGCGCACGGGTCAACCGTCGAAGTAGAGCAACTCGACCTTCATGGGCGATTCTCCTGCAGGTAGCGAGTCGGTTCAGGCCAGGGAGAGGAAGAGCTTCTCCATCTTCTTGACGTCGACGCTGTCGATGCCGTCGCCGTCGGTGAGGCAATGCTGGAGACCGGTGGCCACGATCGCGAAGCCGGCCCGGTCCAGGGCGCGGGAGACCGCTGCGAGCTGGGTGACGACGTCCTCACACTCACGACCCTCCTCCAGCATCCGGAGCACACCGGCCAGCTGACCCTGGGCGCGCTTGATTCGGTTGATGACCGGGGTCATCTCGGCAGGAACGAGCTCCATCAGTTCTCCTCGTTCAGGGCGGCGAACGCCGCGGTCAGTCGTTGCTTGGCGTCGGCTGCGATCGTGTGGAGGGCCTCGTTGTCCGCGAGCCCCATCATCGCGTCGGGGTCGAACGCCTCCACCATCGTCGTCTCGTCGGTCACGGACCGGACGACGACGTTGCAGGGCAGCACGGCCGCGATCGACGGCTCGGCCTGGATCGCCTCGTAGGCCAGCGGCGGTCGGCAGGCGCCGAGGATGATCTGGGGCTGGATGTCGACGTCGAGGTTGTCCTTCAGGGTCGCCTTGAGGTCGATCTCGGTGAGCACCCCGAACCCTTGGTCTCCGAGCGCGGCGCGGACT
Organism: uncultured Actinomycetota bacterium; assembly: GCA_963782035.1. Lineage (GTDB taxonomy): Bacteria > Actinomycetota > Actinomycetes > Propionibacteriales > Nocardioidaceae > Nocardioides. The sequence continues at coordinate 305,083 of CAWAIW010000029.1, forward strand.
GCCTCGACGGCGGCTTCGTAGGGCTGGTTCAGGGTCGTGGCGATGGTGTAGGTGCTCATCAGGCGCTCCCTCGGGCGGTCGTGGTCAGGGCGGATCTGCTCGGTTTCGAGCTCGCGCACCGCGGCGATGACCTGCTCCAGGGCGGCCGCGGGCAAGGCGCCCGGCTGGGAGAAGACCAGCGAGCCGTCCTTGAAGGCCATCAGGGTGGGGATCGACGTGATCTGCGCGGCGGCTGCGAGGGACTGCTCGGTCTCGGTGTCGACCTTTCCGAAGGCGACGTCCAGGTGGCGCAGCGACGCCTGCTCGTAGACGGGCGCGAACTGGCGGCAGGGACCGCACCAGGAAGCCCAGAAGTCGACGAGAACGACGTCGTTCTCGGTGAGGGTGCGTTCGAAGTTCTCCGCGTTCAGCTCGATTGTGGCCATGGACGGTCTCCCCTCTTCATGAACTTGACGATACCCCAGGGGGTGTTATGGTCTTGATCGTACATACCCCCACCGGTATTGCCAAGCAGTCTGCTGGGCAGCGGAAAGGAAGCCACTGCATGAGTGACACCACGACTCCCGAGATCGACGTCGAGGAACTGGTTGCCGCCCAACGTGCGCCTGGCCTCCTCGTCGACGTGCGTGAGCCCGATGAGTACGTCGCCGGCCACGTGCCCGGCGCGGTGCTGATCCCGATGAGCCAGCTCGCGAACCGGACGGGCGAGATCGACAAGACCTCGCCGGTGTTCGTCATCTGCGCCTCGGGAAATCGGAGCCGTGCGATGACCGACCTGCTGCGCGCCGCCGGCTTCGAAGCCGTCTCCGTAGCCGGTGGCACTGGCGCCTGGGCCCGCTCGGGCCGCCCCCTGGAAGGAGGACTGGCGTGATGACCGACCTGACCATCATCCCGATCGAGACCCCGACCCTGGGCGATCGCAGCTACGTGGTCCACGACGGCGAGGTTGCCTTCGTCATCGACCCCCAGCGTGACATCGACCGGGTGCTGGCGATCCTGGACGAGCACGCGCTCCGGCTGACCGACGTCTTCGAGACCCATCTCCACAACGACTACCTCACCGGCGGACTCGCGCTCGCCCAGCGCACCGGCGCGGCGTACCACGTCAATGCCGAGGACGAGGTCTCCTTCGAGCGGACCCCGATCCGCGACGGCGACACCGTGGAGGTGGGATCTCGGATGCGGATCACTGCGATCTCCACGCCGGGCCACACCTTCACCCACCTCTCCTACGCACTCACCCAGGCGTCCCCGGCCGTTGCCACAGACGGTCGTTCGGCCGAGGTGGATGCCTCGGTGGGCGTCTTCTCCGGCGGCTCACTGTTGTTCGGGGCCACCGGCCGGCCCGACCTGCTCGGCGAGGAGCACACCGACAATCTGGCCCGCCACCAGCACGCGTCGGCGCTCAAGCTGGCCGACCTGCTCCCCGATGACGCGGACGTCTTCCCCACCCATGGCTTCGGGTCCTTCTGCGCGGCGACGCAGTCGGATGCGACCGAGTCGACCATCGGTCAGGAGAAGGAGTCCAACCCGGTCCTGACCCAGGACGAGGACACCTACGTCCGCGAGCTCCTGGAGGGCCTCGGGGCGTGGCCGGCGTACTACGCCCACATGATGCCGGCGAACGCCGCAGGGCCCTCCGAGCCCGACCTGTCCCCGCCGACCGCTGCCGATGCCAGCGAGCTGCGGCGCCGGATCGAGGCGGGTGAGTGGGTGGTCGACCTGCGCAACCGGACCGCCTTCGCGGCCGGTCACGCACCGGGCACCCTCAACTTCGGCATCGACGGCAGCTTCGCCACCTACCTCGGTTGGCTGATCACCTGGGGCACCCCGGTGACCCTTCTCGGCGAAACCCCCGACGATGTCGCAGAAGCCCAGCGCGAGCTCGTCCGGATCGGGATCGACCGCCCCGCGGCCCACGCCACCGGCGGTCCGCAGGACTGGGCCGACGGTCAGCTGGCCAGCTTCCCCACCGGCACGTTCGCCGACCTCGAGCAGGTGCGCCATCACCGCGACGTCGTGATCCTCGACGTCCGCCGCGAGGACGAGTACCGCTCCACCCGCATCAAGGGCGCCCACAACATCCCCATCCATGAGCTCCCGGGCCGGGTCGCAGAGGTTCCGGCCGGGGAGGTCTGGGTGCACTGCGCCTCGGGCTACCGCGCCTCGATCGCCGCGTCACTGATCGACGCCTCGGGCCGTGCACCCATCGCGATCGACGACTCCTTCGAGAACGCCGAGAAGGTCGGCCTGCACCTGGTCGGCCCCGACGCCTGATGCTCGACCTCGTCCTCGCGGTCGTCGCCGGCGGACTGATCGGGCTCAGCCTCGGCGCGCTCGGCGGCGGCGGCTCGATCCTCGCCGTCCCGGTGCTGGTCTACGCCCTGGGGCAGAGCCCGGCCCAGGCCACGACCGGGTCGCTGGTGGTCGTTGGGGTCACCGCGCTGATCGGCGCCGTCACCGCCTACCGGGCCGGCAACGTCCTGCTCGCCCGCGGCGTCGCCTTCGGGCTGGTCGCGATCGGTGGAGCCGTGGTCGGCGCCAAGGCGTCCACGCTGGTCTCGGAGGCAGTACTGCTGGCCGCGTTCGCGATGCTGATGCTGGTCGTCGCAGGGGTCATGGCCGCACGGCAGGTCCAGGCCCACCGCGCGGCGGGCAATCAGGAAAGTGACCCCGACACCGGGGGTCGCCACACCAGGCGCCAAATGTTGGACGACCCGATCATCACCTTCAGCCCGACCTTCGCCTGCCAGTGCCCCCGCGCTCTGAAGGTGCTGATCACCGCCACCGTGGTCGGACTGCTCACCGGTTTCCTCGGCGTGGGCGGCGGGTTCCTGGTCGTGCCCGCCCTGCTGCTCGCCCTCGCCCTGCCCATGGAGTACGCCGCCGGCACCTCGCTCGTGGTCATCACCCTGACCAGCGCCGCGGCACTCGCGGTCCGGGCCGGAGGCGGCTCCGCGCCCGACTGGAGCCTGGTGCTCGTGCTCACCGCGGTCGCCGCACTCGGCGGTTTCCTCGGCGCCAAGCTGGCCGACCGGATCGACACCAACCGCCTCACGACCGCCTTCACCGTCCTCGTGCTCGCCGTCGCCGTCTACACCGCGGCACGGGCCCTGCCCGCCCTCGTCTGACCTGCCGCAAGATCCCCGACACGCTCCCGGCCATCACCCACGGAAGAGAACCCCATGACCCCGACGGCCACCCGTCACCCCACCCCACCCACCATCGACCCCTCCGTCGATCCCGCCATCGGCCATCGACCCGGCCTCCTGGGCCGCCTAGGCGTCGCCGTCACTCGCCACGCCCGGCTCACCACCGTGGTCTGGCTGCTCGTCATCGTGGGACTGGGCGCGTTCGCGCCCAAGGTGGAGGCCGAACTCTCCGGCGCCGGCTGGCAAGCCGACGGCTCGGAGTCCGTGGCGGCCCGCGAGCTCGCCCAAGAGCACTTCGGCGGCAACGCCAGCACCGCCATCCAGGTCGTCGTGCACAGCCCCGACGGTCCGGTGACCGAGGGCGCAGGCCAATCGGTGCTCGCCCGCGCCACGACGATGCTCGAGCAGGACTCCCGGATCGCCGACGTCATCCAGCCCCAGCCCGGGGCCACCCTGAGCCAGGACGGCCGGACCGCGGTGCTCCTCGCCGGCGCCAACGTCGACCCCAACGAGATGGTCCGCGTCGCCGACGACCTCAAGGCTCCGCTCCAGGACCTGTCCACAGACGCCATCCAGGTGAACCCCACCGGCGCCTCGCTGCTGTGGTCGGACTTCAACGAGGCCAACCTCGACGCGATGCTCAAGTCCGAGATGGTCTCCTGGCCGGTGACCCTGGCCATCCTGGTCCTGGCCTTCGGCGCCCTCGTCGCGGCAGGACTCCCGCTGATCCTCACCCTCTCCGGACTCGTTGCTTCCGCCGGATCGTTGGTCCTGATCAACCAGTTCGTCCCGGTCTCGATCTGGGCGATGAACTTCGCGATGATGTTCGCCCTCGCGTTGGGCATCGACTACGCCCTATTTCTCGTCGTCCGCTTCCGGGCCGCCCGGATGGGCCACCACGAAGACGCACGCACGGCGATCGCCGAGACCATGGACACCGCCGGCAAGGCCGTGCTCCTCTCCGGTGCGACGGTGCTGATATCGCTGTCTGCGGTGATGCTGGTGCCGTCCCCGTCTTTCCGCTCGATGGCCGGCGGGATCATGCTGTCGGTCGTCTTCGTGCTGGCGGCCACGCTCACCCTGCTGCCACTGGTGCTGTTCAAGCTCGACCACCGGATCAACAAGCTCTCGCTGCCCTGGGTTCACACCGGCGAGCACCGCTCGGCGAAGTTCGCCGCCTGGGGCGAGCAGCTCTGGAAGCGCCCGGTGGTCTTCGGTCTCGCCTCCCTCGTCGTACTCCTGGCATTGGCCGCTCCGCTGCTGGGATTGAAGACGGCGATGCCGTCGATCAAGGTGCTGCCCGAGGAGTCCAGCGCCCGGGTCGGCTACGACCTGGTCCAGGACGCCTTCGGCGAAGGAGCCCCCGGCACCTTGCAGATCGTCGTCGACAAGACCCAGGCCAAGGCGGCCAGCCAGGTCCTCGCCGACGACCGGGGGATCTCCGGTGCCATGCCCGCGACGCCCGCGGCCGACGGTAGCGGGCTGGCGCTCATCCAGGCCGTCCCCACGGTAGACCCGTCCGACCCGGCCTTGTCCAACACCGTCGACCGGCTCCGCGCCGACCTGCCGGAAACGGCAGTGCTCGGCGGCGCGGCGGTGGAGAACCTCGACCTGAAGACCCAGCTCGACGACTCGACCCCGCTGGTGATCGGCGTGATCCTCGCGCTGGGCTTCCTCCTGCTCCTGGTGGCCCTCCAGGCACCCCTGATCGCCCTGCTCGGCACCCTGGCCAGCCTGCTGTCCACCGCAGCCGCCTTCGGCGTGGCCCGGATGGTCTTCCAGGAGGGCTGGGGTGCGAACCTGCTGGGCTTCGAGTCACAGGGTTTCCTCGACGCGTGGGCGCCGGTGTTCTTCTTCGCGATGATCTTCGCGATCGCGATGGACTACACCGTCTTCCTGCTCGCCTCCGCCAAGGAGCACTACGAACACTCCGGTGACCCCAAGGACGCGATGGTGGGCTCCCTCGCCCACTCCGGCCGCGTGATCTTCGCCGCCGGCGCGGTCATGGTCGCGGTGTTCTTCACCTTCGCCCTGTCCGGCCCGCTCCCGCCCAAGGAGATGGGCATCGTGCTCGGCGTTGCCGTGCTCCTCGACGCCTTCCTGGTGCGGCTGGTGTTGCTGCCCGTCCTACTCCGGCTCACCGGCCGGGTGGCCTGGTGGACGCCGTCGTGGTTGACCCGGGTCCTGCCGAACATCCGCTTCTCCCACAGCTGATCAACCACCGAAAGGAGAACCACCATGTGCAGACAAGTCACCTGTCGAAAATGTGGCAAGCCCACCTGGGCCGGCTGCGGCCGGCACGTCGACCAGGTCATGGCCGGTGTCCCGAAGACGCAGCGCTGCCCGGGCCACCCCAAGGAACCCGGCAGCGGGCTTCTTTCCAAGCTCTTCGGGCGCCGTTGACTCCAGCCCGCCTGCACGTCATGGGGGGCGCGACAACCAGTCATCGATCTCGCTGACCCGGTTCGGGATGACGGGCATCGGCCCTGACCAGCGGGTTTGGTGGAGCTGAGGGGATTCGAACCCCTGACCTTCTCATTGCGAACGAGACGCGCTACCAACTGCGCCACAGCCCCAAGCGAAGCGAAACGTTAGCACCGGGCGACGTACCGCTCCGAATCAGCCCCACTCGATTCGTCTGCGTCCGACGAGCGTGAAAAGAGGCAGCAAACCGCAGACGAACCGCGGGGCCTGCCTCAGACCAGCGACCGCTCGAGCTGCTCGAGGGCCTGTCGCGCGTACCCCGCCCACATGCGGGCGAAGACCGGCATCACGGCCGAACCCAGGCCGCCCTTGGGGTGGATGACCCAGGACCAGGTGACGCGGGTGCCGGTGCCGGCCTTCTCGAAGGCGTAGGTCCCTTGGATCAGGGACGCGAGCGGCGAGAGGGCCCCGCGGAGCTCGGTGATGTCGTAGCCGAAGGCGTCCGGCTCGTCGCAACGGGTGAGGGTCTCGAGCATGGAGCCGCCGTCGGCCAGATGGATCACGCGCCGCTGGCCGACCTCGCCCCACGGGCCGGGGTCGAGCTGGTCGACGCGGGAGATCGGCGGGATGGCGAGGTAGCGCCGGGAGAACATCTCGGGCAGCGGCAACCGGAGCGTCCGCACGTACGCCTCGTCGATCGGGGACGGGACGGCGCGCGAGCTGGAGACGGCGGACGGGTGGGCCATCTCCCCACCCTAGGCAGCCGACCTCAGGAGCCGACGGCGCGGTCCTTGCCGTCGCGAGCCGCGCGGGAGGTCTTGTCGGCGCGCTCGGCGCGGTCGGTCTCCTCGGCGTCACGGGCCAGCCGGCTGTCGGCCTCGCTGCGTCCCGAGGTCCACACGCCGGTGCTGTCGAGGTCGATGGTGCGCACGGCGCGGCGGGCGGCCGGAGACTTGGAGACGTACGTCGGCAACGTCACCGGCACCGGGTCCCACAGACCGGGCTCGGCGGGGACGGCGGCGAAGGAGTCGGTGGCGGCGTCGTCCAGGGCCACCGCGGGGCGCTCGGCGGTCTCCTCGACCATCTCCTCGACGGCGTCGACGACCTGCTCGACCAGCGACGGACGCCAGGCCCGCTCGCGGCGGACCATCAGCCGGCAGGCGACCAGCCACAGCGCGAGGAGGGCGAGCGGGGCAGCGACCCAGGCCCAGGAGACGGCCTGGGCGGTGGCCGTGGCGACCACGGCGAGGTTGGCCAGGAGCAGAGTGAGCAAGACGCGGCGGCGCCGGCGGGCGGCGCGGTTGGTCGCGGCCCGTCGGGCACGCAGCACCTCCGGCGTCACGACGGCGGGCTCGCCCTGGATGGCCACCTCGAGCTGCGGGGCCGGCTTGCCGGGCGTGACCACGAGCCGCGCGTTGCGGCGGTCGATCGGCTCGCGGCGGGCCAGCACGCGCATGGTGTGCGAGAACTTGTCGACCGATCTCGTGCGGGCCACGTCCTCGTGGTGCTTGAGCGCCTTGGGGATCAGGTAGGCGGCCCAGGCCACCGCCAGGGCGACGAAGATCAGTCCGCTCAGGTCCACGGGTCCGAGCCTAGGTTTGCCAGCGCATGGTGGGGCGGATGTCAAGAGGTGTGTCGCCAGGGAAGTCGTGTGACTAGTGGGTCTCGAGCAGTCGATCCACCATCCGGCCGGACAGCTCCTCGACCGTGACGGCGTACAACCGGTGGTCGCGCCACGCGCCGTCGATGTGCAGGAACCGCGGCGCGTACCCGAACTCCGCCAGCTCGAGCTTCTCCACCACACGCAGCGAGTTGGAGTTCTCCGGGCGGATGGCGATCTCGATGCGGTGCAGCCCGGCGGCGGTGAAGCAGTGGTCGATCACCAGGGCGACGGCGAGCGGCATCACGCCGCGACCGGCGTAGGTCTGGTCCAGCCAGTAGCCGACCGACGCGAACTGCCCGGAGCCGCGCACGATGTTGTTGACCGTCACCTGGCCGGCGAACCGCCCGCCGACGTCCACCGCGAACGGCATGCAGAGCCCGCTGCGCGCCAGCCGGTCGAGCCGGCGGACGAGCACGCGGAAGCTGCTCGGCCGCTCGGCGCCACCGGGCGGCACCGTCGCGTCCCAGGGCCGCAGCCAGTCGGCGTTGGCCCGCCGCGCGGCCTTCCACGCCGTCGCGTCGCCGCGACCGAGCGGCCGGACCGTGACGTCACCCTCGCGCAGGGTGGCCGGCCACCCCGGCGGGAACGGGCTAATGGTCGCTCCCGACGATCTGCTCGACGGCGTGCTCGAGGATCGGCGCGAGCACCTCCAGCCCGTCCTTGACCCCGCCCTTCGACCCGGGCAGGTTCACGACCAGGCAGAGCCCGATGACGCCCGCGGCGCCCCGCGACAGCGCCGCAGCCGGGATGCCCTTCGAGGCGCCGTACGCGCGGATCGCCTCGCCGATGCCCGGCACCTCGAAGTCCAGGAGCCTGCGTGTCTCCTCCGGCGTGCGGTCGGTGGGCGTCAGGCCCGTACCTCCCGTGGTCAGCACCACCCGGGCGCCGTCGGCCACGGCCGCCGAGATGGCCTCGCCCACGGGGGGCCCGTCCGGTACGACGACCGGGTCGCCGACCGTGAAGTCGAGGGACCGCAGGAACTCCACGAGGATCGGGCCGGTGGCGTCCTCGTAGACCCCGGCGGCCGCCCGGTTGGACGCGACGACGACCGCGGCGGGTAGGTGGGCGACCTCGTCGTTCATCGGCGGTACCAGTCCCCGGACTTGCCCCCGGTCTTGGTCTCGACGCGCACGTCGGTGATCACCGCGCCCTTGTCGACGGCCTTGACCATGTCGACGACGGTCAGCGCCGCGACCGACACCGCGGTCAACGCCTCCATCTCCACGCCCGTGCGGTCGGTCGTCGTCACCTGGGCGATGATCTCCACCGCGTCGTCGGCGACGTGGAGGTCGACGGTGACCGACGACAGCATGAGCGGGTGGCACAGCGGGATCAGCGTGGGCGTCTGCTTGGCTCCCATGATCCCGGCCAGGCGGGCGACCGCGAGGGTGTCGCCCTTGGGCACGCCCGACCCGCGGAGCAGGTCGATCACCGCGGCCGAGACGAGCACGCGGCCGGACGCGGCCGCCGTCCGCGCCGTGACCTCCTTGTCGGAGACGTCGACCATCCGCGCGGCCCCCGACTCGTCCACGTGGGTCAGCCGGTCCGGACCGTCGCCGGCCATCAGAACTCCTGCTCCAGCGGCACGACCGTGACGCTCGCGCCCGCCTCGACCGCGGTGGTCTCGGCCGGCACCACGATCAGCGCGTTGGCCTGGGCGAGGTCACCCACGAGGTGCGAGCCCGGACCGCCGACCGGCGACACCATGGGCCGCGCCGTCCGTGCCTCCGGTCCGTCGGAGAGCTCGCCGCGCAGGTACTGCGCGCGGCCGGCCGGCGAGGTCACCGCGTGGGTGAGGGTGGCCTCGACCGTCGGGCGGACGTACGGCAGCCGGCCCATCATCCGCCGCAGCGCCGGCAGCACGAACATCTCGAAGGAGATGAACGACGACACGGGGTTCCCCGGCAACGTGAAGATCGGGGTCGCGTCCTCGCCCACCACACCGAAACCCTGGGGCTTGCCCGGCTGCATGGCAACCCCGCCGAACCAGACGGTGCCCAGCGGGGTCAGCGCCTCCTTGACGACGTCGAAGTCGCCCATCGACACCCCGCCGCTGGTGATCACGACGTCGGCGCGCACGAGCTGGTCGCTCAGCGCGTCCAGGAACAGCTTCGGGTCGTCGGGCACGATGCCGACGCGGTAGGCGATCGCTCCGGCCCGCCGGACGGCCGCAGCGAGCATGAAGGAGTTGCCGTCGTAGATCGAGTCGTGGCCCCGCGCCGAACCGGGGTCGCGCAGCTCGGAGCCGGTCGACATGATCACGACCCTCGGTCGTGGCCGCACCACGGCACCGGGCAGCCCCACGCTCGCGAGCAGGCCGAGCTGGCGCGGGCCGAGGAGGGTGCCGTCCTGGATCAGCAGGTCGCCCTCGCTGACGTCCTCGCCGGCGGACCGCACGTGCTGGCCTTCGCCCGGCGCTCGGGAGATGACGACCTGGGCGACGCCCCGGTCGGTCCACTCGTAGGGCACCACCGCGTCGGCACCCGCCGGCACCGGCGCGCCGGTCATGATCTTGACCGCCGTGCCGGGCGACATCGCCAGGATGCGCCCCTGCCCGGCGCCGATCTCGCCGACCACCGGCAGGTGCACCGGGCTCTCGTCGGTAGCGCCGACGACGTCGTCGTACCGGACGGCGTAGCCGTCCATCGCGGAGTTGTCGAAGCTGGGCAGCGCGATCGGGGAGTGCACGTCGGCTGCCGCCACCAGCCCGAGCGCGTCGAGCAGCGGCTGCTCGTACGGCGGCAGCGGACGCAGGCTGTCGAGGATCTGCTGCCGGTGCTCCTCGACGCTCCGCAGCTCCTGCTTGGGGTCCCCCATCAGCTGTCGAGCACCGTGTCGGCCGGGATCCGCTTGGCCGCACCGGACTCGAGCTCGACGTCGCCGACGACCTTCACGCCGTGGCCGAACGTGAAGTCACCGTCGACCTTGAGCGAGCTGGCCTTGCGCAGCGATGGTGCGCCCTCGGGGAAGCGCTGGTCGAAGTCGCCCACGAGCTTGTAGAACTCCGGGTCGAGCTCGACGAAAGGCACCTCGCCGGCCGGGTCGAGGCCGAAGTCCTTGCCGAGGTCGTAGACGTCGGAGCGCAGCACCAGCAGGTCGTTGGTGGTCTTCACCGGGATGAACCGGTCGCGGGCCACCTCCAGGGTGCGGGCGCCCTCGAAGATCTCGATCGCGGCGCCCATCGCCGTCTCGATCTGGATGACCTCGGGAGTCGAGCGGTCGCCCGGGTCGAGGTTCTTCACGTTGCGGATCAGCGGCAGGCCGAGGATGCCGCCGCGGCGGTCGAGCTCGCGCCGCATCGCGACCAGGTCGAACCACAGGTTGTTGGTCGAGCAGAAACGGTGCCGCTCCAGGTCGGCCAGCGCCGCCTCGTCCTCGGCAAGCGTCTGAGCGGTCTCGCGCAGGACGATCCGGCCGTCGCTCTTGCGACGGGCGAAGTGACCGCCCTTGCGGTCCGAGGCGGTCCGGCGGACGGCCTCGATGGCGAAGGGGATGTCGTTCGAGGCGAACCAACCGGCGACCTTCGGGTCGGGCACGGCGCCGAGGTTGTCGGAGTTGGAGACGAACACGCGCTCGAAGCCCTGCTCGATCAGCCGCTCCAGCAGGCCGGTGCCGCGCAACGCGGTGTAGAGGTCGCCGTGGCCGGGCGGGCACCACTCGAGGTCGGGGTTCTTCGGGTACGACGCCGGGCTGAGGTCCTTCTCGAGGAGCTTGGGCTCCTTGTTCTGCCAGAACTCCAGCGGCAGACCGTCCACCGGCAGGCCGTCGTAGCGCGCCAGCGCCGCCATGGTGTCGGCGGAGGTGCGGAAGCTGTTCATGAAGATGAGCGGGAGCGGGGCGTCGTACTCCTTGCGCAGGTGCAGCACCTGCCGCGCGATGACGTCGAGGAAGGACAGGCCACGACGCACGCACAGCAGGGACTTCGCGCGGTCCATCCCCATCGAGGTGCCGAGGCCGCCGTTGAGCTTGATGACCGCGGTCGTGCGGATCGCGTCGGCGGCGAGGTCGTCCTCGATCTCGACGTCGGCCAGCGACTCCATGTCCAGGGGCTCGATCGACGACTCCGGGATCATCCCCGTCTCGCCGTGCTCCAGCAGGCGGTAGTAGTGGGCGAACGTGTCGACCGCGACCGCGTCCACGCCGGCGTCGAGCATCTTCTGCCGCGCCTGGCGCAAACCTGGACTACCCATGCTTCGATCGTAGGCTTGCCGGGTGGTCGAGAGGCAATTTCCATCCCAGCCTTCTCGTCCGCCCTCGGCGAACGCTGCGAAGGTCGCTCTCCGCGACCAGCTGCTGACCGCGCGCCGGCGACGCCCGTTGGTCGAGGTCGGCGAGGCGGCGCGGGCGATAGCGGCCCGCGTGCTGGATGCCCCGGAGGTACGTCGCGCGGCGACGGTGGCGGCGTACGTCTCCGTCGGCACCGAACCCGGCACCTCCGCCCTCCTCGACGACCTCGTGGCGGCCGGCAAGCGCGTCATCCTGCCCGTGCTGCAGCCGGACCTCGACCTGGACTGGGCGGTGTACCAGGGTCGGACCTCGCTCGCTCCCGCCAGGCGCGGGCTGCTCGAACCGGTCGGCCCTGACCTGGGTCACGACGCCGTCGCGACGGCCGACGTGGTGCTGGTGCCGGGCATGGCCGTCTCGGACACCGGCCTGCGCATGGGCCGTGGGGGAGGCTCCTACGACCGCGCCCTCGGCCGCGTCCCGGTGGGCACGCCGGTCTGGGTGCTGCTGTACGACGACGAGCTCGGCCGCGACGTGCCCGCCGAGCCCCACGACCGCGCGGTGAACGGCGCCGTGACGCCGAGCGCGATCACACGCTTCTGACCACCGCTGGTCGAGGAAGGCGCGCTAGCGCCTGTCACGAGACCCGGCGCGTGCCACAACATCGGTTGCGGGGTTTCGTGACGGGACTTCGTCCCTCCTCAACCAGCGGGGGAAGGCTCGAGCGTCAGCGTGTGCTCGCCGGCGTCCTCGACGGCCTGGCGGGAGAACAGCCACGGCAGGGTCTTGCCGTCGGCCCAGAGGTCGGTCTGGTCGGTGTAGTGCTTGCTGAACGGGTGGCCGGAGACGCCGGTGAGGTTGATCCAGCGGGAGTCGTCGAAGTCCGCGAGCGAGACGACCATCCGCATCGAGGGTGCGCTGTCGACGGAGTAGTCGTCGGCCGAGGCGTCCCAGCCGCTGGCGTCCACCGCCGCCGAGCCGCCGCCGACCTCCCAGCCGCCGCGGTTGACCAGCCATTCCACCGGACCGATGCCGGACTCCCCCAGCGTCTGGTTACGCAGGTCGAGGCGGTGCAGGTGACCCCACTCCCAGCCCTCGACCGAGACCGCGTCGAGCCTCGTGACCTCGTCGCGGGCCTCGAGCATGGTCTCGCGCAGGATGTCGTCGCGGTCCTCGACGACGTCCGGGGTGTCCTGGTCGTCCCACCAGGTCGAGTCGGGCTGGTCGAGGAGGTCGCCGACGACCTGCACCCACCGGTCACCCCCGGACGGCCACGCGTCCTCGGGGAGGTCGTCGTGGAACGTCAGGTCGAGCAGGGTCTTCCAGACGACGTTGAAGTACTCCGCGGCGGCACTGTCGGCGTCCTGGTCGAAGTCCCAGTGCCGCAGCAGCCGCTGGCCGGTGGAGTCGTACCCGCGCGGCAGGTCCACGGCCAGGAGTCGCGGCACCAGCGCCGGCGCCAGCGGGCTGCTGGTGTCGAGCTGGATCGCGGCCATGTCGTCGACGGACAGCTTCCCCTGCCGCTCGATGAGGTCGCGGATCCGCTCGGACCGGTAGCCGCGGTCCCAGTCCGAGGTCAGGGAGAAGGGGTACTCCGGTCCCACGACCGCCTGGTTCGCGGTGACGACGAAGCCCTCGTCGGGGTCGAGCACGTTGGGCAGACCGTCGAAGGGGACGTAGTCGCCGGTCCAGTCGTTCTCGCTCAGCCAGCCCGCCTGCGGCGCCAGCCCGTCGTTGCCGGACTTCCGGATCGGGATGCGGCCGGGAGCCTGGTAGCCGATGTGGCCCTCACGGTCGGCGTACACGAGGTTCTGTGCCGGCGTCTCGAAGGCCGACGCCGCCGCGCGGAAGCTCGTCCAGTCGTGCGCGCTGTCGATCTCCAGGATCGCGTCCGCCGTGGTGCCGGGGGTCAGCGCCGTCCAGGCCAGGGACAGTGCGTTCTCCGTGCCCGGCTGGGCAGCGGGGCCGGTCCCCGACGGGTCGGGTGGGCTGTCTCCGGCCAGGTCGCCGTAGAAGTCGAACAGGTCGCTGAGGATCGGCCCGTGCCGGGTCGCGCGGACGGTGATCGTGACGTCGTCCTCCCCGAAGACCTTGATCGTCTCCCGACGGGTCGCGAGCGGCCGGAGCCGGCCGTTCTGCTCCCACTGGTCGTCGGTGACCCGCTCGAGGTAGAGGTCGGTGACGTCGGGCCCGAGGTTGGTGAACCCCCAGGCGATGTCCGCGTTGTGGCCGATGATCACGCCGGGCACGCCGGAGAACGTGAAGCCGGCGACGTCGAGCGGGCAGTCGGGACCGACGCTCGTGCAGTGCAGCCCCATCTGGACCCAGATGCCGGGGATGCCGACGCCCAGGTGTGGGTCGTTGGCCAGCAAGGGCTCACCGGTCGTCGAGTGCGCGCCGTCCACCACCCAGCTGTTGCTGCCGATCCCGTCGCCCTTGCCGAGGATCGCGGGCAGGTCGGAGAGCACCCGGTGCAGCTCGGCGAGCTGGGTGCGCTGGCCGGGGGTGTACGACGGGCGCTCCGGGTTCCTCGTACCTCCCGTGGTCGCGTCCTGCTCGAAGACCCCGTCGACGACCGCGCCCTGCCGCACGATCGGCTGGTGGGCCTCGTAGTCGTAGGGCGGGAAGAGCTCGGCGACCTGCTCGGGCGTGTGGTCCTGGGAGTCCAGGGCCCGCTCGACCTCCTCGTCGAGGTTGCCCTTCAGGTCCCAGGCCATCGCCTTCAGCCAGGCCAGGGAGTCGACCGGCGTCCAGGGCTCGGGCCGGTAGTCGAGGCCGCCGAGGCCCAGGACGGTGTACTCGACCGCCATCTGCGACGGGCTGTGGGTGTCGATGTAGGCGTTGACCCCGTCGGCGTACGCGTCGAGCGCCGCCCGCGTCTCCGGTTTCAGCAGCGCGAGCTCCTGCTCGGCCACCCGCCGCCAGCCCAGGGTACGGACGAACTCATCGGTCTCGAGGGTGTCGGAGCCGAACATCTCCGAGAGGCGGCCGGCGGTGATGTGTCGGCGCACGTCCATCTCGTAGAACCGCTCCTGCGCGTGCACGTAGCCCTGGGCCGCCATGAGGTCGGCGACCGAGTCGCCGTACAGCTGCGGGATCCCGTGGTCGTCGCGGACGACCTCGACCGTCGCGTCCAGACCAGGGACCTCGATGGTCCCGTCGACCTGGGGGAACGGCCGGCGGACGAGCACCACGGCCGTGACCATCGCGGCCAGCAGCGCGAGGACGAGCAGGACCACGACGTACACGCTCCACCGCACCGCCCGCGGCCAGGCCCGGAAGGCCTGCCACCAGGACCGCCGGCGAACGTCCTGGGCGTGCTCCGGGGGGAATGCGGTCTCGCTCATCGTGGTTCCCAGTGTGCCGTACCATTGGCAGTCGCCGAGCCTGAGTGCCAGTGCGAGTGCCAGCCAGATTTTCGAGGGGAACCGTGCCGACCTACCAGTACGCCTGCACCGAGTGCGGGCACGCCTTCGAGCAGTTCCAGAGCTTCTCCGACGACGCGCTCACCGAGTGCCCGGAGTGCCAGGGCCGGCTGCGCAAGGTCTTCAACGCCGTCGGCGTGGTGTTCAAGGGCTCGGGCTTCTACCGCAACGACAGCCCGCGGCTCGGAGACCAAGTCCGAGACGAAGACCGAGACGAAGACCGACACGAAGACCGACACGAAGGCCGACACGAAGTCTGGGACCAAGCCGGAGTCATCGACGCCGAAGAAGTCCGACTCGACGACCCCGTCGGCGGCCGCGTCCGCCTGACCCTGTGGAGAGCGCCCACGCAGCGCCTCCGTCTCCACCTACCGTCCTCGGATGGCCGTGCGTGAGCAGCTGCGTCGCCGCTGGCGGACCGTACGTCGCGTGGTCCTGTCGCGGCGCCGCCCGCTGGCCGCGGCGCTGGCCGCCGCCGCCGTGGTCGCCGGCCTGCACGAGGTGCGTCCGTCGGCGCCGGACGTCGAGGCGGTGCCCACCGTGGGCCGTGACCTGCCGGCGGGCACGACCCTGACGGCCCGCGACCTGGTGACGGTCGAGTACGCCGCGGGCACCGCACCGACCGGCCTCGCGGGCGACCCGGTGGGTCGGGTGCTGGCGGCGCCCGTGCGCGCCGGTGAGGCCGTGACCGACGTTCGCCTGGTCGGGCCGGCGATGGCGGCGGCGTACCCGGACCTCGTCGTCGTCCCGGTCCGGCTCCCCGACGCGGGGATGGCGGGACTGCTGCACGTCGGGGACACCGTGGACCTCGTGGCCGCCGACCCCCAGGGCGCCGACGCTCGGGTCGTCGCGAGCGGTGCCCGCGTCGTCGCGCTGGCCGCGCCCGACGACGAGGAAGCCCTTGCGGGGCCGCTTCCCGGACGCCTCGTGCTGGTCGCCGTACCCCAGGCCACGACCACGGGACTGGCGCAAGCGGCGGTGACGGGTTTCCTCACCTTCGCCTTTTCCCGCTAGCGTCCCGCCCATGACCGGGTTCAAGAACTTCATCCTGCGCGGCAACCTCATCGAGCTGGCGACGGCTTTCATCATGGCGGCCGCCTTCGCCGCGGTGGTCACCACCTTCACCGAGTGGCTGACGGGCCTGATGCCGGACACTGCCTCGGACTACTTCAGCATCGACCCCCAGAGCTTCGGCGCTTTCCTGAACGCCGTCGTCTCGTTCCTGCTGATCGCCGCCGTCGTCTACTTCCTCATCGTGATGCCCTACACCAAGGCCAAGGAGCGCTTCTTCCCCGCCGAGGAGAAGGGCACCCCCGCCGACATCGCCCTGCTCGAGGAGATCCGCGACCTGCTCGCGGCCCAGGGCAACCGTCCGGTCTGACCGGGGCGGATACCCGGTGACCGGGTATCACGACGTCCGGGGGTTGCAACCGGTCGACGGCAGGAAGTACGGCGCGTCAGCCGTGGTGGGGCGGGACCTGGTCGCGGTACCAGGCGTCGCGGGTCGACCCCTCGCGGTCGCCTGAACCCTCGTCGCGCTCGTCGGACGTCGTCTCCGGCAGCACCTCGCCGAAGACCTCGGCGAGCCGGCGCTGGCGCTCGGCGGCGTCCCGAGGAGTCTCGCTCACGCGCAGAGACCGTTCTCCAACGCCTGCTGAGCGGCCTCTTCGGAGGACTGGGTGCTCGGTGAGGTCGTGGGCGAGGAGGTGGTCGGCGAGCTCGGCGTACCGGTCGGACTGCCCGTCGGCGAACCCGTGGGAGACCCCGTCGGCGAGCCGGTGGGAGAGCCGGTCGGCTGGCCGGGGAGGTTCTGGGCGTTGATGGCGTCGCTGAGGAACTTCGGCGCGATCGGCTTGTCGTTGATGACCGCCCGCCAGACCTGCTTGGCCTCGGGCAGCCAGCGGATCCGGTTGGGGTCCACGGGGTCGTACTCCCACGGCACGGTGATGAACTTGATGTTGTCCAGGCCGATGCCCTTGAACTCCGCGCCGAGCTTGGCGATCTTCACCAGGTTGCCCAGACCCTTGTCGAGCTGGAGCGAGGAGGTCGCGGCCTCGAGGAAGCTCAACAGCCGGACCGGGTTGGCCAGCGTGTTCGCGCTCAGCACCTGGTGGGCCATCGCGGCGACGAACGCCTGCTGCCGCTTCATCCGGCCGATGTCCGAGCCGTTGCCCATGACGTAGCGCTCGCGCACGTAGTTGAGGGCCTGGAAGCCTTCGAGCTTGCGGGTGCCGGCCGGCAGGTTGATGCCGTGGTCCGGGTCGATCATCCCGGGCTCCGGGATGCAGACCTGGACGCCGCCGATCGCGTCCACCATGCCGCGGAAGCCCGCGAAGTCGACGACGATGAAGTGGTCGATCGAGATCCCCGTGAGCTGCTCGACCTGGCGCACCGTGCACGCCGGGCCACCGACGGAGAAGGCGTCGTTCCACATCACGTCCGTGCCACCGGGGATCGGCTTCATGTCGTCGTCGAAGCACTCGGGGCGGTTCACCAACGAGTCGCGCGGAATGCTCACGCCGTACGCGCGAGTCCGGTCGGCCGACAGGTGAAGGAGGATCGTGGTGTCCGAGCGCTTGCCGCCGCCGGTCAGGTTGTCGATGTTGTTGCCCGGGGCGTCCCGATCGTCGGAGCCCATGATCAGGATCGTCAACGGCTCCTTCGGGCCCGCGACCTTCTTCTTCACCGGCCGGTCGGTGCCGAGCTGCTGGGTCACGTCGATGACGTCGAGGTTGCCGTTGTAGTGGCGGTAGAGGTACAGCGTCGAGAGGCCGGTGACCAGCGCCAGCACGACCGCGGTGACCAGCAGCACCCGCCCTACGGTGTGCCGCTTCTTGACCTTGCCACGGCGCTTCGGCTTGGCGCCGCTCTCCTCGCCGTCGGCCTGCTTGGCGTTGTGGCGGCCGTGCCCGGTGGGCTCGCCGGGTGCCGAGCTGGCGCCGTCGGGGGCGTCGTTCTCGGGCAAGACTCGACCTCGGGATCAGGGGAAGCAACAGACGCGTCGAATCTACGACGCACCCCCTATGGTGACCTCCGCGTCACCGATCGGCCAAACGCTCGTCACCCGCCGGTCCGTGAAAAGATGACCCCCGGCCCCAGTAGCTCAGTGGATAGAGCAGCCGCCTCCTAAGCGAAAGGTCGCCAGTTCGACTCTGGCCTGGGGCACGCCTGGGGCACCTCTGTGTCACCCGGGAAGGTGGTTCGTCCGGCCGGTTTCCTGCGCGAGGGTGGGGCGCCATGCCCCAGTCACCGCCGTCGGACCGCGTGATCGGCGATCGTTACGTCCTGTCGCAGCCAGATCGGCCGCGGCGGCATGGGCGCGGTCTGGCTGGCCCTCGACCAGGTCCTCGGTCGCGAGGTGGCCCTCAAGCGCATCGGGGTCTTCCCCGGTGGTGACACTCCCGGCCTGGCCCGCGCCCAGCGCGAGGCGAACCTCGCGGCCCGGCTGAACCACCCGCACGTGGTGGCGGTCTACGACTTCGTCAGCGACGGCGAGGAGCAGTGGCTGGTGATGGAGCGGGTGGTCGGCGCCGACCTGGCCTCGCTCGTCGCCGACGACGGTGGGTTGCGGCCCGCCGAGGCGGCCCGGCTGCTCGCCCAGGTGGCCTCGGCCCTCGCCGCCGCCCACGCGGCGGGCATCGTGCACCGCGACGTGAAGCCGTCGAACATCATGGTCACCGCCGACGGCACGGCCAAGCTCGCCGACTTCGGCATCGCCCGTGCCCACGACTCGACGATCACGGCCTCGGGGTCCGTCTCGGGCTCACCGGCGTACCTCGCCCCTGAAGTGGCCGCCGGCCAGCCGGCCAGCGAGGAGAGTGACGTGTGGTCGCTCGGCGCCACGCTGTACCAGGCGCTCACGGGTCGGCAGCCGTACGACGCCTCGGGCAACGCCATGTCGGCGATGTACGCCATCGTCCACGAGCCACCTCCCCGCCTCCCCGATGCCGGCTGGCCCGCCGGCCTGCTGGAGCACACCATGGCCACCGAGCCGGCGGAGCGGTGGCCGATGAGCCGCGTCCACGAATACCTCGCGGCGGGACCGACGTACGCCGACGAAGGTCCCGCCACCGCGACGCTGCCGACCATGGACGAGCCCGTTCGGCCGGTCCCTCCCCCGCAGCGCTCCCCACGACCGCGACGCCGGCTGCTGCCCGTGCTGCTCGGTGCCGTGGTCGGGCTGATCGCTGTTCTGGTGGTGTGGTCGCTGCTGCGCCCGGACCCCGCTCCGACCGCCGGCGACGACCCGACCACAGGGGCCCGCCCCCACCAGTCGAAGTCCGCGTCCGCGACCGGCTCGCCCAGCACCTCCTCCAGCTCCACCCCACCATCCTCGAGCGCGCCTCCGACGACCACGGCGACCACCGAGGCCCCGCCGAACGACCCGGCCGAGGCCATGAGCGGCTTCGTGCAGGACTACGTCTCGACCGCCCTGGCCGACCCCTCGGCCGCGTGGGAGCTGCTCACCCCCCGTTTCCAGCAGGACTGCTGCAACGGGGAGGGCGGGTACGCCGGCTACTGGGAGACCATCGCCGACGCCACGCTCCGCGACGTCGTGGCCGACCCGGACTCCATGCAGGTGAGCTACACGATCACCTGGGACCCGGTGGACCGGCCGCCGGAGGACGCCGACGTCACCCTGGTCCTCGTGCGCCGCGGCGACACCTACCTCATCGACCAGGAGCTGTGAGCTCGGCGAACTTCAGCCCGCCCGCCCGCACGCGGCGCGTCAGGTTCGCGCCCATCGCCTGCGCGGTCGTGACCTGGCCCGCGACGTCCGGGTTGTCGTCGTCGAGGGCGAGGCACAGTGCGGACTCGGCCAGCATCATCGCGGTCTCGCTGTACCCCGGGTCGCCGCCGGAGACGCGGGTGCGCACCTGCTGCCCGCCGCCCTCGCCCACGAAGTCGACGGAGAACCAGGACTTCTCGCGGCGCTCGGGATCGGGACCGTCGCCCGCGGGGTACCTGCTCATGAGGAAGTCGCGGGCGAGCTTCACCTGCGAGGCCAGCCCGAGGCCGGCGACGACCGCGGCCCCGCCGACGGCGTACGGCAGCGACTTCATGCCGGCGTAGTGGGAGTAGCGGAACTCCGGCCCGTACGACGCCAGGGCCGCGCCGCTGCGGGCCACGATGGAGGGGTCGATCGTCGGCAGCGGGAGCAGCCAGTAGCCGAGCACGGAGTCGCGCTGCGGCTTGCCGGAGACCGCCCGCGATGACCGTCCTTCGGGTCGCTTCTCCAGGCGGCGGCGGGCCGAGGACGCGGCGCGGATCTGTCGGGTCCGGGACATGCCGGTGAGCGCGGTCTCGAACGTCCCGCCCGAGGGCAGCCCGCCGGCGCGGACCACGCCACGCAGCGTGATCGGTACGTCGCGGGGCAGGAGCTCGACGGTGAACAGTGCGCCGAGGTCGTGCGGGATCGAGTCGAACCCGCAGCAGTGCACCAGCCGCGCCCCGGACGCGACGGCGGTGGCGTGGTGCGCGACGTACACGCGATCCACGAACTCCGCCTCGCCGGTGATGTCGCAGTAGTCGGTGCCGGCGTCCGCGCAGGCGCCGGCGAGCGCCTCGCCGCGGTCGACGTACGGACCCACGGTGGTGGCCACGACCTTCGTGCGCCGCGCGAGGTCGGCCAGCGACGTCGGGTCGGCGGAGTCCGCGACGACCAGCTCCAGGTCGGGCCGCCCGAGCCGGTCGCGTTCCTTCTCCAGCTTCTCGAGGCTGCGGCCGGCCAGCGCCCAGCGCAGACCCTCCGGCCCGTGCTCGGCGAGGTAGTCGGCGGTGAGCGCACCCGTGAAGCCCGTCGCGCCGAAGAGGACCAGGTCGAGCTCGCGGCCGTCGCGGGGTTCGGGCATGCCTCATCGTGGCAGGCGACCTATGGCGGAACCATCCCGCCCGCCCGGCCGTCGTACCGCCGTGCAGCTCCTTCCCCGTGCCGGTCTCGCCGTCGCCGCCGTCGGCGCGGCGTTCGTCGCGGGTCTCTCGGTCGGCGGCGATGCCGCCGGACCCGTCGCCTCCGACCCGGTGCGGCTGGTCAACGCCGACCTGCGGCCGGCGACCTCGTGCGACGCGCTGCTGCGCTGGTACGTCGACCACGGCGTCGAGCGCGTGACGCCGTGGGGCTGGGACATCAGCCGGATCTACACGCTCGAGGACTCCGCGGCCGCGCCCGGCCCCGCGAGGACGGCCGCCGCACCCGCGCCGGGACCGGCCCCGGTGAGCGGAACCGGCACCAACGTGCAGGAGTCGGGTGTCGACGAGCCGGACATCGTGAAGACCGACGGCCGGCTCCTGGTCCGCATCGACCGGGAGGGTTCGCTGGTCGTGTACGACGTCTCGGGCGCCGAGCCGGTGCTGCTCGGGTCGCTGGCCCTGTCCGGCTTCGACTCGCCCGAGCTGCTGCTGGCCGGAGACCGCGTCGTCGTGGTCGGCCGGGCCTTGGATGCGGGCACGCGGGTCGAGGTCGTCGACGTCACCGACCCGTCGGCTCCGTCGATGGTGCGCACCTCGAGCTACGACTCGTCGTACGTCACGGCTCGCCAGCACGGTGAGGTCGTGCGGCTGGTCGTCTCGGCCGCCCTGCCGCAGCTGGACTTCGTGCAGCCCGGGATGCTGCGTTCCGACGGCTCATCCCAGCGGAGGAACCAGGACGTCGTGCGCGCCAGCACCATCGACGACTGGCTCCCGCAGGTCACCACCCTGGACGCCGGCGGTCGCACGACCACGACGCGCGCGGTCGACTGCGACGACGTCTCCATCCCCGGTCACGACGCGGGGCTCGGCACGGTCGCGGTCGTCGGCTTCGACGTGGCGTCGCCCGAGACCACCGACGTCACCGCCGTGGCGACACCGAGCGAGACGGTCTACACCTCGCTCGCCCACCTGTACCTCGCCAGCTCGGCGTACCGCCTCGGCTGGCAGACCTGCTGCTGGGACGTTCCGCAACCCCAGTCGTCCAGCCCGTCGACCGTGAAGGACGACGGCACGACGTACCTCTACGACTTCGACCTCGAGGGCACCGCCACGACGTACGCCGCCTCCGGCTCGGTCCTCGGCACGATCGCGGACCGCTGGTCGATGGACGAGAGCGACGGCGTGCTGCGCGTGGCCGTCGGGGCGACGATGCTCCCCGGCAACGCCAACTCCGTGATCACCCTGTCTCGCTCCGGGAGCGACCTGGTCGAGGCCGGCCGGGTCGACGGGCTGGGCGTCGGCGAGCAGATCAAGGCGATGCGGTGGTTCGACGGGCTGGCCGTGATGGTGACGTTCCGGCAGACCGACCCCTTCTACGCGATCGACCTCACCGACCCCGCCGCGCCGCGACTGCTCGGGGAGCTGAAGATCCCCGGGTACTCCTCCTACCTGCACCCGCTCGGCGACCACCGGATGATCGGCATCGGCTCGGCCGCCGACCCTGGGACCGGGATCGTCTCGGGGGCGAAGGCGTCGCTCTTCGACGTGCACGACGTGACGGCGCCGCGCGAGCTCGACGCGGTCGAGTACGGGCCGGGCACCGCCCCGCAGGCCGAGCTCGACCCGCGCCAGTTCACCTGGCTGCCCGACGGGCGCACGGCCCTGACGGTCATCGCGGACTGGAACACGGGATCGGCGTACGTCTCGGTGCTCCGGGTCGACGACTCGACGATCACCAACCGCAACGTGCCGTTGCCGTACGGCGACGACGTCTCGCGCGTCCGCCTGGTGCCACTGCCCGACGGACGGGTGCTGCTGAGCACGGCGACGGGCGTGTCCTCCTTCGCCGTCTGACCTAATCTCGTTGCCATGTGCCGCAACATCCGACCGCTGAACAACTTCGAGCCGCCTGCCACCAAGGACGAGGTGTACGCCGCCTCGCTCCAGTTCGTGCGCAAGGTCAGCGGCACGACGAAGCCGTCGCAGGTCAACGAGGAGGTCTTCAACGCGGCCGTCCACGAGATCGCCCACATCACCCGGCACCTCCTCGAGGACCTGGTGACCACGGCCCCTCCGAAGAACCGCGAGATCGAGGCGGAGAAGGCGCGGGCGAAGGCGCGCCTGAGGTACGGCACGTGACCCTGGTCGGTACCTCCACGTCGTACGACGCGGCGCTCGCGTTCCTGCGCGACCGGCCGCTCGTCGTGCTGACCGGCGCCGGGCTGTCCACCGACTCCGGGATCCCCGACTACCGGGGTCCGGGTTCGCCCTCGCGGATGCCGATGACCTACCAGGAGTTCGTGGCGGGGCCCGAGGCGCAGCAGCGGTACTGGGGACGCTCGCACCTGGGCTGGTCACGGATGCGCTCGGCCTCCCCGAACCCCGGGCACCTCGCTCTGGCTGCGCTCGATCCGGAGCTGCTGATCACCCAGAACGTCGACGGCCTGCACGAGCGCGCCGGCTCTCGCCGGGTGGTCGCGCTGCACGGCCGGATCGCGGACGTGGTCTGCCTGTCCTGCCGGTCGGTGACCTCGCGCGCCGCCCTCCAGCGATCGATGGCCGACCTCAACCCGGGCTGGGTCTCGCGGCACTCCTCGGCCGCATCACGTCCCGACGGCGACGTGGAGCTCGAGGACACGTCCGGCTTCGTCGTGCCCACCTGCCCGTGCGGCGGGCCACTCAAGCCGGACGTCGTGTTCTTCGGCGAGAACGTCCCGAAGGCCCGCGTCGAGCGCTGCTACGAGGCGGTCGACGCGCTGGTGTCCTCCGGCGGGGTGCTGGCGTGCGTGGGCACGTCGCTGACGGTGATGAGCGGCTTCCGCTTCGTGCGCCGGGCGGCCAAGGCCGGCACGCCGGTCGTCATCGTCAACCGCGGCCTGACCCGCGGCGACGAGCTGGCGACGTACAAGGTGGATGCGGGCTGTACCGAGTTCCTCGGCGCCCTGTCGAGCTGACGCGGCGCTGGTCGAGGAAGGCGCGCTAGCGCCTGTCACGAGACCCGGTGACCGGACCGCGGACCTCTCGCCGGGTCTCGTGCGGGACTTCGTCCCTCCGCGACCGGCGGGTGACTACTGCTTGCCCACGAAGATGTGGGCGGCGGCGTCGAGGTCGATCTCGGCGGTCTCGCCGCCGGAGCCGACGAGGACGCCGAGGTCGGTGGCGGTGACGCCGACGACCTTGTCCGGGAGGGCGCCGATGCGGCGCAGCGTGGACATGAGGGACTCGTCCTTCTGGATCTCCTCGGAGATCCGGCGCACCCGGACGGTGGCGGGGTCCGAGGCGGTGCCGGTGATGTCGGCGAGGGAGACCATGCCCTCCATGAACTGACCGGTCTCGCCGGCCTCACCGAGCTCGGCGAGGCCCGGGATGGGGTTGCCGTACGGCGACTCGGTGGGGTGGCCGAGCAGCTCGACGAGACGCTTCTCGACGGTCTCGGACATCACGTGCTCCCAGCGGCAGGCCTCGGCGTGCACGAGCTCCCAGTCGAGTCCGATCACGTCGGTGAGCAGCCGCTCGGCCAGCCGGTGCTTGCGCATCACCCGGATCGCCAGCCGCATGCCCTCGTCGGTGAGCTCGAGGTGGCGGTCGCCCTCGACGGTGACCAGGCCGTCGCGCTCCATGCGGGCGACGGTCTGCGACACGGTGGGACCGCTCTGGTGCAGCCGCTCGGCGATGCGGGCGCGCAGCGGGACGATGTCCTCCTCGACCAGCTCGTAGATGGTCCGGAGGTACATCTCTGTGGTGTCGATGAGGTCACTCATCTTTTGGGGTCCCTGTTCGAAGCGCAGCGCAGCGAGCATTCGAATGGGGTGTTCACCTGCCCATTCTGACGCATGGGGGAAGCCCCTGGCAGAGTGGAGAGATGCCCGCGGTCATGTGGTTCCGGCGCGACCTGCGCCTCTCGGACAACCCGGCGCTCCTCGAGGCCGCGGCGCGCGACGGCGAGGTGCTCCCGCTGTTCGTCGTGGACCCCGCTCTCTGGGATCCGAGCGGCCCCTCGCGCCGCTCCTACCTCTCCCGGTCGCTGGCCGACCTCGACTCCCGGGTGGGGCTGGTGGTCCGCACCGGCGACCCGGTCACCGAGGTGGTCCGCGCCGCCCGCGAGGTCGGGGCCGACCAGGTCCACGTCGCCGCGGACTTCGGTCCCTACGGCCGGACCCGCGACGAGAAGGTCGACGCCGCCCTGGCCCAGCACGACATCGAGCTGGTGCGCACGGGCTCCCCGTACGCCGTGGCGCCGGGCCGGGTGACCAAGGGTGACGGGACGCCCTACCAGGTCTACACGCCGTTCTCCCGCGCCTGGGCCGAGCACGGCTGGCGCGACCCGGCCGGCGACCTGGGGCCGGTGAGCTGGCTGACCGCCGACTCCGACGGCGTACCGGCCGAGGACCTGCCCGACGGCCTGGAGCTGCCCGCGGCCGGCGAGGAGGCGGCGAGGCGCCGGTGGCACGACTACCGCCGCGACCACCTGGACGCCTACGACCGCGAGCGCGACCGCCCGGACCTCGACACCACCTCGCACATGTCGGTGCACCTCAAGTGGGGGGAGATCCACCCGCGCACCATGCTGGCCGACCTGAAAGGGACGACCGGGCAGGGCGCCCAGACCTACCGCAAGGAGCTGGCCTGGCGGGAGTTCTACGCCGACGTGCTGTTCCACCGGCCCGACTCGGCCCGCGACTACTACAGACCCGAGTTCGCGCGGATGGACTACGACGTCCCCGGCGACCAGCTCGAGGCGTGGCGCGAGGGCCGGACCGGCTTCCCGATCGTGGACGCCGGGATGCGCCAGCTGCGCGCGACGGGGTGGATGCACAACCGCGTGCGGATGATCGTGGCGTCCTTCCTGGTCAAGGACCTCCACGTCGAGTGGCAGCACGGCGCCCGCCACTTCCTGCACTGGCTGGTCGACGGCGACCTCGCCTCCAACCAGCACGGCTGGCAGTGGACGGCGGGTTGCGGCACCGACGCCGCGCCGTACTTCCGCGTCTTCAACCCGATCACGCAGGGCAAGAAGTTCGACCCGGACGGCGCCTACGTCCGCAAGTGGGTCCCCGAGCTGCGCGACGCCGACGACCCGCACGAGCCGGTCGACCCGATCGTCGACCACGCGGAGGAGCGGGTCGAGGCGCTGGCGCGGTACGACAGGATCAAGCGATGAGCGACCTCATCGTCCCGGCCCGGTTCTGCGGGCCGCCGTCCTCCGGCAACGGCGGCTGGACGGCCGGCGCGATGGCCGAGCTCGTGCACGGCCACCCGGCCGACCACGCGGACGCCTGGCCGGCGATCACGGTCACCCTGCGCCGACCGCCGCCGCTCGACACCCCGGTCCCCACCACCGACACCGACGGCCTCACGGTCGCCGCCGACGACGCCGGCCCGGTCGCCGAAGGCCGCCGCGACGACGTCCCGCTCATCGAGGTCGAGGCGGTCGACGCGGCCACGGCACGCGCGGCGGAGGCGGCGTACGCCGGATGGGCCAGCCACCCGTTCACGACCTGCTTCACCTGCGGCCCCGACCGCGACGAGGGCGACGGCCTGCGGATCTTCCCCGGGCCGGTCGAGGACCTCGACGGCGAGGTGCGCGTGGCCGCGGTCTGGACGCCGCACCCCAGCACGGCCGAGGACTGGCACGCCTACGAGGACGACCACCGCCGCGCCTCGGTCCCCGTCACCTGGGCGGCCCTCGACTGCCCCGGCGGCTGGTCGGGCGACCTGGCGACGTACCCGTCGGTGCTGGGCCGGATGACCGCCCGCATCGACACGCTGCCCGTCGTCGGCGAGGAGCACGTCGTGGTCGGCCACTACCGCGGCCGCGAGGGCCGCAAGACCCACACCGCCTCGACCCTGTACGACGCCGACGGCCGCGTGGTCGCCACCGCCGAGCACACCTGGATCCAGGTCGACCCGGCCCAGTTCCGCTGACGCGATTCGTCTGCGGTTCGCTGCGGGAATTCCCGCTTGGCCCTCCAGACGAATCGCCCTCTAGGATGGCGCGCGTGACTTTTAACGATCCAATAGGCGCTCCGTGGTGGCGGGACGCCGTCGTCTACCAGGTGTACGTCCGCTCCTTCGCCGACGCGAACGGCGACGGCATGGGCGACCTGAAGGGCATCACGAAGCGTCTCCCGTACCTCGCCGAGCTGGGGGTGGACGCGCTCTGGATCACGCCGTTCTACCCGAGCCCGCAGCACGACGCGGGCTACGACGTCAGCGACTACGTCGACGTCGACCCGCGGTTCGGCACGTTGCAGGACGCCGACGCGCTGCTGAAGAAGGCCCACGCCCTGGGCCTCAAGGTCGTCGTCGACCTGGTGCCCAACCACACCTCCGACGAGCACGAGTGGTTCCAGAAGGCGTTGGCCTCCGAGCCGGGCAGCCCGGAGCGTGAGCGGTACCTCTTCCGCACGGGCAAGGGCCGCGGCGGCAAGCAGCCGCCGAACAACTGGCGCTCCGTCTTCGGCGGCGGAGCGTGGGAGCAGGTCGATGACGGCCCCGACGGATCGACGCAGTGGTACCTCCACATCTTCGACCGCACCCAGCCCGACCTGAACTGGCGCAACCCCGAGGTCCAGGAGATGTTCCGCGCTGTGCTGCGGTTCTGGCTGGACCGTGGCGTCGACGGCTTCCGGGTCGACGTGGCGCACGGCCTCTTCAAGGACAAGTCGCTGCGCAACGAGAAGGCGGCGAACCCCAGCTCGCGGCACGTCGAGTCGCTCCTCGAGACCGACACCAAGGACGAGCCGATGTGGGACCAGCCCGAGGTGCACGAGGTGTACCGCGACTGGCACGGCATCCTCGCCGAGTACGACGGCGACCGGATGGCCGTCGCCGAGGCCTGGACCCAGACGCCGGCGCGCACCGCGGCGTACGTCCGTCCCGACGAGCTCCAGCAGGCGTTCAACTTCGCCTGGCTGCTGGCGAAGTGGGACGCCCCGCACATGGCCGACTGCATCCGTCGCACCTTCGACACCCTCGACCCGGTCGGCGCCAACCCCACGTGGGTCCTGTCGAACCACGACGTGGTGCGGCACGCGACGCGGTACGGCGGCGGCCCGGTCGGCGTCGCCCGCGCCCGCGCCGCCACGCTGGCGATGCTCGCGCTGCCGGGCTCGTCGTACCTCTACCAGGGCGAGGAGCTCGGCCTGGAGAGCGTCGACGTCCCCGAGGAGCTGCGACAGGACCCCGCGTGGTTCCGCACCGGCGAGTTCTGGCGCGACCACTGCCGCGTGCCGATGCCGTGGAGCGGCACGAAGGCGCCGTTCGGCTTCGGCGGCCGCAAGCAGCCGTGGCTGCCCATGCCGGCGGAGTGGAAGGACCTCACCGTGGAGGCGCAGACCGGCAAGCGCGGGTCGACGCTGGAGCTGTACCGCAAGGCGCTGAAGGTACGTCGCACGTTCGCCAGGACCGCCCCGCGCGAGGTCGAGATCCTCGACCGCGCGAAGTCGGTGCTGGCCTTCCGGCGCGGACCGATCACGGTCGTGCTGAACGCCGGCAACCGGCCGGTGTCGCTGCCGAAGGGCAAGGTGCTGGTCAACAGCGGACGGCTGGTCGACGGCAAGCTGCCGCCGAACACGGCGGTCTGGATCCGGTAGCGCTCAGTCCAGCGCGCGGTTGTAGCTGCCGAGGGCCGCGACGAACCCGGTGAGGTCGGCCTCGGACCACTCGCCGAGGCGCTCGTCGAGCCACTTGCGGCGGTGCTGCGCGACGTCGGCGAGCCGGCGGCGACCGTCGTCGCTGGCGGAGACGAGCATCGCGCGACCGTCCTCCGGGTCCGAGACCCGCTCGAGCAGCCCGAGCTCGGTCAGGTGCGCCAGCTGACGACTGATCGCACCCTTGTCGATGGCGAACTGCTCGGCGATCTCGGAGGCGCGCAGCGGGCCACCGTCCGCCACGAAGGTGAGCATCAGGTACGACGACGGCGCCAGGTCCGGGTGCACGGCCCGCGCACGGTCCGCGATGACCCGCCGGATCCGGCGGACCATCACCGACACCTCGTGCTCGAGGTCGCCGAGCAGCTCGGCGCGTCGCGTGGTCATCGGGTCGGCACCTGCTGGGGATCCACCGTGGCGGTCGCCTCGGGGGCGACCTCGTCGGCGAGGTCGATGGTGGTGCGCAACGGCACCTCATGGATGAACAGCACGCAGACCAACGCTGCCACGGCGAAGGGCACGGCGACCAGGAAGATGTGACCGGTCGCGTCGCCGAAGGCCGCCTCCACGGCCGCCCGCACGGGCGCCGGCAACGTCGAGAGGTCCGGGATGGAGTGGCTCTGGTGGCCACCACCCAGCGACGCCGCCACCTGGTGGCTGAGGATGGCACCCAGGGCCGAGACGCCGATCGAACCTCCCAGGCTGCGGAAGAACGAGACCACCGAGCTCGCCGCACCCATGTTGGCCTGGGCCGCGTTGTTCTGGACCGCCAGCACGAGGTTCTGCATGGTGGCTCCGAGGCCGATGCCCAGGATCGCCATGTAGACGCCGATGTGCCACAGCGAGGTGCTGCCGTCGATGGTCCCGAGCATGCTCAGACCGAGGATGACGGCGATCATGCCGCCGACCAGGAAGCGCTTCCACGTGCCGGTGCGGGAGATGATCCGGCCGATGATCATGCTCGAGAGCGCGAGGCCCAGCACCATGTTCATCGACATCAGGCCGGCCTGGGTCGGGGACATCCCGCGCGACAGCTGGAAGTACTGGCTCAGGTAGACCGTCGAGCCGAACATCGCCACGCCGATCAGCACCGAGGCGCCGGTCGCCAGGGAGGTGGTGCGGTCCTTGAAGAGCCACATCGGGATGACGGGCTCCTTGGCCACGCGCAGCTCGACGTAGATCGCGGCGGCCAGGACGGCCAGGCCCGCGAGCACGAGCAGCACGCTGGTGGTCGAGGTCCAGGCGAAGTTGTTGCCGGCCAGCGAGACCCAGACGAGCAGGAGGCTGACGCCGCCCACGATCAGGCTCGCTCCCAGGTAGTCGATGTGGACCTCACGGCGTACGACGGGGAGGTGCAGTGTCTTCTGGAGCAGCACGAACGCGGCGATGGCGAACGGGAGGCCGACGAGGAAGCACCAGCGCCAGCCGAGTCCGGGAGTGTCGACGATGACGCCACCGATCAGCGGGCCGGAGACCGTGGCGAGGGCGAAGGTCGCGCCGATGTAGCCGGAGTACCGGCCACGCTCACGCGGGGTCACCATGCTGGCGATGACCACCTGCACGAGGGCGGTGAGGGCGCCGACGCCCAGGCCCTGGAAGGCGCGGGCGCCGATCAGCACCGCCATGTTCGGCGCGATGCCGGCGACGAGGGAGCCGGCGGAGAAGATGACGAGGCCGAGCTGCACGAGCAGCTTCTTGCTGAACAGGTCGGCGAGCTTGCCCCAGATCGGGGTCGTCGCCGTCATCGTCAACAGCGTCGCCACGACCACCCAGGTGTACCCGGTCTGGCTGCCGCCGAGGTCACTGACGATCGCCGGCAGCGCGTTCGAGACGACGGTGCTGGAGAGCATCGCGACGAACATCGCGAGCAGCAGGCCCGAGAGGGCCTCCAGCACCTGGCGGTGCGTCATCTGCCCGCCGGTCTCGGCGGAGGTGAGTGGAGCGGTCGTGGCCGACAAGAGAGACATCTCGATTCATCGCTGGAAGATGTGGTTGACGATATCAACTGTTGACTGTCGCAACCAATCGAGCAGCGACTTCATTCCCCCGAAATGCAGACAACCCGCAGGTGTGGGTTCCGAGTGGAGCCCCCTCCGAGCCGGACGATGGCTCGAATCACCTGCGGGTCGGGTGTCTGCGTTTGGATTGCCAGCAGTACTACGAACGGCTGGCCGTCGGTTGCTGCTAGACCGCAGCCACCTCACGCGTCCTGAAAGTATTCAACTCTGGACCACCTCCTTTCCCGTGTACGACGAGCGTAGAGGCCCGCTCAAGACCCCTCAAGGGGTTTCGGGGCTTTCGGTGGTCGAGCCGCGAGGCCGGCCACGGCCGAGCGTCTGCGACCGCCAAGCGAGCCCAGGGGTCTCGCAGTGATCGCGCAGAGGAATCGCCCGGCTCGACCAGCGACGACGTCAGCCGATGGACTTCGGGTACGGCAGCGGTGAACTGCGCCTGGTACAGCCGGGCGTAGGCGCCCTTCGGCGGCGAGCAGGGAGTCGTGGGTGCCCTGCTCGACGATCGCGCCGTCCTCCATCACGAGGATGAGGTCGGCGTCACGGATCGTGGAGAGCCGGTGGGCGATCACGAAGGACGTGCGGTCGGTGCGCAGTGCGGCCATCGCGTGCTGGAGCAGCAGCTCGGTCCGGGTGTCCACCGACGAGGTCGCCTCGTCGAGGATCAGCAGGTCCGGGTCGGAGAGGAACGCCCGCGCGATGGTGACCAGCTGCCGCTCACCGGCGGAGAGGTTCGTACCCTCCTCGTCGACGTGCGTCTCGTAGCCGTCGGGCAGCGAGTGCACGAAGCGGTCCACGAACGTCGCCCGGGCGGCCTCGAGGATCTGCTCCTCGCTGGCGTCGGGGTTGCCGTAGGCGATGTTGTCGTGGATGGTCCCCTCGAACAGCCAGGTGTCCTGGAGCACCATCCCGATCTCGCTGCGCAGCGCGCCGCGCGGGACCGACGCGATGTCGACGCCGTCGAGGGTGATCCGTCCCCCGGTGACCTCGTAGAACCGCATCACCAGGTTGACCAGGGTGGTCTTGCCGGCGCCGGTCGGGCCGACGATCGCGACCGTCTGCCCCGGCGCCGCGACCAGCGAGAGGTCCTCGATCAGCGGCGTCTCCGGGTCGTAGGAGAACGACACGTGCTCGAAGCGCACCTCGCCGTGCCGCTCGGGCTCGGGGACGAGCGACGCCGCGCTCCTCGGGCGACTGCTCCTCGGCGTCGAGGAGCTCGAAGACCCGCTCGGCGGACGCGACGCCGGACTGCAGCAGGTTCGTCATCGACGCGACCTGGGTGAGCGGCTGGGTGAACTGGCGGGAGTACTGGATGAACGCCTGCACGTCGCCCAGCGAGATCGAGCCGTTGGCCACCTTGAGGCCACCGAGCACCGCGATCACCACGTAGTTGAGGTTCCCGATGAACATCATCGTCGGCATGATCAGGCCGCTGACGAACTGCGCGCCGAACGACGCGTCGTACAGCTTGTCGTTCTCCTCGGCGAAGGTCCGCTCGACCTCCTCCTGGCGGCCGAAGACCTTGACCAGCGCATGCCCGGAGAAGGTCTCCTCGATGTGGGCGTTGAGCTTGCCCGTACGCCGCCACTGGTCGATGAACATGCCCTGGCTGCGCTTCATCACCGCGCCCGTGACGAACATCGTGATCGGCACCGTGACCAGCGCGACGAGCGCGAGCTGCCAGGAGATCGAGAACATCATGATCACCACGAAGATGACCGTCAGCAGCGACGTGAGCAGCTGGCTCATCGTCTGCTGCAGCGACTGGCTGATGTTGTCGATGTCGTTGGTGACCCGGCTGAGCAGCTCGCCGCGCGGCTGCTTGTCGAAGTAGCTCAGCGGCAGGGCGTTCACCTTGTCCTCCACCTCGGCGCGCATCCGGCGGACCGTGCCCTGGACGACGTCGTTGAGGATGTACCCCTGCAGCCAGGCGAGAAGCGACGCGGCGACGTACACGGCGAGCACCAGCATCAGCACGTGGCCGACGGCCGTGAAGTCGACGCCCCGGCCGACCACGAAGTCCTTCATCGAGGCGATGATCGAGGCCTGCTTGTCGTCGCCGTTCTGCTGGAGCTGGGCGACGACCTCCTCCTTGGTCGTGCCGGGCGGCACCTTCTCGCCGAGGTCCTTGCCGAGCACGCCGGCGAAGATCAGGTCGGTGGCCCGGCCGAGGATGCGCGGGCCCACCGACATCAGCGCCACGCTGACGACGGCGAGCGACACGACGCCGATCACGCGGACGCGCTCGGGCGCCATCCGGCGGACCAGCCGCTTGGCGGACGGGCCGAAGGTGTTGGCCTTCTGGCCGACCATGCCGCCGCCCATCGGGCCGCCGCGGCCCGGGCCGCCGCCCTGGACGATCCGCTCGGTCTCCTTGAGCGTTCCGCTCTTCTGCTCGCTCACGCCGCGGCCTCCTCGGCGGAGAGCTGGGACGCGACGATCTCCTGGTAGGTCTGCGAGGTGTCCATCAGCTCCTCGTGCGTGCCGCGGCCGACGATCACGCCGTCGTCGAGCACCAGGATCTGGTCGGCGTCACGGATCGTGGAGACGCGCTGGGCGACGATCAGCACCGTCGCGTCGCGCGTGACCGGACGCAGCGCCGCCCGGAGCCGGGCGTCGGTGGCCAGGTCGAGCGCGGAGAACGAGTCGTCGAAGAGATAGATCTCCGGCTGCTTCACCACCGCGCGGGCGATGGCCAGGCGCTGTCGCTGCCCGCCGCTGACGTTGGTGCCGCCCTGCGCGATCGGCCCGTCGAGGCCTTCCGGCATCTCCCGCACGAAGTCCGCGGCCTGCGAGATCTCCAGTGCGGACCACAGCTCCTCGTCGGTCGCGTCCGGCTTGCCGTGCAGCAGGTTCGACCGGACGGTGCCGGAGAACAGGTAGGCCTTCTGGGGCACCAGACCGATGACCGACCACAGGCGGTCGGGCTCGAGGCGGCGTACGTCGACGCCGTCGACCCGCAGCTCACCCCCGGTGACGTCGAACAACCGGGGCACCAGGTTGACCAACGTGCTCTTGCCGGCGCCGGTCGAGCCGATGACCGCGACGGTCTGCCCGGGCTCGGCCCGGAAGCTGATGTCGCGCAGCACGGGCTCGTCCGCGCCGGGGTAGGTGAGCTCGACGCCATCGAGCTCCAGCGTGCCGCGGAGTGGCAGCTCCTCGACCGGCTCGGCCGGCCGGGGCACGGAGGTGTCGGTGTCGAGCACGTCCATGACGCGGTCGGCACAGACGGCCGCCCGCGGCAGCATCATCATCATGAACGTGCCCATCATCACCGACATGACGATCTGCATGAGGTAGGCGAGGTACGCCGTCAGGGCACCGACCTGCATCGCCCCGGAGTCCACCCGGTGGCCGCCGAACCACAGCACCGCCACCGATGCGATGTTGGCCACCAGCATCACGGTCGGGAACATCGCGGCCAGGTAGCGGCCGGCCCTCGTGGCCGTCTCGGTCAGCTCGCCGTTGGCGGTCGCGAACCGCTCGGTCTCGCGGTCCTCGCGGACGAAGGCGCGGACCACACGGACGCCGGAGATCTGCTCGCGGAGCAGCCGGTTCACCTCGTCGATGCGGGACTGCATCTGCCGGAAGCTCGGCACCATCCGCGTGATGATCAGGCCCATCGCCACGGCGAGCACAGGCACGGTCACGACGATGAGCCAGGAGAGTCCGAAGTCGACGTGCATCGCCATGAAGATGCCGCCGACCATCATGATCGGCGCCATCACCATCAGGGTGCACGACATCAGCACGAGCATCTGCACCTGCTGCACGTCGTTGGTCTCGCGGGTGATCAGGCTCGGGGCGCCGAAGTCCTGGACCTCTCGCTGCGAGAACGTGCCGACCCGGTGGAAGATCGCCGCGCGCACGTCGCGACCGAAGCCCATCGCGGTCTTCGCGCCGAACCACACGGCGCCGACGGAGCAGGAGACCTGCACGAGGGCCACGACCAGCATCACCATGCCGGTGTGCACGATGTAGCCGGTGTCGCCGGTGATGACGCCCTGGTCGATGATGTCGGCGTTCAGCTTCGGGAGGTACAGCGCGCCGAGCGTGCCGATGAACTGCAGCAGCACCACCGGGTGAGCGGGCGCCGGTACGGCGCGAGGTAGGTGCGCGCCAGGCGGATCAACATCAGTTCTTCTTCCCGTTGGTGTGTCTCTTGCGGACGCCGTCCAGGACGATGTCCGCGATCTCCTCAGGACTCAGGGCCGGCGCCATCCCGAGTTCCGGACGGGCCGAGCCGAAGGTCAGGCTGCGCAGCGCGAGCGCGGCGGTCTCCGGGTCGACGCCGAGCTCGTCGGCGTACGGCGCGAACAGGCCGGTCAGCCGTTCGTGCAGGTCCCGCTGGGCCTTCAGCATGAACTCCGGCGGCCCCATCGGCACCGCCTTCTTCCTCGCGTGCGAGGCCTCGTGGAACTTCGCGGCCAGGTACGGGCGGACCGCGCCCATCACCGCCATCGTCAGCCGCATCCGGTCCAGCACCCGGCCCGCGGCGATCACGATCGCCTCCCGCAGGTCACCCGCCCCGCCGATCGCCTCCTCGAAGGCCTCCTGCCCGCCGGCGGGGTTGATCGCTTCCTCCGCGGCGGCGAACAGCAGGGTCGCCTTGTCGGGGAAGACCCGGAAGATCGTGCCCTCCGCGATGCCCGCCGCCCGGGCGATCTCCTTCGTCGTGACGTCCCCGCCCCGCTCGAGGAGCAACGGGATCAGGGCGTCCAGGATCGCCTTGCGCCGTTCGTCCGGCGACATGGCGGTAGCACGAGGGGACACGTCCAGCACGGTAACTGAGTGAGCACTCACTCACAACTGACAATTGTCATGCCGGCGGGATCAGGCGCTGGGCACGTCCTTGCGCGAGCTGACGCCGAGCTTGCCGAGGATGGCGGCGACGTGGTGCTCGACGGTACGGCGGGAGAGGACGAGGCGCTCGGCGATGGCGGCGTCGGCGAGCCCCTCGCGCAGCAGGTCCAGCACCTCGGCCTCGCGGCGGGTCAGGCCGTCGGGGTGGGCGCGGGTGTCGGCGCGCTTGCCGCGCGGCGGGGTCCAGCCGCGGGCCCGTGAGATCGCCCGGGCGCGGGCGGCGGCCGCCTCGGCGCCGAGGTCGTCGAACGCGAGGGCCGCGTCGGCCAGCCCCTCGCGCGTACCTCCCCGGGCCAGGGCCAGGGCCCGCGCGAACCGGCTGCCCAGCTCCCCCCAGAGGCGCGCCGCCTCGTCCCAGTCGTTGATGAGCTCGGCGAGGTACGGCGGGGCCAGTGGCTCCGGCAGCGCCCGGTCCGCCGCCAGGTCGGCCGGCAACCAGGTCGCCACCTGGCCACGCGTCCAACCGGAGTGGTCGTGACGGACCAGCTCCCACGCCGAGGTCGCGGTACGCGCGACGTCCTCGGCGTCGTCCACGATCCAGCCGATCTCGCACGCCGCCTCGGCGACGACGGAGACGCGCTGTACCTCGCCGGTCGTGGCGGCGAGCTCGCGCGCCTCGGCGAGCGGCGTGCGCCAGTCCCCCCGTCCCGACCACGCCCGCGCCCGGGCGATCACGCACAGCGGCCCGATCCGGCTCACGGCGGCGGTGCGGGGGTTGCGCAGCACCTGCGCGGCCTGGGCGGTCGCCTCCTCGGGCAGGCCTTCGTAGAGCAGGTTGGTCGCGAGCCAGCCGCGCATGTAGTGGTCCCAGGCGTCCAGGTCGCGCTCGAGGCAGTAGTCGAGGCCCGACACGAGGTGCCGCCGCGCATCGGCGTGCCGGTGCTGGCGCACGGCGAGCGCGCCCAGGTTGGTGAACGCGCGAGCGGCGTGCTCGTGCAGGTCGGCGGCGACGGCCCGGTCGAGGCTCTCCTGCAGCAGGCGAGCCCCCAGCGCGGCGTCGCCGCTCTCGAGCTCGACGGTGCCCAGGTTGTTCTGCGCGTGGACCCGGACGTCCTCGACCCGAGGACCCTCCGGCAGGGTGTCGAGCAGCCGCAGGGCCTGGCCGGCCCAGTCCCGCGTACCTTCCAGGTCGCCGGCCAGCATCGTCAGCTGCCCGCGGTTGCTGAGGGCCATCGCCTCGTCGGCCGTCCCCCGGCCGGCCAGCGTCTCGCAGGCGGCGACGGCGTACGTCCGTGCGTCGGCGGTGTTGCCCGCGAACCAGCTCAGCCTCGAGAGCCATCGCTGGGTGTCGCCGATCTCGTCGACGTCGCCGAGCGTCCTGCCAGATGGAGAGCGCCTCCCGGCGGGCGGCGAGGGACTCCTCGATGCGGCCGGTGACGTACCGCTCGTAGGACAGTGCGGCCAGCAGGCGAGCGCGGTCTTCGACGGGCGCGCCGTCGCTGTGCCGCAGCACGCGTTCGTACTGCTGGACGGCCTCCTTGTGCGAGCCGAGCGACGCCGCCCTGCCGGCGGCCACCAAGGCGTACGTCGCGGTCTCCGGTCCCAGCCCCGCCGCCTCGGCGTGGTGCGCGCGGCGCGAGGGCTCGGACCGAGGATCGGTGAGCAGCGCCTCCAGGATCCGGCGGTGCAGGCCGATCCGCCGCAGCCGCGGCACCTCCTCCACCATCGTCAGCCGGGCCAGCTCGTGGCGGAACATCAGCACGTCACCCTGCAGCTGCAGCACGCCGCTGTCCAGGGACTCGTCGAGAGCGGTTTCGCTGCCGGGTGCCACGGCCAGGACCAGAGGGAGCTCGGCACGCGGGCCGGCCAGCGCGACCACGTCGAGGCTCTCGCGGGCCGGGGCCGAGAGCCGCGCGGTGCGCGACAGAACGGCGTCGTGGACGCTGCGCGGCACCGCGTCCCCGCCGGCGGCGAGCACCTCGGTGACGTAGAAGGGGTTGCCTCCGGTCTCGCGGTAGAGCTCATCGGCGTCGACCCCGCCTCCGGGCGCCGCCTCGACCAGACGACGTACGGCGGCCGGCGTCAACGGCCCGAGGTCGATCCGGCGGACCCCCACCGCGCTGGCGACGTCACCGAGCACGACGCGGAGCGGGTGCTGACCGGTGGCGTCCTCCGAGCGGTAGGTGACCAGCACGAGGGCGCGCAGGCGATGCACACGACGGGCGAGGTGGCGGACCAGGTCGAGCGTCGCGTCGTCGGCCCAGTGCGCGTCCTCGATCACCAGCAGGAAGGGTCGGTGGGGGTCGCGGAGGGCCTCGGTGAGACGCGTGAAGACGTCGTGGCGATCGGCGCCGTCGGGCCAGACGTCGTCGGGGAGATCAGGGAGCATGTCGCGCAGCGGTCCCAGCGGCGCGGGCGTGGTCGAGCCGTCACAGCTCCCCTCTGCCAGCGAGACGGAGCCGCCGGCGGCCCCGACGACCGAGTCCACGAACACCGTCTTGCCGACACCGGCCTCCCCGGCCACGAACACCAGCCGCCCGTCGCCCGAGAGCGGCGTCGGCGAGGTAGTCGGCCGCCCCCTGCAGCGCCGCCTCGCGCTCCAACAGCGACATGGTCAGACCCTAGGGAGCCAGCCGCTCGGTGCGCCAGGCGTCTCCGTGCCCGTGCGGTACACCAGCCGGTCGTGCATCCGGCCCGGACGACCCTGCCAGAACTCCACGACGTCGGGCCGGACTCGGTACCCGCCCCACTCCTCGGGCACCGGCACGTCGTCGGGATAGGTGGCCTCCGCCGCGTCGTACGCCGCCTGGAGCTCGGCCCGCGAGGCGACCACGCGGGACTGGTGGGAGGCGTGTGCGCCGAGGCGGGACCCGCGCGGGCGCGAGGCGAAGTACGCCGTCACGTCCGCGTCGGGCAGCACGGTCGCGGTCCCCTCCACCCGGACCTGCCGCTCCAGCGGGTGCCACGGGAAGAGCAGCGCGCAGCGCGGCTCGGTCGGCGAGCTCGGCGCCCTTGCGGGACGCCTGGTTGGTGAAGAACACGAAGCCCGCGTCGCCGAACCCCTTGAGCAGCACCATCCGGCTCGACGGCTGGCCGTCGGGGCCGACGGTCGCCACCACCATCGCGTTCGGCTCGTAGATCCCGGACTCCCGGGCCTCCTCGAACCACGCGGCGAACATGGTCATCGGGTCGACGCCAGCTCGGTCTCGTCAGGCCGCGGTCGGAGTACTCGCGCCGCAGGCCGGCCACGTCATCGCTCACGGGTTCGAGCCTAGGGGTCGCGCCGTTGGTCGAGGAGGTTCGACGCAGCCACCGTCACGAGACCCCGGTGACAGGTCGCCGGTACGCCTCAGCCGGTCTCGTGACGGGCCTGGCGTCCCTCCTCGACCAGCGGGGCGTCAGACGGCATCCTGGTACTGGAGCTCGCGCCCCATGAGGCGGTAGCCCAGCCGCTCGTTCACCGCGACCATGTGGTCGTTGGACTCGGCGTTGAAGGTGTCGATGGCCTCCAGGGCCGGCTCGGTCTCCGCCAGCCACCGGAGCATGTCGGCCTTGAGCAGCAGGCCGAGCCGGTGCCCGCGGTGGGCGCCGACCACGGAGGTGTCGAGCTGGTCGGCGTGCGTGGAGGTCTCGCCGTCGACGAGCATCGAGGTGACGCCGGCGATCTCGCCGGTGCTCGGCGTGCCGCGCCAGGACGCGGTAGACCCGGAAGTCGCTGGCCAGCATGGCGTCCTCGAAGGCGCGGTTGCGCTCGGGCGAGAAGACCTCGTCCTCGATCTCCAGGCCGTCGCGGGGAGCGTCGTTGATCGCCGCGGTGGCCTCGAGGAACGCAGGCAGCAGGTCGTCGGGCACGTGGCCGTCGATCGCGCAGCAGCTCGTACCCGGCCGCGTGCGGCAACGCCTCGGCGTACAGCTCCTCGGCCAGGCCGGGCTCGAGCTCGCGCACGTGCTGGCGGCGGCAGACCGCCACCGACTTCGCCTCCGAGCCGCGCGCGGCCGCGAACCCCCGCGTCGTCGCGTCGTCCCAGCCGAACCAGCCGACCTTGCTCCGGCCCTCCTCGCCGACCAGCTCGAACGCCAGGTCCATCGCGGCGTTGCCGTGGCCGCGGCGCCGGTGCTCGGGGACCACGGCCAGCTCGATCCACGACAGGTCGAGGTTGTCGTGCAGGGGCAGGTGCACGGCGAGCCGGCCCACCGTCTCGCCGTCGGTGCTCGACGAGGAAGTGACGGGCGGTCTCGGTGCCGTCGCCGTGGATCATCCGCATCCGCTGGCGGAAGACCGTCGACGGCGGCCACCAGGGCGCGTCCACGAGGCAGGCGTTCTCGACGGCGACGTACGCCGCCACCGACGCCCTCGTCCTCGGCGGTGATTTCGGTGAGGTGCACGTCCACGAGTGACGAGCCTGACGTGACCGCGCCGCTGACGCGACCCATTAAGGGTGCAGAATCGCGATGTGCCCGATGCCGACGTCACCGTCCACCACGGCCTCGAGGGCGTGGTCGCCTTCGAGACCGAGATCGCCGAGCCCGACAAGGAGGGGTCCGCGCTGCGCTACCGCGGCGTCGACATCGAGGAGCTCGTCGGCCGCGTGCCGTTCGAGAAGGTGTGGGGGCTGCTGATCGACGGCTCCTACGACCCGGGCCTGCCGCCGGCCGAGCCCTACAACATCCCGATCCACACCGGTGACGTGCGCGCGGACGTCCAGGCCGGCGTGGCGATGCTCGCGCCGATGCTGGGCATGCGCCAGACCTACGACATCTCCGACGAGCAGGCCCGCCTCGACCTCTCGCGCGTCGCGGTGATGGTCCTCTCGTACGCCGCCCAGGCCGCCCGCGGCCTCGGCCTGCCGATCGTGCCGCAGACCGAGGTCGACCAGGGCCACACCCTCGCCGAGCGGTTCCTGATCCGGTGGAAGGGCGAGCCGGATCCCAAGCACGTCAAGGCGATCGACGCCTACTGGAGCTCGGCGGCCGAGCACGGCATGAACGCCTCGACGTTCACCGCGCGCGTCATCACCTCGACCGGCGCCGACGTCGCGGCCGCCTTCTCCGGCGCGATCGGCGCGATGAGCGGCCCGCTGCACGGCGGCGCCCCGTCGCGGGTGCTGCACATGATCGAGGAGGTCGAGAAGCGCGACGGCGACGCCGCGTCGTACGTCAAGGAGCTCCTCGACAAGGGCGAGCGGCTGATGGGCTTCGGGCACCGCGTGTACCGGGCCGAGGACCCGCGTGCCCGGGTGCTGCGCCGCACGGCACGGGAGCTGGACGCGCCGAGGTACGAGGTCGCCGAGAAGCTCGAACAGGCGGCCCTCGCCGAGCTGCGTGAGCGACGTCCCGACCGGGTGCTCAGCAGGCGGCCTGGCGAGCTGGGGGGGGGACGGGGTGAGACCAACGTGGAGTTCTGGGCGGCGATCGTCCTCGACTTCGCCGAGGTACCGGCGAACATGTTCACCTCCATGTTCACCTGCGCGCGAACGGGCGGCTGGTCGGCGCACATCCTGGAGCAGAAGCGCACCGGCCGGCTGATCCGCCCGTCGGCGGTGTACGTCGGGCCGGCGGCGAGGCCGGCCGACTCCATCGCCGGGTGGGACGCCCAGTGGGGGCCGTCCTGATCCTCCCCGTCCTCACCACTTCGCGGCTGCGGCTGGAGCCGGTGACGCCGTCGTTGCTCCCGGTGCTGGTGGTCCTGAACTCCGCCCCGGAGGTGATGCGGTACCTCCTGGGCCGGTCGGCGACCCCGGAGGAGACCGCCGCCGAGTGGGAGGTGCGCTCGGACCGCGCAGCCACGCGGAGCGTGGGTTGGGCTATTGGGCGGGGTACGTCGAGCGACGAGTTCGTCGGCTGGTGGTCGGCCTCGCACTACGCCGCCGACCCGGCCCTGGTCGGCATCGGCTACCGCCTCCTCCGGTCGGTCTGGGGCCGGGGACTGGCCACCGAGGGCGCCCGCGCCATGGTCGGCCACGCCTTCTCGGTCCCCGAGGTCGAGCGCGTGATCGCCCGGACGATGGCCGTCAATGCGGGCTCGCGCCGGGTGATGGAGAGACCGGGCTGAGGTACGAGCGGACCTGGCACGAGCAGTTCGACGACCCGCTCCCCGGCTCCGACCTCGGCGAGGTCGAGTACGTCGTGACGCGCGAGGAGTGGACCGCCAGGATGGCTCCGTGACGACCACGACGATGCGCGCCGCGCTCATGACCGACGTCGGGGCCGACCTCGTGGTGGACGAGGTCGACCTCGACCCACCCCGTGCCGGCGAGGTCGCCGTCGACATCCGGCACTGCGGCGTGTGCCACTCCGACGTGCACTACCTGGACGGCTCCCTGCGCACCGGCCTGCCGGTGATCCTCGGTCACGAGGCGGCCGGCGTGGTGGCCGAGGTCGGGGCGGGCGTCACCGACCTCGCGCCCGGCGACACCGTCGTGCTCACCATGGCGCCGTCCTGCGGCCGGTGCTACTGGTGCGTGCGCGGCCAGCGAACGCTGTGCCAGACGTACGCCGGGATGATCGGTGGCGCGTACCCGGACGGCTCGACCCGGCTCTCCTGGCGCGGACAGCCCGTACGTCGTGGCCTGGTGCTCGCGGCGTTCTCCGAGCGCACGGTGGTGCCGGCCGAGGCCGCGGTACGCATCCCCGCCGACGTACCCACCCACCTGGCCGCCGTCGTCGGCTGCGCGGTGTCGACCGGCATCGGCGCGGTGCTCAACACCGCCCAGGTGCCGGTGGGTGCCTCGGTCGTGGTCAGCGGGCTGGGTGCCGTCGGCCTGTCGATCGTCCAGGGTGCGCGGATCGCCGGGGCGACCACCATCGTCGGCGTCGACCCCAGCGAGGGACGACGAGAGCAGGCCGAGCGGTTGGGCGCCACGCACGTCGTGCACCCGGGCGAGCAGAAGGTCGAGGAGGCCGCTCGCGACCTGACCGAGGGGCGCGGCGCCGACTTCACCTTCGACGCGGTCGGCCGCAGCGACGTGGTCGGGACCCTCCTCAAGGCGACCCGCAACGGCGGCACGACCGTGATGGTCGGCATCCCGTCGACGGAGGACGTCGTGAACGTCCGCGCGCTCCCGCACGCGTTCTACGAGAAGAGGCTGATCGGCTGCTATCTCGGCTCCGCCGACCCGCACCGGGACTTCCCGCGGATCCTGGACCTGTGGCGGGCCGGCCGGCTCGACCTGGACGCGATGGTGACCTCCCGCCGACCACTCGAGGAGATCAACGAGGCCGTCGGCGACCTGCGCGCCGCGACCGGAATCCGCACCGTCCTGGAGATGGGCGCGTCATAGCACGGGTAGGTCTCCGTAACCCGGCGAGTTACCCAGTCGTTGACGCGGTGTTCCAATCAACGCGCACCTCCGGGAGGGACCCCCATGAAGACACGCACCGCATCGGTTCGGAGATCCGTCAGCCGACTCGTGGCCGTCGCCGCGACGTCGGCTCTCACCACCGCGTTGGTGGCGGTCACGGGAGCACCCGCCGCCCACGCGGCCGGCCGCCCGACGGACTTCGCGTTCACGTCGTTCGCCTACGGCACGAAGGTCAAGGCCGCCAACGGCGAGCTCCGGTCCGGGCGCACGGCGCCCAGCTGGATCGGCTGCACGCGCCAGGCCGGCAAGACCAGGACCAACCAGCTGCTCGCTGTCGACGCGCCCAACAACAACCCGCTGGTCCACATCGGCGCCGTCACGAGCAGCAGCCACACGTACAAGAAGAAGAAGCAGGGCGTCGCCGCGGGCACCGAGAGCACCTCGACCGTCGCCAACGTCGTGCTCGGCCTCCAGAACTCGCCGATCCCGGCGCCGGTCCTGACCATCACCGGTCTCAAGACGACCGCGACGGCATGGGCGACCACCGACGGCCGGCTGCACGCCTCCACCGACTCCGGAGTGCTGGACATCAACCTGGTCGTGCCGCCGACCGGAACCCCGCTCGACGAGCCGCTCCAGCAGCTGCTGGCGCTGGTCAACGGCACCGTGGCGCCGACGCTCGACCAGGTCGTCGCCCTGCTCCAGCAGAACAACGGCGGCATCGAGATCCCCGGCCTCGGCAAGCTCGAGCTCGGCTACTCCCACACCGGCGTCGGCACCCGCCAGGCCGCGGCCGTGGCCCTGTCACTGCGCGTGACGCTCTACGGCCTCGACCAGACGCCCGGCACCGCCGACGACTCCTCGCTGAAGATCGGCCGCAGCTACGCCCGGATCATCGCCAACATGCCGTACGCCGTGATGGGCGGCAGCGGCTGGGCCGCGGACGCCGACCTGGTCGGCGGCACGGCGCACATCGGCGACATCGTGCCGAAGCAGCTGCCCTGCCAGGGCACCGACGGCCAGATCCGCACCAAGGCGCTCGCCGCGGTCGACATCCCGGGGGTGACGCTCGGCGCGCTGCAGGGCCGGGCCTACGGCCGGATCAGCCAGATCGGACGGGTGCGCGCCTGGACCGAGGGCTCGGTCGCCCACGTCGCGCTGGGATCCGGCGACACCTCGCTGACCATCGACGGCATCGTCGGGCGGGTCAACCTGGTCACCGACCGACGCGGCCGGCTGGTCAAGCGCGACACCGAGGGCACCATCCCCGGCGTGCTGACCTTCCAGGGCCAGTCCTACACGCTGCCGCTCGGCTCGGCGCCGGACCTGCCGCCGGAGCTGTCCGCGCTGATCAGCATCCAGACCGGCGTGACGGACCAGTCCGACGCCCGCGGTCTCAAGGTGACGGCGCTGCGGATCACCCTCCTCGGTGGCACCGCGGCCGGGACCGTGGTGAACCTCGGCAACGCCAAGGCCAGCATCAGGGAGAGCTGACCCGCTCGATCCGCTTCCCGTAGCAACGGTTGCTCGGTGACCACTTGTAGTGACCGAAGTTCTCGATGCGTGCGTAGCCGGAGCTCTCGTAGAGCGCCATGGCCTCCGGCTGTGCCGTGCCCGTCTCGAGGACCATCGCCACCGACCCCACCTCGGCGGCGGTGTCCTCGAGGCGGGCGAGCATCCGTCGGGCCAGTCCCGTCCCCCGCGCGTCCGGCGTGACGTACATCCGCTTCACCTCGGC
The DNA here is from genome assembly GCA_963782035.1 of uncultured Actinomycetota bacterium. Taxonomy (GTDB): domain Bacteria; phylum Actinomycetota; class Actinomycetes; order Propionibacteriales; family Nocardioidaceae; genus Nocardioides. The sequence goes on from CAWAIW010000029.1 coordinate 349,387, forward strand.
GGTCCGCCTGGTGCCGAACACCTCGACGTCGTCGCGCCGCCGCCAGGCGCCGGTCGCGACGGGCACCCCACCGCGGTAGGCCACCAGGAACAACCCGGCCGGCGGCTCGAACGCCTGCGGGTCGATGGGGGTGTGGTCGCGGCCGCCGTACCTCACGACGTACTCCGCCTGGACCTCCTCGACGAGGCGCTGCGCGTCCGGGTGCGAGATGGGCACGCTGAGGAAGACCTCAGCGTCATCCTCGGTGTCCATCGGCGTCCTTCGGTCGTCAGCGGGCCCGGGCCGGCTGACACACTAGGACCCGTGACCCTCACGATCCCCGCCGACCTCAAGCCCGCCGACGGACGGTTCGGTGCCGGGCCCTCCAAGATCCAGACCGGCCACCTCGACGCCCTGGCCGCGACCGGCTCGTCCCTCATGGGCACATCCCACCGCCAGGCGCCGGTACGTCAGGTCGTCGGCCGGGTCCGCGACGGGCTGGCCGCGTTGTTCTCCATGCCGGCCGACTACGAAGTGGTGCTCGGCAACGGCGGGGCGACGGCGTTCTGGGACGTCGCGACCTACGGCCTGATCCGCGAGAAGAGCCAGCACCTGACCTTCGGGGAGTTCTCCTCGAAGTTCGCCAAGGCCGTCACCGAGGCCCCGTGGCTGTCGGACCCGTCGGTGATCTCGAGCGACCCGGGCTCGCTCCCGGCTCCGGCCGCGGAGGAGGGCGTCGACGCCTACGCGTGGGCGCACAACGAGACCTCGACGGCGGTGATGGCTCCCGTGGAGCGTCCGGACGGTACGACGGCCGACCAGGCCCTGGTCCTCGTCGATGCCACCTCGGGGGCGGGTGGTCTGCCCGTCGACCTCAACCAGTCGGACGTCTACTACTTCGCGCCGCAGAAGTGCTTCGCCTCCGACGGCGGCCTCTGGGTCGCCTTCTTCTCGCCGGCCGCGATCGAGCGCGTCGGGCAGATCAAGGAGTCGGGCCGCCACGTCCCGGCGTTCTTCGACCTCGACACCGCGATCACCCAGTCACGCCTCAACCAGACCTACAACACCCCGTCGGTGGCCACGCTGTTCCTGATGGCCGAGCAGCTGGACTGGATGAACGGCGAGGGCGGCCTGGCCGGCATGGTCGAGCGCACCACGGCGTCCTCCGACGCGCTCTACGGCTGGGCCGAGAAGACGTCGTACACCACGCCGTACGTCCCCGAGCCCGCCCATCGCTCGCTGGTCATCGGCACCATCGACTTCGACGACTCGATCGTCGCCGACGACGTGGCCGCCACCCTGCGCGCCAACGGCATCGTGGACACCGAGCCCTACCGCAAGCTCGGCCGCAACCAGCTGCGCATCGCGATGTACCCCGCCATCGACCCCGCCGACGTCGAGGCCCTGACGACCTGCATCGACTGGGTGGTGGAGAACTCGATAGCCGTTGGTCGAGGAGGGACGAAGTCCCGCACGAGACCCCGCAACCGGTAGGCGTGCCTCTCACCGGGTCTCGTGACGGTTGCCAGCGCAACCTCCTCGACCAACGGTGGCTAGGGCTGCTTCTTCACCAGGTGCAGCAACCGGTCGTTGGTCCCCGGGTCGGTGGTGATCATCGCGTAACGCCGCGCGCCGTGCTGCCCGTGCAGCACGAACACGAACCGCTTGGCGGTCCGGTCCTCCAGCTCCCACCAGCCGGCGTCGGCGATGAACTTGTGCTCGTCGGTGTAGGTCGCGTGGTCGAGGTCGTGGTCCCCGACCTGCACCGCGAGCCGGTCGTGCCGGGCGTCGGTCGGCAGCCCGCGCGGCACCGCCCACGACTTCAGCACGCCGTCCTCCTCCAGCCGGAGGTCGAAGTGCGGCGCGGGCTTGCGGTGGTCGTGCAGCACGAACACCGGCCGGGGCTCAGCCATCGACGACCGCGCGGATCGCGTCGTACGTCGCCTGGTCGAAGGCGACCATCCGGGCCTCGGTGACCGAGGTGTCCGTCGACCGCAGCGTGTCGACCGCCGCCGCGATGGCGTCGTCCTTCGGCCAGCCGTAGACGCCCGCCGAGACCAGCGGGAAGGCGACCGTGCGGGCCCCGAGCTCGTCGGCGACGCCCAGCGCGCGGGAGTAGCACGAGGTCAGCAGCGAGCGGTCCCGCTGGCCGGCGCTGTAGTTCGGGCCGACCACGTGGATCACCCAGGTCGCCGGCATCTCCCCCGCGGTCGTCCAGCCCGCGTCGCCGGTGGCCAGGCCGTCGGGGAAGCGGCGCTTGCAGTCCTCGAGCACGGCCGGGCCGCCGGCGCGGTGGATCGCTCCGTCGACACCACCGCCGCCACGCATCCGGTTGTTGGCGGCGTTCACGACCGCGTCGACCTCCTGCGTGGTGATGTCGCCCCGCACGACGGTCACGTCCATCGAGATCACTCCCTCAGCAGTCGCAGCACGGCCCGTTCCAAGGATGCCTGGCGCGCGTCGGCCGTCTTGTAGCGGCGCTTCACCGCCGCCTCGATGGTCTTCCCCTCCTCGAAGGCGTCCACCACGCGGGGGTCGACGTACGCCGACCGCGCCAGCGCCGGGGTGTTGCCGAGGTACTCCGAGACCTCCTTCATGGCCGCCACCTCCGCCTTCTTGCGGGCGGTCTTGGTCGCCGGTACGCCCGCCGTCGCGAGCGCCGCCGCTGCGATGACCGTGGCGTGCCAGGTCCGGAAGTCCTTGGCCGTGGCCTCCATGCCGGTGGTCCGGCCGACGTACTCGTTGACCATGTCGGAGTCCACCGGGCGCCACCGCTTCGCGTCCTTCCACGCGAGCAGCCGGTCCCCGCCGCCGCGCCGGCGTCGCATCACCTCGAGAGCCTCGACCGCGCCGACGTCGTCGATCTCGATGCGGTGCTCGATCCCCGACTTGCCCACGAAGTCGAACACCAGGGACTTGCCCTCCCGGCGCACGTGTCGGCGCTCGAGGGTGGTCAGGCCGAAGCTGTTGTTCTCCTCGGCGTACTCCTCGTTGCCGATCCGGAAGTACCCGAGGTCCAGCAGCCGGACGGCGACCGCGCACGCCCGCTCCCGCGACATGCCCTCGGCGCCCAGGTCGACCAGCACCTGCTCGCGGGCCTTCGACAGCGCCTTGCCGAAGGTGAGCATCTTCTGGAACTTCTCCCCGTCGCGGCGGGTGCGCCAGTCGGGGTGGTAGAGGTACTGGCGCCGGCCCGCGTCATCGGTCCCCACCGCCTGCAGGTGCCCGTTGGGCCACGGGCAGACCCACACGTCGCGCCAGGCCGGCGGGATGACGAGGTCCTTGACCCGCTGGACGTCGTCGGCGCCGAGCCGCTGCCCCTCGTCGTCGAGGTAGACGAAGCCCTTGCCCGCCCGGCGGCGCGTCCAGCCGCGCTGGTCGGGGCTGCTGCGACGGAGGCGGACCATGGCGTCACCCTAGGCAATGCCGGGGGTGGTCCACCTCGCCCCCAAGGGGGACTGAGGACCCCTCAGCGGGGACGCATGGCGCGCACCAGGACCAGCACGATGCCCAATCCCAGGACGCCGCCGAGCGCCCAGCCCCAGGCGGACCGCTCCCCGGGTGCTTCCTCCGGCAGCTCCTTGCCCACGCGGTTGTTCGCCGTCGGGGTCGGGCTGGCCGTGGGCTGGCCGTGGGGCTGGGTGTCGGACTGGAGGTCGGCGGAGCCATCGCCCGACGTACCTGGGCGGGCAGGGAGATCCTCAGCACCGGGGCACGCAACCCCTCCGACGAGGCGTAGATCGTGCCGTCCGGCGCGACGGCGATGCCCTCGCCCTGCCGTTGGTGGGGCAGCCCGAAACGACCGACCTCCTCGAGGTCGGGCCAGGAGTACACGGCGGCCTCCGTGTAGTTGCGCACGATGATGTGCCGCCCGTCGGGGAAGAACGCCGCGTCGGTGGCGATCGCGAGCATCGGGCCCACCGCCGCCAGCCGGTTCGCGTGGTCGGGCGACAGGCGTTCGGGGGCGGCGTACAGGGTGCCGCCGAAGACTCCCTTGCTGATGACGTAGAGCCGGCCCGTCCGCGGGTCGCACAGCAGCGACTCCGCGTCGCGGGCGCCCTCGGGGTACACGAGGTCGTACGTCGGCGCGTCGAGGTCGATGCCGGCCACCCCCACCTGCGTGACCGACACGTGGTCGCGGTCGGCCCGGTTGTCCCCGATGTCGCCGACCCACACGGATCCGTCACCGACGGGCGCCAGCGCCTCGACGTCCTCGGGATCGCCCGATCCCCACGTCGTCACCCGGGTGGTCTCGCCGGTCCGCGGGTCGACGGTGAACAGCCGGCCGGCGTCGCCGGAGTCGTTGGTCGTGATGAGCATCCCGTCGACGACCACGAGGGCGCTGGACTCGATGATGTCGGGATCCTGGAATCGGGTCACCTCGTCGCCCGGCAGCGGCGACCCGGGCAGGAACGCCGCAACCACGAAGGGGACCGCGGTCAGGCCGAGGAGGTATCGCTCACGCATGACGGTCGGCGATCGCACCATCGAGCAGCACCGCCAGCCTGGGCGTGATCGCCCAGGCGCCGACGAGGTCGTCGTACTCCTTGCGCACGCCGCCGCCCGAGACCGGCCCGCCGGTGCGGGTGGCCCGGAGCAGGGTGTTGCGCGGCGTGTGCTTGCTCTCGACGAACTGCATCACGTCGACGCGGTACCCCTGGATCCGCAACAGGCTGGCCCGCACCGCGTCGGTGAGGGTGTCGGCGAACCGCTCGCGGAGGATGCCGTGGCGGGTGAGCATCGCGTACGGCGCGGGCGCGGGGTTCTTGCGCAGCTGCGCGGCGATGTCGTGGTGGCAGCAGGGCGCGGCCAGCAGCAGCGGGGACCCCCACGCGACGGCACGGGCCAGCGCGTCGTCGGTCGCGGTGTCGCAGGCGTGCAGGGCGAGCACGACGTCCGGCGCCGGATCGAGCTCGACGTCGGCGATGCCCGCGACCACGAACTCGGCGTCCATGCCGAGCCCGGTCGCCAACGCAGTGTTGCGGTCGGTCGACTGCTGCTTCACGTCGACGCCGATGACCGTCACGGGCAGGCCACGCACGTGGGTGAGGTACCGCTGGGCCGCGAACGTGAGGTACCCGTTGCCGCAGCCGAGATCCGCCATCCGCAGCGGCTCGTCCTCGGTCGGGCGGCGCAGGTGGCCCTGGTCGATCGCGTCGGTGATCGAGGCGTCCAGGATCCGCAGGAACTCCTCCACCTGGCGGTACTTCGCCTGCCGGCTGGGCTTCATCCGGCCCTCGTGGTCGGAGAGCCCGAGCGCCACGAACACCGGGTCGTCCTCGGGCAGCAGCCGGCTCTTGTCGCGGTCGTGCTCCCACTTCTGACGCGGGTCGGCGCCGGCCTCGGCCTCGCGGACAGCGGTGTGCAGCAGCGCGTCGCCCTTCTTGGTCACCCGCACCTGGTGCGACTGGGTCGCGGTGTCCACGTGCCAGTTGCCGAACGGCTCGTCCAGCAGGGCGTCTACCGCGTCGCGGGCGTCGTCGCCGGGTGCGTGGTTGGAGGTGTGCGCCTGCTGGTCGTCGTACGCCGTGACCTGCAGGCGGCGGCCGGCCTTCAGGTCGACGTACCGCAGCTCCACCCGTCGCCACCGCGGCGGGTCGGTGCCCCTTCGGCGGCCCGAGGCCACGGCCCGGACCAGCGCGTCGGGGTCGAGGATCTGCTGGCGCAGCTGGGTCAGCACGCGGAGCAGGGGTTGGGCAGGCATCAGGGAGTCACTTCACGAGAGCGGCGATCACGACGATCAGGAGGAGCGCCCCGAGCGCGACGGGGATGACCAGTCGGCGGTGGCGCGGGTTCACTGGTCGAGTTTAGGTGCGGCCGCCTGGAGGGCCGCATGCACGACGTCGAGGACGTGGCGGGACCCGTCGGTCAGCTCGGACACCGGCACCCAGGCGACGATGTCCGGTGGTGCCGTCGACCTCGACCACGCGAGGTACGGCGTCGTCGGGCACGGTGGCCGCGAAGACCAGCGCCACGGCGTGGAAGTCCTCGTACCTTCCGGACGGCGCCGTACCACTGAAGTGCTCGTCGTGCACCAGCAGCAGGTCGCCGACCTCGGCGGTGACACCGCACTCCTCCTCGACCTCGCGCACCAGCGCCGCCGCCGGCGACTCACCGTGGTCGAGGCCGCCGCCGGGCAGGCTCCAGGAACCGGTGTGGAAGCCCTTCTCGGAGAAGCGGACGAGCAGCACCTCGTCACGTCTCCTGATCAGGGCGTACGCGCCGACCCGCTGCATCCGGTGCGGCGTCCAGTCCGCGAGCGCGTCGGTGACCATCGGCACGGTCGGCACGGACCCGTCCAGCACGTCCTGGAGCGAGTGCCACGCGGCCTCGACGGTGGAGCCGTCGACCTCGAGCACGCGCGGTTCGGGGGCGTCGGGCGGCACCCAGGCGTCGTACACGATGCGCAGCGCGTGGTAGTCCGAGCGCCGGCCGTCGCGTCGTGCGTGCGGCATGTGCGCGGAGTACACGCGGGCCTGTTCACCCACGACCGCGTCGAGTCCGGTCTCCTCGTGGATCTCGCGGATGACGGCGTCGCGGGGGTCCTCGCCGTGGTCGAGGCCGCCGCCCGGCAGGGTCCAGAGCTCGTCGCGGGAGATGCGCTCGGCCAGCCGCGAGAGCAGGATGCGCTCGTCGCGGACGATGACGGCGTACGCCGCCACGCGCTGTCGGCGGGGCAGGGGCATGGCCTCGATTATGGTTCTCGCGATGTCCACCCCCGTGACGGCACCCGTCAACTCACCGGCGAAGCAGCGCGATCCGTGGCTGGACAACGCCAAGATGGTGCTGGTCACGATCGTGGTGATCGGGCACATGATGGTGCTGGCGCCGGACGGCGGGGAGAAGAACCGCGCCTACGACTTCATCTACTACTTCCACATCCCGGCGTTCGTGCTCATCACCGGGTACCTGTCGAGGTCCTTCCGCTACAGCCGGCGCCACCTGCTGGCCCTGCTCACCACGCTGGTCGTGCCGTACGTCGTCATCGGCTGGCTGATGATCCACTGGCGGGTGCTGCTCGACGAGGCGCCGCCGGGGCTCGAGTGGTTCCAGAACCCCCGCTGGCCGATGTGGTACCTCGCCGCCGTCGTGATGTGGCGCCTGCTCACCCCCCTGTTCCGTCTGCATCCCGTGATGGTCCCGATCTCGGTGGCGGTCTCGCTGCTGGGTGGGCTGACCAACCAGGAGCTGTTCGACATCAACCGGGCGATGGGCTTCTTGCCGTTCTTCGTGATCGGCCTCCACCTGCGCCCGTCCCACCTGGCCCTGCTGCGTGGGCGGCTGGCGTGGGTGTTCGGCGTGGCCGGCGTGCTGTTCGTGTGGTGGATCGCCGACCACACCGACGACTTCTGGAGCACCCAGTTCCTGTACTTCCGGGCGCCGTACTCCTTCCTCGGTGTCGGCGACGCCGAGGGCATGTGGATCCGGGCGCGCCTGATCCTCGTGGCTCTGGTCGGCTCCTTCGCCGTGCTGTGCCTGGTGCCGCGCACGCGTTCGTTCATCACGCGGATGGGCACCTGGAGCCTGGTCGTCTACCTCTGCCACGGCTTCGTGGTCAGGTACCTCGAGTACCGCGGGTACGAGGACTGGATGCCCGGCCCGTCGTGGTGGTCGATCTTCATCACCGTCGTCGTCGCGATCGCCCTGGCTCTGCTGATCGCCTTCGAGCCCGTCGCCCGCACCCTCAACTACGTCGTCGACCCCGTGAACTCCGTCGTGGGCGCGGTACGTCGCATCCGCACCCGCCCCACCGTCGACTGAGCTCCGCTGGTCGAGGAGGGACGAAGTCCCGTCACGAGACCCGGTGAGAACTCCTCGAACTTTCCCGGAAACCCTTGTGGACAAAGGGTTCTGAGCGATTCGAGTGTCGGTGGTCGATGCTTGGATCAGTACATGTCCACCCGCACCGAGGCACCGATCGCGGCCATCAACGCCGCCCTCGACGACCTCGCCCAGGTGGACCCGACCTACCTCACGGTCGGCGAGAAGAAGACCCGACTCCTGGCTCTCTCGCGGGTGATCGCACGCGCCGAGGCCGACCGGCTCCGCGTGCTCGCAGTCGCCGAGGACGTCGCCGTCGAGACCGGAGCCCGCTCCACCGCCCACTGGCTCGCCGACGCCACCAGGGACGGGATCGGGCAGGTCCGGCTCCGCGAACGCCTCGCCACGCGCCGAGGAGATGCGACCACCGCGGCCATGGATCAAGGCGCGGTCAACATCGCCCAGGCGAAAGAGATCGTCGACGCCCTCGACGCACTGCCCGCAGACCTCGACCCCGAGGTGCGGGCCAAGGGCGAGGCCCATCTCGTCAACGAGGCCGCGCACTTCGGGCCCCGTGAGCTCAAAGGACTGGGCCGCAAGCTCTTGGAGGTCATCGCCCCCGAGGTCGCGGACGAGGCGGAGTACGAGCGGCTGCTGGCCGAGGACCGCCGCGCTCGTGCGGCGATGAAGGCCGCGTTCCGGGACCGTGGTGACGGGTCCAGCGACTTCTACGCCCGCCTCCCGACGCCGACCGCCCACCGGCTGAAGACCTACCTCGAATCCATCGCCTCACCCAGACGTTCGCTGACCAGCGACGTCGACCGGTTGCCCGTCGCGAGACAACGCGGGGAGGCGTTCTGCGCGTTCTTGGAGAATCTCCCCGCCCGCGGTCTGCCGCAGCACGGCGGCACCACGACCTCGGTCGTTGTCACCGTCGACCTGGACCGGCTCCGCGACGGACTGGGCCTCGCCGAGACCTCGACCGCTGACATCCTCACGGCCGAGCAGGTGCGCCGGCTCGCCTGCCAGGCCGACCTCCTCCCCGCCGTCCTCGGCCGCAAGGGCCAGATCCTCGACCTCGGCCGCACCTCCCGCCTCTTCAGCCCCGCACAACGCAAGGCGATGGCCGTCCGCGACCGCCAATGCACCGCCGACGGCTGCACGGTCCCCGCGGCCTGGTGCGAAGCGCATCACTGGAAGCAGCCCTGGAGCCGCGGCGGGAAGACCGACCTCGCCGACGGCAAGCTCCTCTGCTCCTTCCACCACCACCGCGCCCACGACCCCGGCTGGGAGACCCACCACGCCGCCAACGGCTCCACGACCTTCCACCGGCGGACGTGATGGCAGTTCGGCCGTAGGGTGCGGTGGATGTCCTGCGCTCCGCCGTTGCCGGCCGAGGTCCTGGTCGACGTGGCCAGCGTGGTCGGGGCAGAGGTCACTCTTCACGGTCGCCTACCCGGAGGGGTCAACGGGGGTGCCGTGCGCGTCCGGCTGGCCGGAAGAGCCAGCGCGGTTCTCAAAGCAGCGCCCCGTGCACACCCCCACCACCTCGACGAGACATTGCGGGCCCAGAGGGTGGTCGAGCACATGCGTAGCTGCGGCTACCCCACCCCAGCCTGGCTCGGAGTCGGGGCCACGGCCACTCATGTGTGGCACCTGATGGACTTCGTTGACGCGGCTCCCGCGCCGGAGCTGACCGCGTCCCTCGTCCAGCAGTTGATGGAGATCATCGAGCTCCAGGCCGGCCAAGCCTCCGAGCCCTACGACCACTGGTCCTACGCCTGGCGAGTCGCCACCGGTCAGGAACCGGCTGTCGACCGTCTGGATCTCACCGAGACACACGAGCAGGCGCTTCTCCGCCAGTCCATCGCCGGGCTCTCGGGGTATTCCTCTGTCGTGTCGGACTTGGTCGAGCGCCTGCGGCTCGTGTCCGCCGACGTCCCACGTCCACGAGAGGCACCCGACATGGTCCATGCCGATCTCTCGACCCCTGGCAACGTCCTGGTCCGCGAAGGAGCGGTGGTGGCGGTCGTGGACATCGCGAACGCAGGCAGCGGCACGCGAGCGATCGATCTGACGACCCTGGTGTGGTCCTCCTTCCAGGATCCGCGGCTGGACGACGTGCGCCGGGGGCTGTGGACGAGAATCCTCGACCTGGTCGGCTGGGAGGGGGCGGCGGTGCTCGTAGCGGCGCAGATCCTCCACATGCTCGAGATCCCCGTCCGTCACGGGCGCCACGATGTCGTTCCAGGGGTGGTCATGCGCGGTCATCGCGCCCTCGACGAGCTGAACGCGCTTCGCTAGCACGAACCCTCCTCGACCGACCACACCGACGCGAGCGGCAGGAGGTCCTCGACGAGCACGCTGCGGACGCCTTCGGGCGTCGGCAGGATCACCCGTACCTCGGGGTAGAAGTCCGCGAGCACCTGACGGTCGCGCCCGCACGGCCCGACCGGGCCGCGCCAGTGGTTGCCGACCGCGACGATGTGCGTGATGCCGCGAGCCCCCGCGGCGCGAGCCGAGCCGAGAGCACCAGCTCGGCGCAGGGCCCGCCGGTGAAGTGGTAGAGGTTCACCCCGGCGTACGTCGTGCCGTCACTCGCCCTGACCGCCGCGCCCATCGTGTGGATGCCGTCCTCCCTCGAGCCGGCGGCTCCGGGGCGTCGCGGATCTGGTGCTGCCCACGCTCCTCGTCGGCGCCGACGCCTCGTCACCCTGCTTGTCTACTGGGTCGGCAACTACGGCTGGACCCTCGGCCACACGGCCGTGGTCACCCGGGCTTCGTCAGCGCCGTGACCGGCGCCAGCGGCACCATGCCCTCGGCCTTGGCCGCGAGCTCCGGGTCGACCGTCACGAGCGCGTCGGCCTGGAGCTTGGCGACCGCGAGGTACTCGGCGTCGCGCAGCTCGTCCCAGTCCCGATCGAGCGCGATGTCCCACGACGTACGCCGAGACATCCGGTCACCGAGCGCGCGGATCTTGGTCTCGGTCATCCGGTCGTGCAGGGTCAAGGCCTCCCGGCGCGACCGGGTGCCGGCACGCACCTCGCGCAGGAGCAGCAACAGGGCCTCGGACCGGATCGCCGCCGGGGCGACGAGCTGGTGGTCGGGATGGACGTCCACGCCCTCGACGACGAGGTGCAGCAGGGTGGGTGCGTCGATCGCGTACCGAGTCACGGCGCCACCCTAGGCGGGCCCCACGACGGCGGCACCGCCGACCGCGGCACGCTGTCGAGAGCCAGCGCCTCGGCCCGGTCCGGGGCGTGGCCGCCGAGGTGGGCGGGGTACCACGGCGCGTGCTCGCCCGGCGCGGGCACGTGGTCGGGCAGCCGTTGCAGCCCCTCGAGGAGGTCCGTCAGGGCGTGGCCGAGCCGGACCGTCGCCTCCGTCAGATCCTCCTCCGGCGCGACCGACAGGGCCGGGCCGAACCTCACGTCCACCCGCTGGTGCCGCCGCAGGCTCCTCTGTGACGACTTCGTGCCGTCGGGCTTCGGGCGCGCGACCGACGCCATGCGCTGGGTGCCCCAGAGAGCCATCGGCACCAGCGGCGCTCCCGTCTCCCGGGCCAACGCCGCGGGTCCCCGCATCAGCGAGCGCACGGCGTACGCGTGCGAGATCCCGGCCTCGGGAAAGATGCCCACGGCCTCGCCTTCGCGCAGGAGGCGACGCGCGGTCAGGTACGCCGCCGCGGGCGCCTCGCGGTCGACCGGCACGTGCCTCATCCCGTCCATGGCCCGGCGTGCCGCCGTGTTCCACACGTCGTGGCGGGTCAGGAAGCGCACCCAGCGGTCCCGCTCGTGGGCGGCCAGCCCGATCCAGAGGAAGTCCGGGTAGGACACGTGTGTCGACGCCAGCACGACCGGGCCGGTCCGTGGCACGTTCTCCAGCCCGGAGTAGCGCAGCCGCACGTCGAGCGCGCGGACCGCGAACCTCGTCGCGACACCGGTCGCGCGGTACCAGCGCTCCATTCAGGCGAACGGCGGTCGGGCGTCGCGGGCGATCGAGCGACGGCCGGCCCAGCGCCAGACCCGCGCCGCCCGGTCGCGGTCCTCGTCGGTGACCAGGTTGCCCATCCAGCGCAGGGCGAGCGTCATCAGCCAGTCGGACCGCATGCCGGCCGGCCCCAGCGTCGGCAGCAGCCGCGGGATCGTCACCAACCCGGCGAGCCGTCGCGCGATCGAGAACGACTCCCCGTAGTGCTCCCGGAGCAACGCCGGCCACACGGTCGACAGGTCGCGGTGCGACGCCATCGTCTCCACGACCAGCCGGCCGGTCTCCAGGCCGTAGTCGATGCCCTCGCCGTTGAGCGGGTTCACGCACGCCGCCGCGTCGCCGATCAGCGCCCAGTTGGCGCCGGCGACACCGGACACCGCGCCGCCCATGGGCAGCAGCGCGGACGTCGGCATCCGCAGCTCCTCGCCCAGGCCGAAGTCCGCGCGCCGTTGCTCGGCGTAGAAGGACATCAGCGGCTTGATCGCGATGTCGGCCGGTCGCTTGGCGGTGGCCAGCGTGCCGACGCCGACGTTCACCTCGCCGTTGCCGAGCGGGAAGATCCAGCCGTACCCCGACAGCACCTTCCCCTCCTCGTCCCGCAGCTCGAGGTGCGAGCTGATCCACGGGTCGTCGGACATGGTCGAGTCGGCGTAGCACCGCCCAGCCACGCCGTACACCGTCTCGCGGTGCCACTCCCGGCCCAACAGCTTGCCCAGCGGCGACCGGACCCCGTCGGCCACGACCAGCCGGTCGCAGGCGACCTCGAAGCGCTCACCGGACCGCGCCCCGCGGGCGAACTCCACCGCGGCCACGCGCGGCCCGTCCATGCGTACGCCGACCGCCCGCGCGCCGTCCAGACCCTCGGCACCCGCCTTGATCGCGGTGGTGCGCAGGTGGTCGTCGAGCTCGGTCCGCGCCACCGCGGAGCCCCAGTCGGGCAGGGTGCCGCCGGGCCAGTCCAGGTAGAGCGTCTGGCCGAAGCCGTGCGCTCTCAAGCCCCGGTTGACGGCGTGCGCGCGGAGCCAGTCCTCGAGGCCGAGCTTCTGGAGCTCGCCGATGGCCCGGGGCGTGAGCCCGTCTCCACACGTCTTGTCGCGCGGGAAGACCGCGGCGTCCGCCAGCAGCACGTCGTGACCGGCCTGCGCGGCCCACGCAGCGGCAGCCGACCCGGCCGGGCCGGCGCCGACGACGAGCACGTCGGTGCGGAGCTCGGTCACCCTCCGATTCTGTCAGGCGGTGGTGGGGATTCCCGCTTCGAGGCTCACCGGCGGTAGGGCCGGTGCGTCAGCAGGTGCACCTCGGCGTTGGCGCAGCCCGTGGTCGGGTGCTCGATGAACTGCGAGGCGGTGGCGTCGGGCACGTAGACGCGGAACCCGTCCACGGGCCGCGGCCGGCACTTGCCCTTCGGGAACGGCGCGAAGGACGTCTCCACGACGCGGCTGTGCACGCGCTCACCGGGTTGCAGGACGTACAGCCGGACCTTGCCCGCCTCGCGGTCCGCGGCCGCACCGACCTGGGTGCCGTCGCCGCCGCCGACGTACGACAGGCCGCCGTAGCCGCCGGTCACGCAGGCCCGGTCGCCGGTGTTGGTGAGGACGATGCGTCCGTAGACGTGGCTCATGGCGGCGTCGCCGCCGTGGTAGGACGCCGTCAGGTCGGCGTTCGTGCACTCCGGGATCGAGGCCCCGGAGGCGGGGAGCGGCAGCCCGAGTGCGCCGATGACGAGGCTCGCCGCGACCGCGGCGAGGGTACGGGTCTTCATGTCACTGGGACGCGAAGTCCGGCCGATTGGTTGTGCAGACGCGAGACGCCCCGCGAGCGGTCGCTCGCGGGGCGTCTCGTGCGGTGCTCAGTTCTGGAACGGACCGAAGTCGAAGTCGTCCAGGGCCACGGGCTGGCTGGCGTTGCCGAACTCGTAGTCGTAGGAGTCGTACCCGGTGACGGAGTACGCCGCGGCGCGGGCCTCCTCGGTCGGCTCGACCCGGATGTTCCGGTACCGCTCCAGGCCGGTGCCGGCCGGGATCAGCTTGCCGATGATCACGTTCTCCTTCAGGCCACGCAGGCTGTCGGAGCGGGCGTGGATGGCCGCGTCGGTGAGCACCCGGGTCGTCTCCTGGAAGGAGGCGGCCGAGAGCCACGACTCGGTGGCCAGCGACGCCTTGGTGATGCCCATCAGCACCGGGCGACCCGAGGCCGGCTTGCCGCCCTCGGACACCACGCGCCGGTTCTCGGTCTCGAAGACCACGCGGTCGATGAGCTCGGACGGCAGCATGTTGGTGTCGCCGGACTCGATGACCGTGATCCGGCGCAGCATCTGCCGCACGATGATCTCGATGTGCTTGTCGTGGATCGACACGCCCTGGCTGCGGTAGACCTGCTGGACCTCCTGCACCAGGTGCTCCTGGGCCGTGCGGACGCCGAGGATGCGCAGCACGTCGTGCGGGTCCTCGGTGCCGACGATCAGCTTCTGGCCGACGTCGACGTGGTCGCCGTCGTTGACCAGCAGCCGCGACCGCTTGGACACGGGGTACTCCTGCACCTCGGAGCCGTCGTCCGGGGTGATGAGCACCTTGCGCGCCTTGTCGGACTCCTCGATCTCGACGCGGCCGGCGGCCTCGGCGATCGGCGCGCGACCCTTGGGGACGCGAGCCTCGAAGATCTCCTGGACACGGGGCAGACCCTGCGTGATGTCCTCGGCCGAGGCCACACCACCGGTGTGGAACGTCCGCATCGTCAGCTGGGTGCCGGGCTCACCGATCGACTGCGCCGCGATGATGCCGACGGCCTCGCCGATGTCGACGAGCTTGCCCGTCGCCAGCGAACGGCCGTAGCACTTCGCGCACGTGCCGGTCTTGGCGTCGCAGGTGAGCACGGAGCGCACCTTGACGATCTCGACGCCGGCCGCGACCAGCTCGCCGATCTTCACGTCGCCCAGGTCGTCGCCCGCCGCGACCAGCACCTCGCCGGTCTCGGGGTGGGAGATCTCCACGGCCGCCGTGCGGGCGTACGCCGCGGTCTCGGCGTTCTCGTCCTTGCGGACGACCCCGTCGTCGCCGCGCGCACCGATCCGCTTGTCCAGGCCACGCTCGGTGCCGCAGTTGTCCTCACGGATGATGACGTCCTGCGACACGTCGACCAGACGACGCGTCAGGTAGCCCGAGTCGGCGGTCCGCAGCGCGGTGTCGGCGAGGCCCTTGCGGGCGCCGTGGGTGGAGATGAAGTACTCCAGCACGGACAGTCCCTCGCGGAAGTTCGCCTTGATCGGCCGCGGGATGATGTCGCCCTTCGGGTTGGCCACCAGACCACGCATGGCCGCCACCTGACGGATCTGCATCATGTTTCCGGACGCGCCCGAGCTCACCATCATGAAGATGGGGTTCGACTTGTCGAAGTTCGACTCCATCTCGGCCGCGACCTTGTTGGAGGCCTCGGTCCAGATCTCGATGAGGTCCTGACGACGCTCGTCGTCGGTGACCAGACCGCGCTCGTACTGGGTCTGGACCTTGGCGGCCCGGTCCTCGTACGCCTTCAGGATCTCCGCCTTCTTGTCCGGCGTGGTGACGTCGTCGATCGACACCGTGACGCCCGAGCGGGTCGCCCAGTGGAAACCGGCGTCCTTCAGGGCGTCCAGCGACGCGGCGACCTCGACCTTGGTGTAGCGCTCGGCCAGGTCGTTGACGATCGTGCCGAGCGCCTTCTTGCCCACTTCGTAGTTCACGAAGGGGTAGTCGGCCGGCAGGGTGTCGTTGAACAGCGAGCGACCCAGCGTGGTCTCCAGCGTCAGCGACTGACCCTCCTCCCAGTCCTCGAGTCCGAGCTCGAGCGGCGGGACGATGTCGGTGAAGCGGATCCGGACCTTGCTCTGCAGGGTGATCTCCCCGCGGTCGAAGGCCATGATCGCCTCGGACGAGGAGGAGAAGGCACGGCCGGCTCCGATCTCGTCCTCGCGGTCGGTCGTCAGCCAGAACAGGCCGATGATCATGTCCTGCGAGGGCATGGTCACCGGACGGCCGTCGGACGGCTTGAGGATGTTGTTGGTCGAGAGCATCAGGATCCGCGCCTCGGCCTGGGCCTCCGCGGACAGCGGCAGGTGCACCGCCATCTGGTCACCGTCGAAGTCGGCGTTGAACGCGCCGCAGACGAGCGGGTGGATCTGGATGGCCTTGCCCTCGATCAGCTGCGGCTCGAAGGCCTGGATGCCGAGGCGGTGCAGGGTCGGGGCACGGTTCAGGAGCACCGGGTGCTCCATGATGACCTCTTCGAGGACGTCCCAGACCATGGCGTACCGGCTGGTGCCCGACGTCGCGCGCTCCACCATCCGCTTCGCGGACTTGATGTTCTGGGCGTGCGAGAGGTCGACCAGCCGCTTCATCACGAAGGGCTTGAAGAGCTCCAGCGCCATCATCTTGGGCAGACCGCACTGGTGCAGCTTGAGCTGCGGACCGGAGACGATCACCGAACGACCGGAGTAGTCGACGCGCTTGCCCAGGAGGTTCTGGCGGAAGCGACCCTGCTTGCCCTTGAGCATGTCGGACAGCGACTTCAGCGGCCGGTTGCCCGGACCGGTGACCGGACGACCACGACGACCGTTGTCGAACAGCGAGTCGACGGCCTCCTGGAGCATCCGCTTCTCGTTGTTGACGATGATCTCGGGCGCGCCGAGGTCCAGCAGCCGCTTGAGGCGGTTGTTGCGGTTGATGACGCGGCGGTACAGGTCGTTGAGGTCGGAGGTCGCGAAGCGGCCACCGTCCAGCTGCACCATCGGCCGCAGGTCCGGCGGGATGACCGGGACGGCGTCGAGCACCATGCCCAGCGGGCTGTTGTTGGTCTTGCGGAACGCGTCCACGACCTTGAGCCGCTTGAGGGCGCGGACCTTGCGCTGGCCCTTGCCGGTGGCGATGGTCTCGCGCAGGCTGTCGACCTCGGCCTCGATGTCGAACGTCTCGAGGCGCTTCTGGATCGCCGTGGCGCCCATGTGGCCCTCGAAGTACTTGCCGAACCAGTTCTTCATCTCGCGGTAGAGCATCTCGTCGCCCATGAGGTCCTGGACCTTGAGCGCCTTGAACGTGCTCCAGACCTCCTCGAGCCGGTCCAGCTCGCGCTGGGCGCGGTCACGGGTCTGCTTCATCTCCCGCTCGGCGCCGTCCTTGACCTTGCGGCGCTGGTCGGCCTTGGCGCCCTCGGCCTCGAGAGCCGCCAGGTCCTCCTCGAGCTTCTTGGCCCGCTCGTCGACCTGCGTGTCGCGACGCTTCTCCAGACGGTCGCGCTCCAGGCCGACCTTGTTCTCCAAGGAGGACAGGTCGCGGTGGCGCGCGTCGTCGTCGACGGCGGTGATCATGTACGCCGCGAAGTAGATGACCTTCTCCAGGTCCTTCGGGGCCAGGTCGAGCAGGTAGCCCAGCCGCGACGGCACGCCCTTGAAGTACCAGATGTGGGTCACGGGCGCGGCGAGCTCGATGTGGCCCATCCGCTCGCGGCGGACCTTGCTGCGGGTCACCTCGACGCCGCAGCGCTCGCAGATGATGCCCTTGAAGCGCACGCGCTTGTACTTGCCGCAGTAGCACTCCCAGTCCCGGGTCGGACCGAAGATCTTCTCGCAGAAGAGGCCGTCACGCTCGGGCTTGAGCGTGCGGTAGTTGATGGTCTCCGGCTTCTTGACCTCGCCGTGGCTCCACTGACGGATGTCGTCCGCGGTCGCCAGGCCGATCTGAAGCTGGTCGAAGAAGTTCACGTCGAGCACGATGGCTGCTTGTCCTTCGTTAGTTCTGGATGGTGAGGCTGTGGACTGAGGTCCGCCCCGCTGGTTGAGGAAGGCGCGCTAGCGCCTGTCACGAAACCAGCGGGACGGAACGCACTCAGACTTCTTCGACGCTGCTGGGCTCGCGACGGGAGAGGTCGATGCCGAGCTCCTCGGCCGCCCGGAAGACGTCCTCCTCGGCGTCCTTCATCTCGATGCGGCTGCCGTCCTGGGACAGCACCTCCACGTTGAGACAGAGGGACTGCATCTCCTTGATGAGCACCTTGAACGACTCGGGGATGCCCGAGTCGGGGATGTTCTCGCCCTTGACGATGGCTTCGTAGACCTTCACGCGGCCGGGCACGTCGTCGGACTTGATCGTCAGCAGCTCCTGCAGGGCGTAGGCGGCGCCGTAGGCCTCCATCGCCCAGACCTCCATCTCGCCGAACCGCTGGCCGCCGAACTGGGCCTTACCGCCCAGGGGCTGCTGCGTGATCATCGAGTAGGGGCCGGTGCTGCGTGCGTGGATCTTGTCGTCGACGAGGTGGTGCAGCTTGAGGATGTACATGTAGCCCACCGAGACCGGAGCCGGGAACGGCTCGCCGGAGCGACCGTCGTACAGGTCGGCCTTGCCGGTCTCGTTGATCATCCGCACACCGTCGCGGTTCGGCAGGGTGGCGCCGAGCAGCCCGGTGATCTCGTCCTCCTTGGCACCGTCGAACACGGGTGTCGCCACCTTGGTGTTCGGCGCGGCCTTGTCGGCGTGGATCTTGATGAGGCTGTCCTTCCACGCCGCCGACCCCTTCGAGTCGTGGAGGTCGAGGTCCCAGCCCTGCTTGGCCAGCCAGCCGAGGTGCAGCTCGAGGATCTGGCCGATGTTCATCCGTCGCGGCACACCCAACGGGTTGAGCACGACGTCGACCGGCGTGCCGTCCTCCATGAACGGCATGTCCTCGATCGGCAGGATCTTGGCGATGACGCCCTTGTTGCCGTGGCGTCCGGCGAGCTTGTCGCCGACCGAGATCTTGCGCTTCTGCGCGACGTAGACGCGCACCAGCTGGTTGACGCCCGGAGGCAGCTCGTCGCCGTCCTCGCGGTCGAAGACCCGGACGCCGATGACCGTGCCGGACTCACCGTGCGGCACCTTCATCGAGGTGTCGCGCACCTCGCGCGCCTTCTCACCGAAGATCGCGCGGAGCAGCCGCTCCTCCGGGGTCAGCTCGGTCTCGCCCTTGGGCGTGACCTTCCCGACCAGGATGTCGCCGGTGTTGACCTCGGCGCCGATGCGGATGATCCCGCGCTCGTCGAGGTCGGCCAGCATCTCCTCGGAGACGTTCGGGATGTCCCGCGTGATCTCCTCGGGCCCGAGCTTGGTGTCGCGGGCGTCGACCTCGTGCTCCTCGATGTGGATCGAGGTGAGGACGTCCTCCTGCACCAGGCGCTGGCTGAGGATGATCGCGTCCTCGTAGTTGTGTCCCTGCCACGGCATGAACGCCACCAGGAGGTTCGTGCCCAGCGCCATCTCGGCCTTGTCGGTGCACGGACCGTCGGCGATGGGGCTGCCGACCTCGAGCCGGTCACCCTCGGTCACCAGCGGACGCTGGTTGATGCAGGTGCCCTGGTTGGAGCGGCGGAACTTGGCCAGCCGGTAGGTCTGGTAGGTGCCGTCGTCGTTCATCGTCTCGATGAAGTCGGCCGACACCTCCTTGACCACGCCGGCCTTCTCGGCCACGACCACGTCGCCGGCGTCGACCGCGGCGCGGTACTCGATGCCGGTGCCGACCAGGGGCGAGTCGCTGCGGATCAGCGGCACGGCCTGGCGCTGCATGTTGGCACCCATGAGCGCGCGGTTGGCGTCGTCGTGCTCCAGGAACGGGATCAGCGCGGTCGCGACCGACACCATCTGGCGCGGCGAGACGTCCATGTAGTCGACGTCCTCGGCCAGGACCTCGGACACCTCGCCGTTGCGCTGACGGACCAGCACCCGCTCCTCGGTGAAGCGGAACTTGTCGTCGAGCGGGGCGTTGGCCTGGGCGATGACGTACTTGTCCTCGTCGTCGGCCGTGAGGTAGTCGACCTGCGTGGTGACCTTGCCCTTGGTGACCTTGCGGTACGGCGTCTCCACGAAGCCGAACGGGTTGATGCGGCCGTAGGACGCCAGCGAGCCGATCAGGCCGATGTTCGGGCCCTCAGGGGTCTCGATCGGGCACATGCGGCCGTAGTGGCTGTGGTGGACGTCGCGGACCTCCATGCCCGCACGGTCACGGGACAGACCGCCGGGGCCCAGCGCCGAGAGCCGGCGCTTGTGGGTGAGCCCAGAGATCGGGTTGGTCTGGTCCATGAACTGCGACAGCTGCGAGGTGCCGAAGAACTCCTTCAGCGCCGCCACGACCGGACGGATGTTGATCAGGGACTGCGGCGTGATGGCCTCGACGTCCTGGGTCGTCATCCGCTCGCGGACCACCCGCTCCATGCGGGCCAGGCCCGTGCGGAGCTGGTTCTGGATCAGCTCGCCGACCGTGCGCATCCGGCGGTTGCCGAAGTGGTCGATGTCGTCGGCCTGGACCTCGATGCTCTTGCCCTCGGGGTCCTTCATCTCCGCACCGGACGCGTCGGTCACCACCGTGTCGCCGTTGTGCAGGCGCACGATGTAGCGGATCGCGGCCACGATGTCGTCGACGGTCAGCGTCTGCTGGTCGAAGGCCTCGTGGGTGCCGAGCTTCTTGTTGATCTTGTAGCGGCCGACCTTCGCCAGGTCGTAGCGCTTGGGGTTGAAGTAGTAGTTGTTCAGCAGCGTCTGCGCGGCCTCCTCCGTCGGGGGCTCGCCCGGACGGAGCTTGCGGTAGATGTCGAGCAGGGCGTCGCGCTGGGCCTCGGTGTGGTCCTTCTCGAGGGTCAGCATCATCGACTCGTACTGACCGAACTCCTCGCGGATCTGGTCGTTGGTCCAGCCGAGAGCCTTGAGCAGCACGGTGACGTTCTGCTTGCGCTTGCGGTCGAGGCGGACGCCGACCATGTCGCGCTTGTCGATCTCGAACTCCAGCCAGGCGCCGCGGCTCGGGATGACCTTCGCGGTGTAGATGTCCTTGTCGGACGTCTTGTCGGCGGTGCGCTCGAAGTAGACGCCCGGCGAGCGGACCAGCTGGGAGACGACGACACGCTCGGTGCCGTTGATGATGAACGTGCCCTTCGGGGTCATCAGCGGGAAGTCGCCCATGAAGACCGTCTGGCCCTTGATCTCACCGGTCTCGTTGTTGGTGAACTCGGCGGAGACGTAGAGCGGGGCGGAGTAGGTGAAGTCCTTCTCCTTGCACTCGTCGACGGTGTACTTCGGGTCGTAGAAGACCGGGTCCTCGAACGAGAGCGACATCGTCTCGGAGAAGTCCTCGATCGGAGAGATCTCCTCGAAGATCTCCTGCAGACCCGACTTCTCCGACACGTCCTCGCCGGCCTCACGACGACGTGCGACCTCGGCGGTCCAGGCGTCGTTGCCGACCAGCCAGTCGAAGCTGTCGGTCTGGAGGGAGAGGAGCTGCGGGAGAGCCAGAGGCTCGGAGATCTTTGCGAACGAGATGCGGCGGTGGATTTCAGCGGAGCTGCGCGCGGCCAACAGGTGTCCTTCGACGTGTTCTTGGCTGAGAAGCGTCCCCCACCACACCATGGCCACCGGGTAGGCCCATGGGCATCTGAGGGCAGACGCGAGGGGCCACGATAGCCGATACATGCGCGCGCCACAAGTGGGCAGACAAGCCCGGTCACACGTCTGGGCGCATGTCGCTGCCGACGATGATGACCCGAAGGTCACCCCAGGTCAAGCACATCCGCGAAACCTGGGGAGGATCTTGCCGTTGGTCGAGGAGCGACGAAGTCGCGTCACGAGACCCAGCGACCGGCGTGCTCAGCCGTCGCGGGGTCTCCTGACAGGCGCCAGGGCGCCTTCCTCGACCAGCGGACTACGCGGTGGGTGACGTGACGAGGTTGTCGATGAGCCAGGAGTCGCCGACCCTCTGCATGGTCACGGTGACCTGGTCCTTGTAGACGACCGGCTGCCCGGACTGTTGATCCGTCTGCTTGTTCGTCGTCGGGCGGTTGACGAACAGCAGCACCGAGACGCGGTCGTCGCCGGAGCGGACGACGGCGGAGGCGACCACCTCGGCGGTCACGACGGTGCCGGTGCGGCCGGCGTTCTCGTCGAGGACGGCGAAGAGCTTGTCGTACTCCTTGCGGTAGTCCGCGGTCAGGTAGCCGTCCGCGGCCTGCTGCGAGCCGGGCATGTCGGAGGCGTCGTAGGACAGCACCGGCACGATCGCGCGCTCGGCCGCGGACTGGGCCTGACGGGTGGCGTCGGCGACGCGGGCCTGGCCAGGGTCACCCGCGACCACGGCGGCGCACGCCCCCACCACGAGCGCCGCCACGGCTGCGACCGCGACCAGCAGCCACCCCGGTGGGACCCAGGCCGTACGCCGGGTGGTGGCGGCGGCCTCCTCGGTCGCGGTCGGCGCCTCCACCTCCTCGTCGTCGGTCTCGTCCACGCGCAGGGCGTCCAGCTCCGCGTCGTGCTCGGCGCGCTTGCGCGGGTCGAGCAGCACCTCGGCGGCCTGGTTCAGCACGCGGAAGCGGCGGTCGGAGGGGTCGAGGTCGGCGATGGCCGACTTCCAGGCGGTCCGGACGTCCTTCTCGGAGGCGTCGGGGGCGACGTCGAGGACGTCGTACCAGCTCGGGGTGGCGCGCACGTCGCGGGTGGTCACTGCGGCGCTCATGGTTGGGCTCCCGTCACCGGAGTGAAGTCGTCGACCAGCCAGGTGCCCTTGATCTTCACCAGGTCCACCTCGATCCGGAACGGCGCGGGATCGCGCTGACCGGTCTTGGGGTAGCTGTCGGTGAACGACCCGGCGACCAGAGCCGTGGCGGAGTCCTCGTCGATGGAGGAGACACCGGTGGCGAACACCGCCGCCTGGCGCGAGATCTTGGCCTGCGCGACCAGCTGCTCGGCGGTCGAGGCCTCCTTCTCGAAGGACACCGCGAACTTCGGGGTGATCACGTCCTCGACCCGCTTGCGGTACTCGGGCATGCCGCCGTTGTCGTCCAGCAGGTCCGGCCCGTACGTGCCCATCCGCAGCATGAACTGCTCGGTCTGGGCCATCACGGCCTCGCGCTCGGTCTGGACGGTGTCCTGGCCGCCTCCGGTGAGGCCCGGCACGGCATCGCCGCGGCCGAGCGTCAGCCACCCGAGCACCAGCGCGCCGACGACCGCGAGGGCCACCAGCACAGCGAGCAGGCCGCGGCGGAACCGCGGGGACTGCACGGGCGCGTCCTCCCCGACGCGCTCTGCGCTCCCTCAGCAGGACTGTCATCTGTCTCTACTCCCGACTGCATCAACGGCTGCAGGAACAGCCACTTCCACGAATCCCCTCCCAGGGTTCTCGGTGCCAACGAGCCGGGAGAGGAAAGGTCACGAGGGACGCGGTCGCCCCAGCGCAGGTGACCCGTCGACGGGTCGTAGGTCGCCACCACCGGCGGCCCGACAGCGGACCGGTACGCCGCCGGCGCGCGGGGGGCGTTCTGGGCGCCGCGGGCGTCGGACTGGGTCGGCGGCTCGGCGCAGTGGGCGTCCTCGTTCATGGGCCGGTTGGAGCCGTCCGTGCGGCAGTCGGCGGTCGGTCGACTCGTACCCCGCGTGGCAGACCTCCGGGGTGTTGGTCAGCATCATGCCGAAGTGTGCGTCGTACAGCCCGGTGTCCGGCGACCGGGAGACGACGGTGAAGCCGCCCTCGACGATGTAGGGGTAGATCACCAGGATCTGCTCGACCCCGTCGAGGTGACGCACCACGACCTCGCCGGTGGTGACCAGCTCGTTGATCAGCTCGGAGAGGTCGACCTTGTTCTCGTCGAGGAAGGTGCGCAGCTCGTTGGCGGTCGCCGAGCCGTTGTCGATGACCGCGCGCAGGTCCTTGTCGGAGCCGGCCAGGCGTGCCGGTGAAGAGCTTCAGCTGCTTGGCGAAGGTCCGGATCGAGCTCGCCGAGGCCACCTGGCCCTTGAGCACGGTGTTGCCGTCCTTGATCAGGG
Organism: uncultured Actinomycetota bacterium; assembly: GCA_963782035.1. GTDB lineage: Bacteria > Actinomycetota > Actinomycetes > Propionibacteriales > Nocardioidaceae > Nocardioides. Next base: position 372,921 of record CAWAIW010000029.1, read on the forward strand.
CGGTGGTGGTGTCGAAGTTGGCGTTGGCGGCGTCGATGAACGACGTGCCGCTGTCGATGATCCGCTGGAGGTCCTGGCCGGTGCCGCCGAACGCCGTGCCCGAGCTCGCCGACGGTCGTGCGCAGGGCGTCCTGGTCGACCGACTCGACCGTGGTCGAGATGTCGCCGAGGAGCTTCTGGGTCGGGATCGGGGTCCGCGTGTCGTCCATCGCGATCTCGGACTTGTTGCGCAGGAACGGCTTGGCGTCGGACTGCGGCTGGAGCTCGACGTACTGCTCGCCGACCGCCGACCGGTTGCCGACCACGGCCAGCGCGTCGGCCGGGATGTCGTCGTAGCCGTTGTCGATGTCGAGGTAGACGTCGACGCCGGCGTCGGTGAGCTTCAGCTTCTCCACCTGGCCGACCCGCACGCCGCGGTAGCTGACCTCGCCGCCGGCGAAGATGCCGCCGGAGTCGGCGAAGTGCGCGACGACCGTGTACGACGTGTCGACGAACAGCCGGTCGAGTCGGGCGTACCGGGCGCCGACGAAGCTGACGCCGATCAGCGTGATCAGGGCGAAGACGACGAGCTGGACGCGGGTGCGCCGGGTGATCATCGGCCCGCCCCCTGGTCCGAGGACCATCCCGGGCACGAGCAGGTTGACCAGGTCCGGGTCGTAGAGCTCCATCAGCTGCTCCATGGTCGGCCCGTGCGGCCGTACTCGAGGTGGCCACCCGGTGCCGCCCGCGGCAGCAGGGTCGGGAACAGGATCGTCGGGAGCTGGGTCAGGATCGAGGTCGGCAGGGTGATCGGCACCGACGGGCGTGTCGCTGGTCGGCAGCCCGGGGATGAGGGCCAGCTGCTTGCAGACGGTCTTGTCCTCGTTCTCCTGCTTGGCGCACTCCTCGCGGAGCTTGAGCAGCTTCTCCGGCAGGGCGAGCACCTTCATGCACTCGGGGCTGGTGAGGCTGCCGCTCTGGAGGCAGGCCAGCACGTCGCCGATGATCACCGTCGGGTCGATCAGCGTCGGCAGGGTCGTCGGCAGGTTCGGTCGGCAGCGTGGGCAGCCCGGTGGGCAGGCCGGTCGGGAGGGTGATCCCGGTGTCGACGTTGATGTCGAGGGTGATCGAGAGGTTCGTGTAGTCGCCCATGTGCAGGTTGCGGGCGACCTGCGGGTCGCGGCCGACGACCTCGTCGACGAAGGGGTAGGTCAGGAACACGTTGAAGGCGTTGACGAAGTCGTCGCCGGACGCCGCGATCTGGGAGAGCACCGGCGACAGCTGCTGCAGCGAGTCGATGGTGGCGTCCTTCGACGCCTTGATGACGCCGACGCCGACGTCGCTGAGCTCGGCGAGCGCCTGCAGCAGCTTGACCAGGTCCTTGCGCTGCTTGTCGATGGAGGTCAGCGCCGACGGCAGCTCCTCCAGCGCGGCGTCGATGCTCGAGCGCTGCTTGTTGATCGCCACCGACAGGTCGTTGAGCTTGTCGATCGCGTTGACGATGTCGGCCTTGTGGTCGTCGAGCTGCGTCATCAGCGTCTGCACCTGGTCGAGCACCGACCGGGTGGTGCCCTCCCGGCCCTCGAGCGCGAGGTTCAGCTCCTTGGCGATGGTGCGCAGCTGCGCGACGCCGCCGCCGTTGAGCAGCAGGCTCAGCGCGCCGAGCACCTCCTCGACCTCGGGGTTGCGGCCGCTGCGCTCGAGCGGGATCACGTCACCGGACCTGGAGCGGGTTCGCGCTGGCCCCGGACTCGGGCGCCGCCAGCGACACGAACTTCTCGCCCAGCAGGCTGGTCTGCCGGATGGTGGCCTCGGCGTTGTCGGGCAGCTCGACGTCGCGGCGCAGCTGCACGGTCACGTCGGCGGTGTAGCCGTCGAGGCTGACGTCGGTCACCTTGCCGACGTTCACGTCGTTCACCTTGACCGTGGACTGCGGCACCAGGTCGAGGACGTCGCGGAACATGATGTGCACGGTCATCGGGTGGTCGCCGACGTCGGTGCCGCCGGGCAGCGGCAGCTTGTAGACGTCGATGCCGCAGCCGCCCAGCATCAGCGAGCCGAGCAGGGCGAGGACCAGGAGCCGGAGGCGTCTCATCGCGCCGCCTCCACGAGTCCGCCGAGGGTCGGGTCGAACTGCTCGGGCGCACGTACGCCGCCCTGGCCGAACGTGCCCGCGCGCGGGACCGCCGGCAGCTTGCCGAGCACGTCCTTGATGACGTCGCAGACGTCGCCGGGCTTGTCGGCCTGGTTGACGATGCCGCAGAGGAAGGTGGCCGGGTCGCTGGTGATCTGGTCGCCGAGCATCTGGAGGTTCGCGCGGGTGTCGAGGGTGCCGGCCTGCGGGTTGTAGGTCAGGGCCAGGTTGTTCAGGGCGACCGGGCCGGCGCTGAGGATCTCGTCGAGGGCGTCGCGCTGCTTGACGAGCACCTTGGCGACCCGGTTGAGGCCCTTGATGTTGCTGCCGAGGAGCTCGCGGTTCTCCTTGACGAAGCCGGAGACCTGCTCCATCGCGACGGCGAGGTGGCGCAGCGAGGCCGCCAGCTCGTCGCGCTCCCCCGACAGCATCGTCGACACCGACGCGAGGGACCGGTTGAAGCGGCGCACGGTCTAGTCGTTGTTCGCGCAGGGTGCGGATGAAGCCCTCGAGCGCCTGGGCCGAGCCGAACAGCTCCTCCTTGTTGTCGTCGAGGGTGCCGGTCAGCTCGCTGAAGTCCTGGATGGTCTGGTGGAACTTGGCGCCCTGGCCGCCGAAGTTGGCCGCCGTCGTCTCGAGCAGGTCGGTGAGGGCGCCCTTGGCGTTGGCGCCGTTGGGGCCGAGGGCCACGGTCAGGTCGTCGAGGCTCTGGTAGATCTGGTCGAGCTCCAGCGGGACACCCGTGCTGTCGGCGTCGAGGGTGGCGCCGGTCTTCATCACCTCGCCGCCGGTGTACACCGGCGTCAGCTGGATGAACCGGTCGCCGACGATCGACGGCGACACGATGACGGCCGCGGCGTCGGCCGGGACCTTGACCTTCGGCGTCGTACGACATCGTCACGACCACGTCGGTGCCGGACGGCGTGACCGTGTCGACCGTGCCCGATCGGCACGCCGAGCACGCGGACGTCGCTGCCCTCGTAGATCGAGACCGTGCGCGGGAAGTGCGCGGTCAGCGTCTTGGTCTCCGAGCCGCCGAGCCAGCGTGAAGGCGGCCGCGACGAGCAGCGCGACGACGATCAGCGGGACGACGATCTTCTTCGAGGTCCATGGCTCAGCCCACCTGCGGAACGGGAGGGATGTTCTGGATGTAGGTGTCGAACCACGGCCCGTTGCCGAGCGTGTTCGCGAAGACGCGGTAGAACGGCGCCATCAGCCGGAGGCTGTTGTCGATGTTGTCCTCGTTCTTGTTCAGCACGTCGACCACCGACTGCAGGTGGGAGAGCGCCGGCTGGAGGTCGGCGCGGCTCTGCCGCACCAGGCGGTCAGCTCGGTCGACAGCGTCGCTGGTGGACACGAGCAGGCGGTGCACCGACGTCCCGCCGCTTGACCAGCGCGCGGAACAGCACGTCGGAGTCGCGCATCAGGCCGACGATGTCCTGGTCGCGGGCGTCGAGGACCTCCGAGACGTTCTGCAGGTTGCCCAGCAGCGCGTTGATCTGGCCGTTCTTGGCGGCGATGTTCGTGGAGAGCCGCGAGACGCCGTCGAGGGCGGTGCGGAACTCCTCGGGGGTGTTGCGGGTGAGGTCGGCCAGCGTGGTGAGGGCGGCGGCGAGCTGGTCGGTGTCGATCCGGTCGGAGGTCTCCGCGAGCCCGGAGAAGGCCTTCACGACGTCGTACGGCGAGCTGGTGCGCTCGACGGGGATCTCGGCGCCCTCGGGCAGCTGGCCGGAGCCCGCCGGCTCCAGGGCGAGGAACATCGCG
>CAWAIW010000030.1:0-6119 GCA_963782035.1 uncultured Actinomycetota bacterium
ACGGGATCCGCGCTCCGAAGAAGGCGGACGACTGGTCCGGGCTCACTGGCCGCCCTTCTGGATGAACGACTTCACGAAGTCCTCGGCGTTGGACTCGAGCACCTCGTCGATCTCGTCGAGGATCGCGTCGACGTCGTCGTCGAGGGCTTCCTTGCGCTCGGCGACGTCGCTCTCGGTGGCCACCTCCTCCTGGGGGGCGGCCTCCTCGGTGCTCTTGCGTGGCTGCTTCTGCTCCTGGGCCATGCCTCGACCCTAGCGCCGCGACCACCCCCGCCCGAGCCAGATTCGCCACACGCGAACACGCGTCGTCCGCCGCCGCGCGCCGTACCGCCTTTATCACGAAGGTGGGCGAAGTGCTCACGACGGGCCTCCGCATTGCCTACCGTTCCGACATGACCACCGCGGCCGTCCAGCCCCGGTCGACGGCCCCCGCCCAGCGCGCCCTCGGCCGCGTCGCGCCACGCCCGCTGTTCGTCGTGACGGTGTTCGTCGGGTCCTTCCTGCTCTTCCAGGTCCAGCCCATGGTGGCGCGCCTGGCCCTGCCCGAGCTGGGCGGTGCCGCGGCCGTCTGGAACAGCGCGATGGTCCTCTACCAGGTGCTCCTGCTCGCCGGGTACGCCTGGGCGCACCTCCTCGCGCGCTTCCGGGTCCGTACGCAGGTCGGGGCCCAGCTGGCCCTCCTGCTCGTCGCCAGCCTGTGGCTGCCGATCGGCCTCAGCGACATGGACCCGCCACTCGGCGACAGCGTCGTGCTGTTCGTCCCGCTCCTGCTGCTCGTCTCGGTCGGCCCGGTGATCTTCGCGGTCTCCGCCCAGGCGCCGCTGATGCAGCAGTGGTTCGCGTCCTCGGGCTCGCGCGGCAACCCCTACGCCTTGTACGCCGCCTCGAACCTCGGCAGCTTCGTCGGCCTGATCACCTACCCGCTGCTCGTCGAGCCCACCACCCGGCTGGCCGACCAGGCCACCCGCTGGACCCTCCTGTACGCCGTCCTCGTGCTGCTGGTGGGCGTGTGCGGCGCCGCGACCCTTGTCGGCGCCCGCCGGCGGACCGACCATGCGGCACCGGAGACTCCGGCAGAGCCGCGCACCCGCGCCCCGATCGGCGCCCGGCAGGTGGGCCTCTGGCTCGCCCTGTCGGCCGTGCCGTCCGGCCTGATGCTGTCGACGACCACGCACCTGAGCACCGACATCATGGCCATGCCGCTGCTGTGGGCCATCCCGCTGGGTCTCTACCTGCTGAGCTTCACCGTCGCCTTCGCCGACCGCCGCGGCCCGGCCCGGTTCCTGGTCCGCACGGCGCCCTACATGGTGCTCGTCGCCGGCGCCATGGCCCTGGTCTCCGGCGGCACCGGCAACTACGTCGTGGCCGCCTTGTCGGTCGTGACGTTCTTCGTCATCGCCGTGGCGGTCCACACGCGCCTCTACGACTCCCGACCCGACGCCGAGAGCCTCACCCGCTTCTACCTGGTCACCTCCGTCGGCGGCGCCCTGGGGGGCGTCTTCTGCGGCCTGCTGGCCCCGCTGCTCTTCGACTGGGTCTACGAGCACCCGATCCTCGTCGTGGGCGCGGCCGTGCTCGTCCCACTGAGCGCCGTCAGCCGGACCTTCGACCTCGGCGGCGCGGTCCGCGAGCGAGGGCTGCCCGCGCGGGCGGCCCTCCTGGCCGTCATCGCCGCCGGCTCCGTCGCGCTCTTCGCGCTCCACGGCTTCACGCTCCACCTCGTGCTGATCGTCCTGATGGCGACGCTGGGCGTGCTCACCTGGTCGTGGCGGACGGCGTACGTCGTCCTCGTCGTCGGCCTGATGCTCGGCCTGGGCGCGCGCACCATGGGTCCTTCGTTCAACGGCGACCGCGCGCGCAGCTACTTCGGCGTCTACACGGTCAGGAACCAGCCCGACCAGGACGTGCGGATCCTCATGCACGGCGGCGTCGCCCACGGTGCCGAGATGACGGCTCCCGGCGAGGAGCGCTTCCCCACCACCTACTACGGCCCCTCCTCCGGCGTCGGTCTGGTGCTCGGGGACGCGACCAGCCTGTACGGCGCCTCGGCCTCGATCGGCGTCGTCGGCCTGGGTGCCGGCACCGTCTCCTGCTACCGGCAGCCGGGGCAGTCCTGGCGGTTCTTCGAGATCGACCCGCTGATGGTCTCGATCGCCCGCGACGACAGCCGGTTCCACTTCCTCTCCGACTGCGCCCCGGACGTCCCGGTGGACGTGGGCGACGCCCGGGTCGAGCTCGGCAAGCTGCCGTCTGACTCCTTCGACGTGCTGGCGGTCGACGCCTTCTCTTCCGACGCCATCCCGATGCACCTGATGACCGTGGAGGCCTTCGACCTCTACGACCGGGTGGTCCGCGACGACGGCGTCGTCCTGGTGCACATCACCAACCGCTACATCGACCTCGAGCCGGTCCTCCGGTCGCTCACCGAACGTGAGGGCTGGCACGCAGCCGTTCGCCAGGACCTCGGCGCGGAGCAGCCGGGCACGGGCTACCTGTTCCCGAGCAAGTGGGTCGCGCTGACCCGTGACCCCGCGGTGCTGGACGAGGTGACGAGCGGCACTGGCGCCGAGTGGCGCCCGCTCTCCGACGCCCGGTCGTCGCGTGCGTGGACCGACGACTTCGCCTCGGTGCTGCCGCTCCTGAAGTGAGCCCCCGGTGACTCAGCCGTGGGTGAGCTGGTTGAAGAGCTCCGAGGCGGTGGCGCAGCGGTCGATCAGGTCGCCGACGTGCGCCTTGGAGCCGCGCAGCGGGTCGATGGTCGGCACCCGCTGCAGCGACTCGCGCCCCGGCAGGTCGAAGATCACCGAGTCCCAGGATGCCGCCGCGACCGAGTCGGCGTACTTCTCCAGGCAGCGACCCCTGAAGTAGGCGCGGGTGTCCTCGGGCGGGTCGTGCATGGCCCGCTCCACCTCGGCGTCGTCGAGCAGTCGCTCGATCCGCCCCATCGCCACGAGCTTCTGGTAGAGGCCCTTCTCGGGGCGGATGTCGGAGTACTGGTAGTCGATCAGCTGGAGCTTGGCGTTGCTCCACTCGAGGCCGTCGCGGTCGCGGTACTGCTCCAGCAGGGACAGCTTCGCGACCCAGTCGAGCTCCCTCGAGCACAGCATCGGGTCCCGCTCGAGCCGGGTGAGCAAGGACTCCCAGCGCGTCAGCACGTCCTTGGTCTGTGCGTCGGCGTCGTCGCCGTACTTGTCCTCGACGTACTTGCGCGCGAGATCCAGGAACTCCAGCTGCAGCTGGACGGCGGTGAGCTTGCGGCCGTCGTCCATGGTCAGCACGTGCTTCAGCGTCGGGTCGTGGGAGACCGCGCGCAGCGACGCGACCGGGGAGTCGACGCCGAGGTCGCGAGTGATGAACTTGTCCTCGATCATCGCCAGCACCAGCGCCGCCGTGCCGACCTTCATGTAGGTCGACACCTCGGCCAGGTTGGCGTCGCCGATGATCACGTGCAGCCGGCGGTACTTCTCGGGGTCGGCGTGCGGCTCGTCACGGGTGTTGATGATCGGCCGCTTGAGCGTCGTCTCCAGACCGACCTCGACCTCGAAGAAGTCGGCCCGCTGGCTGATCTGGTAGCCGTGCTCGCGCCCGTCCTGGCCGATGCCGACGCGGCCCGCCCCGCAGATGACCTGCCGGGACACGAAGAACGGCGTCAGGTGCCGCACGATGTCGCCGAACGGCGTCGAGCGCCGCATCAGGTAGTTCTCGTGGGCGCCGTAGGACGCGCCCTTGTTGTCGGTGTTGTTCTTGTAGAGGTGGATCGGCTGGGTGCCCGGGACCAGCGCCGCCATCCGCGACGCGTCGAGCATCACCTGCTCCCCCGCCTTGTCCCACAGGACGATGTCGCGCGGCGTGGTCACCTCGGGGGTGGAGTACTCCGGGTGGGCGTGGTCGACGTAGAGCCGCGCGCCGTTGGTGAGGATGACGTTGGCCAGCCCCATGTCCTCGTCGGTCAGCTGGGTCGGGTCGGCGACCTGGCGCGACATGTCGAAGCCGCGGGCGTCGCGCAGCGGCGACTCCTCCTCGAAGTCCCAGCGCGCGCGGCGTGCCCTCGCCGTCGCCGAGGCGTAGGCGTTGACCACCTGGGATGAGGCGACCATGTGGTTGGCCATGGGCTGGCCCTGCACGGTCACGCCGTACTCCACCTCGGTGCCCATCACCCGCCGTACGCTCACCCCTAGAGCCTACGACGCCCGACCGACCTCCCCCCGACCGGAAGGAGCCGCATGGACCCCGTATGGACCCCGTGCAGGCACAAGTCGACGCCGACAACGCCCACGACATCGACGCGTTCGTGGCGGTGTACGCCGCTGGTGTGCTCATCTCCCGCGTCGTGATGCAGGCCTAGGAGCGCGTGATGGGTTGGTGGAACGAGCGGGTGGTTCCCCGGGCCGTGGACCTGAGCCTCCGCGGCCACGAGGTCGGGGAGCTGCGCGGGCGTGCCTGCGCGGACCTGCACGGACGGGTCCTGGAGATCGGGTTCGGCAGCGGGCTGAACGCGCGGTGGTACCCGTCGACGATCACCCAGGTCGACGCCGTCGAGCCCTCCGAGCTGGCGTGGGAGCTCTCGGCCGACCGTCGCCTGCGCTCGGCCGCGCCGGTGGGCCGGATCGGCCGCGACGGCCAGCACCTGACCATCGGCGACGCGACGTTCGACGCCGCGCTCCTCACCTTCACCCTCTGCACGGTCCCGGACCCGCAGGCGGCGCTCGCCGAGATCCTGCGGGTGCTCAAGCCCGGCGCCAGCCTGCACTTCCTCGAGCACGGCATCTCCGACGACCCGAAGGTCGTGGCCTGGCAGCGCAGGCTCGAGCCGATCCAGCGCCGGGTGGCCGGCGGCTGCCACCTCACCCGCGACCCCGCCATCCTCATCGAGCAGGCCGGCCTTCCGGTGCGGACGGTCGAGCAGCTCGTGATCCCGGGCGGACCGAAGCCGTTCACCTGCGGGTTCCTGGGAGAGGCGGTCAAGCCGTGAGTGTCGGCGGCGGGCTCACGGGGTGGCGTCGACGGTGGACGCCGCGTCGCTGCCGGCCACACCGGACGCCATGGACGCCGACGTCCCGGACTGACTCCTCCAGAGCCACACCGCCAGGCACAGCGTCCAGGCGATCGCGACGAGCGTGACGTACGCGCCGTACTGCGCCAGGGTCGCGCCCATCACCACCACGGCACAGCCGACGCCCAGACGGCCGACCCAGGTCCGCAGCAAGGCCACCGAGACGCCCAGGATCATCAGGCCCAGGACGGCCATGCCGGAAAGCCCCAGGAGCGCGTAGTTGACCGCCGTCACGGTCCTCAACACGTCGGGGCCGGGAAGCGGCTCGTCCATCACGTCGACCAGGCGGCCGAGGGATGCGCGGACGGCACCGGTGACCAGCCAGACCGCCATGACGGCCGTCGCCATCGAGCGGCCGAAGGCCATCCAGGCCGAGTCCCGGGCGGCGGCCAGGGTGCCGAGGTGGTGTCGAACCACGGCCAGCGAGACGGCCACGCCGATCGCCGCCAGACCCGACCAGACGCCCGACCAGCGGTGGCCGGAGTCCTGCCACCAGGCGATCAGCTCGGCGTCGGACGCGCCGTGCGGCACGTCGACCGCCGCGACGGTCCAGAACAGGGACACACCGACCAGGGCAGCGGCGAGGGCCGCGACGCGGCTCTGGGTGAGGTTCATGCGTCCACGGTCGCAGCGACCCCGGGGACGCCGCGTCGCCGCTGCTACCGGAACCGGGGTCGGTACCAGCCCGGAGGGCCTACTCGCGCCGGCGGCTGGCCAGCGCGTGCGCGAGGTTGACCGCACCGATCCCCGCCCACGCGGTGATCAGGCCCGGGAGGTGGCTGATGCCGGCCGAGATGGCGGTGATCGGGATGCCGGCGGCCAGCGAGACGAGGCCGATGGTGAGCTGCCGCTTGCCGGCCGACTCCGCGGTCCGGTCGCGCACCGACCGGCCGCCCGCCACAGCGGCGGATCGGCGCTGGATCTCCTTCTCCATGCGGTCCGCGAAGGAGTCCACCAGGGCGCGGTCGTACTCCGGACCCAGCTCGCCCCTGGTGGCGAGCAGGGCCTCGTAGTCGCGTCGTTCGAGCTCGTCCTCCGGCACGGCAGATCCCCGACAGCCCGGGCT
>CAWAIW010000031.1:0-6549 GCA_963782035.1 uncultured Actinomycetota bacterium
TCGCGGGTCTCCTCAGACATCGTCCACCGCCAGGCCGAGCAGGGCGGCGACCCGGGCCACCGCTGGGCGGGCTCGTTCGAGGTCGAGCCGGGAGGCGACGACGACGCCGGTCGCTCCCGAGCGGCCCAGCCGCGCGACCTGGCGACCGATGTCGCGGCGCTCGGGGGGCTGGAACCTTGAGAACGTACGCCGCAGCAGAGGCAGCAGGTCCTCGAAGGTCTCCTCGCGGATGCCCGCCACCCACGCGTCGACGATGGTGAGCAGCGCCGGGTCGTGCACGAGGAGGACCGACTCGCCCGACAGGAACCCGTCGAGCCAGGCGGCGCCGTCCGCGGCGGGAGCACCCACGGACAGGCGACGGCTGATCCGCAGGGCTGCCTCCTCCTGCTCGACCCGGCCGGCGTCGAGGAGCAGGCGGTCCACGCGGCCCGCGACCGAACCGTGCACGGCCGCTCGGGCGGCGACTCCCTCGAGCGCCGCGGTCCAACGGGTGCGCATCCCCTCGTCGTCGAGGAGGGCGACGCCACGATGGGCGGCCTCGATGCCGGCGCGCATCGCCGCGGCCGCGTCGTCGTCGAGCGCGACGCAGGCGGCGGACAGCCCGACGGAGGCGCGGACCACGAGCGCCCGCAGCACCGTGGCCACGCCGGCGACGTCGACGCCGCGCACGTCGCCGTACCTCACGGTGCGCGCCAACGGCTCCACCGCACCGAGGAGAGCGAGCACGTCGTGCTGCTTGGCGGTGCGCTCCTCGAGGCTGGCCACGACCGTGCGCAGCCCGTCCGGGAGGTCGGCCAGGAGGCACACGGACACGAGGCGGCCCAGGGCGGCCAGGTCGCTGGCCTCCTCGGCCTCCTCGCGCACCTTGGTCGCCGCCGCCGCCTCGACCGTCGTGCCGAACAGCCCCGCCTCGATGACCGAGACGGCCAGCTCGGGCCGCCACTCGAGCTCCCAGGACTCCTTGAACGTGCCGGTGCTGCGGCCGGAGTCCACCTCGGTGCCCCAGTCGACGCCGAGCACGCGCAGCCGGTGCAGGAGCACCGACCGGGCCATCCCGGCCTCCCGGCGCAGGTCGAGGGTGACGGTCTGCGCCCTCGCCGCGGGCTTGAGGCGGGTGGACCGCTGCTGCCTAGCGAGGTCGGCCGCCAGGGGGACCATCGGCGCCGACTCGGGCACGCTGCCGAGCTCGTGACCGACGACGAGCGCGTCGTGCACCAGCCGCAGCGGGACCCGGGACCCCTCGCACAGCACGGACTCCGCGGCGTCGTCGAGCTCGGCGAGGCCGACCGACGGCCGCCCGCGCACGGCAGCCAGCGCGGTGGCCAGGCGGGAGGCCTCCACGATCGAGGCGGTCGAGGCGTCGAGCTGCTGGCCGCGCAGCTCGCGGGCGACCCGCACCAGCCAGCCGGTGGCGAGGGCCTCGTCCTCCTCGTCGCGGCTCCAGTGGTCGAAGAGGTGCTGGTACCAGCCCGGGGACGTCACCCCGGCGCCGTACCCGCTCGCCAGCGCCAGCCGGCCGGACGACCACGGCGCCCACGTCGCGGCGACCTTCGCCTTGGGCAGGCCCTTGAGCAGGGCGGTGTCGTGGGCGACGGAGGGGTACGTCGCGGGGTCCAGCGCCGGCGCGTGGTAGGCGCCGCAGACGAAGGCGACCCGCTCCACGCCCTCGGTGCGCATCGCCTCCCGGACGGCGCGGCGCATGGCCGCCTCCCGGCGGGCGTTCTCGACCACGTCGGGGTCGTCGGCGTCGCGCTGGTCGGACTCGCGGACCGCGGCCATCGCATCCTTGACGGCCGCGAACCGCTCCAGGGAGGAGGTGCCCCTGCCTGATGACGAGTGCTCGACCGCGTCCTCCCACCAGCGCTCCGGGTCGTCGTACCCGGCCGCTTCCGCGAGCATCCGGATCGGGTCGGGCCGGGGCGCCTGGCCCGGGGCGGGAGTCTCGGACTCACCGGCGTCGACCAGCTGGTGGGTGACCGGCAGGTCGGCGAACCGGACGGGAACGCCGTGCGCGAGCGCCCACCGCACGGCCACCCACTCCGGGGAGAACGTCGCCAGCGGGTAGAAGAGGGCGCGTCGCGGCTCGTCGACGGCGTACACCAGACCCGCGACGGGAGGTCGCATCTCCTCGTCGGCGACCATCGCCACGACCTGGTCCAGCTCGGGGGCACCCTCGACCAGCACGACGTCCGGGCGCAGCTCGTCGAGGGCCCGCGCCACGGACCGGGCGGACCCGGGCCCGTGGTGCCGGATCCCCAGCACGTGCACCTCGGCAGGCATGTCGGTCGGCTCAGCCCAGCTCGCGGCAGGCCTGGTAGAGGTCGTTCCACTCGCGGCGGTCGCGCACGACGGTCTCGAGGTACTCCTGCCAGACCAGCCTGTCCTGCACGGGGTCCTTGACGATGGCGCCGAGCAGGCCCGCGGCGATGTCCGATGCCCCGACGCGCCCGTCGCCGAAGTGGGCGGCCAGGGCGACGCCGTTGGTCAGCACCGAGATCGCCTCGGCGGTCGAGAGGGTCGCGGTCGGAGACTTCACCGTCGTACGCCGGTCCGCGGTGACGCCGGAGCGCAGCTCGCGGAAGACCTGGACGACACGGCTCACCTCGGAGAGCGACTCGAGGTCGGCCGGTAGCGACAGGCTGTGGCCGAGCGCCACCACCCGGGTGCGCACGATCTCGACCTCCTCCTCGAGCGTGTCGGGCAGCGGCAGGACGACGGTGTTGAAGCGCCGGCGCAGGGCCGAGGAGAGCTCGTTGACGCCCTTGTCGCGGTTGTTGGCGGTCGCGATCACGTTGAAGCCCGGCGTGGCCTGCACCTCGTCGTCGAGCTCGGGGATCGCGAGGCTCTTCTCGGACAGGATCGTGATGAGGGCGTCCTGGACGTCGGCCGGGATCCTGGTGAGCTCCTCGACCCGGACGATCGCGCCGGTCTCCATGGCCCGCATGACCGGGCTGGGGACCATCGCCTCGCGGGTCGGCCCGTCGCTGAGGAGGCGGGCGTAGTTCCAGCCGTACCTCAGCGCCTCCTCCGCGGTGCCCGCCGTGCCCTGAACGACCAGCGTCGACGAGCCGCTGATCGCCGCGGCCAGGTGCTCACCGAGCCAGGTCTTCGCGGTGCCGGGCACGCCGAGAAGGAGCAGGGCGCGGTCGGTGGCGAGGGTGGCGATGGCGATCTCGACCAGGCGGCGCTGTCCGATGTACTTGGGCTCGATCACGGTCCCGTCGGGCAGCTCGCCGCCCAGCACGTAGAGCGACACCGCCCAGGGGGACAGCCGCCAGCTCGGCGGCCGGGGCCGGTCGTCGGCGGCGGCCAGGGCGGTCAGCTCGGCGGCGTACTGCTGTTCGGCGTGCGCGCGCAGGACGTCGGGCAAGAGGTCTGGCAACAGGTCTGGCGTCAGGTCCGTCATCGGAAGGCCTCGCTGATCGATCGGTGGAGGGACTGGTACTGGAGGACGTCGCGGAGGGCGGTCCGGACGAACGAGTCGACGCCGTCGGCCCGCACGGCCCGTTCGACGGCCGTCAGCGTGGACGGGTGGAGGGCCTCGGGGAGCACGTCGCGGAGCACGCGGACGCCGTGGCGGTCGTCGTCGCGGAGGATGGCGGCCAGCACGGCCTCGCTCGTGCGCGGTCCCCACGGCCGGGGCGCGAGCTGGACGTCGCTGGTCGAGGACAGCTTCTGCGTGGGGATCCGCGCCGCCAGCACCCGGTCGCGCTCGTCGTCGGGCAGGAGTGCGACCAGGCGCATGCTCCACACCGTGCGCAGCAGGGCCCGCGCCCAGTCGAGGTCGCGTTGCGCGGCGGCGGCCTCGCGCAGGCCGGGCAGGGCGGTGCGCGGGTCGTGCAGCATGCCGACCACCTTGTCGGGCGTGCGGCCGACCGTGTCGGTCCAGACCGACAGCGGTGCGCCGGTGATGATCTGCTGGAGCCACCGCAGCCGGCGCGACCCGCCCGGCCCGGGATCGGTGAGGCCGTCGCGGACACCGGCCGCGTCCGGGTCGTCGGGCAGCTCGACGTCGAGCTGCTTGCGCAGGGTGCCGGTGACGGTCAGCAACGGCCGGAGCCGGTCGGCCATCCGCGCCGCTCGCGCCGATCCCGGCAGTCGGTCGAGGAGCCGCTGGGCCTGCTCACGCACGGCCTTGGAGCGGTCGTCGAGGCAGCGTTCCAGGAAGGGCTCGTCCTCCGGACCGAGGCCCGGGCCCAGGGCGGCGACCGCCAGGGCGCGGTCCTGCGCGGAGTCGGTCTCCCATCGCTCCTCGATCCGCGCCCGCACGCCCTCCGGCGTCGTCGGCAGCTCCTCGGGCGACGCCAGGACCCAGTCCCACGCGGGGTTCCGGGCCGCCAGCCAGACGCCCCGCTCGCCGACCGCCGCCCGGACCACGCGACGTACGGGGCCGTTGGGCGTGGCTGCGTCGAACAGTGCGGGCAGCAGGCGGGGAGGTACGACGCGTCCGGATGTCGCCGCGGACTCCAGCCAGTGCGCGGTCAGGTCGGCCCGCGCTCCCTGTCCCACGGGGCCCTGGGTCAGCAACAGCTCGAGGATCTGCACAGCCGGCGACGGCGCCACCGGCAGGGTCTCCTCCGGGGCCGGATCGGCTGCCTCCGGTGACGGGTCGGCCAGCCGGCCCGCGCGTCGTACGGCGTCGCCGAGCGCGGCCGCGTCGAGCAGCGTCTCCTCGCGCGTGGCGCCCTCACGGGCGAGCGGGCCGAGGTCGGGCCACTCGGGGACGTCCCGGCGTGCGGTCCCCACGAGCGCCGCGGCCCGCAGGTGCTCCCACCAGGAGTCGAGATCGGTGCTCACAGGGCCACCAGCCCGCCGCTCGACGGCGACGCTCAGCGGGCGGAACCGGCCGCCCTCCAGCTCGCCGAACAGGTCGCCGGGACGCCCGCCGGTCAGGGCGAGCAGCGACCAGAGGGGGACGTCGTCGGTCACGTCGAGCCGTTCGCCCGCCGCGTCGCGGACGTGTGGCCGCTCCCCCGGTGTCAGCGCGACGTCCTCGAGCACGACGGGAACCCGGTCCAGCCACGGCCCGCGCGACAGCCGCTCCGCGCGGGCCTCGAGCGCGGCCGCGACCGACACCCGGTCGGGCAGCGTGGTCTCCCGCCCGGTGGCCACGGGATCGGTCGAGAAGAGGGCTCGCTTGGGCGCGGATCCGGGGTACCTCCCGACCGTCGCGGTCAGCACCGTGCCGGCCAGCTGCGGCACGGCCAGCACCTGCCCGCCCGCGGCGAAGTCGAGGACGACGAGCACCTCGCCGCTCCCCTGGTCGCGCAGCCAGGTGCGCTGCTGCTGGATCCGGCCGTCGTCGGTGCGGTGCCCGCCGAGCACGACGAAGGTGCCGGCGTGCTCGTCGGCGGCCTTCACCTCGGCGGTGGGCTGGGCCCAGCCGAGGTACGCGCGGAGGTCGGCGAAGGCGTCGCGGTCGAGGCGGTCCCGCATGCCCCAGGCCCGCGTGGCGGTCCACCAGCGGCCGCAGACCGCCAGCAGGTGGTCCGCCCAGTCCTCACGCCGGTGCACGTCTCCGGCCATCGACCGCACCTGCTCGGCGAGACCGGGCAGCTGGGCGTCGACGAGACGCGCCGCGGTCTCGTCCCACCAGCCGTACGGCTGCTGGCGCGCGGCCGCCGTGCCGGCGCGGACCAGGTCCTGGAGCCACCGGCCGAAGTCCTCGAGTCCCGCGGTCATCAGCGCCAGCCGGTCCTCGAGCCGCTTGGCCTGAGCCGCCGGGTCGGGCGTCCTCTCCTCGGTGGCCGCCCGCCTCTGCGTCCGCTGGCCGCGCTCGTCGGCCCACTCCCGGGCGAACTCGGCGGCCTGCTCCGCGTCGGCGACTGCGCCTCCCCCGCGCACCCAGAGCAGGAGGAGGGCCAGCGCGTGCTTGCAGGGGAGCTTGCGGCTCGGGCACGAGCAGCGGAACGCCGGTCCGGCGAGGTCGACGCTGACCTGGTACGGCGTCTTCCCGCTCCCCTGGCACTTGCCCCACACGAGGATCTCGGTGCTCCCGGTGTCGGACCACACCGCCGGGTTGGTCAGCCTCCGGGCAGCCGACACCGAGGAGTCGTCCGGCGCGAGCTCGACCACCTGCGCCTCGGTCCAGCGGGCCATGGCCGGCCCATCCCATCACGTCATTGGTCGAGGAGGACGACCGTCGCCGGTCTCGTGACGGCGCTAGCGCGCCTCTCGACTCGACCAGGAGGGACGACCACCCACCGCGCCTTCCTCGACCAACGGCACGTCAGGCCAGCGGGGCCTTGAGGGTCAGGGAGACCGGAAGGCGCTCGCCGGCGAGGTCGACTCGAAGCCGCCCTTGGCCAGCCAGTCGGAGGTGACCGGCTTCTTGCGCCGCACGTAGGCGAGGCCGACCGACCTGCCGACGGTGGCGCCGTACGCCGCGCTGGTGACCTGGCCGACCGGCTCGCCCTTGCGCACGACCAGCTCGCCGCCCCAGAGCATCGCGTCGGGGCCCGGCGTCGCGTCGAGCAGCAGCGGACGAGGCGGCGCCGGGGTCCACCCGAGCGCAGCTCCTCGCGGTGGGCGGCGAGGGCGGTCTTCCCG
>CAWAIW010000032.1:0-98787 GCA_963782035.1 uncultured Actinomycetota bacterium
GGACGGTGCCGTCGTGGCTCCGGCGGGAACCGTCGGAGAAGTCGGCGTGCTGGGTACCGTCGTCGGCGCGACCGTGGCCGCGCCGGGGTGGGGCTGGGCGGCGCTGACGGCGGGGTCGGTATGGACGTGGGGGAGCCGTCGAGGTCGGTCTCGTCGTCGGCGGGGCCGTCGTCGAGGGGGTGGGGCTCGGCGACGGCACCACCTCGAAGGTCGGCTGGGGCGTGGGTGCATCCGTGGGCTGCGGCGAACCGGTGGGCAAGTACCCGGTCCTCCGAGCAACCCCCAGGCTTGCGGCCCGGCCGCGAGGTAGGCGTACATCACCCGGAGCACCAGGTCGACGTAGGCCGAGGAGTGGTTGTAGCGGAAGGTCGCACGGCGCTGTCCGGTGGGCGAGACAGGTCGTCCTTCCCCCCGCACAGGTAGACCGCAGTTGCCAGCGAGGCATCGTCGATGTCCTGGGGGTCGCGCCTCCCGTCGCCGTCCGCGTCGACGCCGACGATCGTCCACGTGGACGGGATGAACTGCATCGGACCGACGGCCCGGTCGAACGTCGGGTCCACGTCGACCCGGCCGCCGTCCGTGTCGGCGATCCGGGAGACTCCCGACGTGCCGTCGAGGCGGGGCCCGTACAGAGCGGGGTGGACGACGCCGTCCACGGTCATCAGCCGCCCCCCGAACCTCCCGTGGTCGCTCTCCACCTTGCCGATCGCCGCGATCAGGGCCCACGACAGGTGACACGTGGGATCGGCCGCGTCGATCACCTCGGCCGCACGGTCGTACGCCGCCCAGGCGCGGGCCGGCACCTGGCCGACCGCGACGCTGTCCTGGTCGACCAGGACGCCGAGTCCGGGACTGAACTCTGATCGGTGGGTGACCGACGCGGCTTCCTGCAGGTCTGGCAGAGGCTGGGGCAGGGAAGTGGGCTCGGCGGCTTCGGCCGAGGGTGCCCGCAGGACCCTCGGTGACGGCGTCGGTCCTGGGCCCAGCAGCCCGACGCTCGCGGCGACGGTCAGGGGCGTGAGAACAGCGAGCATGCTGATCCGGCGCACGGCATCGCCGCGCGTTGGACTGCGCCGTCGGACCATGTCTCTCCCACTCCACGGGGTGTGCGACCCCTACTGTCGCCGTCCGACAGCCGTGCGGGACCGACCCGGCCGGGATCGTCCCCGAGCGCTCATGCGCCGGTCATCCGGCCGTCATGTACGGACCGATGCCAGGAAGGGCTACGGCGCCGGCACGAGCCGCAGAGCGAGGTTCGGACAGGCCCGCGCCGCCTCCCTTGCTATCGGTTCGAGGGCGGTCGTCACCGGGCCGGTCACCAGCGGGTAGCCCCAGTCGTCCAGGGTCACGATCTCGGGGGCGATCTCCCAGCACAATCCGCGTGCCCGGCAGGCCGGCCAGTCGACCCGCAGCTCGCTGGTCACGCACCACGCCCGAGGTACCGGCAGCGTCCGTGCGCGTGCTCCTCGACCTCGGTTCCGTACGCCTCGAGCATCGAGCGCACGAGCCGGGCGGTGCCGTCGGGGTGGGCGCAAGCACCGCGACCGTCGACGAGTGCCGCGATGCGCCGTACCTCCGCGACCTCCCCGCGGCCGGCGGCCAGGTCGCCGACCAGGTGGGCGAGGGTGGGTAGGCCGCGCACGCAGGGTCCGCACCGGCCGGCGGACTCGAGGGCCAGGTGGGCAGCGATATGTGCCGTCACCCGGACCGGACAACCCGCCGCCACCATGACGACCCCGGCCCCGAGCGAGAGCCCCCGGTCGGCCAGGGCGCGCCGCGACACGGGCAGGTCCGCGAGCCCGTTGGGCGGCACCCAGCAGCCGTGGTAACCACCGACGAGCACCGGCGCCCGCAAGGCATCGGGCTGGAGCACCTCGGCCCAAGGCGTGCCCAGCTCGACCTCGCGGACCAGCGGCCGGGCGTCGCCGATGGCGAGCGTGAGCAGGGTGGTGCCGGGCTCGTTCGGAATACCGCTCGGCCCCAGGGGGCGCAGCAGCCGGGCCGCGAGCTGGGCGAACGTCTCGGCGTTGCTGAGCAGGGTCGGACGACCTCCCAACCCGCTGACCGTTGCCGACTCCCAGGAGGTCACCGGCCTGTTCTCACGTCCCTCGATCAGCTCGAGCACGGCTCGTGACTGACCGGACACGAACCCTGGGCGGGCACGGTGCAGCCGAAATCGCCACCGACCGTGGTCTCTTTCGGACAGCGCGGTCTGGAGCGCCAGGGCGACCACGTCCCGCTCCCCGGGGACGACCAGGTGCACCTCGCGACTCCCCAGGGCGTACGCCGCGGCGACGGCGCCGTCCAGGACGAGGTGGGGAGCGAGGGCAGCCAGCACCGCGTCCTTCGCGCTGACCGGTTCGCCTTCGGCCAGGTTGACCACGACGGGGGGCCGCCGCGCCCGGGCAAGGCCCTCGAGCTTGCGCGACAGCGGGAAGCCGGCGCCCCCGCGCCCATCGAGGTGGATGGCCGCGGGGAGCAGCTCCGGGAGGGTCAACCGGGGCACGTCGCCGCGCATGCTGCGATGAGCCGTCAGCGACGGACCGGCGTCGATGCCGACCAGCAGCGAAGGCCCGCGGCACACGTCCACGTCGAGCCCGGACGGACCCCAGCGCGTTGCGGTCCCGACGGTCACCGAACGACCTCCAGGCCCGTCGACGCGGACCCGCGGGGTCGGAGCAGGAGGCTGCCGACCACCATCGCGGCGGAAGCGACGTACACGGAGCGCGCCCAGGTCTCGCCGGTGTCCGTCCCGATGCCGAGCCCGTGAACCACGCCGGCAGCCCAGGCGGCGTACGTCGTGAGGTGCACCGCCCTCCAGACCCGCCGCCCGAGCCGGTCGCGCATCAGGCTGGTGACCACGACGACCACGACGAGATCCAGGGCGACCGTGCCGAGGGCGAGCCAGGTCGGCCGGTACCTCAGGGCCCAAGGTGCGAACGCCTGCCACCAGCGGATGTCGACGTACTCGTCGACGACGGCCGAGGCGACGTGTCCCACGATCAGGCCCAGCGCCACCAGCGCGAGGTTCCGATGGATGCTCTGGGCCACGAAGCCCGGCACCCGGCCACCGGCCTCGGCCCGGAGGGACCACACCCCCAGCACCGTGACGACGGTCAGCAAGGCGAGCAGCACCAGACCGGACCCCCGGTTGAGGAACCACAAGAGGGGGGCATCGGTCACGCGGCGATCCCCTCCTGTGGCCACGAACCGGTCGAGGACGTGGTGCCGTCGGCGTGGACCAGCCGTGCGCTGACCCGACGGGCCTCCAGCCACGCGGGGGCGTCCGTACCGAGCACGAGGGCGGCGGTGGAGGCGACGTTGGCGGCCAGGCTGCTGATGCCCGCGGCGGTGACCGTCCGCAGGTGCCCCGCAACCGGGTGGTTGGTCCGTGGGTCGATCAGGTGGTGGGCAGCGCCGGACGGACCGCGCCAGCGCCGCGCGGTGGTCGTCGACGTGGCCAGTCCTCCGTTGGTCACCTCGACCAGCTGCCCGTCCGACTGCTCGATCCGCTCGGTGACCAGCACCGGCCACGCTGTGTCGCCCGGGCCGTCCACGCGGAGGTCGCCCCCGAGACTGACCAGGACCCGGCAGCCGAGTCGCTCGACGACGGTGGCCGCGACGACGTCAGCCGCCCAGGCCTTGGCGGTCGCCCCGAGGTCCAGCTCGCAGCCCTCGGGGATGCGGATCGCGTCCTCGGCGACGTCCAGCTCCCGCCACAGCTCGGGTGTGGGAAGTGGCAGCCGCCGCGCGCGGGCCACCGCGCGGCGGCTGACCACCCCGAGATCGGCGTCGTACCCGAGCGCCACGAGGACCCGGCCGAGGCAGGGGCTGACCAGTCCGTCCGTCTCGTCCGCGGCCGTGACCGCGACGGCCGTGGCCGCCACGAGGAGAGGATCGACCCGGACCCACTGACCGGGCGTGCGGTTGGCACGCACCAGGTCGGAGTCGGCGCGGAACCGACTGCAGGCGCGGTCCACCGCCGCCAGGACGGCCGTCGTCACCTCGACGGCGGGCGAGAGAAGGTGGGGCTCCTCGACGGCGAGGTGCACGTACGTGCCCCAGGTCGACCATGCTGCCGAGGAGCTCGACGGATCCACGGTGGCGTCACGATCCGCTCGTCGGAGCCGGCCCGGGGGGCGACGGCACCGGAGTCGGCGGGGGTGAGGCCGCGGGCGTGGGCCCGTCGTGGGGCGACGTTCTCCCCGGATGGGGGCCGCGTGACGCGGTCCCGGGGAGCGGTGTCGCACCACCCAGCTCGAAGGACGCCGTGCCCGCCTGCAGGAGCACGCGCGTGGAGACCACGGTGCGGTGTGGGCGACGCTTCCACACGACGGAGTGGTCGAGAACATCCCGGGGAGTGGCGGGGGCGTTCGCGATCATTGTTCCGGACGCGTCCTTGCGACCGACATCACGCCGTGCTGCCTCGTCGGCCGTCTGGTGCGCGGCCAGACCTGTCGCCGCGCCGGTCGCCGCCACCACCCCGACCGTCGTGAGCCCCGTGAGCCCCGATGCGAGGAGCCGGAATCGGTCCCTCGTACGTGGCGTGTAGGGCATCGGAGCTCCTCGGGTGGCGTCTGTCCGCTCACGGTGGCCCAAGGAACGGCAAGCCTTCATCATCCGGTTGTTAAGAGAACCTCAGCGAACCCCGGAATCCTTGACACAACCTTGACGTCCCGGCGACGTCCCCATAGCGCTGGTCGGCCGATGGTGGACCATGCGCACGTCCTCCATGGTCATCGGAACACTCACGTCGCTCGCCGCAGGCGTGACGGGCGTGCTGGCGTACGCCGCTGTGGCGCCCACACCGACCGCACCGACACCCGCGGTGGCCCGGCCACCGGCGCTGGTCACGGAAGCGGACCCGGTGGGGCGTCCGCTCATCCGCTACCGGCCGTGCCCCGTCGGGGCCCGGGTCGAGAACGGGTCCTGCGTCACGCGGGTCGTCCGCAACGTCGTCGTCCGGACCGCAGCCCGTCCCGCGGCGTCAGCTGCCACCAGTGCCGCAGAGGCAGCGGATGGCGAGGTCCCGGGAGGCGGTCACACGCCCACTCCCAGCGCCACCCCGGTGGACGACGACGGCCCGGAGGACCCGCCCGGCACCGACGGCGAGCCCGGCGACGACGACAACGGGGACGAGACCGGCGACAGCGACGACCACGGTGACGAGCAGGAAGGCGTGGAGGACGAGCCAGGCGGCGACGACGGCCAGGGTTACCAGGACGACCAGCAGGTCGAGGGTCAGGACGACGATGGCGGCCACGACGACTGAGCCGGCCCTGAGGGCATCACGGCGCGATCAGGGGAAGCCAGACCGCGACCGTCGTCCCGGGGTCGTCGCCGAGGACGAGCTCGCCGCCGACGGCGGCGGCGGTCCTGCGCACGATCTGGAGGCCCAGGCCCGTGGTGCCCTGACGCCGGTCACCCTCGGCGTCCGGCGTCAGACCGGGGCCGGCGTCCGCGACCTGGAGCCGGACCCGGTCCTCGAACCGGTGCAGCGTCACCTCGAACCCCGTGGTGTCCGGCGTGTGTGCGAAGACGTTGTCCACCAGGACGTCCAGCACGTCGGTGAGCCCGGCGGCGTCGAGCGGCACCAGCAGCGGGCCCTCGTCGATCTGCACCCTCAGGGGACGCTCCTGGTCCTCCGCGAGCGCGGCCCAGAAGCCGATCCGCTCGTGCACGACCTCGGCTGCGTCGCAGGACGACCTGACGGTCCTCTCGAGCGGTCGGCGCGCATCGCGGACGAGCGAGTCGATGGTGCGCTGCAGGTGGGCGACGTGGACCTGGAGCCGCTCCGCCACCTCGGGGTCCTTGACCAGCTCCGCGTCCAGCCGGAGGGCGGTGACAGGAGTCCGCAGTCGGTGCGACAGGTCGCCGACCTGGCTGCGTTCGGCCTGCAGGAGCTCGGTGACGCGCTCGGCCAGCTGGTTGAAGGCGCGGGCGAGGGCGGCCGTCTCCGGTGGCCCGGCGACCAGGGCACGCGCGCCGAGGTCACCGTCCCGGAGACGCACGGCCACGCGGGCCAGCTCCGTCACGGGTGTGCTGACCCGACCCCCGAGGCGGACGGCGATCGTGAGCGAGATCAGGATCAGGGTCAGGCCGAGTGCCCCGATGCTGACCCACGCCCGACCTACCCCCGCGTGCAGCGCGGCGTGCGAGATCTGGGTGCGCACCACGAAGGTGCCCTCCGACGTCACCACCGGCACCAGCACCTTGCCGCCGTCCGAGCCCATCACGGTGAAGGCGCTTCCCTTGCGACGCGCGCGGCGGACGTCCCGGTCCGCGGCCAGCCGGGGGTCGGGCTTCCCGAGGACGTCGAAGCCAGGAGTCAGCACGCTGGTCGATGCCGTGGAGCGGGCGTCGAGTGCCGCCACCAGGTCGGGCAGCGTCGGGGCGCCGTGCAGACCAGAGACCAGCACCGCGACGTTGCGGGCCTCCTGCTCCCCTCCGGCCATCGCCCGGTCCTGGGCCAGCTCGCGCACCAGAAGGCAGAGCGGGACGACGAACGCCAGGATCACGGCTGATGTCGTCGCGGTCACGAGCCAGGCGATGCGCCGCCTCACGATGGGGCGTCCGGTGCATCGGGTGCCGCCAATCGCACCCCCACGCCTCTCACCGTGTGCAGGTACCTCGGTTGGGCGGCCGTCTCTCCGAGCTTGCGGCGCAGCCAGGACAGGTGGACGTCGATCGTCCGGTCGGCGCCGCCGTAGGGCAGCTGCCAGACCTCGACCAGGAGCTCGCGCTTGGTGACCACCTCGCCGGGCCGCGAGGCCAGGGCGAGCAGCATCTCGAACTCCTTGCGTGCCAGCTCCAGCGCACGCCCGGCGAGCTCGGCCGTGCGCGTCCGAGGGTCGACCACGAGCTCTCCGACGACGATGGGTGCCGCGCGGTCCTGGCCGCCGCCACCCCGGCGCAGGATCGCCCGGATCCGGGCGGCGACCTGGTCCATCCCGAAGGGCTTCACGACGTAGTCGTCGGCGCCGGAGTCCAACGCCTGCACGATCGTGTGGTTGTCGTCCCTGGCGGTCGCCACCACGACGGGGACATCGGAGATGGCGCGGATCATCGCCAGCAGCTGGAGGCCATCGACGTCGGGCAGGCCGAGGTCGAGCAGCACGACGTCAGGGACCTGGCCGACCACGCGTTCGAGAGCAGGCAGGCCGCTGGCGAAGGACTCGACGGCGTGGCCGCGCTCGGTGAGCCCGTGCACGAGAGCGCGACGGATCTCGGGGTCGTCCTCGACCACGACGACGCTCACCATCGCGACGCGCTCCAGGGGGAGCGGGTCGTCGTACGACGCGACAGGGGGAGTTTCACATGAAGGCTCGATCGGCGGCGCTGGCCGTGCTCGTGTGGATCGTAACCGTGGTCGTGGTCGCGGCGGTCACGTGGCGCGTGATCGACGCTGCGGGCCACGACGTGCTGATCGGATCGCCCCCGGTCTCGCCGGCGGCCACGACGCGGGAACCCTCGGCCAGCGCGTCGACGCGACCGAGCAGCCCGCGCCCGGCCCGCTCCTCCCAGCCATCGGGTGGTGGGCCGTCGCGGTCCGCCTCACCGCAGGCGGACCCGACCGCGAGTACGACGGGGGGAACGACCTCGGGGCCGACCGTCGGCGCGTCGGTCCCCCCGGCCTCTCCGTCGTCGGGGCCCCCAGCGACGCCGTCCAGCAGCCCCGGGGAGCCCGATCCCACCGCCCCGGCCGACCCGACGCCTGACGGCCAGACCGACACCTGGCACGGCGCCGCGGGCACCGTCTCGGTCACCTGCTCCGCGTCCGGCGTGGACCTCCGCGGTGCCACGCCGGCCGATGGGTACCGCGTCGAGGTGGAGCAGGACGGCGGCGCGATCGAGGTGATGTTCAAGAGGGACGAGCCCGAGGAGAACGAGGTCAAGGTACGGGCGACCTGTCCCGGAGGGATGCCTCGGTTCGAGGTCGAGGACCGGCGTTCGGAGGACCCGATCGACGCGGAGGGCTGACGCGGCGGCGCAGCCAGGGTCGGCGTGAGCCCGCCGAGCGGTGGGCTCGAAGCAGCACGAACAGCCACGGCACGAGCGCGAGCACCGCGAGGCCACGCAGCGGCGTACGCAGCGATGTCGTTGACACGACGGCCCGGCGGTTGCCTGCCCCCGATCCGATGGTCCAGGGCACGCGAAGCTCCGCCTGGTCGAGCCCGGGCCGTTCGACCGACACCGTGAACGTGCGGCGGCCCGACGAGAGCTCCAGCCCTGCGACCGTCCAGCGGCCGTCCCCCAACGCGACGGCCGGGAGCGTCGTCCCGTCCACCCGCAGCTCGACGGCTGTCACCTGGCTCGGGGCGGGTCTGCGGGTGTCGAAGACGTCGATCGACACCACGTTGACTCCCGGGTGGTTCGGCGCGACGTCCACGGCGAGGTGGAGGTCCGCTGCGTCCCCCGACACGGGCCCGGAGGTGGCGGTGGGAGGCGTGAGGAACACCGACTCGGTCGCCGGTTGGGCACTGGTCAGCACGGCCGTTGCGCCCACCACTGCCAGCGCGATCGAGGCCTCGTAGACGACCCCGCGACGGGGCAGGTCCAGGTCGTGGCGCCCACGGAGCCGACGGTGGTTCAGCGATGCCAGCAGCACCATGACGCCGACGAGCCCCAGCTTGAGCAGCAGCGTGCGCCCGTACGTCGTGCCGAGGGCCGCGTCCACCGAGACGACCACCGAGCTCGTGAGGTAGAGGCCGGTGGCCACGCCCAGCCCGAGGCAGACGGCGGCCGGACGGCCGAAGGCGTGCAGCAACCTCCGGAGGTCTCGGTCACCGACGTCGCCCCGCGAGACGGGAACCAGCAGCAAGGCCAGGCACGCGACGCCGCCGACCCAGGACAGCATGGCCAGCAGGTGGACGGCCGTGGCGAGGATGCGCGTTGAGCCCGCGCCGGTGTCGGCCCCGGCGTGTCCCAGGAGGGCCGTGCCCACCGCGGCGGTGACCGCCCCTGCGGCGAGCACCACGTTGCCCACCCGAGTCCTGGCCCCTCGCCGCCACCAGAGGACCAGCACGACGAGGAGGAGTCCGATCTCGCGCAACCCCCATCTCAGGGCGTACCCGGACCGGCCGAGCTGCTCCCAGGAGAGGCCACCGGCCAGCACCTGATCGAGGAACAGGACCGCGGAGCCGACCAGGGCCGCTGCGGCGCCGGCGCGACCCGCCGCGCGCAGGCGCCGACGGAGGGCAGTCGGGACCGGCGCAAGTCGGCCCACGAGCTCGGAGCCGAGCACGAGGGAGAGGCCGAGGAGCAGCAGCCACCGCAGGCCGGACTCCGAGGGCCGTGGCGCGGGCTCGGAGAATCCGACGGCCCGGACCTTCGTGCCCACGCCGAAGACGAAGAATCCGGACGTCCGGTGGAGGTCGTCGCTCGAGAGCGTCGCCCACCGGACCCGGTAGGCGTCGCGGGCGAGGTCGGGCAGGACCGCGGTGACGACCGAGGGGACCTCGGTGTCACCCGGTTCGTCGGTCTCGAGCTGGAGGTCCCCGAGGTGGACGACCCGGCCATGGCCGTCGAGGACGTCGATCGTGGTGGCTTCCAGCACCACGTGCTCGCTGAAGTACAGCGCCAGGCGCTCAGGTGCGGTCGTGACGATCGAGCCGTCCGCCGGATTGGTGCGCTCGAGGTAGGCGTGGGCCGACGCCGACGGTGCGCCACCCAGGAGCAGGGTCGTGGCCATCAGGGCGACCACCACGACCCTGCCGAGGGGCGTCCGGGCTGAACGTACGGGGGTCATTGCTCAGAGAACCGGAACGTCTGTCAGCTCGTGACCGAGGTAGGTGATGGTGGCGAGCTCGCCGGACCGCAGGGCTCCCGCCGTGTTCTGGTAGACGAAGTAGTAGGTCTGTCCGGGGCGGATCAGGTGCCCCGGCTTCATGATCGAGACCCGGTTGGTGGCCGCCGAACGCGACTCGCTCGTCAGCGTGGGGACGTTGGCCCGATCGGCCTGGAAGGCCGTGGCCTTCTCCACGTCCTCCACGACGTACTCCACCATCACCAAGCCGCCGTCCCCGACGACGGCGACCCGGCTGAACTGGACCCCGGTGGCGCGCTCCATCGCGGCGTCGTGAGGAAACGGCGTGCTCGGCGTCGCCGGGTCGGGGACGCGAACGCTGACCAGGATGTAGACGAGCAGCGTCACCACGAGGCCGGCGACCACGACCGCCGCCACGGTGGGCCGCGGCAGCCGCTCGACCCACGCCGGCGTGCCCGGCATCGCCGCCGAGCTCACTGGACACCCGTCGCGGAGTAGTCGTCGACGTACAGCGAGCCGGTCACGGACCCCGGAGCGCTGGACTCGACCACCCCGAGTCGCACCGAGGACAGTCCCCGGGTCGATGTGTCGGCGGTCTGGTTGATGAGCACCGTCGCGTCGAGCGTCACCCGCAGCTGGCCCGCGCCGGCCCCGGCAGCAGGACCCGCGGTCCAACGCAGGGTGACCAGGTGGGCGCCGACCGTGAAGTTGACCCAGTTCCCCGCCACGGTCGTGCCGTCGGAGCGGGTGAGCACCGCACGGATCTGGGCGGCCGTGGCCGAGGTGGTCCGCATCTGCACCGCGAACACCCCGTTGCCGCTGGCCGCCGCGGTCCGCCCGTCGAAGAGCGTGATCGTGGCGTTGGTGGCGGTGCGCAGCGTGTTGCGGTTCAGCGCGAACGCGGCCTGGAAGCCGTGCGCCGGCGTCGTTGCCGTCGACATCACGTAGGCCGGCGCGTTGGCGACGCCGTTGGCCAGCATGCCCAGGTTGAGGTTGCCGATCCGCGGGATGCCCGCTTGGCCCGAGACGGACACGTTGCCGACGTTGGTGCCGAAGCCCAGCAGGGCGGCCGCCGTCCCGGCCGGTGCCCCGGCCCGGATGGTGATGATCACCGAGCGCGTGTTGCTCCAGTTGCCGGCCTTGTCCATGATCCGGACGTTGACGACACGGGTGCCGATCGTGAACGGCGGAACCGCCACGGTCAGGGTGACCTGGGTGCCGGCGCCGTTGACCGAGATGGTCGACGGCGTGCCCTTGCCCTTGCCCGGGTCGGCACCGACCCAGATCTCGGCGGCGTTGAGTCCCATCTCCGAGGTGCTCCCGGTGATCGAGACCGTGGCCGCACCGTTGGTCGGGTTCGGGCTCGCGGAGAGGGGTCCGAGCACCGGCGAGACGGTGTCGATGGCGAGCGGGGCGTCGAGCGTGGGCCCCCAGTTGCCCGCGTCGTCCTTGCCGCGCACCACCACCCGGTAGTTGGTGCCGTCGGGCAGGCCGTTGAGCGCGGAGAGCGGGATCAGCCCGTAGGCGGACTCCGTCGCGCTGTCCATGGCCCCGTCCGTGGCCACCAGGGCGAAGCCCGTCCCGGGAGTCGGGTTGGGACCGGGGTTGAGGAAGCCCTCCGCGGCGACCACGCGTCCACCGGCGGTGTCCACGATGCTGGCCGACACGACCAGCTTGCCCGGGTTGCCGGGGTCATCGAGCTTCTTGTTGGTCGGGTTGGGTGCCACGGCCGCAGCGATCACCGTCGGGCCGCTGCGATCGAGCGTGAACGGGATGTCGAGCTCGGGGCCCCACAGCCCCAGGCTGTCGTGGCTGCGGACGAAGACGTGGTGGGTGCCGTCGGCCAACCCGGCGAAGGCGCTTGCCGGGATGTGGGCGGTCACGGCGGCGATGGTGCCGCCGTTGTTGACGTTCATGCCCGTGCCTGTTCCCGCCGCGGCCAGGGTGTCGAGCGACCACTCCGCTCGGTTGATGGTGCCGCCCGCGCCGGAGTCGTCGCCGGTGGCACTGACGTCGACGCCGTTGCTGGCGTTGGTCGGGTCGGGTGAGACGTGACCCGCCTTCGAGAGGGGGCCGACCTTGGGCAGGTTGAGGAGGACGTCGGAGACGACACCCCAGTTGCCGGCCGAGTCGTGACCGCGGACGAAGATGCGGTGCTTGCCCGCCGAGAGGCAGCTGAGGGCGTAGGACTGGGTGGTGCAGTCCTGACCGGGGTCGGGGGCGATCGGGAGACTGGCCGTTGCGTGCACGCTTGTGGCCCCGAACGTCCCGGTCATCGGCAGGCCGAAGCCGGGTGCCTGGGACGTGATGTCGTCGACGACGATCTCGGCGAGGTCGACCATTGCGCCTCCGGTCGTGGAGTCACTGACGTCGGCGTTGACCACCACGGGGACGGTGCCGTCCGCGGGGCTCGGGGAGGCCGTCAGTCGCGACGGGACCGGGCCGACCGTGTCGGTCGACGGTGGTGGCGCCGCGGTGTCGATGAAGGTCATCATCCCGCCGTTGGCGATGCGGGTCGGGTCGTCCTCCACCATCCCGTTGTTGTTCAGGTGCCCGCCGGCCTCGAAGAGCGTGAGCTTGGCTCCGCCTCCCGACGGCATCTGCACCAGCGTGTCCATGGTCGAGCCGGGCGCGAGGTCGGCCACCAGGGACGAGATGGGGTGGTCCGCCGGGTAGGCATCCAGCGCGAGGCGGAGCTGGCTGGCGCCGAGGAGGTTCATCGGGTGCTGCAGGGCACCGGCGTCGACGTAGCGCAGCAGCACGCGGCGGTTGACCCCCGTCGCGACCGGGTCGGTGCTCGGGAAGACCTGTCCGTTGATGAGCCGATAGCGCGCCTCGAACTGCCGCATGTCGAAGGTGGCCGGGTTGGCCGAGGCGTTCAGGGCGGGGTCCAGCTCGCTCAGCACGAGGACGGCCTCGTCGTCGTACGTCGACTGGGCGGTGCCGTAGGCCCCGGTGCCGTTGGCCGGCAGCACCACCAGGGCGCCGGCCAGGCCGAGTGCCACCTGGCGCGCGCCGTTGGGGGTGTGGCCGGCCTCGTAGAGGAAGGTGCCCGGGCGGGTCGCCGTGAAGTGGTAGGTGACCGTGCCCCCGTTGGGGACGCCGACGACGGTCCCGCCGGTCGAGCCGCCGGCACCGAACGCCGTCTCGGGCTGTCCCGGGAAGGTCAGCGCGGAGGTCTGCGGCAGCTGGTTGTGCAGCACGACGCTGACGTCGTCGTTCTCGTGGACGACCAGGACCGGGCCGGGCGCCGTGGCCGCCCCCGCTGCTGTCGACGAGTAGCCCCAGATGGTCAACGGCTGACCGAGCAGCGTGGTGCTTCCGGTCTTGGCCCAGAGGTCGCACGTCGCGGTGCCCGCGGCGAAGGAGCAGCCGGAGGGGGCCAGGGCGCCCTGGGGAGCCGCGACAGGGAGGACGGCCGGGGCCGCGCTCGAGCTGAGGTAGCCCGCCAGGCTCGTCGTGTTCGCCAGTCTCGGCGCAGCCAGCGCCTGGCCCCCGAGCAGCATCAGCACGGTCGTCACCAGGACCGTCAACGGCAAGCCGCGGCGGCTCCGGATGAGAGGCGATCGGTTCCTGGTCATCGCGTCGTCCTCAGTTCGTGGCGCAACCGGCGGGCGGGTCGATGCGGAAGACCGTCATCATGCCGCCGAAGGCTGCTCCGTAGTTGGTGGCCTGCTGCAGGGCGTGGCTGTGGGCGATGTGGTAGTACTCACCGCACTCGTTGTTGTTGGTGATGTTTCCCGGGTACTGGATCCCCTGGGTCCCGAGATAGCCGCTCTCGCTCCACCACGTGTCCGCACCCGGTAGCAGTTGGTCGGGCACCGGCGGGATGCCGA
Organism: uncultured Actinomycetota bacterium; assembly: GCA_963782035.1. Taxonomy (GTDB): domain Bacteria; phylum Actinomycetota; class Actinomycetes; order Propionibacteriales; family Nocardioidaceae; genus Nocardioides. The sequence continues at coordinate 13,603 of CAWAIW010000032.1, forward strand.
TGGGCAACGGGTTGGTGTCGGCGTTCCAGTTGTCCACGTTGCGCCAGTCCATCAGCGCATCGACGCTCTGCCCCGGCTGCACGTCGATGTCGAACTTCAGGTACGACTGGTCGGATCCGTCGGACCCCGAGGTGACCTGGCCGTCGACGTTGACCACCCGCTCGTCGCTGCCGTGGGGGTGGAACGGGTAGTTGACTGCTCCGGCGTTGAGGTAGCGGATCAGGGCCGGACGTGGGTTGGACTGGGCGTCGTAGGGCTGGATGTGCACGAGGGCGCCGTACGGCTGGTCCGGCAGCCAGGCCGCGTTGTTGGGGGCCAGGGTGTCGGGCATGCTGCGCCCGTTGATGAAGTAGTAACGGGCGTTGTAGGACGTGATGTCGAACGGCTCACCCCGCTCCACCGCCAGGTGCAGCTCGGGGTCGACCTCGGAGAGCATGTAGAGGTACTCGTGGTCGGGGTTGAAGACGGAGTCGCCGCGGCCGTTGACCTGGTCCGCGTGACCGACAGGCCGCACGACGAGGGCGCCGTACAGGCCCATGTTGAGCTGCTTGCTGCTGTCCGTGCCCGACGAGTAGAGATAGGTGCCGGGCGAGCCGGCCGTGAACTCGTAGGTCACCGTGCTGACGGCGTCGGGGTCCAGGCTGTCCGGCGAGTCGGCCGACTGGACCATGGAGGTCATCGCGCCCCCGGTCACCTGGGGCTGGGCGGGGTTGCCGTCGGCGGTCACCTGCGACTGACCCGGGAACACGATCGAGGTCGCCTCCGGCAGCGTGTTGTGCAGGATCACCGTGACGTGGTGACCGGACGTCACGCAGAGCGTCGGCCCGGGGAGCTGGAAGGCCTCGCCCGAGGGCGCGTAGCCCCACATGTAGATGGAGTTGCCGTCCGGCGTGGTGACGTAGCCGTCGCGCGCGGTGATCGAGAAGGTGTCGTGCGCATCGGTGGCGCACATGATCCCCTCGGACGTGTTGACCGCGCCCTGGGACGGTGTCACCGCGACGGCCACCAGGGCCAGTGCGCAGACACCGAGGGCCGCCAGGGTCCGACGCGGGTGGAGACGGGTTCGCAGGTTCATCGTGACTCCCTCGGGTCTCACGCGTTCGGCGCGGTCTGGGGCAGCAGGGTGCCGGGAGGCTCGACCCGGATCTTGGTGGCCATTCCGCCGTAGCCCGGTCCACCGCCGTTGCTGGCGTAGGCGTAGGTGCGGTCGTAGAGCAGGTAGTCCCCGGGCGCCGGCGCGGTGAAGATGACGTCGCGGCTCTCGCCCGGGCCGATCTCGACGCTGTTGGTGTGGATGTAGTTGTTGGCGCCACCCGGACCCCGGCCGCGCAGCAGGCTGGCGTCCTTGGCCACGATGGTCAGGTCGATGTTGTCGGCGGTCATGGCGTGGTTCTGGAAGCCGAGGTTGGCCATCCGGAGCAGCACCCGTTCGCCGGCGTTGCAGTGCACCAGAGACGAGATCGGCTGGAACTGGAGCCGCGGGTCGGCCGGCGGCACCAAGGGGTCGCTGTTGGGCGCGAAGGTGTCGGGGTACCCGCGTCCGTTCATCAGCCAGAAGCTGGCGTCGTAGTCGGTCCAGTCGCTGACCTGGATGTGCGCGTCGCGGTAGTGGGCGGCCGACCAGAGCTCGGTCAGCATGAAGCTGAAGTCACGGTCGTACCGGGTCGTGCCGTCGCCGTCGTTGTAGGCGTACCGCGCGGTGTCGGCCGGATGACCGGGCAGGTCGGCGTGGTTCTGCTTCGGGTGCACGTAGACCATCCCGGTCATGCCCATCTGGACGTGCTCCACGTCCTCGAAGTGGCAGTGGTACATGTAGGTGCCGGCGTCGTGCGGCTTGAAGAAGTAGGTGAAGTCGCGCCCGATCGGCACTGCCAGGGAGAGCTCGGGGACGCCGTCGAAGAGCGGGATGGCGTTGACGAACCCGTGCCAGTGCAGCGTGTGTCCGTCGAACAGGTCGGGGCGCACGCTCAGGCCGAGGTTCGTGAGGGTCACGTAGATCTCGTCCTCCTCGTCGAACTCGAGGATCGGCGCAGAGATCTGCGCGTGACCGCGCACTGCCGCGACCTCGTCCGCCGTCCAGGTGTGGGCCGCGGTGTCGGAGACGTCCCGGAAGCCGAAGACATAGGTATCGGCGTTCGGTGGCGCGAGGGAGTCGGGGTAGAAGGGTGGGTCGGCGGGCGAGCCCGCCGGCATCGACACCCAGCCGTCGGTGCCGACCAGGTGCCGGCGGACGACCTGCCCGCCGGCCAGCCGCCTGAGCGCCGGCGCCTCGGTCGAAGCCGGGACCCTGCCGCGGACGATGACGGCAGCGCCGAGAGCGCCCACCCCGCCCGTGAGCATCGCTCGCCGACTGATGGCCTGACGCACGTTGCTGCTGCTCATGGATCCCTCCGTAGGTGCTGCGAGCGGACGATCTGGCCGGCGGTTCACGGCAGCACCTGGTCCGAGCCGGCGTCGAAGTGGCTGGTGCCGGTGGGCCGGGGCTGCCCGTCGATGTCGAGCGTCGGCGGGCTGACCGAGTAGCTGCCCCACGGAGCCGTCTTGGCGTTGCGCGTGCCACGGCCGTAGGCCGCCGACCCGTTGCCGGTCAGGTGGTAGTTGCCCATCAGCGCCGGTGGGAGGATCACCCCGGTGATCAGGGACGCCCGGAAGGCCGGGTAGGCCCGCAAGGGCAGGATGTCGACGCTCAGGTCGTACGGCGAGACGAGTCCCGGCGTTCCGGTGACGGTGTTGGTGCTCGACAGCGTCGTGCTCCTGGTGGTCTGCAGCACCGAGTTGGTCGGGGCCAGCAGGTACGCCGTGGAGTCCGTGCTCCCCATGTCCCAGTTGTTGACGCCGCCCGGGTAGCCGTTGGGCAGGGTGCCGATGCCGGAGACCAGGTAGCCGTCCCAGCTGCCCGCCCGGTTGTCGTAGTAGACGTCGTTGAACTGGACCGGCTTGCTGAAGGTGGTCGACCGGAGCGTGCCCCACGAGCTGCCCGTGAAGGCGCTCTGGATCCGGGCCTGCAGCGGGTCGCTGTTGCTCGCCGTCGAGAGGCCGGCCGGAGCCGGTTGACCGTCACTGGTGATGGCGGTCGCCGTGGTCAGGTTCCTGGCGATCGTGTTGTTGACGATGTCGACGAAGACCGCGTCGTCCAGGGCGATGCCGCCACCCTCGTGGGCGGAGACGTTGTTCACGATCGTGTTGTCGGCGATCCGCGCCCGGTCGAGCTGGTTCGTGGCGATGTGGGAGCCGCTGGTCATCAACAGCCGGATCCCGCCGCCGTCGTCGTCGGCGATGTTGGTCGCGATCGTGTTGTGCTCGATCGTCACCGGGCCGCTGCCCTCGCCCAGCTGGGTCGGGTCGGCGGGCAGCTCGCCGGCGACCATGATGCCGCCGCCCTCGTCGTAGGAGCCGTTGAACCAGATCTGGTTGCGGCTGATGGTGCCGCCCCGGTTGCTGGTCTGGGTGCCCATGTAGCCGAAGGCCGACACCGCACCGCCGTACTCGGCGGAGTAGTTGCCGCAGATGGCGTTGTCGACCACCTGGTAGCCGTCACTGCCGCGGAAGAGCCCGATCCCGCCGGCGAGGTTGCTGCCGCCGTTGTCACGGATCTGGTTGCGGGCGATCACCGTGTTGTAGTTGCGGTTGTTGGCGACGTACGGCGTCCCGATGCGGATCCCGCCGCCGTAGGAGCCGCCGTTGCCCGTGATGATGTTGTCGGTGACCTGGAGTCCCTGCACGTTGGCGTGCACGTAGATGCCGCCACCCTGGGTGGCCGCCGCGCCTGTCGCACCGTACGGCGTGCTGGTGCCGCCCGTGATGATGTTCAGGTTGGTCGGGTTGTCCAGCTGGACGCCACCGGTCAGCGTGAAGCCGCTGATGCTGGGCCACCAGTTGCTGTTGGTCGCCGGCTGGGCACCGCCCAGGTTGTCCAGCACGGTGATCACGGCCCCGTCGGGCACGGCGGGATCGCCGGAGTAGTTCAGGCTGCCCAGCAGGGCGACCCAGGCGGCTCCCGCGGTGTTGTCCGGGTTGAACCCCAGCCCGTCGATGATCGAGCCGGGCACGAAGGTGGCTCCTTGGAACCCACCGGGTCCGACGCCGATCAGGTGCACGGCGCTGTGCACGATGAGGTTCTCGGTGTACTCACCGCGCGGGTTGAGCGACGTCTGCGCGCCGGGGTAGACCGCGACGACGCTGTAGCGGAGCGCGTTGGTGGGCTGGGCCGCCTGGAGGCCGGTCTGGATGGTGGCGTGCTGCTTCCCCGGCCCGACCGTGATCACGCGTGGGTTCGCCGGGGAGCTGCCGGGCGTGCCGGAGCCGGAGACCACCTGGAGGGTGATGCCGTTGATGCTGCTCCGGCCGCCGGTGCCGGCGCGGGTGACTCTCAGCGCTCGGGCCCCGGTCGCGACGTTGGTGGGCATCACGAACGTGATCTGGGTGTCGGACCAGCTCGTGGTGACCAGCGTGTTGCTGGCGGTCGCACCCGCCGCCGGACCGAGGGTCAAGGTACCTGCGGTCGTCCCGAAGTTGGCGCCTCGGATGGTCACGGTGCGCCCGGTCGTGGTGCCGTTGGCTCCACTCTCGTACACCACCGGCTTGTCGACCGCGAACAGCTGCGGATAGGCCGTTCCGAGGTCGCACTGCGTCGTGTTGACCGTGTTGCCGTCGGGAGCGAGGCCGATCATGGCCACCTGGGTCGGTGCGGTGTCCGTCACGGTGTAGAGGCCAGGCCAGCCCTGGAAGGTCGCCGCGATGGTGCGGAACCTCGGGTTGTAGTCGGGATTCTGGGCGCCCGGTTGCCCCGGGTCGTTGCCGACGAACTTGTACATGTTGGGGCACGGTCCCGCGGGCAGCGGGCAGTTGTAGGTGCTGGTGGAGGGCTCGAGGGCCTCGTAGAAGCCGTTGAAGTCCGTGTGCACCGTGTCCATGAGGCGGCCGGCGTAGTCGTAGAGCCCGACGGGCACGAAGGGCAGGCCCTGGGCCTCGCCGTAGTTGACGCTGCGCTTGTCGTGGGTCAGGCCGAGGTCGTTGATGGTCAGGCCCCAGAAGTGTGTGGGGATCGGCACGGGCGTGAAGAGGTTGAAGTTGGGTGCCGTCGTCTGACCCGTGCGGACGGTGACGAGCTTGGCTTCGCACGAGGGGCGGTCCTGTCCCTCGAACGGGCTGCCGCCTCCGGCCAGGAACGTCGGGTTGTTCTCGGCGGTGACGTGCACCGTGTGCAGGGGGCCGGCACAGCCGGACGTGATGCCCGGCGTCTGCGACGGCGGTTGGTCGGGTCCGGGGGTCGGGGTCGCCGGGTCCGGCGGGTCGGCGGCCTCATCGGGCGTCAGGTGCCCGAAGTTCTCCTGGGGAAGGTAGGAGTCACCATCGAAGACGTTGATCGACTCCTCGGAGGTGGCCTCGTACATCTTGCCGCCGCCGACCGGGTTGTCCGGGATGTCGACCTCGACGATGTAGTCGTTGGCCCGCAGCGGCTGCTCGTCGTAGCCGTTGGCGGCCAGGTCCGCCCACAGGGGCAGACTCTTGTCGGGCGCGGGGTTGTTGACGTTGCCGACGGGCCACTGGTTGAGCGTCGAGGTGGCGAACCCGTAGTTGCCGTTGACGGTCTGGCCGGCGGCACCCGGCGTCTTGTCGCTCGGGCCGATGGCGACCCCCATCATCGGCGCCTCCACGCACATCCGGTCGGCGGCTCTCGCCGAACTCGGGCAGGGCCCGCTGGTCGCTCAGCACCCGGCCCGCGTAGTCGTAGGCCGTGCAGCCGCGCGGCGGCTGCCACTCCTCGGTGTCGTAGGTGTTCAGGACGGCCGGGACTCCGGTCGCATCCTTGGCCTTGACGAAGGCCCCCCGCTGCGGGTCGGGGTTGGTCATCATCCCGCCGGCGCCGTTCGGGACCTGCAAGGGCACGATCGACCGGTTCTGGCTGCACTGGTTGAGCTTCTGCGCGACGGTCAGCCCGATCGGGCAGGGCACGCTCATGTAGAGGTTGACCGGCACGTCGGGGATGCCCGGTTGGTAGGGCTCGGTCGCCGCGTCGGCGGGGTCGAGCTCGTTGCGGGTCGTGTCGTAGGTGACCGTGCCGGCGATGCCGCCGTTGGTGCCGGTCGCGAGCGGCTTGACGCCCCAGTCGATCTCACCCACCAGCCCGATGACGGGCAGGAAGTTGAGGTCGACGAGCCCACCGAGCTTGGTCGTCCAGGCCGTCTCGTTCTCGCCCCGATAGCTGATGCCGGTGGTCTGGTAGCGCGTGTTGAACGCCTCCAGGACCAGCCACTTGCTCAGCGGGTAGGTCTCGCGGATGTCGTAGGCGCCGTTGGTGTCCGTGCTGGCGGTGTTGGTGTACTGGTCCATCAAGGAGTTGTCGCGCTCGCGGATGGTCAGGGGGAACTGCGGGACGCCCGCTTCCCCGGGATCCCGGATGCCGTTGGCGTTGGAGTCGATGAAGACGTGGCCGTGCAGGCGGGTGAACCAGCCCACGATGCCCACGTTGCCTGCGTCGGTCAGGGCGCCGTTGCGCACCGTCACGTTGTAGCTCCACAGGATGTGGTCGATGCTCTGGTCCCAGGCCGACAGCTGGTAGGTGCCGTCGGGCACGTGGGAGATCAGGAAGGTCCCGTCGGCGTTGCCCTGCCCGACGTAGATCGCGGCGTCGCCGGCGTCGAGGTCCGAGAGTGACACCCACGGGTACTTGATCGGGCCGCTGATCTTCGTTCCCGGAAGACCGGCCTCGTAGGAGACGCCCGGAGCCCCACCGATGTAGGTCAGCCCCTCGACCACCGTGCCCTTGACGGCACCCGTCGCCGGCGAGCCGGTCGACGGCTTCTTCGCCGCGAAGCCGAACTGGACCATCGGCACCAGCTCGCCGCCCTTGAGGACCTCGTTGTCGTAGCCGGTCTCGCCCTCCTGGATCCAGATGTCCCAGTCCAGCCCGCCCTCGAGGGTGGTGGTCTGAACCCACTGGTTCTGCCCGGCCGGCGGGGTGACGGTGGCGGCATAACGGTCAGGCCCGAGGTTGGGGATGACGATCTCACCGGTGGCGTCGCTGGTGCACCGACCCGTGTTGGTGGCGGCGTCGACGACCGGCTTGCCGTCGGCGTCGAAGACCACGCCGCCGGCGTCGTGCTGGTACTTCGTGCAGATCGGGTTGCCGTAGTAGTCGGTGCTGACGTCACCCAGGACGTCGGTCAGGTGGGCGCCGAAGCCCGGGAGACCGCGCTCGGCGTCGGCCTCGTAGGTCGAGTCGACCGGCACCTGGTCCTCGAACACCTGGATGCGGATCGTGGCGAGCGGCAGGGGACTGGGGTTCATCCGGACGGTGACGTGGGTGTTTCCGTCGACGGTGAAGTGGGCGCCGTCGATCTTGAAGCCGTCCGCGATGACGGAGATGAGGTACTTGCCCGGCGGCACGTTCTGGAGGGCCGTGGTGTCGCTGAGGTCGTCCTGGGTGCCCTGGGCGATGATGTCGGCCCAACCGTTGGTGTTGCGGATGGACGGCCACTGGCACGTGTCGGCGAAGTTCGGGTCGGTGCTGCCGCCCGCAGCCCCAGGTGGCAGGCAGTTCTCGGTGCCCGGGTCCGCCGCCGTACCGGGGCTGCCGGTGTCGTCGGCGTTGATCATCCACTTGTACGACGTCACGGGTTCGCCTTCGTGCACGAACCCGGGGCCGGCGGCCACGGAGCGGGCGCTGGCCACGGTGAGGGTGACGCTGCCCGGGGCGGGCGGGGGTGCGGCGCCAGCAGCGGCGACGAGGGCGGACGGGCTGGCGGGTAGGAACACCGCCGCCAAGGCGGCAGCCGCCACGGAAACCAGGACCCGGCTGACCAGGGTTGCTCTGCTGCCCACGTCTCCTCCTTGCACCAGGGCCCGCACGGACAGACGTCCCTCGGGCCACGTGGAGCAGACCTTGGACCCGAGGCGGAGGTGGGCGACAGACGCGGAGGCGATCGGTCCCGAAGCCCTCATCTGCGTGTCAGGAACGACGTCGGATCCGGTCAGCGACGGGTCATCTCGCCGTCATCTGCCGCGTCATCTGACTAGACCGGTGTGCGTCACTTGTGGTGCGAAGCGGCCGAAGGGGCTCGCTCGGATGCCATGTCGTCCGTTAGACCGTTGCCAAATGCGTTGACGGAGCCGAAAGATGTCTCCTGCCACGTGTGCTCGGGGGAGTTCCAGGGGGGAACGCAGCGGCGTGGCAGGGGGAAACATGAGCTCGATCCTGGTCGTGGACGATGAGACGCGTCTGCGGACGTTCCTTTCTCGTGCGCTGGTGACCGAGGGTCACCAAGTCGCGGAGGCCGCGGACGGACCGACAGCCATCGACCTGCTCGCCACGCTACCGGCCAGCTCTGGTGATGCTCGACCTGGTCATGCCCGGGATGAACGGGTTGGAGGTGCTCGACGCCATCCAGCGCCTGCCGCACCCGCCGCCGGTCATCGTGTTGAGCGGGGTCGGGGACGTTGCCGCCCGGGTCGCCGCCCTGGAGCGAGGAGCGGTCGACTTCGTGGCGAAGCCGTTCCACCTCTCCGAGCTGCTGGCGCGAACGCGCCGGCACCTGCGCGGCGGGCCGGTGCTCTCGCCGATCACGACGCACCGCTTCCTCGAGGCGGGCGTCGTCCGCCTCGATCTCGACCGGCGCCGGGTGCGCGTGAAGGACCTCGAGCACGTGCTGCCGGAGCGCGAGTTCACGTTGCTCGCCCACCTGATGCGGCGCTACGGCGAGGTGTGTCGCAAGGACGAGCTCCTGCACGACGTCTGGGGCCTCGACTTCGATCCTGGGAGCAATGTGGTCGAGGTTGCCGTCCGCCGGTTGCGCAGCAAGTTCGCGACCCTGCCCATCGAGACGGTGCGGGGCGTCGGCTACTGCTTCGTCGCCGAGGCGTCGTGACTCTGGCCGACCGCAAGCTCTACTGGCCATGGGTCGGATGGGCGGTGGCGTGCGTCGCGGCGATGGCGCTGGCCCCCGGGCAAGAGACCATTCCCTACCACCTCGGTTACGCCGGACTCGCTCTCGCAGCTGGTCTGGACGCCTGGACCCACGTCCAGTCCGTGTCGGCCTTGGGCGGCTACACGACCTTGACGGGGTTGGTCCTGCTCTCCCGCGCCGCCAACGGGACGATCGCGTGGGAGGAGACAGCCGAGATCCCCCTGATGTGTCTCCTGATGGTGATGGTGTTCTGGCACATGGAGCGTCGCAACAACGCCTTCGAGCACGCCACCGATCTGGCCGAGCGCGAGCGGTCCCAGCGCGAGCGGCGCGAGCGCCTCGTCCGCATCACCTCGCACGAGATGCGTACGCCGCTGAGCATTGCGACCGCTTACGTCGACCTCTTGTGCGTGGACGCGCACGATGCGAAGACCCGTGATGACCTGGAGATCGTCCGTGAGGAGCTGGATCGAGTCTCGATGTCCACCGCGCGCATGCTGCGGCTCATCCGCCTGTACGAGGACCTGCCACTTCACGAGGTCGACATCGATGAGCTCCTCACCACGACGGCAAGCAGATGGCGGGTCATGGCTGACCGGCGATGGAAGGTCGAGTCGCTTCTCGGGATCCAGGAGGCGAGCGAGGAACGCGTGCGAGCCTGCCTCGACACGCTGGTCGAGAACGCGGTGCGCTACACCGAGGACGGCGACGTGATCCGCCTGTTCGCCCACTTCTCGGAGGGTGTGAACGTGATCGGGGTGGCCGACTCAGGCCCGGGGTTCTCCGAGGCGCAGGTGGCGTCGATCAACGTCCGTGGAAGCGACATCGACCTGGCCGTGCCCCTGATCTCCGACCCTCGCTCCCAGACCGGACTGGGTTTGTCCTTGGTGCGCGAGGTCGTGGAGTCGCGAAACGCCCGACTCCTGGCTGGTCGCTCGACCGAAGGGGGTGGGGAGGTTCGGATGGTCGGATTTCCCGCCCGTCGCGAGAGTGATTTCGCCTCTTCCGGCGAAGGGTCTCCCGAACGCGTCGAGGAGTGGTGGACCGCCCCGCAGGTCCCCGGTCCGACTCGCGCTGTGTCGGCCCCACCCGGCTGATGCCCACCTCGGCGACGGGATCGCTCTGGCGGGACGCGCACCCCCGCCGGACAACCCGCTTGTTCGTGGCCGTCGTCGTGGCGTCGCTCGTCTCGCTGACCGGGACGACCGCTGCGCAAGCGCACGCGACGCTGACGTCGGCCACGCCGAGTCCAGGGTCCGTGACCGAAGGCGCCCCTCACCAGGTCGTGCTGTACTTCGGACGTCCTCCGGTGAGGGACGAGCTGACAACGGTGTCGGTCGTTGCGCCCTCCGGGCGGCAGCTGTCCGTCGGTGACGCCGCCGCTGTCGACCTGGCCGTCGGGCAACGCGTGTCGCGCTCGACCGAGACAGGCTGGTACTCCGTCCGCTACCAGGTTCTGTTCTTCGACGGCCACGCGACGTCGGGCGACTTCCGATTCCAGGTGGTGGCCACGCATGGTGACGCGGACCCAGGTCGGTGGTTGTGGATCTTGGTCCTGCTGAGCGCGACCGGGGTTCTGGTGGTCTTTGCCCTTGCACGTCGCGCTGGCGTGACCGCGTCGAGTTGACGAGGCCTTGAAGGTGTCTTGAGGTTCTCCCGAGCCACGTTTTCCTACTGTCGATCCGACGTCTCCCCCCGGATGAACGGTTCACCATGGCTGCGCAGCTTCGGGGCGAGCGCCGACGGACCGGCCTTGGGGGTGGGGCAACCAGGCGGCGTATCGCTCCACACCTATGGATCCTCGTGGTCCTCGTCTCCGTGACGGTACCCATCGGCGTGCTCGTGGGTCTTCCTCCAGGGGCGCGTAGCGGCGGCTGGCGGCTCGCCTCGCTGGCGACCGGCCTGGTGGCGGCCTCCCTCATGGTGGGGGCTGCCGTGCTTCCCAGCCGCGTGCGGACGATCACGTCGTACCTGGGTGTGGAGCGGCTCCTCCGCCAGCACCGCCTGCTCGCCCTGGTGGGTTCGGGCCTCGTCCTGGCCCACGTCCTGTTCGTGGTGATCCATTCCGATGCCGGCCTCGGTGTGTTCGCACTCGGCGATGCACCCCCGCGGGTCTGGGCAGGAACCTCGGCCACGGTCGCGCTCGTCCTGTTGGTGGTCCTGGGCCTCACGCGCCGGCGACGACGTCCGCGTTACGAGGGCTGGCGCCTCGCCCATGTACTGCTCGCAAACGTTGCTCTGTTCGGAAGCGCCCTTCACGTGTACTGGCTGGCTGACCTCACCCGCTACACCGCCGCCCGGAACTGGTTCCTCGTGCTGGGCTGGTGTGTCGTCGCGTTGAGCCTCCATCGTTGGGTGTGGCGCCCATTGCGCGCCCGCCGAAGTTCTTACCACGTCGAGGAGGTCCGGGAGTCCTCGCCGAGCACCGTCACCCTGGTGCTGCGTGCCAAGGGTCACCGGGGCACGCCCTTCCGGCCGGGCCAGTTCGCCTGGCTGAAGGTCGGTGACTCGCCGTACGTGTTCGAGGAGCACCCGTTCACGATCGCCTCCGACGCAACGACCCCGGCGCGCAAGGAGTTCACGATCAAGGCGCTCGGAGACTTCAGCGAGCTCGTCGCCGGACTGCGTCCGGGTCGGTCCGTGCACCTGGACGGTCCGCACGGCGCCTTCACGACCGACGGGCTGCGCTCGGGCGGCTTCGTGTTCATCGCCACGGGTGTCGGCATCACGCCGATGCTCAGCATGTTGCGGACCCTCGCGGCCCGGGGGGACCGACGTCCGATGGTTCTGGTCGTGGCCGGGCGGACCGCCGACGAGCTGATCCACCGGCACGAACAGGAGACGTGGTCCCGCGACCTCGACCTGAAGGTCGTCGAGGTCCTCAAGGAACCCCCCGCGGCCTGGGAGGGGCACGCCGGCAGGCTCGATCATCATGTCCTGGAGAGGGCGCTGCCTCAGCGCCGCTCTCGCCGTCACCGGGACTACTTCATCTGCGGCCCGGGCTCGATGGTCGCATCGACGGCGGAGCTGCTCGCGGGGTGGGGTGTCAGCGCGAGGCGCATCCACACCGAGCTGTTCGACGTCGTCTGAGGTGAGCCGTCGGGAACGGCGTGGCGGGGCCGTCGGAGGGCGCGTTGTGGCCCGCGGTGGACATGCTGGGCGTGCGAACGGGCGACATCCAGCGACGACTCGTGGCCTCGCCAGTCTCATGGGTTTCCGATCAGCCGGCTGAACCACCGGCGCTGTCGCTCGGACTCGGGATGTCCGGGGCATCGCCGGCTCTTGGGCACTCCAGCCATCACCTGGTCGACGTGGCGGCCGCAGCCTGCCCAGGTCGTGTTGCGGCAGGTCCGGTCCGGTACCGGCTCCCACGCGGACAGCGAGCGGCCGCCGAGGTGATGGCGATGACCACGAGCGAGGTGCCTGCGGCTTCGGTCATGTTCAGACCGAGCGCGACCACGAGGGCGCGGACGACCAGGAATCCTCCGCCGACGCCGAGGAAGCCGGTCAGCAGGCCGACCGTGGCGGCGGTGGCGAGGACTTTGATGGGGACTGAGTGATCCTTCAAGACCTTGAGAAATCACCAATGGGGACTTCTGGTCCTTCGGTCCGGATTGTCATGGGCTCGTCTGAGGGCCGTGCAGGCAGGCGATGCAAGAGGTCTTTCATGTCATGAGGCAGCTAGAGCGAGCTGCCTTCGAGTCCGACGTACGTGGCGTCGACCCAGCGGTGATGGCTCGAGGGGATTCGCTCCATGACGTGACTGCTCAGGTGCTCCTGGCCGTGGCTGGGGTGTGCGCCACGCGGGCAGCGTGCAGGCGCGCATGAGCGATGGCGTCGGGGGTGGCTGTGAACAGGTGACGTTCGTGGGCGAGGTGGTCATAGACGCCGAGCTCACGAAGCACGCGCTCGTGCTGGGCTCGGACTCCCGAGATGAGCACCGTGATCCCTCGCCGCTCGAGTCGACGGATGGTGTCGGCCAGCACACTGGCGCCCGTGGCGTCGATGCTCGTGACCCGGGACATGCGCAGCACCACGACGCGGACGTTGCTGACCTCGGCGAGCTCGAGGAGGAAGTCGTGGGCGGCCGCGAAGAACAACGGACCGTCGATCCGGAAGGCCACGACGTGCTCGTCGAGCAGCGATTGCTCTTCGTCGGAGTGGTCGCTGTCGAGCAGCGGTACCTCGTCCAGTCGCGCGGACCTGGCGGTCTGACGCACGGCGAAGAACCCGGCCATGACCAGGCCGATGAGCACAGCGGTCACCAGGTCCATGGCGACGGTCGCCAGGGCGGTGACGATGAGGACGGCCGCGTCCCCGGGGGTGGACCGGAGGAGTGCGGTGAGGCTGGAGACCCTCACCATCTGGATGGCGGTGGCGATCAGGACCCCGGCCAGAGCGGCCAACGGGATCTCGCCCACCCACCGGGCGGCCACCAGCACGACCAGGAGCAGGATCACGGCGTGTGTCAGGGCGGCGAGCCGTGAGGAGGCGCCCGACCGCACGTTGACCGCGGTGCGAGCAATCGCCGCGGTGGCGGGGATGCCCCCGAACAGCGGGGCGCCCAGGTTGGCCAGACCCTGGCCCACGAGCTCCCGGTTGGAGTCGTGTCTCTGGTCGACGCTCATCGCATCGGCGACGGTCGCGGAGAGGAGGCTCTCGAGCGCTGCCAGTGCGGCCACGGCGATCGCGGGAAGGATTAGCGCCTGAAGGTCACCGATCGCTACGACGGGCAGCGATGGGGCAGGTAGCCCGGAGGGGATGTGCCCGATGGTGCTCGCGCCCCAACCAAAGGCGGAGTTTCCGATCGTGGCCAGGCCCACCGCGATGAGGGAGCCCGGGAGTCTCGGGACGATCCGGGCGAGGGCGAGCAGTCCGACGCCGACGCCGACCGTGATGAGAACCGCGGGCCAGGCCGGGTGGCCGATGGACGCGCGAACGGCGCGGACGGCGAGCGCGACGACGTTGTCTGCCTGCACGTCGACTCCCAGGGCGTTGGGCACCTGCTGGAGAGCGATGATGACGGCGATGCCGACGGTGAATCCCTCCACGACCGGGACGGGCACGTAGCGGATGAATCGTCCTGCCCCGGCGTACCCGAGGCCGATCAGGATCAGTCCGGCGAGCAGACCGACGACCAGCACGCCGTCGCGGCCGTGAGTGGCAATGATCGGGACCAGGATCACCGTCATGGCGCCGGTCGGCCCGCTGACCTGGACCCGGCTGCCACCGAAGACGGCGGCCAGGGCGCCGGCGACGATCGCCGTGATGAGTCCTGCCCGGGCGCCCATCCCCGAGCTGACGCCGAACCCCAGGGCGAGCGGCAACGCGACCAGGCCCACCATGAGGCCCGCGGTCACGTCGCGGCCCGGACGGACGTGCGCCCAGTCGGCACGACGGGGCAGGATCTCGGACGTACGACGCATCAGTCGCCGCGCCCAGTGAGAGCGCGCCCGAGACGCACGATCAGTCATCACGATCTGTCCGGTGCCGTCAGCTCGGCCACCACTAGGAGTGGGCGGCGAGCTCTCCGGAGCGGTACGGACGGCTGGGCTCGACTGCCCGGTTGGCCGGCACGCTCGGCTCGGGCGTGACGAGCACGGGCGAGCTCGCGTGCGCGATGGTCGCGCGCACGACCGGACCCAGGTGGCTGCCCAGAGGAAGCCGGTGGTGTCGACGTCCCATGACCGTGAGGGCAGAGGTCTCTGCGGCGTCGAGGATCGCCTCGATGGGTGGCGCGTGACGTACCTGCACCGACACCGCCACGTCCGGGAACTCCGTCCGGAGTGCCTTCAGTGTGGGTTCGAGCTCCGTGCGGCTGTGGTCGGCCCGTTCGGTCCGCATGGCCTCGTCGACCACGGCTACGTCGAACCCGGAGGCCAGCCACCAGGCGTGCAGCACGACGAGCTCCTTCGACCGGGCGCGGGCCTCTTCGAAGGCGATCCGCAGCAGCGCTGGCGCCTCGCCGGGATCCTGGACAGCCGCGGTCACCACCGTCGACGTGCCGGGCTTCCATGCCTCGGGGACCGAGACGACAGGGACGTGAGCCCTGCTCGCGACGGCCTGCACGATCGACCCCGTGTAGAGCCGGTGGACGGCGGTGAACGACCGGTGCTGGAGGATCAGCACCTGGTCGGCGCGACAGCTGCGGACCAGGTCGTCGACCACCCATCCGTCGTGCATGACCTCACCGGTGATCGACACATCGTCCCCGGCCAGCTCGGTCGCCCGCTCGAGCGCGTCGTGCAGGACGGCCTTCGACATGTCCTCGGCCGCGCCGTACACGCCGGCGTAGGCCTGGAGTGCGGGGAGCTGGAAGACGTGGACCAGGTGGACCGGTCGCCCGGTACGGCGACCCTCGGAGGCGGCGTACTGCAGTGCGGCGCTCGCGCCGTCGACACCGACCGCGACGACGAGGGCGTTGGATGGGATGTTCATGGTTCGTTCCTCTCTGGGTGCGTGTGGGTGGCCCGGATCAGCGCTTGATGACGACTTTCAGGGCCTTGGTCTCGGCCGCGCGGCCGAACGTGTCGTAGGCGTCGAGCACCTGCTCGAAGGTGAACCGGTGCGTCGCGAACGACGCGGCGGCGAGCCTGTCCTGAGCCACCAGCTTCAGGAGCATCGGCGTGGTGTTCGTGCTGACCAGGCCCATCGTGATGGAGAGGTCCATGATCCAGAGGTCCTGCAGGGCCAGCTCGACAGGAGCGCCGTGCACGCCCACGTTCGCGACCGAGCCGCCAGGGCGCACGATCCTGGTGCAGGCCTCGAAGGTCGCCGGGACGCCCACGGCCTCGATCGCCACGTCGACCCCGAGGCCGTCGGTCATCGCCTGGACCTGGTCGATCCAGTCCTCGTCGCCGTTGTTGACCACGTCGGTGGCCCCGAAGGACTTGGCCTTCTCGAGCCGGTTGGCGTCGAGGTCCAGCGCGATGATCCGGGCGGGCCCGTAGAGGCCGGCGGTCATGATGGCGGCGAGCCCGACCGGCCCGGCTCCGACGACGGCGACCACGTCGCCGGGCTTGACGCGCCCGTACCGCACGCCGATCTCGAAGCCGGTCGGCAGGATGTCCGACAACATGACGGCGGCCTCGTCGCTGACGCCGGCGGGGAGTTTGTAGAGGGAGTTGTCACTGAAGGGCACCCGGACGTACTCGGCCTGGGTCCCGTCGATGAGGTGCCCGAGGATCCAGCCGATGCCGGAGGCGCCTTCGTCGGCCAGGCAGTGGGCGAAGAGCCCCTGGTGGCAGTAGGAGCAGTTGCCGCACGAGCTGATGCAGGAGATCAGCACCCGGTCGCCGACCTCGATCGTGGAGACGGCCGAGCCGATCTCGGTGACGGTCCCGACGCCTTCGTGGCCGAGGATGCGGCCTTCGACGACGGCGGGCACGTCGCCCTTGAGGATGTGCAGGTCCGTGCCGCAGATCGTCGTCGTGTCAAGCCGGACGATCGCGTCGGTCGGCTGCAGGATCTGGGGATCAGGCACCTCTTCCCACGCCTTCTGGCCGGGGCCGTGGTACACGAGCGCCTTCATGGTTGACTCCTTCGTCCTCGCGGTCATGGTGCACGGGCCGCACCTACGTGACCGCTTCTAGTCTTCGACGATGGTGCGGTCGCGAGCAGGGCCGAAGGTCCTGGGTGCGGTCTCCACACGTCCTGACGAGGCCGGGTCGAGGGTGATGACCTGGTCGACCAGGTCGAGCCCGACATGACCGTGGGTGATCCACAGGACCGCACGTGCGCGTGCCCCGGTGAGCACCTCGGCGGCCAACGCCGTCGCGGTGGGGTGGTCGAGATGGGCGGTGGGCTCATCCAGGACGAGCACCGGGTGGTCGGCGAGCAGGGACCTGGCCAGACCCAGTCGGGCGCGTTCGCCACCCGAGACTCCCGCGTGACCCTCGCCGACCCAGCAGTCGAGCCCGTCGGGGAGCGTGTCGACCCAAGGCCCGAGGCGGGCTCGCCGCAGGGCGTCATCCACCTCGGCGTCGGAGGCGGCGGGCCGGGCCAGCCGGACGTTCTCGACGACGGTCGTGGCGAACACGTGGGGGTCGTCGTCCACCAGCCCGAACCGGCCGCGTACGTCGTCCAGCGTCAGGTTGCGTGCTGGCACCCCGCCCAAGGTGACCTTCCCCTCGGCGGGGTCCAGGAAGCGCAGCAGGAGCGCCGCCACGGTGCTCTTGCCGGTCCCGGAGGCGCCGACGAGGCCGATGCGGTCGCCGGGCCCTAGGTCGAGGGACACCGGTGAGGTGAGTGGTGCCTGCGACCCCCAGCGGGCCCGGGCACGGTCGAGCGTGGCGTCGGAGGAGACCGGCGAGGGACTGATGGCCACGGTGTCGCGGACGGCCGGCGCCGTGACGGCGAGGCGGGTCAGCCGGTTCGAGGCCTCCGCGGTGCGTGCCGAGAGCACTCCCGCGTCGGGGACTCCGGACGCGACGTCGGCCAGGGCGAGGGGCGTGAGCACGAGCAGGGCGAGCATCGGCCCGGACAGCTCGCCGGTCCGAAGCGCTTCGTTGGCCAGCAGAGCCACGGTGGCGATGCTTGCGCCGGTCACGACGAGGACGAGGGCCCGCGCTGCCCCGAGCCAGCCGGCAGCACGCCGTCCCGCCGCGCCGATCCTCTCGGCGACCGCGCTGACGGCCGCGGCCGCCCGGTCGGTCTGTTGCCACATCCTGAGCTCGTCCGCGATCTGCACGGTCTCCAGCACGGCTGCCGAGAGGTCGGCGCGGGCCGTGACCAGGTCGCGCTCGCTGCGTCGCGACCCTCGGTGGGCCAGCCACCAGCTCCCCGCGCCGGCGACGACGCCGCCGACGGCCACGGCCATTCCGGCGAGCGGCAGCAGGGCGGCCGCGACTCCGGCCGCCAGCAGGGCCACGAGGGCGAAGGTGCACAGGGGTGCGCGCACGCGCAGCTCACGGTCCACGACGCTGTCGACGTCGTCGACGATCGCGGCCAGGACGTCGCCGCGGCGACGACCCAGGCGACCCGGAACCAGCGGCACCACCGCGTCGTAGACCGCGACGCGACGCAGGGTCAGCAGCCGGAGAGCCACGTCGTGCGACTGCAGCCGCTCGACGTACCTCAGGGCGGGACGAGCGATGCCGAACGTGCGCACGCCGACGATGGCGACCAGGAGAGTGAGCACCCCGGGCTGGGTCGAGGCCTGGACGATCAGCCAGCCGGCCGTGGCCGTCAGGGCGACCCCCGACGCTGAGGCGGCCGCGCCGACCATGGTGCAGGCCCACAGCGGCCACGCGCGGCGATGCCCGTCGGCCTCCGCGACGACCTGTGCGGTCGGTCGGGGCGACGTACGCCGCGGCGACGGTGTGACTGACCCACCTACCGCGGCCGGAGGGATGACGATCGTGTGGTCCGCCAGGGCGGCCACCGCCGGCCGGTGCGCGACGACCACCACGGCGGCCTGGTGCCCGAGCTCGACGATGGTGTCCGCGATGACCCGCTCGGTGAGGTCGTCAAGGTGGGCCGTCGGCTCGTCGAGGAGCACCCAGGGCCGGTCGGCCAGCACGATCCTGGCGAGAGCGAGTCGCGCGCGTTCGCCCGCCGACAGCGTGCTGCCGTCCTCGCCAAGGGCCGTGGTGAGGCCGTCGGGCAGGGCGCGGACGCGCTCTTCGAGAGCCACGCGACGCAACGCGTCCCAGAGCAGCTCGTCGTCCGCCTCGGGGGCGGCCAGTCGGAGGTTGTCGGCCACGCTGCCGTGCGCGAACACCGGCCGCTGGGGCAACCAGGCCACCTGGGCCTGCCACGCGGGCCCACCGACGGGGTGTCCGGCGGCGGACACACTGCCGGCATCGACAGGGAGCAGCCCGGCGACGGCAGCGAGGAACGTCGACTTGCCGCCTCCCGACGGACCGGTCACGACGGTGACGCCGCGGGAGCGCAGCACGACGTCGAGGGGAGCCAGGGCGGGCACGGTGCGACCGCCGTAGGTGACCGTCAGACCCGCGACGACGAGGTCTGCGCCCGGTGCGGCCGGCCCGGCGGGAACGGTCTCCGCTGCCGGGCCGGAGAGAATGCCCTCGGCGGCCTCGAACGTGGCCACGCCCTCGGCCGCGGCGTGGAACTCGGCGCCGACGCGGCGCAACGGCCAGTAGGCCTCCGGAGCCAGCAGCAGCACAACCAGAGCCGTGTGCAGGTCCAGCGAACCGGCGGCCAACCGGACGCCGACCGTGACGGCGACGAGCGCGACCGACAAGGTGGCGACCAGCTCGAGCGCGGCCGAGGAGGCGAAGGCGATGCGCAACGTGCGCATCGAGGCCACCCGGTAGCGATCGGTTACGTCGCGGATCCGCTCCGACTGGGCGCGGGCGCGGCGGTGGGCGACCAGGGTCGGCAACCCTTTCATCACGTCCACGAAGTGGCCGGACAGAGCGGCCATCGCCCCCCACTGCTCCCGAGCCCGGTCGCGGGTGGCGAGGCCCACCAGGGCACCGAAGAGCGGGACCAGCGGCAGCGTGGCCAGCACGATCCCGGCACTGAGCAGGTCCTGCGTGGCGATGGCTGCGACCGTCAGGGGCGGCAGCACCGCGGCGAGCACCAGCGCCGGGAGGTAGCGGGTCAGGTACGGCTCGGCTGCCGTGACCCCGCGGGTGACGAGGGTGGTCAGCTCGCCGCTGCGTCGCCGCGCGTCGGGCTCCGCAGCGGCCGTGACCAGCCGGGCTCGCAGGTCGGTGCCCACCGCGGCGGCGGCCGCGGCGGACATGGTCTCGCTGACCCACGCGACGACCCCCCTCAAGGCCAGCACCGACGCGACCCGCAGCGCGGCCGCGGCTACATCGCCGTCCCGCAGCGCGGCCACCACCAGGTCGGTGACCGTCCAGGCCTGCAGGAGCACCAGGACGCTGCCGGCGACCCCGGAGACCAGCACCCCCGCCAGGGGGCGGGCAGCCGGCCGCAGGTATCGCCGCAGCCGGGGGTCCGAGGGCCTCACGGGCCTGTCGGGACGGGCGTGGCCGGGGCGACGCTCGGCGGGATGTGGTGCACGGCGATGCGCTTGCGAAACACCCAGTAGGTCCAGCCCTGGTAGGCCAACACGACCGGCGTGAAGACCAGGGCCACGACGGTCATGATCTTCAGCGAGTACGCCGTGGCGGCCGCGTTGGTGGTGGTCAGGCCGAGGCCGCCGGCTTGCGAGGTGGGCATGACGTCCGGGAAGAGCGCCAGGAACAGGCCGGCTACCCCGACGGCGATGGTGACGAACGTGCCCAGGAACGCCCAGCCCTCACGACCGAGCCTGATCGCTCCGAGGGCCGCGACCAGCGCGAGCGCTGCCACCACGAAGGCCACAGCCGAGGCAACGGTGCCCGTCTTGACCTGGGTCCAGCCCAGGAACGCGACCGCGACGACGGCAGCCGCGAGCCCCAGCTTGAAGGCCAGGTCCCGCGCCGCCCCCCGGATCCGCCCGTCGGTCTTGAGGCTGATGAACATCGCACCGTGCGTGAGGAACAGCAGCAGCGTCATCGCTCCGCCGAGGAGCGCGTAAGGGTTCAGCAGGTTGAAGAACCCGCCGACGTACTCCATGTCGGCGTCGATCGGCACGCCGCGCAGGATGTTGGCGAAAGCGACCCCCCACAGCAGCGCGGGCACGAAGGAGCCGACGATGATGGCCAGGTCCCAGCGGGCTCGCCACTGGGCGTCGTCGCGCTTGGCGCGGTACTCGAACGCGACACCGCGCACGATCAGCGCCACGAGGATCAGCAGCAGGGGCAAGTAGAAGCCGCTGAACAACGTGGCGTACCACTCCGGGAACGCCGCGAACGTGGCACCACCGGCGACGAGCAGCCACACCTCGTTGCCATCCCAGACCGGACCGATGGTGTTGATGAGGACGCGGCGCTCGGTGTCGTCCTCGGCGAGGACGGGCAGCAACATGCCGACGCCGAAGTCGAAGCCCTCGAGAGCGAAGTAACCCATCCAGAGCACGGCGATGAGGGCGAACCAGACGGTGGTGAGTTCCATGGCGGTGGCTCCTCAGTAGGCGAAGGCGAGCGGGCGGTCGCCGTCGGTCGGGGCGTCGTCGGTCTGGTCGGGGACCGGGTCCGCGCCACGCCGGATGTAGGTGAGCATCAGCCGCACCTCGATGAACGCCAGCACGCCGTACAGCAGCGAGAGCACGATCAGCGAGGTGAGCGCCTCGAAGGTGCTGACCCCGGGCGAGACGCTGCTCGCCGTGGTCAGCAGCCCGAACACCGCCCACGGCTGGCGTCCGATCTCGGTGAAGATCCACCCGAAGGAGTTGGCGAGGAGGGGGAGGAACGGCAGCGCGAGCGCCGAGGCCATGATCAGACGCCCGCGGGGGAGTGCGCCCTTGCGGGTGGCGAGGAGCAACCAGGCCGCGATCAGGGCGCCCAGCAAGCCGAAGCCGATCATCAACCGGAACGACCAGTACGACAGCGGGACGTTCGGCACGTAGCCGCTGGGGGAGTAGTACGACGCTCCGGGGTCCTGGCCGTAGGTCGCCTCGTACTGCGCGCGCAGGTCGTTGATGCCCTCGACCTTGCTGTCGGCAGAGCCGGTGGCGAGGAAGGACAGGAGTCCAGGCACCTTGACGGCGAACTTCTCCTCGGCGCCGTCGAGGCTGCCGAAGGTGAAGAGCGAGAAGTCGGCGGGCTGCTCGGTGTCGTAGAGCGCCTCGGCCGCGGCCATCTTCATCGGCTGCACCTCGGTCATGATCTTGCCCTGGATGTCACCGGAGACCGCCACGCCGAGCCCGGCGACCAGGGCGATGACGGCGCCCGAGCGCAGTGCGACCCGGTACAGGCCCCGGTCGTCCTCCTTGCCGCGCACCATGAGCCAGAATGCGACGCCCACCACGAAGGCCGCGCCCGTGAAGTAGGCCGACAAGATGACGTGCGGGAACGTCACCAGCTGCACCTTGTTGAAGAGCACGGCCGCGAAGTCGTTCATCTCGGCCCGGCCGGTCCGGGGGTTGAACGCGTAGCCGACGGGGTGCTGCATCCACGAGTTGGCCGCGAGGATGAAGTACGCCGAGAACAACGTGCCGACGTGGACCAACCAGATGGCAGCCAGGTGCACCTTCTCGGGCAGGCGGTCCCACCCGAAGATCCACAGACCCAGGAACGTCGACTCGAGGAAGAAGGCCAGCAGGCCCTCGATGGCCAGGGGAGCGCCGAAGATGTCGCCGACGAACCGGGAGTAGTCGCTCCAGTTCATGCCGAACTGGAACTCCTGCACGATGCCGGTCACCACGCCGAGGGCGAAGTTGATGAGGAACAGCTTGCCGAAGAACTTGGTCAGGCGTAGCCACTGCTCGTTCCTGGTGCGTACCCACGCCGTCTGGTAACCGGCCACGATCGCCGAGAGCCCGATGGTGATCGGAACGAACAGGAAGTGGTAGACGGTGATGATGGCGAACTGCCACCGGGCGATGTCGGTCGGGTCCACAGAGGACTCCTGTCTCGGGCGCGATCGGGCTCACGTCACCGTAGAAAGGACCCGTCCGTGTGCCCCACGGCAGGAGGACCTCGAGTCCCGGGACGTTGGTCCCGAACATCTCGGGGGCGGACGCCATGGCGGTGCTCGGCGCGGCGGCATCGTGGCGACTCCGCTACTGCGGTGCGTCCTCGCCGACCAACGCGTCGATCGACTCGCGGATCAGGTCGGCATGGCCGGTGTGACGGGCGTACTCCTCGATCACGTCGATGAGCACTCGGCGCAGGTTCGGCGTCTCGGTCCCGTCGGAGATCGCGAGCAGGCTGTCGAGGCCGCGGGCGGCGGGTACGTCGTCAACGGCGGCCTCCGAGCGCCCGACGGCCTCGAGCCACAGCGTCCGCAGCTCTTCGGGGGAGTCGTCGGCGGCCGATGTCCACTCCCACTCGTCATCCTCCGCCCTCGCAGACATCGTTCCTCTCGTGCGCAGCGATCGTCTGCCGTGGTGGGGCCTCCTGGGCGGGATCGCTTGATGGAAGGTTGCGTGGCCAAAGCCGCGGCGGAGCCCGCTGCATGAGCTGCCCGGTGCGCCGGGACCCCATTTGAAGAGCCACCATGACCATCACACCCGCACGACCCTCCGCTGGGCCCGCCGCCGGCTCGCTCCTGACCGAGGCAGACCTCGGACGGGACCGCTTCCTCGAGCTCGTGGACCTCGCGGCCGTCCTCAAACTTGCGCCTTGCGCCGCGGACGTTCGACACCTCGAGCTGCGCGACCTGGTGGCCGAGGCGTGGGGCACGGCAGCGAGCACATTCCGAAAGTAGCCTGCCTGTTTGCCGGAGTTATACGGGGAGGACTTCGAAGGGATTGCCCGACGGGGTCGCTATCGGAGCATTTACCTCGTCGAAGGCGATTGGAGCGTCGCGCGCCGCCTGACAGGGCCAATGACGAATCTTCTTGGGGACCAATTGGGGACTACAGCAGTGTGCAGATCACGTTTGCGCAGGTCAGGGGCTTGAAGCGGAGGAGCTGGCCTGTAGGCCGGGTTCTGTCCCCGTCAGCCTCGCGACCGATCGGGGGGCGACCATCCATCTACGACCGTCGTTGCCGGCGGCCTCCTGCGGTCTACCCGCGTGCTCGGGCGGGCCGCCCTCAGACGCACGCTGTTCGACCTTGCTCCGGGCGGGGTTTGCCGAGCCGGCCGGGTCGCCCCGGTCGCTGGTGGTCTCTTGCACCACCGTTTCACCCTTACCTGCCCCTTCTCGACCCAGGGCCGAAGCCGGTGCAGGCGGTCTGTTCTCTGTGGCACTTTCCCGCGGGTCACCCCGGGTGGGTGTTGCCCACCGCCCTGCCCTGTGGAGCCCGGACCTTCCTCGACGCGTGTCTCACGACGTACGCCGCGGTCGCCCGGCCAGCTCCTCCGCAGGGCCCAGGGTAGGGCAACCGAAGCGGGTCGTGTGCCTGAGGCAGCGCTACAGCGCGTTCTCAGGCACACGACCCGCAGGTCGGCTCCTCAGGTCAGCTGAGGTTCAGCGCCGTGTCGTCGATGACGAACGACGTCTGGAGCGAGGAGTCCTCGGCGCCGGAGAAGCTGACCGTCACCGTCTGGCCCGCGAAGGCCGAGACGTTGAACGAGCGCAGCGTGTAGCCGGTCGCCTTGTTGAGGTTGCTGTACGTCGCCAGCGTGGTGGACCCGATCTTGACGGTCAGCTTGTCGTAGGCCGTCGAGGTGGTGGTCTCCGCGGAGTCGATGTGCAGGTAGAAGGACAGCGTCGCCCCGCACCCGGCCGGGATGCTCACGCTCTGGCTGAGCGTGTCGGTGTGGGTGGTGCCGTAGCCGTCGAGCCACGCCTTCCACGAACCGGTGCGGGCCGGCTGGGCCGCGGTGTTGTCGACGACGCCGGCCGACGAGGTCCACGGAGCCGCGCTCCCGGTCTCGAAGCCGTTGTTGCCGAGCTTCTGGCCCGAGCAGCCGCCGCCACCGCCACCACTGATGGTGAAGGTGAACGACGTCGAGCCGGTGCCGCTGCCGCCGCTGCCGGTCGCCGTGGCCGTCACGTTGTAGGTGCCGGCCGTGGTCGGCGTACCCGAGACGGTGCCGGTGGTCGAGCCGATGGTGACGCCGGCCGGGAGGCCGGTGGCGGACCAGGTGTACGGCGAGGTGCCGCCCGTGGCGGACAGCGTGAAGGACGCGATCGCGGAGCCGACCGTGCCGGACTTGCTGCCCGGGTTCGTGACGGTGACCGTGCCGGTGGAGCCACAGGTCGGGTCGGCGGCCTGGGCCGGGACCGAGACGGCGTTCCACGCGGCCTTGACCTTGTTGTAGAGACCGCACGACGCGTCGAGGTTCTTGGCCGAGGTGAGGGTCCAGGTGCGGTACTTCAGGTACGACGACGACGACGTCTTCATCAGCATCGCGTTGTACATGATCTTCTGGGCGTTCTGGATGCCCACGCCGGTCAGCGTCGTGCTGTTGCACGTCGGGCTGGTCGGCTGGCCGTTGGTCGGGTTGGTGCCCTCCGCCAGCAGGTAGTACCAGTGGTTGCCGGGACCGGCGGCCGAGTGGACCTCGCTGCCGGGCGTCGAGCTGCTGTAGCAGTTCGCGTCACCGGCCAGCGACGGGTTGTACATGTAGCGGATCGGGCCGGAGCCGACCAGGTTGACCTGCTCGCCGACCGTGTAGTCGGGCCGGTCGGTCGCGTTGTTGGCGAAGGCCTCCGTGGCCGCGCCGAACGTGTCGGCCACGAACTCCTGGGTGCCGCCGCCGGAGATACCGCCGGGGGTGGTGTCGTCGACACCGTGGCCGAACTCGTGGGCGACCACGTCGAGCGAGCCGATCCACTTGCCGCCGGTCTGGGTGTGACCGACCTGGACCTGGGTGCCGTCGTAGTAGGCGTTGACGTCGTTGAGGCCGACGCGGATCGGCACCCAGCCACCCGAGCCGTTCATGCCGTTGCGGCCGAGCCACGAGGAGAGCATCTGGCGCTCCTGGTCGGCGGCGTAGAACGCGTCGGCGCAGCCGGTCTCCCGGTTGGTGGCGTTGCCGTCGCCCCAGCTGTCGTCGGTCCCCGTGTAGGTGACGTTGCCCGAGGCGTTCTGGCAGACGAGGGTGGGCGCGCTGGAGTTCTTCATGGAGTACGTCGAGCCGGACAGCGTGGTCGGGAAGGTCACCGTGCCGGCGTACGCCGTGTTGCCGGTGCCCTCGGCGACGTGCTCCAAGCTGTCGAGGAACTTGCCCGAGCGGGCGTCGACGTACACGGACTGGAGCGAGGGGTGGCCGTGGTCGCGGCCGGCGACCTTGGTCTCCCAGGCGAGGCGGGAGGTCTTGCCCTGCCACACGACGAGGCGAGGCGTCTCGGTCTTCGACACCTTGCTCACCTGGTGGCGAGCGACGGTGACGGCGCGGTCCTGGCCGACCCGAGGGGTGATGGAGGAGAGGGTGGTCTTGCTGGTCTGCGCGACCGAGGTGTTGAGGACGTGACCACGCGCGTCGGTGACGACCACGAAGTCGCCGCCGACCACGGGCAGGCCGCGGTAGGTGCGCTCGTAGGCCACGTAGCTGAGGTCACCGGAGCGCATGACGGGCTTGGCGAGGAAGCCGTCGTGCGGGCCGATCTTGAGGGCCGGCAGTCTCTGCGCGATCAGCGAGGTGGCTGCCTTCCGGGCCATGGCCTGCGGGTCGAGTCGCCCGCCTCCACTACCGGCGTGCTGCTTGTCGACGCCCGACCCGCCGACGACGGCGCCGGCGTGGGCGCCCAACGGGGCCATCGTGAGCACGGCTCCCGCGAGAACGGCGGCTGTGAGACCGCCGAAGTGTCTCCCAAGACTTTTCTGGGACATTCGTTCTCCTGTGTCCGGGGTCCGGGGGAGGACCCAGGGGTGAACGGGCGACCGCGGGCGCGTCCTTCTGGGAGGCCCCGCCGCCCGTGGCCCCGGGACGGGTGTCCTAGGGCCGTTGCGCAGACTCGCAACGCGCTGGGGGCCGGTCAACGGACGCGGGAACTCATGTTTGTGCATTGCACGAACATGAGGCAGCCGGCCCCGACGGTGACGGCCCGCCCCTGGGGGTCGGCATAGCCCGTCTGGACCACTCGCGGATGATCCGCAGGTGTCATGCGGGCCGCCGAAAGGTGGAGGAAACTCTGTCACACGGGTGACTCCCCACAAGTCACCCTGGAGGAACGATGGTCCGCACCCACATCCCGCGATCGCGCACCGTGCTGCCCGCAGCCGCCGTGCTCGCGGGACTGCTGTGCCCGGCCGTGGCCCTCGTCCCGGCGGCCGTGGCGGCCGCCAACGGCACGTGCGTCGGGGAGCACGAGTTCGCCAAGATCACCTCGGGCATGAGCATGACCAAGCTCCAGAAGGCCGTGCACGGCCAGGTCCCCTTCGCCGACACCGCGGGCAAGGGCAAGCAGCGCTACCGCTGGTACGTCGCGTGCGACGACTGGCAGCCCGACCTGGACGTCGCCGTGCGCTACCACCAGCCGGTCGTGGGTCGGCGTACGGTCACCAAGAAGTCGCTCGCGGCGTACGTCGCCCCCGGCTGAGGCTGGGTGCACGGCTGGGTGTACGGCTGGGTGTACGGCTGGGTCTGTGACGGCTGGGTCTACGGCTGGGTCAGGATCTCGGCACCAGCCGCGGTGACCAGCAGCGTGTGCTCGAACTGGGCGCTGCGCCGGCCGTCCCGGGTGGCCACGGTCCAGCCGTCGTCCCACATGACCCACTCATGGGTCCCGAGGTTCAGCATCGGCTCGACGGTGAAGGTCATGCCGACCTGGATCTCGTCGTCGTACAACGGGGTGTCGTAGTGGGGCACGATCAACCCGGAGTGGAACGACGTGCCGATCCCGTGTCCGGTGAAGTCGCGGACCACGCCGTAGCCGAACCGCTTGGCGTAGGACTCGATGACGCGTCCGATGACGTTGAGCCGGCGGCCGGGCTTGACCGCGTTGATGCCGCGCATCAGCGCCTCGTGGGTGCGGTCGACGAGCAACCGGGTCTCCTCGTCGACGTCACCTGCGAGGAAGGTCGCGTTCGTGTCGCCGTGCACGCCGTTGAGGAATGCCGTGATGTCGATGTTGACGATGTCGCCGTCCTCGACGACGCGGGAGTCGGGGATGCCGTGGCACACGACCTCGTTGACGCTCGAGCAGAGCGACTTGGGGAAGCCCTTGTAGCCGAGCGTCGAGGGGTACGCGCCGTGGTCGCAGAGGAACTCGTGCCCGATCCGGTCCAGCTCGTCGGTCGTGATGCCGGGCTGGACGGCCGCACCCACGGCCTCGCGGGCCTGCGCGGCCAGCCGGCTCGCGATCCGGATCTTCTCGATCGTCTCGGCGTCCTTGACCTCGGACCCGGTGAAGCGCTCGGGCTGGGGGCGGTCGACGTACTCCGGCCGCTCGATGCCGTCGGGCACCGCACGACGCGGGGAGATCAGGGCGGGAGCGACCGGTGTCACGCGCGCCAGTCTAAGTTGAACCCATGAGCGACTCGGACTCCGCCAAGTTCTGGTTCTGCGTCAAGGACCATCGCGTCGAGACGGGAGAGGACCTCTGCCCGCCCATCGACCGCCTCGGGCCGTACGCCACCCGCGAGGAGGCCGAGCGAGCCCTCACCAAGGCCGCGGAGCGCAACGAGGAGTGGGACAACGACCCGAAGTGGAACGACCCCAAGGAGAGCTGACCGCTTGACCACCCGGCCGAAGGCGTCGCCCTGGCCCTTCGTCGGCATGGCCGGGATGGCGGCGGTCTTCTTCCTGTACGGCGCCTCGGGACTGGTCGTGCCCACCTGGGCCCTGACGTTGCTGATCTTCGTGTGGCTGACGCTCTTCGTGACCGCCTGCCGCTGGTGGACCTCCCACCCCAAGCGCCTCCTCGTGCTGCCCGTCGTCGCCCTCGTCGTGCTGTTCGCGGCCGTCGCCGCCGGTGCTGCGTGGCTGGGCTGGAAAGCCTGACGGGTTCCGCTGGTCGAGGAAGGCGCGCTAGTCACGCGCCCCCGTGACGCTCACCGGTCTCGTGACCAGCGAGCTTCACAGCCACCCGTTCTCGACCGAGACCAGCACGGCTTCCGCGCGGTTGCCGGCGCCGGTCTTGCCGATGGCGGCGGAGAGGTGGTTGCGTACCGTGCCCTCCGACAGGTGCACCCGCGAGGCGATGACGGCGACGGACGCGCCGTCGCGGGCGGCCTGCAGCACCTCGGTCTCGCGGGGGGTCAGCGGCGAGTCGCCGGTGGTCAGGCTGTCCATGGCCAGCGCCGGGTCGACGACGCGCAGGCCCTGGTGCACGCGGCGTACCGCGTCCGCGAGCTGCGCCGCGGGGGTCTCCTTCACCACGAAGCCGGAGGCGCCGGCCTGGAGAGCGCGCTTCAGGTACCCCGGCCGGCCGAACGTCGTCACCATCAGCACGCGGGTGCCCGGCGACCGGTCGCGGATCTGCCGCGCGGCCTCGATCCCGTCGAGTCCGGGCATCTCGACGTCGAGCAGTGCGACGTCCGGGGCGTGCTCGGCCACGGCCGTCACCGCGTCCTCTCCGGAGCCGACCTCGGCCACGACCTCGAGGTCGGGCTCGAGGCCGAGCAGGGCCGCGATGGCGCCACGGACCAGCGCCTGGTCGTCGGCGATCACCAGTCGGATCACGCGCGCACCACCGACAGCGAGAAGCCGGGGGAGAGGGAGCGGGTGACGACGGTGGCGCCGACGGCGGCCGCGCGCTCGCGCAGACCGCGCAGGCCGGAGCCGGACGTCGGCTCGGCGGGCGCACCGTCCCCGTCGTCGGTGACCTCCACGCCGCTCGGCCGGATGACGACCCGGCACGTGTGTGCGTGCGAGTGGCGGATCACGTTGGTGACGCCCTCGCGCACGGTCCAGGCGAAGAGCTCGCGCAGGTCGCTGGGCACCTCGTCGGTCGTGTTCGGCAGGTCGGCGCGGATCTCCGCGGCCTCCAGCGCGGCCCGCGCACGAGCCAGCTCGCCGGGGAGGGTGAGGTCGCGGTAGCCCTCGACCGCGCGGCGTACGTCGGCCAGCGCGTCGCGGCTGAGCCTCTCGAGGTCCGCGATCTCGGCCCTCGCACGCGCCGGGTCGGCGTCCATCAGCCGGCCGGCGAGCTCCGCCTTCACCGTGATCACGGTCAGCGAGTGGCCGAGGATGTCGTGGAGGTCCCGGGCGAAGCGGGTGCGCTCGTTCTCGACGAGGAGGTCGGCGTTCTCCTCGTTCGCCCGGATCAGGTCGATGTTGCGCCGGAGCATCGAGCGGATGCCGAAGACGGCCAGAGCCGCTGCGCCCACCGAGAAGGCCAGCCCGATCGAGCGGTCCCAGTCCGGGACGACCTCGCCGGTGACGAGGACGAGCACCGCGATCGTCACGGTGACGGCCGCGGCGACCGCGAACGGGAACAGCATCATCGCGGCGACGGCGACGTAGACCGCCGTGGCGGTCCCCACCTGACCGAGGGTGAGCGTCACCAGCAGCCCCAGCACGACGAGGACGCCGAGCCACAGGACGCCGGTCCTGGCGCTCGGCTCGTCCTGCAGGTTGGCACGGTCGGCGCGCAGCCGGATCCAGAGCCACATGTACGTCGCCCCGAACGCGACCGTGAGCACCATGCCCGCGACCCCTGCCACCGTGCCCCGGTGGTGCCAGCCCTCCAGCCACGGGTCGAGCAGGAAGAACAGCCAGATCGCCGCGAACCACGGTCCGCGGCGACCCAGTGGCTGCTCCTGCTCTTGCACGGGGTTCACGCTAGTCACACCCGAGCGGTGTCCTTGCTCATCCGCCACGCGGCGCCGGCCACGAAGAGGGCGAACCAGCCGACCGCGTTGACGATGGCGTACCAGGGCAGCTCGCGGGTCAGCGGCGAGCGGGCGATCTCGGCCACGCCGTACATCGGCGTCCAGTAGGCGATGTGGCGCACCACGTCGGCGTACTGGTCGAGGGGGATGAACACGCCGCCCAGGAAAGACAGCAGGGCCAGGCCGGGGCCGAGGATCTGCATGGCGTTCTCACCCGGCACGACGTACCCGACGAACACGCCCAGCGCCGCGAACGTCAGCGTGCAGAACAGGGTCACGACCGCGCACTCGAACCAGATGTGGGCGGGCATCTCGGCCTTGCCCTGCAGGGCGCCGACGATGTTGACCGCGGTGATCGCGAGCGCGCCCATGACGAGCGCGACGACGATCTTCATCAGGATGTAGGCCACCGGGTTCAGAGGGGTCAGCCGCAGCTGGCGCGACCACCCCAGCGACCGCTCGAGGGCGACCATCGAGCCTCCGGCCGCGGCGGTGAGCGCGGCGCCGTACAGGCTCATCGAGACCAGGATGTACGCCGCGACGTTGCCGAGTCCGGCCTTGTCGTCCCAGCCGTCCTGGCCACCGAACGACAGCAGCAGGGCGGCGGGGAAGACCAGCGTGAAGATGATCGTGCGGCGGTTGCGGAGCATCCGGCGCAGCTCGATGCTCAGGACCGTGGCGTTGAGGCCGCCCAGCGGCGGGACCCGGCGGGTGGTCGGGTCGATGGCCGTGGTGGTGGTGCTCATGCGTCGTCTCCTTCGTCGGTCAGGCTGAGGAACGCCTCTTCGAGGCCGTGGGCGGTGATCTCGAGGTCGCGGGCCTCGGTCCGGGTGAGCAGGAAGCGCGCGACCGCGTCGCTGTCCTTGGCGTTCACGATCACCGACTCGCCGCGGGTCTCGACGCCGTCGACGCCGCCGAGTGAGGCCAGCTCGTGCAGCACGTCCTGGTCGACGTCGGGCAAGGTGGCCCGGAGGGTGCGCCCGCTGGTCATCGCCTTGACCTCGGCTCCGGTGCCGTCGGCCACGATCCGGCCCTTGCTGATGAGGACGATGCGGTCGGCGTACTGGTCGGCCTCCTCGAGGTAGTGCGTCGCGAACAGCACGGTCCGACCGAGCGCCGCGTCCTCGCGGATCGCGGACCAGAAGGCCCGGCGACCCTCGACGTCCATGCCGGTCGTCGGCTCGTCGAGCAGGAGGAGAGCCGGGTCGGAGAGCAGGGCCATCGCGAACCGCAACCGCTGCTGCTCGCCCCCCGAGCACTTGCCGACCTTGCGGTCCGCGATGCCCGTGATGCCGGCCTTCTTCAGGACCACCTCGACGTCCTCGGTGTCGGCGAAGAGGGAGGCGGTGTAGCGCACGGTCTCGCGGACGGTGAGGTCCTTGAGCAGGCCGCCGGTCTGCATCACGGCCGAGACCAGGCCGCGGGCGATGGCGTCGCGGGGCTCGAGACCGAGCACCTCCACGTCGCCCGTGGTGGGCTTCGAGAGCCCGAGGACCATGTCGATGGTCGTGGTCTTGCCGGCGCCGTTGGGGCCCAGGAACGCGACGATCTCGCCCTGCTGGAGCTCGAGGTCGATGCCCTTGACGGCCTTCACGGGCTGACTGGCTGGGCCGAAGTTCTTCGTCACACCCGAGAGGCGGACGGCCGGTGTGGTGGTCATGGCACCTACCGTGTCGCCGTATACCGCCTCGCTGCTGGGCCGCCGGTCACGAACCTGGGATGACAGATGTCAGGTCATTTCTCAGGGCTCGATCATGGTGATGCCGGGGCCTGACATCTCGGCGAGGGCTGCACCCGCGTGTTCCAGCCCGATGGTGCGCGTGACGAGTGCGTCGGGTCGCAAGGTCCCAGCGGCGACGAGCTCGAGGATCTCGGGGTAGTCGACGGCGGGCATGCCGTGCGAGCCCAGGACGGCGAGCTCACGACCGATGACGAGGTCCATCGGCAGAGTGGTCTGGGCGAGGAGACCGACCTGCACGTGCCGCCCGCGCGGTCGCAGGGACGCGACGGACGTGGCGGCGGCGATCGGGTCGCCGATCGCGTCGATGCCCACGTGGGCGCCGCCCGTCTTCTCCTGGATCTCCCGCGCGACGTCGGGGCCGGCCTCGAGGGTGAGCTCGGCGCCGAGGTCGCGCGCCGCGGCCAGGGCGTCGGAGCGCACGTCGGCCGCGACGACCCGTGCTCCGCGCGCCACCGCGACCATCACCGCCGACAGCCCGACCCCGCCGCAGCCGACGACGACGAGCCACTGACCGGCGTCGAGCCGGCCGTGGGTGACGACGGCGCGGTAGGCGGTCGCGAACCGGCAGCCCAGCGCCGCGGCAGCACCGGAGGACACCTCGTCGGGAAGGCGCACGACGTTCGCGTCGGCGCGGGGGACCGCGACCAGCTCGGCGAAGGATCCGGGCAGGCTGAACCCCGGTTGGAGCTGGTCGGGGCAGACCTGGGCGTCGCCCTGAAGGCAGTACGTGCAGCGTCCGCACCCGAGGACGAACGGCACGGTGACCCGGTCGCCGACATGCAGGGTCGTGACCTCACGCCCGACCTCGGCGACCGTGCCGGCGTACTCGTGGCCCGGGACGTGGGGGAGGGCGACCTTCTCGTGTCCCTGCCAGGCGTGCCAGTCCGAACGACACACGCCGGTGGCCTCGACCGCGACCACGATCCCGTCGTCCGGGCAGGCAGGGTCCTCGACCTCGACCAGAGTGGGCAGGGCGCCGACGGCGTCGTACCGGACAGCTCTCACGCGGCCGGTCGCACCCGCAGGACCGCGTCGTTGCCGCCGTTGTCCGTCGTGACGAGGATGCTGCCGTTGGGCAGGGCGGTGACCGCGCGCAGGCGGCCGTACCGCTTCATCACCGGCGGCAGCTTGACCCCGATCAGCTTTCCGCTCGCGTCGAACTTCATGAAGATCAGCTCGCCGGCCTTGAGCGCTGCGACGGCGAGCGTGCCGTCGTACCAGCCCCACCGCTTGCCCGCGACGAACGACGCTCCCGAGGTCGCGACCGTCGGGAACCCGCTGCTCCACTTGGCCACGATCTGCTTGCCGGGCAGGGACTGGTCGGTCATCGGCACCGACTCGTTGTAGCCGGGGACGGGGTTCCAGCCGTAGTCGCCGCCGTTCTTGAGCAGGTTGACCTCGTCGTCGCGGTCGGGGCCGTGCTCGGCCGACCACAGCGAGCCGTCGGCGCGCTGGGCGATGCCCTGGACGTTGCGGTGCCCGTAGGTGTGGACGTAGCGCTGGGTGCGGTTGCTGGCGTCGACGAACGGGTTGGTCGGCCAGGGCTTGCCCGTCAGCCGGTTGAGCATCAGCGTCTTTCCGCCGAACGACTGCTTGTTCTCCGCGTTGGTGCCGATGGCCGCGTCGCCGGTGCCGACCAGCAGCGCCCCGTTGTCGAGGATCAGCAGCCGGCAGCCGCCGTGCCGTCCGCTGGAGGTCGGGAACCCGGACAGCAGCGTGTGGTCGTAGGACGCCCGGGTCGCGTCCGCGTTCATCGTCCAGACCATGATCCGCACGTCCGGGTTGCTCTGCGGGCTGCCGCCGTTGCAGGTGTAGAAGCGGCCGCTGTCCGCGAAGTCCGGGTCGATCGCCAGTCCCATGAGGCCGGTCTCGCCGGACGCCCAGATCAGGTCCGTCGGCATCGGCAGGCGTCGTACGGCGCCGCCCTTGTCGATCACGGTGAGGTGCCCGGACCGCTCGGTGACCAGCAGCCGCCCGTGCCCGATCGGGTGCACGTCCCACGGGTGGTCGAGCCCCGTCGCCACCTTCGTGACCTTCAGCGGCACGGCTTTCGCCTGCGCCTGCCGGCCGTCGCTGCTCTCGGCCGCGCCCGGCGTCGGCGTGCTCGTGCTGCTGGTGGCGGCCGCGGGGGCCGAGTCGTCCGGCTCCGCCGCCGACGAGCACGCGGCACCCGGGACCAGGACCAGGGCGAGTACGGCGGCGAGCAGGCGTGACATGGGCTCACGCTACGACAGGGCCGCCGGGGACTCGGGCGAGCGGTGAGCCTGGCACGGTTCGAGGGATCGAAACCGTGCCAGGCTCACCGCTGAACGTGCCAGGCTCACCGCTTCCCGGCGAGGCCCGCCCGGCCCGGCGACCAGGCGCTCGAGGGTGACCTCAGGCGGTCGCGTGGATGGCGGCGGCGTCGACCACCAGCCACGGGTCGGCCATCGCGCCGAGGAGCCGGCCGTCCCAGGACATGCGGGGGCCGTCGTCGACGTCGGAGACGAGGCAGGTGACGTTGTCGCGGCCGCCGGCGGCGAGGGCGGCGTCGACGAGGCGCCTGGGCGGCGTCGTCGGCGTCGCCGCCGGGGAGGCGGGCGGCGATGACTCGGTCTCGTCGACGAAGTCGGTGAGGCCGTCGCTGCAGAGCAGGAGGCGGTCGCCGGGGGAGGCGTGGACACGGAAGACGTCGGGGTGCGGGTCCTCCTCGGCGTTCACGGACTTGAGGACGACCGAGCGGTACGGGTGAGAGCGTGCCTCCTCCGGCGTCAGCCGGCCGCTGTCGAGCATGGTCTGGACGAACGTGTGGTCGGTGGTGAGGCGGCGAAGGCGGCCACCCCGCAACAGGTACGCACGGGAGTCGCCGATGTGCGCGACGGTGACCTGCCCGTGGCGGGCGAGGGCGGCGACGAGCGTGGTCGCCATGCCCGCCCGCGAGGCATCCCGAGCCACGCCTGCCCGGAGCTGCTCGTGCGCCTCGGAGACGGCGCGGCGGAGCAGGGTGGCGGCGTCGGCGGTCGGGTGGGCGGCGGCCAACGCGGTGACGACGTACGTCGTGGTGGCCGACGCGACCTCACCGGCGGCGGCGCCCCCGACACCGTCCGCCACGACCTGGACGTGGTGGCTGGCGAAGCCGGCGTCCTCGTTGTTGCCCCGGACGAGACCCACGTGCGACATCCCGCCGTACCGGAACCGCAGCATCTCGGCAGTCTAGGCGCGTCCTAGAAGGTGTGCTCGGACCCCGGGAACGAGCCGTCCTTCACCTCGGCGGCGTAGGACCGGGCGGCCTCGAGGAGGACGCCGTGCACGTCGGCGTACTGCTTGACGAACTTGGCCATCTTGCCGGTGCGCAGACCGAAGGCGTCCTGCCAGACGAGCACCTGGCCGTCGCAGTCGGGGCCGGCGCCGATGCCGATCGTCGGGATCGCCAGCTCCTTGGTGACCTGGCCGGCCACGTCCCCAGGAACCATCTCCATGACGACCGCGAACGCGCCGGCCTCCTGGATCGCGTGGGCGTCCTCGAGGATCCGGGAGGAGTTGTCGCCGCGGCCCTGGACGCGGTACCCGCCCAGCGCGTGCTCGCTCTGCGGGGTGAAGCCGATGTGCGCCATGACGGGGATGCCGCCGCGGGTCATCAGCTCGATCTGCGGCGCCATCTCGCGGCCGCCCTCGAGCTTCACGCAGTGCGCCCCGCCCTCCTTCATGAACCGGACGGCGGTGTCGTAGGCCTGTTCCGGCGAGCGCTGGTAGGACCCGAACGGCAGGTCGCCGACCACCAGCGACCGCTTGACCGACCGGGTCACGGCGCGGGTCAGTGGGAGCAGCTCGTCGACGGTGACCGGGAGCGACGTCTCGTTGCCGTAGACGTTGTTGCTGGCGCTGTCGCCGACCAGGAGCACCTCGATGCCGGCCTCGTCGAAGGTCTGCGCGGCGTACTGCTCGTAGGCCGTCAGCATCGAGAACCGCTCGCCGCGCTCCTTCATCTCCCGCAGATGATGGGTGCGGATGCGCCGGACCGGGGCGGCGGGAGCCGCGGGTCCGGAGCCGTAGGGGGCGGTCTCCTCCGGGGTGCTCGTCATCCCAGCAGGCTAGTCCCGTGGCGTCACCGACCGGGCTGGAACGGCGGCCGGACCAGCTCGTGGAGCAGGCCGCCCATCGCGACCTTGTCGCTGGCGGTGCCGGTGTGAGGTGAGGAGAACCGGGTGGCGTACTGGCTGATCTCGTCCAGGCGCCACTCGAGGTCGAACAGGTCGAGCATCGCCCGATCAAGTGACCCGTCGAGGCCGTCGACGGGCAGCCCGCGCTGCGACCAGCGTGCGCCAGTCCCGCTCGGCCGGGGCCAGCAGGATGGTCTCCCAGTCCACCAGGCGCGTCCTGCCGACCGTCACCATCAGGTTGTGCTCGCCCGGCTCGCCGTGGGTGATGACCCAGGGTCGGCGCCGCGCGACGTCCGCGAGGGCGTGGTACGTCGCCGACCACTCCTCGATCGCGTCGAGCCGGCCACGGACCGCCGACCGGGCGCGCTCGCCGTACGGTCCGGCCTCCCACGGCGTGCGCACCAGCGCCGTCAGCTCCATCGGGAGGGACGGCGGCGTGATCGTGGTCCACTCGCGCAGACCGGGCGGGGGAGTCACGGCGTGCAGGCGGCGCAGCATGTCTGAGAGCACGTCGAGGTCGGCGCTGACCGGGTTCTCGCCGACGATCCACGGCGTCACCGAGAGGGCTCCGCCGGGGAGCGGGACCGTCCAGGTGCCGCCGTGCGAGGGGACCGGGGCCACGACGAAGTCGAGCGGGAACATCAGGCCCGAGGCGACGGCGTACGCCGACTCGAGGGACGCGTGGTCGTGCCCAGCGGAGCGTCCGGCGTCGAGGGAGTCCAGCGTCAGGAAGTAGACCGGACGCCCGCGCACGGTCGCCGACCAGTGGTGCGCGCCGAACCCGACCGGCAGGTGCTCGACGCCGTCCACGTCGGTCGACCAGTGCGCACGGACCGTGGCCAGCACCTCGGCGTCGGTCACGTTCTCCGGGGGCTCGCGCACCCGACCACCCAAGCACGCCGCGGGTGGGGGCCGCGCCGCCGTATCTGCACCTGTGCAGCCGGCCTCCTGAGCGAGCATGACCGTGCTCGCGAGCGCCACCACCACCCGGCCCGTGACCGGACGAGCCGCCACCCCGCGGCTCGAGCTGCACGTCCCGACCGCGGTCTCCCGGCTCCGGCAGCTGCGCGCGGCGCTCCCCGGAACGGCCGTCCACTACGCGGTCAAGGCCAACCCGCACCCGGTGCTGCTGCGCGCCCTCGTCGCCGCCGGTGCGAGCTTCGACGTGGCCAGCCCGGCCGAGGTACGGGCGTGCCTGGACGCCGGGGCTCGCGCCGAGGACCTCGTCTACTCCAACCCGATCAAGCTGCGCACGGACATCGTGGAGGCCGCGGCGCAGGGCGTGCGGCTGTTCGTGGTCGACTCACCCGAGGAGACCCGCAAGGTGGCCGAGGCGGCCCCGGGTTCGGCGGTGCTGTGCCGCCTGGTGACGTCGGGCGACGGCTCGGACTGGCCGCTGTCCCGCAAGTACGGCTGCTCGACGGCCGAGGCCGTCGACGTCCTGGTCCTCGCGGCTGGTCTCGGTCTCGAGGCCGCCGGTGTCTGTTTCCACGTCGGCTCCCAGCAGCGTGACCCAGCGGCCTGGGACGCCCCGATCGAGGCGTCCTCGCGGGTCTTCGCCGCCCTCCGCAACGCCGGGCTGTCCCCGTGGCTGCTCGACCTGGGCGGCGGCTTCCCCGCCGCGCTCGAGGGTGGTGCGCCGGCTCTGGACGCGTACGGCGCCGCGATCCGGCGCTCGCTCCGCAAGCGCTTCGGCGTCCGTCGGCCGCGCACCCTCATCGAGCCGGGTCGTTCGGTCGTCGCCGACGCCGGTCGCCTCGTCGCCTCGGTGGTCGCCGTCGTGCACCGCGGCGACACGCGGTGGGTCTACCTCGACGCCGGCGTGTTCACCGGCCTGGTCGAGACGCTCGACGAGGCGATCCGCTACCGCCTCGAGACCACCGCGACCGGTCCGACCGGGCCGTGCGTCCTCGCGGGGCCGACCTGTGACAGCGCCGACGTGATGTACGAGAAGCAGCCCGTCCAGCTGCCGCTGTCGCTCGCCGAGGGCGACCAGGTCGTGCTCACGTCGGCCGGGGCCTACACGACCTGCTACTCCACCGTCGGCTTCAACGGCTTCGCGCCGTTGCCCACCTTCCTGGTGGCGACGTGACCGCAGGGGTGCGCCGCACGGTGGTCAGTCACGCGCTGGCCGCCGTCGGCATGTCCCTGCCGTGGCCGCTGCTGGTGCTCCTCGTCTGGGAGCAGGCCGGCGACGGCTGGGTGCTGGGGCTGGCGGGCGCGGCCCGGATGCTGCCCTACGTCGCCCTGTCCTGGCTCGCCGGCCGCCTCGCCGACCGCTACGCCCGGGACCGCATCGTCCGGCTGACCCTCGTCGCCAGGCTGGTGCTGCTGCTGGTGGTCGTGGGCTCGCTCGCCGCCGGCCTGACCTGGGTCGCCCTCGGCGCCGCCACGCTGGCGGTCGCGGTGGCCACCCCGGCGTACCCGGCCCTGGCCGCGGCGATGCCGGGCCTCGCCGGCGAGCGCAGCGACCGCGCGACCGGGCTGCTGGTGACCGTGGAGGTGGCGTCGTTCGTGGTGGGGCCGGCTCTCGGCGGGCTGCTGCTGGCGCCCGTGACGCGTGACCTGGTGCCCTGGGTGGCTGCCGTCTGCCTGGTCGGCGCGCTCGTGATGTTCGAGGGGGTCCGGCTCCCCGCTCCGGAGGCGAACGGCTCGGCTCGACGCGACGGCGTCCTCGCTGCGCTCGGCTCGTCGCCGGTCCTGCGGGGCGCGGTCGCGGTCGTGGCCGTCGTGAACGCGGTCGCCGCCGCGGTCGGACTCGCGTTGCTGCCGCTGCTCGGCGACGGGACGTCGTTCGGTCTGGCCACAGGAGCCCTGGGGTTCGGCGCCCTGGGTGGGCCGCTCCTGGGACGGCTCGGCGACCGCTGGCGGGTCGGCGTACGCACCTGGCTCCTCGTGCTGGCCGGCTCCCTCGCGCTGGTCGCACCGGCTCCCTCGGTGGGCTGGGCGCTCGTGCCGTTGGCCCTCGCCGGTGCCGCAGCCGTCCAGGTGGAGACCGCGGCCACTGCGACGGTCCAGGTCGCGGCGCCCGATCACCTCCGGGCCACGGTCCTCGGCGTGACCGACACCGCGATGGTGGCCGCCGCCCTGGTTGGTGCGCTGGTCGCGCCCACGCTCGCGGACCTGCTCGGTCCGCAGGTCGTGGTCGTGCTGGCGGGGTGCGGCGCGCTCGCGGCGGTGCTGCTCGTCCGGCGCCCGCTCGCGCGGATCCCGGTCGAGGTGCGCGTCCCGCAATACAGTTGAGGCGTGGACTTCTGGTCGTCGTACGCCCACGGCTTCGCGCGGGTCGCCGCCTGCACGGTTCCGGTCGCCATCGCCGACCCCGCACGCAACGCGGAGATCGTCCTCGAGCAGGTGCGGGCGTGCCACGAGGAGTCGGTGGCGCTGGCGGTGTTCCCCGAGCTGTCGCTGTGCGGTTACTCCATCGACGACCTGCTGATGCAGGACACGCTCCTTGATGGCGTGCTCGACGCCCTCGGAGGTCATCGTCGAGGGTTCGGCGTCGTTGTTGCCGGTCATCGTGGTCGGTGCCCCGCTCGTGCACGGCACGCGCGTGGTCAACTGCGCGGTGGTGATCCACCGCGGCCGGATCCTGGGAGTGGCGCCGAAGTCCTACCTGCCCACCTACCGCGAGTTCTACGAGCGGCGCTGGTTCGCACCGGGTGACGACCGCCGCGGTTCCTCGATCGTGCTCGGTGGTCGCGAGGTGCCCTTCGGACCGGACCTGGTCTTCTCCGCCGGCGACGTGCCGGGCTTCCACCTCTTCGTGGAGATCTGCGAGGACATGTGGGTGCCGGTGCCGCCGAGTGCCGAGGCGTCCCTGGCCGGAGCGACGGTGCTGGTCAACCTGTCCGGCTCACCGATCACGGTCGCCCGCGCCGAGGACCGCCGGTTGCTGGTCCGCTCGGCCAGCGCGCGCTGCAACGCGGCGTACCTGTACGCCGCCGCCGGCCAGGGCGAGTCCACGACGGACCTCTCGTGGGACGGGCAGACGATGGTCTACGAGTGCGGTGAGCTGCTGGCCGAGAGCGAGCGGTTCCCCGACGGGCCACGTCGTTCGGTGGCGGACGTCGACCTCGACCGGATCCGGCAGGAGCGGCTGCGCCAGGGGACGCACGACGACAACCGGCGGACGCTGGGGATATCGACGGGCACGACCAGCGGGAGGTCGTTCCGGACGGTCGGCTTCGAGCTCGGGGTGCCGACGGGGGACGTCGGCCTTCGGAGGAAGGTCGACCGGTTCCCGTTCGTGCCGGACGACGAGGAGCGGCTGGCGCTGGACTGCTACGAGGCCTACAACATCCAGGTCTCCGGGCTCGAGCAGCGGCTGCACTCGATCGGCGACTCGACCAAGGTCGTGGTAGGGATCTCCGGCGGCCTCGACTCGACGCACGCACTGATCGTGGCGGCGAAGGCGATGGACCGTCTCGGTCGGCCGCGCTCGGACATCCACGCGTTCACGATGCCGGGCTTCGCGACGGGCGAGGCGACGAAGTCCTACGCGACGCGACTGGCGAAGTCGCTCGAGGTCACCTTCGAGGAGCTCGACATCACCGCGGCGGCCCGGCAGATGCTCGCCGACATGGACCACCCGTTCGCCGACGGCAAGCCGACGTACGACGTGACGTTCGAGAACGTCCAGGCCGGGCTGCGCACCGACTACCTGTTCCGCCTCGCCAACCATCGCGGCGGCATCGTCCTCGGTACGGGCGACCTGTCCGAGCTGGCGCTCGGCTGGTGCACCTACGGAGTCGGCGACCAGATGTCGCACTACGGCGTGAACGCCGGGGTGCCGAAGACGCTCATCCAGCACCTGATCCGCTGGGTGATCTCGTCGGGCCAGTTCGCCTCGGACACGAACGACGTGCTCGGCGAGATCGTCGAGCAGGAGATCACGCCCGAGCTGATCCCCGACACCGACGGTGTCAAGCCGCAGGCCACCGAGGACACCGTGGGGCCTTTCGCGTTGCAGGACTTCACGCTCTTCCACACCATCCGCCGCGGCGCCCGTCCCAGCCGGATCGCCTTCCTGGCCTGGCACGCCTGGCACGACGCGTCGTCCGGCGACTGGCCGCCGGCGTACCCGGAGTCGAAGCACACGGCGTACGACCTCCCGGTCATCCGCCACTGGCTCGAGGTCTTCTGCAAGCGGTTCTTCGCCAACCAGTTCAAGCGCTCCGCGCTCCCGAACGGCCCCAAGGTCAGCTCCGGCGGGACGATGAGCCCCCGCGGCGACTGGCGGATGCCGTCGGACGCCTCGGCCGTCGCGTGGCTGGCCGAGCTGGAGAACGTGCCGACGGACTGATGGCTGCGCGGGTCGTGTGCCCGACGACGCGCTATGCCGCGTCCTCAGGCACACGATTGGAA
Source organism: uncultured Actinomycetota bacterium (assembly GCA_963782035.1). Classification (GTDB taxonomy): domain Bacteria; phylum Actinomycetota; class Actinomycetes; order Propionibacteriales; family Nocardioidaceae; genus Nocardioides. The sequence continues at coordinate 54,943 of CAWAIW010000032.1, forward strand.
CCACCGCCCACCACAGGAGGCTGCCTCGCGTGGTCGACCCATTCGTCAGCGACTTCTCCGCGTGAGGCACCCGTCAGAGCGCTGAAGAATCGCTCGACGCGGAAGGAACGATCGCGGTGATCGGGAGGTTCGTCACCCCAGCCGGGTCCGGAGGACCTGCACCCCAGGACCCGTGAGGTCGTCGAGAGCCACGGTACCGCCCGACGACCGCCATCGCCAACGCCTCGCTCGGACCCTCGACGAGGGAGACCATCGCCCCACGACCAGTCCTGGTCGGTGGCGCGCAGGGACAGACCCTCGAGGCGGCGCTTCGGCACCAGGCCGGGGACGCCGCTGGGCAGCCAGTCGAGGACCAGGCGCCAGTCGGAGAGAGGTACGTCGGTGACCAGGCCGAGCGGGCGGGCGCAGTCGCGCAGGTGGACGCAGCCGTCGGCCATCTGGCCCATCGGCCCCACGCCCGGTGCGCGGCCGTGCTGGTGAGCGTGCTCTCGGAGAAGGGCGGTGAGCTCGGGCACGGGACGGCAAGCCAGATCCTGCGCGACCGCGACGCTGGCGCGGTCCAGCGAACCTCGGGCCCGCACGACCTGACGCAGGAAGCCGATCGTGCTGCCGGCCAACGGCATCACCAGGTGGCCGAGGACATCGCGCACCGTCCAGGCCTCGCACAGGCTCGGGCTCGCCAGCTGGGCGTCGTCCAGGCCGTCGAAGAAGTCCGCGAGCCGCAGCCGGTTGGCGGTCGTCCGAGAGCGCACGTCCATGGCGACCATCCTGCCCGGTGACCTCAGGGTTTCCGTGCCACGGTAGGGACATGCCGAGCACGCAGTTCACCGTCCACACCAGCCTGACGCCGGGCGAGGTCCTCACGCACTTCACCGACTTCGGGCCGGACCGCGCGAAGCACTGGCCCAACATCGACGCGGCGCACTACGAGGTCCACGGCACGGGGCCGGCCTGGGCCGAGGTGACGGAGGGTACGTCGATGGGGTGGGAGCGCGAGCGGTACTCCTGGGACGCCGCGGCCGGGACGATCGACATCGAGACCCTGGACTCCAATCTCTGGGGGCCGGGCAGCGGCTGGCACTACGCGCTGACGGCGGCCGATGGAGGCACCGACGTGCACGTCACGCTCAACCGCGCCGGGAAGTCGATCACCGGCAAGCTGATCGGCGCCCTCATCCCGGTCGTCGGAGGAGTGGCGCTGAAGAAGCAGCTGGCCACGGTGCTGCGGAACGCCGAAGCGAACAAGTAGCGCCCGCGCAGCGGAACCGCAGGGGATTCGCAGCGAGGCGGACGAGGCTCCCTCCACCACCACTCGGGACGTGGGAAGAGGGAGCACATGTCGTCAACGGCCGCCGTCGAGGCGTCCGGCGTGCTGCGGGCGATCGCCGCGCACGCCGTCGCACGCCCGGATGCGGTCGCGATCGCGGGTGACGACGGCACGATCTCCTACGCCGACCTCTGGCGTCGCGTGCACCAGGCCGCGGCCTGGCTGGGGGAGCGGCCCGGCGCCGTGGGCGTGGACGCGGTGCACGCGCCGTCCACGGTCGTCGCCCTGCTGGCCGCCTGGGTGGCCGGCGGCGTCTACTGCCCGATCGATCCGGCGTACCCCGCCGTGCACGGGGACTCCATGCTCGCGGCGCTGCGTGGCCACGACCTCGGCGACGCGGCGTACGTGCTCTTCACCTCGGGCTCCAGCGGTTCGCCCAAGCCCGTTGCGGTTCCGCACACCGCGCTGGACGCCGTGGTGCCCGCGCTGGTCGAGCTGTTCGGCATCGAGCCCGCCGACCGGGTGCTCCAGGTCGCCAGCCTCAGCTGGGACACCAGCCTCGAGGAGATCCTCCCGGCGCTGAGCCGGGGCGCCACCGTCGTGTTCGGCAACGACGCGTACGCCGGGTCGTTGCCGAGGCTGCTCCGGTTCGTCGATCGTCAGCGGGTCACCGTCCTGGACCTGCCGACGGCGTTCTGGCACGAGCTGGTGCTGCACCTGGCCGAGGACGAGGAGGCCCTGCCGTCCTCGGTGCGGCTCGTGGTCATCGGTGGCGAGGCCGCCGACCCCGACCGGCTCGCCGCCTGGCACGCCCTGCCCGGCAGCGAGCGCGTGCGGCTGCTCAACACCTACGGCGCCACCGAGACCGCGCTCATCACCCACGCCGCCGACCTCACCGGACCCTCCACCCCGATCGGGCACCCCCTTGCCCATGTGACCCAGCGGGTCGACGAGGACGGCGAGCTGCTGGTCGGCGGCCCGAACCTGGCGCTGGGGTACGTCGGTCTGCCGGACGCCACCGCCGAGCGGTTCGTCGAGCTCGACGGGACTCGCTGGTTCCGGACCGGTGACCTCGTCGTCGCCGGGGAGGACGGCGTCCTCCACCACGCCGGCCGGCTGGACGCGCAGGTCAAGGTGCGTGGAGTACGGGTCGACCCCGGTGAGGTCGAGGCGCACCTGCGCCGTCACCCGGACGTCGCCGACGCCGCCGTGACCGGTGTGACCGGTCTCGGAGCGGACGGTGCTCGCGGCGTACGTCGTGGCCGACCGGCCCTCCGACGTCCTGGTGCCCGACCTGCGCCGCTTCCTGCGGGCGCGAGCGCCCAGCCATCTGTGCCCGGCCCGCATCACCGTCGTGCCCGAGCTCGCCCGCACCCGCAGCGGCAAGGTCGACCGGCGCGCCACCCACGACCGCTACCAGGAGTTCCGATGACCCAGTTCACCGTTGGCACCGCCCACTGCGTCCCCTCGATCCGCGACGTCTTCCGTCGCGTGCTGGAGCTCGACGACGTCACCGACGACACGGACTTCTTCGACGCCGGCGGGGACTCGCTCCTCGCCACCCGCGTGCTCAGCGCGATCGCCCGCGACCTGGAGGTCGAGCTCACCTTCGACGACTTCGTGCTGGCCCCGACCCCGGCCGGCCTGGCCGCCCAGGTGGAGAGCCACCTCTCGTGAAGGTCGTCGTCGCGGGGGCGGGACTGGCCGGGCTCACCGTCGCCACCGAGCTGGCCGGAGCCGGGTGCGACGTCGTCGTGCTCGAGGCCCGCGACCGCCTCGGCGGACGCACGCACGGCATCGAGGTCGCGCCGGGGGAGTGGGCCGACGCCGGCGCGGCGTACCTCGGCGAGCGGCACACCGAGCTGGCCGACCTGCTCGCCCGCCTCGGCCTGAAGGCCGTGCCCACCGGCATGGACGGCGACAGCCGCTTCCTGCTCGGTCCCGAGGAGGGCGGCACGACGCGACACGGCCGCTTCCCGCCGCTGAGCGCCGTCGCCCTCGGTGATCTCTTCGAGGCCCTCGACGAGCTGGTACGGAACGTCGACCCGCTCGCGCCCTGGCTGACGCCCGGCGCCGACGAGCTCGACTGCGCTGACGGCGGCGGACTGGGCCGACCAGCACCTGACCCGCGAGGACGCGCGGCTGTTCTTCCCGCTCTTCCTCGGCGAGATGATGGCCGCCGACCCGGCCCACGTCTCGATGCTGCACGTCGCGTTCTACCTGCGGTCCGGTGGCGGCATCAGCTACCTCAACGACTTCGCCGGCGGGGCGCAGGACAGCCGCGTCGACGGGGGAGCACACCAGGTGTGCGAGCTGCTCGCCGAAGGCCTTCCCGACGGCACCGTCCGGCTGGGCGAGCCGGTCCTCGCCGTCCACGACGACGGCGGGCGCGTGACCGTCCGCAGCGAGCGGGCGGCGTACGACGCCGACGCGGTCGTCCTCGCCGTACCTCCCCGCCTCGCGGCGGCCATCGACCTCACCCCCGGCGTGCCGCACCCGCGGGCCACCTCGCGGACCGGCCGCGGCTGCGCGGTCAAGGTGCACCTGGTCTACCCCGAGCCGGCCTGGCGCCGTGACGGCCTCTCCGGATGGTCGGTGAACGCCGAGGGTCCGCTGCTCTCGACCGTGGACGACTCCCCGCACCACGGCAGCGTCGGCGTGCTGACCGGGTTCGTCACCGGCGCCGCCGCCCACGCCTATGCGACGTTGACGCACGGCGAGCAGGTGGACGCCGCCGTCGCGCAGGCCACCCGGATCTTCCCCGGCCTCCCGGCCCCGACCGCCGTGCACGTCACCGACTGGCTCGGTGAGGAGTGGTCCCGCGGCTGCTACGCCGCCCTCTTCGGGCCGGGTGACTGGGCCCGCCTCGGCCCGCACCTGACGCACCCGCACGGCCGCGTCCACTGGGCCGGCACCGAGACCAGCACCGAGTTCTTCGGCCTGATGGAAGGGGCGATCCGCTCGGGTCGCCGCGCCGCACACGAGATCCTCACGCATCCAGGAGCACCCGCATGAGCACGTCGATCGCACCCTTGAACGTCCGCGAGCAGTTCGCCGCCGACCCGGACCTCGGCGCCGGCAACTTCCTCGACAAGGCGTACGCCGCGAACCCGAACCGCTCGGTGCCGTTCGCGTTCAGCCACCACCTGGACCACCGGGGCGAGGTCGTCCTCAAGGGGCACAGCCTCGAGGACCTCGTGCGCCTGCGCGACCGCTACGCCCGCTGGTACTGGGCCAACGGCGTCCGCGCCGGGGAGCCGGTCGGCGTCGTGACCGCAGAGGGCTTCCCGCCGCTCATCCACTTCTTCGCGCTCTCGGCGATCGGAGCCATCCCCGCGCTCGTCAACGACGCGATGGCGCCGGACATCATGGTCCGCTACCTCGACAAGGTCGGCGTGGTGGGTGTGGTCGCCGACGACCCCACCCTGCTGTCGATCGCCTACCGCAACGGCGAGGCGCAGCGTCCGCGCTTCGTCGCCCTCTCCTCCGAGGTGGACGCCGGGCACCCGGCCACCGACCTGCCGGACGAGTACCCGTGCCGCCACCGGGCCGACGACATCGTCGCCCTCATCCACTCCTCCGGCACGACCGGCATCCCGAAGTCGACGATGCTCGGCCACCGTCAGTTCTGGGAGCTCAAGCAGCCGCGGATGACCCGCTTCCCGGCCTCGCCGGACGACCGGCTGATGTGCCTGATGCCGCACACGCACGCGGGCGGGCTCAGCTACTTCCTCACCGCAACCCTGCTCGGCCTGCCCGTCGTGGTGATGGGCGACTGGCGCCGCGAGGTCGTCGAGCCGGTGATGGAGGCGTTCCGGCCGACCATGCTGGCGTCCTTCCCGCGCACCTTCGTCCAGCTGGCCACCGGCGACCTGCCGGTGAAGGGCGCGGCCAAGGTGCACTCGTGGTTCAACACCGGCGACTCGGCCCACCACGGCCACATCCGTCGACTGGTCACGCTCGGCGAGCGGCCGGCCGGCCTGATCAAGCCGTGGCTCCTGCCGCGCGAGGCAGCTGAAGAGGCGGCCCTGCCCGGGTCGCAGTTCATCGACGGCCTCGGCTCCTCGGAGATGGGGATGGCGAACTTCGGCCAGGTCACCACGCCCGAGTCCGAGCGCGACGACCGCTGCGTCGGCCGGCCGTTGGAGGGCGTGACCGCCGGCGTCGTCGACGAGCGCGGCGAGGAGGTGCCCGACGGCGTCGTCGGACTGCTCGGTGTGAAGACCGCGTCCCGCACGCCGGGCTACTGGAACGACCCGCGGCTCACCGCGTCGTTCGAGAGCAACGGCTGGTGGCTGACCGGCGACGTGGCGCGTCGCGACAGCGACGGCCGGTTCTACCACCTGGACCGGACCGTCGACGTCATCGACACCGCGTCCGGTCCCGTCTACAGCCTGCCCATCGAGGAGGTGCTGCTCGCCGACTGCGCCGACCTCGTCCTGGACTGCTCGGTGGTCGGCGTACCCGGACCGGACGGCGCCCAACCGGTCGCCGTCGTCCAGCTCCAGGCCGACGCGTCCGGCGAGACCGACCAGAGCCTGCTCGAGCGCGTCAACAAGGAGCTCGCGAACGCCGGCCGCGAGCAGCTCGCCGCCGTCGTCGTCGCGCGCACGGAGGACGACTTCCCGCTCGGCCCGACCGGCAAGGTGCTCAAGCGCGAGCTGCGCACCCGCCACGCGGGCCTGCTGCGGACGACGTCATGACGACCAGCCCTTCAACCGGCCTGGAGCGCATGGTCTGGGTCTTCCCGGACCGCGAGTCCACGCGGTCGCAGGCGATCTGGCACCCGTTCTTCTGGGACCTCTACGCCGACGTGGCCGCCGAGCTGGGGCTCGAGTGGGTCCGCGCGGACCCGGGAGCGATCACGGTGGACGGGCTGGACGCCGGGAAGCCCCGGGTGTTCCTCGACGACCAGGTCGTGACGCCCGAGGACACGCTGTTCATCACGGCGCTCTACTCGCTGCCCTACCAGTCGATGGACGTCTGGAACCAGCTGTCCCTCTACGCCGTGCTCGAGCAGCTCGGCTTCTACCTCCCGTTCCCGTCGTGGCTCTCGCCGGTCGCCAACGACAAGGGCGCGTCGATGCTCTTCTTCGCCGACTCGCCCGTACCTCCCGTGCCGACGATCCGCATCGGCGCCGGCCGCGACGTCGGCAAGCACCTCTACGAGAAGGCCCTGGACGGCCTCACCTACCCCGCGATCATCAAGCCCGCCGGCTGGTGCGGCGGCGGCGGCGTCAACATCGCCCGCAGAAGCGAGGACGTCCGCGGCCTGGTCAGCCTGGCCCAGGGTGGCGAGACCACGCTGGTCGCCCAGCCGTACCTCGGCGACGGCACCGTCGACTACCGCGTCTACGTCGTCGACGGCGAGGCGTACGCCGTCATGCTGCGCACGCCCGAGGCCGGGTCGCCGGTCGCCAACGCCAGCCGCGGCGGGGACATGGCGTTCCCGGACATCCCGCCCGAGCTGGTCGAGGCGACGGCGTACTTCGCCGCCAAGCTGCCCGACGTCCCGTTCTACTGCGTCGACTACCTCTTCGACGGCGAGCGCTACTGGTTCGGCGAGCTCGAGCCCGACGGCGTCATCGCCCCCGACTGGTCCGACCCTGACCGCACCCTCCAGCGCGACGTCACCCGCGCCCGCTGGACGGCCTACCGCCACGCCCACGCCCGCTTCCTGGAGGCCACCCGATGAGCTTCTCGCTGACCGACGACCAAGCCCGCCCCGCGCTGCACGTCGCCCAGGGCAACCTCAAACGACTCACCGGCGTGCCGGCCTTTGCCGGGAGGTACGCAACATCGGGGGACCACGACACCGTCGGCTCCCTCGACGACGTCGCGGCTCTCCCCGTGATGGACAAGGACGACCTGAACGTCGCCCTGGCCGCGCTCGAGCCGAAGGCCGAGACCGGCGCCACCTGGCTGTTCCAGAGCGGCGGCAGCACCGGGGCGCCCAAGGTCGGGTACGCGCCGACCGGCTTCTACATGACCGGGGTCCACGCCCAGTGGCAGCCGCTGACCCGCGACGACACGTTCGTCAACGTCTGGGGTGCCGGACGGATGTGGGGTGCGCACTTCCTGGCGGCGGCGTTCGCGGACCTCTCCGAGTGCCGGGTGATCAGCGTCGGGGCGGTGACCCAGGGGGAGTACGCCGACTGGCTCGGCTTCTTCGCCGCCCAGCAGGTCACCGCGATCGGTGGCACTCCCAGCGTGCTGCGGATGTGGTTCGCCCACGCCCGTTCGGCCGGCATCGAGCTGCCCGCACTGCGGAAGGTGCTCTGGCTCGGCGAGGCCTGGCACCCCCAGCTCGACGACGACATGGCGGCCGTCGCGCCGCACGCACGCAGGTACGGGATGTTCGGCAGCACCGAGACCTGGGTCGTCGGCACCAACGAGCCGGAGTGCGACGTGGACACCTTCCACGTGCTCGCCGAGCAGCTGGTCCACGTCGGTGAGGACTCGCTCATCGACTTCACGACCCTCAACCCCGAGATGCTCAACCCGGTGCTGCGCTACCAGACCGGCGACGCCGGGGAGCTGGTCACCTGCGGCTGCGGCCGCCCGGACCTCGCCATGCGGGTGCTCGGCCGGCGCGACTCGGTGGTCCAGGTCCGCGGTCTGGGGCTGCACGTGGACGACATCGTGGCCCGCGCCGAGACCGACCCGGGTGTCGCTCGAGCCCAGGTCGTGATCACCGACAAGGCCGGTCGCGTCAGCGCGGTCGAGGTGCGGGTCCTGCCCACGGCGTCGGCGACGCCCGACCTCGAGCGCCGGTTGCGCGAGGAGCTGTTCGGCTCGACGTTCACGCTCAGCACCGCGTTCGTGCACGACCCGGACTCCTTCCAGGTGCGGGTCACCGACTCCCTCGTCGCCAACGAGCGCACGGGCAAGACCGCCAGCTTCCTGGTCCGGGAGGAGGAGTGAGCACGTCCCCGGATCGTTCCCTGGGCCGCTCCTTCAACCTGATCTGGACGGGCCAGTCGATCAGCATGGTCGGGGACCGGATCACGATCTTCGTGGTGCCGACCCTGATGATCTTCGCCCTCGACGCCTCGGCCCTCGAGGTCGGGATCGTGAGCATGGCCCAGTACCTCGGCATCCCGCTGCTCGGGCCCGTCGCCGGCGTCCTCGTCGACCGGTGGGACAAGCGATGGACGCTCATCGGCTGCGACCTGGTGCGGCTGGTCGCGGTGCTGGCCATCCCGGTGGCGTACTGGCTGGACGCTCTGACGACCCCGCTGCTCTTCGTCTGCGTGGCCGCGATCAGCGGCGCGACGATCTTCTTCAGCGTGGGGTACCTCGTCGCCGTCCCAGCCGCCGTGCACGAGGAGGACGGGCTGGTCCGCGCGTACTCACGGCTCGAGGGCAGCCGCACCGTCGCAGAAGTCGCGGGGCCGTCCATCGCCGCGGGGCTGTACCACGCGCTCGGCGTGCTCTCCCTGGTCGTTGACGCAGTGAGCTATCTCGTGTCCGCGTGGTGCTTCCGGAGCATGCCGACCTGGGGGGTCAGGTCGGAGGACCACGGCCCCATCCGCAAGCGCCTCGCACTCGGGTTCAAGCTCAACTGGGCCGACCCGGTGCTGCGCCGGGTCGTCGTCGCGGCCGTCACCCTCAACAGCGGTGGGCCCATCTTCGTCACGGTCCTGCCGATCCTGGCCTACCGCGGCCTCGGCCTGTCCGCGGGCGCCTTCGGCCTCGCGATGTCGGCCGCCGCGCTCGGCGGGGTCCTGGGCGCGGTCGTCGCGCCGCGGATCGGTCGCCGGCTCGGTCTCGGCCGGACGCTGGCCTTCGGCCTGCTGGCTCACAACCTCGTCGCGATCGGCATCCTGGCGGCGCCCACGCTGCCGGCGGCGCCGGTCATCGGCGTCACCCTGGGCTGCTACGGCTTCTTCATGGCCTGCATCAACGTGTGCAGCGCCCCCATCCGGCAGGCCCGGATGACGGCCGCGAACCAGGGCATCATGCACGCCGCCTTCCGCACCGCGACGTGGGGCGTGATCCCGTTCGCCGCCCTGGTTGGCGGCCTCCTGGTCACGGCCCTCAGCCCGGGCCTCGGCGTGCTCGACGCGGCCCGCATCACCATGGTCGCCGGCACCCTGCTCGCGGCCTGCTCGTTCGTCTCGGCGGTCCGCATCCAGCCGCTGCTCGACCGGGCGGCGGCCGAGAAGGCCGAGCTCGCGGGGGTGATCCGGTGAGCAGTCATCGGAGGGGGGTCCTCCTCGTCACCGGTACGTCGACCGGCATCGGCCGCGCCGTCGCCGTGCGCGCCGCCGAGGCGGGCTGGCGGGTGGTCGCGACGATGCGCGAGCCGGTGCTCGATGGTGACCTGCTCGAGGCCGGCGTGGACGTCGTACGCCTCGACGTCACCGACGAGGACTCGGTCGCGCGCTGCCTGCGGGAAGTCCGCGACCGCCACGGCCGGCTCGACGCTCTCGTCAACAACGCCGGCATCTCGAACTTCGACCCGACGATGGAGATGTCCACGCTCGACCACCTGCGCCGGGCGCTGGAGGTCAACTTCGTCGGCGCGGTCGCGGTCAGTCGCTCGGCCATGCCGCTCCTGCGCGGGAGCCGCGGCCGCCTGGTCAGCATCGGCAGCGTGCACGGCGTGGTCGGGCAGCCGTTCAACGAGGGGTACGCCGCCGCGAAGTTCGCGCTCGAGGGCTTCATGGAGTCCCTCGCGCCGGTCGCCGCGGTGCACGGCGTGGCCGTCTCGGTCGTCGTCCCTGGCTTCGTGCAGGACACCGGGTTCGGGCGGTTCCCGGACGTCAACCGGAGGACGATCGAGGCCGACTCGGGACCGTACGCCACGACGTTTGCCGACTACGTCCGCTGGGTCGTCGAGGACGGCTGGGAAGGCGCCGCCCAGTCCCGCTGGGAGGTCGCCGACGTCGTCGTCTCCACCCTCGCCGACTCCGAGCCGCCGTTCCGCGTGCCCACCAGCCCGTGGGTCCGCGCGTACCTCGCCGACAAGCTCGCCGACGTCGACGGCACCCGCATCCAGGCGCTGGCCCGCACGTGGGTCGGCGCGCCCGAAGCCGCACCCCAGCTCATGACCTGAGGAGAACCCGTGCCCGCTCTGCCGCTCCGTGAGCTGATCGCCTTCGCCCGCCGGAACTCGCCGTTCTACGCCGAGCTGTACCGCGACCTGCCCGAGGGCGTGGACGAGCTCACCGCGCTCCCCGTCATCGACCAGGCGGACTTCTGGACCGCCAACCGCTGGCCCGACAACCGGCTGCTGACCGGCCCGTTGCTGGACGCCGGTGTCTACACCTCGGGTGGCACCACCGGCACGCCGAAGGTCTCGCCCTGGACGCGCACCGAGCACTTCGACTCCACGTCGGCGTTCGGCGCGGGCATGGTGACCGCCGGCCTCCGGCCCGGGCACAGGGTGGCCAACCTCTTCTACGCCGGCCACCTCTACGGCGGCTTCCTCTACATCGAGGCCTCGTTGCACAACGCCCCGGTCGCGAACGTGCGACTGCCCGTCGGCGGCCACGTCCCGGACGAGGAGGTCGCCGAGCTGATCGCCCACCTGGGCGTCAACGTGCTGATGGGCACGCCGATGAAGCTCGCCGGCGTCGCCGAGGCGGTGCTCGAGGCCGGCTCCGACGCCGACTCCGTCGACCTGCTGATGTTCGCCGGCGACCTGCTCTTCGACGACGTGAGGCCCCTGCTGCACAAGGCGTTCCCGCTCGCGACGATCGCATCCCTCGGCTACGCCAGCGTCGACGCCGGCATCGTCGGCACGCCGGTGCCGGGAGAGGACGTCCGCGTCCACACCGAGGTCGCGAACCGCACCGTCGTCGAGATCCTGGACGAGGCGACCGAGGAGCCGATCACCACACCGGGCGTGCGCGGCCGGGTCGTGGTGACCAACCTGTTCCGGACGCTGATGCCGATCATCCGGTACCCCGTCGGCGATCTCGCCGAGTGGGTCGACGACTCGTGCACGGGGTTCCGCCTCGTCGGCCGCACGCACGAGGGCGCGCGGGTCGCCAACGTCGCGATGGCCTACGTCGACGTGCACGCCGCCCTCCTCGCCGCCGACCGCGACGGTGCGATGGTCGGCATGCAGCTCGTGGAGCGCCGCTGGGACGGCAAGGACGGGCTGATCCTGCGGGTGGCGACGCGGGACGAGCCGCCGGTCGGCCTGGCCGACGAGTGGGCCGACGACATGGTCCAGGCGGCGTACCAGGCACGGCCGCTGTACCCGCACACCGTCGCCGACGGCCACATCCACCCCCTGACCGTCGAGTGGGTCCGGCCCGCCGGCCTGGTCACCCACGCCCGCACCGGCAAGCTCGTGCAGGTCGTCGACGAGCGCCCCCATGACTGACCCAGGGACAAGCACCGCGGCGGTGTGGTCGCGGGCGATGGCGTCCTACGCCGAGGACCGGACCTGCCAGTCGCTCGGCATCGTGGTCTGCGACATCGCCCTCGGCTGGGCGCGGGTGCAGATGAAGGTCGACGAGTCGATGCTCAACATGCACGGCACGGTGCACGGCGGCTACCTGTTCCTGCTGGCCGATGCGGCGTTCGCGTACGCCGCGAACACCCACGGCCCCGTGGCCGTCGCCCAGTCGGCGCACACCGACTTCTTGCGGCCGGCTGCGGCCGGTGACGTGCTCGTCGCGGAGGCGGAGGAGCGCAGCCGCGTCGGCCTCCAGGGGATCTACGACGTGACCGTGCGGCGCCCCGCCGACGAGACCGTCGTGGCGGAGTTCCGGGGCCGCAGCGTGGTGCTGCCGGGCCGCAAGCCGGCGGCGAGCTGAACCCGCGAGGGCCAGGGGTACCCCAGGTGGACCCTTGTCGTGGGCGCCTGCGCCGTCCAGGATGATCGCGGCCCGGCCGAGCCGGACCTCACTCATCTCGGGAGGGAAAACCTTGAGTCCGCATGCCATCACCACGGCATCGCAGCTGCGCATCGACCTGCTCGGGCCGGTCACCGTCAGCTGCGACGGCCACGACGTCACGCTGCCACCGCTGGAGCTGAACCTGCTCGTCGTCCTCGCCCTCACCCCGGGCGTCACCGTCTCGACCGACCGCCTCGTGGACGCGCTCTGGGGCAGCCGGCTCCCGGTCGCACCTCGCACCCGGGTCCAGGCCCTGGTCTCGGGCCTGCGCCGCAAGGTCGGCGACGTCGTGCAGACCCGCTACCCGGGGTACGTCCTGGACAGCGCCCGCCTGACCCGCGACGTCGACGAGTGCGACCGCCTGGCTGCGGCGGCCCGGGCGGCGGACGGCGACGAGCGACTGGGCCTGCTCGACGCGGCGTACGCCGTGTGGCGCGGCGAGCCGCTCGACGGCATCGCCACGGCGGGCGTCGCCCCCGAACGGACCCGCCTCTGCGAGCAGCGACTGGGTCTGCTGGTGGCGAGGGGTGAGACGGAGCTCGCTCTCGGACGCCACCGCGAGCTGGTCGGCGTGCTGGCGCCGGCCGTCGCCGAGCACCCGCTCGCCGAGCAGCTGGCCGGGCTGTACATCACCGCGCTCTACCGCAGCAACCGCCAGGCCGACGCCCTCGCGGCGTACGAGGCGATCCGGGAGCGCCTGGCCGACGAGCTGGGCGCCGACGCCGGGCAGGAGCTCCAGGACCTGCACGGGCGGATCCTCCGGGGCGAGGTGCTGCCGGGCCCGGACGTCGCGCCGACGCCGAGGCGGGTGCCCGCCCAGCTGCCCGCCCCCGACGGGTCGTTCGTGGGTCGGGGCGTCGAGCTGGCCGCCATCGGCGCGGCGGGTGCGCCGATCGTCGTGGTGTCCGGAGCGGGCGGAATCGGCAAGACGGCCGTGGCCCTGGCCTGGGCCCAGGGAGCGGCCGACGACCACCCCGACGGACAGCTGTTCCTGCACCTCGGCGAACGGGGCCCGGGCGAGCTGGTGAGTGCGGCCCTGGTTGCGCTCGGGGTGCCGGCCGCGCAGGTCCCCGAGGGCGCGGGGGAGCGGGCCGGCCTGTTCCGCACCGAGACCCACCGCCGCCGGCTGCTCGTCGTCGCCGACGACGCGACGACGGTCGAGCAGGTGCTGGCGCTGGTGCCGTCCGGGCCGGAGAGCCACCTCGTCGTCACCACTCGGCGACGACTGCCGATGCTGGCGATGCACCACGAGGTGCTCGAGGTGCTCCTCGCGCCGCTCGGTGGTCGCGCGTCGTCCGCGCTGCTCGGCCGGGTGGCGGGCCGCGACCGGCTGTCGGCCGCGGACGCCACCACGCTGACGGACTGGTGCGCCGGGTGGCCGCTGCTGCTCAGGCACGCCGCGGCCACCCTGGCGGGGCGACCGAGCCAGTCCGCGGCCGACCTCGTGGCCGAGCTGGCACTCCAGCCCGTGCCCGAGGGGCTCGTCGCGGCGTACGACGAGCTGAGCCCCGACGGCGCCCGGCTGTTCGAGCGACTGGGCCTCGTGGACGGTGCGCTCTGCCTGCACGCGGCCGCGCTCGTGGCCGGCACCACGACGCACCGGGCGCGCGCCCTGCTCGACGAGCTCGTCGACCTGCACCTGGTGGTCGAGGGGCCGACGGGGGAGTTCTCCCTCCACGAGGTCGTGGGCCGGTACGCCCGTCGGCTCGCGGTCGAGCGGGAGTGGTCGGTCGTGTCGCCGGCCGGTCCGGCCGGTTGCCCGGCGTGCCTGCTCAGCCGCGCGTCGATGCCGGCCAGCGTCGCGCCGGCACGGGTCGCGGTGCCGGTCTGAGAGAACTGATCGCGACGGCGGCGGCCACGCCCGGGATGTCGAGGTGCGCCACCTCGAGGCCCATGGGTGGGTGCTCGAGATCGACCGTCGAGAGCGGTCGTGACAGGCCCTCACGCGTCGCCTTCACCACCGCCTCCTTGCGCACCCACACACTCAAGAACGCCGCCTCGTCGGTGGGTGGCGGCTCAGCGGGCGCCAGGACGTCGGGCAGCAGCGCGTGCCAGTCCGGGGGGCACGTGGCCTCGACGTCGACGCCGACCGCACCAGCGGCGGCGGCCGCGACGGCGTACCCGCCCGAGTGCGACACCGACACCTCCCACCGCCGCCCCGGTGTGGCGACCGGCCCGTGCTGCTCGCCGCAGCGCGGGCAGGTGCGGTCGAGCGCGACGTCCGCTGCGCGGTCACCGTCCAGGTCGGCGACCAGCGCGCGCACCAGCGCCGCCCCCAGCACGAACCGGTCCCGGTCCGCGGCCCGCTGCAGCCGGCCGAGGCGCTCGCGCTCGCTGTCGTCGAGCCAGGTGCAGTGCTCCTCGACGAGGTCCTCCACGAGCGCCCACCAGACGTGGAGGACGTGGTCGGGCACGAGGGCACGCTAGCCCGGGAACGGCGACGCCCGCCGGGAGGACCCGGCGGGCGTCGTCGTTCGATGAGCTGAAGCGGTCAGGCCTTCCACCTCCAGGACAGGGCGTAGGCGCCGGTGGCGCCACGCTTGCCGTCCAGGACGATCCGGTAGGTCTTGCCCGCCTTGACGTCCACGGTCACCGCGGCCTTGAGGCCGACCGTGTCCGAGCCGAGCACGGTCAGCTTCGCGAGGCGGCTGCCCTTGGCCACCGCGAGGAGCGGCTTGAAGTCGCCGTGCGCCTTGATGGTCACCCTCCCGTCCTTCTTGGCCTTCCACGTGAACCAGACCGAGGACTTCCCGCCCTTGCCGGCCTTGAACACCTGCTCGCCGGACTGGGTGGTCGCGGCCACGGTGGTGCCCTTGGTCGACCCCTGCTTGCCCTTGAGCTTCATCGCCGCGGCGAACGCGTCGTTGGCCGGGGGCGTCGCCGGGGGCTGCGTGGTCGGGGTCACGGTCGGGGTCACCGTCGGGGTGACCGTCGGGGTCACGGTCGGGGTGACCGTCGGCGTCGGCGTGGTGTCCGAGGTGAACGTCCACCCGAAGGTCAGCCTCCCCGTCGCCCCACCCCAGCCGTAGGCCGCGAACGAGTACGTCGTCCCAGCGGTCACGTGCTTGGACACCTTGCTGGTGTAGATGCCGTTCGGGTTGTCCTCGTCGTCGTTGGACGCCTGCAGGGTGAGCCCGTTGACGGCCGAGCCGGTGTACATGCCGAGAACCGTGTCGAAGCCGCTGCCCATGGTCGAGGCCACGATCGTGCCGCTCTCAGGCGCGGTCCACCTGAACCAGACCGACGATCCGCCCTGGTTCGGGTGCGGCTCACCGGACTCGTCGGTGGCCTTCTTGGTCGACTGGTTCACCGAGCCGGTGGCTCCGGTGACGGTGGTCGCCGCCGAGAAGTTGTCGTTGGCCGGGGCCACGATCGCCGGTGACGCGTTGCCGGGCGTGACGTCCATGACCATGGTGTCGCTGCACGACGTGGAGTCGACGTGCAGGTTGAGGCCGGACGCCTCCCCGGTGTTGAAGTGCGCGTTCGGCACCGTGGTGTCGGTCAGGTCGTGCTTGTTGGCCAGACCTGGGTACGGGTCGCCCGCGGTGCCGCGGTTCAGGCCCGTGGCGAGGCTGTCGGTGCCGTCGGCCTGGATCACCTTGACCAACGGGTCCACCGCGTCGCTGTTGGCGTCGTTGCCGAAGCTGACCGTCTCGTCGATCTTGTAGACGAGAAGGCCGCAGCCCGGCAGAGACTCGTCGTAGCCGGACTTCTGCCGGTTCTCGACCAGGAAGTACTCGCCGTCGCCGGTGTGCTCGTTGAACAGCCAGTCCACGCCGCCTGGGTTGGGGGAGACGAGGACCGCACCGCCGACCGGGACGTTGACGTTGTTGGTCGGGGTCGAGATGACGTCGGGGGTGATCCAGTCCTGGTAGTACTTCGCCCACGCGTCCGGCAGGCTCGGCGACTCGCCGGGCTCCTGGTTCTTCGACGGCACGTAGCCCCACGAACCACCCGACATGAGGCTCCAGGAACCGATGCCCTCGCCTGAGTAGTCGACGTCGTAGAGGTCGGGCCAGTTGATGTCGTGGCCGAACTCGTGGGCCATGATCCCGATGGTGGCCATGTGGCCGGCCGCGACACCCTCGTCGGCGGCGCAGTGCCACTCACCGAAGGTCGTGTAGCCGTCCTCGGCCACGGTCACACCGTCGACCGTGGGGGCCGTGATGCCGGCCGCGTCGAGGTCCCACTGGTGGCCCCAGATGCTCGGGGCGTCGTTGCAGGTGTTGCCGGGGCCGGCGTACGACGTCTCGTCGCCCGCGCCGATCACGGTCACGTGCAGCTCGTCGGGCGTGAGATGCGTGTCGTGGTTGGTGTCATAGGACGCGAAGTCGACGTACGGCGCTGCTGCCTCGATGGCATCCACGATGTAGTCGTCCGGGGCGTTGGTCACCCCGGTGTTCGGGTGCGGGATACCCAGCTGGAGCCAGCCGACGACCCCGTTGTCGACGCCACCCGACGTCTCGTGAGCGGGCTGCAGGGTGAACTGGCCGTCGCTGGCCTTGTCGTAGAAGTCGGCGACGCTGCCCTTGTTGCCGAAGTACTCCTTGGCCCACTGGTTCTGGGTGGAGCCCACGGGCTCCTGGTCGGAGAACTTGGCCAGGATGACCAGCTCGTTGTCCGGACCGACGCCCGCCTTGGGGGCCTTCGGAGGCGTGTCCTTGCGGGCGGCGCGCGGCGCCAGACCCTGGGCGGCGTGCGGGGCGGCACCCTGGCCGGCCACGACGGAGGAGGCCTTCAATGCTCCGGCGGCGGTGAGCCCACCGGCGTAGCGCCAGTAGCCGTCCTTGCCCTTGACCAGGCTGTAGTCGCCCTTGACGGTCGCGACGCCGTTGCTGAGGCTGTCGCCGAAGCGGTGCACCTCGAGGGTGGAGCCGTCGGGCTGGGTGATCGTGTACGGCTTGGGGTTGACCGGTGCTCCGGAGTACCCGGGTCGGGAGGCGGTGGCCGTGGAGGGCGCGGCCTCGGTGGGGGTGGACGAGAGCGCGAGCCCGGCGACGGCCAGGGCCGCCGCGGCGGTCGCTGCCGACGCGGCCTTGAGACGGCCGGCGCGTGGAGATTTCTGTGACATGGGTCGCACCCTAAACATCCGGCTAGTGAGATGCGCAACCGGGGCCGTTGTAGTTCGCAACCAATTCTGCTCGTCAGACGTCGCACGGGCATGAAGACTCTCCGGTACGCCGCCGCTGCGGCGCTCACTCTTTCCGTCCTCGCCGCGCCTGTTGCGCAGGCCGCACCAGCCCATCCGGCCCCACAGGCCCCGTCCGCCGCCCCGACCACCCAGCTCACGCTGGACGTCTCGAACTGCGACGGCTGCGTCGTCGGGGTGGCCAGCTACCTCCGCGACTCCGAGACGTTCTGGGACGGCGCCAAGCCGAAGAAGGTCGTCGACGGCTCGGTCACGTTTGCGGTGCCGACCGACCGCACCACGGGCTTGAGCATCACCGTCCGCGCGCCCTGGGAGGGTGCGACCGGGTACGTCACGAACGTCGCGCTCCGCTACAAGGGGAAGCAGCCCGGCGACAAGGTCGGCTTCACCGCCGCCCGTGCCTCGACCCGGGGCACCAGCTGCTGGGCCGGCACGACCGAGGACGCCGCCACGATCAAGGTCGTCGTCCGCCGGGTCCAGGTCCAGGGGTACGGCGGCAAGGTCCCCGGCACGCTGGCCTACGCCAAGGTCACCCAGGACTGGCTCCACCCCTTGGTGAGGACGTGGCACGGCGTCGTGGGTACCCAGGACGTGATGCCCTGTCAGGGCTGACTTCGCTCCTGGCGGGTTCCGCCTCCGGCGGATTTCCGCTGCGCGGGGCTTGGGTTGCGATCGTTGGCCGGTTCGTCGTCGTGCTTCGGGTCTCGTGGGGGACAGGGCGGGGCGGCGCCTCCTGTGGTCCTTCGCCGTAGCTGGTTGCGCACTCCGGGCGCCTGCGCTTTAGCCCCCACGACACCCGACCACGCCGACGCCCCGGCCCCCGTCACGACCCGTGGTGGGTCGACCGTGGTCACCGTGCGTGGACCGCTGCCGGTGGCCCCGCCACCCGCTGGTCGAGGAGGGCCGAAGGCCCGTCACGAGACCCCGCGAGAAGTCCACGGTCCGGTCACCGGGTCTCGTGACAGGCGCTGGCGCGCCTTCCTCGACCAACGAGGGTCGTTGCCCCCCTAGGCTGGCGTCATGGGCAAGCAGGAGGACTTCGTGCTCCGGGCGTTGGAGGAGCGGGACGTCCGGTTCGTGCGGCTGTGGTTCACCGACGTCCTCGGCTACCTGAAGTCCGTGGCGGTGGCGCCGGCGGAGCTCGAGGGGGCCTTCGACGAGGGGATCGGGTTCGACGGGTCGGCGATCGAGGGGTTCGCCCGGGTCTACGAGTCCGACATGCTCGCCAAGCCGGACCCGTCGACGTTCCAGATCCTGCCGTGGCGCGGCGAGGGGCCGGCGACGGCGCGGATGTTCTGCGACATCGTGATGCCCGACGGCAGCGCGTCGTACGCCGACCCGCGCTACGTCCTCAAGCGCACGCTGACCAAGGCGGCCGACCAGGGGTTCACCTTCTACACGCACCCCGAGATCGAGTTCTACCTCTTCAAGGACACCCCGCAGAACGGCGTGGACCCCGTGCCGGTGGACCGCAGCGGGTACTTCGACCACACCGCCCAGTCGATGGGCGCGGACTTCCGCCGCGAGGCGATCACGATGCTCGAGTCGATGGGCATCTCGGTGGAGTTCAGCCACCACGAGGGCGGGCCGGGTCAGCAGGAGATCGACCTCAGGTACGCCGACGCGCTGAGCACCGCCGACAACATCATGACCTTCCGCACGGTCATCCGTGAGGTGGCATTGAGCCAGGGCATCTGGGCGACGTTCATGCCCAAGCCGTTCACCCAGCACCCCGGGTCGGGGATGCACACGCACGTGTCGCTGTTCGAGGGGGACCGCAACGCGTTCTTCGAGGCCGGCTCGCAGTACCAGCTCTCCAAGACCGGGCAGCAGTTCATCGCCGGCATCCTGCGGCACGCCAGCGAGATCACCTGCGTGACCAACCAGTGGGTCAACAGCTACAAGCGGCTGCTCGGCGGCGGCGAGGCCCCGTCGTACATCTGCTGGGGCCACAACAACCGCTCGGCCATGGTGCGCGTGCCGATGTACAAGCCCAACAAGGGCCAGTCGACCCGGGTCGAGGTGCGCAGCATCGACGCCGCCGCGAACCCCTACCTCGCGTACGCCGTGATCCTGGCCGCCGGCATGAAGGGCATCGACGAGGGCTACGACCTCCCGCGCGAGGCCGAGGACGACGTCTGGAGCCTGACCGAGCGCGAGCGCACCAGCCTCGGGATCGAGCCGCTGCCCAAGAGCCTGTACGACGCCATCGGCATCGCCGAGCGCAGCGAGCTCCTCGCCGAGACGCTGGGCGAGCACGTCTTCGACTTCTTCCTGCGCAACAAGCGGGCGGAGTGGGAGGAGTACCGCACGCAGGTCTCCGCCTTCGAGCGCGACCGCATGCTCCCGGTTCTCTGAGCGAGATGAGCACCATGGACGAGGCGCCGCAGCGCAGCCCGGTCGAGAGACAGGTCGGGATCGGTTTGGTCACGCTGTTGGTGCTGAGCGCGCTGATCGTCGTGTACGGCGTGGTGTACCTCGTCACGTCCTGGAACGGCGACGAGGACCGGACCCGCTTCGACTCCCTGCGGATCGGCGTGGTCTTCCTGATCCTGCCCGGCTCGGTGGTCTTCTTCACGGCGCGGTCGGCCCGGCGACGCCTGAAGGCCCAGGTGGTCAGCGCCCGGTTGTACTCCATCCTGTCCGGGGCCTTCGGGATGCTGGCGGGGGTGCCGCTCATCACGGTGATCTTCGGGCCCCTGACGCTGGTCGCGGGCCTGTTCACCCTGGTGGCCGCGCTCCTGCTCAAGAAACCCGTTCCGCACGAGGCCGACGCGTGAGCGCGCGCGTCGCGGTCGTGCAGCACGAGCGGAACTGCCCGCCGCACCTGATCGGCGCCTGGATGGCCGACGCCGGCGCGGACGTGACCGTGTGCCACGCGTACGCCGGTGACGTGCTGCCCGAGCCGGCGTCCTACGACGCGCTGGTCGTGCTGGGCGGGGCGATGAACGCCAACGACGACGCGGACAGCCCCTGGCTGGCACCGGTCCGCGAACGCATCCGGGTGCACGCGGCCGACGGGGTACCCGTCCTCGGCATCTGCCTGGGTCACCAGCTCGCGGCGGTGGCGCTGGGCGGCGAGGTGGAGACCAACGCGCGCGGCCAGACGTTCGGGCTCCGCACGATGGGCTGGACGCCCGAGGCGCACCTCGACCCGCTCATGCACGAGCTGGCCACCCCGCGCCGCGGCGTGCACTGGCACGACGACGTGGTCACCGAGGTGCCCGAGGGGGCGGTCGTGCTGGCCCGGACCGAGGGCGTCGAGGTGCAGGCGGCGCGCTTCGCCCCGACGGTCTGGGGCGTCCAGCACCACCCGGAGGTCGACGCCGAGCTGATCGCCCCGTGGGCGGTGGAGGACCGCGAGCTGCACCGCAGCCAGGGCCTGGACACCGACGCCGTGCTGGCGGAGATCGGCGCCGCGCGCGACGAGCTCGAGGCCGCCTGGCGCCCGCTGGCGACGCGGTTCGTCCAGCTGTCGACCGAGCGATGACTCTGCGCCGATGACGAGGGCCGCGACCAGCAGGAGCGACCTGCTGCGGCACGGGTTCGTGGACCCCGACCGGACGATGGCGGGCCTGGCGCAGCTGGGCGGGCACGCGGAGCCGCTGGTCGCCCTGCTCGGCCGCACCGCCGACCCTGACCTGGCCCTCACGGGCCTGCTCCGGCTGGCCGAGGTCGCCGATCAACAGCTGGGCGACCGCGAGGCGATGCTCCAGGAGGTCGTCGACGACGAGGGCACCGCGATGCGGCTGCTCTGCGTGCTCGGTGCCAGCCAGGCGCTGGCCGACCACCTGGCGCGGCACCCCGACCACTGGCGCGAGCTGACCGACCCCACCCTGGGCAGCACCCGCCCCGCGGCGTACGCCGTCCGGGCCGCACTGCTGACCGCCGTCGGCGCCGACCCGCTGGCCGAGCTCCCGGTGGCCGGCGTCCCGGAGCAGCGGGCGATGGACGCGCTCCGCGTGGAGTACCGGCGGCACCTGCTGCGCCTGGCCGCCCGGGACCTGGCCCACCACGTCGGCGTCGACGACGTGGCCGCCGAGCTGTCCGACCTGGCGTCCGGCACGCTCGAGGCCGCGCTCGCCATCGCCAGGTCGATCGTCGGGGCCCACGTGGGCGTCGACGCCGCCGACGTACGCCTGGCCGTCATCGCGATGGGCAAGTGCGGCGGTCACGAGCTCAACTACGTCTCCGACGTCGACGTGATCTTCTGCTACGAGCCGACCGGCGCGGTGTCCGAGGCGCGCGGCTCGCGCGTGGCCACCCAGCTCGCCACGCACCTGATGCGGGCCTGCTCCGAGCACACCTCCGAGGGCACGATCTGGCCCGTCGACGCGGCGCTGCGCCCGGAGGGCAAGGCGGGTCCGTTGGTGCGGACGCTCGCGGGGATGCGGTCCTACTACGAGCGCTGGGCGAAGACCTGGGAGTTCCAGGCACTGCTCAAGGCGCGGCCGGTCGCCGGCGACCTGGACCTCGGCCGCGAGCTGGTCGACGCCGTCGCGCCGATGGTGTGGGGAGCCTCGCGCCGCGACGGGTTCGTCGCCGACGTCCAGGCGATGCGGCGCCGGGTCGTGGAGACGATCCCGGCGCGCGACGCCGACCGGCAGCTCAAGCTCGGGGCCGGCGGCCTGCGCGACGTCGAGTTCGCGGTGCAGCTGCTCCAGCTCGTGCACGGCCGGGGCGACCCGAGCCTGCGGGCGCCGGCGACCCTGAGCGCCCTCACCGCGCTGACCGACGGCGGGTACGTCGGCCGCGCCGACGGCGAGGCCATGCACCAGGCCTACGCCTTCCTGCGCACCCTCGAGCACCGGATCCAGCTCTACCAGCTGCGCCGCACCCATGTCGTCCCCGCCGACGAGCCCTCGCTCCGTCGTACGGCGCGGTCCATGGGGTACGTCAAGGACGCCGTGCCCGCGCTCGACGAGGCGTGGCAGGGATGGCGCCGCGAGGTACGCCGCCTGCACGAGAAGCTCTTCTACCGGCCCCTGCTCACGGCGGTGGCGCGGATGCCCAGCTCGGTGACCGGGGAGGAGCTGGGCCTCAGCTCCGAGGCCGCGGAGTCGCGGCTGTCGGCCCTCGGCTTCGCCGATCCCCGGGGGGCGATGCGCCACCTCGAGGCGCTGACCAGCGGCGTCACGCGGACCGCCAGCATCCAGCGGGCGCTGATGCCGGCGATGCTCGGCTGGTTCGCGGACGCGCCCGACCCCGACGCCGGGCTGTTCGGGTTCCGGCGGCTCAGCGAGTCGCTGGGCAACACCCCGTGGTACCTCGGCACCCTGCGCGACGAGGGCCACGTGGCCGAGCGGCTGGCCCGGGTGCTGGCGACGTCGCGGTACGCGACGGCGCTGATCGAGCGCGAGCCCCACGGCGTACGGATGCTGGGGGAGGACCTCGTGCCGCGCGGGTCCGAGCCGCTGATGGCCGAGATGGCCAAGTCCGCCGGACGCCAGGACGACCCCGTCGAGGCGGTCCGGTCGATCCGCGCCGTACGCCGGCGCGAGCTGCTGCGGCTGGCGGCCGGCGACCTGTTCGGCGAGATCGACGTGGCCGAGGTCGGAGCCGGGCTGTCGCGGCTGACCGACGCGACCCTGGAGTCCACCCTCGACGCGGCCGGGCGGGCGGTCCGCGGGCAGCAGGGGCTCGACGAGGCGCCCACGGCCATGGCGGTCGTGGCCATGGGCCGGTACGGCGGGTTCGAGCTGTCCTACGCCAGCGACGCCGACGTGATGTTCGTGCACGACCCGATGCCCGGCGCCGACCCACAGGTCGCGACGGCGTACGCCCAGACGGTCGCCAACGAGCTGCGGCGCCTGCTGTCGCTGCCGATGACCGACCCGGCCCTCGAGGTGGACGCCGACCTGCGTCCGGAGGGCAAGCAGGGGCCGCTGGTGCGCACCCTCGACTCCTACGCCGCCTACTACGCGAAGTGGTCCAAGGTCTGGGAGTTCCAGGCGCTGCTGCGCGCGGACGCCGTCGTCGGTGACGAGGGGCTGCGGCGGCGGTTCACCGACCTGGTCGACCCGCTCCGCTTTCCGTGGGGCGGGATCTCGGAGGCGGACGCGACCGAGGTACGCCGGGTCAAGGCGCGCATCGACCGCGAGCGGCTGCCCCGCGGTGCGGACCCCAAGACCCACCTCAAGCTGGGCCGCGGCGGGCTGGCCGACATCGAGTGGACCGTCCAGCTGCTGCAGATGCGGCACGCCTTCGACGTGGAAGGTCTGCGCACGCCGCGCACCCTGGACGCCCTGGCCGCGGCCGCCGACCGCGGCCTCCTCTCGGCCTCCGACGCCGACGTGCTGGCCCGTTCCTGGCGGACGGTCAGCCGGGTGCGCAACGCGATCACGCTGGTGCTCAACAAGGGCGCCGACCAGCTGCCCAGCGACCCGCGCACGCTGGCCGCGATGTCCGCCGTGCTCGGGTATCCGCCCGGCGGGACCGACGAGATGGTCAACGACTATCTCCGCACGACTCGCCGCGCGAGTGCCGTCGTGGACCGGGTCTTCTGGGGATGATCGGGTCATGGACCACTTCCCCGGGTCCCCCCGCCCTGTGTCCAGCCTTCCGCGTCGCTTCTGCCCCGCCTGCGGGCAGTGGACCGCCGCGCGCTTCCGCACCGGACCGGGAGACCGGCCCGACGCCCGATGTCCGCACTGCAAGAGCCTCGAGCGGCAGCGGTTCCTGGCCGTCCTGACCTCCTGCCTCGGGCCGCTCGTGGAGGTCGGCACGCTGCTCGACATCGCCCCGGCGCCGTGCACGACCTCGGTGCTCGCCGAGCTCGATCCGGCGCGGCACATCCGGATGGACATCGGGTACGACGGGCGGGGCGTCGACCTGCTCGGGTCGGTCACCTCGATCCCGCTGCGTGATGGCAGCGTGGACGTGCTGGTCTGCTACCACGTCCTCGAGCACGTGCCCGACGACCTGGCGGCCATGCGCGAGCTCGCACGGGTGCTGGCGCCCGGGGGAGTCGGGTTGGTGCAGGTGCCGATCCGCTTCGGGCAGCCGACCGACGAGGACCTTTCAGCCGGGGTCGCGGAGCGCATCCGCCGCTTCGGCCAGCACGACCACGTCCGCTACTACGGCGACGACTTCGAGCAGCGGCTCGTGGAGGCCGGCCTGGTGTTCACCCGTACCTCGCCCCGGTCGCTGCTGGGCGAGCGGGTGTGCCGGGTGCTCGGGCTGATCCCGGACGAGTGGGTCTGGGTGGTCCGCAGCTCGGCCCACGACGCCGGCGGCGTGGCGCCTCTCGTCGTCCCGCCGCCGACCGGCCTGACCCGCGCCCTCGACGCCGTCGTCGAGGCGTGGACCGAGGACCTGGTCCGGCTCAGCCACGCGCGCCGGCGGGTACGCCGGCTGCGCTCGCAGCTCGACGTGCGCTCGCGCTCGCTGGGCTCCCGCGTGCGCGCGCACTGGCGGCGCTCGGCTTGAGGGTGTGGGCATGATCAACCCATGACCTCCACCGCGTCCCGGGCCACTGAGCTGCTGGGCCTGCACACCAGCCCGAAGATCCTCACCCTCGTCAACGTCTGGGACGTGGCGAGCGCCAAGGCCGTCGCGGCGGTCGAGGGCACCACCGCCCTCGCCACGGCCAGCCACGGCATCGCGGCGACGTACGGGTATCCCGACGGCGAGAAGATCCCCGTCGACCTGATGCTCGACATGGTCGGCCGGATCGTGGCGGGGGTCGACCTGCCGGTGAGCGCCGACCTCGAGGCGGGGTACGGCGACGCCGCCGGCACCATCCGCCGCGCGATCGGCCTCGGCGTGGTCGGCGCCAACCTCGAGGACCAGATGAAGCCGGTCGCGGAGGCCGCCGGCGTGGTGGAGGCCGTGATGGCGGCCGCCTCCGCCGAGGGCGTCCCGGACTTCGTGCTGAACGCCCGCACCGACGCCTTCGTCCGCGCCGGTGACCAGGACCGCCGGGAGGTGGTGAAGGAGGCGATCGCCCGCGGTCGCGCGTACCTCGACGCCGGCGCGCCGGTCGTGTTCGTGCCCGGCCTCCTCCAGCAGTCCGAGATCGAGGACCTCGTCGACGCGCTCGGCGAGCGTCGAGTCACCCTCATCGGCTCCCCCGGCATGCCGCCCGCCAGCCGGCTCGAGCAGCTCGGCGTCGCCCGCCTCTCCTTCGGTCCGTTCCCGCAGCGGGTCGCTCTCACCGCCCTCCAGGAGCTGGTCGAGGCCGTCGAGGACGGCGTGCCCCCGGGTACTCGCGCGCTGAACTGACCTGAGCCTGGCAAGGTGAGCCACGTGAGCGAGATCGCCGACCGGTTCCGCGAGGTGGCCAACGGGTGTGAGGGCACGGTGTTCTGGACGCCGCGCAGCACCCCCGTCGAGACGCTGCGGCGGATCGCCGACCAGGCCGAGGAGCTCGGCATCGACCAGTGGGACGTGTACGCCGAGCGGGGTGCGGTGGCCCGTCTCGAGGAGGAGGTCGCGGGACTGCTCGGGAAACCGGCGGCGGCGATGTTCCCGAGCGGGGTCATGGCGCAGCAGGCGGTGCTGCGCGTGCACTGCGACCGCCGCGGCAGCCTGCGCGTGGGCATCCCGGAGATCTCGCACCTGCTGCAGCACGAGGACGACGGCCCACGGCTGCTGCACGGCTTCCGGTTCGAGCACCTGTCCACCGGGCGCGACCTCCCGACGGTGGCCGACGTGGAGCGCCTCGGCACGGGGCTCGGTGCCATCCTCCTCGAGCTGCCGTTGCGGGACGCGGGGTGCGTGCTCCCGACCTGGGACGACCTCGTCGCCGTCACGACCAAGGCCCATGAGGCCGGTGCGGCCGTGCACCTCGACGGCGCGCGGATCTGGGAGAGCCAGCCGTTCTACGACCGGCCGCTGGCCGAGATCGCGGGCCTCGCGGACACGGCGTACGTCTCGTTCTACAAGGGGCTCGGCGGACTGGCCGGCGCGTGCGTCGCCGGGGAGGCGGACGTCGTCGAGGAGGCGCGCCGGTGGCGCAAGCGGATGGGCGGCACGCTCTTCCACCTGACGCCCTTGGCCGTGGGCGCGCTCGCGGGGCTGCGCGACTACCTGCCGAAGATGCCCGAGTACGTCGCCTGGGGGCGCGCGCTGGCCGAGTGCCTGGTCGCGAAGGGTGTGCGCGTGAACCCCGACCCCCCGCAGACGAACACGTTCGAGCTGTTCGCCGACGGCGAAGTGGACGTCGTCAACGAGCGCGTCATCGCCTTCATGGAGGAGACGTGGGTCCAGCCCTGCGGCATGTGGCGCTCCGCACCGGTGCCGGGTGCGGTGACGTGCGAGGTCGCCGTGCACGAGGCGGCCCTGACACGTGACCCGGAGGAGGTGGCGAAGTGGCTGAGGGAGATCACCCGCAGCTGACCGAGCTGCCCATCGCCGACGCACTCCCGGCCATGCAGGCGCTGGCGACGCGCATCTGGTCGCCGGAGTCGCGGCACCATCCCGGCCAGCTGGTCTGGAGCTACGCCTACGGCGTGCCCGAGGAGCTCGGCCACGGGCCGGTCGCACTGCTGACCCTCGACGAGGACGTCGTGGCGTGGGCCTGGGCCGAGTCCGAGGACTGGATGGAGCTCTGCGTCGACCCGACGGCCCTGGACGCCGGCGGCGCGGCGATCGCCTGGTTCCTGGACCGCGCCGACCACGGGTCGTCGGGTGGCGCGGTGCGCACCATGGCCCTCGACACCGAGGAGCACGTCATCGCCGCCCTCGACCGGGCCGGCTTCCTGCCCGAGGACGAGGCGCCGTGGTTCACCCACCACTTCCTCGACCTCGCCGACCTGAGGGAGGTGCCCGAGGTGCCGGGCTACACGCTGCGGCACGTCGAGCCGGGCGAGGCGGCGGCCCGGGCGGCGTGCCACCGGGTCGCGTGGAGCCCGCCGGGAGGTACGTCGAAGGTCAGCACCGCGGCGTACGAACGACTGATGGCCACCCCGCCGTACCGTCACGACCTGGACTGGGTCGCCCTCGACGCCGACGGCCAGATGGTCGCCTCGGCCACCGTCTGGCTGGACCCGCAGACCGGCGTGGCGCTCGTCGAGCCCGTCGGCTGCGCACCCGACCACCGGGGTCACGGACTGGCCGGGGCGGTCAGCATCGCGGCGCTCGCTGCGGCCCGCGGCGCCGGCGGCCGCCTGGGACTGGTCTGCCCTCGTGGCGACGAGGGGTACCCCGTCCCGCAGCGCGTCTACCAGCGCCTCGGGTTCGTGCCCGGCCCGCGGACGGTGACGTTCGTGCGCCCGGCCCTGGAGGGCTGAGCTCGCCTCGGGGGGCCCGTGCGTGGTGCCTGGGAGACGCTATCGGACCGGCCAGGACTTGATGGCGTTTGGGACCAACGCTATCCCCCCCGGCCCGCGCCCCGCCCGGGTGCAGGCCGTGCTCCCACCCCCCGGGGTGGTTTCGGTCCGCACCGTTGACGCGCCCGAAACCCGTCTGGCACGGTGATGTAACCGTTTACAGAAACCGGTTACATGAACCGAGCCTGGCAGGACGAGGCCGAGAGTGCAAGGGAGGCGATGTCCGTGGCGACCACGATCCGCGACGTGGCCCATCGAGCGGGCGTGTCGATCGCGACCGTCTCCCGCGCCCTGCGCGACGCCGACAGCGTCACCCCGAAGACCCGCGAGCGCGTGACCCAGGCGGCCGAGGACCTCGAGTACGTCCCCAGCCAGCTCGGCCGCCAGCTGGCCCAGGGCCGGCACGCCGCCAACGGCATCGTGTTCCCCGACCTGTCCGGCCCGTACTACGCGGAGGTCGTCCTCGGCTACGAGTCGGCCGCCGCCCAGCTGGACCGGTCCGTGCTGATCCTCTCCACCCACGGTCGTCGCGACGTGGACTCGCTCGTGACCGGCCTGGCCGCCCGCTGCGACGGGATCGTCGTGCTCGGCCGCACCGTGGACGACGAGGTCGTCCGCCGCCTCACCCGCCGCGGTACGCCGGTCGTGCTGGTCGCCCGCACCCCCATCGACGGGGCCGACTCGGTGAACGCCGAGAACAGCGCGGCCGCCGCGCTGCTCGGCGACCACCTCGTCGACAGCGGCGCCCGCACCATCACCTTCGTCGGTGACCCCGAAGCCACCTCCGACGTCGCCGAGCGCTACGAGTCCCTCCGCGCCGCGGTCGAGCGACGCGGCGTCGAGCTGACACTCGTGCCGGTCGGGGAGCTCAGCGAGGACGGCGGCGTCCGCGCCGCCCACGACGCGCTGGACCGCCGACGCGACCAAGCCCTGCCCGAAGCCTTCGCCTGCGCCAACGACGAGCTCGCCCTCGGGATGCTCATCGGGCTGCGCGAGGCCGGGCTCAGCGTCCCCGAGGACACGCTCGTCTCCGGCTGGGACGACGTGATGGCCGCCAGGTACGCCGGACTGACCACCGTCCGCCAGCCCATGCGCGAGCTGGGCATCCGCGCCGCCCAGCTGCTGGACCAGCTGATCAACCGCACCCGCGAGGAGCCCGTCCACGAGGTCCTCGCCACCGAGCTCATCGTCCGCACCAGCACGACTACTGGCACGACTACTGGCACAACTACTGGCACCACACCTGGCACCACCACCCTGGAAGGAACCCCCTGATGAACACATCACGGAAGCCCGCCATCCGACGACCGTTGGTCGCCCTGACCACCGCCGGCCTGGCGCTGACGATGACCATGGCGGCCTGTGGTCGCGACTCCGGCGACTCCGGCGCCCAGGGCCAGGGCGCAGCCGTCTCGGACGGGAAGGCCAGCGGCACCATCGAGGTCTGGGCCATGGGCACCGAGGGCGACGCCCTCCAGGACTTCGCCAAGGGCTTCAACGAGGACAACCCCGACGCCAAGGTCGAGGTGACGGCCATCCCCTGGGAGGCCGCCCACGACAAGATCGCCAACGCGATCGCCTCCGGCAAGACCCCCGACGTGACTCTTGTCGGCACCACGTGGATGGGCGAGTTCGCCGAGAGCAAGGGCATCGACCCGACACCCGCGGACCTCGTCGACCCGGCGGAGTTCTACGACGGCGCCTGGGGCTCCACGGAGGTCGGCGGCACGTCGTACGGCGTCCCCTGGTACGTCGAGACCCGCGTCCTCTACTACCGCACGGACCTCGCCAAGAAGGCCGGCTGGGACAAGGCCCCGCAGACCCTCGATGAGCTGCACCAGTTCGCCGCGGACATGCAGTCCAAGGGCGGCGCCGAGTACGGCATCCAGCTGCCTGCCGGCGGCACCGGCTCGTGGCAGACGTTCATGCCCTTCGCCTGGTCGAACGGTGCGGCGCTGACCAACGAGGACGGCACCGAGTACACCCTCGACTCACCCGAGATGACCGATTCCCTGGACTTCTACAAGTCGTTCTTCGACGACGGTCTCAGCCCCACCCGCACGCTGGACGCCGGTGAGCTCGAGAGCGGCTTCGCCGACGACACGTACGGCTCCTTCATCTCCGGCCCGTGGCACACCGGGCTGGTCGAGGACGCCGGCGTCACCCAGGACCAGTACGCGATCGCGCCGTTCCCCGGCGCCGACGGTGCGCCCGGCACGTCCTTCGTCGGCGGAGGAGACCTCGCGGTCTTCAGCGACTCCGACAACAAGGACTCTGCCTGGAAGTTCGTCCAGTGGCTGAGCGACCCGGAGACCCAGCAGGGCTTCTACGACCTGGTCGGCGACCTGCCGGCGGTCAAGTCCGCCTGGGACACCGGCAAGCTGGCCGACGACCCGCAGCTGCAGATCTTCGGACAGCAGCTCGACAGCACCATGGCTCCGCCGGCCGTCCCCACGTGGGACGAGCTGTCCGCCGCGGTCGACAGCGAGACCGAGAAGGCCACGAAGGGCGACAGCAGCGCCGACGACGCCGTCTCGGCCATGCAGAAGCAGGCCGAGTCGATCGGCACGGGTCTCTGACCTGTCATGTCAGTCGATACCCATGTCACCTCCCCGGACCGCGCGCGCAGAACGCGGTCCGGGGGTAGGCCTTCACCCAGTCGGCACGTCGACCCCACCCGCCGCCAGCAGGCGATCGCGGCCTGGGCCCTGGCCCTGCCGTTCGTCCTGCTGTTCCTGGCCTTCACGCTCGGACCGGTGCTGGCCAGCCTCGGCATGAGCTTCACCGACATGCGGCGGGCGGACATCCGCACGCCGTTCGGCGTGAACTTCGTGGGGCTCGACAACTTCACCAAGCTCCTCGAGGACCCGCTCTTCCGCAAGGTCACGCTCAACACGCTGCTCTACCTGGTGCTCGGAGTGCCCATCACCATGGCGATCGCACTGTTCGTGGCGGTCCTGGTCAACCGGGTGAACCGGCTCAAGGGCTTCTTCCGGGTCGGCTACTACCTGCCGGTCGTGACCAGCATCGTGGCCGTCTCCGTGGTCTGGAAGTACCTGTACCGGGACAACGGCGGACTGTTCAACACCGTCCTGGACTGGGTCGGCATCGACGGACCCGGCTGGCTCGACAGCACCACACTGGCCCTGCCCAGCCTCGTCCTGATGGCCGCCTGGCGGAACTTCGGCACGCTCTTCGTCATCTTCCTGGCGGGCCTGCAGACCATTCCCAAGGAGCTCAACGAGGCCGCGGAGGTCGACGGCGCGACCGGCTGGGGTCGGTTCCGCCACATCACCCTGCCGATGCTGCGGCCCGTGATGCTCTTCGGCGCCGTCATCACCGGGATCGGCTACCTCCAGTTCTTCGAGGAGGCCTTCATCATGACCCACGGCGGTCCGCTCGACTCCACACGCTCGGTCACCTTCTACACCTTCGACCAGTTCGGGTTCGGCAACCTCGGGTACGCCGCCGCGGCCAGCTACCTGCTGTTCCTGGCCATCGTGGTGCTGACGTTCGTGCAGTTCCGGGTGCTCGGCGACCGTGAGGACAAGGTGAAGAGATGACCACCACCCAGAGCCTGACCCACGACACGATGGCCGGAGAGGACGAGGTCGTCGTTGCGCCGAACCAGCGCGACGACAACATCAAGACCCCGCCGTGGATCTACGCGGTCCTCCTCGTCGGGCTGTTCCTCGTCGTCATCCCGTTCGTCTGGATGCTGGTCTCCTCGTTCAAGCCCGAGGCCGAGGTCCGGGCCGTGCCCCCGACGTGGTGGCCCGAGACCCTGACCCTGGACAACTACGACCGGCTGTTCACGCAGCTGGACTTCCCGACGTACTTCATGAACTCGGTCATCGTGGCGCTCTCGGTGACCATCGGGAACGTCGTCTTCTGCTCGATGCTCGGCTACGCCCTGGCGAAGCTGAGCTTTCCCGGCAAGAAGCTGATGTTCGTGATCGTGCTCGGCACGCTGATGGTGCCCGGCGTGGTGACGTTCATCCCGCTGTTCGTGCTGACCACGAAGATGGGTCTGTCGAACACGCTGACCGGCATGATCCTGCCGTTCATGGCCGCGCCGTTCGGCGTGTTCCTGATGCGGCAGTACATCTCCGCGCTGCCCGACGAGCTGATCCAGGCCGCGCGCATCGACGGCGCCGGTGAGCTGCGGATCTTCATCTCGGTGATCCTGCCGCTGTGCGGGCCCGCCCTGGCGACGCTCGGGATCCTGACGTTCCTCGGCTCGTGGAACAACTTCCTCTGGCCGCTGGTCGTGGCCCAGACCGAGGACAAGTACACCCTCCCCGTGGCGCTGGCGCTGTACGCCGTCGGCCAGAACGCCACGCAGTACGGCCTGCTGCTGGCCGGGTCGGTCGTCGTCGTCCTTCCCGTGCTCGCGATCTTCCTGTTCCTGCAGCGCCACATCATGCAAGGCATCGCGATGACGGGCATCAAGTAGTCGATCTCCCTCACTGGGTCTCGTGACAGGACTTCGTCCTTCCCCGACCTGCGGATTTCTCGGAAAGGAACCCCCATGCACCTCCGTCGCACCCTCGCGGTGCTCGCCAGCGTGGCCGTCGCAGCCGTCCTCGCGCCCGCGACCGCCGCCACGACCCCTACCCACCATTGGGCACAAACGCCAGGTGAGAGCGCTCCCAACGTGGCGTTTGGGACCAAACGCCACGACTCCGGCGTCCTCGACACCTACCTGAAGGACACCTGGAAGTCCTTCACCGCGATGGTCGACCCGAGCACCGGGCTGGTCTCCGACAACGTCGGCGGCGACCTCACGCGGCCGCGCGGCGTTCACCTCCCCGACCAACATCGGCGCCTACCTCTGGTCCACGACCGTCGCCCACGACGCCGGGCTCATCGGACGCAAGGAGTCACGGGCCCGGCTCAACCAGACGCTGGACACGTTGGCCGGGCTGGAGATCCACGAGCCGTCGGGCATGTTCTACAACTGGTACGACCCGGCCACCGGCGACAAGCTGACCACCTGGCCCGAGAACGGCAGCACGGTCTACCCGTTCCTCTCCAGCGTCGACAACGGCTGGCTGGCCACGGGCCTGAAGGTCGTCGCGGCCTCCGACCCGAAGCTGCGGGCCAAGGCGGACGCGATCCGCACCCAGATGGACTTCAGCTGGTTCTACGACGAGAGCGCCGGTGCCAAGCTCACCGCGGACCAGCCCGTCGGCGGTCAGATCAGCGGCGGCTTCTGGGTCGAGCAGCCCGGCACGACGTGTGCCCAGCTGACGGCCCTCAAGCCCGGGACCGATCCCGTCTACCAGACCTGCCACCGGTACGGCGCGTTCAACACCGAGCCGCGGATGGCGTCGTACCTCGGCATCGCCGCCGGCCAGATCCCCACCAAGCACTACTGGGGTCCGGTGCGCACGTTCTACAACGACAACTGCGACTACAGCTGGACCGAGACCAAGCCGATCGGCGGGTGGAAGACCTACGACGGCATCCCGGTCTTCGAAGGGGCGCTGCCCTACCGCGACATCAACGTCGTGCCCACGTGGGGCGGCAGCATGTTCGAGGCGCTGATGGTGCCGCTGTTCGTGCCCGAGGACCAGTGGGGCCCGCGCAGCTGGGGCGTCAACCACCCGCTGTACGTCCGCGGCCAGATCGAGCACGGTCTCGACGACGCGAAGTACGGCTACTGGGGCTTCTCCCCGTCCAACAACCCGGCAGGCGGCTACCGCGAGTACGGCGTCGACGCGCTCGGCATGGACGCCGGCACCCCGGACGGCGGCGGCTACACCAGCGACCAGCAGCGCACGGTCTGGAACCAGGCCTACGGCGACTGCCACGGCGGCGACCCGGCCCCGACGACGTACGGCAACGGCGTGGTCACCCCGCACGCGTCCTTCCTGGCCTACCGCTACGCGCCGCAGGCGGCGCTGGCCAACCTGGCCAAGCTGCGGGCGAACTTCGACGCCTACGGCCCCGGTGGCTTCTACGACGCGGTCGACGTCACCAGCGGCCAGGTCAGCCAGCGCTACCTGTCGCTCGACCAGGGCATGGTCATGGCCGCTCTCGGCAACGCCCTGGCCGGCAACGACATGCGCCGCTACGTGTCCAAGGGTGCGATGCAGCAGAAGCTCGAGCCGCTGATGCGCGAAGAGGTCTTCTCGGCAGGGGTGCGTTGATGACTGACACGTCGGCACGCTCCGACTGGGAGCAGCGGATCGGCACACGGAGCGGCGCCGCCTTCGGTGGCAACGCCCCGCGCCTCGACCCGCCCAAGGATCTGGAGGCTGTCCCGGGGGCACACCAGGTCACGCTCACCTGGTCGCCGGTGGCGGGCGCCATCGGCTACCAGGTGTACGCCGCGGACTCCGCCGACGGTCAGTTCGAGCCGCTCGACCACGCGGGTCGCGACGTGCTCGCCGTGCCGCACCCGCCGTACGCCGACACGACCGGCACGCCGGGGGAGTCGCGCTGGTACGCCGTCGCGTCGCTGTCCGACGTGCACGTCGAGGGCGAGCGCTCGGAGTCCGTGGAGGCCACGCCTCTCGACGGTCCGGCCGCGGGCGTCACGGTGGAGGTCGACGTCGCCGACCGGCAAGGGGACCTGCCGCGGCCCTGGCGGCCGATGATCGGCAGCGAGCACCTCTCGCACATGCTGGCGACCGAGGAGACCGGCGGGCGGGTGATCGGTGAGGAGCTGACCTCCGCGCTGAAGGCCGCCCACGACGAGCTCGGCGTCACCCACGTGCGGGCACACGCGATCCTCGGCGACGACCTCGGCGTGTACCAGGAGGTCGACGGTGAGCCGGTGCACGACTTCGCCGGCGTGGACCGCGTCTATGACCACCTGCGCTCGATCGGCATGTACCCCGTGGTCGAGCTGTCCTTCATGCCGCACGACCTCGCGTCCGACCCGTCCACGACGGTGTTCGAGTACGCCGCGATCATCTCGCCGCCGAAGGACTGGGACCGCTGGGGCGACCTGATCCGCGACCTCGTGCAGCACCTGGCC
Source organism: uncultured Actinomycetota bacterium (assembly GCA_963782035.1). Taxonomy (GTDB): domain Bacteria; phylum Actinomycetota; class Actinomycetes; order Propionibacteriales; family Nocardioidaceae; genus Nocardioides. Next base: position 89,474 of record CAWAIW010000032.1, read on the forward strand.
GACCGCTACGGCCTCGACGATCTCGTCGAGCACTGGTCGTTCGAGGTGTGGAACGAGGCCAACCTCGAGGTCTTCTGGTCCGGCACGCCGGAGGAGTACCTCCGGCTCTACGACGTCACCGCGGCCGCCGTCCGCTCGGTCGACGAGCGGCTGCTCGTCGGCGGGCCGTCGTCCGCGGCGTCCGGCTGGGTCGAGGAGCTGCTCGCCCACGCCGAGCGCACGGGGTCGCCGGTCGACTTCGTCTCGACGCACACCTACGGCAGCCCGCCGCTGGACTTCAAGCCGATGCTGGAGAGGTACGGGAAGCCGGACGTGCCGGTCTGGTGGACCGAGTGGGGCGTCACGCCGACGCACTTCAACGAGGTCAGCGACGCGGTCTTCGCCGGCACCTTCCTGGTGCGCGGCATGGCCTCGGCGATGGGCCGGATCGAGGCGCTGTCCTACTGGGTGGTCTCCGACCACTTCGAGGAGCTCGGCCGCCCGCCGGCGCTGCTGCACGGCGGCTTCGGCACCCGCACCGTCGGCGAGCTGCGCAAGCCGCGCTGGTGGGCGCTCGCCCTGCTGGAGGCGCTCCCGCAAGAGCGCCTCGGCGTGACGCTGACCGGCGACGGAGCCGGCTCCCTCGTCGAGTCGCTCGCCGCACGCTCGGAGGACGGCGACGTCGGCGTGCTGGTCTGGAACCTCACCCTCGACCAGACCAAGGCGGCCGGCTCACCCGAGCTGGCCCGCCCGGTGACGGTCGCGGTGAGCGGGCTCGAGGGCGGGGCGTCGTACGTCGTCCACCACGACCGCGTCGACGACCAGCACTCCAACATCGCCGCCGTCTGGGGCCGCCTCCGCGAGGGCGACCAGGCCTGGCCGACCGACGAGCAGTGGTCCCAGCTGCGCGCCGCCGACCGCCTCGAGGCCCTCGGCGACGACGAGACCCTGACCGCCGACGGTGACGGCCGGATCGAGGTCGCCTTCGACCTGCCGATGCCGGCGATGTCGTCGTTGAGGTTCACGCCGGCGTAGCCGTCGGTCGAGGAGGTTGCACAGCAACCGACACGAGACCCGCAACCGGTCGGCGTACCGCTTGCGGGGTCTCGTGACGGACTTCGTCCCTCCTCGACCAGCGAGCGGGGCGGTCAGACGATGTTCTGGCCGCCCGCCGGGAGCGGCGGGGGAGCCAGGCCGGCGATGTACTCGTCGCTGAAGTCGATCTTCAGGTCCAGCCACATCGGCAGGTGGTCCGACATCTGGAAGGTCCGCCAGTACGTCAGGTAGTACTGCGCCTTGCTCGCCTCGCTGCGCGCCGCCCCGGCCGAGGTGGTGAGGTACGACGGGCCCATCGCGGGGGCGTAGGTCTCGCGGTCCTCGGCGCGGAAGACGCTCTCGTAGTAGTTGAAGATGCCGGCGGGTCCGGCGGGCTGGAACTGGTGCGCGACCGGGAGGACCGCGATCTGGTCGTAGTGCTTGGTGCGCGGGATGTTGCTGCCGCCGGGCAGCGTGCGGATCGGGACCGGGATCGTCCAGCCGGCGTCGGTGAGCGCGGTCATGGTGGTGTCGGTGGTGTCGAAGATGTTGAAGTCGCCGAGCAGCACCAGGTTCGGCGAGGCCGAGAACGGGTCCTTCACGCGGTCGGCGAGGAACGTCGCCAGCGACTTGATCTCCGCGACCCGGCCCGGGTCGGTGGCGCTCTCCGTGCCGTAGACGATGTGCACGGTGGCGAGCTGGAAGGTCACCCAGCCGGCCTGGAAGCTGGCCGTGAACGGCGTCCGGGCGACCTGGTCGGGGCGTACCGGCGGCTGGCCCTTCACCTTGATGTCGGGCAGCACCAGCTCGCCGGAGAGCCCCGCGAACCGCACCTTGCGCGAGTCGAAGAGGAAGGCCAGCCGTTCGTCGTTGCCCGGGTCACCCTCGGTGGTGTCGGTGACCATGAACTTCCACGAGTAGCCCAACAGCTCCATGAGCTTGCGCAGGGCGCTGAGGTCGCGGCGTACCTCCTGGATCGCCACCAGGTCGAAGCGGCTGATGATCTCGGCGATGTAGTAGAAGGCGTCGGGGATCCGGGCGCCGTAGGCCGGGGAGTCGAACTCCCGGATGTTCCACGTCGCCAGGCGCAGCGTCTTGTCCATGGACCGCTGCGGGATGTCGCGGTCGAGCTGGCCGCGCAGGCGCTGGAGGCCGGCGACGACGCGGGCGCTGTCGTGCTCGTGTCGCAGGCCGTAGTAGTTGGGCATCGCTCACCACCCCCGTGGAGACGCCTCGACGCTGTCACCGCGCGAGCCGGGGCGCCATAGCCCGGCCGGGTCATCTGCCCGGACGATCCCCTCTCAGCGCGGCCGCTCCATGTAGAGCTCGGTGAACTCCACGCACCGGCCCTCGCCGTCGAACCGGACGAGGAAGCAGTTGTCGAACGTCCGGGTGACCGGACCGTCCGGGTGGTCCTGGTAGACCGAGGTCCCCGTGGCGACGAGGGCGTCGCCCTCGACGGCGTACGGCGTGTAGTGCGCGTCGTAGGTGCCCGGAGCGTCGCGGGTGGAGGCGCCGTCCGCATCGCTCTCACCCAACCAGGAGTCGACGACGGCGTCCCGGCCGACGAGAGGCTCGTCGTAGGGGTGGTAGCGGTAGGCGACGTCCTCGGCGAAGAGGGCGGCGATCTCGTCGCGGTCGTAGGACTTCCACGCCTCGACGTACCGGTCGAGCCAGTCCTGGGCGCTCGTGCGGTCCACCCCTCGACCCTAGACGCGAAGAGGCCCCCGGCTCCACGAAGGCGCCGGGGGTCTCGACGACGAGTAGACGCGCTCCGGGACCGCGTGTAAAGCCCGTCGAGGAGGATCGGCATGGAAGTGCGCCCTCCCGGGTGAGCCGCCGCGCCCCCAGGTCACCTAGCGTCGAACGTGACGGAGCGAACCGTCCTGTCGGCGCCCCAGTGCGCCAGCCACTCGCGCGGGGTGAACCGTCACCACGACCGGGTGACTGGGCAGGGGGGTCGGTCAGCGGGCGCTCACGTCACCGGTACTCCGGGTTCTCCCAGTCGAACCTCGTGCCGGCGTTCCACTCCGACCGCTGGTTGCCGTACCCCGGGACGCCGCCGGCGTCCTTCAGCATCCGGGCCAGGTGCAGCAGGTTCCACGTCATGAACGTGGTGTTGCGGTTCGTGAAGTCGTTCTCGGGGCCACCGCTGCCCGGGTCGAGGTAGGAGGGACCCGGGCCCGCCTCGCCGATCCAGCCGGCGTCGGCGTTGGGCGGGATCGTGTAGCCGACGTGCTGGAGGCTGTAGAGGACGTTCTGCGCGCAGTGCTTGATGCCGTCCTCGTTGCCGGTGATGATGCAGCCCGCGACGCGACCGTAGAAGAGGTACTGACCCTTCTCGTTGAGCTCGCCGGAGTGCGCGTAGATGCGCTCGATGAGCTTCTTGGTCTGCGAGGAGTTGTCGCCGAGCCAGATCGGCCCGGCCACCACCAGGATGTCGCTGGCGATGATGCCCGGCGAGAGGTCGGGCCAGGCGTCGGTCTCCCAGCCGTGCTCGCGCATGTCGGGCCACACCCCGGTGGCGACGTCGTGGTCGACGAAGCGGATCTCCTCGACCTGCACGCCGTGCTTGCGCATGATCGCCGCGCTGGCGTCCACGAGCCCCTGGGTGTTGCTCACCTCCGGGCTGCGCTTGAGGGTGCAGTTCACGAACGTCGCCCGGAGTCCGCTGAAGTCGTGCTCGTTCTCGTGCCCAATCTCGTTCTCGGTGCTGGCCATGACCGTGAGTCTGCTGTGCCGGCCCGGCGTTGCGCACTACCTGACGGCTGGACGTCAGCACTTCGTCACCTCCCGCCCGGACGTCTGACAGGCTGGTTCGCGTGAGAGTGCTGCTGACCGGCGCCGCCGGGTTCATCGGGTCCGCGATCTCACGACAGCTGGACGGCGAGGGGCACGAGGTCGTGCCCCTCGACGTCGTCCTGCCGCAGGCGCACCGCGTCGACCCACAGGTGCCGGGGCTGCATCGCCTCGACGTCCGCGACGCGGCCGCGTGGGCCGACCTGCTCGACGGCGTCGACGTCGTCTGCCACCAGGCCGCCCTCGTCGGCGCGGGCGTGACCGTCGCGGACCTCCCGGCGTACGCCGGCCACAACGACCTCGGCACCGCCGCCGTGCTGGCCGCGATGGCCGACCGCGGGGTGCGGCGGCTGGTGCTCGCCTCGTCGATGGTCGTGTACGGCGAGGGCCGGTACGCCTGCCCCGAGCACGGCGTGGTCGCCCCGACGGCGCGGTCTGTCGCCGCCCTCGACGGAGGCGACTTCGAGAACCACTGCCCGGAGTGCGGCCGGGCGCTCGGCTGGGAGCTCGTCGAGGAGTCGGCTCGGCTCGACCCGCGCAGCTCCTACGCCGCGAGCAAGGTCGCCCAGGAGCACTACGCGTCCGCATGGGCCCGGCAGGCCGACGGCGCGGTCGTCGCGCTGAGGTACCACAACGTCTACGGGCCGGGCATGCCGCGGGACACGCCGTACTCCGGTGTGGCCGCGATCTTCCGGTCCTCCCTCGAGCGCGGCGAGGCGCCGCGGGTCTTCGAGGACGGCGGGCAGGTCCGCGACTTCGTGCACGTCGAGGACGTGGCCCGCGCCAACGTAGCGGCGATGCGGGCCGTCGTGGAGCGGGGGACCGGCGAGCTGGCGGCGTACAACGTCTCGAGCGGGACCCCGGTCACCATCCTCGACGTCGCTCGTCTCGTGGCGCGGGGGACGGGAACGGACGTCGAGCCGGTCGTCACCGGGCAGTACCGCGCGGGCGACGTCCGCCACGTCGTCGCGTCACCCAGGAAAGCCCGGCAGGAGCTGGGGTTCGAGGCCTCGATCGGCCCCGAGGACGGGCTGCCCGCCTTCGCGACGGCGCCGCTGCGCGCCTGACCTCCGCCGCCACACGCGAGCTGTAACAGCACGTTTGTTCATCCATACCATCGTTCGAACGGTCGTGAAGATGGACGAACGTGCTTTTACAGCTGGGCCAACGACGTCACCAGCCGGTGGCGAGCAGGTGCTGGATCGCCAGCGCCAGCACCACCTGGACCACCAGCCCACGGCGACGCCAGGACTCCGGGAGCAGGGCGCAGCCGATGAGCAGCCACGGCGCGAACGGGAGCCAGATCCGCTCGACCTCCGCGCGGCTCATCTGCGAGACGTCCGCGGCGACCACCATCGCCACTGCTCCGGCGACCAACCACCGGACTTCCCGCTCACCCGGTCTCGTGACGGCCCTGGCGGCCGTCCTCGACCAACGAAGGGTGTGGGCGACACCGGCGAAGGCGAGCGGTCCGGCCGAGAAGGCGAGGGCGGCGAGGTTGCCCCACATCCAGTACGCCGCCGGGCGGTTGTGCGCGACCCCGGCCCAGTAGCGGTCGTGGAGGACGGGCAGGGCGTCCCAGTAGGAGTACCCGAACGGCACGAAGGCCAGCACGACGCCGGCGGCAGCGACCGCAGCGGGGACGAGCGGGCGCCAGGACCGGGCGGCGACCAGCACCGCCACGGCCAGCAGGGCGAGCAGCGGCAGCCCGTAGGAGCACATCACGCACCAGCCCAGCAGCAGCCCGGCGACGAGGGCCCACCCGACCCGGCGACGCACGGCGGCGAGGGCCAGCACGCACATCCCCCACGCGGCGAACGCCGCGAACATGCCGTCCGCCGACACGCACTGCCAGACCGCGGCCGGGCCGACCACGAGGAACGGCGCGGCCTTGCGGGCCAGGTCCTCGACGCCCAGCGTCCGCAGGGTGATGAGCACGGCCACGGCGGTGGAGGCAGCGAGCAGGGTCACCACGAGCCCGGCCGCGAGCCCGCTGCCGAGGCCGAGCCGCACCATCACCACGAAGGACGTGAGGGCACCCGGCGGGTGGCCGGCGATGTGCACGGGCCACTGGCCCACGGAGTCGTACGGGGATCCGCGCGATGTAGCCGTCCAGCGTGGCGGGCAGGTCGGTCGTGGCCCGCGCGGTGTCCAGGTACTCGTACGACGTGTCCAGGATCTTCCCGATCCCGTTCAGCCCGTCGACCAGCGCGAGCGAGAGCATCCAGGCCAGGCCCGCGCCGAACGAGGCCAGGAGCAGGCGGGCCCAGGAGAGTCGATGGGCCAGGTCCACGGCGTACCGGCACGACAGCGCGCCCAGGACGACGGCGGGCACCGTCCCCCAACCGGCGCCGGGGTTCCAGTCGGCGTGCAGCGGCGGGAAGTGCCGCACGTGCACGTCCCAGCCGAAGACCGCCGGGACGGCCATGCCCAGGGTCATCAGTGCGAGGGCGGCCACGAGGCCGCCCCAGGCGGCACGGGTCCCGGACACGGCCCCGAGCCTAGGAGGCGACGGCGGCGACCGGCCCGGCCGGCTCGACACGTCAGGAGTTCGTAACCGTAAGGGTGGGCCGGGCGCTCCCCGCGATCCCTAGCGTGGGCGCATGGCCCCGGGACCCGACTGCGACCTCGTGCTGCCGTGCCGGGACGAGGGGCCGGCACTGGAAGGACTGTTGCCGCGGGTCCCGCGGGCCTACCGCGTGATCGTCGTGGACAACGGCTCGACCGACGACACCGCGGCGGTCGCCCGGAGTCACGGCGCGACGGTCGTCACCGAGTCGCGGGCGGGGTACGGCGCCGCCGTGCACGCGGGCCTCGAGGCGGCCACCGCGCCCTACGTCGCGTTCATGGACGGCGACGGGTCCTTCGACCCCGCCGACCTCGGCCTCCTGCTGGACGACGTGCGCAGCGGACGCGCCGACATCGCCGTCGGTCGACGGCGGCCGGTGGGACGAGGGACGTGGCCCTGGCACGCCCGCGCGGGCAACGCGCTGGTCGTCGCATGGCTGCGCCGACGCATCTCCCTGCCCGCCCACGACATCGCTCCGATGCGCGTCGCCGGCCGGGAAGCCCTGCTCGCGCTGGGTGTCCGGGACCGCGCCTTCGGCTACCCCGTGGAGCTGATGCAGCGCGCCGTCGCGGCCGGCTGGCGTTTCTCCGAGCACGAGGTCGGCTACCACCCGCGCGCCGAGGGCACGAAGTCCAAGGTCTCCGGTTCGGTCACCGGGACGCTGAAGACCGCTCGCGACTTCGCCCGGGTGCTGCGATGAACGGTCAGGTGCTGCTGGTGGCCAAGGCACCGGTCGCGGGCCGCGTGAAGACCCGCCTCGCCGCCGGCGTCGGACCCGAGGCGGCCGCCCGGCTCGCCGCCGCCGCCCTGCTCGACACCATCCACACGTGCACGGACGCCGTCGGCGCCGACCGGTGCCGGCTCGCCGTGCACGGTGACCTGGGGACCGCCGTGCTGGGCGACCGACTGACCGAGGCCCTGACCGGCTGGACGGTGATCGAGCAACGCGGGGAGGGGTTCGCGCAACGCCTGGCTCACGCGCACGCGGACGTGGCCGGCGACGGACCGGTCGTCCAGGTCGGCATGGACACCCCGCAGCTGAGCACCGCGGACCTGACCGGCCTGCTGGCGGCCCTCGACACCCACGACGCCGCCCTGGGGGACGCGGAGGACGGCGGCTGGTGGGGCCTCGGGCTCGCCGACCCGCGCCACGGCGCCTGCCTGGCCGACGTAGCGATGTCCACGCCCACGACCGGCGCGGACACGCGGCGGGCGCTCGAGGCCGCCGGGCTGCGGGTGGGCGGCGGCGCCGTCCTGCGCGACGTGGACACGGCCGAGGACGCCGAGGCCGTGGCCGGGGAGTGCGCACCCGGCTCGGAGTTCGCCCGTCTGTGGGAGCGGGTCCGATGAGCACCGACCACTCGGTCTCCCTGATCTTCACCGAGGCCTACCGCGCCGGCTCGTGGACCGGGGTGCGCGACGGGGACGTCGCCGTGCTCGACCTCTGCACCGGTCCCACGCTCGACGTCGGCTGTGGCCCGGGCCGGATGACCCGGCTGCTGGCCGAGCGCGGCAGCATCGTGCTGGGCATCGACGTCGTCCCCGAGGCGGTCTTCCTGACCCGGGACGGTGGCGCCGCCGCGGTGCTGCGTGACGTCTTCGACCAGGTACCCGCCGAGGGCCGCTGGGAGACCGTGCTGCTGGCCGACGGCAACCTCGGCATCGGGGGAGACCCGCTGCGGCTGCTCTCCCGGCTCCGCCACCTGCTCGCACCCGGCGGCCGGGTGGTCGCCGACGTCGCCGAGCCCGGCACCGGACTGAGGACCGACGCGGTCCGCCTCACCGTGGGCGGGATGACCTCGGAACGTTCCCGTGGGCGGTGGTCGGCGCCGACGCGATCGGCGACCTGGCGCTGCAGGCAGGGTTCGCGACCCAGACCGATGACGTGGGCGGGCGCTGGACGCCGTCCTGGAGGCGGACGCCGCAGAAGAGGCTGGCACCACCGCGCCACGCGGATTTCCGGTTTGGCCTGCACCACCCGCGGGTGGCGGCGCGCCTGGGCGCCTGGCTGGGCATCCTCTTCTTCGTCGCGTTCGTCACCGGCGTGATCAGCCACCTCGCCCAGCAGCCCGACTCGTGGCTTCCCAGCCGCCCGGTCTGGGGCTATCGACTGACGCAGGGCGTGCACGTCGCCGCCGGCACCGCGTGCGTGCCGCTCCTGCTCGCCAAGCTGTGGACCGTCTACCCCCGGTTCTGGATCCGGCCGCCCGAGCGGCCGTCGCGCGAGCTGCTGCTGCACGTGGCCGAGCGGGCGTCGGTCGGCGCTCTCGTCGCGGCCGCGATCTTCCAGCTGGTGACCGGACTGATCAACGTCACGACGTGGTACCCCTGGTCCTTCTCCTTCCGGCCCACGCACTTCGCCGTGGCCTGGGTGGCGGTCGGCGCGCTGCTCGTGCACATCGCGGTCAAGCTGCCGGTGGTCCGCGCGGCCTTCCTGCCGGAGCGCGAGGACGACGCGGAGCCCGACGGAGAGGCGCTCTCGCGGCGCGGGCTCGTGCGCACGGCCGGCCTGGCCTCGGCGGCCGCGGTGCTGCTCACAGTCGGTGGAACCGTGCCCTGGCTGCGGAAGGTCTCGGTGTTCGCCAGCCGCTCGGGCACCGGCCCGCAGGGGATCCCGATCAGCAAGTCCGCCCGCGCGGCCGGCGTCACCGCCTCCGCGACGCACCCCGACTACCGGCTGGGCGTGACGTACGGCGACACCACGATGTCGCTCACGCGCGACGACCTGCTCGCCATGACGCAGCGGACGGCGGGGCTGCCGATCGCCTGCGTCGAGGGGTGGAGCGCCCACGGCGAGTGGACCGGCGTCCGGCTGCGCGACCTGCTCGACGCCGTCGGCGCCCCCGCCGGTCGGGCCGTGGTGGTGTCGTCCTTGCAGCAGCACGGCGGCTACCGCGTGACCGAGCTCCCGTCGCAGTTCGCCGACGACGAC
>CAWAIW010000033.1:0-7950 GCA_963782035.1 uncultured Actinomycetota bacterium
CGTACGGCGGAAACCCGGTCGCCTGCGCGGCCGCGCTCGGCTCGATCGCGGAGATGAAGGAGCACTCCCTCGACGCCCGCGCGCTCGAGCTCGGCACCCAGATCCGCGGCCGCCTCGACAAGCTGGCCGCCGAGCACCCGGTCATCGCCGACGTCCGTGGCCGCGGCGCGATGCAGGCCATCGAGCTGTGCACGCCGGGCACGAAGGACCCGGACGCCGCCCGCGCTGCCGCCGTCTCGGCGTACTGCCACAAGAACGGCGTCGTCACCCTCACCTGCGGCACCTGGGGCAACGTCTTCCGCTTCCTCCCCCCGCTCGCCATCTCCGACGCGCTGCTGGACGAGGCTTTCGACGTCGTCGCGGAGGGCTTCGCCGCGACGGCGTGAGGCCTGTCTGGTTTCTCCGGTCGGCCGGAGAAACCCGAACATGGAGTACGGCGCGACGTACGCCATGTTCGGGGAACTCACGCCAAGTCGGCCGTGCGATGGTCCGTCGATAGCCTGAACGGGTGCCGAGCCCCGTGGAGCAGTCCTGACCGAACGCTTCCAGGCTGCGCTGGGCCAGGCGTTCGGGGACGAGTACGCCGACGCGGACCCGGTCATCCGGCCCAGCCAGTTCGCGGACTTCCAGGCGAACGCCGCGCTGGCGCTGGCCAAGCGCCTCGGCGAGAACCCGCGGGCCGTCGCCCAGAAGATCGTGGACGCGCTCGACCTCACCGGCCTCGCCGAGGCACCGGAGATCAGCGGGCCGGGGTTCGTGAACGTCAGGCTCAGCAGTGCCTGGATCGGCGCCCAGGTGGACGGCCTCGACGACCGGCTCGGCGTGCCCACCCAAGAGCAGCAGATCATCCCCGTCGACTACTCCGCCCCGAACGTCGCCAAGGAGATGCACGTCGGCCACCTGCGGACCACCGTGGTCGGCGACGCGCTCGTCCGGACCTTGGAGCACCTCGGCCACCGGGTGATCCGGCAGAACCATGTCGGCGACTGGGGCACGATGTTCGGGATGCTCATCGAGCACCTGCTGGAGGTCGGCGAGGACTCCATCGACGCGCAGCTGATGATCACCGACCCGAACGCGTTCTACGCCGCCGCCAACGCCGAGTTCCAGGGCGACCCGGAGTTCGCGACCCGCGCACGGTCGCGGGTGGTCAAGCTCCAGGGAGGCGACGAGGACACGCTGCGCCACTGGCACGAGCTGGTCGGGCTCTCGAAGCAGTACTTCAACCGCATCTACGACACGCTCGGCGTCACGCTGACCGACGCGGACCTGGCCGGCGAGTCGACGTACAACGACGAGCTCGCCGGCATCTGCGACGAGCTCGAGGCGAGCGGCATCGCGACCATCAGCGACGGGGCGCTGTGCGTGTTCCTCGACGGCTACACGGGCCGTGAGGGCAAGCCACAGCCGCTCATCATCCGCAAGTCCGACGGCGGGTACGGCTACGCCACCACCGACCTGGCCACCATCCGGCGTCGGGTGCGGGACATGCACGCCGACCGGATCCTCTACGTCATCGGCGTGACCCAGGCCCTGCACCTCAACATGGTCTGGGACACCGCGCGCAAGGCGGGCTGGCTGACCGATGACGTCGAGGTCGTGCACGTCCACATCGGCAGCGTGCTCGGCGAGGACCGCAAGCTCCTGCGCACCCGCTCCGGCAAGCCGTTGAAGCTGATGGACCTGCTCGAGGAGGCGGTGGCGACGGCGCGGGCCGTCGTCGACGAGGCGCGCCCGGACCTCGACGAGGGCGTCCGCGCGGCAATCGCGCCGCAGGTCGGCATCGGCGCCATCAAGTACGCCGATCTCGCGGTCGCCCACGACAGCGACTACGTCTTCGACCTCGACCGGATGGTGTCGCTCACCGGCAACACCGGGCCCTACCTCCAGTACGCCACCGCGCGGATCCGCTCGATCTTCCGCTCGGCCGGGCTGGATCCGGAGCAGGCGGACGCGCCGCTGGTCATCACCGAGCCGGCCGAGCGGGCCCTCGCGCTGGCGCTGCTCGACTTCGGCGACGTCGTCGTCCACGTCGGCGACCTGCTCGAGCCGCACCGCCTGTGCGGCTACCTCTTCGACCTCGCCCAGCACTTCTCCGTCGTTCTACGAGCAGTGCCCGGTGCTCAAGGCCGACAGCGAGGCGCGCGCCTCCCGCCTCGCGCTGTGCAGGGCCACGCTCGCCGTCCTCGACCAGGGCCTCGACCTCCTCGGTATCGCGCGGCCCCAGCAGATGTGATCTGGTACCTCGGCTACGGCTCGAACCTCTCCCGCGCCCGCTTCTCCTGCTACGTCGCGGGCGGGAGGCCGGCCGGTGCGAGCCGCACGTACGCCGGCTGCCGCGACCGCACTCCCCCGCGCGAGACCATCGCGCTGACCGTCCCCGGACGGCTGACCTTCGCCGGCGAGTCGACGGTGTGGGGCGGCGGGATGGCGTTCCTGCAACCCGACGGCGACGGCGAGGTGCACGGGCGCGCGTACCTGGTCACCGAGCAGCAGCTGGACGACCTCGCCGCGCAGGAGCCGCGCTACGACACGCAGTCGGTCGTCGCCACGCACGAGGACGCGCCCGTGGTCGCGTTCACGAGCAGCGTCACGCTCGAGACCGCGGCGCCCAGCGCGGTGTACCTGAGCACGATCCTGCACGGACTCACCGACGGCATCCTCGCCCGGCCGCAGGCGGTCGAGTACGTGCTGGCCGCCCCTGGCGTCGCGCTCCTCTGGGATCGAGCCGCGATCCACGCCCTGGAACAGCCGACCGCCCGCCGGGGTTGACCCCGGGTGACGACCCCTGCCCTCTCGGTTCTCGACCTCGTCCCCGTCCGCACCGACCAGACGACCTCCGACGCGCTCGCGGCCACCCGTAGTCTCGCCCGGGTCGCCGACGAGCTGGGGCTGCGGCGGTACTGGTTGGCCGAGCACCACAACATGCCGGCCGTCGCGGCGACCAACCCGCCGGTGCTCATCGCGATGGTGGCCGCGGCCACCGAGCGGATCCGCGTCGGATCGGGCGGGGTGATGCTGCCCAACCACGCGCCGTTGGTCGTGGCCGAGCAGTTCGCGCTGCTCGAGGCCGCGCACCCCGGCCGCATCGACCTCGGCCTGGGCCGCGCCCCCGGCACCGACCCGGTCACCGCGTGGGCGCTGCGCCACGGCGGCGGCGGGGTCGAGGCGGACGCGGCCGAGCACTTCCCGACGTACGTCGACAACATCATCACGATGATGTCGCCGGGCGGCGCCGGCCTCGACGTCAACGGGCGGCTCCATGCCCTGAACGCGACGCCGCACGCGACCAGCGCCGCGACGGTGTGGCTGCTGGGATCCTCGGACTTCTCGGCGCGGCTCGCGGCCAGCAAGGGCCTGCCGTACGTCTTCGCCCACCACTTCTCCGGCCGTGGTACGGCGGAGGCCCTGGCGCTGTACCGCGAGACCTACGTGCCGAGCGACGAGCACCCCGAGCCGCGCACGTTCCTGACCGTCAACGCGGTCGTCGCCGAGTCTCAGGAGGAGGCGTCGCGGCTCGTGCTGCCGAACCTCCACGCGATGGTCGCCCTGCGCACCGGCGGCACCCTCGCCCCGCAGCCGCTCGTCGAGGAGGCCGAGGCCCGCGGGCTCCCCGACCAGCACCAGGAGCTGGCCCTCTCGATGCTCGACCGCTGGGTCGTCGGCACACCGGAGTCGGCGGCCGCGGCCGTGCTCGACCTGGCCACGACGTACGGCGTCGACGAGGTGATGCTGCACCCGGTCGCGGGCGCGTACGCCGGGACTCCCGCCGACCGCTCCGTCACCCGGGAGAACACCCTGCGGCTGCTCGCGGACGCGCTGGCCTGACCTCCGGACGCCGACTGTCCGGACCACGCTCTAGCCTGCGGGCATGACGACATTCGGCGGCTCCGGGGAGCTGAAGGGCGCGACGATCAGCGGCGCCGACCTGACCGGCGCGCGCTTCGTCGAGTCCGACCTGACCGGCGTGGTGATGCGCGGCGTCGAGGTGGCGAAGATGGACATCGACGCGCCCTGGCTGGTGCACGGCGCCCCGTTGCTGGTCAACGGCGTCGACGTGGTCGCGTACGTCGAGGGCGAGCTCGACCGGCGCTTCCCCGGCCGTGACCGGCGCCGGGCCGTCGACCCGGAGGGACTCCGCGAGGCGTGGGCGGCCGCTCGAGCGCAGCTGGGCGGACGCCCTGGACCGCGCCGCCGCGATGCCGCCGGGTTCGGTGGACGTGCAGGTCGACGGCGAGTGGTCCTTCGCCCAGACCCTGCGCCACCTGGTGCACGCGACCGACATCTGGTTCGGCAAGGGCATCCTCACCTCCGACGACTTCCACCCGCTCGGCCTCGGCGACACGTCGGTCGGCGGCGGGTCCGAGGGCATCGCCCCGGCGGCGTACGACGAGGTCCTCGAGGCCCGCGCGGGCCGCGTCGCCATGGTGCGCGACTTCATCGCCGCCACGACACCCGAGCAGCTGGCCGAGGAGCGCCGCAACCCGCACGACCCGGAGCACGGGGAGACCGTGCTCCAGTGCCTGCACGTCATCCTCGAGGAGGAGTGGGAGCACCAGCGGTTCGCGGTGCGCGACCTCGACGCGATCTCGGCGCAGGAGTCAGGCCAGGACGCGTGAGCGCTCCGGGTCGAAGAACGGCCTGAGCGACACCTGGGCCGGCACGCGCGTGCCGGCGACGTCGATCTCGAAGGTGCCGGCCGCCAGGTCGGCGGCGGTGAAGCCCTCGTCGCGCTCGATGCCCGCGATGCCGCACGCCGCCCCGAGGGAGTGCCCGAAGCCGCCGCTGCGCACGTGGCCGACCGGGGCGCCGTCCCAGTAGACCGGCTCGTCGCCGTACAGGTCGAAGTCCGGCGAGGTCAGCAGCACGTTGACCAGGCGCCGCGCGAGCGGACCGGACTCCTTCTGCTTCAGCAGAGCCTCCCGCCCGACGAAGCCGCCGGGCTTGTCCCAAGCCACGGCGAAGCCGAGCCCGGCCTCCAGCGGGGTGTCGGTGGAGTCGATGTCGTGGCCCATGTCGCGGAAGGCCTTCTCGAGCCGCATCGTCTCCAGCGCGCCGACGCCGGTGGGCCGGAAGCCGTCACCGGCCGCCTCGCGCAGCTGGTCGTAGAGCGTCGCGCCGAACTCGGTGGGCACGAGCAGGTCCCAGCCCAGCTCGCCGACGTAGGTGACGCGCAGGGCCCACAGCGGCGTGTAGCCGAGCTCGACCCGTTGCGCGGTGAGGTACGGGAAGGCCTCGCCGGACCAGTCGTCCGGGCTCAGGCTCTGCAGGACGGCGCGTGAGCGAGGACCCTGCACGGACAGCAGCGAGTAGGCGCCGGTCACGTCGGTGACGGTCAGGAACTCGCCGTCGCGCGTCTGCCGCCGGATCCACGCGGGGACGCGGCGGTGGATCGTGTCGCCGCTGACCACGACGTACTGGTCCTCGGCCAGGCGGGTGACGGTGACGTCGGCGATGATGCCGCCGCGCTGGTCGAGCCACTGCGTGTAGACCACGCGGCCGACCGCCGTGTCGACGTCGTTGGCGCACACGCGGTTGAGCACGGCCATCGCGTGCGGTCCCTGCACGAGGTGATGAGACATCAGCGACAGGTCGAAGATCGCCAGCTCCTCGCGGGCCTGGAGGTGCTCCTCACGCGTGCGCTCGAAGCCCTCGCCCCGTTCGAAGCCCCACTCCACCGTGGGCTCGACGCCCGGCCCGGCGAAGTAGTCGGGGTACTCCCAGCCGCTGGTGCTGACGAAGTGCGCACCGTCGGCCTCGTGCCGGGGGTGGTACGGCGAGCGGCGGACGTTGCGGCCCAGCAGCGGCTGGGCGTTCGGCCACGCCAGGTTGTTGAGCAGGAAGCCGAGCCGCTCGACGGTGCGCTCCTCGCGGAACCGCCGGGTCGCCTGGAAGACGTGCGCACGGTCGACGCCCACGGCCGTGACGTCGAGCGGTGGGTGCTCCTCGATGAGCCACTGCGCCATCACGTGGCCCAGGCCGCCGCCGGAGAGGATGCCGACAGAGTTCAGGCCGCAGGCCAGGTAGAGGCCGTCCACCTCCGGCGACTCCCCCAGCATCGGCGAGAGGTCGTCGGTGAAGCTCTCGGGCCCGCAGAAGAGCGTGCGGATGCCAGCGTCCTCGAGCGCCGGGAAGCGCCGCATCGCGACCTCGAGGAACGGCGCCATCCGCTCCCAGTCCGGCGGCAGCACCGCGAACGCGCTGTCGCGCGGCGTACCGTCCAGGGCCCACGCCTTGCCGACCGGCTCGAACATGCCGACCAGCAGGCCGCCACCCTCCTCGCGGTAGTAGCCGTAGGCCTCGCCGTCCTCGATCACCGGCACCGACTCCGGCGTGACCCCGGCGATGGGCTCGGTGAGCAGGTAGTAGTGCTCGGCGGCCTGGAGCGGCACCGTCACGCCGGCCTTGGCCGCCAGCTCGCGGCCCCACAGCCCGGCGGCGATGACGACCTTGTCGCACTCGATGTCGCCGCGCTCGGTGCGGACGCCGATCACACGACTGGCGCCCCGCCCCTTCTCGAGGACGAAGTCGGTGACCTCCGTGTTCTCGAAGATGCGGGCTCCGCGCAGCTTGGCCCCCTTGGCCATCGACATCGTGACGTCGACCGGGTTGGCCCGGCCCTCGTCGGGCGTCCAGAACCCGTGGATCACGTCGTCGGTCCGCATCAGCGGCACCAGGTCGGCCACCTCGCGCGGGGACAGCACGTCCTTGGTCATCCCGACGGACCGCATGTACGCCGTCTCGCGGCGGAAGCTCTCGTCGGCCCGCGCGGTGGTGGCGAGCTGGAGGTACCCGCACCGCTTGAAGCCGGTCGACAACCCGGTCTCCTCCTCCAGCCGGGCGTAGAGCTCCGCGGAGTACCGCGCCATCCACAACGCGTCCTCGGTCGTCCCGCCCGAGACCACCTCGCCCGCGGCGTGCCACGTCGTGCCCGAGGTGAGCTGCTTGCGCTCCAGCAGCACCACGTCCGTGGCCCCCAGCATCGCCAGGTGGTAGGCGATCGACGTGCCGATCACGCCGCCGCCGACGACGACGTACTGCGCGCGGCTGGGCAGCTCGCCCGCGGCGGCTTCCGACGCGGCCCGGGCCGCCGAGGGGTTGATGGCGGCGAAGTCCAACGACATGGGGGCAGCCTGCCATTGATTGAATGACTGTTCAATCAGGAACGGGGCGAAAGTTTCGCTGCCCGATGTCGAGGAACCTCGCCCCGCTCCGTCCCTGGAGTATGGAGACCATGAGCCACATCAAGACGCTTCGACCACGTCGGGATCACCGTCGCCGACCTCGACGCCGCCCTCGACGTTCTTCCTCGGGCTCGGCCTCGAGCTCGAGGGGCGCACCGAGCTCGAGGACCCCTTCCTGGACACGGTGTGCGGCATCCCGGGCTCCCGCACGGACGTCGCCATGCTCCGCGTGCCCGGAGGCGACACCACCGTGGAGATCTGCACGTTCATCCGGCCGGATGTCGAGCCCGGCAACCAGGCCGCGATGGCCACCGAGGTCGGCATCCGCAACGTCGCCTTCGAGGTCGACGACCTCCACGGTCTCGTCGAGAAGCTCGCGGCGGACGGGTACGGGCTGGTCGGCGGGATCGGCGAGTACCAGGGCGTCTGGCGGATGTGTTACGTCCGCGGCCCCGAGGGCATCGTCGTCGCGCTGGCCGAGCGCCTGGACGGCTGAGGCGCGCCTGAGACCGGGTCGAGTGACACGCCACGCACCCCATCAGGCCCGAACCGGGTGCCGCTGGGGTCACTCGGCGACGGAATACCCGGTGCACCGGGTATCCCGACCGCCGAGCGACCCCAGCTGCAGGTCAGACGGTGTCGAGCTCCATCTGGCCCCACGGCGACCCGTACTCGGTCAGCAGGTCGAGGAACGGCACCGCGTCGAAGGCCTCGGGGCCGAGCACGCCGGCGCCCGACCACGTACCCGCGGGACAACAGCTCCAGT
>CAWAIW010000034.1:0-12538 GCA_963782035.1 uncultured Actinomycetota bacterium
CCACTTGCCGTAGAGGATGACGTTCGGCCGCTTCACCTTCACCGAGACGTCGCCGTCGACGATCGTCGTGCCGTCGAGGTGCGGCCCGGCTGATGTCCGGGCCCCGCGTGAGAGCGCCGGGCTTGATGGCGATCGTCTCGGCGGCGCCGCATCGGCCGGCGCGGCCGCGCAGGCAGCGGCGCAGCCAGGCCGAGCAGGGCGGCGGTGGTCGTCAGCAGTCTGCGCATCAAGGTCCTCTCCCCGTCGAGTGACCGGCTTACTCGTGTGCGGCCAACTCCACCACACAAGTAGCCTTTCGGCCATGATCCTTCGCCTGTCGAGCCTCTTCGTCCGCACCCTGCGCGAGGACCCGGCGGACGCGGAGGTCCCGAGCCACCGACTCCTCCTCCGCGCCGGCTACATCCGCCGCAACGCACCCGGCATCTACACCTGGCTGCCGCTGGGCCTGCGCGTCCTGCGCAAGATCGAGAACATCGTGCGTGACGAGATGGACTCCATCGGCGCGCAGGAGCTGCTGTTCCCCGCGCTGCTGCCGCGTGAGCCCTACGAGGCCTCCGGACGCTGGACGGAGTACGGCGACGGCATCTTCCGGCTCAAGGACCGCAAGGGCAACGACTACCTGCTCGGGCCGACCCACGAGGAGATCTTCACCCTCGTGGTGAAGGACATGTACTCGTCGTACAAGGACCTGCCCGCTGTGGATCTACCAGATCCAGAACAAGTACCGCGACGAGGCGCGGCCCCGCGCCGGGCATCCTGCGCGGCCGTGAGTTCGTGATGAAGGACAGCTACTCCTTCGACATCGACGACGCCGGCCTCGACCGGTCCTACCAGGCGCACCGCGACGCCTACATCCGGATCTTCGACCGGCTCGGGTTCGAGTACGTCATCGTCAAGGCCGAGGCCGGCGCGATGGGCGGGTCGAAGTCCGAGGAGTTCCTGGCCAAGGCCGCGGTCGGCGAGGACACCTACGTCCGCTGCAACCTGTGCGACTACGCCGCCAACGTCGAGGCCGTCGACTCGCTCGCGCCCGCACCCGTCGCGTACGACGACGCGCCGGCCGCCCACGCGGAGCAGACGCCCGACACCCCGACGATCGACACGCTGGTCGACCACCTGAACGAGAAGTACCCGCGCGACGACCGGCCCTGGACTGCCGGCGACACCCTCAAGAACGTCGTCTTCTCGGTGACGTACCCCGACGGCGCCACCGAGGCGCTCGCCATCGGCCTGCCCGGCGACCGCGAGGTCGACGCCAAGCGGCTGGAGTCCAAGCTCGGCGAGGGCGTGGTCTTCGAGCCGTTCGGCGAGGCCGACTTCGCCGCCCGGCCGATGCTCGCGAAGGGCTACATCGGCCCCGGCTCCCTCGGTGAGAAGAAGCCCGCCGGCGTCCGCTTCCTGCTCGACCCGCGCGTCGTCGAGGGCACCCGCTGGGTGACCGGCGCCGACGTCGGCGGGCAGCCACGTGATCGACCTGGTGGCCGGCCGCGACTTCTCCGGCGACGGCGTCATCGACGTGGCCGACGTCCGCGACGGCGACCCCTGCCCCAACGGCGACGGCGGCACGCTGTCGTCCGCGCGCGGCATCGAGATGGGCCACATCTTCCAGCTCGGCCGCCTGTACGCCGACGCGCTCGGCCTCCAGGTCCTCGACGAGAACGGCAAGCTCGTCACGGTCACCATGGGCTCCTACGGCATCGGTCCCTCCCGCGCGGTCGCCGCGATCGCGGAGAACACCCTCGACGAGATCGGCCTCTGCTGGCCGCGCGAGGTCGCCCCGGTCGACGTGCACATCGTCGCGACGGGCAAGGACGAGGCGGTCTTCGCGGCCGCCGAGCAGCTCGCCGCAGGACCTGTCCGCGCGCGGGATCGACGTGATGTACGACGACCGCAAGGCCAGCCCCGGCGTGAAGTTCAAGGACGCCGAGCTGATCGGCGTACCGACGATCGTCACCGTCGGCCGCGGCCTCGCGGACGGCGTGTTCGAGGTGAAGGACCGCGCAGAGCGGCGAGCGGACCGAGGTGCCCGTCGCCGAGGCGGCCGACCACCTCGGCGGCGCTCGTCCGGGGCTGACCGGAGCGTGCCCTCGGCGCGACAGGCTCGCCCTGCTCGTCGGCGGCTGCGTGGTGCTCGCCGTCGGCGTCGGCGATGCTGCTCACCGCGGACTTCGGCTCGGACGGCTACTCCACGTTCGTCAACGGCATGGCGCTGACGCTCGACGTCTCGTTCTGGGTGGTCGTCAGCAGTCTGCGCATCAAGGGCTCCATCGTCGATGACCGGCTTACTCGTGTGCGGCCAACTCCATCACACAAGTAGCCTTTCGGCCATGATCCTTCGCCTGTCGAGCCTCTTCGTCCGCACCCTGCGCGAGGACCCGGCGGACGCAGAGGTCCCGAGCCACCGACTTCTCCTCCGCGCCGGCTACATCCGCCGCAACGCGCCCGGCATCTACACGTGGCTGCCGCTGGGTCTGCGGGTGCTGCGCAAGATCGAGAACATCGTGCGCGACGAGATGGACGCCATCGGCGCCCAGGAGCTGCTGTTCCCCGCGCTGCTGCCGCGCGAGCCCTACGAGGCCTCCGGACGGTGGACGGAGTACGGCGACGGCATCTTCCGGCTGAAGGACCGCAAGGGCAACGACTACCTGCTCGGGCCGACCCACGAGGAGATCTTCACCCTCGTGGTGAAGGACATGTACTCGTCGTACAAGGACCTGCCCCTGTGGATCTACCAGATCCAGAACAAGTACCGCGACGAGGCGCGGCCCCGGGCCGGGATCCTGCGCGGCCGTGAGTTCGTGATGAAGGACAGCTACTCCTTCGACATCGACGACGCCGGCCTCGACCGGTCCTACCAGGCCCACCGCGACGCCTACATCCGGATCTTCGACCGGCTCGGGTTCGAGTACGTCATCGTCAAGGCCGAGGCCGGCGCCATGGGCGGGTCGAAGTCCGAGGAGTTCCTGGCCAAGGCCGCGGTCGGGGAGGACACCTACGTCCGATGCTCCCTGTGCGACTACGCCGCCAACGTCGAGGCCGTCGACTCGCTCGCGCCCGCACCCGTCGCGTACGACGACGCGCCGGCCGCCCACGCGGAGCAGACCCCCGACACCCCGACGATCGACACGCTGGTCGACCACCTGAACGAGAAGTACCCGCGCCACGACCGGTCCTGGACTGCGGGGGACACCCTGAAGAACGTGGTCTTCTCGGTGACGTACCCCGACGGCGCCACCGAGGCGCTCGCCATCGGCCTACCCGGCGACCGCGAGGTCGACGCCAAGCGGCTGGAGTCCAAGCTCGGCGAGGGCGTGGTCTTCGAGCCGTTCGGCGAGGCCGACTTCGCCGCCCGGCCGATGCTCGCGAAGGGCTACATCGGCCCCGGCTCCCTCGGTGAGAAGAAGCCCGCAGGCGTCCGCTTCCTGCTCGACCCGCGCGTCGTCGAGGGCACCCGCTGGGTGACCGGCGCCGACGTGCCGGGCAGCCACGTGATCGACCTGGTGGCGGGCCGCGACTTCTCCGGCGACGGCGTCATCGACGTGGCCGACGTCCGCGACGGCGACCCCTGCCCCAACGGCGACGGCGGCACGCTGTCGTCCGCGCGCGGCATCGAGATGGGCCACATCTTCCAGCTCGGCCGCCTGTACGCCGACGCGCTCGGCCTCCGGGTCCTCGACGAGAACGGCAAGCTGGTCACCGTCACCATGGGCTCCTACGGCATCGGTCCCTCCCGCGCGGTCGCCGCGATCGCGGAGAACACCCTCGACGAGATCGGTCTGTGCTGGCCGCGCGAGGTCGCCCCGGTCGACGTGCACATCGTGGCGACGGGCAAGGACGAGGCGGTCTTCGCGGCCGCCGAGCAGCTCGCGCAGGACCTGTCCGCGCGGGGGATCGACGTGATGTACGACGACCGCAAGGCCAGCCCCGGCGTGAAGTTCAAGGACGCCGAGCTGATCGGCGTACCGACGATCGTCACCGTCGGCCGCGGCCTCGCGGACGGCGTGTTCGAGGTGAAGGACCGCCAGAGCGGCGAGCGGACCGAGGTGCCGGTCGCCGAGGCGGTCGACCACCTCGTCGGCGTCGTCCGGGGCTGACCGGAGCGTGCCCTCGGCGCGACAGCTCGGCCTGCTCGTCGGCGGCTGCGTGGTGCTCGCCGTGGGCGTCGGCATGCTGCTGACCGCGAACTTCGGCTCGGACGGCTACTCCACGTTCGTCAACGGCATGGCGATGAGGCTCGACGTCTCCTTCTGGGTCGTCAACCTGGTCCTCGGAGTGATCCTCGTGGCCATGGCGACGGCCCGTGGCGTGCGCCCGGGGGTCGGCACGGTTGCCCAGGTCGTCCTGGTCGGGGTGGTCATCTCGCTGCTGCTCGACGCGTGGGACACCCCCGACGCCCTGGCCGGCCGGGTGGCGCTGCTCCTGGTGGCCTTCCCGGTCCTGGCCGTCGGCGTCGCGGCCTACCTCGGGAGCAACACCGGCGCCGGCCCGACCGAGGCGGCGGCCCTGGCGTGGGACCCGCCCGTCCCGTTCCGCTGGAGCTACAGCCTGGTCCAGGGTGGTGGCGCTCTGGGGGGCTGGTTGCTCGGCGCCACGGTCGGTGTCGGCACGATCGCCGTGATCCTCGCCCTGGGACCGCTGGTCGACCTCGCGAGCCGGGCGATGCGGCTCGACGTGCACCAGACCTAGCCCCGTGCGCGGCAGCGGTTAGGTTGGCGCTCCGCGGCCGAGCGGTCGACGTGCACCGGACGTGCGCCGCGAAACCACCCGGCGGTTAGGTTGACGCCGTGGCGGTGGACGCGGTGATCTTCGACTGGGGCGGGACCCTCACGCGGTGGCACGACGTGGACTTCCACGCCGAGTCGCTGGCCCTCGCGCAGGCCGTCGTGCACCGGGACGACGCCGACGAGCACCCGGTGCCCGCCGACCTCGGCGCCCGGCTGCACCGGGCCGGACAGCGCGATCTGGGGCCGCAGCCGGGACCAGCAGCAGAGCGCCACGATCGCCGACCTCTTCGCCGAGGCCGGGCTCGACCACGACCCCGACCTGCTGCGACGCCTACTACGACTTCTGGGCGCCGCACACGACGACCGACCCGGAGGTCGGTCCGCTGTTCGAGGACGCTGCGCGCCGGCGGCATCAAGGTCGGCGTGCTGTCGAACACCATCTGGCCGCGGACCTGGCACCGCGGGTTCTTCGAGCGGGACGGCGTGCTCGACCTGATCGACGGCGACGTCTACACCTCGGAGGTGCCGTGGACGAAGCCCGCCCGCGAGGCCTTCCAGGCGGCCATGGACGCGGTGGGTGCGGCGGACCCGAGCCGGTGCGTGTACGTCGGGGACCGGCTCTTCGACGACGTCTGGGGCGCCCACCAAGCCGGGATGCGTGCCATCCACATCCCGCTCAGCACCATCCCGCGCGAGCAGGTCGGGCACACCGAGGGCGACCCGGACGCCGTGGTGCACAGGCTCGCCGAGATCCCCGATGTCGTGGCCGCGTGGTGACCGGGCTCTGCATGTTTGTGCAGTGCACAAACTTGAGGGAGCCAAAGCATTCGGAAGTCGTCGGCCGCATTGCATGATTTCGCACGAGGGCCGTTCGGATCCACCCCACACCCCGGATCCGGCGCTCTCGATACAGGAAGTCAGGGCACCCAGAGCGGCCCGCGTTCTTCCGGCGTCGAGGAATATCTCGGGAGTTCCTCGACGCCGGAAGGCGCGGGCCGCTCTGCTTGTCAGCCTCGGGCCAGCAGGTCCGCCGCGCCGGGCAGCACGTCCGGCGCAGCTCCGAGACCGACGACCCGGGTCGCGGTCCGGGTGAGCGCCGCGACGGCCCAGCTCCGGTCCGCGCCGGCCGTGTTCGCCACGACGTAGGCGTAGGTGTCCGCGCACCGCTCCTCCACGCCGACGGCCGCCGTGCTCACGCCCTCGGGCGTCGGCGGCGTGTCCGGCAGCACGTACGTCGGCGCCGCCGGAGTCGGCTCGGCTCCCTCGTCGAGCAGCCGACTGGTCAGCAGGTCGCGCCAGGCCCGGTGCGTCTCGTAGGCCTCGGAGATCCGGGCGAAGAGCACCGGCGTGAGGGACTCGGACGTGCGCGCGCCGAGGGCGCCGTACACGTAGAGCGCCGCGTGCTCGCCCGCGAGCGCGGTCTGCAGGGCGCCGACCGGCGTCATCGCACCGGTCCGGCCGCCGCGAGGTGCGCCGCGATGCCGGCCGACATGGCGGCGAGGAGCCGCGCGAGGGCGCCGCTGCCCACCTCCCGGGCGAGGTGGGCGAGCTCGCGCTGGGCCGCGGCCTCGCGGCGCCGGAACGCCGGGACTCCGACGATGGCCGGCAGCCCTCTCGGCGAGCCGGACTCCGAGGCACCGGCCGCCGCGGCCAGCACGGCCAGGTGCGCGGTGTGCATCGCGGCGAACCGGCCGCCCGGGTCCAGCGGGCGGGCGGTGGCCCCGAGCGTGTCGAGCAGGCCCGTCGTCAACGCGACGGCCCGGTCGAGCGCCACGCGGTCGGGGTCGGGGTCGGCCGCCGTCGTCGGTGTCGAGGTGACCGACGGGCCGGCCCCTCCCGGACCCGGAGCCGCGTCGTCCGTGCAACCGGCGAGGCCGAGGACCGCCACGCCCGTGGCGGTCACGGTCGCGCGCCGGCCGGCTCTCACGCGGCGACCCTATCGGCGGCCCTGGCAGCGGCACGTGAGCCGACCGGGGGCCGCTATCGTGGGTGGCCTACAACAGCACAGGAGGTCGGAAGCCCGTGAGCCAGGACGCCACCCGGGATCGGATCACCGCTGCCGTCTCCGAACCTCTGGGTGCCATGGGTCTCGATCTCGAGGCCGTCGAGGTGACGCCCGCCGGCAAGCGCCGGCTGCTGCGCATCGCGGTCGACCGCGACGAGGGCGTCACGCTGGACGACATCGCCGAGGCCACTCGTGAGGTCTCCCAGGCGATCGACGACGCCGACGCGATGGGCGAGGCGCCGTACACGCTGGAGGTCACCTCCCGCGGCGTCGACCGGCCCCTGACCCTGCCGCGACACTGGCGCCGCAACCACGACCGGCTGGTGAAGGTGACCACCACCGAGGGCGAGACACTCACCGGCCGTATCGGGAGCAGCGACGACGACCGCGTCACCCTGGACGTGTCCGGGGAGGATCGCTCGCTCGGGTACGGCGAGGTGGCCAAGGCGCTCGTCCAGGTGGAGTTCAACCGCAAGCAGCGCGACGAAGAGACGGACGGCGAGGGCTGATGGACATCGACCTGAGCATCCTCAGGATGCTGGAGCGCGAGAAGGAGATCTCCTTCGACGTCCTCGTCGAGGCGATCGAGCAGGCCCTGCTCACGGCGTACCACAAGACCCCCGGCGCCCAGGAGAACGCCCGCGTGCGGCTCGACCGCCGCAGCGGCCACGTCACCGTGTTCGCCGCGGAGATGGACGACGAGGGCAACCAGGTCGGCGAGCACGACGACACCCCCGACGGCTTCGGCCGCATCGCCGCGACGACCGCGAAGCAGATCATGCTCCAGCGGCTGCGCGACGCGGAGGACGACATCCGCTACGGCGAGTTCTCCGGCAAGGAGGGCGACATCGTCTCCGGCGTCATCCAGCAGGGCCGCAACCCCGACGACGTGATGGTCGACCTCGGCAAGCTCGAGGCGCTGCTGCCGATGGGCGAGCGCGCGCCGGGGGAGCGCTACGAGCACGGCGCCCGCATCAAGTGCCTGGTCATCTCGGTGCGCAAGGGCATGCGCGGCCCACAGGTCACGCTCTCGCGGTCCCACCCGAACCTGGTGAAGAAGCTGTTCGCCCTCGAGGTCCCCGAGATCGCCAACGGCATCGTCGAGATCGCCGCCATCGCCCGCGAGGCCGGCCACCGCACCAAGATCGCCGTCCGGTCCACGCAGTCCGGGGTCAACGCCAAGGGCGCCTGCATCGGCCCGATGGGCCAGCGGGTGCGCAACGTGATGTCGGAGCTGCACGGCGAGAAGATCGACATCGTCGACTGGTCCGACGACCCCGCCGAGCTCGTCGCCCACGCCCTGTCACCGGCCCGGGTCAACTCCGTCACGGTCGTCGACGCCGACGCCCGGAGCGCCCGCGTCGTCGTCCCGGACTTCCAGCTCTCCCTCGCGATCGGCAAGGAGGGCCAGAACGCCCGCCTCGCCGCACGTCTGACCGGCTGGCGGATCGACATCCGAGGCGACGAAGAGGATGAAGCCCCCGCTGGTTGAGGAAGGCGCACAGCGCCTGTCTCGAAACCCGGTGAGCGGTCTGCGGTCTCCTCACCGGGTCTCGTGACGGGACTTCGTCCCTCCTCGACCACCGCATGACGAAGGCCCCGGACCTCTCGGTCCGGGGCCCTCGCTGTTGCCTGGTTACCTCACGGCAGGACGTTGACGATGGTGCGACCCAGCGGGTTCGTCCCGTCGTCGAAGTTCACCGCACCGAGGTAGCGGGTGTTCGCCAGCAACCCGGACCAGGCCGCGGTGACCGTGGCCGTGCTGCCGAGGGTGACCGCCTGCGACGCGGGCGTCGCGGTCATGTTCCCGGCAGCTGCCGTCCCCAGCAGGAAGCTGTTCAGCTTCATCGCGAGGGTGGACGTGGCGCCGGCGAAGTAGGTCACTTCGACGGTGTAGCTGCCGGCCGCCGGGTTGGTGAGGTTGACGACCTCCTCGGACGTCGCCCCGCCGCTGGACCCGACCGTGGTGCCCGCGCTGTTCTTCACGAGCAGGTCGATGTCCGTGTTCGGCCCGTAGTCCGCGTCGTACGTCGCGAACCTGGCGTACGTCGTCCCGGGCGGGATGGTGACCGGCACGACCGCCACTGCGCCCTTGGCGGTAGCGGCCGTGGTGCTGACCGTCGCCGGGACGAGACCGCTGACGGTCGCCCTCAGCGTGCCGGTGTAGCCCGGCTGCACCGCGATCGCCTTCGAGCCCGAGGTGCCGTTGCCGGTCACCTGCGACGGCACCGCCGCCGCCACCGGACGCACCGCGATCGGGCTGCGCACCGAGTGGCCCTTGTTGTCGCTCCAGGTGATCGAGCCGAACGTGTACGCGTTCAACGGCGCGGTCGTCCGGGTGATCTTCAGGGAGTAGGTCTGGGTCCGGCCCGGAAGCATGTGGAACCCGGACGTGCTGACCTGGACCGTGGTGCCCGGAGGCGCCTGGACCTGAGCGACGTACTTGGACGCGTTGCCCGCCACGTTGGTGACCGTCCGGGTGACCGTCTGCGCTCCCGGGCAGCGCACCGATGGCGATGCTCGGGGAGTTGAAGTCACTCGGGTCGATCGCCGGCAGCTGACCGCAGAAGCCCGCCACGAGCTGGATCTGACCGATGGAGCAGCCGTACGCCAGCCAGTCGAGGTAGCCGCTGTCGTAGACCAGGCCCGGGTCGAAGGCCGGAGCCGGCCGGACGTGCCCGGCGCCCATCTCGAACGGTGTCGCGTTGCCGGCCGCACCCTGGATGGGGTTGTTGCGGTTGGTCAGCTGCGACGCCGTCGTCATGATGGCGGACTTGATCCACATCGGCGACCACGTCGGGTGCTTCTGCTTGATCAGGGCGGCGATACCGGTGATGTGCGGGGCCGCCATGGAGGTGCCGTCGTAGGACTGGAAGTTCTCCCCACCGTTGCCCGGAGGGGCCACGGCCGCGAAGACGCCGACGCCAGGGGCGGCGATGTCCGGCTTGAGGAGGTCACCGCCACCGGCCAGGGCCGGTCCGCGCGAGGAGAACCCGGCGATCGCCGGCGCCTCGACGGGTGAGCTGTCCTGGGCGGAGATCGTCGCGGTCGGGTTGGCGGTGCCGGCGACGTACGCCTTCACCGCGGTGCCGTCGGCCAGGTTGATGTGGATCGAGGGCACCGAGTGGAAGTCGGCGGTGATGCCGACACCGCTGTCCGCGAGGATCATGCCGACGCCGCCGGCCTCCTTGACCGCGAGGCTCTTGTCGACGCGGGCGTTGACGCCCCGGGTGCAGACCACGATCTTGCCGGCGACCTTCGCCGGGTCAAGAACCGCGACGCCGCCGTTCCCGCTGGCCGAGTAGCAGAGGTTGACCTTGGTCGGGTCGGCGTTCGGCAGGGCTGCGTCCGGTGAGTTGACCACCGGAGCCGGTCCGACACCCGGGCCGTAGCCCGCGCCCGTGTACGTGGCGCCGTTGCCGAGGGTCACCGTCTTGATCGCGCCACGGTCGTGGGTGTCGGCCGCGACCGTCATCTCCCACGGTGCGTTGTGCGCCACGGTGCTCGCACCCGGTCCCGAGTTGCCGGCGGAGGCCGAGACGAACACTCCCGCGTCGGCGGCACCGAGGAACGCCAGCTCGTCCGGCGACACGATGAACGTCGAGGAGCCGGAGATGCTGTAGTTGATGACGTCGGCGCCGTCGGCGACCGCGTCGTCGATGGCGGCCACGATGCCCTCGGTGGTGCCGGAGGCGTTGGCGGCCGCGGCGTCCTCCCACAGGACCTTGTAGACCGCGATACGGGCTGCCGGGGCCATGCCCGAGGCGTCGCCCAGCGCGATCCCGTTGATGGTGACCGGGACGCCGTGGTCGCCCGCGGCGGTGCTGGCCGTGTGGGTGCCGTGGCCGTTGAAGTCGCGCGGCGAGTTGAAGTCGTCGCTGATGTCGTTGCCGAACGGCGTGCCGTAGTAGCGGGCGCCGATCAGCTTGTTGTTGCAGGCGATGGGCTCTTCGACGCCGACGTCGCAGACGCCCTTCCAGTGGCTGTTGATCGTCGCCTGGTCAGGGGTCGACGTGAGCGCGTCGAAGGAGTGGCTCTCGGGCCAGATGCCCGAGTCCAGGTCGGCGACGATGATGCCGCGGCCGGCCTTGGCGCTACCGCCGAACTGCTTCTTCCACACGCCGTCGGGGCCCTCGAGGCCCAGGAACGTCGGCGTGGACACCGTGTCGGACGTGCGTACCTCGACGGGCCAGACGCGGGCGACCCCGCCGGTCTGGGCGAGCTTGGCGGCCTGGGTCTTCGTCAGCTTCGCGGAGAAGCCGTTGAAGGCGACCGAGTAGTTGTTCGCGATCGACCGGGCGGAGATCCCGGCCTTGCCGAGCACCGAGCGGTGCGAGGACAGCAGATGGGCCTTGTACTTCTTGGCCGCGGCGCTCCGGACGTCGATCTTGTGGCCCGCGAGCGGCTTGGTCCGGGGCAGGCCCTTCATGCCGCCCGTGTACCGGGCGAGGGGAGCTGCCTTCATCATGACGATGTAGCGGCCGGGGACGGTCTCAGACCTGTCGGCCTTGCTGGAGACAGCTGCCTTTCCGGCTGCCCCCACGGATGCCGGTGCCGAGACACCGGCGAGCGGCACGACCGTGGCGACGGCGGTAGCCAGCGCCACGGAAACGAGCCGCGCAGAACTTCTCGAACTCTTCACTTGAGCTCCTGCATGGATGATCGACGGATGATCACTACCGGCTCTTTCCCCCGTGCTGGGACCCGAGACGTCGGGCCGCACATGGCCGTCCGCGCAACGTACGTCTCTCGTCATCCGGATGGGAAGCCCCCCGTCGGTAAACCTTCCGGTACTGCCCGGCGCGGCGGCGCAGGACCTGTGAACCTGACGTCCCGCTCGGCCGGGTTCGGCATCCCGGTGCTCAGTCGCTAGACTCGCCCCAGTGGTTCGCCCGTCGATGACCCCTGCGCTGGAACTGGCCCTTGGCCCGATCCGGACCTGCATCGGCTGTCGGCGTCGGGCCACGAGGAAAGAGTTGTTGCGCGTGGTCGCCGGCGCAGGAGCAGACGGTCAACCAGCCGTCTGTCCCGATCCGGCCGGCCGGGCACCTGGCCGGGGGGCGCACCTGCACCCGACGACCGAGTGCCTCGACCAGGCGGTGCGACGGCGAGCGTTCAGCCGGGCCCTTCGGGTCCAGGAGGGACTGACCGTCGCCCTGCTGCGCGAGCACCTCGCAGAGAACCAGCACACGACCGACAGAAACTGGAGCAGTAGCTCATGAGCACTCGATGAGTACTTCCCGATGAGCCCTGTACGTCTGAAGTAGCGGTCGCCAGAAAGCCCGAGAACCGGGTCGGCGGCCAGAAGGAGAGAAGTGGCCAAGACCCGAGTTCATGAGCTCGCCAAGACCTATGGCATCGAGAGCAAGGAAGTTCTCGAGAAGCTGAAGGAGATGGGCGAGTTCGTCAAGTCGCCCTCCTCGACGATCGAGCTTCCCGTCGAGATGAAGTTCAAGAAGCAGTACGGCGACGCGCTGCTCGCTTCGAAGCCCGCGGCGGCGCCCGCCGCCCCGCCGGCGGAGAAGCCCGCCGAGAAGGCCCCCGAGGCCACGGCCGCGCCCGCCGCGCCGGCCCCGGCCGAGCCCGCCGCGGCTGCCGCTCCGGCCGCCGAGGCGCCGGCCGCGAGGACCGCTCCTCGACCCGGCCCGCGCACCAGCACGCCCGAGGCTCCCGCCGCCGCTCCCGAGGCCACCCCGGTCGCGGAGGCTCCCGTCGCCCCGGATGTCGAGGCCGACGGCTCCGCCGGCACCTCCGCCCGTCCCAAGGCCCCGGCCCCGCGGCCGGTCGGCAAGCCCAGCGGCACTCCCCG
>CAWAIW010000035.1:0-16190 GCA_963782035.1 uncultured Actinomycetota bacterium
AGACGCTCTGACACCGATTCGTCTGCGATCGCCAGCGGAGAAACCCGCAGCGAACCGCAGACGAATCGGTGTCGGCCCTCTACGGGCGCGCCTCGTAGACGTTGTTGAACGGCGTCTCGGCGACCCGGCGGAACCGGGTGAAGCCGGCGTCGATGACGACCTGGCGGATCGCGGCCTCGCCGGCCTGGGCGCCGAGGGCGTAGCCGCCGGACTGCGAGATCGCGTTCGGGCACGCACAGGAAGGTCGAGAACCCGTAGAAGACCCGGCCGACCGGGTTGAGGTTGGACTCGACGGTGTCACCGGCGGCGGGCTCGACGATCAGCCAGGTGCCGTCGGGAGCCAGGGTGCGGCGCACGTGCCGGGCCGCGCCGAGGGGGTCGCCCATGTCGTGCAGGCAGTCGAACGTCGTGACGAGGTCGAGCCCGTGCCCTGCGAGCGACTGGGCGCCGGCCACCTCGAAGCGGACCCGGTCGCCGACCCCGGCGTCGCGGCCCGCTCGCGGGCGGCCTCGATCGAGCCGGAGTGGTAGTCCGAGCCGACGAAGGTGCTCTTCGGGAAGGCGTCGGCCATCAGCAGGGTCGAGGCGCCGTGGCCGCAGCCGAGGTCGGCGACGGACGCCGCCCCGCTCGAGCTTGGCCGGCACGCCGTCGAGCGCCGGGATCCACTCGGTCAGCAGGTGCATCAGGTAGCCCGGCCGGAAGAACCGCTCGCAGCCGGTGAAGACGTCCTCGTCGTGCTGGCCCCAGCCGTAGCCGGCGCCGGTGCGGAAGGCCTCCTCGATGTGGTCCTGGGCCTTGAGCGCGCCGAGCGCGAGCTCGAAGGCGCCGGGCAGGAACACGGGTCCGGCCGGGTCGGTGAGCGCGAAGGCCTGCTCGGGCGTCATGGAGTACGTCGCGGTGGCGGGGTCGTACTCGACGTACCCGCCGGCAGCCTGTCCGCGCAGCCACTCGTCGACGTACCTCGGGTCGGTGTCGGTGGCGGCCGCCACCGACCGTGCGTCCCCCGGCTGAGGCGGCGAGGGCGCGGTAGAGGCCGAGCCGCTCGCCGAGCATCACGTTGCCGGCGCCATGGTGGCGCCGAGGTCGCCGACGAACTTGCCGACGAACGCCATGAGGGTGTCCATGTCGATGGCCGGGGCGGTGTCGGGTCGGGGGCTTCTCTTCGGTGGTGGTCATCGGGTCTCCCGCGCTGGGCATCCCGGGTGGATGCTGGAGCCCAGACCCTGATCCCGAGCGATTGCAGGGTGGTTGCAACGCCGCTGCAATGCGGCGGGAGGAAGGTGTTCCCACCGACGAGGAGGAACCGAATGCGGGCACGGGAACCGGACGAGCAGGGGTACGTCGAGCGCGACGGCGTGCGGATCGGCGTACGAGACCTTCGGCTTCGACGGCCCGGCGACCGACCGACCGTGGCTTCGGCCGATCGACACGATCGTCGACAGCCGCGCGTGGAAGGGGCAGGTGCGCTATCTCGCCCAGCACTACCGCGTGGTCACCATCGACCCACGCGGCAACGGCCGCTCCGACCGGCCCGTCGAGCCCTCGGCGTACGACGACCTCGACGTTCGTCGGCGGACACGGTCGCGGTGCATGGACCAGTTGGGGGTGCGAGCGGGCCGTCCTGGTCGGCATCTGCTGCTCCGCCTGGCAGGCGCTGCGTCGACGCCCACCTCCACCCGGACCGGGTGCAGCGGCGTCGTCGCGGTCGCGCCGTGCACCCGGGACGACACCCGCCCCATCCCGGTCCGCGCGGAGGCGGTAGCCCGGTTCGACGAGGAGCTGCCTTCCTACGACGGCTGGTTCAGGTTCAACCGCCACTACTGGCTGCGAGGACTGGCCCGGCTTCGCGGAGTTCTTCTTCGACCAGCATGCTGCCGTGAGCCGCACTCGACCAAGCAGTGGGAGGACGTCGGTCGGCTACGCGCTCGAGACCACGGGCCAGATCATGCTGGCCGCCCAGGACGCGGCGATGTTCGCCCAGACGGCCGCGGAGGCCGCGGGTGCTGCGCGGCGTGTCGTGCCCGGTGCTCGTGATCTCCGGGACCGAGGACCGTTGTCAGCCGGTGGGTCGGTTCGAGACCGTGCGCGCGAGCGACGGGCGCCGAGCGCCTGGTCCTGGAGGGTGCCGGGCATCTGCCGATGGCCCGGCACCCGGTCATCGTCAACCGGGCGATCAAGGGCTTCGTCGACCGGGTGGCGGGCGCCAACCGCGCCGACGGTACGCCGGAGCGGTCGGGGCCGACCGCGCGCGCTGTACCTCAGCTCGCCCATCGGGCTCGGCCACGTCCGCCGCGACCTGGCGATCGCCGACGCGATGCGCGAGCAGCGGCCGGACCTGGAGGTCCAGTGGCTGACGCAGTCGCCGGTGGCGGACTTCCTGGAGAAGCGCGGCGAGGTCGTCCACCCGGCGTCGCGGCTGCTGGCCAGCGAGTCGGGGCACTTCGAGTCCGAGTCCGGCGAGCACGACCTGCACGCGTTCCAGGCCGTCCGTCGCATGGACGAGGTGCTGGTCAACAACTTCATGGTCTTCGACGACCTGGTCGACCGGGAGCACTTCGACCTCTGGCTGGGCGACGAGGCGTGGGACCTCGACCACTTCCTGCACGAGAACCCCGAGCTCAAGCGGGCGCCGTTCGTCTGGATGACCGACTTCGTCGGCTGGGTGCCGATGGCCGACGGCGGCGACCGCGAGGCCTTCCTGACCGCCGACTACAACGCCGAGATGGTCGAGCACGTCGCGCGCTACCCGCACCTGCGCGACCGCTCGGTGTTCGTGGGCGACCCCGGCGACGTCGTCGACCTGCCGCTCGGTCCGGGGCTTCCGGGGATCCGCGAGTGGACCGAGCAGCACTTCGACTTCGCGGGGTACGTGATGGGGGAGCGACCCGACCCGTCCCGGCGCGAGGAGCTGCGTGAGCGGCTGGGCTACCGCGACGACGAGGTCGTCTGCGTCGTCAGCGTCGGCGGGTCCGGTGTCGGCGACCACCTGCTGCGGCGGGTGGTGGCGTCCTACGACGAGGCGCGCCGGCGCGTTGACGGCCTGCGGATGGTGGTCGTGGCCGGCCCGCGCATCGACCCGGACTCGCTCGGAGCGCCGCCGGGAGTCGAGGTGCACGGGTTCCTGCCCGACCTCGACCTGCACCACGCAGCCTGCGACGTGGCTGTGGTCCAGGGCGGGCTGAGCACGACGATGGAGCTCACGGCGGCCGGCCGCCCGTTCCTGTACTTCCCGCTCGGCCACCACTTCGAGCAGCAGGTGCACGTGCGCCACCGGCTCGAGCGGCACCGGGCCGGTCGGGCGATGGACTACCGCGACGCCGACCCCGGCCGGATCGCGGACGCACTCGCCGAGGTGCTCAAGGGCCCGACGGACTACCTCCCGGTGCCGGCCGACGGGGCAGCGCGGGCGGCTCAGCTGGTGGTCGAGCTCCTCTGACGGTCGATGGCCGAACGCAGGGCCGGCCACGATCCCGTCGTGGCGCGGTCCAGCGGGTCGAGCTCGCCGAGCAGCAGGTAGGCGTCGGCGCCGGCGACCCAGGCGCCTCCCGGCGGGCAGGTCACGGCGTCGAGGCCCGCTCGCGCCAGGGCCAGGTCGGACTCGGTGCCGGTCAGGGCCGCCAGCGCCACCAGGCACCGCAGCCGGCCGGCTGCGGCGGAGCCGTCCGTGGTCGCCGCCAACCCACGGCGGGCCACGGCCTCCGCCTCACCGTGCTCTCCGGTCTCCACCAGGGTGGCGGCGAGCAGCCCGGCCGCCGTGGCGAACCACCACGGGTGGGCCGGAGAGGTCACCTCGACCGCTTCACGGCCGACCCGCCCCGCCGTCGCGAGGTCGCCGTCCAGCCGGGCGAACCACCCGTCGTGGGCCAGCATGTAGCCGGCGTACGCCGCGAAGCCGCTGCGCCGGTTGACCTCCAGGGCGTCCGAGACCAGCCGCCGCGCGTCGCCATGACGACCCTCGGCCGCGGCGACGAACGAGGACTCGAAGACCACCCACTGCAGCAGCCAGGTGTACCCGCGTGCGCGCACCATGGGTTCGAGCTCGGTGAGGACCGCCCGTAGCCGCGCGCCGTCGCCGAGGTACCACAGCACCGTCTTGAGCCCGTCGAGGGCGAGCAGCACCGCCTCGCCGGAGCCGGCAGCACGGGCCCGGGCCAGGCCCCGCTCGGCGCGGTCGTGCGCAGCCGCCAGTCGCAGCCGGCCGGCGTCGAGGATCGTCAGCCGGGTGGTGAAGTCGGCCTCGGCCGCGCGGTCGCCGAGCTCCGCGGCCAGCCGGAGCCCCGCCTCGAGTGGGGCGGCGAGGACGTCCGCGGGCAGGCGGAGCGCCACGGACGGGTCGCCGCCGCGGGCGCGCAGGGCGGCCATCTCCAGGCGGCGGTCTCCGCTGCTGCTGGCCAGGGCGAGGGCGGCGTCGACGTCGCCGAGAGCGAGGTCGTACTCCGTCCGGGCCTCGTGCACGGCGCCGCGGGCGAGCAGCGCGCGCGCCCGGGTCTGCGCGAAGGAGGTCTCGACCGCCAGCGAACGGTCCAGGAGCCCGAGGGCGTCCTCGACGGCCGACCGCCTCAGGGCGTCCTCGCCGGCGAGCAGCCAGCCCTGCGCGGCCCGAGGCGCGTCACCGGCGGCGTACGCGTGCTCGGCCATCACCTCCGGGCGGTCGGCGGTCAGGTCGGCGGCCCGGCGGTGGTAGGCCAGGGCCAGTGCCGGTGCGATGGCGGCGTGCACGCACTCCTGCAAGAGGTCGTTGGCGAACTCGTAGTGCTCGCCGCTGCGGACGAGGAGCCGCTGGCGGACCAGCTCCTCGCACTCCCTCGCCACCGCCAGCTCCGTGGAGTCCGTGAGCGCGGCGAGCAACCTCGGGTCGAGCCGGCGACGCAGGACGGCGCCCGCATCGATGAGGGCGCGAGCCTCCGCGTCGAGCCGGCCGACGCGCGACAGCACGGCCTCGGCGAGTGACTCGGGGACGCCGGCGTCACCGCCGGCCAGCGCCCGGAGGTACTCCACGACCGACAGCGGGTGACCGGCCGTCCGGGCCATCACCTGCTCGCCGTGGGAGCCGAGACCGGCCGCGGCGGCCAGCGCGTCGACGGCCGAGCGGGGGAGCGCGCCGAGGCGGACCCGGCGCGCACGATCGGCGAGCCGGTCGACGGTGGCCGCGTCCTCGGCGCGGACGGCCGCCAGCAGCATCACCGGCGCGGAGCCGAGACGAGCGGCGAGGTAGCCCAGGAGGTCGACGGTGGCCGCACCACCGTCCTGCAGGTCGTCGACCGTGAGCAGCACGGGCTGGTCCAGGGCGAGCCGGCGCAGGACGGCGAGCACGGCGTCGTAGGCCGCTCGGCGCTGGAGGTCGACGTCACTGGGCAGCGCGGGAGGTACGGGGAGCACGGCGCCGAGCTCGGGGACGAGCGCGACCCAGGCCGCCTCGTGGTCGCGCACGAGGGCGGCCAGCCGCGCGGGCGGCGCCTCGAGGAGTGCGGGCCGCAGCGCGTCGATGTACGGCTGGAGGAAGAGGGAGCGCTCGGCGGGGTGGCAGCGGCCGCGCAGCACCGAGCCGCCGGTGGCCGCCGCCAGGTCGGCCACGGCGTCGAGCAAGCGGGTCTTGCCGATGCCCGCCTCGCCCTCGACGAGGAGCAGGTGGCCGTCCTGGTCCGCGCCGACGCCGGCCCACGCGGCCTGCGCCGCGGCGAGCTCGTGGTCGCGGCCCATCAACATCGCCCGGGCGAGCTCGGCCCGCGGGCGGTCCTCGGGCGGGAGGCGGCCCTCCCGCAGGATCGCCAGGTGCACCGCCGCCGTGCCGCGGTCCGGGACCGTGCCGAGCTCCTCACGGAGCCGGCCGGCCAGGTCGTCGTACGCCGCGAGAGCCGCGCTCGGCCGCCCGTCCGCCACCAACGCACGCATCAGGTCGCGAACCGCCTGCTCGTCGAGTGGGTCGACACCGCTGGCTTCCGTCGCGACCGCGACGGCGCCGCCCGGTTCGAGCGTGGTCAGCGCCTCGGCCAGGACGTGCCGCCCCTGGCGGCGCAGGGCGTCGGCCTCGCGGCGGACGGCCTGGACCCAGTCCGCGTCGTCCTCGTCGGGCAGCGCCGGTGGAGCGCCGAGCAGGTCGAGCGCCGAGCGCGCGCCGGCGGCGGCCAGGACGGGCTCGGCCGTCCGGGCCGCCGCCTCGGCCAGCAGCGCGGCCGCCTCGTCGAGGTCGACGCTCCAGGGCCCGTGCTCGGTCAGCCCGTAGGCGCGACCGGTCGTGGTGAGCACGTCGGGCCCCAGCAGCCGGCGGGTACGGCTGACGAGGGTGGCCACGTTCGCCGCCGGGTCGGCCGGCCCACCCGTGGGCCACAGCACCTCGACGATCCGGTCCAGGGTCACGAGCCCGCCGCGCTCGGCCGCGAGCAGAGCCAGCAGCGTTCGGGCCTTGCGGCTTCCCAGGTCCCGTCCGGTCAGCGGTCCGCGCGGCGTGTCCACCGCCACCGCGGTGCACAGCCGGAACCGGACCGAGCCGTGGCCCTCCTCCACGGACCGAGTATCACCCCCAGCGCGTGTCTCAGCAGCGCTGGTCGGTCAGCAGCAGGTCCACGTCGGTCACCAGGTGGTCCTGGCCGATGGTGAACGAGTACGTGCGGTCGGCATGGCCGGGCACCCGCGCGGTCCAGAGCGAGTCGGTCCCCGTCGCGTCCGGGTACGCCGCGACCAGCTCGTCCGGGGTCGACCCGTAGCCGACGTCCTCGGGCGTGCGGCTGATCGTCGTGGCCCACACCGAGACCACCCCGACGCCGGTGCGCACCTCGGCCATCACGCCGTACATGCCGCTCGGGTCGTCCCGGTTCATCGTGGTGCACCCCCCGCTGCTGGGCCCCGACCGGACCAGGCCCGCCGCCGCGGCGGCCTCAGCCGACATCCCGAGCGTGATGTCCTCGACGCCGTCCGGACCGATCCCGACGACCGGGCTCGGCTCGCGGACCGAGCACGGGTGCGCGGCGTACTCGCAGAGCTCTGGCATGAGGGACTCGGTGCCCTCCACGACCTCGCGCAGCGACCGGTTGATGGAGTCGGCGGAGCCGCCGCCCTCGCCGTACTCGAAGGTGAGCAGGAGCAGGTCGTCGAGACGCAGCGCCTCGATCACCTCGAGGCCGGTGTCGAAGCCCTGCTCGCCGCGGTAGCGGTGCGTGACGACGAACGAGTCGTCGCCGGAGTCCGCGGGCATGAGGTCGTAGACCTGGGCCGTCCCGCCGATCGCCTCCTCGGGGCACGCCTCGATGGCGTCCCGGAGCCGGTCGATGGTGGCGTCGGCCCCGTCCCCGTCGTACCGGGCCAGCGTGCGGCCGCGGAAGTCCTCGGCCTCACCGGTGTACGTCGTGCCGACCAGGTCCACGGCTTGGTGCGGGTCCCAGGCCGTGCGGCCGCAGAACGTCAGGTCGTCGACGCCTGAGGCGTCGGTGACCTCGACCGGTGTGCCGTCGTCACCGTTGGTCGCGGGGTACCCGCGGACGAGCGGGAAGTCGTCGAGCGCCATCAGACCCGTGGCCGTGGGGCTGGATGACGGGGAGGGAGACAGGGTCAGGCTCGCGACGTCGGGCTGGGTCGGGCTGGACGTCGGGCTCGGACGTCGGGCTGGACGTCGGGCTCGGGTCCGTGGCCACGGGGGCGGACGTCGCCGAACCGCAGGCGGTGAGCACGGCGCAGGCGAGCAGGACCGAGAGCCTCATGCCTGTATGACGCGCACGCGGGCGAGCGAGTTGTCAGCCCTTGGGCGCGAGCGCGGGCAGCCGTTCGAGGGCGCGGTGGACGAGGGTGATGAAGGCGCCGGGGGCCATCTGCACCTTGCCGTCGGGCACGAAGCCGACCTGCGCCACCGAGCCGTGGTCGCGCAGGATGCCCATCAGGTACGTCACCGACTGGTGCTCGCTGATCTCGGTGGTCACGTGCCAGACGGTCAGGTCCTGCTTCTTGGTGGACATGTCGGCGACGCGGACCACGTCGGTGCCGAGCTGCTTGTCCGCGCACGCGGCGAGCTTGCTGCGCACGTCGGCGACGAACGCGCGGGCGCGCTGGTTCGGGAGGTACCCGACGGTCTCGGTGAGCCCGAAGAGGTCGGACAGCTTGGCCTCGGGGATCACGAACGAGCGGGTCATGCTGCGCCGCATCTTCGTGACCTGGAAGCCGGTGGCGTCGCACCGGGTCGCGGCCAGGTTGGTGTTGGCGACCCGTGCCTCGGTCCCGATCCACGGCCGCTCGATGCCGGCGACCGGCGGCAGGTCGACCTCGCCGAGCAGCGCCGGCACGGCCCCGGCCGGGACCGGACGAGCGACCTCGAGGACCGGCTTGCCCGCACACGTGCCGGTCTCGGGGAGGGTGCACAGGCCGTTGACGGCGTCGGCGAGCAACCGGCCGGCGGCCTCCAGCTCGGGCCGCCCGGTCCCGCCCACGGTGTTCATGGTGACGGTGCTGGCCATGCCGCTCCGGGCGACGCCGGCCAGCACGGTCGAGGCCGGGCGCTTCCAGGACCGGAGCACGAGCAGCATCGCCTCGTCGCCGACGTTCTTCACGGTGTGCGTGGAGACCAGCTGCATGCGGGCATCGGCGCAGCCGCCGAACCAGCCGAGCATCGTGCGGTACGACGTCCGGGCGCCCTTGCCGCTCGCCGACATCTCCACCGACTGGACGACGCGGCGTCGTGGCTGCTTCTCGCGGGCCGGCGCCTTGAACTGGCGCACCGCGGCCGAGGTGCCCGACGGGTCCGCGAACCGGGTCGACTGGCAGGGCATCAGGATGCCGGTCTTCGACTCGGTGCCGACCTCGCGCCAGGATCCCGGGAAGGCGTCGACCACCTCGTCGAGCCCGACGAGGTCACCGGCCGCGATGGTGACCGGAGCGGCCGCGGTGGAGGCCGAGGGGTCAGCCTCGGGGCTCTTGTCGGCGGACCCGGGACCGAGACGTACGGCGGCCACGCCGGCCGCGCGGGCGTTCTCGAGCGAGGGCTTCACGCCCTGGGCGTCGGTGACGGCCGCGCCACCGAGCACGACGGCGCCGACCACCACGAGAGAGCCGACGGCGGTGTGCGTCCGGCGCCGCGCCGTACCGGCCCGGCGGACGATCGTGACGCGGGGCCAGCGGGTGTCGGCGACGTGCTCGCGCAGCGGCTCGAACAGGGGCCGGATGCCGCTCGTCGGCACCTCGCGGGCCATCGAGAGCTGGGAGGTCGCCGCCTGGAGCCGCGCCTCGGCGTCGTGGAGCGGCAGCCCCGCCTCGCGCGCGATCTCGGTCATGGGCAGGTCGGTGAGGTTGGTCAGCAGCAGTACCTTGCGCTGCACCATCGGCAGCGTGGCCAGCGCGTCCAGCGTTGAGCGGATGTCGGGGTCGAGCCTGCGGTCGCGGTGGAAGATGCGGGCGGAGTGCCGGCGCTGGGCGTGCCGCCAGGCGAGCGGCCGGACCCACGCCTCGGGGTCCTCCAGCCGCGACACCTTGCGCCAGTGGTGCCAGGCCGCGACGAAGGCGTCCCGCACCGCACTCCGCGAGGCCGGCAGGTCGCCGGTGAGGGCGAAGGTCTGCTGCAGGAGGCGGGTACGGGTCGACTTGTAGAACTCGTCGAACGCGGCTGGGTCCTGCATGGCCGTTCCACGGTACGTGGCTTTGCCGGGGGGCGCGAATTGCTCGCCCAGCCCCCCGGGGGCCGAGCTTCCTGGGCGGGTCTGCCTCTTCCCGTGGGTTGCAACCCCCGGGAACGTCCGTGACACCCGGTGCACCGGGTATCACGTCCGGCCCGGCGTGGCAGACCGGCCGCGACCCACCGAGGCGGTGAGACTGGGCGAGATGACCTCCCTGCTCAGCGGACCCGTCCGCCCGGACACGAGGGCCGCGGTCGATGCGCGGCACCGGCGGCCGCTCGTGCTGCTGGCCGTGCTGGGCGGCGCGGCGGCGGCCGCGAGCACGCTCGTGGTGTGCCTCGCGGTCGGGGTGGTCGGCTGGTTCCTGACCGACGCCGGCGCGCACGGCGCCCCGCGCGACGGACTGCGGGCGGGTGCGCTCGCCTGGCTGATGGGCCACGGCTCGGGGCTCACGGTGAGCGGCGTGACGATCTCGGCGATCCCGCTCGGCATCAGCGTGATCTGCGCCTGGTCGGTGTGGCGGATCGCGCACCGGGTCGGCGACTCGGTGTCGGGCCACGGACCGGACGGCGACGCGGTGGCCGACGGCGCCCGCGACTGGACCGTCCCGGCGGCCGCACTCCTGTTCACCGCGGCGTACGCCGCCGTCGCGGTCGCCGTGCTGCGCACCGTGGCCGGCGTGGGGGCACCGTCGAGCGGCCGCGTCCTCGCGTGGTCGATCCTGATGGCGCTCGTGGTCGGTGGCCTCTCGATCGCCATCGGGGCGGGGCGGGCCGCGATCTGGGCGGCGTTCCTGCCACTGTCCCTGCGGGCCGCCTCGACGGTCTGCCTCAAGGTCGTCTCCACCCTGCTGCTCGCGTCGCTGGCGACGTTCCTGGTCGCGCTGGCCGTGGACCTCGGCGCCGCGCTCAACGTCATGTCCGCGCTGCACACCGACGCCGGCGCGGCGACCCTCTACTCCGGCATCAGCCTCGCCGTCGTCCCGAACGCCGTGCTGCTCGCGGCGAGCTACCTGCTCGGCCCCGGCTTCGCGGTCGGGACCGCGACGATCGCGAGCCCGACGGCCGTGGTGCTCGGCCCGGTGCCGGCGTTCCCGCTCCTCGCGGCGCTCCCCGACGACGGGCGCCCGGCCGGCTGGGTCGCGCTGCTCCTGCTGGTCCCTCCGATCGTGGCGGCGTACGCCGCGGCGCGCGTGCACCGTCTCTACCCGACCACCCGCTGGGAGGAAGGGGCCGTCCGCGGCTGCGCGGGCGGGATCCTCGCCGGCCTGGTCATCGGTGCCCTCGTGGCGCTCGCCGGCGGCTCCGTGGGGCCCGGCCGGATGCAGGACGTCGGCGCCGCCGCCGGGCAGGTCACCCTGCACGCGGTCGTCGCGCTCGGGCTCGGCGCGCTGGTCGGCTCGCTGGTCGCGACCTGGTCCTACCGGCGGCACGTACGCCGCGTGGACGTCCCCGAGGTCGCGTCGTAGTCTGACGCCACACGACTGGCGCGGGTGGGTGACCACCGGGGAGTGATCCGACAAGTAGGTCGTGGGCATCGTCCGCCTGGGTGCCCGCTCCGCATCCGAAGGAGCGTCCCACCATGAGCCAGATCCCCGTCCGCAGGCCGATCGTCAGGGCGTTGGTCTCGGTCTACGACAAGACCGGCCTCGACGACCTCGTCCGCGGTCTCCACGACGCCGGCGTCGCGCTGGTGTCCACCGGCGGCTCGGCCGCCCGCATCGAGTCGCTCGGCCTCCCGGTGACCAAGGTCGAGGACCTCACCGGCTTCCCCGAGTGCCTCGACGGCCGCGTGAAGACGCTGCACCCCAAGGTGCACGCCGGCATCCTGGCCGACCGCCGCCTCGAGTCCCACGTGCAGCAGCTCCAGGAGCTCGGCATCGAGCCGTTCGACCTGGTCGTCTCCAACCTCTACCCGTTCGAGCAGACCGTCGCGTCCGGCGCGACCCACGACGAGTGCGTCGAGCAGATCGACATCGGAGGCCCGTCGATGGTGCGGGCCGCGGCCAAGAACCACCCCTCCGTCGCCATCGTGACCTCGCCCGGGTCCTACGACGACGTGCTGGCCGCCGTCACCGCCGGCGGCTTCACCCTCCAGCAGCGACGGCGTCTCGCCGCCGAGGCGTTCGCGCACACCGCGGCGTACGACGTCGCCGTGGCGACCTGGATGGCCCGCGTCCTGGTGCCGCCGGAGGGCGACTCGTGCTTCCCGGACTTCGCGGGCGCGACCTTCACCAAGGTCGCCGACCTGAGGTACGGCGAGAACCCGCACCAGGTCGCCGTCCTCTACTCCGACGGGTCCGGAGGGCTCGCCGGCGCCGAGCAGCTCGCCGGC
The DNA here is from genome assembly GCA_963782035.1 of uncultured Actinomycetota bacterium. Lineage (GTDB taxonomy): Bacteria > Actinomycetota > Actinomycetes > Propionibacteriales > Nocardioidaceae > Nocardioides. Next base: position 11,928 of record CAWAIW010000035.1, read on the forward strand.
AAGGAGATGTCCTACAACAACTACGTCGACACCGACGCCGCCCGCCGGGCCGCGTGGAGCTACGACGAGCCGGCCGTCGCGATCATCAAGCACGCCAACCCCTGCGGCATCGCCGTCGGCGCCGACATCGCGGAGGCCCACCTGCCGGGCTCACGAGTGCGACCCCGTCTCCGCGTTCGGCGGGGTGATCGCGACCAACCGCCCGGTGACGGTGGCGATGGCCGAGCAGGTCGCCCCGGTGTTCACCGAGGTGATCGTGGCCCCGGCGTACGACGAGGGTGCCGTGGAGATCCTGGCCGCACGGAAGAACCTCCGCATCCTGGTCTGCGACGGGCCGGAGGAGGACACGGGCTTCGAGTTCCGTCAGGTCTCCGGCGGCCTGCTCCAGCAGGCGGTCGACCGCGTCGACGCGCCCGGGGACGACCCGTCGACGTGGACACTGGCCGCCGGCCAGGCTGCCGACGAGGCGACGCTGGCCGACCTGGCGTTCGCCTGGAAGGCCTGCCGAGCGGTGAAGTCCAACGCGATCCTGCTCGCGCACGACGGCGCGGCCGTCGGCATCGGCATGGGCCAGGTCAACCGCGTCGACTCGTGCCAGCTGGCCGTGACCCGCGCCGGCGACCGGGCCAAGGGCTCGGTGGCGGCGTCCGACGCGTTCTTCCCCTTCGAGGACGGTCCCCAGGTCCTGCTCGACGCCGGGGTACGTGCGATCGTCCAGCCCGGCGGCTCGATGCGTGACCAGCTGACGGTCGAGCTGTGCGAGCAGGCCGGCGTCACGATGTACTTCACCGGCACTCGTCACTTCGCGCACTAGCTCCGAGCGGAGCGTCGGAGCGTGTAAGTGCGCGGGTCGAGCGTGCGCACGAGCGACGAAGGAGCTCGTGACCGCGCAAGTCGAGACACCATTGACGTGACCAGACAACAGCGACCAAGCGACAGGACGACCATGACCGCCCAGAAGCTCGACGGCCTCGCCACCCTCAAGACCATCAAGGCCGAGCTGGCCGAACGGGTCGCCGCGTTGAAGGCGCGGGGCGTCACTCCGGGCCTCGGCACGGTGCTGGTCGGCGACGACCCCGGGTCGCACTGGTACGTCGGAGCCAAGCACAAGGACTGCGCCGAGATCGGCATCACCTCGATCCGCCGCGACCTGCCGTCGACGGCGACGCAGGAGGAGGTCGAGGCCGTCATCGACGAGCTGAACGCCGACCCGTCCTGCACCGGGTTCATCGTGCAGCAGCCGACCGGCCTCGACGAGTTCGCCCTGCTCTCCCGCGTGCACCCGGACAAGGACGTGGACGGCCTGCATCCGACCAACCTCGGCAAGCTCGTGCTCGGCAAGGCCGGCCCGCTGCCGTGCACACCGGTCGGCGTGATCGAGCTGCTGCGCCGCCACGGCGTCCAGATCGCCGGCGCCGAGGTCGTCGTGGTCGGTCGCGGGCTGACCGTCGGTCGGCCGCTGGGACTGCTGCTCACGCGGCGTACCGAGAACGCCACCGTCACCCTCTGCCACACCGGCACCAAGGACCTCGGCGCGCACGTGCGCAACGCCGACATCGTGGTCGCCGCCGCGGGAGTGCCGGGCATCATCAGCGCCGACATCGTGAAGCCGGGAGCTGCGGTCCTCGACGTCGGCGTCTCGCGGGTGGACGGCAAGGTCGCCGGCGACGTGGCGGACGACGTGGCCGACGTGGCCGCCTGGGTGTCGCCGAACCCGGGCGGTGTGGGGCCGATGACCCGGGCCATGCTGCTCTCGAACATCGTGGAGATCGCCGAGGGATCGATCGGCTGAGCGGCTAGGCTCGCTCCCCGTGGCGCACCTCCGCGCGGTCCCGGACCCCGATGACGACGAACCCGTCGTCGACCCCGCGTCCGCGGTCGAGTCCGACGCGGAGAACGTTGCCGACAACGAGACGGGGCCCGATGTCGTCGGCGAGCCGGTCGACGAGGAGGCGCGGCGCTACCCCTCCACGATCGGCGGCGCGTTCTACATCAGCATCCTGCTCGCGGCCGGCGCCGCTCTGGTCATCGCCACCCGCTCCGACTGGAGGCTCGGCATCCAGGTCCTCGGCGGCGCGGTCCTGGTCGCGGCGCTGCTGCGGCTGATCCTGGCCAACCGCGACGCCGGCATGCTCGCCGTGCGGCACCGCGCGCTCGACGTCTTCCTGCTGACCAGCGCCGGGGTGGCGCTCATCGCCCTCGCCTCGTCGATCCCGAACCAGCCTGTTTGACGGTCCGATGACGTCACGGGTGCGGCCGGTCGTGGGCATCGCCTGCGACGAGTCGGGCTTCGTGGGCGGGTCGCTGTTCGGCGGGATCCGGGTCTTCGCCCACGCCAGCCTGCGGGTCGAGCCCGACGAGGCAACCACACTGGTGGACGAGGTTCGCCGGCGTACCGGCGCGGGCGCCGACGAGCTCAAGGCGTCGCGGCTGAACCGGCCCTGGGCGCACGACGTCGCCGCGTGGCTGTGCGGACCCGACGGGCCGCTGGCCGGACGCGCGACCGTGCACGTCACCGACACCCGGCTGTTCGGGCTGGCCCGGCTCGCCCAGGTGTGCCTGCTCGACGACCCGCCCCAGGGCTGGTGGGCCGCCGACCGTGACCCCGGCTGCTGGGACCTGGCGCTGGCCCTGCACCGAGGCCCGAGGCCCGAGCACCGCTTCCTCGACGGTGCCCGCGACCTGCTGTGGGTCACCCGGAAGGCGCGGTTGCGTGCCGTCCCGGAGAGCTGGCCCGTCGTGGCCGCCGCGACGTCGCCCGCGCTCGCGACGCCGGCGGCGCTGCGGCGGGTGGCCACGTACCTCGCGTCGCCTCCCGACACGCCTCTCACCGAGCCCCTGCTGCCCGCGCTCGCCTGGGCCCTGGCCCACTGGAGCGCGTGGGGTGACCCGGACGTCGCGCACGACGAGCAGTCCGTCCTCACGCCGGCGCGGGTGGAGATCCTCGGCCGCGTGCTCGCCGAGCAGCGTCCCGGACGGCGGCTGGCGGGACTGGTCCGGGTGGACTCCCGCCTCGACGACCGCGTGCAGCTCGCGGACCTCGTCGCCGGCGTCGTCCGCCGCACGGTCGAGGACCGCGTGGAAGGCGGGCCGGTGTCGGCCGTGGCGGTCGGCCACCTGCTGGCCGACGCGTCGGTGCTCAGTCCCGAGCACCGCGACCTGGCGGCCTAGGTCAGATCAGTCCGAGCTCCACGACGGCGTCCCGCTCCTCGGCCAGCTCGGCGGTCGAGGCGTCGATGCGCGAGCGGGAGAAGGCGTCGATCTCCAGACCGGTGACGATCGTCCAGTCACCGTGCTTGGTGGTCACGGGGAAGGAGGACACCAGGCCTTCGGGCACGCCGTACGAGCCGTCGGAGACGACCGCCATCGAGACCCAGTCGTCCGCGGCCGAGCCGAGCAGCCAGTCACGGGCGGCGTCGACGGTCGCGTTGGCTGCCGAGGCGGCCGAGGAGGAGCCGCGGGCCTCGATGATCGCGGCGCCGCGCTTGGCGACGGTAGGGATGAAGGTGTTCTCGATCCAGTCCTGGTCGCCGACGACCTCGGCGGCGTTGCGGCCGCCGACCTCCGCATGGAACAGGTCGGGGTACTGCGTGGCGGAGTGGTTGCCCCAGATCGTCATGTGCGTGATGTCGGTGACGGGGGCGCCGGTCTTCGCGGCCAGCTGGGAGATGGCGCGGTTGTGGTCGAGGCGGGTGAGCGCCGAGAACCGCTCGTTGGGGATGTCCGGGGCGTTGCTCAGCGCGATCAGGGCGTTGGTGTTGGCGGGGTTGCCCGTCACGCCGATCCGCACGTCGTCGGCTGCGACGTCGTTGAGGGCCTTGCCCTGCTCGGTGAAGATCGCGCCGTTGGCCGACAGCAGGTCTCCGCGCTCCATGCCGGGGCCGCGCGGGCGTGCGCCCACGAGCAGGGCGAGGTTCACGCCGTCGAAGACCTTGCGCGGGTCCGCGCCGATCTCGACGCCGGCCAGGCCCGGGAACGCGCAGTCGTCGAGCTCCATCACGACGCCCTCGAGGGCCTTGAGCGCGGGCTCGATCTCCAGCAGCCGCAGCTCGATCGGCCGGTCGATGCCGAGCGAACCGCTCGCGAGCCGGAACAGGAGGCTGTAGCCGATCTGGCCGGCGGCGCCGGTGACGGCGACCTTGAGAGGGGCGTCAGACACGGGAACTCCTTCGTCTACGGGTACCTCGGCGACGCTAGCAGCCACCACGCGTGCGGCATTCTGGGGTCATGCTGCGGCGACGGGTGGTGCTCGCCGCGCCCCTC
>CAWAIW010000036.1:0-31446 GCA_963782035.1 uncultured Actinomycetota bacterium
GGGTGCTCAACTCCACCGGGGACCCGGTCGGCGCGGCGCCGTACTTCGCCGACGCCCATCGCCTCGCCACCGAGGCCGGAGCACGCGGGCTGGCCATCGATGCCCTGCACATGCAGGCGATCGCGGCCGGGGCCACCGACGGTCCCTCGGCCGCCCGCGAGATCGACGAGCGCGCCCTGGCGGAGGTCGAGGCGTCCGCCGACCCGCAGGCACGGCGCTGGCTCGGCTCGATCCTCAACAACCTCGGCTGGGACCTGCACGACTCCAGCGAGCCGGAGCGCGCACTCGCCGTCTTCGAGCGAGCGGTGGACGTCCGCGCCGAGGCCGACGACCACTCGGCCTGGATCGTCGCGCGCTGGTGCGTCGGCCGGACCCTGCGCACGCTCGGGAGGTACGACGAGGCGCTGGCCCTGATGGAGGAGCTCGCGAACGACCCGGTCGGCGCCGGGGACGAGTACGTCGCGGAGGAGATCGCGGCCAACCGCGAGGCTCTGGGGTCCTAGGCCCGCAGGGCGTCGATCACGGCCCGTACGGACGGAGAGTCGGCCATGCTCCGCCGGAACACCGCCAGCACCTCGCGCGTCGGCTCGGGGGAGTGTGCCCGGAGGGCCACCAGGCCGTCACCGAGCGGTTGACGGCCGAGCCGCGGCACGAGGGCGATGCCCAGGCCGGCGCGGACCAGCGCCAGGTGGGAGTCGAACTCCGTGGACGTGTGCGCGATCAGGGGGAGGCGACCGGTGCCGTCGTACATCCGCGTGAGCCACTGGCGACAGATGGTGCCGTCGGGGGTGGCGATCCAGGCCTCGTCGACCAGGTCGCGCGGGCTGACGCGGCGCCGGGAGGCGAGCCGGTGGTCGGTGTGCACCACCACGTCGGCCACGTCGTGGGCCACGGTGACGACCCCGAGGTGCTCGGGGATGCCGATCGGGAGGTCGCCCCACGTGTGCACGACGCCCAGGTCGGTCTGCCCGGACGCCACGAGGCCGACGGTGTCCCACGGCTCGCGTTCGGTGAGGGCCAAGGTGAGCTCGGGGTGGGCGTCGCGCAGACCTCGCACCGCTGGTGCCACCAGGCCGCGGACGGCGGTCGCGAACGCGGTCAGCCGGAGGAGTCCCGCGACCGTCCCGGCCCGCCGGCGCAGGTCGCTCTCGACCTCCTCGAGGTCGGTGAGCAGGCGACCGCCGGCGTCGACGAGGCGGCGACCGTGCTCGGTCAGCATGACTCCGCGGCCGACACGCTCCAGGAGGGGCACGCCCGTCTGCCGCTCCAGGCGCTTGACCTGCTGCGACACGGCGCTGGGCGTGTAGCCGAGGGCCTCCGCCGCGGACACCACCGAGCCCTGCGGTGGCAACGGCCCGGAGCGAGGCGAGGGCGGCCAGATCGATCATGCACGAACCCTACCGAGAAACGTGCATGATCATTCGCTGGTCCTTCATCGTCGCGTGGGGTTCGCTGGTCACGTGGACCGCCGCGACTCCCTGCTCGCCGCTCTCGTGGCGACGATCTGGGGCTTCAACTTCGTCGTCATCGACTGGGGCATGTCCGACGTACCACCCCTGCTCTTCGTCGCGATCCGCTTCACCGCTGTCGTCGTGCCCGCGATCTTCCTCGTACGCCGACCGGAGGCGCCGTGGCGCGTGGTCGCCGCCGTCGGGGTGTTCATGTCGCTGGGCCAGTTCGGCTTCCTCTACGTCTCGATGGACGCAGGCATGCCGCCCGGCCTCGCCGCACTGGTCCTCCAGGCGCAGGTGATCTTCACCGTCCTGATCGCCGCCGGTGTGCTCCGTGAGCTGCCGACGCCCGCCCAGGTGGCCGGCGTGGCGGTCGGCTCGGTCGGGCTCGCCGTCGTCGCGGTGGGGCGCGGCGGTCACGTTCCCGCCATGGCTCTCGCGCTGTGCCTGCTCGCCGCCCTGTCGTGGGGCATCGGCAACGTGGTCGCCCGTGCCGCCGGAGTCCGTGCGGGACTGTCCCTGACCGTCTGGTCGGCGATCGTGGTCCCGGTGCCGCTACTGGCGCTGTCCCTCCTCGTGGACGGACCGACGACGGTCGGCCACGCGCTCGCGTCGTTCTCGTGGGAGGCGGGCGTCTCGACGCTCTACACGGCGGGGCTGGCCTCCCTCGTGGGGTACGGGCTCTTCAACACCCTGCTCGCACGCAACCAGGCGGCCTCGGTCGTGCCGTGGGTGCTGCTCGCCCCCGTCGTGGCGATGGCGTCCGCCTGGCTCCTGCTGGACCAGCGTCCCAACGCCGCCGAGACCGTCGGCGGCGTGCTCCTGCTCGTCGGCGTGCTCGTGGCGCTCCGGCCGACCCGGACACGTCGGACGGCCGGGTCGGGTCTCGTGACAGGCGCCAGGGCGCCTTCCTCGACCAGCGGTGCAGCCGGCGCCAGGGCGCCTTCCTCGACCAGCGGCTAGAGCTCGCCGCGCGCCCGTAGCTCCCGCACCAGGGTGTCCACGCCGCCCAGCAGAGCCGCTCGGACGGTCGGGTCGGTGCCGTCGGCCCGCGCCATGGCGGTGGCCGCGTCGAGGAACTCCTGGTCGCCGACGTCCGGGAACATGCCGCCGATCAGGCCGAACACCTTGAGCATGCCGCCGCCCGCGAGCTTGGGGATCTCCTCGAGGTACCGCGCCGTGAACGGCATCAGCACCTCGCGCTGCTCGGGGCGCCAGAAGGCCCGGATCATCTGGCCCATCACCACGCCGCCGGGCACGGACTGCTCGACGTACAGCGCGTGCCAGGCCTCCTCCTTGGCCTCCGCGAGGTTGCGGGAGGTGCGCACGACGAGTGCGCTGATGGCGGCGTCGGGGTCGGGGTCGCGCTCCACCAGGCGGTCCACGACCTCCGCGTCGTACTCGCCCTTCGCGGCCCGGGCGGCGGCCGCCCGCCACGCCAGGCCCAGGTTGTCCGTCGAGGCCCGGTCGAGACGCGCGAAGTGCTCGGGAGTCGTCGCGCTGCCCGCGAGCGCGAGGAGGGCGCCCTGCGCCAGCTGGGGCTGGTCGGCGAGCGCGGCCGCGGTGTCGGCGACGCGGGTGCGCTGGGCGTCGATCTGCGCGGTCGGCGTGTAGTAGCCCGCGATCAGGCCGGCCATCCGCAGGAACGGCTCCACGATGCCCTCGAGCGTCTCGGTCGCCAGCACGCCCAGCACGCAGGTGAGGGCGTCGTCGGAGGAGAGCTCTCCCTTGACGAGCATGTCGTAGGCCGTGGTGACGGCCAGCGCCCGCGAGGTCGCGTCCGGCAGGTCGCCGGCGCGGTGCAGCATCACGTCGAGGCTGGTCTTGTCGGTGCGGACCGCGGCGAAGGTGAGGTCGTGGTCGTTGACGATGCGGAGGTCGGCGGCGGGGAGCTCCACGCGCGTCTCGGCGCCCGTCGTGCGCACCTCGACGTCGCCCACGTGGCGCAGCGACCCACCGTCCTCGGCGTAGCAGCCGATGTCGAGCCGGTGCGGCCGTGGCTGCGTGCCGTCCGGGCCCCGGGCGACCAGGACGTCTCCGTCCAGGACGAGCGTGTCGGTGCCGGCCTCGTCGAGCCAGCGGCTCTCCCACGCGGCCAGGTCCTGGCCGGCAGCAGTGCCGACGGCGCCGGTGAGGTCCTCGAGGCGGGTGTTGCCCCACGCGTGGTCGCGGAAGTAGGCACGCAGACCTTCGAGGAAGGCATCCTCGCCGGCGTACGCGCTGAGCTGCCGCAGGACCGACTGGCCCTTCTGGTAGCTGATGGCGTCGAAGTTCGCCATCGCCTGGGAGACGTCGGGCACGTCACCGCGGATCGGGTGGGTGGCCGGGCCCATGTCGACGCGGTAGCCCTCGACCTTGCTCGCGGCCAGGAAGCTGGCCCAGCTGTCGGTGTAGCGGGTGGCGCCGACGAGCGCCCACGTCGAGGCCCAGGACGCGAAGGCCTCGTTGAGCCAGAGGTCGTTCCACCACTTCATGGTGACCAGGTCGCCGAACCACATGTGCGCCATCTCGTGCAGGTTGATCGAGGCGGCCTGCCGACGCTGGTCGTAGGTCGGCTCGGAGCGGAACAGCACGCCGTCACCCCACGTGACGCAGCCCCAGTTCTCCATCGCGCCGCCCATGTCGGGCACGAACACCTGGTCGTACTTCTCCTGGCCGAACGGCACCCCGAACTTCTCGCCGAACCAGGCCAGTCCCTGCTCGGTGACGGTGAAGAACTCGTCGGCGTCGCGGTCCAGCAGGTGCTTGAGCGACTGCCGGCAGAAGAGACCGAGGTCGTAGCCGCCGCGGCTGTCGCGGCGCTCGTAGTACGGCCCGGCGTTGACGACGGACACGTACGTCGACAGGCGCGGCGTGTCCGCGAACGTCCAGCGCCGCCCGCCGTCGGGGAGCTCCTCGACCGACGTCGCGGCCGAGTTGCTCAGGACCGTCCAGGTCTCCGGGGCGTCGGCGGTGAAAGCGTGCACGGCCTTGAGGTCGGGCTGGTCGAAGTTGGCCCAGGCCCAGCGCGCCATGTCCGGCTCCCAGGTCGTCCAGACGTAGACCAGCTTGTCGCTCGGGTCGACGGTGCGCTTGATGCCGTGGGCGCCGTTCGTGTCCGTCTGGGTGGAGCGGACCACCAGCACGTTCTCCGCCTGGAGGTCCGCCAGCGGCAGCCGGCCGCGCTCCTGGGCGGCGGGGTCGAGCTCGACACCGTTGAGGGTCGCGCCGGTGACCGTCGCGACGCAGTCGACGAACGTGCTCGCACCGGGCTGGGAGCAGCGGAAGGTGATCGTCGACGTGGCCGCGAGCGCGTCACCCTCGAAGAGGCCGCGTAGGTCGAAGGCCACGTCGTACCGGTCGACCTCGAGGAGCTCGAACCGCTCCTGGGCCTCGAGCTGGGTCAGGGACAGCGGTCCTCCCGCAAGGTCGCTCACGCTCGCCACGGTAGCGTCCGACCGTGAGCCTCGTGCCTCCGGACACCTCGGACTCCTGGCCGGTGCTGGGCAGCGAGGATCTGTACCGCGGATCCTGGATCGTGGCACTGCGCCAGGACACGATCACCGCCCCCGACGGCGGGGAGCCCTTCGCCCGCTGGGTCTTCGAGCACCCCGGCGCCGTCATCGTGCTGGCGGTGGACGAGGACGAGCGGGTCGCGTGCGTGCGGCAGTACCGCCATCCCGCCCTCGGCACGTACCTCGAGCTGCCGGCGGGGCTGCGCGACGCCGAGGGCGAGGAACCGCTCGAGACGGCGAAGCGCGAGCTGCGCGAGGAGGTCGAGCTCGAGGCCTCGGACTGGCGGCAGCTGTTCGCCCTGTGGCCGTCGGCCGGCATCACCGCGGAGCGACACGTCTTCTACCTGGCCCGGGGCCTGACCCGGCGCGACCGCGGCGACTTCGCCCTGGAGCACGAGGAGGCTGCGATGGAGATGCTCTGGGTACCCGTGGACCAGCTCGTCGAGGCCGTGCTCGACGGACGGGTGACCGAGGAGCCGATCGGCGTGGCCGTGCTCGCCTACGACGCGTTGCGTCGCCGGAACCGACTGTGAAGGCATCGGTCGCCGACCTGGTGCGAGAGCACCCCGTCATCGACGGGCACAACGACCTCCTCTGGGCGCTACGGATGCGCCACAACTACGACTTCGACGCGGTCGACATCGGCGAGCGACAGGACGGCCTGCTCCACACCGACCTGCCGCGGCTGCGCGAAGGAGGAGTGGGAGCACAGTTCTGGTCCGTCTACGTCCCCTCCACGATGAGCCACGACGCGGTCAGCGCGACCCTCGAGCAGGTGGACGCGGCGTACCGCATGATCGAACGGTACGCCGACCGGATGGCGCTGGCGACGACGGCCGACGAGGTCGAGGCGGCGTGGGCGCTCGGGCTGGTGGCCTCGCTGCTGGGCGCGGAGGGTGGCCACCAGATCGACGGGTCGCTCGCGGTGCTGCGGATGTACCACCACCTGGGCGTGCGGTACCTGACGCTGACCCACAACGACAACGTCGCGTGGGCCGACTCGGCCACCGACGACCGGGTGCTCGGCGGCCTCAACGACGTCGGCCGTGGCGTGGTCACCGAGATGAACCGGCTCGGCATGATGGTCGACCTGTCGCACGTCAGCGCCGAGACCATGCGCGACGCGTTGGCGATCTCGACGGCGCCGGTCATCTTCTCGCACTCCTCGGCGTACGCCCTGGTCGACCATCCGCGGAACGTCCCTGACGACGTGCTGACGACCATGGCGGCCCACGGCGGGCTCTGCATGGTGTCCTTCGTGCCCCGGTTCGTGTGCCAGGCCAACCGCGACTGGGCCCTCGCGGCCGAGGACGCCGCCCGCGCTGCCGGTATCCAGCCGAAGGAGCTGGCCCGGTTCGAGCCGTTCCTCGACGACCTGGAGCGCGTCGACCCGCCGCCCGCAGCGACCCTCGCGGACGTGGTGGCCCACGTCGAGCACGTCCGTGACGTGGCCGGGATCGACCACGTCGGGCTCGGCGGCGACTACGACGGCGTGACCACGCTGCCCGAGGGACTGGAGGACGTCAGTCGCTACCCGAACCTGCTCGAGGCCCTGGCCGACCGGAGGTGGTCGGCCGGCGACCTCGCCAAGCTGACCTGCCGCAACGTGCTGCGGGTGATGCGGGACGTCGAGGACGTCGCCGCGTCCTAGGCCGTCGCTCCCGCGCGGTCCACGACCCGGTGGTCCAGGATCGCCATCTCGTACCAGACCTCGCCGGGGTGGAAGACCCGGTCGCCCAGGTCGATGTCGGACCCGGCCGTGCCGCGCAGGCCGAGGACGTCGTACGTCGCCGGGTCGAGCAGCAGCTCCCAGCGGTCCCCGGCCCGGCCCAGCGTGGTGTCGCCGGTGAAGGTGATCGACAGGACCGGACGGCCCACCAGGTCCGGGGCCGTGTCCTCGTCGACCCCGACGCCCGGGATGGTGGCCAGGGCGAGGTACAGGCGGGCGCGGTCGGCGGGCGGCACGAACGTCTGGGCGGTGAGGGCCTGGGTGACCTCGTCGAAGTCGCGGTCGGCCTGGGTCGCGCCCTTCGAGACGTACAGGCGGTCCTGCCGGAGGTACGCGAGGACGTCGGCGGGCTGCTCGGGGAGGCCGGCGAGCATGTCCCACCACTGCTGCGGGGTGCCCAAGGGGGAGTACTCGATGCCTTGGACCTCGACCCGGCCGTCGGGCCGCCGGTCGGCAAACAGGGCGCCGTCGAACCGGGACCAGGCTTCCCCAGGGTGGGTGCCGGCCCGACCGGTGTCGGGATCCAGGGAGAGGGCGCGGTCGTAGATCCAGTCGTGCGGGTCGGGAGCGGGAGAGGTGGGCTCGCCGGCGAGGGCCAGCGCGGCCCGGTCCAGGACCGTGGCCGCGGACGGCCCCGTCGACGTCGGGGCGATCACGAAGCCGGCGGCCAGCACGGCGACCGCGGCCAGGCCGACGGCGGCGTACCGGAGGGGTCGCGTCTGGCGGACCGGCGTGCCCAGGGCTCGCGGCCGGACCCGGGCGGGAACGTCGGCGGGGGCGGAGTCGCGGAACTCTCGGAGCAGGGTCATCTCGTCCATGTCGGAACCTCTCGCAGGGTCAGGGTGGTGGGGTCGTGATCGAGGGAGCGGCGGACCGTCTGTCGGGCGCGGTGCAGCCGGGAGCGGACGGTGCCGACGGGCAGCCCGAGCGCCTCGGCCACCTCGGCGTAGGTGAGGTCGGCCCAGGCGATCAGCAGCAGCACGTGCCGGTCGCCCGGTGCGAGCTTGGCCAGGGCGGCGGCCAGGGCGGGCCTCGCCGACGAGGCGACGACCCGCTCCTCGACACCGTCCGGCGCCCAGGTGCGCGCGATCGGGTCGGCGCCGAGCCGGGCCACGGCCCGCAGGCCCCGGACCTCGGAGCGCCGGTGCTTGCCGACCAGGTTGGCGGCGATGCCGAAGAGCCATGGCCGGGCGTTCGGGCGGGAGGGGTCGTAGCGACTTCGGTGCCGCAGGGCGGTCGCGAAGGTGTCCGCCGTGACGTCCTCGGCCAGGTCGGCGCCGAGGCGGCGCAGCACGAAGCGGTGCACGTCCCCGGCGTACCGGTCGTAGACCACCGCGAAGAGCGTGGGGTCCTCGACCGATCGTGCGATCGCCTCGCCGTCGTCCATGCCCTGTTCTTACCCGCAGCCGACCAGAGGGTTCACAGGCCGTAGAGAGCGACCTCGGTGGCCTTCACCACGAAGGTCACCGGGCTGCCGACCGCGAGGTCCAGCTCGGCCATCGCCTGGACGGTGACGTCGGCCGCCAGGTCGCCGGCGCGCACGCGAACCAGGTCGGCGCGCGGCTCCAGCTCGGTGACGCGGACGTCGAAGGCGTTGCGCGGACTTCCCGGGGCGGCGGTCTCGCGGTAGACCGCGACCGCCTGGGGACGGAAGGCCGCGATGGCGTCGGCCCCCTCGGCCGGCGCCGGTCCCTCGACACGCCCGCTCACCACCAGACCCTGGCCGGTGACGACCGTGCCCTCGACCCAGGTGCCACGAAGCAGGTTGAGGCCCGCGAGCCGGCCGGCGAAGGCGCTTCGGGGACGCGACAGCACCTCGCTGCTGCGGCCGTGCTCGACCACCCGCCCGTGCTCCAGCACCACCACCCGGTCGGCGAGCAGGAGGGCGTCCAGCGGGTCGTGAGTGACGATGATGCTGGTCCGCTCGGACAGCAGCCGGCGCAGCACCTGCCTCAGCGCCGGCTGCACGGCCACGTCGAGGGCGGCCATCGGCTCGTCGAGGAGCAGCAGACGCGGCTCGGCAGCGAGCGCCCGGGCCACGGCCACCCGCTGCGCCTGCCCTCCCGACAGCTGTCCGGGGCGGCGTCGGGCGAGGTCGCCGACTCCCACCTCGTCGAGCCAGCGCTGGGCGTCCGCGCGCGCCGTACGCCGGTCGGTCCCACGGCTGCGCGGCCCGAAGGCGACGTTCTCCAGCGCGTCGAGGTGCGGGAAGAGCAGGGCGTCCTGTCCGAGGAGCGCCGTACGCCGGTCGTGCGGCGCGACCTGAACGCCCTTCGCGTCGGGTCCGACGTCGGTGAGGACACGGTCGTCGAGGGTCACGCGACCGGCCCGCGGACGGATCAGTCCCGCCAGGACGCCGAGGACCGTGGACTTGCCGGAGCCGTTCGGCCCGAGCAGGGCCAGGGTCTCGCCGTCGGCCACCTCGAGCCCGACGTCCACGTCCCGCTCGGGCACCGTGGCGGACAGTCGGACGCTCACAGCGACGTCCTGCTCTGGCGGGCCACGCCGATGACGAGCACGGCCACCACGAGGAGCACGAGGGCGAGGGCGACCGCGGCGTCCGGGTCGGTCTCACGCTGGAGGTAGATCTCGAGCGGGAGGGTGCGGGTGCGGCCCTGGAGGCTGCCGGCGAAGGTGATGGTGGCGCCGAACTCACCCAGCGAGCGTGCGAAGGCCAGCACGGCCCCGGACACCAGACCCGGAAGAACCAGCGGCAGCGTGATGCGTCGCAAGACGGTCGTGGGGGGCGCTCCGAGGGAGGCGGCAACGACCTCGAACCGGTCGCCGGCCGTGCGTAGAGCCCCCTCGAGGCTGAGCACCAGGAAGGGCATCGCCACGAAGGTCTGGGCCATCACCACCGCGATGGTCGAGAACGCGACCTGGATCCCGAGTGCGTCGAGTGACTCGCCGAGGAGGCCACGGCGGCCGAAGGTGTACAACAGCGCGAGCCCGCCGACGACCGGTGGCAGGACGAGCGGGATCAGCACCAGCGACCGCAGGATCCCGAGGCCGGGGAAGTCCCAGCGCGCCAGCAGCAAGGCGATCGGGACACCGAGGACGACGCAGGCGAGGGTGCTGGCCGCGGACGTGCGCAGGCTCAGCCAGAACGCCGCGCGCGAGCCCTCGGACGTGACGAGGGAGAGGAAGCTGCCCCAGTCGACCTTGGCCACGATGGCGACGAGCGGGAGCAGGACGAACAGCGCACCGACCAGGGCGGGCAGGAACAGCCAGCGAGGTACGTCGACCGGTCGCTGGCTGCGCGCTGCCTCACGGCTGTCACGGCCGGGCGAAACCGGCGTCCTCCAAGATCCCCTGGCCCGTGTCACTGAGGACCAGGTCGACGAACGCAGTCGCGAGGTCGGCGTCGGCGGCGTCCTTGAGCGCGACGATCGGGTAGGTGTTCACGGCCTCGGAGGACTCGGGGAACGTGATGCCCTTCACGGCGTCGCCGGCCGACTGCACGTCGGTCACGTAGACGACTCCCGCGTCGGCCTCGCCGGACGAGACCTTGGCCAGCACGTCGGTGACCGACTGCTCCTCGCTCACCGGCGAGATGTCGACGCCGGTGGCGTCCTCCACCTTCTGGGTCGCCGCGCCGCACGGCACCTCCGCGGCGCACACCACGACGTTCACCCCGGTCGCGGCCAGGTCGGCGAACGACGTGATGCCGGCCGGGTTGTCCGGAGGGACGGCGATCTCGAGGGTGTTGGAGGCGAAGTCCTGCGGGTCGTCGGCCTGGAGGCCGTCGGCGGTGACCTTGTCCATGTTGGCGGTGTCGGCGGAGGCGAACACGTCCGCCGGCGCACCCTCCTGGATCTGGGCGACCAGGTCCGACGAGCCACCCAAGCTGAACTCCACCTTCACGCCGTCGTGCTGCCGCTCGAACTCCTGGCCGATCTCGGTGAACGTGGCGGTCAGCGAGGCGGCGGCGTACACGGTCAACGTCGTACCCCCGTCGGCCCCGTCACCTGAGGCACCGCTGCTGCCGTCGCCCCCGCAGGCGGTCGCCGTCGTGGCGAGGAGAGCCGTGACGGCGAGCAGCGAGAGGCGTCGGTCCATGGCGGCATCGAACCACAACAACTAGGAAGTACCTAGGCAGAAGGCTCATACCTCGACGATGACGTTGGTGGACTTCACGATCGCCGTGGCGTGCTTGCCCACCTCGAGGCCCAGCTCGTCGGCGGCCTCCCGGCTCATCAGGGACACCACGCGGAACTCCCCGCAGACCAGCTCCACCTGGGCCATCACCTTGTCCTTGGTGATGCCGACGACCACGCCGTGGAAGCGGTTGCGCGCGCTCGAGACCTTGTCCGGGCCGCTGACCGAGGCCGTGAGCGCGGCGAGCTTGTCGGCCCGCAGGACCCGCTGGTTGCCCCGCCGTTCGAACTGGACCCGGCCGTCCGACTCCCACCGGCGGAGCGTGTCGACGCTGACGCCGACGGCCTGGGCCACCTCACCGATCCGCAGGTACTCCGCCACGTGCCGATCCTAGAGAGGGCGGGGCTGGATATGGTCGTCCCGCCCCACATCCGGCCCGCGCAACCGGGCCGCAGCATTCGACAGGAGCGTCAGGTGAAGGTCGGAGTCCCGAAGGAAGTCAAGAACCACGAGTACCGCGTGGCAATCACGCCCATCGGCGTGCACGAGCTGGTGTCTCATGGGCACGAGGTGTTCATCCAGGCCGATGCGGGGGTCGGGTCCTCCATCAACGACGACGAGTACGTCGGGGCGGGCGCGAAGATCGTCGCCACCGCCGAGGAGGCGTGGGGGACCGACGGCGGCATCGACATGGTGCTGAAGGTCAAGGAGCCCATCGCCGAGGAGTACCCGCGGATGCGCGAGGGCCTCACGCTCTTCACCTACCTGCACCTGGCCGCGGACAAGCCGCTGACCGAGGAGCTCATCAGCCGCAAGGTCACCGGCATCGCCTACGAGACCGTGCAGCTGCCGTCGGGCGGGCTGCCGCTGCTCTACCCGATGTCGGAGGTCGCCGGCTGCCTGGCGCCCCAGGTCGGCGCGTACTCGCTGATGAAGGCCCAGGGCGGCCGCGGCGTGCTGATGGGCGGCGTGGGCGGTGTGGCCAACGCGAAGGTCGTCATCATCGGTGCCGGCGTCTCCGGCCAGAACGCCGCCAACATCGCCCTCGGCATGGGCGCCGACGTGACGCTGCTCGACACCGACCTGGACAAGCTGCGGATGTCGTTCTGGCGCTACAACAACCGCGTCCACGGGCTGGCCTCCTCCCGGCTGACCCTGGAGCAGCAGGTGATGGAGGCCGACCTGGTGATCGGCGCGGTGCTGATCCCTGGAGCGGCCGCTCCCAAGCTCGTCTCCAACGACCTGGTCTCGCGGATGAAGCCGGGCTCGGTGCTCGTCGACATCGCGGTCGACCAGGGTGGCTGCTTCGAGGACACGCACGCGACCACGCACGCCGACCCGACGTACCAGGTCCACAACTCGATCTTCTACTGCGTGGCCAACATGCCGGGCGCGGTGCCGAACACCTCGACGTACGCCCTGACCAACGCGACCATGCCGTACGCCGTCGCGCTGGCCGACAAGGGCTGGCAGGACGCCTGCCGGGCGGACGGGTCGCTCGCGCTCGGGCTGAACACGCACGACGGTCGGCTCACCAACGGTCCGGTCGGGGAGGCCGTGGGCATCGACGCGATCTCCCTGGAAGAGGCCATGGGCTGAGTCGGTTGACTGAGCCCGGGCCGGCCGTCCGGACCTATCTCGACCACCTGACGGTCGAGCGCGGGCTGGCGGCCAACACGCTCTCGTCGTACCGGCGTGACCTGCGCAGGTACGTCGGGTACCTCGGGTCGCGGGACATCTCGTCGCTCGACGAGGTGACCGAGGCGGTGGTGACCGACTTCCTGGTCGCGCTGCGCGAGGGCGACGAGGAGCACCCGCCGCTGGGCTCGACCTCCGCGGCGCGCACGGTGGTCGCCGTCCGCGGGTTCCACAAGTTCGCGGTCTCCGACGGTCTGGCGGTGGCCGATCCCGCCGCTGGGGTGAAGCCGCCGTCGCCGGCGAAGCGACTGCCCAAGGCGCTGCCGCTGGCCGACGTGGAGGCGATCCTGTCGGCGGCCGGCTCGGCGGGTACGGCGCTGGCGATGCGGGACCGGGCTCTGCTGGAGGTGCTCTACGGCACCGGCGCACGGATCTCCGAGGCCGTCGGGCTGGACGTCGACGACCTCGACACCGTCGACCAGGTCGTGCTGCTGCGCGGCAAGGGCGGCAAGGAGCGGATGGTGCCCGTCGGGTCCTACGCCATCTCGGCCGTGGCCGACTACCTGACGGCCGCCCGCCCTGGGCTGGTCGCGGCCGGGAAAGGTACGCCGGCGCTGTTCCTCAACGCCCGTGGCGGCCGGCTGTCGCGGCAGAGCGCCTGGACGGTGCTGGTGCGAGCAGCCGAGCGGGCCGGGGTGACGACCGATGTCTCGCCGCACACGCTGCGGCACTCGTTCGCCACGCACCTGCTCGACGGCGGCGCGGACGTGCGCGTCGTCCAGGAGCTGCTCGGCCACGCCTCGGTGACGACGACGCAGGTCTACACGCTCGTCACCGTCGACAACCTGCGCGAGGTGTTCGCCACGGCGCATCCCAGAGCTCTGTGATCTGGCTCGCTCCGCTCGCATGTCCGCCGCGCGCACATTCCTTGGTCTTCCTCCTCGCTCGTCGCCCAGCTCGCTACGCGACCTGTGCTCCTCGCTCGTCGTGCAGACCAAGGGGCGCGGCGGACGAAACACCCGTCACGCCAGCGATTAGTCCAGCCGCTTGACGTCGAGGGAGCCGTCGGCGAAGTCCTTCCGGATGACCTTCTTGTCGAACTTGCCGACCGAGGTGCGGGGGACGGCCTCGATGAAGGCCCAGGCGTCGGGGAGCTGCCACTTCGCGAACTTGGTGGCGAGATGAGCGCGCAGTGAGTCGAGGTCGGCGGAGGCGCCCTCGCGCAGGACGACGGTGGCGAGCGGGCGCTCGTCCCACTTCTCGTCGGGGATCGCGACGACGGCGGCCTCGAGGACGTCGGGGTGGGCCATCAGGTGGTTCTCGAGGTCGACCGAGGAGATCCACTCGCCGCCGGACTTGATGACGTCCTTGGCGCGGTCGGTCAGCGTGATGTACCCCTGGCGGTCCAGGGTGCCGACGTCACCCGTCCGCAGCCAGCCGTCCCGGAACTTGCCTGTGAATCAGCGTCGTCGTCGTCCGTGTAGTAGCGACGCGGTGACCCACGGGCCGCGTACCTCCACCTCGCCGACGGCCACCCCGTCGCGAGCGAGCTCCTCGCCGGAGTCGCCGACGATCCGGGCGGACACGCCGGCGAGAGGCCGACCCTGGGAGGCGCGGTAGCGCCAGCCCTCCTCGCTGTCCGGGTCGACGCCGACCGGAGGCATGGCGCAGGTGGCGACGGGGCTGGTCTCGGTCATGCCCCATGCCTGCCGGATGACCACGCCGTGCCGCTGCGCGAGCGCCTGCTGCAGGCCGAGCGGGACCGCAGACCCACCGCAGGGCACGAGGCGGATCGACGACAGGTCGGCGGGGTTCGCGTCGGCGTAGGTGAGGATGTCGTTCCAGATCGTCGGCACCGCGCCCGAGACCGACACCTTCTCCGCTGCGATCACCCGGGTCAGCGGCTCGGGCTGGAGCCAGCGGTCGGGCATCACGAGTGACGCGCCGACCATGATGGCGGCGTACGGCAGGCCCCACGCGTTGGCGTGGAACATCGGCACGATCGGCAGGATCCGGTCGTACGGCGTCAGGCCCATCGCGTCGCCCATGGCGACGGCCATCGAGTGCAGGTACATCGAGCGGTGGCTGTAGGCGACGCCCTTGGGGTTGCCGGTGGTGCCGGAGGTGTAGCACATCGCCGCGGCGTCGGTCTCGACGATGTCGGGCCACTCGGTGACGGGCTCGGCGGCGGCGAGCGCGTCCTCGTACCTCAGGATCGTCTTGCCGGTCGCCTCCAGCTCGGACAGGTCCGCGTCGGCGGCCTCGGGCCCGGCGACCAGCACGTGGGTGACGGTCTCGAACGTCGGTAGCAGCTTCGCGAACGGACCGAGCAGGCTGGCGTCGACGACCACGACCTTGTCCTCGGCGTGGTTGGCCACGTAGGTGACCTGGTCGGGGAAGAGCCGGATGTTCAGGGTGTGCAGCACGGCGCCCATCGACGGCGCGGCGAGGTAGACCTCGAGGTGCTCGCTGTTGTTCCACATGAACGTGCCGACCCGCTGGTCGGCGTCCACGCCGCACGCGCGCAGGGCCCCCGCCAACCGGCCCGCCCGCTCGGCGACCTCGGCGAACGTACGACGGCGGGTGCCGTCCGCCGTCGCCGTGACGACCTCGGCGTCCGGGTGCACGCGGGCGGCGTGGTCCAGGAGACGGGAGATGCTGAGCGGGGCGTCCTGCATGGTGCTCTTCATGGGACGAGCATCGCACCGCGCCGAGCCGCTGGTCGAGGAGCGGGCATGCGGGCCGGGCTCAAGACCTGTTGAATTGGCCCTCCGGGCCGGTCGCATGACCGCGAGGGCCAATTCAACAAGCCCGGAGGGCCAATTCAACAAGCCCGGAGGGCCAATTCAACGAGGGGTAGGCGTCGGCTTGAATGGTTCGGTGGTCGCGCGCGCTCCCTCCTTGGCGGTGCCTCGCGAGGACCGTGACCCCGACTCGCTGTACCTGGCGATCGCCGAGTGGGTGGGGGAGCAGGGGCTGACGCTCTACCCGCACCAGGACGAGGCGCTCCTGGAGCTCCTGTCCGGCAACAACGTCGTGCTGGCGACGCCGACCGGCTCCGGCAAGTCGCTGGTGGCCACCGGGGCGCACCTGGCCGCCCTCGCCGACGGCCGCGTCTCCTTCTACACCGCGCCGATCAAGGCGCTGGTGAGCGAGAAGTTCTTCGCGCTCTGCGAGGTCTTCGGCGCCGACGACGTCGGCATGCTCACCGGTGACGCGTCGGTGAACCCGGACGCCCCGATCATCGCCTGCACCGCCGAGGTGCTGGCCAACATCGCGCTCCGGGAGGGGAGGAGCGCCGACGTCGGGCTGGTCGTGATGGACGAGTTCCACTACTACGGCGAGCCCGACCGCGGCTGGGCGTGGCAGGTGCCGCTGCTGGAGCTGCCGGACGCGCAGTTCCTGCTGATGTCGGCCACCCTCGGCGACATGTCCGAGATCGCCGCGGACCTGACGCGACGGACCGGCCGGGAGACCGCGATCGTCGACGACGCCGAGCGCCCGGTGCCGCTGACGTTCACCTGGTCGGTCGAGGCCCTCGACGACACGCTCGCCGAGCTGGTCGCGACCGGCCAGGCGCCGGCGTACGTCGTGCACTTCACGCAGGCGGCGGCGGTCGAGCACGCGACGCGACTGCTGGGCTCGGAGGTCGCGAGGATCGACCGGGCGCGCAAGGACGCCATCGCCGAGAAGCTCGGCACGTTCCGCTTCGGCGCCGGGTTCGGGAAGACGCTCCAGAAGCTGGTGAAGGCGGGGATCGGCGTGCACCACGCCGGGATGCTGCCGAAGTACCGCCGTCTCGTGGAGACCCTCGCCCAGGCGGGTCTGCTGACCGTCATCTGTGGCACGGACACGCTCGGCGTGGGCATCAACGTGCCGATCCGCACGGTCCTGTTCACCGGGCTGGCCAAGTACGACGGCACCCGGCAGCGCGTGCTGCGGACGCGTGAGTTCCTCCAGATCGCCGGGCGCGCCGGGCGCGCGGGCTTCGACACGGCCGGGTACGTCGTGGTGCAGGCGCCCGAGCACGTCATCGACAACGAGAAGGCGAAGGCGAAGTCGGAGGCGAAGAACGCCGCGCTCCGCGAGCAGCAGCGGGCCAAGAGGAGCTCCAAGCCCCAGCTGAGGAAGCCGCCCGAGGGCACCATCGTGTGGACCGAGCAGACCTTCGACAAGCTGGTCGCCGGACTGCCGGAGCGGCTGACGTCGCGGATGCGCGTCGACAACGCGATGCTCATCAACGTCCTGTCCCGGCCCGAGGACGCGTTCGCCGTCATGCGCCGGCTGCTCACCGACAACCACGAGCCGCGCGGCACCCAGCTGCGTCTCGCCCGCCGGGCGCTCCGGCTCACGCGCTCGCTGGTGCGGTCCGGCACGGTCATCCGCCTGGACGAGCCGGACGCGCACGGCCGCAGGTACGTGCTGACGGTCGACCTGCCCGCGGACTTCGCGCTCAACCAGCCGCTGGCGCACTTCGCTCTCGCGGCGTTCGACGTCCTCGACCCCGAGTCGCCGACCTACACCCTCGACGTCATCAGCGTGGTCGAGGCCGTCCTCGAGGCCCCCCGGCAGATCCTCTTCGCCCAGCAGCACGCCGCGCGTGGGGAGGCGATCGCGGAGATGAAGGCCGACGGGATCGAGTACGAGGAGCGGATGGCCCTGATCGAGGAGGTCACCTGGCCGCAGCCGCTGGCGGACCTGCTCGAGGCGACGTACGCCATGTACCGCCAGTCGCACCCGTGGCTGCCCGAGGACGCCCTCGGGCCGAAGTCGGTGCTGCGCGAGATGTGGGAGCAGGCGATGGGGTTCACCGACTTCGTCTCCCGCTACCAGCTCGCGCGGTCGGAGGGGCTGGTGCTGCGTTACCTCAGCGACGCCTACCGGACCGTGCGGCAGACCGTGCCGGACGCGCACCGCACCCCTGACCTGGAGGCCATCGTCGAGTGGCTCCAGGAGACGCTGCGGCAGACCGACTCCTCGCTCATCGACGAGTGGGAGGCGCTGAGCCATCCGGACGACGCGATCCTCCATCGCGGGGAGGCGCCGCCGCCGCCGCGTCCGCTGTCGGCGCAGGAGCGGGTCCTCGAGGTGATGGTGCGCAACGCGATGTTCGCCCGGGTCGCCGCCTGCGCCCGTGACGACCTCGACGCCCTGCTGCGGCTGGAGCGGGCGGCCGCCGACCGCACCGACCCGCCCCGGGACGTGGTGATGACGCGATCACGCTGGGACGAGGCGCTCGAGGCCTACTACGCCGAGCACGACACGATCGGCACCGACGCCGACGCCCGCGGTCCGTCGTACTTCTGGCTCGGCGCGGCTGGGAGCGGTGAGCCGGCCGGTGCCCCGGAAGGTACGTCGGCGCGCATCCGCCGGGTCCGGCAGACCCTCGCCGACCCGGCGGGGGACCGGGACTGGGTGGTGGAGGCCGTGGTCGACCTCGACGCGACCGACGAGGCGGGCGAGATCGTGCTGGCCGCGACGGCGCTGCGGTCGCTCACCTCGGGATAGCCCGTTCGGACCAGTTCGGACCACCCGTTGGAGTCACTTCCGCCGATCCGTGAACAGGGAGGCGGTGGAGTGCCTAACTTGTTGCGAAGCGGTACATACCAGGTGCCGTCACCGCCGGTCGTCCGGTGGTCGTCCGAAGCTTCGCCCTACCCCCCGGGGGCCAGATGTTCTCCAAGCGTCGCACCGATGCGGCCTCCCCGAAGGCTGCCCAGAAGAATGGCCAGAAGAACGGCCAGAAGAACGGCCAGAACCAGAAGAGCGCGAAGGGCGCCGCCGGGAACGCCGGCCAGACGGCCTTCGGCCAGGTCGGCCAGAACGCCCAGCGATCCGTGCTCTCCGCCGCCGGGGTCAAGAGCCCTTCGGCCGGGAAGGGCGACGCCAAGGCGGCCAAGGCCGCCGAGCGAGCCGCACGTGACCAGGCCAAGAAGCTGCCGAAGCAGGCCCAGAAGGAAGCCCAGAAGGAAGCCCAGAAGGATGCCCGCAAGGGCGCCGCGACCGCCGGCTACGCCGCCAAGCCGGCCCGCAGGCTCGGCCTCGCGCGCGGCGCCAAGGACGAGGTCTCCGACGGCAAGCCCACCAAGCCGGACTACAAGGGTGAGAAGTACGTCTGGGCCAGCGGCGAGAAGCCGTCGCCGCTCAACCTCTCGGAGTGGTCGCTGCGCCGCAAGGTCGCCCTGGTGCTTGCCGTCCCGATCCTGCTCGCCGCCGTCTTCGGCGGCCTGCGCGTGCGCACCGAGGTCGCGCAGGCGAACAACTACGCCGCCACCGCCTCCCAGGTCACGGTGCTCGGCCCGGCCATCGACTACCTGAACGCCGCCGAGCACGCCGCCGTCGTCGCCCGCGCGAACGGCATCAACAACCCCAAGCTCGACGAGGCCCAGCGGGCCGTGGTCGAGGCGGGCACGAAGCTCGTCTCGGCCCGCGATGCCGCCGACCTCACACCCACCCAGCTGAAGCAGATCAACGACGTGCTCTCGCTGAGCGAGCAGATGCGTACGGGCATGGCCTACGTCAGCCTCACGTCGATGGTCTCGCAGGTACGCCAGCTCGAGCGCGGTGTCACCCAGGTCATCACCACCATCGTCGACGCCCAGATCGACCCCGAGGCCTCCCTCCTCGTGCTGGCCCAGTCGCTCGACGGCCGGTTGTCGCTGTCGCTGCAGGACATCCAGCTGGCCAACACCAAGACCACGCCGCCCAACCCGGTGGAGCTCTACTCCGAGTTCGGTGTCGAGCTCGCCTCGATCGACCGGCTCGCGATCTCGCTCGGCCAGACCGACCCCCGCGTCCTGGCGATCCGGCAGGCCAACGCCCAGCGCCTGGTCAACGCCCGTGGCGGCAACATGAGGGTCACCGACACCGGGTACGACGCGTACAACGTGCTCATCGACGACCTGTTGACCACGATCGACAAGAACCTGGCCGACGCGACCCGCAGCGCCAAGGTGCTGACCTGGGTCGACTCCGCGATCATCAGCCTCGCCCTCCTGGCCGCCCTCATCCTGGCCCTGATGGTCTCCCGCCTCCTGCTGAACCCGATCCGCCGCGTGCGGGCCGGCGCCCTCGAGGTGGCCCACGAGCGGCTGCCCGAGGCGGTCCGCCGGATCCGTGCGGGCGAGGACCCGGGCGAGATCGAGACGATCGGCGTCACCACGCACGAGGAGACCGGCCAGCTCGCCCGGGCCGTGGACGACCTGCACCGCCAGGCCGTCAAGCTGGCCTCGGGCGAGGCCGAGCTCCGCGAGCAGGTCGGCGACATGTTCGTCACCCTGTCGCGCCGCAACACCTCCCTGATCAACCAGCAGCTCGGCCTCATCGAGACGCTGGAGAGCGACGAGGAGGACCCGCAGCGGCTGGAGAGCCTCTTCCGTCTCGACCACCTGGCCGCTCGGATGCGTCGTAACGCGGAGAGCCTCGTCATCCTGTCGGGCGCGCCCACCCGCGCCACGGAGCAGGACGACCTGACGCTGACCGACGTGCTCCAGGCCGCCATCGCCGGTGTGCAGGACTACCGACGCGTGCAGCTCGACGCCGCCCCCGCCCAGCGGGTCACCGGCGACTCGGCCGCCGACGTGGTGCACCTGCTGGCCGAGCTGGTCGACAACGCCCTCTCGTACTCCCCGCCGAGCTCGAAGGTGCTGGTCACCTCGTCCTTCACCCGGGGCGGCGTCATCGTGCAGGTCACCGACGCCGGACTCGGCATCGCCGACGACGCGCTGGGGGAGCTGAACGAGAAGCTGCGTTCCGGTGGCGAGGTCACGCCGGACACCGCGCGCCGGATGGGCCTGTTCGTGGTCAGCCGGCTCGCGCAGCGGCACGGGATGGCCGTCTCGCTGGACCAGAACGACCGGATGGGTATCACCGCCACGGTGTTCCTGCCGACTGCCGTCCTCAGCGACACCGCCCGCCTCGCGGCCGGCTCGTCGTCGGGGGGCGCCCAGGTCATCGAGCTCGGAGCCGCCCCGGCGTCCGTCGACACCGAGGACCGCGAGCCCGCGGAGGTGCTGCCGTTCGGCGACACCGCCACGGTCGACGCCGAGGTCGAGCACGAGGTCGAGCCGGAGGTCGAGCCGGAGCCCGAGGCGGAGCCTGGAGCCGGAGCCCTACGACCCGATCACCGCGGCCATCAACGCCTACGGCCTGCCCCAGCGCCGCCCCGGTGCCTCGGGTGCCGGCAGCGCCGGCTCGCCGGTGTCGATGGGTGGCGGCTTCTTCGACCGCGTCGAGCCCGACGCCGAGGCGCCCGCGCTCGAGGCGCCCGCCGCCGAGGCGGACGTCGTCGACGCCGTCGTGGCCGAGGACGACGTCGCGCACGAGGAGGAGGAGCGCGCGCCGATCGCCCTCGGCCCGGTCGGTGAACCGACGGTCGAGTCGGAGGACGACACCGAGGAGCCCGAGGTCGCCGAGGATGAGCCCGAGGCCGAGGAGCCCGAGGTCGTCGAGGAGCCGGCCGCCGAGCTCGAGGAGCCCGAGGTTGCCGACGAGCCGGCCGCCGAGCTCGAGGAGCCCGAGGTTGCCGACGAGCCCGCAGCCGAGCTCGAGGAGCCCGAGGTCGTCGAAGAGCCCGCCGCCGAGCTCGAGGAGCCCGAGGTCGCCGAAGAGCCCGCAGCCGAGCTCGAGGAGCCCGAGGTCGTCGACGAGCCCGCCGCCGAGCTCGAGGAGCCCGAGTCCGAGGACCACCTCGCCCCCGTGCTGGCGACCCTGCCGCTGAGCCCGAGCGTGCCCTTCGAGCCCACCGTGGTCGAGGAGCACATCGCGAGCAACGGCAACGGCCATGGGAACGGCGACGGCAACGCCCTGGCCGGCCTGCTCGCGAACGGCCTCGCCAACGGCGCCAGCCTGGACCATCCCGCGGTCCCGACGCCGGCCTCCATGGAGGAGGACGAGACGCCGATCTTCCGCTCGCTGCGCTCCAACTGGCTGACGGCAGACACGGGTGAGCGGCCCTGGGCCGACTCCGAGGTGGACGCCGGCTGGGACGCCGCCGACCGCGTGGAGGCAGCGCCGCCCACGCGCCGTACCGAGGCGGGGCTGCCCATGCGCCGCCCCGGCAACCGACTCATCCCCGGTGGTCTGACGACCCAGACCACGCACACCGTGCGCGACCCGGAAGCCATCCGGGCGCGGCTGGCGGCTCACGCCGCCGGTGTCTCGCGCGGCCGACGCTCCGCGTCCACCAGCGAGACGACCGCCAATCCCGCCACACAGGAAGTGGATCCCGCATGACCGAGAGCCTCCGGTTCGGAGCCCCAGTCCCCAACGACGACGAGCGTGAGCTGGACTGGGTCGTGACGAAGTTCGTCGACGACGCCCCCGGCGCCGCCCACGCGGTCCTGGTCTCGGCCGACGGCCTGCTGATGGCCGCCAGCGCCCGCCTCCCCGGCGAGCGTGCCGAGCAGGTGGCCGCGGTCGCGTCCGGTCTCGCCAGCCTCGCCGTCGGCGCGGCCCGCCTCTTCGAGGGCGGCGGCGTGATGCAGACCGTGGTGGAGATGGAGCGCGGCTACCTGCTGCTGATGAGCGTCGGCGACGGGTCGCACCTCTGTGTGCTCACCCAGGACTCCGCGGACATCGGGCAGGTGGGCTACGAGATGGCGCTCCTGGTCGAGCGCGTCGGCCGGATGATCCAGGCTCAGGCCCGGAACCTCACGGGCGTCTGAGAGACCGACCACCATGTCCCTGACCGAACCGGACCCGTGGGGCCGGTACTCCGACGAGGAGCCCACGGCTCGCATCGTCCGGCCGTACACCATCACGGCCGGCCGGACGAAGAGCGCCGTCGACCTCCCGATGGAGGCGACCCTGCGCCTGCAGCCGGCCGCCCGTGAGCGGGAGTGGGGCAGCGACGTCCAGGGTCGCATCGTCGAGATCTGCGACAACAAGTCCGTCGCGGAGGTCTCGGCCGCCCTGAAGATGCCGATCGGCGTCGTCCGGGTGCTCCTGGGCGACCTCGTGGAGCAGAGCTTTGTGGGGGTACAAGCAACGTTGACCGACAGCTCGTCGCGCGATGAGCGACTGGATCTGATTGAAAGGACCCTCCGTGGACTACGTGCGTTCTAACGCCGGCGGCCGCGCCACAGCCTCGACGAAGATCGTCGTGGCGGGTGGCTTCGGCGTCGGCAAGACGACCCTGGTGGGCTCGGTGTCCGAGATCAAGCCACTGCGCACCGAGGCCCTCGTCACCAACGAGTCCGAAGGGGTCGACGACCTCGACGCCGTGCCCAGCAAGGCGACGACCACCGTCGCCATGGACTTCGGGCGGATCACGTTGGCCGAGGACCTGGTGCTCTACCTGTTCGGCACGCCCGGGCAGCGCCGCTTCTGGTTCATGTGGGACGACCTGTGCCGCGGCGCCATCGGCGCCATCGTGCTCGTCGACACCACGCGCCTGAACGAGGCCTTCTCGCCGCTGGACTACTTCGAGGCCAAGGGCATCCCGTTCATCGTGTGCGTCAACGAGTTCGAGGGCACCCAGAAGTACCCGATGGCGGAGATCCGCGAGGCGCTCGCGCTCCCCAACGAGGTGCCGATCATGGCCGTCGACGCCCGCGACCGGACCTCGGCCAAGACCGCCCTCGTGCGCGTCACCGAGTTCGCCCTCGAGCAGCTCACCCGGCAGGCCGTCTCGGCCCGCTGAGCCACACCACCGACCAGAACGGGTCGGTCGCGCCGGACCGCATCCCCGGCGCGACCGGCCCTGTTCCTTGGGCGAGCAGAGCTCGCCTGTCCGCGGACTCTGGGCACGAGCTGGGTTGTCCACACTCCTCCACAGGGCGAGGTCGTCCTGTGCACCTGACCGGGGCCTCCTCAACAGATTTCGCCTGGCCCTGTTGGTATCCCCCGACCGTGTTGTGACCCCCTCCTGGCGCACCTAGAGTCGCGCCCGTCGTACGGCGCACAAGTCGGTGTGTCGACAAATCTCCCGGGTCCCCGGCGCGCCGCGGACCCCCGGGTGGAACAGGAGCGCAGAGTGAGTGTTGGCGGTCCCGGGGGCTGGTACCCCCGATCAGAGCAGTCGGGGAGCAGTGCTCCGGAGATGCCGCCGGCTGTTCCGCCGATGCCCTCAGGAGAGACCGTGTCCGAGATCGTGCCCGACCCGGTGCCGTTCCGGCGGCCCGACCCGCAACCCCCCGAGCAGGACCGCGCGAGCGAGCTGGCCCCGGACCGGACCGAGCTCGACCCGGCCACCCAGTCACTGGGCGAGTCGTTGGTCGAGCAGTTCGAGCGCGCGCGCCTGGAGGAGGAGGCCGCCCAGGCCGCCGTCGTGCCGGCCGAGGTCGTCATCGGTGCGACCGGCCGCCCCCTGCCGGTCTTCCCGGAGCCGCGTCCGCTGACCCAGCACGGTCCGGCGCGGGTCGTGTCCATGACCAACCAGAAGGGCGGCGTCGGCAAGACCACGACGACCATCAACCTGGGGGCCGCGCTGGCCGAGTACGGCCGGAAGGTGCTCCTCGTCGACTTCGACCCGCAGGGCTCGCTGTCGGTCGGCCTCGGCCTCAACCCGCACGAGATGGAGCTCACCGTCTACAACCTGCTCATGGAGCGGGACGTGACGCTCGACGACGTCGTGGTGCCCACCAACGTGCCCGGCATGGACCTGCTGCCCTCCAACATCGACCTGTCGGCGGCCGAGGTGCAGCTGGTGCACGAGGTCGCCCGCGAGCAGACCCTGCAGCGGGTGCTGGCGCCGGCCCTGGCGAAGTACGACGTCATCCTCATCGACTGCCAGCCCTCGCTCGGCCTGTTGACGGTCAACGCACTGACCGCGTCCCACGGCGTGCTCGTGCCGCTGGAGTGCGAGTACTTCGCCCTGCGCGGCGTCGCCCTGCTCAAGACCACGATCGACAAGGTCCGCGAGCGGCTGAACCCCGGCCTGGAGATCGACGGCGTCCTGGGCACCATGTTCGACGGGCGCACCCTGCACAGCCGCGAGGTGATGGAGCGGCTCGTGCAGGCCTGGGGAGACCGGGTCTTCCACACGGTCATCAAGCGGACCGTGAAGTTCTCCGACTCGACCGTCGCCGGTGAGCCGATCACGTCGTACGCCTCCGCGTCCACGGGCGCCGAGGCCTACCGCCAGCTCGCCAGGGAGGTGCTCGTCCGGTGGCCCGAACCTCGCCACGACGTGTGAGCCTGCCGGCCGCGGACGACCTGTTCCGGCCGACCGATCCCTCCCCCGAGGAGCTGGCCTCCGAGGCGCACGTCGGCCAGGTGCGTGCGGTGCCCGACGCGCCGGCCCGCGATGCGGCGCCGGACGCCCGGCGCCGACCGAGCGGGCGGGTCAAGCACGACGAGAAGATGACCGTGTACGTCACCGCCGACGAGCTGGTCGACATCGAGCACGCCCGGCTGGCGCTGCGGCGCGACCACGGCCTGGCCGTGGACCGTGGCCGGTTGGTGCGTGAGGCGATCGCGCTGGTGCTGGCCGACCTCGAGGAGAACAGCCTCGACAGCATGCTCGTCCAGCGCCTGACCGAGCGGTGACGACGGTCGTCGAGCCGGTCGAGGCCGGCCGTGACGATCCAGGGACCCCGGCGTTCGAGGTGTCGCTGGACAACTTCGAGGGCCCGTTCGACCTGCTGCTGAGCCTGATCTCCAAGCACAAGCTCGACATCACCGAGGTGTCGCTGTCGCGGGTCACCGACGAGTTCATCGCGCACGTGAAGACCGGTGGATCCCCAGAAAGTCCTGCACAGTGGGACCTCGAGCAGACCACCTCGTTCCTGCTCGTCGCCGCGACCCTGCTGGACCTGAAG
Source organism: uncultured Actinomycetota bacterium (assembly GCA_963782035.1). GTDB lineage: Bacteria > Actinomycetota > Actinomycetes > Propionibacteriales > Nocardioidaceae > Nocardioides. The sequence continues at coordinate 25,172 of CAWAIW010000036.1, forward strand.
GCGGCCCGGTTGCTGCCCCAGGGCGACGTCGAGGACGAGGAGGACCTCGCGCTGCTCGAGGCGCGGGACCTGCTGTTCGCGCGCTTGCTGCAGTACCGGGCGTTCAAGCAGGTCGCCTCGGTGCTCGAGGTCCGGCTGGCGGGGGAGTCGCGCCGGCACCCGCGGGCCGTGGGACTGGAGGACCGCTTCGCGACGTTGCTGCCCGAGGTGCTCATCGGCATCGGCCTCGACCAGTTCGCGCAGCTGGCCGCGAAGGCGCTCGAGCCCAAGGCGGCTCAGGAGGTGTCGCTCCTGCACATCCACGCCGCCCGCGTCAGCGTGCGCGAGCAGGCGGCGCTGGTGGTGGACCGGCTGCGGCGGGCCGGCACGATGACCTTCCGTGCGCTGTGCGGCGACTCGCCCGACACCCTGACGACCGTGGCGCGGTTCCTGGCGCTGCTCGAGCTCTTCCGGGAGGGCGCGGTCGGCTTCGACCAGGTCACGCCGCTCGGCGAGCTTTCCGTGCGGTGGACCGGCGAGGAGACCGACCCCGATCGACTGATGGGGGACCTGCACATCGACGAGTTCGAGGGCGCGCCCGACCCCGTGCCGACTCCCCAGGAGGAGACAGAAGATGACTGACCAGGCGCTGGACGTCGCCCTGACCGACCTCAAGCCGTCCCTGGAGGCGCTGCTGATGGTCGCCGACGAGCCGCTGGACCCCGTCAGCCTGGCCAGCGCGGTGGGCCAGCCGGTGGACGCCGTGGTCGGGGGACTGACCGAGCTCGCCCGCGAGTACGACGAGCAGGGACGCGGCTTCGAGCTGCGCAACGTGGCCGGGGGCTGGCGCTACTACACCCGCGAGGCGTACGCCGCCGTCGTCGAGGGGTACGTGCTGGAGGGCCAGCAGGCCCGGCTGACCCAGGCGGCGCTGGAGACGCTGGCGGTGGTCGCCTACCGGCAGCCGGTCTCCCGCGCCCGGGTCTCGGCGATCCGCGGCGTCAACGTGGACGGCGTGATGCGCACGCTCGTCACCCGCGGCCTGGTCGAGGAGGCCGGTCAGGACCACACCTCCGGCGCGCACCTCTACCGGACCACGGGCTACTTCCTGGAGCGCATCGGCGTGACCTCGCTCGACGACCTGCCCGAGCTGGCGCCGTACCTGCCGGAGATGGACGACCTCGTCGACGAGCTGGCCTCGGACCTGATGGACGAGTCCGCCGGCGTGTGAGCTTCGGGGCATGATGGCGGCGTGACCGGTCTCCAGCTCGACGACGACGGGCTGATCCGGCTGCAGAAGCTGCTCGCCCAGTCCGGAGTCGCCTCGCGGCGCAAGTGCGAGGAGCTGATGCTCGCCGGCAGCGTCGTGGTGGACGGCGAGGTCGTCACCCGGCTCGGCACCAAGGTGGACCCGCGGACCGCGGTGATCCGCGTGGACGGGAAACGGCTGCCGCCGGTCTCCGAGAAGGTCTACCTGGCGCTGAACAAACCCCGCGGCGTGGTCTCCACGATGTCCGACCCCGAGGGCCGGCGCACCCTGCAGGACGTGGTCGCGGACCGACCCGAGCGTCTCTTCCACGTCGGCCGTCTCGACACCGACACCGAGGGGCTGATCCTGCTCACCAACGACGGCGACTTCGCCCAGCGCCTGGCCCACCCGTCGTACGAGGTGGACAAGACCTACGTCGCCGAGGTCGACGGCCGGGTCGGTCCCGGCACCCTCCGGCAGCTGCTCGGGGGCGTGACGCTCGAGGACGGCCCGGTCACGGTGTCGGCGGCTCGCGTGGTCTCGGTGCACGGCGAGCGGTCGATCGTGGAGCTGGTCATCCACGAGGGCCGCAACCGGATCGTGCGGCGCCTGCTCGACCACCTCGGCCACCCGGTACGCCGGCTCACCCGCACCGCCATCGGCCCCGTGTCGCTCCCGGGTCTCGGCAGCGGCGAGGTACGCGAGCTCACCCTCCCCGAGCTCGGCGTGCTGCTCGACGCCTCCCAGCTCTGACTCGGGTCCGCGGGATAGTCCGGCTCGACCACTTCCGGCCGGTGAGCCGGTAGACAGGCCGGGTGGGGACGCACCCTGGCACATCGACGAGCGGGAGTACGCGCGACACGAGCAGCGGCGCGGGCGCCGGCACGCCTACGAGACCTTGGACCCGCGGCGTACGGCGCTCGTCGTCGTCGACCTGGTGCCGTTCTTCGTGACCCAGAACCCGTACTGCCGGGCGATCGTGCCCCATGTCAACCGGCTGGCCGTCACGCTGCGCGCGACCGGCGGCATGGTGGCCTGGGTGCTGCCCGGGCCTGGCGGGAACGCCGCGGTGCAGGAGGAGTTCGTGATGGTGGCCGACGCGAACGCCGCGGTCCGGGACGAGGACCACAATGCGACCCTGCACACGATCTACCGCTCGTTCGGCGACGTCCGGCCCACCGACGACGTGATCGAGCTCCTCGGTCCCACCGGCGGTGAGTGAGTGTCGGTTCGAGCGAACCGAACCGACACTCACTCACCGCCACCCCGCCGAAACCGACACTCACGCACCGCCCGCCCGTACCTCGCCCACGGAATGGCGTTCGGGCGCGGGGGAGTGAGCCCGGCGGATACCGTGGAGCCAGCGACCGTCCCCTCGCGGTCGTGGGGAGGAGTGTGCGCCGGTGGCTGTCCGAGCCGTGCGCGGAGCCACGCAGCTCGAGGTCGACGACCGCGACCACATGCTGGAGCGCGTCGCCGAGATGGTGGTGGACTCCATGGACTCCAACGGCCTGGTGGTCGACGACTTCATCTCCGTGATCTTCACCGCCACCTCGGACCTGGTGGCCGAGTTCCCGGCGTACGCCGCCCGCCGGCTGGGCTTCGGCGAGGTCCCGCTGCTGTGCGCCCGTGAGCTCGAGATCGCCGGGTCGATGCCTCGGGTGGTGCGGATGATGGCGCACGTCGAGACCGACCTGCCGCGGGCGGACGTCACCCACGTCTACCTCCACGGCGCCGCCGCGCTGCGCAAGGACCTGACCCGCACGCGGTCCGTGCCGGACGACGAGAAGACCGATGGCTGACACCCGGCTGGAGGGCCCCGTACTCGTCGTCGGCGCCGGGCTGCTGGGCACGTCCCTCGGCCTCGCACTGACCAAGCTCGGCATCCCGGTCTGGCTGCGCGACACCTCCTCGGAGCACCTGCGCACCGCCCTCGGCCTCGGCGCGGGCCAGATCGCCCCGGACATCGCGCCCCCGCCGCAGCTGGTCGTGGTCGCCGTGCCTCCCGACGTGATCGGCGAGACGCTCCGGTGGGCGCTCACGCACCACGTCCACGCCGTGGTCACCGACGTGGGCAGCATCAAGACCGGCCCGCTCGAGCAGCTGCGGGCGCGCGGCAGCCAGGGGCTCTCCCGGTACGTCGGCGGGCACCCGATGGCGGGCAGCGAACGGTCCGGACCACTGGCGGCCAGCGCCGCGCTGTTCGACGGTCGCCCGTGGGCCGTCACCCCGCACCAGGACTCCGCGGCCGAGGCCGTCGACCTGGTGCTGGACCTGGTGCGGCTGACCCGGGCGACGCCCGTGCGGATGAGCCCTGGGGAGCACGACCGGGCCGTGGCCCGGACCTCCCACCTGCCGCACCTGCTCGCCAGCCTGGTCGCCGGCCGGCTCGCCGAGGCGCCTCCGGGCCACCTGGCGTTGTCGGGCCAGGGGGTCCGCGACGTCACCAGGGTGGCCGCGGGCGACCCCGACCTCTGGCAGCAGATCGTCACCGGCAACGCGCCGGCCGTCGTGCACCTCCTCGGTGAGGTACGTGACCAGCTCGACGAGCTCATCGCGGCCGTGTCCCAGGGCCGCCGCAAGGAGCTGACCGCGATCCTCGAGCAGGGGGTGGCCGGCACGGCCGCGATCCCCGGCAAGCACGGTGGCCCGGCCGGCGACACGGCGTCGGTGTTCGTGTCGGTCCCCGACCACCCGGGCGAGCTCGCGCGGCTCTTCGCGGACGCCGGCGCGAGTGGCGTGAACATCGAGGACGTGCGCATCGACCACGACCCCGGACGACCCACCGGCCTGGTCGAGCTGCTCGTCGCGACCGACCGGGGCGAGCACCTGCTGACCTCTCTCGAATCCCGGGGTTGGGTGACCCACCGGTAGGCTTCGCCCCCGTGAACAGGAGCCCGGTCATCGCCATCGACGGCCCCTCCGGCTCCGGGAAGTCGAGCACCTCCCGGGGGGTCGCGGCCCGTCTCGGGCTGAGGTACCTCGACACCGGCGCGATGTACCGCGCCATGACCTGGTGGCTGCTCCGCCACGGCGTCGACGTCCACGACGCCGCGGCCGTCGCCGCCCGCGTGGACGAGCCCGAGATCCTCTCCGGCACCGACCCGCTCGGCCCGACCATCCTGGTCGACGGCGTCGACGTCGGCCTGGCCATCCGCTCCGACGAGGTGAACGCCGCCGTCTCACCGGTCAGCGCCGTTCCCGAGGTGCGTGCTCGCCTGGTCGAGCTCCAGCGCGAGGCGATCGGCGACGGCGGGATCGTCGTCGAGGGCCGCGACATCGGCTCGGTGGTCGCGCCCGACGCCGACGTGAAGGTCTACCTGACCGCCGACGCCGCCGCCCGCGCCGACGCGCCGCGCCGCCGAGGCCGGGGCCGACGACGTCGAGGCCACCCGCGACTCGCTGCTCGCCCGCGACCTGATCGACTCCAGCCGCGCCGTCTCGCCGCTCACGATGGCCGACGGTGCGGTGCACGTCGACGGCACGGCGTACTCCCTCGACGAGGTCATCGACCTGGTGGTCTCCCTGGTGCAGACCCCGGCGAGCGTGTCCGGAGGGACCTCATGACCGAGGGCGGTCCCGAGACCGACGGCGGGACCGAGACCGTCGCGCCGAGCCCGATCCTGGCCGTCGTCGGCCGCCCGAACGTCGGCAAGTCCACGCTCGTCAACCGCATCATCGGCCGCCGCGAGGCCGTCGTCGAGGACGTCCCGGGCGTGACCCGGGACCGCATCTCCTACGACGCGGACTGGAACGGCCGCACCTTCACCGTCGTCGACACCGGCGGCTGGGACCCGGACGCCCGGGGCCTGGCCGAGCGGATCCGCGCCCAGGCCGAGATCGCGGTCAGCCTGGCCGACGCGGTGCTCTTCGTGGTGGACGCCACCATCGGCATCACCGACGCCGACGAGGCCGTCGTCCGCGTGCTCCGCCGGGCCGGGAAGCCCGTCGTGCTGGCCGCCAACAAGGTCGACGATGCCCGGGCCGAGGCGGAGGCGTTCGGCCTCTGGAACCTCGGGCTCGGCGAGCCCCACGTGGTCTCGGCGCTGCACGGGCGCGGCTCCGGCGACCTGCTCGACGCCGTCCTCGCGGCCCTGCCGGACGCGCCGGCCGACACCTTCGAGCACACGGCCGGACCGCGCCGCATCGCGATCGTGGGCAAGCCCAACGTCGGCAAGTCCTCGCTGCTGAACAAGCTCGCGGGGGAGGAGCGCTCGGTCGTCGACAACGTCGCGGGCACGACCGTCGACCCGGTCGACGAGCTGGTCGAGCTGGACGGGCGCACCTGGCGGTTCATCGACACCGCCGGCATCCGCAAGCGGGTCAAGGAGGCGTCCGGGCACGAGTACTACGCGTCCCTGCGTACGTCGACCGCGATCGACCGTGCGGAGGTCGCCGTCCTCGTCCTCGACGGCAGCGAGTCGATCTCCGAGCAGGACATGCGCATCATCCAGACCATCCGCGAGGCCGGCCGGGCGTTGGTCATCACCTTCAACAAGTGGGACCTGGTCGACGAGGAGCGCCGCTACTACCTCGACCGCGAGGTCGAGCGCGACCTCGTCCAGGTGCAGTGGGCGCCGCGCATCAACGTCACCGCCCGCACCGGCTGGCACGTCGACCGGCTGGTGCCTGCCCTCGACCGTGCCCTGGAGGGCTGGGAGACGCGCATCCCCACCGGCGCGCTGAACGCCTTCCTCGGCCGTCTCGTGGCCGAGCACCCCCACCCCGTCCGCGGTGGCAAGCAGCCGAAGATCCTCTTCGGCACCCAGCCCTCGGTCGCGCCGCCGACGTTCGTGCTGTTCACCAGCGGCAAGCTCGAGGCGTCCTACGAGCGGTACATCGAGCGCCGGCTGCGCGAACAGTTCGGGTTCGTCGGCACGCCGATCCTGATCAACCAGCGTCCGCGGGAGAAGCGCAAGCGGTAACTTGCCGGGATGCGCACCCCCCGCATCCTGCTCGCGATCGTCCTGCTCGCCGCCGTTCCCTCATCGGCAACGGGTCTCGTGACAGGCGCTGGTGCGCCCTCCTCGACCCGAGTGGGTCACTG
>CAWAIW010000037.1:0-64436 GCA_963782035.1 uncultured Actinomycetota bacterium
TGGCGTCGGCCGAGGAGATGATGCCGGTGCACGTGCGGCTGGAGATCGCGCCCGCCCCCGACTGACCTCCGGGCGGTCGGGGAACGGGCGCTGGCCCGGGGAGGCCGTCTAGGGGAGCCGCACCAGCTTGATCGAGTTGCTGACCGCATTGATGGCCGAGGCGAAGATGGGACCGAGCTCCGCGCCGGTGGCGGCGCAGTAGTAGAAGTCCCCGTCGGTGTTCTCGGTCGTGCGCTGCGCCGTGGTGGCGCAGGTGTTGTCGGCGTCGCTGGCCGCCCCCGTCGGGTCGTTGGAGGCCGCGGCGGACAGGTAGTTGCGTGCCCACGGCGCTCGAGGCGTCTTGGCCGTGCCGTTGGAGGTGATGGCCCTCTCACACGGGGCCGCGTTGGCGTCGCCGAACCCGATGGTGACCACGATGATCCCGGCGGCCTTCACCTGGTTGGCGACCGTGTTGAGGTTGTTGCACCCCTGCTCGCCGTTCCCGTTGCCGTAGAAGTTGCGGCCCGTGCCGACGTCGCCGATCGTGGTCAGGTTGGTGCTCCCGCCGTCCAAGGTCTCGTCCGGCTGCCCGTCGGTCTCGAAGATGATCACCTTCTTCGCCGTCCCGGTGCGCGCCGGCAGCGAGGTCAGGTTGTTGGTGTCATAGCCGAGCAGGTACCTCGCGGCGCCCTTGAGCGCTCCGGCCAGGTGGGTGCCGTAGCCACCGTGGCTCGAGGCGGGCAGGCATTCGAGCCCCTTGACCATGGTGCTGGCCGTGTTCAGGGTCGGGGTCTTCGCCGAGGTGAGGTAGTCGTTGCTGAACGGGACCGGGATCCACCTCCCGGCGGAGGCCCCCTCACTCGAGTCCGTGTCGTTGGTGACACACGTCCCCGGGTTCGACTTGCTCTTGTGGATGGTCTCCAGGGCGACGTAGTGCTGCGTCGTGTCCATCGTCTTGAGCATGCTCTCGATGGCCGCGACCATGCCGTCCCGGTCGGCGTCGGCCATGCTGGGAGTTCGGTCGGCGACCACCACGATGTCGAGGGGGTTCGGTGCCTCCGCGCCACACGATCCCTTGCAGGCGCTCGACGTCATCTCACCGGTGCTTCCGGACTTGATGCCGATGACGGGTGCGAACGCGTAGGGCACCGCTTCGGAGTCCGACGCCCGCACCGTGTTGCAGGTGTCACCCTCCTCCGGGACGCAGGGAATCGCGCAGCGCACGCTGTCGCAGCGCAGCCCGGGATATCGAGCGACCGTGTACGGCGCGGTGCCCGGGTTGCACGTGGCGGGGATCTGCGAGGCCTTGACCGTCTGGGTCGCACCCGTCGAGGCGACGACGCACCACAGGTCGATGGTCGGCACGGCCGTGGGGTCGTTGGCCTTGGCCATCGCCAGCGCGGCGGCGCGGGCTCCGGCTCCGTCACCGGGCAGGGCGTAGGCCCCGGCGTGGGAGGCCAGGTCGAGGGTGTCGTGCAGGGTCTGCCGCTGCAGGGACTGGTTGGTGGTGTCCACGGCGAGCGCGGCACACACGAAGAGCATCACGACCACAGCCGCGAAGATGACCGCGACAGCTCCGCGCTCGTCATCGCGACGAGACGTCGACCAGAGCGCGAAGCGCCGGCCGCTCACTCGATCCTCATCTTGCTGGTCTTGCTGAGCGTGATCGTCTTCCCCGAGAAGACGCTGCCCACCGGCGTGATCCAGGAGTGGACGTAGTCGACCTTCACGATGGCGGTGCCCCCCGACGCCGCGTCGGTCGAGTACGCGGTGCAGGCGACACCGGTGGGCTTCGTGCACGTCACGGTGACGGTGACCGTGGCGGCTATCTCGGGCGGCAACGCCGACTTCACCGTGGCGGTGACATCGGCCGTCGTGGCCCCGAGGCTGGCGGACCGAACTCCCTCACGGGCAGCGTTGTTGATCATGGTGTCCCGGTTCATCGCGTAGCCGAAGTCGACGATGCCGAAGACCAGCATCATCAGCAGCGGCAGTATGAGTGCGAACTCGACCGCCGCCGCTCCCCCTTCCGATCTCGGGTGCCGTCCTTGTGCGCACGCCACGACCGACTCCTTCCCGCCCGCGACCGTGGTCCGGGCGTGACGACGTACCCCGGAGGCGGTCTGAGCTGAGCGCCGGACGAGGCGGGGAACCATCAGGTGAGGTCGCCCTTATTTCCGATGGTGACAGTGACGTCGGACCTTGCCCATCGATCACGCGAAACCCGTGGATTTCTTCACCGAGCGGTCTGTACCGGTCTGGACCGGCCGCTCCTGTCGATTCCTCGCGGCTCGCTCGTCATGCCGGTGAAAGACTCCCGACGAGGACCAGGAGGAAGACCCATGACCCAGTACGTCGTGCTGCTGCCGGGCGACGAGGCGGCGTGGGACGCCGCATCCGAGGACCAGCGGCGGGCCACCTACGCCCAGCACCACGAGTTCGCCCGGCTCCTCGAGGAGCGCGGCCACCGCGTCACCGGCGGTGCCGAGCTCGCCCACTCCCGCGAGGCGAAGGTGCTGCGCACCGACACCGACGGCACCCAGGCCGTCACCGAGGGCCCGTACTCGGAGGCCGTCGAGCAGCTGACCGGCTTCTACCTGATCGACAGCCCCGACCTCGACGACCTGCTCGACGTGTGCAAGGTCCTCGGCAAGGGTGAGGGCGTCATCGAGGTGCGGGAGTGCAAGGGCGGTGCGTCGTGAAGTTCCTGGTGCTGATGGCCGAGGAGGACAGCTGGGACCGGTGGGACGCCGCCGGCGACGCCGAGCAGGCACGCATGATGGGCCAGCTGGGGGCGTTCGCGACCGCCGTGAAGGAACGCGGGACGATGCTCGCGGGCGAGGCCCTGCGCCGGTCCGAGGAGGCCCGTACCCTGCGGCCCGGCGCCGGCCGTCCGGTCACCGATGGCCCGTTCGCCGAGACGGTCGAGCAGCTGGGCGGCTTCTACCTCGTGGACCTGGCCGACATCGAGACAGCGGTCGAGCTGTCGCGGCTGCTGCCCGAGGCGTGGACGGTCGAGGTCCGACCGGTCGACGAGATGCTCGAGGAGTGAGCCACGGGCGGGCTCGCTGAGGTCTGGCGCGACGAGTGGGGCCGGTTGCTGGCCCTGCTCGTGGCCCGCTACCGGCGCCTGGACCTGGCCGAGGACGGCCTTGCCGACGCCTTCGAGGCCGCCGCCCGCACCTGGCCCACCGACGGCGTCCCCACCAACCCCGCCGCCTGGCTGCTCACGGCGGCCCGTCATCGCATCCTCGACCGCCTGCGCGCGGAGGCGGTGCACGCTCGCAAGCTGCCGATCCTGGCCGTCGAGACCGAGCTGACCGAGGAGGCCCAGCGCGTCATGGCCGACACCGGTGAGCCGACGACGGGGAGGGGCTACGACGAGCGACTGCGGCTCGTGCTCCTGTGCGCACACCCGGCCCTCGCCCCGGAGGCCGCGGCCGCGCTGACGCTCCGGCTGGTGATGGGCGTGGCGACCGAGGACATCGCGCGGCTCTTCCTCGTCCCGACCACCACGATGGCCGCGCGGCTGACCCGGGCCCGCAAGAAGCTCGCGCACGAGAGCTTCGGACTCCCCGACGGCCCCGAGCTCGACGAGCGGCTGGCCCTGGCCGCCGACGTCGCCTACCTCGCGTTCACCGCCGGCTACGCACCCGGCTCGGGAGCAGACGTGCTCCGCCCGGAGCAGGCCGGCGAGGCCATCCGCCTGGCGCGCGTGCTCCGCGAGGTGGCACCACCGGCAAACGTCGAGCTCGACTCCCTGCTGGCCCTGATGCTGCTCCAGCACTCGCGCCGCGACGCCCGCGTCGGCCCGGAGGGCGACCTCGTGCTGCTCCCCGACCAGGACCGGGAGCACTGGCGGCACGAGGACATCGACGAGGCGGTCGCCCTGCTGACGCCCTGGACACGCGCCCCCGGCTCGCCGTACCTCCTCCAGGCGCTGATCGCCGCCGAGCACGCCATCGCCCGCTCGCCGGGCGACACCGACTGGTCGCGGATCGCGGCCCGGTACCTCGAGCTCGAGCAGCTCACCGGCTCCCCCGTCGTCCGCCTCAACCGGGCGGTCGCCGTCGCCGAGGCCGACGGACCCCTCGCAGGCCTCGCCCTGCTCGACGGCGTCGACCTGGCCGGGCACCGGCTGCCCGCCGTCCGCGGCCAGCTCCTGGTGCGGCTGGACCGCACGGAGGAGGCCCGCGTCGAGCTCGAGCGCGCCATCGCGCTGTGCGGCAACGACGCCGAGCGCGCGACGCTCCGCCGTCTCCTCGTCTGAGCAGCTGAGTACGCGGACGCATCCGCCGACCCCCAGGGAGTGGTCAGCCTGGGCCCATGACCACCCTCCCCGCCCCGCCCGCCCAGCTGGCCTGGCTGTCCGACGAGATGCCGCTCTGGCGAGCCTCCGGTCTCGTGGACGACCAGACGGCCAACGCGATCCTCGCCCGCTACCACCCGTCCCGCCGCCCTTCACGACTGCCGGACCTCTCCCGCCTCCTGCTCACCCTCGGAGCCGCCTTCGTCGGCGTCGGCATCATCTGGCTGGTCGCCAGCAACCTCGACCAGCTGCCTCCCCTGACCCGGTTCGTCGTGGTCTCGGCCTTCTGGCTGGCGTTCCTCGCCGGCGCCGAGCTGCTCCACGGCACCGCCCCGTCCCCCGTCGTCGGCGCCGTCCGCACCCTCGCGGCCCTGACCTCCGGCGCCGTGGTCTTCCAGGCCGCGCAGAGCCTCCAGGTGCCGGCGTACGCACCCTCCCTCCTCGCCTGGTGGGGACTCGGCGCCCTCGTCCACGCGTACGTCGTGCGCGGCACCGGACCGCTCGTGGTCGGGCTGCTCGCCTCGGTCTCCTGGCTCGTCGGCCAGACGGCCGAGGGCAGCGGGTCGGACCTGGACGTGCTGCTCGTCCTCTTCGCCGCCGGCGTGGTCGCCGCGTCGGTGGCCTCGCTCCACGGCCGGTGGCTGCCGGAGTTCGCGGCGGCCTGGCGCGCCGTTGGCGCCGCGCTCTCGCTGGGCGCCCTGTTCACCGCCGCCCTGCCGTACGTCGACGACGACGGCTTCGTGCGGACGCCGTTCCTCCTCGCCGCGCTCGTCGTCGCCGGCCTGGCGGCCACCGCGGCCACCGCCTTGTCCGAGGGCGACCGCCGGTTCGAGCCGCTGCTCGCCGTGGGGATGGGGGCGGCCGGGCTGCTGCTCGTCCAGTGGGAGGCGGACTCCGGCACCTGGGCTCACGCGGCCCTCGGCGTGGTCGTCTTCGTCGGCGCCTCCGCCTGGTTCGCCGTGCTCGGCGTGCTGCGCGACAGCCGGCTGCTGACCTTCGGGGCCACCGCGTCGCTGGTCCTGTTCAGCACTGTCCAGGCGTTCTCCGTGTTCGCCCCGATCGTCACCGGCGCCTGGCTGTTCGTCGTCCTCGGCCTCGTCTTCTTCGGCACCGGCTGGGTCGCCGACCGTGCCCGCCGCCGGCTGGCCGCGACCGTGGAAGGAGTCACCCGATGAACCGCACCCTCCTCAAGGTCGCGGCCGTGGCCGCCGTCCAGCTCACCCTCGTCGGCGCCGCCGTCGCTCCTCGTCTCTCGGCACGACTGACCGGTGAGGAGTACCGGCTGCGCGTCGCCCCGGTCGACCCCATCGACCCGTTCCGGGGCGCGTACGTCGACCTGTCCTACCCCGCGCTCCGCGACGCCGACGACCAGGTCGGCTCCGGCAGCGGCCCGGTCTACGTGACGCTGGTCCGCGACGGAGACGTGTGGACCGCCGGCGCGGTCAGCCGCGTGCGGCCGGACCACGCGCCGTACCTCGCGTGCGACGACGGCGACTGGCGCCTGCGGTGCGGCATCGAGAGCTGGTTCCTGCCGCAGGACCAGGCCGCCGCGATGCAGCGGCGGGTCGATGACGGTTCGATGGTGGCCGTCGTGAAGGTCGACGGCCGGGGGCACGCGGCCCTGGTGCGGGTCGAGCCGGCCTGACTCGCCCCCGTCGCGCCTCAGCCGCCGGCGACGGCCGGGATCACCGAGATCTGGGTGCCGTCCGGGGTCGGCGTCTCGAGGTTGTCGAGGAAGCGGACGTCGTCGTTGCCGACGTACACGTTGACGAACCGCCGCAGCTGGCCGGCCTCGTCGAGGATCCGGCCCTTGATGCCCTCGTAGTTGACGTCGAGGTCCTCCAGCACGGCCGCCAGGTCGGCGCCGTCGGCGGAGACCTCGGACTCGCCGCCGGTGTAGCTGCGCAGGATGGTGGGGATCCGGACGGACACGCTCATCGGGTTTCGCTCTCCTCGGTTCGGTGGGTCGTCGGGGTCCAGTCTCGCGCGCCGATGCCGGTGGCGGTGAACGCGGCGTACGACGGGTCGATGGTCGCGGCCGGGCCGACGGAGTCGGAGATCGCGTCGAGGGTCTTCAGGCCCATGCCGGTGTTGATGACGACGGTCTCCAGGCTGGGGTCGAGCAGGCCGTTCTCCACCAGCTTCTTGGTGACGCCGACGGTCGTGCCGCCGGCGGTCTCGGTGAAGATGCCCTCGGTCCGCGCGAGCAGCAGGATGCCCTCGCGCACCTCGTCGTCGGAGACGTCCTCGACCGCGCCACCGGTGCGCCGGCAGATGTCCAGCACGTAGATGCCGTCGGCCGGGTTGCCGATGGCCAGGCTCTTGGCGATCGTGTCCGGCTTGACCGGCCGGATCGCGTCGGTCCCGTCCTTGTACGCCGCGGAGACCGGCGAACAGCCGGTGGCCTGCGCCCCGAAGATCCGGTAGGGCTTCTCCTCGACCAGGCCGAGCTTGATCAGCTCCTGGAACGCCTTGTCGACCTTGGTCAGCTGCGAGCCGGACGCGACCGGGATGACGACCTGGTCGGGCAGCCGCCAGCCGAGCTGCTCGGCGATCTCGAAGCCCAACGTCTTGGAGCCCTCGGCGTAGAACGGACGGACGTTGACGTTCACGAACGCCCACCCCTCCTCCTCGCCGGCGATCTCGGAGGCGAGCCGGTTCACGTCGTCGTACGTGCCGTTCACGGCCACCAGGGAGTCGGTGTAGACCGCGGAGTTCACCTGCTTGGGCCTCTCGAGGTCGCTCGGGATGAAGACGACCGTCTTCATCCCGGCGCGCGCACCGGCCGCCGCGACCGCGTTGGCCAGGTTGCCGGTCGACGGGCAGGCGAACGTCGTGGCGCCGAGCTCGCGGGCCGCGCTCAGGGCGCAGGCGACGACGCGGTCCTTGAACGAGTTGGTCGGGTTGGTGGAGTCGTCCTTGACCCACAGCGTCTCGATGCCGAGGACGTCGCCGAGGTTCTTGGCCCGCAGCAGGCGGGTGAAGCCGGGCTCGGTGTTCGGGGACTGCTCGATGTCGGTGGGTACGGGCAGCAGCGCCTTGTAGCGCCAGATGTTCGGCGGCCCGGCCGCGATCTCCTCACGGGTGACGCGGCCGCGGGCGTCCTCGTCGTACCCGACCTCGAGCGGCCCGAAGCACTCCGGACACGCGTAGTGCGGGCCGAGCTCGACCTCGTGGCCGCACTCGCGGCAGACCAGGGCCCGGGCGTGGCCGAAGGCACCCTCGCGGATACGCGGACGAGTGGGCTGGCGACTGGTTCGGCGGACTTCTCGGCAGCTAGCTCGACGACTGGGGCGCTCAAGAGTGTGACCTCCTCATCTTCCCCGTGGCGGCTCTCGCCACGGGCCGGAATTGGCACCGAGCTCTCGCACTCGGTTGCCGGGACGTCACAGGGCCGTTCCCTCAGTCCCTCTCGATGAGCAGTCCCGACGGTACCGCCGCCCGTCTCACGATGCGTACTCGAGGTCCACCATCTGGATGCCGCCGCTGATCGAGGACGGCGCGCTAGCGCCTGTCACGAGATCCCGTGACCCTCACCGGGTCGTGACGGGACTGCCTCCTCAACCAGCGGTGGCGGCGTCGGAGGTCAGCCGGCGGAGGAGGTCCAGGACGCCGGCGGGGCCGTCGACGACGACGTCGGACAGCTCGCGGAGGGTGGGCTCCTCACGGGAGGCCGAGCAGACCAGGAGGGAGGGGAGGCCGCGCCGGCGCAGGTCGAGGACGGCCTCGAAGGCCTCGACGTCGCCGAGGTCGTCGCCGGCGAAGAGGAAGCCGCCGGCCTCGAGGTGCTCCATCAGCCACTCGACGACCAGGCCCTTGTGCATGCCGTGGGACCGCACCTCGAGGACCTGACGGCCCGGCTCCACCGACAGCCCGTGGCGCTCGGCCAGCTCGCCGATCGGCTTGAGCAGGCGGTCGAAGGCCTCGTCGGGGTCGTCGAGGCGGCGGGTGTGCACGGCGACGGCCAGGCCCTTGTCCTCGACGAAGGCCCCGGCGGCGTCGGCGTTGCGCAGCACCTTCGGCAGGTCCCGCTCGAACGTCGCCAGGCCGGCCGGCGGCCGCGGCGAGACGACCCGGCGGTTGGTGGAGGACCAGCGTTCGTTGCCGTACTGGCCGAACAGGTAGAGCTCACGCCCGCCACCACCGATGGCGTTGCCGACCTCGTCGAGGCCGCCGAGGGCGAGCGCCTGGCGGGCCGGCCGGCCGGTGATGACCGCGACGGCGCGCACGGCGGAGGCGAGCCCCGTCAGTACGTCGGGGGCGTCCGGGTGGATGTGCGCGCTCTCCGGGTCGTCGACGATCGGCGCGAGAGTGCCGTCGAAGTCGAGGCCGACGACGATGTCGGCGGCGTGCGCGACGATCTCGGCGTACCGCTGCTCACCTTCCGGGGACGTGAACTCCACGCCTCCACCCTGGCATGACCGGGTGGCGACGCTTACGCGTGGTCGGAGGTCAGGATGACCGTCAGCCGGTCGAGCTTCATCGGGTCCACCGCCGGCGCCGTGCGCCGGATGCCGAGGTCGAGGGCCAGCGCCTTCGCCGCTCGGGCGAGCTTGGCGGGGTAGTAGACGGTCGAGGCGGGGATGGTGCCGTACCAGTTGTCGGTGCCGACGACCTTCCAGCCGGCCTGGGTGGCCGTCGCCGAGATCCGGCCGGCCAGGCCGGTCACGCCGGAGTTGTTGTAGACCTCGACGTAGACCTTGCCCTTGTCGACCGCGGGCTTCTGGTGCTTCTTCGGCGTCGCCGTCGGCATCGAGGGCGTGGGCGTCGCGGAGGCCGACGGCTTGGCCGAGGTGATGGTCACCTCGCGCTCGGTCGGCGGCTTGCCCTGGGTGGCCAGGTAGGCGACGCCCGCGGTGAAGATCGCGACGATCGTGAGGATCACGACGGGCGAGGGGAAGACGACGCCTCGCTCGGTGCGGGGCCTGGGGGAAGGAGGCCTCATGGTGGCGCTAGACCTCGAACCCGAGGCGACGAGCGGAGCGCTGTCGCTGGCGGGCGGCGCGCAGGCGACGCAGGCGGCGGACCAGCAGCGGGTCCACCTCGAGCGCCTCGGGACGGTCGATCAGGGCGTTGAGCACCTGGTAGTAGCGGGTCGCCGACATGTCGAACTGCTCGCGGACGGCTGTCTCCTTGGCCCCGGCGTACTTCCACCACTGACGCTCGAACTCGAGGATCTCGCGGTCGCGGTCGCTCAGGACCGGCTGCTCGGCAGCCTGGCCCGACAGTTGAGTGGCGGCGTCCATGCGGACCACTGTAGGCGATGAATCACACCGATGTCATTCGGGCTCGGCGCGTCGCGCGGGCCAATCTCTAGGCTGACGGTATGGCAGCCACGAACCCGCCCACCACGCGCTGGGGCATCCTCGCCACCGGCAAGATCGCCCGCGCCTTCGCCGACAACCTCCGAGACGTCCCCGGCGCCGAGATCGCCGCCGTCGGGTCCCGGTCCCAGGAGTCGGCCGAGGCGTTCGCCGCTCGGTACGGCGCCCGGTCGTCGATCAGGGCCCACCCGTCCTACGACGCGCTGCGTCGCCGACCCGGACGTCGACGTGGTCTACATCGCGACGCCGCACACCTTCCACCTCGAGAACGCCGTGGCGGCGTTCGCGGCCGGCAAGCACGTGCTCTGCGAGAAGCCGCTGACCCTCAACCTGGCCGAGGCCGAGCAGATGGTCGCCGCGGCCAGGGAAGCCGGGCTGTTCCTGATGGAGGCCATGTGGATGGCCTGCCACCCGCTCATCCGCGCGATCGTCGAGGGCCTCCGCGAGGGCCGGTACGGCGAGGCCCGGCAGGTACACGCCGGCATCGGTTTCGTCGTACCTCCCGACGCCTCCGCGCGGATGCGTGACCCCGCTCTGGGCGCCGGCGCGCTGCTCGACATGGGGATCTACCCGCTGACGTTCGCGCACCTGGCCCTCGGCCCGGCCGACGAGCTGGCCGCGACCGCCGTCGTGAACGAGCAGGGCGTCGACCTCGACGTCGCCATCGCCGGCCGACACGGACCCGCGGTCTCGGCGCTGACCGCCTCGATGACCTCCGCGGCCGCGACCAACGCCTCGATCGCCACGACGACGGGCCGCATCGACATCCCCGCCGACTTCCACCACCCGGCGCACGCCACGTGGACGCCCCAGGACGGCGAGCCGGTGCGCATCGAGGGACTCGGGCCGGTCATCGGCACGGGCCTGGGCAACGAAGCGGCCCACGTGCAGGAGTGCCTGCACGCGGGCCGTCTCGAGAGTCCGCTGGTCCCGCTGGACCAGACGCTGACCCTGATCCGCCAGATGGACGACGTCCGTCGGCAGATCGGGGTCAGCTACGCGTCTGACCGCTAGCGGGTGCCGCTCCTGGTGTGGTCACCAGGGGAGGCGGATCACCTTGCCCTTCGGGTTCTTGCCGGCGGGCACGGCGTTCTCGGTGTAGTAGAGCGCGTCCTTGGTCCACTCGACCGCGCCCGGCATGTTGACCTTCAGGAACGGCTTGGCCTTGTTGCTGCCCGCCTTGATCTTGGAGATCTGTCCGGCGAAGAGCTCCGCGACGTAGATGTCGCCGTTGTTGGCGACCGCCAGGTCGACGGTGCCGACGAAGCCGGTGGCCACCATCTTCACCTTGCCGGACTTCGGGTTCACCTTGTAGATGCGGCCGTTGGCGCCCAGCGCGGCGCTCTCGGGGCCACCCGGGAGGCTGGAGACGTAGAGCCAGCCGTCGGGTCCCATCTCGACGTCGGTCGGCACGGGCTCGAGCAGGTACTTCAGGCCGGTGAAGCACGCGTCGAGGTGCAGCTCGGCGACGGCGTCGGCAGAGACGGTGACCTCGGTCGGGGGCAGGACGGCGACCGTCGAGACCTTGCCGCTGTTGTCGACCCAGAGGATGTCGTTGCCTGCGGCCTCGCCGACGTACACGCCCTTGCTGGTGGTGTAGGTGGAGTAGGGGTGCGAGTCGACGACGCCGGTGTACTGCGCCGGCCCGGCCTGCTTGACCGGCCACTTGGCCGCGCACTCCGGGGTGATGTCCTCGAAGCCGTAGGCCTGGCCCTTGTCCGGGTTCTTCTTGGCCTCGTAGGAGCCGACGTTGGCCAGCATGTGCGCCTTGTTGTCACCCACCTTCCACTGCATCACGAGCTTCTTCTTGCCGGTGATGGTGAAGGTGACCTTCTTGGCGTACGTCGAGGCCGCGCCGACCTCGGCGTTCTTCTCCGTCGACTGGTAGACCTGGTAGGGCGCCGCCTTGCCCTTCAGCCCCACGATCGAGCCGAAGAAGTTGTCGGTCGCGTAGACCGTGCCGTCCTTGGCCACCGCCAGGCTCAGCGCCGAGACCATGTGCGAGGCGAGCGTCTCGCCGTCGGCACGCTGGGCGCGCCCCCTGGGCGGGTGCTGCAAGGGCGAGTCCGCCGGCCATCGCAGCAGCGGACAGCAGCGCGAGGCTGCGTGAGGTTCTCTTCATCAATTCATAGCTCCCTGTCGGTTCACGATCTCCGGACACACTCGACCTCGCCCCCGTGGATAGTCCCCCTCCCGAGAACCGAGCGAAGCGCGCCCATTCTTACGCCGTCCAGCGGGGTATCGGAAGCACCTTTTTCGGGCGAAGTGGGGCATCCCCCCTCGGATGAGGTCGCGCACCGGCCCAGCGCCTAGGGTGAAGAGATGCCCGCGGACCTCGTGATCGTCGCCAACCGGCTGCCGGTCGACCGGGTCGTGGGGGCCGACGGCGAGCCCGAGTGGCGGGCCTCGCCCGGTGGCCTGGTGACCGCGATCGAGCCGGTGATGCGGGCCAACGACGGTGTCTGGATCGGCTGGCCGGGCGGCACGGAGACCGGTCTCGAGCCGTTCG
This sequence comes from uncultured Actinomycetota bacterium, assembly GCA_963782035.1. Taxonomy (GTDB): domain Bacteria; phylum Actinomycetota; class Actinomycetes; order Propionibacteriales; family Nocardioidaceae; genus Nocardioides. The sequence goes on from CAWAIW010000037.1 coordinate 12,122, forward strand.
AGTACGACGGCCTCACGCTCGACCCGATCTCGCTCTCCGCCGACGAGATCGAGGGCTTCTACGAGGGGTTCTCCAACGCCACGCTGTGGCCGCTCTACCACGACGTCGTGGCCAAGCCGGAGTTCCACCGCGAGTGGTGGGACTCCTACGTGGCGGTCAACCGACGCTTCGCCGAGCACGCCGCCGCGCGGGCCGCCAAGGGCGCGACCGTCTGGGTGCACGACTACCAGCTACAGCTCGTGCCGCAGATGCTCCGCGAGCTGCGGCCCGACGTGCACATCGGCTTCTTCCTGCACATCCCGTTCCCGCCGGCCGAGCTCTTCCAGCAGCTGCCGTGGCGCCGGCAGATCCTCGAGGGCCTGCTCGGCGCGGACCTGGTCGGCTTCCAGCTGCCCGGCGGCGCGCAGAACTTCATCCGCCTGGTCCGCCAGCGGGTCGGCCACAAGACCCACCGCGACCTCGTGTACCTCCCCGACGCGCGGACCGTGCGGGCCGCGGCGTTCCCGATCTCCATCGACGTCGAGGGCTTCGAGGAGCTGGCCCGTCGCGACTCGGTGACCGAACGGGCCAAGGAGATCCGCGAGGCCCTGGGCGGTCCGCGCAAGATCTTCCTGGGCATCGACCGGCTCGACTACACCAAGGGCATCCACGCCCGCCTGCGGGCCTTCGCCGAGCTCGTCGCCGACGGCGAGCTCGACGTCGAGGACGCGGTGTTCGTGCAGGTCGCCACCCCGTCACGCGAGCGCGTCGAGCAGTACCGCGTCCTGCGCGACGACATCGACCGCCTCGTCGGCCGCATCAACGGCGACCACGGCCGGATCGGCCGACCCGCGATCTCCTACCTCCACGCGTCGTACCCGCGCGAGGAGATGGCCGCGCTCTACCGCGCGGCCGACATCATGGTCGTCTCGCCGTACCGCGACGGCATGAACCTCGTCGCCAAGGAGTACGTCGCCTGCCGCTACGACGAGGGTGGCGCGCTGATCCTCTCGGAGTTCGCCGGGGCGGCCTACGAGCTGCGCCAGGCCTGGCTGATCAACCCCTACGACCTCAACGGCATGAAGGCCGCGCTCAGCGAGGCCTACCACGCCGACGAGAAGGACCTGACCCGGCGGATGCGCGCGATGCGCAAGACCATCAAGGCCGCCGACATCTCCGTCTGGGCCCGGTCCTTCCTCGAGGCGATGGACGACGCCCGGCCCGCGCACGGCAAGACGCTGCTCCCCGCCGACAAGGACTGACCGGCTGATGGGCCTGCGCGTCTCGACCGACGACGCCCTGCTGGACGTCGACCGCATCCACCGCTGGCTCAGCGAGGACGCCTACTGGTCGGTGGGCCGCTCCCGGGCGGCGGTCGAGGAGTCCCTGCGGCACTCGGTGAACGTCGGTGCCTACGCCGGCCACGAGCAGGTCGGCTTCCTGCGTATCGTCACCGACCGCGCGACCTTCGCCTGGGTCTGCGACGTGTACGTCGACCCGTCGACCCGCGGTCGGGCCGTGGGCAAGGCGCTGATGACGGAGTGCGACCGGTTGTTGGCGTCGTACGGCGTCACGCGCGCCGTGCTGGCCACCGCGGACGCCCACGGGCTCTACGCGCAGTTCGGCTTCGCGCCGCTGGTCGACGACGGCCGCTGGATGGTCAGGACCTACGAGTAGGTGGCACCCGGCCACCCCGGTCAGGCCTCGGCGGGCACTGCCTGGCCGACCAGGGTGTTCGGGTGCACACGCCTCCAACGACGGGGTGGGGCCAGAGTTATGCAGGGTCATGCGGGAGTGTGCGCGGGCACGTCCTGCACGCACATCAGGTCGATGACCGCCTTCTCCAACGCGGGACTGAGGTGCCCCCACGTCGGCTCGTAGCCGTAGACCTCACGCAGCGTCCGGTGCGAGCTGAGCCCGTCGAGGATGTCGACGTCCTCGGGGGTGATGAGGGACGGGTGCACCACCCCCACCGCCTCGGAGACCTTCCAGAGGTCGCGGCGCATCGACTTGACGTAGTTGGCCGCACGCACCGACTTCAGCTCCGGGTCGAGGCCGCGCACGAGCCACGGGTTCTGCGTGGCGACGCCGGTCGGGCAGTGGTCGGTGTGGCACTTCTGCGCCTGGATGCAGCCGACCGCCATCATCGCCTCGCGCGCGACGTTGACCATGTCCACGCCCAGGGCGAAGGCGACGACGGCGTTCTCGGGCACCCCGAGCTTGCCGGCCCCCATGAAGGTCACCTGGTCGGTCATGCCGGCGGCCGCGAACCGGCCGTAGACCAACGAGAAGCCCACCCGGAACGGGAACGAGACCGCATCGGCGAAGATCAGCGGCGCGGCGCCGGTGCCGCCCTCACCGCCGTCGACGTTCACGAAGTCCACGCCACGCCGGCCATCTCCTTGGCCGGCGGCCATGGCCGCGACCAGGTCGTCCCAGAAGGTCATCGACCCCACCGCCGACTTGATGCCGACGGGCAGCCCGGTCTCGTCGGCGAGCAGCTCGACGAAGTCGAGCATCGAGTCGACGTCGTGGAACGCGGTGTGCCGGCTGGGCGAGGCGCAGTCGACGCCGGGCTCGATGCCGCGGATGGCGGCGATCTCCTCGGTCACCTTCGCGCCCGGCAGCATCCCGCCCAGACCGGGCTTGGCTCCCTGCGAGAGCTTGATCTCGATCGCCCTCACCGGGGCTCCCGCCACGAGGTCCTTGAGGCGTTCGAGCGAGAACTCGCCCCGCTCGTCGCGGCACCCGAAGTACGAGGTCCCGATCTGGAAGACCAGGTCGCCGCCGTTGCGGTGGTACGGCGAGAGGGCGCCCTCCCCGGTGTCGTGCAGGCAGCCGGCCAGCGCGGCGCCCCGGTTGAGCGCCTCGATGGCGTTGCCCGAGAGCGAGCCGAAGCTCATCCCGGAGATGTTCACGACGGACGCCGGCCGGAAGGCGTGCCTGCGGCCACGCGGACCGCCGAGCACCTTCGCCGACGGCAGCGCCACCTCGTCACCGGAGTGCCGGGTGGTGGGCGCGCCCTCGCCCTTGAAGGTGCGGTGCTTGATGATCGGGTACCCGTTGGCGTGCTCGACGTCGTTGTCGGTGCCGAACCCGAAGTAGTTGTTCTCCAGCTTGGCCGACGAGTAGATCCACCGCCGCTGGTCACGGCTGAAGGGGCGCTCCTCGTCGTTGGAGGTGACGATGTACTGCCGCAGCTCGGGTCCGAAGCGCTCGAGGAAGAACCGCAGGTGGCCGATCACCGGGTAGGTCCGCAGGATCGCGTGCCGCTTCTGGGTCAGGTCCCTGGCCGCCACGACCGCCGTCGCACCGACGGCCGCCGCCGCGGCCTTGGCCAGCTTCGATCCCGTGCTCATGGCCTCGTGTCTAGACCCGGTGCCACGCGATGTCGATAACCTCCCCGGCATGTCTCGCGCCCCGACCGTAGGCCTGCCGCGATCGGTGCGCCTCGGCTACGGGTCCGGCTCGGTGGCCACCGGCGCCTTCGGGACCGTGCCCGGGCTCATGCTGCTGCCGTACCTCACCGACTCCCTGGGCATCGCCGCGCTCACCGCCGGCCTGATCGTGCTGCTGCCGAAGGCCTGGGACGTGGTGCTGAACCCGATCGCGGGACGAGTCAGCGACCGCACCGTCGACGACCGCGGCCCGCGACGACCCTGGCTGCTGCGCGCCGGGCTGCTCCTGGCGGTCTGCTTCGCGCTGCTGTTCGCGGCTCCCGAGATGGCCACCTGGCTGGAAGCCGCCTGGGTGCTGGTGTTCTTCCTGGCCGCCGCATCGGCGTACGCGTTCTTCCAGGTGCCCTACGTCGCGATGCCCGCGGAGATCACGGCGTCCTACGACGAGCGCACCCGCCTGATGACCTGGCGCGTGGCGATCCTGGCCTTCACCATCATGCTGGCCGGCGCGACCGCTCCTCTCATTCGGGACGCGGTCGGAGACTCCGGCGATGATCGGGCGGGGTACCGCGTGATGGGCGTCGTGATGGCTCTCGTCATCGTGGTCGGCGTCGTCTCGGCGTACGTCGGCACGCGTCGTGCCCCGGTCGGCCGGGTCGAGCCCGGGCCGGGCACACTGCGCGACCAGCTGCGCATCGTCGCCGGCGCCCGCGACTTCCGGATGCTGCTGACGACGTACGTCGTGCAGGCGCTGGCCACCGGCTGCATGCTCGCCGGCGTCGACTACCTCGCCGAGGACGTGCTCGGACGGAAGGGCGCGACCACGATCCTGTTCGTCTGCTTCGTCGGGCCGGCGTTGCTGCTGACCCCGGCGTGGGCGGCCCTCGGCTCCCGTCTCGGCAAGCGCACCGGGTACTTCCTCTCGTCGGGCGTGCTGGCCCTCGGCGCGCTGTCCGCGGTGAGCGCGAGGTCGGCGCCCGCAGGAGTCGTCTTCGCGGCCGTGGCCCTCGTCGGGGTCGGGTACGCCGGGTGCCAGGTGTTCCCGCTGGCGATGCTGCCCGACGCGGCGGCGGTGGACGCCCAGCGGACCGGCTCGAGCCGGGTCGGGGTCTACACCGGCGTGTGGACGGCCGCCGAGACGTTCGGGCTCGCCCTCGGACCGGGGCTGTTCGCGCTGGTGCTGGCGATCGGTGGCTACGAGTCGTCGACGGACGGCGACGTCGTGCAGTCGTCCGGGACGCTGACCGCGATCACCCTCGGCTTCTCGCTGCTGCCCGCGGCGCTGGTCCTGGTCAGCCTGTGGTGGCTGGCGCGCTACACGCTGGACGCGCGCGAGGTCGCCCTCGCGGAGGAGGCTCGTCTGATGGACGACGTCCTGAACCGGCTGCGCGAGCTGCAGGCCGGCGACCTGCCGGTGCACGGCGGGCGCACCTTGGCCTACGTCTACGACTCCGGGCTCCCGGAGGTGGACCGGATCGGGCGCGAGGCGGTGGCGGCGTACGCCGGTTCCAACGGCCTCGACCCCACGTCGTTCCCGAGCCTGCTGGCGATGGAGAACGACCTGGTCGGGTTCGCCTGCGACCTGCTGGACGCGCCGGCGTCCGCCGTCGGGTCGGTGACGTCGGGAGGCACGGAGTCGGTGCTGCTGGCCGTGCAGGCCGCGCGGGACGGCGCACCCGCTGTCTCCTCGCCGACCATGGTGGTGCCGACCACCGTGCACGCGGCGTTCCACAAGGCCGCGCACTACTTCGGGGTGGCGGTGCGCACGGTCCCGGTGGACTCCTCGTTCCGGGCGGACGTGGCGGCCATGACCGACGCCGTGGACTCCTCGACGGTGCTGGTCGTCGGCTCCGCGCCGTCGTACGCGCACGGCGTCGTCGACGACATCCCCGCGCTCGCGGCCCTTGCGGCGTCCCGGGGGATCCGCTGCCACGTGGACGCGTGCATCGGCGGGTGGGTGCTGCCGTACGCCGCGCGGCTCGGGCGGCCGGTGCCGCCCTGGTCGTTCGCGGTGGAGGGGGTGACGTCGGTGTCCGTGGACACGCACAAGTACGGCTACGCACCGAAGGGGACCTCGGTGCTCGTGCACCGGACCTCCGAGCTGCGGCGGCCGCAGTTCTTCGCGTCCGCGGACTGGCCGGGGTACACGATGCTCAACTCCACGATGCAGTCGACGAAGTCCGGTGGCCCGCTGGCGGGCGCGTGGGCGGTGGTCTCGTCGCTCGGGGACGCGGGATACCTCGCGCTGGCCGAGCGGGTCTTCGAGGCGGTCGACCGGATCGTCGCCGGCCTCCCGTCGGGGCTGTCGGTCGTGGTCGCGCCGGACTCGACGCTGGTCGCGCTGGTGTGCGACCCGTCGTTCGACGCCTTCACGGTGTGCGACGAGATGCGTCAGCGCGGGTGGTACGTGCAGCCACAGATGTCCTACGCCGGCGCGCCGCCGACCATCCACCTGTCGGTGTCCGCCGCGACCCTGGCGTCGGTGGAGGACCTGCTCGCGGCCCTGACGTCGTCGGTGTCGGCGGCGCGAGCGGCCGGCCCGGTCGGGGTGGACCCGGGGGTGGCCGAGTTCATCGCGGCCCTCGACCCGGCCGCGCTCTCCGACGACGACTTCGACGGCCTCCTCGCCGCCTCCGGCCTCCTCGCCGACCCCTCGGCCGGCCTGTCCCTCCCCGACCGGATGGCCCCCGTCAACGCGATGCTCGACCTCGCCTCCCCGCCCCTCCGCGAAGCCCTCCTCATCGCCTTCCTGGACCGGTTGTCGCGGCCGGTGCGGGGCGCTGGTTGAGGAGGGAGTCCCCGGCTGGCCGGGGAATCCTGAACATGGGCGGGCACGTTCCGCCGTGACAAGTTCAGGAAGAGCCTGCCAAGTCCGGGGGCTCAGGCCTCGAGCCCGCGCTCGGCCAGCCACTTCTCCCGCGCCCGCTTGCCGGCCCGGGCCAGCCACGCGTCGTACACGACCTCGGCCAGCTCGTCGGCGGTGAGCTCGCCGACCCGGCTGCCGCGCAGGAGGACCGACGGGTGGCCGTCGAAGTGCGGGGTGGTGAAGAACGGCGTGGAGTCGTCCTCGAGGAGCGCCTGCTTGTCCACGTCGTCGGCGACCCAGAGGACGATGACGTCGTCGTACCGCTCGCCGGTCTCGGGGTCGAAGGCGTCCGGGCGCGGGTTGCGGAAGAAGACGAACGACTTCCGCCCGACCTGGTAGACGGGGTTCTTGCCCGCCGACTCCACGGTGACGCCGGGCATCGACAGCGCCAGGTCGTGGACCTGCTGCACGGTCGCGCGCTTGGATCGGGCCACGGACCAGACCGTACGCCGCGGCGTGTCGCCAGAGCTTCGTGGGCGTTTCTGCCGCTTCGAGGGGGTTGCAACCCCCTCTAACGTCCGGGATACCCGGTGCACCGGGTATCCCGACCGGAGCCGTTACCCTCGCCGCATGAGCGCCCTGGCCGGACTCGTGGAGAAGGGGCTGGTGGCGCCGGACTGGGCCGAGGCGCTGAGCCCGGTGGACGAGCGGATCGCGGCGATGGGGCAGTTCCTGCGGGCCGAGACGGCGGCGGGGCGGCCGTACCAGCCGGCCGGGGACCGGATCTTCCGGGCGTTCCAGCGGCCGCTGAAGGACGTGCGGGTGCTGGTCGTCGGCCAGGACCCGTACCCGAACCCGGCCCACCCGATCGGGCTGAGCTTCGCGGTCGACGCACACGTGCGGCCGCTCCCGCCGAGCCTGCGCAACATCTACGCCGAGCTCGGCACCGACCTCGGGCTCGACGATGCCCGCCCACGGCGACCTGACCGCGTGGGCGGACCGCGGCGTGATGCTGCTGAACCGGGTGCTGACGGTCCGCCCCGGCGACTCCAACAGCCACCGCGGCCGCGGGTGGGAGGAGGTCACCTCGTGCGCGATCGACGCACTCGCGCGGCGCGGCGGACCGCTCGCGGCGATCCTCTGGGGCTCCCCCGCCCAGTCGCTCAAGGGGCAGCTCGGCCCCGTCCCCTGGGTCGCCTCGGTGCACCCCTCCCCACTCTCGGCCCACCGGGGGTTCTTCGGCTCGAAGCCCTTCTCCCGCGTCAACCGGCTGCTCGAGGAGCAGGGCGGGGAGCCCGTCGACTGGTCGTTACCTGAAAGTTGAATATTGAACTATCATGGCTGACATGAACGACCGGATGCCCGCGCTGTACATCGGCCACGGAGCGCCGCCGCTGCTCGACGACCCGCTGTGGTCGGGGCAGCTGGCCCAGTGGGCCCAGGACCTCCCCCGCCCGAAGGCGATCCTCATCGTCAGCGCGCACTGGGAGTCCGCGCCGGTCATGCTGAGCGCCAACCACGCGCCGCTCGTCTACGACTTCGGCGGCTTCGCCCCGCGGTACTACCAGATGACCTACGAGACCCCCGACAGCTCGGCCCTCGCGCAGCGGATCGCCGCGATGATGCCGAGCAGCGAGCCCGTCCACCAGCACCCGAGCCGCGGTCTCGACCACGGCGCCTGGGTCCCGCTCACGATCATGTACCCCGCCGGCGACATCCCGGTGCTCCAGATGTCCCTGCCGACCTCGGACCCGACCCGGCTGCTCGAGCTCGGCGCCCGCCTGCGCCCCCTGAGAGACGAGGGCGTGCTGATCATCGGCTCCGGCTTCCTCACGCACGGGCTGCCGTTTCTCACCGAGTTCCGCCTCGACGCCCCGGCGCCGGGCTGGTCCACGGACTTCGACGCCTGGGCCGCCGACGCGATGCGCCGCGGCGACGTCGACGCCCTGGCCAACTACAAGGCCGAGGCGCCCGGCATGCCCTACTCGCACCCGACGGTCGAGCACTACACGCCGCTCTTCGTCACCCTCGGCGCGGCCACCGACCCCGAGGAGCCGGGCGACCAGGTCATCGACGGCTTCTGGATGGGCCTGTCGAAGCGTTCCCTCCAGGTCGCCTAGCAGGCTCCTAGACCTGCTTCGACACCACCCAGCGGTGCTTGCCGACCTTGCGCTCGCGGGTGAAGCCGAGCCGGTCGTACGTCGACAGCGCACCGTGGTAGAGGAAGCCGGCGGACACGTCGGCGGCGTCCTCCGGGTACCCCTCGACGAGGCCCCCGCCCAGGTCCCGGATCAGGTCCACGGCCCCGGCGATCGCCGCGCTGTTGACGCCCTGGCGCCGATGGCCCTTGCCGGCGTAGCAGCAGCCGATCCGCCAGTCGGGCCACGCGTGGTCCTTCTCCACGGCCGGGCGGTTCTTGATCCGCGCGACCTCGGCCGGAGGCCCGAACTGCGCCCAGCCGACGCACTCCTCGCCCTCGAAGACGAGCGCGGCGTGCGTCGTACCCGCCCGCACCATGGCGTGCTTGCGCTCCTTGTTGCCCTCGGCGCCACGCGGGTCGAAGCCCTCGGGGTGCATGCCCACGCACCAGCAGCCGCCGAAGATCCCGCCGTTGGCCTCGACCAGCGCCGCGAACGCCGGCCAGGTGGACTCGTCCAGGGGTCGCACCTCGAACGTCACGACCGGCCTCCCGTCACCTCGTCCAGCTCGACCAGGTCCTCGGCAGTCGGCTGCCACCGCAGGGCTGCCGCATTGGCACGCACCTGGTCGCCGCGCGTGACCCCCGAGATGACCGACGCGACCGCGGGCTGCGCCGCCAGTCCGGCGATCGCGACGTCGAGCAGGGTCAGGTCGCGCTTCTCCGCGTACGCCGCGAGCGCCTCGATCCGGTCCCATTCAGCCTCGGCCAACCACTGCGCGCGCCCCGGGTCGAGCGCCGCCCGCGAGCCCTCGGGCGCGGCCTCGCCACGCCGGTACTTGCCGGTCAGCAGGCCGTACTCCAGCGGGAAGTACGGCAGCATCCCCAGCCCGAGCGCCTCGCACGCGGGGATGACCTCCTCCTCGACCGACCGGTCCAGCAGCGAGTAGCCGTTCTGCGCGGAGACGAACCGCTCGTACCCCGCCGTCCGCGCCGTCCAGTCCGCGTCGACGACCTGCCAGCCGGCGAAGTTGGAGCACCCGACGTACCTCACCTTGCCCGACCGCACGAGCGAGTCCAGGGCCGAGAGCGTCTCCTCGATCGGCGTGACGTCGTCGGGCACGTGCAGCTGGTAGAGGTCGATGTGGTCGGTGCGCAGCCGTCGGAGGCTGCCCTCCACCGCGTCGAGGACGTAGCGACGAGAGCCGCCCGGTCCGCGCTCGTGGGCGACCTGTCCGCCGCCGAACTTCGTGGCGATCACGAACTCGTCGCGCTGCCCCTGGAGCGCGACCCCGATCATCTCCTCGCTCGCGCCGTGCGTGGCGCCGTACACGTCCGCGGTGTCGATGAGCGTCACACCGACGTCGCGCGCGGCCCCCACGATGTCGGCGACCCCGTCCTGGTCGACGCGCCGCGAGAACGCGTTGGTGCCGATGCCGACCGCGCTGACGCGCAGCCCCGAGTCGCCCAGCTGGCGGTAGGTCATGTCGCTCACGCATCGACCCTAGGCCGCCCCGCCACCCGTTGGTCGAGGAAGGCGCGCCAGCGCCTGCCACGAGACCCGGCGGCCTCACGGCGGAGGTCACCGGGTCTCGGGACGGCGGCCTCGAGGGCCTCCTCGACCAACGGCGGCCTGGTGCGACGATGACGACGTGAAGATCCTCTCCATCCAGTCCTCGGTGGCCTACGGACACGTCGGCAACTCCGCGGCGGTCTTCCCGCTCCAGCGGATCGGCCACGAGGTCTGGCCGGTCTTCACCGTCCACTTCAGCAACCACACCGGGTACGGCGCCTGGCGCGGGCCGCTGCTCGCGGCCGAGGACGTGCGGGACGTCATCACCGGCATCGAGGATCGCGGCGCGCTGGCACAGGTCGACGTCGTGCTGTCGGGGTACCAGGGCGGCGAGGAGATCGGCGACGTCATCCTCGACGCGGTGGCGCGGGTGAGGAGGGCCAACCCGGACGCGACGTACACCTGCGACCCCGTGATGGGCAACGCGAAGTCCGGCTGCTTCGTCCACCCGGCGATCCCCGTGCTGCTGCGCGAGCGCGTCGTCCCGCAGGCCGACCTCATCACGCCCAACCAGTTCGAGCTCGGGTACCTCACCGGCACCGAGCCCGCCGACCTCGAGAGCACGCTGGCCTCCGCGGACGCCGCCCGGGCGATGGGTCCGTCGAGCGTGCTGGTGACCAGCGTCGAGCGCCCGGACGCCGACGAGGGGACGCTCGAGATGCTGGCCGTCACGCCGGACGGCGCCTGGCTGGTCACCACGCCGCGCATCCCGCTCAAGGCCAACGGGTCCGGCGACGTGACCGCCGCGCTGTTCACCGGCCACTACCGCAGCACCGGTGACGCCGCCGACGCGCTCGCCCGGACGACGTCCAGCGTCTGGGACCTGCTGCGAACCACCCACGAGTCCGGCGAGCGCGAGCTCCAGCTCGTCGAGTCGCAGGAGTACTACGCGCACCCGCGGATGCAGTTCGAGGTCACCCAGGTCCGCTGACTACGATGACCCGGCCACCCTCGCCGCGTTAGCTCAGTTGGTAGAGCACCCGCCTTGTAAAGACGGATCGTCGCGGGTTCGACTCCTGTCACCGGCTCGACGAGACTTGAACCTCGATCGAGGTTGAGCAATGGTCTGAGCATGACCGACCTGACCATCGGCGAGCTCGCGGAACGCTCCGGCGTCGCCACCTCGGCCCTGCGCTTCTACGAGGAGCGCGGCCTCATCGAGTCGCGGCGTACGACGGGCAACCAGCGCCGCTACCCACGGGCGACGCTGCGGCGGGTGGCGTTCGTCCGCACCGCGCAGCGGGTGGGGCTCACGCTGGAGGAGGTCTCCGAGGCACTCGCCACGCTCCCGCAGGGCCGGACGCCGACCAAGGCGGACTGGGCCAGGCTGAGCAGGTCGTGGCGACCACGCCTGGACGAGCAGATCCGCCGGATCGAGCTGCTGAGGGACCGGCTGGACGGGTGCATCGGCTGTGGGTGCCTCAGCCTGCGCACGTGCTCCTTGATCAACCCCGGCGACGTGCTGGCCGAGGAGGGCCCCGGTGCCGGTCAGGCTGAGGCCCTAGCGAGCGCGGAAGGCCTCCAGCCACTGCTCGAACTCCTTGGCGCCCATCGACCCGATCGGACGGGCGGGCAGGGGCAGCGCGGCCAGCTGGCAGGTCACCACGACCTTCGCGGCGGCGACGTCCTCGGCGCTCTTGCGCTCGGCGCTCCGGCTGAAGAACCCGAACCGGCGGACGTCCTCGCGGGCTTCGCGCAGCTCGCGGACCGACTCCTCGGTCTGCGCCTCGCGGGCGGCCGGCCCGGACCGCGCCCGCTCCTGGAGGATCTCCTCGGTCCGCGTCCCGTGGTCGGAGACCACGCCCGGGAGGTGCACCGCCTGCACCCACGGGCCGACGTCATGGGTGCCCACGAGCACCGGGACGGCGAGGGCGAGGCCGCGCTCGTCGAGGTCACGGATCACGGCCTGGTGGAAGCGCAGGTGCAGGAACCACCACCCGAGGTACTCCGCGACCGCCTCGTTCGACAAGGTGGCCTGGCCGTTGGGGTTCCACGGCTCCACGCTGGCGTGGTGCAGCAGGGCGCCGTTGGTCGCGCGCAGCCCGGTCACGGTCAGGTGCGCGGTCTCCTCGCCCAGCGCCTGGTCGGTCCACGGCGCGGGGTAGCTCTCGCTGAGGTCCATCAGGTCCTGGCGCCGGCTCTCGGAGAACGGGTAGACGTCGTCGGTGTACACCGCGAGCTCGACGACCGGCTCCTTGTCCCACCAGGAGTGGCCCTGCTCGTCGCTGTAGTTCGACAGGTCCAGGCCGATCGCGGTCACCGCGCGGCCGCGGCGGCAGAGGTCGACGAGGTCGGCGTCGACCTCGTCCCAGCCGGCGAGCGTCACGTGCCCGTCCGCCACGCCACGGCAGGCCGTGGCGATCGGGCCGGGGTAGGCCGTGAGGTGCTCGACCAGCACCTTCTCGGCCTGGTCGTACTCCCGGCGGCGCAGCAGGCCCGCGATCTCGCCGCCGAACGACCGTCGCCCCGTCCACGTGGACAGGAGCTGTGCGAGGTCGTCGGTCATGCCGGGAAATGTAGGTCAGCCGAGGCCCCCGGCCGCGCCGTTTTGGCCCGAGATCACCCGGTCGGAGGAGGCCGCCAGCCGTCGAACGGCGCCCACCAGCGGTCGTCGTCGTCCAGCAGCCGGGTCACCTCGGCCGCCGCGTGCAGCACCCCGACGACCTTTCCTCGGTCATCCGGCCGGACCGCACCATCGCGGAGAGGTCGTCCACGTCCTTCCACTCGCGCCGGCCGTCGGGATGCACGATGAGGTCGAGCCCGTGGTCGTCGGTGTCGAAGGAGTCCTCATGACGCACGACGGGGGCCTCGAAGTTCACGTACCAGTACCGGAAGACGCCCCCGTCGAAGAACATCCAGACGGCGTACGCCGCGCCCGCGCGGTGCAGCTGGAGCACGGTCGGCCCCGACCATCCGGCGTACGAGCGCCACGGGTGCGTGCCGAAGGGGTGCGTCGAAGAACGTGAACGGCGATCCGGGCCCAGCTGGACGGCCAGCACGTCGCCGTCGTCGGCCACGACGGTGACCGGGCACTCCAGCCAGGTGTGGCCGTGCAGGACCTCGCGGCGGGTGATCACGGTCCCGGTGGCGTAGCGCACGAGCGTCGACCGTACCCGTCGTGCGCACTACCGTGGCGCGCATGGCGGCCCCCCACGCACTCCGCATCGTCGCCAGCCGGCCCGATCCCGCGATCGTGACCCTGCCGTGGTCGCTGCCCCTCGAGGAGTGGACCGAGCACGTCGTCCCGCTCCCCCGCGGCCTCTCCCGGCACGTGGTCCGCATCGTCCAGCTGGGCCAGCGCACCTACGCGATCAAGGAGACGGTGGAGGCCATCGCCTTCCGCGAGTACCGCCTCCTGCGCGACCTGCAGCGGATCCCGTTGCCGGCCGTGGTCCCGCAGGGCGTCGTGACCGGCCGCGTCGGCGCCGACGGCGAGCCGTTGCCCTCGGCGCTGCTCACCGAGCACCTCAGCTACTCGCTGCCGTACCGCAGCCTCTTCGCCCACGGCCTCCAGGCCGACAACGTGCCGTCGCTCATCGACGCCCTCGTCGTGCTGCTGGTCCGGCTGCACCTGGGCGGCTTCTACTGGGGTGACGTCTCGCTGTCCAACGTGCTGTTCCGGCGCGCGGCCGGCGGCTTCGCGGCGTACCTGGTCGACGCCGAGACCGGCGAGATCCGCGACCAGCTGTCGGCGCCCATGCGCGAGTACGACGTGCGCGTCGGCTGCGAGAACGTCTTCGCCGAGCTCCTCGACCTGCAGGCCAGCAGCTCCCTCAGCCCGGACTTCGACGTCTTCGACATCGCCGACCTGATCGATCGGCGCTACCACGAGCTGTGGGACGAGCTCACCGTCGAGGAGGAGTTCACCCTCGAGGAGATGTGGCGCATCCAGAGCCGGATCGAGCGGCTCAACGACCTCGGGTTCGACGTCGAGGAGATCGACATCGTCACCGACTTCGACGGCGACCGGATCCGGATCCAGCCCAAGGTCGTCGAGCTCGGCCACCACCAGCGCGAGCTCCAGGCCCTGACCGGCCTGCGCGTCGAGGACGCCCAGGCCCGCCGGCTCCTCAACGACCTCGCGGCCTACACCGCCCACTTCGACCTCGGTCGCGAGTCACCGGCCGTGGTCGCCGGCCGGTGGCTGAACGAGATCTTCGAGCCGATCATGGAGATGGTGCCGCCGGAGGCGCGCGGCAAGCTGGAGCCGGCCGAGATCTTCCACGAGATCCTGGTGCACCGCTGGTACCTCTCCGAGCGAGGCAGCCGCGAGGTCTCCATCTTCGAGACCGCCCGGGACTACATCGACAACGTCCTGCGCTACAAGCCCGACGAGCTGGTCACGCCGGCTGCGGGTCCCGCCCCCGACACCTCCGAGATCCCGGTCGTGACGGACGACGACGAGCTGCCGCCGATCGGGGGGTGACGCCGTCAGTGACGAATTCGTCGTCTCGACGTCGTTCAGACGACGAATTCGTCACGGACGGCGAGTGATCGCGAACGCCGGGTCGAATCCGAAGGGAAGCTCGAGCCGGTGCGCCTTCATCAGGGCCTCGTCGCCGAGGATGTCGGCGGTCGGGCCGTCGGCGGTGACCACGCCGTCGGACAGGATCACCGCGCGCGGGCACAGCTCGAGGGCGTACGGCAGGTCGTGGGTGACCAGCAGGACCGTCACGTCGAGCGAGCGGATGATGTCGGCCAGCTCGCGCCGCGAGGCCGGGTCCAGGTTGGAGGACGGCTCGTCGAGGACCAGGATCTCCGGCCGCATCGCCAGCACCGTGGCGACCGCGACCCGCCGGCGCTGCCCGAACGACAGGTGGTGCGGCGGGCGGTCGGCGTACTCCGCCATGCCGACCGCCTCGAGTGCCTCGAGCACGCGGGCGTCGAGCTCGGCGCCGCGCAGGCCGAGGTTCATCGGGCCGAAGGCGACGTCCTCGCGCACCGACCCCATGAACAGCTGGTCGTCGGGGTCCTGGAAGACCACCCCGACGCGGCGGCGTACCTCGAGGAGGTTCTCCTTGGTGACGGGAAGCCCGGACACCGACACGGTCCCGAGGCCGGGCATCAGGATGCCGTTGAGGTGGAGCACGAGCGTGGTCTTGCCGGCGCCGTTGGGGCCGAGCAGCGCGACCCGCTCGCCCTGGTGGACGTGCAGGTCGACGCCGTGCAGCGCCTGGTGCCCGTCGGGGTAGGCGAAGGCGACCCCTTGCAGGTCGAGGACAGGGATCATCGGGGCATCCGCCCGTCGTACCCGCGCGACAGCATCGCGAGGTGCACCCGCTCGCCGCGCTCGTAGGAGCGGATGAACAGGACTCCGGCCGACTTGGCGATCACCGGCCAGTGGCGGGGGTTGCGGGCGCTGAAGCCGCGCGACTCGCGGGCCACGTGCATCCGGCGCAGCTCGTCGGTGACCACGTCGAGGTAGCGGACCATGAAGCCCATGATCTGCACGAGCAGCGTCGGCACGTGCAGCCGCTCGAGGCCGGCCAGCAGCGCGCGCGGCTCGGTCGTCGCGGCGAGCAGCAGGCTGGCGATCACGCCGAGGGTGCCCTTGGCGAGCAGGCCCCACGCGCCGAGCAGGCCGTGCTCGCTGAGCGACACCCCGAGCACGTCGGTGCGCGGACCGGTGGCCACGAACGGCAGGAGGAGGGCGAACACCACGAACGGCACCTCGACCACCATCCGCTTGGCGAGGTACGTCGGGGGCACGTGGCTGATGGCCACCAGGACGAGCAGCAGGCCGAGGTAGCCGCCGAAGACGGGGTACCACTCGCGCGGCGTGGCCACCACGGTGAGCATGAAGGTCACGAGCGAGACCAGCTTCACGTGCGCCGGCAGGTGGTGCAGCCAGGAGTGACCGTGGAAGTGCAGCTTGTGGCCGTGCGCGGCGCCCATCAGTCGGACGTCCGGCGCCGGCGCAACAGGTAGACGGCGGCACCCACGATCGCCAGCACGACGACGGCGCCGACCAGGCCCGACTCCCCGCCGTAGGTCAGGAGGCCGTCGTGAGTCGTCCCGGTGTGCGCGAACCCGTGGTCCTCCGAGACCTTGGTCAGGCCGTCGGGGTCGGAGGAGGCGAAGCGGCTGACGACGCCGGCCATCACGAGGGCGACGGCGATGCCGACGAGCACCAGCACGCGGGTGGAGACCTTCGACCTCATCGGGCCACCTCCTTGACCTGGAGGGTGCGGGCCGCGAGGACCCGGCGGGCGCCGTGCACGAGGTCGGGCCGGACGGCGGCGATGCTGCCGACGGCCAGGAAGGTGATGACGGCCTCGCCGATGCCGATCAGCGTGTGCACGCCGACCATGGCGGTCATCAGCTGGCCGAGCGGGATGTCGACGGTGCCGCCGACGGCGTACAGGCCGACGAACGCCAGCGAGGCGACCGGCACCGACACGAGGGCCGCCGCGGCCGCGGCCGGCGCGACCATGGAGACCTTCTTGGGCAGCAGCGTCTGGGCCAGCCGGAACACGCCCCAGCCGACGACCACGGTGACCAGGCCCATCAGGCAGATGTTGGTACCGAGCGCGGTGATGCCGCCGTCGGCGAAGAGCAGGCACTGCACCAGGAAGACGACGGCCATGCAGAGCAGGCCGGTGTACGGGCCGACGAGGATCGCCGCCAGCGCTCCGCCGAGCAGGTGCCCGCTGGTGCCGGAGGCGACCGGGAAGTTCAGCATCTGGGTCGCGAAGATGAACGTCGCGACCAGGCCGGCGAGCGGGGCGGTGCGGTCGTCGAGCTCGCGGCGGGCGCCGCGCAGAGCGATGCCGATGGCGGCCGCGGCCACGACGCCGGTGGCCACCGACGTCGGCGCGTCCAGGAATCCGTCCGGCACGTGCATGGGGGTCCTCCTCGATCGATCCCTCGTCCCGACCCTAGGAGCCAGCGGGACGTTGTTGCAAGTAGTTCGCAACTGGGATTCGTTGTCACCACCCCGACGGATGGGTTCGGATCCCTACTTGAGGAGGTCGCGCCCGATGACCATGCGCTGGATCTGGTTGGTGCCCTCGAAGATCTGGGTCACCTTGGCGTCGCGGAAGAACCGCTCGACGGGGTAGTCGCGGGTGTAGCCGTTGCCGCCGAGCACCTGCACGGCGTCGGTGCTGACCCGCATCGCGGCGTCCGAGGCGGTCAGCTTGGCGATGCTGGCCTGCCGCGAGAACCGGCGGCCGGCGTCCTTGAGACGGGCGGCCAGGAGGTACGTCGCCCGGGACCGCTCGACCTCGACGCCGAGCTCCGCGAGCAGGAACTGCAGGCCCTGCAGCTCGCCGATCGGCTTCCCGAACTGGTGGCGCTCCCGCGCGTAGTCGACCGCATGGGCCAGGGCCCCCTGGGCGAGGCCGGTCGCGACGGCCGCGATCCCGAGCCGGCCCGAGTCGAGGGCCGACAGAGCCACCTTCATGCCGTCGCCCTCCTCGCCGATGCGCTGGTCGACGGGGACGCGCGCGCCGTCGAGGAGGACCTGGGTGGTGACGTCGCAGGCCAGGCCCATCTTCTTCTCCGGGGCACCGAAGGAGAGGCCCGGCGTGTCCGCCGGGACGATGAACGCGCTGAGCCCTCGGGTCGGGTGCTCGCCGGTCCGCGCGAAGAGGATGTAGTAGTCGGCGTACGAGCCGTTGCTGATCCACTGCTTGGTGCCGTCGACGACGTAGGTGTCGCCGTCGAGGCGGGCGCGGGTCTTGATGCCGCTGACGTCGGAGCCCGCCTGCGGCTCGGACAGGCAGTAGGCGCCCAGCCAGTCGCCGCCCAGCATCCGCGGCAGCCAGGTCGCGCACTGCTCGTCGGTGGCGTTGGTCGCGACCACCGACGCGGTCAGCGTGTGCACGCTCATCCCCACCGCCACGCTCGGCCAGACGGCCCCGATCTCCTCGACGACCTGGAGGTACACCTCGTACGGCTGCCCCCCGCCCCCGATCTCCTCGGCGAACGGCAGGCTCAGCAGCCCCGACTTCCCGAGCAGGGCGTACGCCGCCGCCGGGAACTCGCCCTTCTCCTCCGCCTCGGCCACCTGCGGGGCCAGCTCCTTGGTCGCGAGCTCGCGGGTCAGCTCGAGCAGGGCCTCGGCCTCCTCGGTGGGGAGCAGCCGGTCGACGGTGGTGGGCATGCCTCGATCGTAGGTCGTCCAACTACTTCCGCGCTGGTCGAGGACGGCGCCCAGCCCTTGTCTCCTCAACCGGGAGGGGCGGCCGGCGAGAGCGCGACGAACCCGTCGACCACGAAGTCCCCCGTGGTCTGCAGCGTGACCGCCTGGACCCCGACCGGCCGTCCGTCGCGGAAGGTCAGCAACGTCATCCCGGCGGGACGCCGCGGCTTGCTGCCGAGGGCGATGGCGTACGCCGCGCCGCCGGCCGTACCCGTCGTGTAGGTGTAGCCGACCGCGTCGTTCTCCCCGACCACCCGGTCCGGGCCGGCCTGAACGTGGGTGTGGCCGCCGAGGACCAGGTCGGTGCACCCGCGGGCCAACGTCTCGTCGCCCAGGTTGGCGTCGTGGACGAGGAGGGTGGACACCCGCTCGCCGCGGTCCTGGGCCTCACAGGCCGCGTCGGCGAGCCGACTGCCGACCTCGTCGAAGCTCAGCCCCGTCTCGTCGCGCCAGTTGCCCAGACCGCTGGACCGGGGGTCGTCGACCCCGAGCAGCCGGATGTCCGCCGGCGCCGTCACCGGGCTGCCGTCCAGCATCGTCCAGCCGTGGTCGGCGAGGTACGCGCCCACGAACGGCCCGTGGTCGTGGTTGCCGGCCACGCCGAACCGGTCGTACCCGTCGAAGGCCGCCGTGACGGAGTCCAGGCTGAACGTCTCCCAGGCCTTCCCGACCGACGTGTCGTCGCCGGCGTCGAACACGACGGTCGCTCCCCCCGCGTCCCCGACCGCCCGGGCCACCTGGTCCATGCCGATGTTGTCGTGGCGGTCGGCGATCAGCAGGACCACGGTCTCCCCGTCGCCCGGCTGCTGCAGGTCGAGGTCGCGGGCGCCGGCCGCCGCCTCTCGGTAGAAGGTCTTGCTCCGGTCGTAGGTCGAGATCGCGCTCTCGATGAGCCGCCTCGTCTGGTCGGTCGTGACGTCGCCGCGCACCTCGAGGTCGGCCACCTCGTCGGGCAGGGACACCTCGGGTCCGAGGAACTCCGAGAGCGGCATCCACCGCTGCCCGGCGGCGACCCCCGCCTCGTCACGCTCCCACGGTTGCCACCACAGCACGGCCCCCATCGCGACCACCAGCCCGACCTCGAGCAGCCGCAGCCGGCGTACCTGGTGGAACAGCTCGGCACGACGCCGTCGCCCGACCAACAGCCAGAGCCCGATCGGGGCCAGACCCACCACCGCTCCTCGCGCCAGGGCCGACACGATCATCTCGCCGAGGGCGTCCCGGACCTTGGCGACCTGGCCCTCGGGGGCGGAGGCGATCGCGGCGTACCGCTCCAGCAGCTCGTCGACGGACGTCGCGTCGGTCTTCCCCAAGGTGATGTCGACGCCCAGCCGGCCCGTGGACGGCTGCCTGACGTCGGGCAGCACCGGCCCGGTGTGCAGCACGACGTAGCGGTCCAGCGACGGCCGCAGCTCGGCGTCGTGGGTCGCGAGCACGAGCGTGCGGCTGCTGTGCAGGAAGATCGCCAGCCCGCATGCCGAGGTCACCACCAGCCACACGGCGAGCACCACGGCGGCACCGGCGACCTGCCGGCGCCCGGGTTTGCGCAGCGACCTCAGGCCCGCGCCCGGGCGACGGCGTAGAGCGCGACACCGGCGGCGACGCCGGCGTTGAGGGACTCGAGCTGGCCGGCGATCGGGATGGAGACCAGCTGGTCGCACGTCTGGGCGACGAGACGGGAGAGCCCGGCGTCCTCGGAGCCGACGACGACCACCAGGGGGCCGTCGCCGAGGTCGAGGTCGGGGAGGCTGACGTCGCCGTCGGCGGCCAGGCCGATGACCATGCAGCCCGCCTCCTGGTAGGCCTTCAGCTGGCGGACCAGGTTGACCGTCTGGGCGATCGGCAGGCGGGCGGCCGCGCCGGCGCTGGTCTTCCAGGCCGACGCGGTCATGCCGGCCGCCCGGCGCTCCGGCAGCAGCACGCCGTGCGCACCGAAGCCGGCCGCGCTGCGCACGACGGCGCCGAGGTTGCGGGGGTCGGTCACCGAGTCGAGGGCCACGATCAGCGGCGGCTCGCCCATCTCGGCCGCGCGGTCGAGGAGGTCGTCGGGATGGGCGTACTCGTACGCCGGGATCTTCGCGGCCAGCCCCTGGTGCACGGCCCCGTTGGTGAGCCGGTCCAGCTCGCGACCGGTGACCTCGAGCAGGCCGATGTGGTGCTCGCTGGCGAGCTTGAACGCCTCGCGCAGCCGGCCGTCGCGCTCCGCGCCCTCGGCGACGTACAGCGTCTTGACCGGTACGCCGGCGCGCAGCGCCTCCACGACCGGGTTGCGGCCGGCGATCCACTCGGCCTCGGAGCCGGTGTTGCGGCGGCGCGGCCGGGCCGACGCGGCCTTGTCGGCCTTGGCGTGCTGCTTGTAGACCTTGTGGTTCGGACGGTCCTTGGCCTTGGGTGTCGGACCTCTGCCCTCGAGGCCGCGCTTGACGCGACCGCCCGACCCCGCGGTCGGCTTCTTGGCGGTCTTGCGGATCGCGCCGCGGCGCTCTGAATTACCGGGCACTTGAATCCCCTAACGTCCACACGGGACCGGCCGGGGTGTCCTCGACCTCGATCCCGGCGGCCTTGATCTGGTCACGGATCCGGTCGGCGCGCGCCCAGTCCTGGGCGGCCCGGGCGGCGGCCCGCTCGTCGAGCAGGCCCTGCACCAGCGCGTCGACGGCGTCGGTCAGCCGGCTGTCGGCGCCACGTCCGGCGCTCGGCCACGCGGGATCCGTCGGGTCCAGGCCGAGCACCTCGAGCATCCCGTAGACCTGCCGCACGGCGGTGGTCAACGAGGCCGACGGCCCGGCCGCCAGCTGCTTGTTGCCCTCGCGGACCGTCTCGTAGATCACCGCGACGGCGGCCGGCGTACCGAGGTCGTCGTCCATCGCGGCCACGAAGGCGTCGGGCAGGGGCACGTCGGCGGGCGCACCGGCCCGCGCGACCGTCGTGGGTCGTTCGTCGTGGCCGATGCCGATGGCGGCAGCCCGGTCGAGGAAGTTCTCGATCCGCCGGAAGCCGGCGGCGGCCTCGTCGAGGGCCTCGAAGCTGAACTCGACGTGCGAGCGGTAGTGGGCGGCCACGATGTAGAACCGCAGCTCGATCCCGCGCACCCGCTTCAGCACCTCGGGGATGAGCAGCGAGTTGCCGAGCGACTTGCTCATCTTCTCGCCGGCGGTGGTGATCCAGGCGTTGTGCATCCAGTACGACGCGAACGGGTACCCGGCCGCGCGCGACTGGGCCTGCTCGTTCTCGTGGTGCGGGAACCGCAGGTCGACGCCGCCGCCGTGGATGTCGAAGGCCTTGCCGAGGTACTTGCCGGCCATCGCCGAGCACTCGATGTGCCAGCCCGGGCGGCCCGGACCCCAGGGGCGACGGCCACGCCGCCGTCTCCGGCTCGGACTCCTTCTTCCAGCCCTTCCAGAGGGCGAAGTCGCGCGGGTCGCGCTTCCTGCCGCGTGGGGATCGGCGTCCCCGGCGGGCTCCATGTCGTCGACGCCCTGGTTGGTGAGCTCGCCGTACGCCGCCCACGACCGCACGTCGAAGTACACGTCGCCGGAGCCGTCCTCGGCGGGGTACGCATGGCCCTTGGCGATCAGCGCCGTGATCAGCTCGACCATCTCGGGGATGTGCCCGGTGGCGCCGGGCTCGTAGGTCGGCGGCAGCACGTTGATCGCGGCCAGCGCCTGGGTGAGCTCGCGGTGCATGTCGTAGGCGAGGTTGAACCACGGGCCGGCCCTGCTCGGCCGACTTCACCAGGATCTTGTCGTCGATGTCGGTGACGTTGCGGATGAACGTGACCGCGTAACCCTCGTGCGTCAGCCACCGGCGCAGCACGTCGAAGTTCACCGCCGACCGCACGTGTCCGACGTGCGGCTCGGACTGGACCGTCAGCCCGCACACGTAGACGCCGGCCTTCCCCTCCTCGAGGGGCACGAAGTCACGGACCTCGCGGGTCGCGGTGTCGTAGAGCCGGAGTGTCACCTGGGAAGTCTATGGTCGATCGATGCCCAGACCCGTTTCCCGACTGGTTTCCGCGCTGGTCCTCGCGACGCGCCCTCCTCGGCCCGGTCGGTAGCCTCGCGCCCGTGGCAACGGCGTCGACGAGACCTCGGTGCGCGACATCACCTTCACCCGCTGGCAGGGCGCGGCGATGAGCGCCGGCACCAACCGCGGCACCGTCGTCTCCGACGCCGGCGTCGCGTTCGGCACGCGCACGGGCAAGCGCGAGTACGGCGGCCGCCCCTACGAGCGGGCCCGCTGGACGGCGCCCTGGCAGATGTCGGCGTTCTCCTTCACCGAGCTGATCGCGTCCTGGGAGGCGACCACGCCCGGCGACAGCTGGATCGAGGTCGAGGTCCGCGGCCGCAACAGCAAGGGCGTCACGTCGAGCTGGGACCTGCTGGGCCGCTGGACCTCCGGCGACAAGTTCGTGAAGCGGACGACGGACTCTCCGCAGAGCGACGACCTGGCCTCGGTCGCCGTGGACACCTGGCGGACCGGCAGCGTCGGGCCTGGTCTCCTGGCAGCTGCGGCTGTCGCTCTACCGGAAGGCCGGCACCACCGGCCCGACCGTGTCGTCGCTCGGCGCGATGGCCAGCCGGCTGCCGACGTCGTCCTCGGTGAAGGTCTCCAGCCCGGGCCCGCACGTCGGGCGCGACGCTCGACGTCCCGGCGTACTCCCAGATGGCGCACGCCGGCCACTACCCGCAGTGGGGCGGCGGCGGCGAGGCGTGGTGCTCGCCGACGTCGACCTCGATGGTGCTCGGCTGGTACGACGCCCTGCCGCCGCGCTCGGCCTACCGCTTCGTGCCGGCCGGCCACCCGGCGCCGTGGGTCGACTTCGCCGCGCGCCGCACCTACGACACCGACTACGAGGGCACCGGCAACTGGCCGTTCAACACGGCGTACGCCGCGCCGCTGGCCGGCGACGCCTTCGTCACCCGACTGCGCTCGCTGCGCGAGGCCGAGGACTTCATCGCGGCCGGCATCCCGCTCGTCGCCTCCATCTCCTGGGGGCGGGGCGAGCTGACCGGCGCGCACGTCTCGGCCAGCAACGGGCACCTCGTCGTGATCGTCGGCTTCACCGCCGACGGCGACGTGGTCACCAACGACCCCGCGGCCGACACGGCGGCCGGCGTGCGGACGACCTACGACCGGGCCCAGTTCGAGAACGCCTGGCTGCCGACCTCGGGCGGCCTGGTGTACGTCATCCACGACGCCGCGCACCCGCTCCCGCCGGCGCCGGCCCAGGCGAACTGGTAGCCCTAGACGGCGGTGAAGCTCACCTCGTGCCAGCCCGACGCGCCGTCGGGGAGCACGTCGGCCACCACGCTGGTCTGCACCTTGCCGTCGTCGTCGGTGGCGCGGACCCGCAACGTGTGGTCGCCCTTCTCGACCGGCAGCGAGGCCGACCACTGCGCCCAGCTGTCGATGGTGTCGGCGTTGCCGAGGTCGGCGGACTGCCAGGGGCCGCCGTCGAGGGAGACCTCGACCGCGCTGATGCCGGTGTTCTGGCACCAGGCCATGCCGCCGACGCGGGTGTCGCCGGCGGTGATCTCGTCGTCGCGGCGAGGTACGTCGATGCGCGAGGACAGCTTCACCGGGCCGAGCTCGGCCCAGCCGCGCTCGGTCCAGTACGCCGAGATCTTGTCGAAGCGGGTCACCTCCATGTCCACCACCCACTTGCAGGCGGAGACGTAGCCGTAGAGGCCGGGGACCAGCGTGCGGACCGGGAAGCCGTGCGCGATCGGCAGGGGCTCGCCGTTCATCGCGACGACCAGCATCGCGTCGCGACCGTCGGTGAGCGCGGCCAGCGGCGTGCCGCAGGTCCAGCCGTCGTCGGAGGTCTGGAGCACTGCGTCGGCGCCGTCCTGGACGCCGGCCTCCTGGAGGATGTCGGCCAGCCGGACGCCGCTCCACCAGGCGTTCCCGATCAGCGGGCCGCCGACGGGGTTGGAGACGCAGTTGAGGGTGACCCATGCCTCGGTGAGCTTGCGCTGCATCAGCTGGTCGTAGGTGATGGTCACTTCCTTGTCGACCATGCCGTGGATGCGCAGCTGCCAGGACGACGGCTCGATCGCGGGCGGCACGATCGCGGTGTGCACCTGGTAGAAGCCCGTCGCGTCGGTCATCCATGGCGTGATGCCCTTGAGTCCGACGCTCGTGCCGGCCGGTGCCACCGGCTCGGTGACGCCGGGGAGCCGCAGCAGGCTGCGGGCCGCCTCGACCTGGCGCCGTCCTTCGCTGAGGGCCCGGCCGAGCACGGCGACACCGACCGAGGCGACGACCATCACGCTGGCGCCGATCAGGAACCCGCGCCGTCCGGGCGGTCGAGTCGCCGAGACGGGCGCGTCCGCGACCGGCTCTCCCGCCGCTCGGCCGCGCGCAGGTTGTCGGTGAGGATCGAGAGGCAGATCAGCCAGGTGAGGAACCCGACCGCGATCGGCACGTAGTCGACTCGCGCCCGCGTTGCGCTGCTGCGAGACGGCGTACGCGCCGATGGCGGTCACAGCCGCGAGCAGGCCCAGCGCCGACCACCAGGAGCGCCGCGCCAGCGTGCCCATCCAGGCGAAGATGACGGCCAGCCCGATCAGCACCACGGTGACCAGGACCGGCTTGTCCTTGTGGCCGAGGGTCTGGATCGCGTTCTCGGCGAAGGCGCCGGGCGTGAGCTTGATGATCAGCTCGGCCACGGCCAGGACCGGCGAGGCACGCACGCTGAGCAGCTCGGCCGCGAAGTAGCTCGTGCCCAGGCCGGCGACACCCGTCGCCAACCCGGCGATCCACCAAGCCTGCCGCGCGATCCTCACCCTCCGATTGTCGCTCAGGCATGATCGCTCCGTGAGCCAGGACGCCTTACACAACGGTGACGTCGGTCGCGGTTCCCCGGATCGGGGTCGGCGTGGACGTGCACCGGCTCGCCGCCGGCATCCCGATGCACCTGGCCGGACTGGCCTGGCCCGACGAGGACCAGGGCCTCGACGGTCACTCCGACGGTGACGTGGCGGCCCACGCCGCGTGCGACGCGCTGCTCTCCGCGGCCGGTCTCGGCGACCTGGGCAGCCAGTTCGGCACGTCCGACCCCGCGTGGGCGGGCGCGGCGGGCACGGCGCTGCTGCGCGAGACCGCCACCCGGGTCCGAGCCGCGGGGTTCACCATCGGCAACGTCGCGGTCCAGGTCATCGGCAACCGGCCCCGCCTCGGCCCGCGCCGCGACGAGGCCGCCGCGGCGCTCTCCGAGGCCGCCGGCGCTCCCGTGACGGTCTCGGCCACCACCACCGACGGCCTCGGCCTCACCGGCCGCGGCGAGGGCGTCGCCGCCATCGCCACGGCCCTCGTCGTCGCCAACGCGTTGGTCGAGGAGGGACGAAGTCCCGTCACGAGACCCCGTAAGCGTCCGCGGACACCTTGCGGGGTCTCGTGACAGTTGCCAGCGCAACCTCCTCGACCAGCGATCGATCACGACCCCCCGAACAGCCCCAACGTCGCGTTGACGACCGGTGCCCAGGAAGCGGTGCTGTCCTCGAACTCGTCCGGCGGGGCGTGCTCGGCGGTGATGATGACCGCGGTGCCGTCCTGCCGGACGGCGCAGATCAGCAGGCCCTGGAGCGGTACGGCGGCCTGCTGGTCGGCCCAGGTGGCGCGGTACTGCATGCCGGCGATCGAGACCACCGAGCCGAAGGACTCCAGCGGGAGCGATGTCGGTCTTCTCCAGCTGGGTGTAGCTCTGCGGCGGGAGGACGGACTCGAATGACGCCGCGATCACCGACGCGGCGTCCGTGGACGGGTCCACGATGCCGGTGACGGTGTAGACGTAGCTGTTGTGCCCGTCCCCGAGAAGCACGTCGGCGTCACCCTGGCCGACGACCTCCCAGCCCGGCAGCACCGGGACCTGGACGCTGCCGCCGATGGTCACGACGTCGGTGCCGTCGGTGGTGGTGGTGCCGTCGAGCGTGGCGGACGGGCCCTCGGTCGGGATGCCCGGGAGGGACGACCCGTCGGAGGGCTCGGGGGTGGGCTCGTCACCGGCGTCCGGGGACGGGCTGGCCGAGCCGAGGGGCGTCGGGTCGAGGATGCCGCCACCCTCGGCGCTCGGGCTGACCTGCGTGGCCGGCTGGCCCGTACCGACGGTGGTCGGGGCGAAGGAGTCCTCGCCGCCGAACACCAACCGGGCGAGCGCACCGAGGACGCCGACGATGACCACGCCGGCGACGATCAGGCCGATCGTGCTGGACCCGGCTGGACCTGAAGTTCGGGCCGGGAGCGGGCGGCGGTGCCGCCGGGGCCTCGGTCGGCTGCTCGGGAGGAGCCGTCGTCATGCCACACCTCCCGGGTTCGGCGAGCTCATCGTTCGGCGGGCCTGGCGGCTGCTGGAGCGGACCGAGGTGCCGCAGACCATGCAGAAGTTCGAGCCGGCCAGCAGGTGGTTCTCGCACTCGGGGCAGTAGCTGTCGACGACCGTCGCGCGCTTGGATTGCTCACCGTCGACACGGACGGCGTCCTCGACCGCGGCCTCGAGCAGCGCGGCCTGCATGGTCGTCCGGATCCGGATGACGAGGATCGCCAGGATGACGAAGCCCCAGAGCAGGCCGAGCGCCTGGCCGAACGGCACGTAGGACAGCAGCCGCACGCCCAGCCAGTAGCCGACGTTCGCGGCCACCGCGAGCCCGAAGGCCATGAAGTACGACGGCGTGAACCCGTCGTACTTCTCGCCCTTGCCGGAGAACGCCGCGACCGCGATGCCGGTGGCCGTGCCGTAGATCAGGGACTTCACGACCATCAGGTTCACGACCACGACGGCCCACGAGGCCAGCCCGGTGGTCGTCCGGAAGTCCGGCGAGGTGAAGACCGAGGAGTAGAGGACGAGCGTCTCGAAGGCGGCGTACGCCGTCCCGGCCGCGATGCCGAACGTCAGGCCGTCGACCATGTCGTCGTACTGCGGGCGGCTGGCCAGGAAGATCCCGCCCAGGTTCTTGACGACCTCGGCGACGATCGGCAGCAGCACCGCGAAGATCAGCAGCGCCGGGAAGGACAGCGAGTCCACGCCGACCCGGGCGCCGGCCGCGAACGAGTTGAACTCGTCCTCGAAGACCCAGCGGAAGAAGAACAGCGAGACCAGCACCGCGAGCAGGCCGGTGGCCAGGAAGAGGCCGGCCACGACCGGGATCGGCGCGTCCTCCCACATGTTCACGTCGTAGACATAGACGAGGTAGGCGATCGGGATCAGGAACGCCGCGGCCGCGACCGCGATCGGCAGCAGGCCCAGTCCGGTCGCGGCGACGATCAGCACCGCGCTGGCGATCATCGCCCAGCGGTAGTTGTCGGCGGTCTCGCGGTTGGAGTGCGGCATGATCGTCGAGATCAGCGCGAACTGGTTCACGCCCTCCGCGGACTGCACGGCGTAGGAGCCGGTGCGCTTGGAGGAGCCGCCACGCAGCGGGGTCCCGCAGCGGTAGCAGTAGAGCGCTACCTCCGGGTTGTCCGTGGCACAGGTGGGACAGGACAAGGGTCGACCTCCGTCAACGCTGGTGTGGATCTCGGCCGTCAGGTGGCTGCAGGCTATTTGGCCCAGGAGGCCCGCGGAAGATCTTTTCCCCGATTAGCCGATGCCGGAATGGGTCGAATGGGTGAGAATCTGCCGCTCATGAGCCGCCAGCCGCTGACGCGACGACTCCTCGTGCTCCCCGTCATCGTGGCCCTGGCCCTGGTGCTCGCGGCCTGCGACGGGAACCGGTCCCTGGGTCAGGACCAGCCGCGCCCACGCACCCTGGTGCCCTCGGCGGCGTACGCCGCGGCGAACCCCGACGTCGACGTGGCCGCCCGCCTCGCCGACCTGCAGCGGGTGGTCGACGGCCTCCGCTCGAGCACCGGCTCGGGCTGGGTGGGCCGCCAGGACGACGTGACCGGGTACCTCGGCGAGCTGTCGGGTGGCCGGTGGGCACCCGAGGACGGCACGGACGGGGCGGACCCGGCGGGGACGGCGACGGCGTTCGTGGCCGAGTACGGCGAGGACCTCTTCGGCGTGCCCGCCGAGCAGGTGAGCGTCGCGGCCGCCGGGGAGACCGACGCGTCGGGCGCCACGGTCCTGGACGCCGCGCAGGAGATCGCCGGGGTGCCCGTGCTCGACGGCGGCCTGGTGATGACGTTGGGCGGCGACGACGACCAGTCGCGCCTCAACAGCGTGCGCGGCCGCGTCTTCCCGGGTCTGGACCTGTCGACCGACCCCCGCATCCCGCCGCGGCTGGCGAAGCGTCAGGCCCGGCAGCTGACCCAGGGCGAGGTCGTGGGGCAGCCGAGGCTCACGGTCCTGCCGACCGGCACCGGGCAGCTGGCGTGGGAGCTGAACGTCGTGGCCGCCGGCACGTCCGAGGCAGGGATCCAGCTCAGCGACGGGCTCTACTACCTGGACGCGGTCACCGGCGACCTGCTCGACGTCCGCCCGACCAGCGCCGAGCTGGCCGCCCCGGGCGTCTACAGCAAGCTGCTCTCGAAGGCCTCGCCGAAGGTCTCCCGCAACCTCGCCCGGATGGCGCTGGCCGGCCTGTCGAGCGTGGGCGCCCCGAAGGGCCAGCCGGTCGACGTGACCGGCAAGGCGCCGTACCTCGGCGAGGTCACGGCGAAGGGGCTGCGCACCAGCCAGGGCGTCGCGCTGATCGACACCACGACGCCGTCCTACGACCCGGCCACCGGCAAGGGCGGCGTCTACACGTTCAGCGCCGACGGCTCGAGCAGCAACTCGGCGCTGCCCGGCCGCCAGTACGTCGAGAACGGCACCCGCATCGCCGACCCGGACGCCATCAGCGCCCAGACCATCAGCCGTGTCGTCTACGACTACTACGCGAGCCTCGGCCGGAACTCGTGGGACGGCAAGGGCGCCGCGATGGTCTCGTCGGTGAACTTCAGCGACGGCAAGTTCTGCAACGCCTTC
This sequence comes from uncultured Actinomycetota bacterium, assembly GCA_963782035.1. Taxonomy (GTDB): domain Bacteria; phylum Actinomycetota; class Actinomycetes; order Propionibacteriales; family Nocardioidaceae; genus Nocardioides. The sequence goes on from CAWAIW010000037.1 coordinate 41,070, forward strand.
TTCAGCTCCGCCCTCCAGCAGATGGTCTACGGAAACCCGTGCCAGGGCTCGAACGGCGAGATGCAGCTGGTCACCCTGGACGTCACCGGACACGAGGTGACCCACGGCGTCACCGACTCCACGGCCGGGCTCAACTACACCGGTCAGTCCGGCGCGCTCAACGAGGCCTTCTCCGACTACTTCGGCAACGTGATCGGCGACCACTACTACCAGCGCGACTCGGCCACGCTCGGCGAGGACGGCTGCGCCACGGCGAAGTCGCCGCAGTCGCTGTGCTCGCAGAACCCGAGCGGCAAGCTGGCGACGAGGTACATGCTCAACGGCAACACCATGGACGACTACCTGAACGTCCTGGACCCGCCCTTCCGGTGGTCGCAGGCCGTCGGCCGGATCACCGACAACGGGGGCGTGCACCTCAACTCCGCGATCTGGAACAACGCGCTCTGGACCATCCGCACCCAGCTGGCGAAGATCGACGGCAAGCCGGCGTACGAGTCCCAGCGGGCCCACGACTTCGACCTGATCGTCTACTTCACGCTCACCCACCAGCTCGGCCCGAACTCCACGATGCTCGACGCGGCGAACGCCGTGAAGGACACCGCGGCGAAGGCCGGCGCGGACGCCGCCATCATCCGGGTGGCCAAGGAGGTCTTCGACCAGGACGACCTCTGCGCGGGCTGCTACGACACCGGTCCGGTGCCCGGCGACATCGTCAGCAACACCGCGCAGTCCGAGGTCAGCCCGGTCGTGTCGGGCAAGAACATCGCCTGGCTGAACCCCAAGGGCGGTCCGGGCACCCCGTCGGTGAGCAGCGGCATCGCCGACAACCCGATGACCTACGACCTGGCCTGGGCCGGCGACTCGCTGGTGAGCGAGGAGCTGACCAACGGGGGCGAGGCGATCGTGCTCCACGACAAGGGCGGTCGCACGACCAGGCTCGGTGACCTGTCGTTCTCGACGTTCCTCGCCGGGCTCGCCGGCTCCGAGGACGGTGCCGCATGGTGGGTGGGCGAGACCGGCACCCTCAACTACGTCACGGCCGGCGGCAAGGTGACCCGGCTGCGCGTCAACGGCCTCGGCAACGACTCCGTGACCTCGATGGCCACCGGCGGCGGGACCGTCGCGTTCGGCACCGAGTCCGGCCGCGTCGCGGTCTGGAAGGTCGGCACCGACCAGCTCAAGCAGATCGGCACGATGAGCGGCTCGGTGCTCTCGCTGGCGGCGTACGGCACGCACGTCGTGGCCATCGACGGCAACCAGTCGGCCGACGCCTTCGACACCTCCGGCGGGAAGACCCACCTCAACGACTTCGCGTTCCCCTTCGGGGCGGCCGCCAACGCCGACTACGCGGTGTTCCCCGTGGCTGTCGACAGCCTCCCGGGCGGCGTGAACCAGGCGCTGGGCGGGCAGATGGTGGACACCGACCTCTACCTCTACTCCTTCAAGACCGGCAAGATCTACAGCCCGCTGAAGGAGCGCGGCCAGCAGGGCTTCCCGTCGATCTCGGGCAACCGGCTGGTCTGGCAGGACGGCGTGTTCGGCGGCGACGACATCATGCAGGTGACGCTGCCGTCGGGCCTGTGACGAGGGTCGCTGGTCGAGCCGGGAGGCCGTTCACGGCCGACCGGGTCGAGACCTAGCGACGTGTCTCGACGCCGGCTCGCCCATGGGGCTCGCCGGGCTCGACCACCGCAGGCCGCCGGCGGCCGACCAGCACCACGCCCTCGATGACGCGCACCTCGTAGGCCGGCACCGCGACGTGCTCGTCGTCGAGGCACCGGCCGGTCCGGAGGTCGAAGACGTGGCGGTGCCGCGGCGACCCGACGATCGGCGCCCCCTCGCGGGACCCCATGATCCCGCGGGCGAGCACCGCCGTCCGGTCGAACGGGTCGGCGTTGCCGACGGCGTACACCTGGTCGTCCGCCGGCCCGGAAGATGGCCGTCGCGTGACCGTGCACGAGGGCACTCGCCCCGAGACCGACCTCGAGCTCGGCGAGCCGGCACACCGGCAGCCACTCCTCGGTCGGGACCATGTCGCGACGCTAGGTGCGCGATGTTGTCGCGTTGTTTCGGCGTGTTACGGGAGCGCAAACACTCCGTCTCCGGGCCCTTGCCAAGTGACACCACTCACGTTACGGTCTGGACATTCGTGCGGAGCCATACGCACATATGTGCAGAGGAGACATGGTGGACTCACCCGTAGCCGGGCCCGACGAGGCCCGCGAGGTCATCCGGACCATGTGGCGCATCCGCCGCTTCGAGGAGGCCGTGGACGACCTGTTCGCCCGCGGTCTCATGCACGGCACGATGCATCTCTCGATCGGCCAGGAGGCCTCGGCGACCGGTGTCTGCCTGGCCCTACGCCCGGACGACGCCATCACCTCGACCCACCGCGGGCACGGCCACTGCATCGCCAAGGGCGCCGACCTGGTCGCGATGATGGCCGAGCTGCTCGCCAAGGAGACCGGTTACTGCCGCGGCCGCGGCGGCTCGATGCACATCGCCGACGTTGCCACCGGCAACCTCGGCGCCAACGGCATCGTCGCGGGCGGGATCCCGATCGCCGCCGGCGCGGCGCTGGCCTTCCAGCTGCGGGGCGAGGACCGCGTCGTGGCCTGCTTCTTCGGCGACGGAGCCGCCAACGAGGGCGCATTCCACGAGGCGGTCAACCTCGCGGCGATCTGGAAGCTCCCGGTCGTCTTCGTGTGCGAGAACAACAAGTACGGCATGTCCTTCTCCACCGAGCGGGCCTTCGCGATCGAGAACATCGCGGACCGCGCGCTTGGCTACGGGATCCCCGGCGTCACCGTCGACGGCAACGACGTCGAGGCCGTGCACGCGGCGATGGAGACGGCCGTGGCCCGCGCCCGAGCAGGCGAGGGTCCGACCCTCCTGGAGAACCTCACCTACCGGTGGAAGGGCCACAGCAAGTCCGACAAGAACCTCTACCGGACCAAGGAGGAGATCGCCGAGTGGCGCGGGCTGGACCCGATCCTCCGGTTCGAGGGCCGCGTCCGCGAGCTCGGGCTCCTCGACGACGAGGAGATCCAGCGCGTGCGCACCGAGGTGGTCGAGGAGATCCGCAACGCGGTCCGCACCGCCAACGCAGCGCCCGACGCCGACCCCGCCGACCTGCTCGCGGCCGTCTTCGCGACGGCCTGACCCCCGACGCCACAAGGACACCGCGATGACCACCACCACCGTTCCCCACACCGACCGGGTGATCACCTACGCCGAGGCCGTCCGCGAGGCCATCGGCCAGGCCATGGAGGCCGACGAGCGGGTCTTCATGCTGGGCGAGGACATCGGCCTGTACGGCGGCGCGTTCGGCGTGAGCGGAGACCTCTTCCAGCGCTTCGGGCCGGAGCGCATCCGGGACACCCCGATCTCCGAGCTGGGCATCGTGGGCGCGGCGGTCGGCGCCGCCCTGGCCGGGATGCGGCCGATCGTGGAGATCCAGTTCTCCGACTTCACCAACCAGGCGATGGACCAGATCGTCAACCAGGCCGCGAAGATCCACTTCATGCTCGGCGGCGCCGCCAGCGTGCCGATGGTGCTGCGTGCGCCGTCAGGATCGGGCACGGGCGCGGCCGCCCAGCACTCCCAGAGCCTGGAGGCCTGGTTCGCCCACGTGCCCGGGCTCAAGGTCGTGATGCCCGCGACCGCGGCCGACGCCAAGGGCCTCCTGCTCTCGGCCATCGACGACCCCAACCCCGTGATCGTGCTGGAGCACAAGCTGCTCTACCGCACCTCCGGCCCCGTCCCCGAAGAGGCCGTACGGGTGCCGATCGGCAAGACCGCCGTGCACCGCGAGGGCGCCGACGTCACGATCGTGGCCACCGGAGTGATGGTCAGCCGAGCCCTCGAGGCGGCCGAGACCCTGGCCCAGGAGGGCCTCGACTGCTCGGTGCTCGACCCCCGCACCCTGAGCCCGCTGGACGCCGACCCGATCCTGGCCGACGTGTCGCGCACCGGGCGTGCCCTGCTCGTGCAGGAAGCCCCCGGGCACGTCGGCTACACCGCCGAGATCGCGGCCCGCATCAGCGAGTCGCCCACGCTCTACCGCCTCCTGGCCCCGATCAAGCGGCTGAGTGGGCTCGACGTCCCGATCCCGTACGCGCCGCAGCTGGAGTCCGCGTGCGTTCCCCAGGTCCCCGACCTGGTCGACGCTGCCCGGCGGCTGGTCAAGGAGTCCTGATGGCCAGGCTCGCGATCAGGATGCCCAAGATGTCGATGACGATGACCGAGGGCGAGGTGTCGACCTGGCTCGTCGAGGTCGGCGCGCAGGTCGACGTCGGCGACGTCGTCTGCGAGGTGATGACCGACAAGGTCGACATGGAGGTCGAGAGCTCGGTCGCCGGCACCCTGGTCGAGATCGTGGTCGACAGCGGAATGGCCGACGTGGGCGAGCCCATCGCCTGGGTCGAGGGAGAGGACGACGGCGGAGGCTTCGGCGACGTGCTGTTCGAGACCGAGCCCGACCGGTGGTCCCCGAGGGCCCCCGTCGAGCCGGTCGCCGCAACACCGGATCCCACGACCGAGCCGACGCCGCCGCCCGCGACGACTCCCGGCATCGTGCCTGCCGTCCCCCGGGCCCGTGGGATCGCCCGCGAGCGCGGGATCGACCTGGCCCAGGTGCAGGGGTCCGGTCCCGACGGCCTGGTCCGCGTGCAGGACGTGCAGCCCGCCGCTCCCCCCGCGGCCGTGGCGGCCCCCGACAAGGCCGCCGCCCGTCGTACCGCCGTCCGCCGGGCCGTCGCCCGGGTGATGGTGCCGACGGCGACGATTCCCCAGTTCACCGTCTGGCGCGAGCTCCACCTGGACACCGCCAACGGCCTACGGAACGGCCTGTCGTGGACGACCGTGCTCCTCCGGGCCTACGCCGCGTCGCTGCGCGAGGTGCCCGAGCTGCTCTCCCGGTGGGAGGACGACGCCCCGACCACGGCCGGGCCGCCGAGCATCGCGCTCGCGGTCGCCACCGATCGCGGCCTACTGGTCCCGACGTTCAACGAGCCCGATGTCGGCGCCGCCGCCGACAAGGACGCCGAGATCCGGGACGTCGTGCGGGCGGCCCAGGGCGGCAAGGTCGACGGTGCCTACATGGCAGTCGCCAACGGCTCGCTGTCCAACCTGGGCGGTCTCGGCGTGGACCGGTTCCAGGCCCTGCTGACCCCGCCCCAGGCCACCGTGCTCTCGCTGGGGTCGATCCGGAAGCGGCCGGTGGCCGTGCCCGGCGGCGTCGGGCTGGCGCTCACCGTCGAGGCCGGCATCACCGTCGACCACCGGGTCGCCGACGGCGCCCATGGCGCGGAGCTGCTCGCCGCGATGGCCCGCCTGCTGGACTCCCCGATGCCTGAACCCTTGACGTGACCGCCGTCACACCGATACAAACTCCTGAACGTTTGTGAACCATGACACGCACAGAGGTGAACATGCCGACGCCCCGAGACCCCGCCATGCTGGTGGCGGCGGCGCGCCTGTACTACCTGCAGGGGCGTTCGCAGGCCGAGGTCGCCGACCAGCTGCAGACCAGCCGGTCCAACGTGTCGCGGATGCTCACCGAGGCCCAGAAGCTCGGCATCGTGGAGATCCGGGTCAACGACCCGACGGGCCGGGCCTACGACCTGGAGGACGAGCTCCGCACCGAGTTCGGCATGCGCGACGTCCGGGTGGCCCACGGCCGGCTCGGCGGCGGGCTGCGGGTCGAGGAGCAGGTCGGGACCCAGGCCGCGCGCCTCCTGCTCGACAACCTCAAGGACTCCATGACGGTCGCGCTCTCCTGGGGCACCGCGCTCCAGGCCATGGTGCACGCCACCGTCACCGACCAGCAGTTCCATCAGCTGACCCTGTGCCAGCTGGTGGGCGGGCTGTCCTCGGTCCGCAACGAGTCCAGCGGCCAGGAGATCGCCCGCGAGCTGGCGGTCCGGCTCGGGGCGTCGTACCGGTTCTTGCACGCCCCGGCGACCTTCGGGTCGGCCGCGTCCCGCGACGCCCTCCTCGGCGAGCCGTCCATCGCGGACGCCCTGGCCGAGGCGGCCCGCGCGGACCTGGCCGTGGTCGGCATCGGCACGCCCCTGCACGGCTCGTCGGCCGCGGTCCTCGACCACCTGGCTCTCAAGAAGAAGGACCTCAAGGACTTCTGGAGCGCGGGACCGGTCGGCGACATCGCCGCTCGCTACTACGACGCCTCTGGTCAGGCCATCCACGGGCCGACCGAGGACCGCGTTCTCGCCGTCTCGCTCGACGACCTGGTGGGCATCCCGAACGTGATCGGCGTGGCCACCGGCCGCGCCAAGGCCTCCGGGCTCCTGGGCGCCCTCCGCGGCCGCCTCATCGACTCCCTGGTGTGCGACGAGATCCCTCGCCCGCGCCGTCCTCCACGACCACCGCCGGCTCGAGCCGGCCGACGGTCACGAAACCGAGGTGTGAACCCATGCCCACGTCCATGCTGATCGTGCTGGCGGCCGTCGTCGCCGGCTGGGCCGTGCAGGCCTACCTGAGCTAACCAGCAGCTGGCCTTCAACAAGCAGGTCGTCGCGCTGAAGAAGCAGGGCACCGTGACCGTCGGGGTCGCCGGCAAGCGCTACCGCGGCGGCCGGGCGTTCGTGGCCCTGGCCCTCGACGATCGCGGCGTCGTGGCGGACACCCTCACCCTCTCCGGCTGGACCACCTTCGCGCGGGGCCGCCGGCTGGCGCCCCTCGTCGGGTCCACCGCCACCCAGATCAAGGGCGACCGGGAGATCCCGGGCCTGAGCAAGCAGCAGCGCGACGCCGCCCGGGAGGCACTGGTCCTGCTCGACCAGGAGAGGAGGCCGCAGAGCTCGCCGGCAGCCACCGGCTGACACAGACCCCGCCCACTGGCCCCGGGGTGGAGCCCAGGACCAGCGAGCGGAGCGACGATCGGGCGGCACACATCGCTCGAAGAAACACCATCAGATGCCGGGCAAGCATCAACCGGACTGGTCTGCGTGCGCGGGCCGACTCGACAGGAGCAATCATGCCATGTCACATCCATGACGATCCTCGCTGCGTGGCCGCAGAGGGGACCACCGTCGACGAACCCACTGGCTTCTTCGGCTGGCTCGCCGCACGGGCCGAGTGGTTCATCGGCCTCTTCCAGGCGGGTGGCGACTTCTTCCTCGCCCTCGTCACCGGAATCATCCCGCTGCTGATCGTGCTGCTGACGGCGATCAACGCGCTGATCCGGTTCATCGGACCGGAGCGGATCGACAAGATCGGCGAGGTCGGCAGCCCGGCCCGGGATCCAGTACTACCCGGTCCGCTACCTCGTGCTGCCGGTCCTCGCGGTCTTCTTCCTGACCAACCCGATGGCCTACACGATGGGACGGTTCCTGCCGGAGAAGGTACAAGCCGGCGTTCTACGACTCCGCGGTGAGCTTCGTGCACCCGATCACGGGGATCTTCCCGCACGCCAACGCCGGTGAGCTGTTCGTCTACCTGGGCATCGCGGGCGGCATCACCACCCTCGGCCTGAACACCAGTGACCTGGCCGTGCGCTACCTGCTGGTGGGCCTCGTGGTGATCCTGATCCGCGGCGTCCTCACCGAGTTCCTCACCACCCGCATGCTGTCGCGTCGCGCCGGCCAGGAGACCAAGGCGGCCACGGCATGAGCACCACCACCACCACTCCGGCACCGAGGCAGAGCGGCGGGCTGAACGGCCTGCTCGTCACGATCGGCAAGGCCGTCGGCGGCGTCGTCGGCACGCTCTACCAGGCGGGTCGCGACACGATCGACACCGTCATCCGCAACATCCTGCCTTTCATGGCGTTCATCGCCGTGATCGTCGGCATCATCAACGCCTCGGGCATCGGCGACAAGCTCGCCCACCTGATCGAGCCACTGGCCGGCAACATCGTCGGCCTGCTCGCGATCAGCATCTTCTGCGCGATCCCCGTGCTGTCGCCCGTCCTGGGCCCCGGCGCGGTCATCGCCCAGGTGGTCGGCGTGCTCCTCGGTACCCGCATCGGTGAAGGCGACATCGCTCCGCAGTACGCCCTCCCGGCCCTGTTCGCGATCGACCCCCAGGTCGGCTGCGACTTCATCCCCGTCGGCCTGGCCCTCGGTGAGGCGGAGACGGAGACTGTGGAGGTCGGGGTCCCAGCGGTCCTCATCTCCCGGCTGATCACCGGCCCGTTGTCCGTGATCATCGCCTACCTGGCGAGCTTCGGGCTCTACTCCTCCAGCAACTGACCAGCCCACAAGCCCGCACGAAGGAGAACACATGACCGACTACAAGGCCGTGAAGGTGACCAAGGGGCGCGGCGGTTGGGGCGGACCCCTGACCATCAAGCCCACCGACGACCGCCCGCTCATCGCCTCGATCACCGGCGGCGGGATCCACCCCGTCGCCCAGCGGATCGCCGACCTCACCGGCGGCGAGGCGTTCGACGGGTTCTCGAGCTCGGCACCCTTCGACAAGATCGCGGTGGCGGTCATCGACTGCGGCGGCACCGCTCGCGTCGGGGTCTACCCGATGAAGAAGGTGCTGACCGTGGACATCCACGCCACCAGCCCGGCCGGGCCGCTGGCGCAGTTCATCACCGAGGAGCTCTTCGTCTCCGGGGTGAAGCCGGAGGACGTGGAAGAGGCATGACCGACGCCGGCCTCGAGAGTTGTCTACGAGTCGGCGGTGACGCAGGTGGGCGGCAGGTCGAGGCCTTCCTCGGCCATGGCATGCTCATCTTCTTCGGCGACACCTCCCCCGCAGAGCTGCACGACATCTCGGTGCTCCACCGGCCCACGGTCAACGACGACGGACCCCAGCCGGGCGACACCATGCGCGTCGGCGGCGTCCGACCTCGAGGTCCTCGCGGTCGGCCCCGTCGTCCGCGACAACCTGCTGAACCTCGGTCACCTCGACCTCAAGGCCGACGGCCGCACCGAGGTCAAGCTGCCCGGGGACGTCTGCGTCCGTACCGGCGACCTGCCTCTGCTCGCGCGTCGGCGACCCGATCACGCATCACCGACCCGGCAACTCGACTGGGTCCCGAGGAGGACACCATGAGCTACCGGGACCGACTCCAGCAGCGTCTGGAGGAGACCGGCCGCCCGCTGCGGGTCGGCCTCGTCGGCGCGGGACAGATGGGCCGCGGCTTCGCGGCGCAGCTGCTGCGGATGCCGGGCATCTCGCTGTCCGCCGTCCTCGACGTCCAGCAGGAGCGGGCCGAGGACGGCTCTCGGCCAGGCCGGGCATCAAGCCGGCCGACGCCACCTCGCCGAGCAGGCGGTCAAGGCGATCGAGGAGGGCGGCTCGGTCGCCCTCGGCGGGATCGACGAGCTCGGTGGTCTGCCGCTCGACATCGTCGTCGAGGCCACGGGCGTGCCCGACGTGGGCGCCCGGTCGGCGGTCGACGCGCTGGCCGCCGGCATGGGCTTCGCGACCCTCAACGTCGAGTCCGACGTCACCATCGGTCGCTATCTCGCCCAGCTGGCCACAGAGCTCCGGGGCATCTACTCGGTGTGCCGCGGCGACGAGCCGGTCGAGACCAAGATCCTCGTCGACTACGCCCGGGACCTGAACTTCGAGGTCATCTGCGCCGGCAAGGGCAAGAACAACCCGCTCGACACCAGGGCCACGCCCGGACACACTCGCCGAGGCGCACGCGCAAGAGCATGAACCCGAAGATGCTCTGCAGCTTCGTCGACGGCTCGAAGGCGATGATCGAGATGGCCGCCCTGGCCAACACCACCGGCCTCGGTGTCAGCAAGCGCGGCATGCACGGTCCGGCCTCGACGGTGCCGACGTTGCACGAGACCTTCGCACTGAAGGAGGACGGCGGCGTGCTCGAGAAGGCCGGCGTCGTCGACTACTGCACCGGCCCGGTCGCGCCCGGGGTGTTCGTGGTCATCCGCACGGAGGACCCCTAGGTCCACCACGAGATGACCTACCTGCAGATGGGCGACGGGCCGTACTTCGCGCTCTACCGGCCCTACCACCTCGCGACCATCGAGGCGCCGCTTGACGGTCTACGAGATGGCCCTGGACCACCGGCCGAGCCTCACCTCGGAGCACTGGACCGCTGAGGTCGGCGCCGAGACCAAGCGCGACATCAAGGCGGGCGAGAAGATCGACGGCATCGGCGGCTACACCGTGCGCGGCATGATCGACGACGCGGCCGACTTCGTCCGCGACAACGGCGTGCCGCTCGGCGTGCTGGCCGGGGCGACGGTGACGCGCGACGTCCCCGCGGGGCACCTGTTGACCTACGACGACGTCGAGCTCCTCGAGGACTCGGTGATCGTCCGGATGCGCCGGATCCAGGAGTCGATGGACACCCAGGACGTCCCGGACCTGGCCGGTCTGCGCGAGGCGCTCGCGCGCTGAGTCGCGATGAGCGCAGTGACGGGCGGCACCGGCCGGAGGGATAGCCTCGGCCGGTGCCCCCGCCCGTCGACCTGCCCGTCGACCCGCCCGTCGACCTGCCCGTCGACCCGCCCGTCGACCCGCCTGCACCGCGGGCCGCGCTGGTCATGCTGGCCGGCGGGGACGGGCGGCGCTCCGGCCACGACACCAACAAGGTGCTCGTCCCCCTGGCGGGCCGCCGGGTGTTCACATGGAGCATCCGCTGGGCCCGCGACTTCCCCCACGTCACCCACACCGTGCTCGTCGTCCGGGAGCCCGACATCGAGACCGTGCGTCGCACGCTCGAGCGCGAGGTCGACGGCCCGGAGGTCCTCGTCGTCACCGGCGGCGACAGCCGACACGGCTCAGAGTGGGCCGCCCTCCAGGCACTCGCCGGCCCGATCGAGCGCGACGAGATCGATGTCGTCGTGATCCACGACGCGGCCCGACCCCTCGCCAGCAGCCGTCTTTTCCACGACGTCATCGACGCGGCCGCCGAGCACGGCGGCGCGATCCCCGTGCTCGAGCAGCACGGCCTGGCCACCCTCGCCCACCACTCGCGCGACGACTCGGACGAGGCCTCCTCGGTCGCCGACGGCGCCGTCGTCGCGGTCCAGACACCGCAGGCGTTCCTGGCCGGCCCGCTGCTGGGGGCCTATCGGCAGGCCGCAGCGGACGGTTTCGTCGGGACCGACACGGCGAGCTGCATCGAGCACTACACCGACCTGCCCGTGCGGTGCGTGCCCGGGGACGTGCGCAACATCAAGATCACCTACCCCGAGGACCTGTTCGTCGCCGAGCGCCTCCTCGCCAAGGTCGACTACGACCTCTCCGGACAACCCCGGGAGACCCACCACCGGCTCGCTCAGCTGCGACGGTCGTTGCGACGGGCTGAGTCCGGATGACCAGGACCGAGCACGGCGTCTTCCACTGCGAGTCCTGCGACCAGGACACCCTGCACGACCTCCACTACGCCGGTCGGCTGCTCGAGTCGACCCGGTGCACGCGCTGCGGCCGCGAGATCAAGGTGGCCCAGCGCACGCTCCTGCCCGCCTACGCCCACGACCTCGAGCAGCGCATCGTGAGCAAGCCGCGGCGGATGCTGCGCCGGGCTCGACGCGACCCGATCGGCTACGCGCTGCTCCTGCCTCGGGCCGTGCTGCGGCAGCCCGGGAAGTTCGTGCGCGAGTTCTGGTCGCTCGTACGCCGACCCTGAGGACTCAGCGCACCCGGCGCGCCGACTCCTCCACGCACTCGAGGAGCATCACGCCCTCCTCGTCGTCGACCCGCCTGGCCGCCGACGGGGCTCGGACGAGCTCGACGGGACCACGAGCGCGCAGCCAGCGCACCATCGGGGCGAAGGCCAACGGTGGATGCGCCTCGCCGATGCCGACCGAGGGCGGGACGACGAGAGGAGCGACGACGACCCCGAGGCGGTCGCGGTCCAGGGTGCCGCTGATCCGTCCGTCGACGGCCGTCTTCACCGTGTCGGTCACGGGACGGAAGGCGGCGCGAGCCACTCCGTCCGCCGTGCCCATCTCCCTGAGGAACGCCTCCGGGACGAGCGGGCACAACGGGTCGTGCAGCACGTCGGTGCGGTCACCCCGGGACTCCCACCACTCCGGAGGGTCCACCAGCGTCACTACGCCCCGGGCCAGGCCGCGCGTGAGGCGGGCGTTCTGCTCGCGACCGAGGTCGTCGACAACCACCGTGACCCCGAGTGGCCACGCGGTGAGCAGGGCGTGCAAAGCGTGCACCACGAGAGCCTCGCCGTGGAGGAGGGTGAACGGCAGGACGCCGCGGTCGGCCACCATGAGCACCGCCCGGACGTCGGAGGAGGGTGTCGTCATCGCCGGTCAACCTAGGGCACGGGCGGCCGGGTCGACGCCTCGAGGGCCCGGACGTCGTCGAGGTCCGCGACACGTGCGGCGGCGGCCGGGCCCTCCACCGTCACGACCTCAGTGCGGTCCCGCAGGGCGGCCGTCAGGATGGCGAAGTCGACGCCCGCGTCGTCCACCAGGTCGCTGACCTCGTCGACCAGTGCGGTCGGCACGACGATCGGCGAGGCCACGACCAAAGGGCCGGCCCCGTCAACGGCCCGGGCGATGCCGACCACCACGACGCCGGCTCGTCGACTCGCGCGGCGTACGCAGGCGGCGATGAAGCCGGGTGGCGTCATCGGGCACAGGGAGTCGTGCAGGACGAGCGGCAGTCGGCGTCGAGCAGGCCCTCCATCGGTCGTGCGGGCGTCGAGCGGGCAGGACGCCGGCCTCGGACAGCGCCCACGTGGCGCGCGCCACCAGGGCTTCGCCGTGGACCAGCGCGAACGGCAGCGAGCCACGGCCCTCGTCGACCACCCGCCCGAGCGCGATGGTCGGCGACGTCGTCGCCTAGGCTTCCACGAGGTTCATGGCCGCAGACGCGAAAGACCCCGCTCGGCCGTAGCCGGGCGGGGCGTTCGTGTCGGTGTACTACCGATCAGGAGGCGAGGACCTCGTCGAGGATGGCCTCGGCCTTGTCCTCGTTGGTGTGCTCGGCCAGCGCCAGCTCCGAGACGAGGATCTGGCGTGCCTTGGCGAGCATCCGCTTCTCGCCCGCGGACAGGCCGCGGTCACGCTCACGACGCCACAGGTCGCGGACTACCTCCGCGACCTTCATGACGTCGCCGCTGTGCAGCTTCTCGAGGTTGGCCTTGTAGCGACGCGACCAGTTGGTCGGCTCCTCGACATGGGCGGCGCGGAGCACGTCGAAGACGCGGTCCAGGCCCTCCTTGTCGACGACGTCGCGAACGCCGACCAGATCGAGGTTGCACGACGGCACGCGCACGACCAGGTCCTGCTGGGCCACGATCCGCAGGACGAGGTACTGACGCTCCTCCCCCTTGATCGTGCGCATCTCGATGTCCTCGATGACTGCGGCCCCGTGATTCGGGTAGACAACCGTTTCGCCGACGGTGAAGGTCATATGTTCTGTACCCCTTTCCAGGTGACCAGTCTAACACGTCAGCCAATGAGCGATCGCCGCGTTTGCGCAGGTCAGAGGCCTAATGCGGGCTTGACAACTCGCCGTCTCGTGTGCCGGAGCAGGGGGTGGACCCCGGTCCGGTCCCGCCAATCCCCCATCCCGCCCCGGCGCCTGGTCGATACTGACCGCCATGTCGCTGCTGGCCGCCGGGCCGATCGCGGGGCCGGTGCAGCTGGTGCGCGCGGCCCATCCGCTGCAGGCCCTCGTCACCGCCGTCGTGGTCGCCGCCGTGGCCACCGCCGCCGGTCGCCCGCTGCGCGAGGTGGGGCTGGTCGCCGCCACCGTGCTGGTCGGCCAGGTCGTCCTCGGCTGGGTCAACGACCTGGCGGACCGCCGGCGGGACACGGCTCGCCGCCGGGCCGGCAAGCCGCTGGCCACGGGCACCCTGGAGGCCGGCACGGTCTGGTACGCCGCGGCCTGCGGCGTGCTGCTGCTCGTGCCGCTCGCGCTCGCCAACGGACGCGCGGCCGGGGCGGCGTACCTCCTCTCGGTCGCGGTCGCGGGAGTCGGCACCGCGCTGGTGCGGGTGCGGGGGTCGGCGGTCTCGTGGTTGCCCTGGGCGGCGTCGGCCGGCCTGCTGCCGGCGTTCGTGACGTACGGCGGGTGGGGCGGCGCCGGCGAAGGGGACCCGCCGACGATCGTGGTGACCGTCCTCGCCGCCCTGCTGGGGGTGGCCGCGCACGTGCTGCTGGCCCTGCCCGACCTCGTCGCCGACAACGAGGACGGCCTGCGCCACCTGCCGCTCCGGGTCGCACTGCGCACCGGTGCTCCGCGGCTGCTGTGGATCACGGTCGCCGTGACGGTGTTCCTCGTGGCCTCGCTGCTCGTCGCCGCGGCGACCACGGGCCTGCACCAGTGACCAACGCCCGCGCCGGAGCATTAGGGTGAGAGCCGCACATCCATCGACCACGAAGGCCTGTGACCCATGGACCGTCGGCTCTCGCGCCGCAAGCCCCGCTTCCGCCTCGCCCTGACCGCCGGAGCGCTCCTGCTCGCCGTGCCCGGCGTGGCGTCGTGCGGCTTCGACTACGCCACCGACCGCGAGAACACCGTCGCCAACGGGACCAGCGACAAGTCCGGCGAGGTCGACGTGCTCAACGCCGTGATCGTCTCGAGCGCCGACGGCTCGGGCACCTTCATCACGTCGCTGTCGAACAACTCGGCGACCGACACGATCCACATGGACTCGCTGAGCTTCGGCAGCAACTCCACCACCGAGGTCGCGTCGTTCGCGCCCATCGAGGTCAAGCCCCAGTCGGTGGTCAACCTCGCCGACGGCCAGGGCATCAAGGTGACCGGCGACTTCAAGGCCGGCGACTTCCTGGCCCTGACGGTCGGCTTCGACAACGGCGAGAGCGCGGACATGAAGGTGCACGTCGTGGTCGCCGACGACGAGTACGACGGGTACGACAACGGCACCGGCTCCCCGTCGCCCAGCGGCTCGCCCTCCGAGTCGCCCACGGCCGCCGTGTCATGACCTACGAGCTGATCCTGCTCCGCCACGGCGAGAGCGAGTGGAACGCCAAGAACCTCTTCACCGGCTGGGTCGACGTCGACCTCAACGACAAGGGCCGCGGCGAGGCGGTGCACGGCGGTGAGCTGCTCGAGAGCGCCGGCCTGCTGCCGGACGTCGTGCACACGTCCCTGCTGCGCCGCGCGATCACCACGGCGAACCTCGCCCTCGACGCGTGCGACCGGCACTGGATCCCCGTCCGCCGGTCGTGGCGCCTCAACGAGCGGCACTACGGCGGGCTCCAGGGCAAGGACAAGAAGCAGACGCTGGCCGAGTACGGCGAGGAGCAGTTCATGCTCTGGCGCCGGTCGTTCGACGTACCTCCCCCGCCCATCGCCGACGACGACGAGTGGTCGCAGGCCGGTGACCCGAGGTACGCCGGACTGGGCGACGACCTGCCCCGCACCGAGTGCCTCAAGGACGTCATCGTGCGGATGCTCCCCTACTGGGACGCCGACATCACCGACGACCTGCGGGCCGGCCGGCGGGTGCTGGTCGCCGCGCACGGCAACAGCCTGCGCGCCGTCGTCAAGCACCTCGACGGCATCAGCGACGAGGACATCGCCGGCCTCAACATCCCCACCGGCATGCCGTTGCTCTACCGCCTCGACGACGACCTCAGGCCCGAGGTCCCCGGCGGCGAGTACCTCGACCCGGATGCCGCCGCCGCCGCTGCCGCCGCGGTTGCCAACCAGGGGCGCTGACGTCGGCTTTCTCCGGCCGGCCGGAGAAAGCCGAACATGGCGTGAGGTGCGACCGTACGCCAAGTTCGGGACACGCTACGCCAAGTCCGGGCGTACGACGGGTGGCTCAGGCGTCGGTGGCCACCGGGAACGAGCCGGTCACCACGAAGATGACCCGGTTGCCGACGGAGACGGCGTGGTCGGCGATCCGCTCGTAGTAGCGGCCGAGCAGGGCGATGTCGACGGCGGCCTCGACGCCGTGCGCCCAGTCGTCGGAGAGCAGCTGGGTGAAGGAGTTGCGGCGCAGCTTGTCCATCTCGTCGTCGTCGCGGCCGAGCGCGATGGCCGCCTCGACGTCGCGGTCGGTGAGGATCTGCGAGACGCGGGAGACCATGTCCTCGGCGACGACCGCCATTCGCGCGACGGTGGGCCGGACCTCCTCCGGGACCGCGATCGCGGGCACCCGGAGCCGGGCGATCTTGGCCACGTGGACCGAGAGGTCGCCCATCCGCTCCAGCTCGCTGACCATGCGCAGTGCCGACACGATGACCCGCAGGTCGCCGGCGACCGGCTGCTGGAGGGAGAGCAGGGAGAAGCAGTTCTCCTCGACCCGCTCGGTCGCCTCGTCGATCACGCTGTCCGCGCTGATGACGGCCTCGGCCGTCTCGGCGTCGCCGGTGAGCAGCGAGCGGGTGGCCAGCCGGACGGCCTCCTGGACGTTGCCGCACACGACGGCGAGGTCGCGGAAGATGGAGTCGAGCTGGTCGTGGTAGGCCTCGCGCATGTGTTCGACCCTAAACGCGACTGGTGACCAGTAGGCGTCAAGCGGTGAACGGGCGGTGAACACTCGTCGAGGGGCCGTCGCGGAAGCCAGCAGCGGCGCTCGTGCTGCGTACGATTCCAGCGTGGATCCGACGACGCAGGCGTTCGTCGCCGCGCTGATCGGGGCGCTGGTGGCCGGCGGTGGCGTTCTCGCGTGGCACGTGAGCGAGCGTCAGCAGGGCCTGGTGCCCCCGACGGAGGAGCCGGCCGTGCCCGAGGGCATCGCCTCGGTCCTCTCCGTCCTGCGCAGCAGCGCCGTCGTGGTCGGCGGCGACGACGCCGTGCTGAAGGCCAGCGCCCCGGCGTACGCCATGGGCCTGGTCTCCGGCACCAGCCTGATGTCGCACGAGCTGGCGGACCTGGTCACGCAGGTACGTCGCGACGGGCAGATCCGCGAGACCGAGCTGCTGATGACCCGGCAGAGCATGGCGCCGCGCCACGTCACCGTCCGGGTGGCGCCGCTGACCTCGACCCTGGTGCTGGCCCTGGTCGAGGACCGCACCCGGGAGCGACGGGTCGAGACGGTCCGCCGCGACTTCGTGGCGAACGTCTCCCACGAGCTCAAGACGCCGGTCGGCGCGATCCGCCTGCTCTCCGAGGCCGTGTGCGACGCGGCGGACGACCCGGTCGCCGTACGCCGGTTCGCCGGACGCATGCTGACCGAGTCGGACCGCCTGTCCCGGCTCGTGCAGCAGATCATCGAGCTGTCGCGGCTCCAGGACGACGACCCGCTCGACGCCCCCGTGGTGGTGTCGGTGGACGAGGTCGTCGCCGGAGCCGTCGACGCGACCGCCATCGACGCCAACGACCGCCGCATCAAGATCGTGTCCAGCGGCGTGCAGGGCCTGAAGGTCCTCGGCAACGACGAGCAGATCCGGGCCGCCGTGGCCAACCTGGTCGCCAACGCCGTTGCCTACTCCGGCGACGACTCCACCGTGCTCGTCTCGACGAAGTCCGAGGCCGGCATGGTCGAGATCTCGGTCGTCGACCAGGGCATCGGCATCCCCAGCGGGGAGCTCGACCGCATCTTCGAGCGTTTCTACCGCGTCGACCCGGCGCGGCACCGGTCCACGGGCGGCACCGGTCTCGGACTGTCCATCGTCAAGCACGTCGCGGCCACCCACGGCGGCGAGATCCGCGTGTGGTCCGTCGAGGGCCAAGGCTCCACCTTCACCCTCACGCTCCCGCGCGCCAACCAGGAAGTACTCCCATGACTCGTGTTCTCGTCGTCGAGGACGAGGAGTCGTACTCCGACGCCCTCGCCTACATGCTCCGCAAGGAGGGGTACGACGTCGCCATCGCGGCCACCGGACCGGACGCGCTCACCGAGTTCGACCGCAACGGCGCCGACATCGTGCTGCTCGACCTGATGCTGCCCGGCCTGCCCGGCACCGAGGTGTGCCGCCAGATCCGGGCCACGTCCAACGTCCCGGTCATCATGGTCAGCGCCAAGGACGACGAGGTCGACAAGGTGGTCGGCCTCGAGCTCGGCGCCGACGACTACGTCACCAAGCCGTACTCCCCCCGCGAGCTGGTCGCCCGCATCCGCGCCGTGCTGCGGCGGGGCCAGGAGCCGGACCTCGCCCCGATGACGCTCGAGGCCGGTCCGGTCCGGATGGACGTCGAGCGCCACGTCGTCACCGTCGACGGCTCCGAGCAGCGGCTGCCGCTCAAGGAGTTCGAGCTGCTGGAGATGTTCCTGCGCAACCCCGGCCGCGTGCTCACCCGCGGCCAGCTCATCGACCGGGTCTGGGGCTCCGACTACGTCGGCGACACCAAGACCCTCGACGTCCACGTCAAGCGGCTGCGCGCCAAGCTCGAACCCGACCCCTCGGACCCCAAGTACCTCGTCACCGTGCGCGGGCTCGGGTACAAGCTGGACCTGTGAGCGTCGGGTTTCTCCGGCCGGCCGGAGAAACCCGAACATGGCGTACGGTGCACCTCACGCCATGTTCGGGAAACTCACGCCAAGTTCGGCCGGAATCGGCGTACGACGGCTGATTTCCGCTCGATCGGTGTCGGTGCGCGTCCCTAGGCTTGACGGAGTGAACGACGTCCCACCAGGTCCTGGCTCCCGCTCGCCGCCGTGTCGGTGACGCTGGTGCTCTGGGCGTCGGCGTTCGTGGCGATCCGACACCTCGGCCAGGACTTCACGCCCGGCTCCTTGTCCCTCGGACGACTGCTCGTCGGGGCGGTCGCGCTCGGCATCGTGGCGGCGCCGAAGATCAAGGGCGCACCGAAGCCGACGGGGGCCGAGTGGGCGAAGATCGTGGCGATCGGCGTGCTGTGGTTCGGGATCTACAACGTCTCCCTCAACGAGGGCGAGCACCACGTCGACGCGGGCACCGCCTCGATGCTGCTCCAGGTCAGCCCGATCATCATCGCGGTGCTGGCGACGGTGTTCCTGAGCGAGAAGTTCACGACGTACCTCGCCGTCGGCCTCGGGCTGGCCTTCGCCGGCGTGGTCCTGATCGGGACCGCCGACACCGGCGACGGCGGCAGCCGCGACCTGATGGGCGTGCTGCTCTGCATCGTGGCCGCCGCCGTCTACTCGATCAGCGTGATCCTCCAGAAGCCGCTCGTCGCCCGGCTGTCCGCCGTCCTCGTCACCTGGCTGGCGTGCACGGTCGGCGCGGTCGTGTGCCTGCCCTTCGCCGGCCAGCTGGTCGACGACGATGCGGGTCCGGGGCGGCCGTGGCCAACCTGGTGGCCAACGCCGTGGCGTACTCCGGCGACGACTCGACCGTCCTGGTCTCGACGAAGTCCGAGGCCGGCATGGTCGAGATCTCGGTCGTCGACCAGGGCATCGGGATCCCCAGCGGCGAGCTCGACCGCATCTTCGAGCGCTTCTACCGCGTCGACCCGGCGCGGCACCGGTCCACGGGGGGCACCGGTCTCGGACTGTCCATCGTCAAGCACGTCGCGGCGACCCACGGCGGAGAGATCCGCGTGTGGTCCGTCGAGGGCCAGGGCTCCACGTTCACCCTGACCCTGCCCGCGCGCCAACCAGGAAGTTCTGACATGACCCGAGTGCTCGTCGTCGAGGACGAGGAGTCCTACTCCGACGCCCTCGCCTACATGCTCCGCAAGGAGGGCTTCGACGTCGCCATCGCCGCCACCGGACCGGACGCGCTCGCCGAGTTCGACCGCAACGGCGCCGACATCGTGCTGCTCGACCTGATGCTGCCCGGCCTGCCCGGGACCGAGGTGTGCCGGCAGATCCGGGTGACCTCCAACGTCCCGGTGATCATGGTCAGCGCCAAGGACGACGAGGTCGACAAGGTCGTCGGCCTCGAGCTCGGCGCCGACGACTACGTCACCAAGCCGTACTCGCCCCGCGAGCTGGTCGCCCGCATCCGCGCCGTCCTGCGCCGCGGCCAGGAGCCCGACCTCGCCCCGATGACCCTCGAGGCCGGCCCGGTCCGGATGGACGTCGAGCGCCACGTCGTCACCGTCGACGGCTCCGAGCAGCGGCTGCCGCTCAAGGAGTTCGAGCTGCTGGAGATGTTCCTGCGCAACCCCGGCCGGGTGCTCACCCGCGGCCAGCTCATCGACCGGGTCTGGGGCTCCGACTACGTCGGCGACACCAAGACCCTCGACGTCCACGTCAAGCGCCTGCGCGCCAAGCTCGAGCCCGACCCCTGGCGACCCCAAGTACCTCGTCACCGTGCGTGGGCTCGGGTACAAGCTGGACCTGTGAGCGTGCGGACGGGATACCCGGTCGACCGGGTATCCCGGACGTTCGCGGGGGTTGCAACCTCACACGAAGGTGCAGGAAACGCCCACGAAGTTCGGCGGGATATCGGCGTACGACGGCCGATAACCGCGTGGTTCGGTGTCGGTGGCCGTCCCTAGGCTCGGGGAGTGAACGCCGCCCCCGCTCGTACCTGGCTCCCGCTCGCCGCCGTGTCGGTGACGCTGGTGTTCTGGGCGTCGGCGTTCGTGGCGATCCGGCACCTCGGCGAAGGACTTCACGCCGGGCTCGCTGTCCCTCGGCCGGCTGCTCGTCGGGGCGCGTCGCGCTCGGGCCTCGTGGCGGCGCCGAAGCTCAAGGGCGAAGCCGAAGCCGACGGGGCGGGAGTGGGTCGTCGATCGTGACGATCGGCGTGCTGTGGTTCGGCATCTACAACGTCTCGCTCAACGAGGGCGAGCACCACGTCGACGCCGGCACCGCCTCGATGCTGCTCCAGGTCACCCCGATCATCATCGCGGTGCTGGCGACGATGTTCCTGAGCGAGAAGTTCACGACGTACCTCGCCATCGGCCTCGGCCCTGGCCTTCGCCGGCGTCGTGCTGATCGGCACCGCCGACACCGGCGACGGCGGCAGCCGCGACCTGCTCGGCGTGCTGCTGTGCATCGTGGCGGCGGCCGTCTACTCGATCAGCGTGATCCTCCAGAAGCCGCTCGTCGCCCGGCTCTCCGCCCTCCACGTCACCTGGCTGGCGTGCACGGTCGGCGCGGTCGTCTGCCTGCCGTTCGCCGGCCAGCTGGTCGACGACGTGCGCGACGGCTCCCACCTCCTCGATCCTCTGGGTCGTCTACCTCGGCGTCTTCCCGACCGCGATCGCCTTCACCACCTACGCCTACGCCCTGCGCCACATGAGCGCGTCCAACCTCGGCGTGACGACGTACCTCGTCCCGCCGATCACCATCGTGATGGGCCTGATCTTCCTGTCCGAGACCCCGCCGACCATCGCGTACGCCGGCGGCGTGCTCGCCCTGCTCGGCGTCGCCGTCGCCCGCCGAAAGCCGCAGTCCGAAGGCCGCCGTGCCGCAGCAGCAGGAGACGGCGCGCGTCCACGGCTGACATGCTGCGCGCGATGAGCGTCGTCGCGGCGTCCTGGTCGCCCTCGTGGCGCTGATCCACCTCTACATCGTCGTCCTCGAGATGGCCCTCTGGACCACGCCGCGGGGCCGGGCGGCGTTCGGCACCGACGCCGAGTTCGCCGAGGCGTCCAAGACGCTGGCGGCCAACCAGGGCCTCTACAACGGCTTCCTGGTCGCGGGTCTCGTGTGGGGACTGGTCGCGGACAAGTACGGACGTCCAGGTGTTCTTCCTGCTCTGCGTCATCGTGGCCGGGGCGTACGGCGCCGCGACGGTCAGCCGGCGGATCCTGCTCGTGCAGGCGCTACCGGCGGCCGCTCGCCCTGCTGTCGCCGTCCTGGTCGCCCACTACGGATCCCCGCTCTCCAGCCACCCGCGGAACGCCTCGAGGTTCGCGGTCGACTCGCCGCGCAGCTTGCGCCACTCCCACTCCTTGCGGATCGAGGAGGCGAAGCCGAGCTCGAGGATGGTGTTGAACGACTCGTCGGCGTAGGTCAGCACCGCGCCGAGCAACCGGTCGAGCTCGTCGGAGGTCACCGCCGCCAGCGGCAGCCGGGCGTCGAGGTAGATGTCGCCGAGCCGGTCGACGGCGAACGAGACGGCGTACATCCGCAGGTTCTTCTGGAGCAGCCAGCGGTAGACGCCCTCGTGGTTCTCGTCGGGCGCCCGGCACACGAACGCGTGCACGCCCAGCGCGTGCGGCCCGACGTCGAGGCGGACGGCGGTCTGCAGCTTCCGCTCCCCGGGGAGAGCGAAGCTGAACACGCCCTCGGCCGGCTCGGTGTACGCGATATCGTGCTCGGTCAGGTGAGCACGGACCGTGCTGAGCGGGTCGGCGGGCTCCACAGGGGAACCTTAGGCAACGGCCTCGCGCATGAGGGACCGCGCCCGGTCGTAGGTCTCCAGCGTCTGCTCGGCGGTCGCGTCCCAGGAGAAGCGCCGCGCCTGCTCGACGGCGCCCCGGGCCAGCCGCTCGCGCAGCGCCGGGTCGTGGACCAGCCCGGCCAGCGCGTCGGCCCAGTCCTCGGCGCGGTGGGTGTCGACGAGGACACCGCTGCGACCGTTCTCGACGACGGTGGTCAGGCCGCCCACCGCCGCCGCGACGACGGGGGTGCCCGGAGGCCTGCGCCTCGACGGCGACCAGGCCGAACGACTCGTTGTAGGACGGTACGGCGACCAGGTCGGCCGCGGCGTACCACTCGGCCAGCGTCGGCCTGGGCCACCGGCGGCACGAACCGCACGACGTCGGCGAGGCCGAGCCGGTCGGACAGCTGGGCCAGCGACTCGGGGTGGTCGAGCCCGGAGCCCGACGGTCCGCCGACGACGGGGACCACCAGGCGGGACCGGAGCTCGGGCTCGCGCTCGAGCAGCACGGCCACGGCGCGCAGCAGCACGTCGGGAGCCTTCAGCGGCTGGATGCGGCCCGCGAACATCACGACCGACGCGTCGGCGGGCAGGTCGAGCCGGCGACGTACGTCGGCCCGGTCGCGCGGCCGGAAGACGTCCAGGTCGACGCCGGGGTGGATCACCTCGACGCGGCGACGCGCACGCGTCGTAGAGGTTGATCAGCTGCTTGGCCTCGGTGTCGGTGTTGGCGATCAGCAGGTCGGCGGCCTCGACCACCTGCTCCTCGCCGATGATCCGGGCCGTGGGCTCGGGGGTGTCGCCCTCGGCCAGCGCTTCGTTCTTGACCTTGGCCATGGTGTGCATCGAGTGCACGAGCGGGACGCCCCAGCGGTCGCGGGCCAGCGCGCCGACCTGGCCGGAGAGCCAGTAGTGCGAGTGCACGGCGGCGTAGTGGCCCAGCGGCTGCGACGCCTCGCTGCGCAGCACCTCACGGGCGAAGACGCAGAGCTGGCCGGGCAGCTCGTCCTTGGTCAGCCCCTCGAAGGGGCCGGCGTGGATGTTGCGGACCAGCACTCCCGGCACGGCCTCCACGACCGGCGGCAGGGCGCAGGACGTGGCCGGGTGAAGATGTCGACCTCGATGCCCCGAGCCGCGAGCCGCTTGGACAGCTCCAGGACGTAGACGTTCATGCCGCCGGCGTCGCCCGTCCCCGGCTGGTCCAGCGGGGACGTGTGCAGGCTGATCATGGCCACACGATCGACAGATCCCACGGGCATGCCTTCCGGTC
>CAWAIW010000038.1:0-8883 GCA_963782035.1 uncultured Actinomycetota bacterium
ACGTGCGCGAGGCTCCCACCAGCTCGATCCTCTGGGTCGTCTACCTCGGCGTCTTCCCGACCGCGATCGCCTTCACCACCTACGCCTACGCCCTGCGCCACATGAGCGCGTCCAACCTCGGCGTGACGACGTACCTCGTCCCGCCGATCACCATCGTGATGGGCCTGATCTTCCTGTCCGAGACCCCGCCGACCATCGCCTACGCCGGCGGCGTGCTCGCCCTGCTCGGCGTCGCCGTCGCCCGCCGAAAGCCGCGTCCGAAGGCCGCGGTGCCCCAGCAGCAGGAGACGGCGCGCGTCCACGGCTGACATGCTGCGCAGATGAGCGTCGTCGCCGGCATCCTGGTTGCCCTCGTGGCGCTGATCCACCTCTACATCGTCGTCCTCGAGATGGCCCTCTGGACCACACCGCGAGGCCGGGCGGCGTTCGGCACCGACGCCGGGTTCGCCGAGGCGTCCAAGACGCTGGCGGCCAACCAGGGCCTGTACAACGGCTTCCTGGTCGCGGGTCTCGTGTGGG
Organism: uncultured Actinomycetota bacterium; assembly: GCA_963782035.1. Taxonomy (GTDB): domain Bacteria; phylum Actinomycetota; class Actinomycetes; order Propionibacteriales; family Nocardioidaceae; genus Nocardioides. The sequence goes on from CAWAIW010000038.1 coordinate 520, forward strand.
GACTCGTCGCGGACAAGTACGACGTCCAGGTGTTCTTCCTGCTCTGCGTCATCGTGGCCGGGGCGTACGGCGCGGCGACGGTCAGCCGGAAGATCCTCTTCGTGCAGGCGGTGCCGGCGGCGCTAGCCCTGCTGTTCGTCCTGCTCGCCCACTGATCCCGCCTCCAGCCACCCGCGGAACGCCTCGAGGTTCGCGGTCGGCTCCCCGCGCAGCTTGCGCCACTCCCACTCCTTGCGGATCGAGGAGGCGAAGCCGAGCTCGAGGATGGTGTTGAACGACTCGTCCGCGTAGGTCAGCACCGCGCCGAGCAACCGGTCCAGCTCGTCGGAGGTCACCGCCGCCAGCGGCAGCCGGGCGTCGAGGTAGATGTCGCCGAGCCGGTCGACCGCGAACGAGACGGCGTACATCCGCAGGTTCTTCTGGAGCAACCAGCGGTAGACGCCCTCGTGGTTCTCGTCGGGGGCCCGGCACACGAACGCGTGCACGCCCAGCGCGTGCGGCCCGACGTCGAGGCGGACGGCGGTCTGCAGCTTCCGCTCCCCGGGGAGAGCGAAGCTGAACACGCCCTCGGCCGGCTCGGTGTACGCGAGATCGTGCTCGGTCAGGTGAGCACGGACCGTGCTGAGGGGGTCGGCGGGCTCCACAGGGGAACCCTAGGCAACGGCCTCACGCATGAGGGACCGCGCCCGCTCGTAGGTCGCCAGCGTCTGCTCGGCGGTCGCGTCCCAGGAGAAGCGCCGCGCCTGCTCGACGGCGCCCCGGGCAAGGCTCTCGCGCAGCGCCGGGTCGTGGACCAGCTCGGCCAGCGCGTCCGCCCAGTCCTCGGCGCGGTGGGTGTCGACGAGGACACCGCTCCGACCGTTCTCGACGACGGTGGTCAGACCACCCACCGCCGCCGCGACGACCGGGGTCCCGGAGGCCTGGGCCTCGACGGCGACCAGGCCGAAGGACTCGTTGTAGGACGGTACGGCGACCAGGTCGGCCGCGGCGTACCACTCGGCCAGCGTCGCCTGGGCCACCGGCGGCACGAACCGCACGACGTCGGCGAGCCCGAGCCGATCGGACAGCAGGGCCAGCGACTCGGGGTGGTCGAGCCCGGAGCCGGACGGTCCGCCGACGACGGGGACCACGAGGCGGGACCGGAGCTCGGGCTCCCGCTCCAGCAGCACGGCCACGGCGCGCAGCAGCACGTCGGGAGCCTTCAACGGCTGGATGCGTCCCGCGAACATGACGACCGAAGCGTCGGCGGGCAGGTCGAGCCGGCGACGCATGTCGGCCTTGTCCCGCGGCCGGAAGACGTCCAGGTCGACGCCGGGGTGGATCACCTCGACGCGGCTCGCGCACGCGTCGTACAGGTTGATCAGCTGCTTGGCCTCGGTGTCGGTGTTCGCGATCAGCAGGTCGGCGGCCTCGACCACCTGCTCCTCGCCGATGATCCGGGCGGTGGGCTCGGGGGTGTCGCCCTCGGCCAGCGCTTCGTTCTTGACCTTGGCCATGGTGTGCATCGAGTGCACGAGCGGGACGCCCCAGCGGTCGCGGGCCAGCGCGCCGACCTGGCCGGACAGCCAGTAGTGCGAGTGCACGGCGGCGTAGTGTCCCAGCGGCTGCGACGCCTCGCTGCGCAGCACCTCACGGGCGAAGACGCAGAGCTGGCCGGGCAGCTCGTCCTTGGTCAGCCCCTCGAAGGGGCCGGCGTGGATGTTGCGGACGAGCACTCCGGGCACGGCCTCCACGACCGGCGGCAGGACGCTGGAGGTGGCACGGGTGAAGATGTCGACCTCGATGCCCCGAGCCGCGAGTCGCTTCGACAGCTCCAGGACGTAGACGTTCATGCCGCCGGCGTCGCCCGTCCCCGGCTGGTCCAGCGGGGACGTGTGCAGGCTGATCATGGCCACACGATCGACAGATCCCACGGGCATGCCTTCCGGGTCGGCGGAGTCCTCCAGAGGGCCCAACCACCGAGTTCGAAGACTGATTCCCGCTGGCGCGGGAACGATCGGACGCCGTCTCAGAGCGTGGCGCGCTGCGGCGCCGGGCGGGCCAGCAGCACGATGGCGAACACCGCCACCAGGGCGCCGACCAGCCCCCACACGATCCCGTCGTCGGAGGCGGAGGTGGCGGCGAACGCGACCACCATCCACACCAGCAGCGGCAGCGCGCACGCCACGAAGAGCCGCAGGGCCAGCAGGCCCCGCTTGACCAGCAGCGTCCCGAGGTCGAGCAGGAAGAGCGTGATCAGCACCGCGCCGAGCCAGAACAGGCCGAGCTCGAGCGGGTCGTCACCACCCTCCCAGAGGAAGGCGGCGGCCACCCAGGCCACGCCACCGATCAGTCCGAGAAGTTGTGCGGCCCTGAACATGACCGGCCAGTCTGCCGAGGACGGCCCCAGGACACAATCGGGGCACAATCGCGCCCATGGACAAGCGCATCGCCCTCGTCACCGGAGCCAGCAGCGGCATCGGCGCCGCGACCGCCCGACGTCTCGCCGCCGAGGGGTACGTCGTCCACGTCGCCGCCCGCCGTACCGACCGGATCGAGGCCCTGGCCCAGGAGATCGGCGGCGTGGCCACGGCCTGCGACGTGACCGACAAGGCGGCCGTCACCGCCCTCGCCGAGGCGGTCGGCCCCGTCCTCCACGTGCTCGTGAACAACGCCGGCGGCGCCTTCGGCGGCGTGTCGATCGAGGCGGCCGACCCCGACGACTGGGCCAGCGCCTTCGACGTCAACGTGCTCGGCACCCTCCACGTCACCCAGGCGATGCTGCCCGCCCTGCGCGCGAGCGGCGACGGCCTGGTGGTGAACATGGGGTCGACGGCCGGCCGGGTCGTCTACGAGAACGGCGGTGAGTACACCGCCTCCAAGCACGCCCTCAAGGCGCTCACCGGGACGCTGCGGCTCGAGCTCAGCGGCGAGCCGATCCGGGTCACCGAGATCGCGCCGGGGATGGTGAAGACCGACGAGTTCTCCGTGAAGCGCTTCGGTGGCGACGAGGAGAAGGCGGCGGCGGTGTACGCCGGCGTGCCGGAGCCCCTGGTCGCCGAGGACATCGCCGACATCGTCGCGTGGGTGGCCACCCGCCCGTCCCACGTCGACATCGACGAGATCGTGGTGCGTCCCGTGGCGCAGGCGGCGCAGCACAAGGTGCACCGCGTCGGATAACTTCGTCTCCGTGCAGACGATCGGTCTGGTCGGCGGGATGAGCTGGGAGAGCTCTGCGGTGTACTACCGCGACCTCAACCTCGGGCTGCGCGAGCGGGTGGGCGGGCTGTCGTCACCGCGGCTGGTGCTGAGCACCGTCGACTTCGCCGAGCTCACCGACCTCGAGGACACCGAGCGCTGGGACCTGATCGGGGAGCTGCTCGCCGACGCCGGCCGCGGTGTCGAGCGGGCCGGCGCCGACTTCCTGCTGCTGTGCACGACGACCTTCCACAAGGTGGCCGACCAGGTGGAGGCCGCGGTCGACATCCCGCTGCTGCATCTGGCCGACGTGGTCGCCGATGCCTGCCTGGCCCAGGGCGCCACGACCGTCGGCTTCATCGGCACCCGGGTCGCGATGGCCGACTCGTTCTTCGCCGACCGCCTCGGCCGCCACGGTGTCTCGGTGATCATGCCCGCGCCCGAGCACCACGACTGGCTGAACTCCGCCATCTACGACGAGCTGGTCCACGGTCGCGTCGTCGACGCCTCGCGCCGCCGCGTGGTCGCCCTCATCGAGGAGCTCTGGGACGCCGGGGCCCGGGCCGTCCTGCTGGGCTGCACCGAGATCGAGCTGTTGGTCTCCCAGGCCGACGTGGAGCTCCCCGTCATCCCGTGCACGACGCTCCACGTCAACGCCGCCCTGGACCGCGCGCTGCTCTGATGGTCGAGCGGAGCTCGCCTGTCCGACACACCGCTAGAACGTCGGGTCGACGGTCCCGACGTCCAGCACGATGACCGCGATCCTGGAGAGGTCCGGGGTGAGGTGGTGCTCCGGCACCTCGGCGCGGTTGCCGCAGAGGTCGAAGGCGTAGACGTACATGTCGGGGTGCGGGTTGCCACCCGCCACGTGCGCGAGGTCGACGCGGTCCACCAGCGAGCGCAGCTCCGGCACCCGCTCGTCGGCAGAGGTGAGGTCGACCGCACCCTCGGCGACCCGGCCGGCGAACCCGCCGGTACGCCGGACCGAGACCAGTGTCTGCTCGGTGCCAGGCGTGGTCGTGCCCGCCTGCGACGTCGAGCCGGCCGTAGGCGTGACCCCGACCGCCTCCCACGCTTGCTGAACGGCGTCGGCGTGGTCGCCGGCCGCGGCGACGGTGGCGGCGGCGAAGCCCGCGAAGTCGGAGTCGGCCGAGACGTCGGAGCCGGTGAGCGCGGCGTACCAGATCGCTCCCGCGCCCTCCCAGACGTGGCCCCCGATCGCCGTGGCGGCGAGCTGGAAGGCCCGGTTGGGGATGCCGGAGTTGAGGTGCACCCCGCCGTTGTCGTCCTGGGTGTCGACGTACTGGTCCATGGAAGCGCCCTGCGGGTCCTTCCCGAGCTTGGGGTCGTCGTAGGCGGTGCCCGGGTGGGCCATGTCGCGCAGGCCGCGGGCGTCCACGCCCGGCAGGAAGAGACCGGCGCCGATCAGCCAGTCCGCCTGGTCCACGGCCTGGCCGAGCAGCCACTGCTTGAGGCAGGTGCCGAAGACGTCGGAGACCGACTCGTTCAGCGCCCCCGGCTGGCCCTGGTAGCGCAGCCCGGCGCTGTGCTCGGTGACCGCGTGCGTGAGCTCGTGACCGAGCACGTCGACGGGCTTGGTGAACCGGTCGAAGATCTCGCCGTCGCCGTCCCCGAACACCAGCTGGGTGCCGTCCCAGAAGGCGTTCACGTAGTCGCGGCCGTAGTGGACGGTGAGCGAGACGTCGGCGCCCGCACCGTCGTACGACGAGCGGTCGAACACCTCGGCGTAGAGCCGGAGTGCCCCGACGATCCCGTCGGCGGCCTCGTCGACGGCCGCGTCGCCGGACGCCGGGTCACCGACCCCGCGCACCTCGGTGCCCGGCAGCGTCGTGGAGCTCTTCGCGGTGTGGACCGTCCAGTCCGGGACCGTGGCGGCCGCGCCGGTGGTCGGCGCCACGGTCGGGTGTGGGTGGGGGACCGCCGGGCGCTGGTCGCGCAGCTGGGCATCGACGGTGAGCGTCGCGGTCATCCGCGCCGCGGCCGCCGCGTCGGCTCGCGCGATCTGCTCGAGGAGGTACGGGGGGATGAAGGAGCAGGTCATGTCACCTGCCTACCCTGCGGGACCGACAGAGAGAAGGGGTCAGCGGCGACCGGCGAGACGCCCGTTGGCCAGGTGCACCTGCGGGTGTCCGGTCTCGGGGACCAGCAGACCGAGGCCCATGAGGTCGCGCACGGCGGCCGCGACCAGCTGTACGGAGATGTGGTGCGGCCCACCGAGCTCGAGGTTGGCCGCGGTGTGCAGCCCCTCCAGGGTCGCGCCGCCGACGGCGGACTCCCAGACCGTGCGGCGCAGCCCGTCGAGGGCGAGGTCGTGGCCGCTGATGCCGAGCGGACGACGGGGAGCGTCGTCGTCGAGCCCGACCGCGACGTACAGCTCGATGGGCCCGGACGCCGGCCGGGTGCGCTCGACCAGCAGGTCGGCGAGCAGCGGAGCGACGTCGGCCACCTCGGCGTACGTCAACCGCCAGAGCCCGTCGACCTCCTCGACGAGGTCGGGCAGCGCCGTGTCGGCCCACGCGCTCGGGGCGGCGACCACGGAGGGCTCGAGGAGGCGTACGTCGCCCGTGTGGTCGACGCGCACCAGCTCCGGTGCGGATCGGCCCGGGTCGTGCTCGACGACGACCATCGCGGCCAGCCGGAGCACCTCCGCGCACGGCCGCAGACCCAGGGCGTCGGGTCCGGCCAGCACCGGCGGGTCCTCGTCGTCCCGCTCGAAGGCCAGGGGCTCCGGGAACGCGATCACCCCGAACGCCTCGTCGAGGGCCAGCAGCTCGTCGGTGACGTACCCGAAGCCGCGGCGGCTCAGCTCGGCCGCGACCGAGGCCCGCAGCTCGGGACTGTCGGAGACCAGCCCCAGGACGGCGCCGCCCGGCGTGGCGACGGCGGCCGCACGCAACAGCAGGAGCGTGTCGTCGGCGGCCTCCCGGGCGACGTCACGCAGCCGGTCGCGGACGTCCGCGCTCGTCTGCGGGCTCATCGGCCGGTCGGAGCGCGGCAGCGTGATCACGGTCGGCGGTTCCTCCATCTCGCTGTGCGTGGGCGGCCGGCAGCGCGACCAGAGGGCGTCCACCTGGGCCGTCGCCGGATGGCCGCCGGCGTCGACGCGCACCCGGCGTCCCAAGAGGTCCAGCAGCACGGGCACGTGGTGGCCGGACGCGCGCGTCACGAAGAGCGCCCCGCCCCGGGCCCATGACCCATGCCTGGGCACGAACACGAGGGCGCGGGCATGCGCAGGCCAGCCGAGCCCCCCATCGAGATCCCCCCAGATCTGACGTGTTGCGTGCAACGCACAACGCCCACCACCCCCTGGCGAACGTTCCTCGAGGGTAACCAGGGGCATCTGGGGGGTAAAGGACGATGCGGCGGTGGACCATACCGCCTCGTAGACTCTGCGGGTTTGGCCTCCGCGCCACCCTTCTGCCCTGTAAGAGGTGCTCCTCAGCATGCCCACCAAGACCCTGCCCCGTACCGAGCGGAGCGATCTCCGGAACGTGGCGATCGTCGCTCACGTCGACCACGGGAAGACCACCCTCGTCGACGCGATGCTGCACCAGGCCGGGGCGTTCTCCGCGCACCAGGAGGAGGCGGGCGTCGCCGACCGGATCATGGACTCCGGCGACCTCGAGCGCGAGAAGGGCATCACCATCCTCGCCAAGAACACCGCGGTGAAGTACGGCGAGATGACCATCAACATCATCGACACCCCGGGCCACGCCGACTTCGGCGGCGAGGTCGAGCGCGGCCTCTCGATGGTCGACGGCATCGTGCTGCTGGTCGACGCCTCCGAGGGTCCGCTGCCGCAGACGCGCTTCGTGCTGCGCAAGGCGCTCAACGCCGACCTCCCGGTCATCCTGGTCGTGAACAAGGTGGACCGGCCGGACGCGCGGATCGCCGAGGTCGTCGACGAGACCTACGAGCTGTTCCTCGACCTGCTCGACGAGCACCACGCCCAGGACGCGCTCGACTTCCCGGTCGTCTACGCCTCGGCCCGCGCCGGCCGCGCGTCGCTGGAGCAGCCGGCCGACGGCGGCATGCCGGACTCCCCCGACCTCGCACCGCTCTTCCGCACGATCATGGAGACGATCCCGGCGCCGACGTACACCGAGGGCGCCCCTCTCCAGGCCCACGTCACCAACCTGGACGCCTCGCCGTTCCTCGGCCGGCTGGCGCTGCTCCGCGTCCACGAGGGCGAGCTCCGCAAGGGCCAGACCGTGGCCTGGATGCGGCGCGACGGCTCCAAGCAGAACGTCCGCATCACCGAGCTGCTCGTCACCGACGGGCTCGAGCGCAAGACAGGCACGTCGGCGGGCCCGGGCGACATCGTGGCCGTGGCCGGCATCCCGGAGATCACCATCGGCGAGACGTTGGCCGACGCCGACGACCCGGTCGCCCTGCCGCTCATCCACGTCGACGAGCCGGCCATCTCGATGACCATCGGCACCAACACCTCGCCGCTGGTCGGCCGGGTGAAGGGCGCGAAGGTGACCGCGCGGCTGGTGAAGGACCGCCTCGACGCCGAGCTGGTCGGCAACGTCTCGCTGCGGATCCTGCCCACCGACCGGCCCGACGCGTGGGAGGTCCAGGGCCGCGGCGAGCTCGCGCTGGCCATCCTGGTCGAGCAGATGCGTCGCGAGGGGTACGAGCTGACCGTGGGCAAGCCGCAGGTCGTCACGAGGGAGGTCGACGGCAAGCTGCACGAGCCGATGGAGCGGCTGACGATCGACGCGCCGGAGGACTATCTCGGTGCCATCACCGAGCTGCTCGCGTCTCGCAAGGGCCGGATGGAGCAGATGACCAACCACGGCACCGGCTGGGTGCGGATGGAGTACGTCGTCCCGGCCCGCGGACTCATCGGGTTCCGCACCGACTTCCTCACCGAGACCCGCGGCACCGGCATCGCCCACCACATCAGCGAGGGGTACGAGCCCTGGGCCGGCGAGATCCGGTCGCGCAACTCCGGTTCGCTGGTCGCCGACCGCTCTGGTGCCGCGACGGCGTACGCCATGACGAACCTCCAGGAGCGCGGCATCCTCTTCGTGGAGCCGACCACCGAGGTTCACTGGTCGCCGACCGCTCTGGTGCCGCGACGGCGTACGCCATGACGAACCTCCAGGAGCGCGGCATCCTCTTCGTGGAGCCGACCACCGAGGTCTACGAGGGGATGAT
>CAWAIW010000039.1:0-48909 GCA_963782035.1 uncultured Actinomycetota bacterium
CGCGACGGCTCCAAGCAGAACGTCCGCATCACCGAGCTGCTCGTCACCGACGGGCTCGAGCGCAAGACAGGCACGTCGGCGGGCCCGGGCGACATCGTGGCCGTGGCCGGCATCCCGGAGATCACCATCGGCGAGACGTTGGCCGACGCCGACAACCCGGTCGCCCTGCCGCTCATCCACGTCGACGAGCCGGCCATCTCGATGACCATCGGCACCAACACCTCGCCGCTGGTCGGCCGGGTGAAGGGCGCGAAGGTGACCGCGCGGCTGGTGAAGGACCGCCTCGACGCCGAGCTGGTCGGCAACGTCTCGCTGCGGATCCTGCCCACCGACCGGCCCGACGCGTGGGAGGTCCAGGGCCGCGGCGAGCTCGCGCTGGCCATCCTGGTCGAGCAGATGCGTCGCGAGGGGTACGAGCTGACCGTGGGCAAGCCGCAGGTCGTCACGAGGGAGGTCGACGGCAAGCTGCACGAGCCGATGGAGCGGCTGACGATCGACGCGCCGGAGGACTATCTCGGTGCCATCACCGAGCTGCTCGCGTCTCGCAAGGGCCGGATGGAGCAGATGACCAACCACGGCACCGGCTGGGTGCGGATGGAGTACGTCGTCCCGGCCCGCGGACTCATCGGGTTCCGCACCGACTTCCTCACCGAGACCCGCGGCACCGGCATCGCCCACCACATCAGCGAGGGGTACGAGCCCTGGGCCGGCGAGATCCGGTCGCGCAACTCCGGTTCGCTGGTCGCCGACCGCTCTGGTGCCGCGACGGCGTACGCCATGACGAACCTCCAGGAGCGCGGCATCCTCTTCGTGGAGCCGACCACCGAGGTCTACGAGGGGATGATCGTCGGGGAGAACTCCCGCGCCGACGACATGGACGTGAACATCACCAAGGAGAAGCAGCAGACCAACATCCGGTCCGCCACCTCCGACAACTTCGAGAAGCTCGTGCCGCCGCGCAAGCTGTCGCTGGAGCAGTGCCTGGAGTTCTGCCGCGAGGACGAGTGCGTCGAGGTGACGGCGCAGACCGTGCGGATCCGCAAGCTCCTCCTGGACCAGAACGAGCGGGCGAAGATGGCCTCCCGCGCCCGCAAGGCCTGACCAGGAGGGACTCACCCCTAGGGGTGATACTGGCCCATTTGGACCATTGCTGCCCGGCCGACCCCAGGTCGAGACTCCCCACAGGCCCGCCGTCCATGGGGGAAGGGCGCGCCATGGGGAGGGTTCGATGCACGCACGCCTGGGGTCTCGAAGGATGCGGCGCATCGCCGCCTTGGTCGCCGCCTCGGCCGCGGCCCTCGCGGGGCTGATGGCCACCGCGCCACCGGCCATGGCCGGGTCGACGGTCTACAGCGTCACCCAGACGATCCCGGTGCCACCGGCGTCGAACTACGCCGGCGTGGGCGGCGGTGACGGCTGGGACCTCTCGATGACCCCGACGTCGGTCTACAACATCTTCCACCACAACTCCGTCATGACGATGGCCTGCCACCGACAGTCCGACGCGAGCCCGTGCTACCCGGCCCGGACCCTCCAGGACGCGGATGCCCACAACTTCGCGACCTCCGGCGAGGCCGGCACCTGGATCGACCAGGCGGCCCAGCGGCTCTACGCCTTCGGCACCCGCGACGACGGCACGGGGGGCGTGGTCTGCTCCGACCTGGTGGCCGCCGAGACGGTGGCCAACCCGTTCTGCGGCTTCACGGCGCTGACGGCCGTCGGCGACGCCCAAGCCGGTGCCGGCTACATCAGCACCCCGGTCCTGGCCGGCAACCGGTGGTTCGCCTTCAACTACGTCAACGGGTCCGGCGTCACCGCGACCAAGAACACGCTGATGTGCTTCGACCTGACGGCCAAGACCGCCTGCGCCGGCCAGCCGTTCGCGGTGGACGTCGGCACCACGAACATGTCGGTCGGGAGCTCACCCTCACCGGCCGCGGCCCGGATCGGGACGCGGATCATCATCTCGGCCGACGGCGACAACAGTGACCGGCTGGGCTGCTTCGACCTCACCACGAACGCCTCGTGCGCGGGCGGCAGCTGGCCCGTCGCCGCACCGTCGGGCTACGTCGGGGGCTTCGGCGCGATGTTCCCCAAGCTCTCACCCACGGGCGGGATCCAGGGATTCTGCCTGCCCAGCACCGGCCATGAGTGCTTCGACCTGAACGGTGCCTCGGTCGCGACACCCGCCGGCATGGCTGCCGCCGTCACGCCCAGCACCGGCTACAACGGCCCGGCGTTCGTGCTGGGCCCGCGGGTCTACCTCGCGGCCTGGAACAACGTCGTCTCGTGCTACAACGCGAGCACCGACGCGTCGTGCGTGAACTACCCGAAGCTGCTGGCCAACACCAGCCTGCTCTACACGGTGAACCCGGACCCCCAGCGGCCCACGTGCATCTGGACCAACGCCGACACCGGCAGCGCCCAGATCCAGAACTTCGACGCCTTCTCCGGGGATGCCTGTGGCCAGGGCGCGATCCGCGTGCTCGCCGCCCAGTTCGTGGTGGACCAGGTCGCCTGCCAGCCGGCGTCGTACACGTCGCTGGAGGTGCTGACCCCGGCACGCAGCTCCTACACCGATGGCTCGGTGGCGTTCCAGGACGCCGATGCCCAGCCGATCTCGGGGATCCCGGACAAGACCCTCGACGGCGCGGGCAAGGTCGACCTCGCGGGACTGAACCTGTCGACGGCCCTCGGGCTCCCGCAGTTCGTGATCAACCTCAACGGGCTCCAGGGCACCCCGGGCCAGGTCGTGGTCCGGCTGACCTGGACGGGTACCGACGACCCCGCCTGCGCACCGAGTGGCGCGCCCAAGGTGGACGCCGGCCCGGCGGTCGCCGGGACGATCGGCGCGGCTCTGGGCCTGCACGGATCGGCCACCGGACCGAAGCCGTTGACGACGGCGTGGTCGGTGCCCTCGGGGACCCCGTGCACGTTCGCCAACGCGGCCGCTCCTGTCACGACGGTCTCCTGCACCAAGGTCGGCGACTACGTCCTGACGTTGAAGGGGACCGACGGCACCAACTCGGCCACCGACACCACGACGGCGCACATCACCTCCGGCGCCTTCCGCTGCCGCGGGGTGGCGGCGACCATCGTCGGCACGCCGGGTGACGACAAGATCACCGGCACCAAGGGTGCGGACGTGATCGTGGCTCGTGGCGGGAACGACGTCGTGCACGGCGGCGGCGGCAACGACCGCATCTGCGGGGACGCCGGCAACGACAAGCTCTACGGCGACGACGGCAACGACAAGGTGTTCGGCCGCGGCGGCGTGGACCAGGTCAGCGGCGACAAGGGCAACGACGTCCTCGGGGGCGGTCGGGGCAACGACATCCTGCGCGGCAAGAGCGGCGACGACGTCATCCGCGGCAGCTTCGACGACGACAAGCTGTTCGGCGGCACCGGCGAGGACACCCTCCTCGGCCAGTTCGGCAACGACACCCTGGTCGGTGACGAGGGCGACGACCGGCTGCTGGGTGCCAAGGGCAACGACAAGCTGTTCGGCAAGGCCGGCGACGACAAGCTCTTCAGCAAGGAGGGCGACGACTACGCCAACGGCGGGACCGGCAACGACAGCGTCCACGGCGGTCCCGGCAAGGACCGGCTCGTGGGCGGCACCGGGTCGAACAAGCTCTCCGGCGGCGCGGGCAACGACACGTGCGGGAGCGACCACGACGGGCCGAACCAGCTCGTCTCGTGCGAGCTCGCGGGCTAGCCCGCCCCGAACGACCTGACGACCGGCCGGCGTACCTCATGGAGGTGCGCCGGCCGGTCGTTTCCGGAAGTTTATGAGAGCGCTTCCACTTTGAACGATCCAAGTTTCAGGCTCCCCTTGACACGGTGATGTGATCGCGGTCATAGTCCTGCGCAACCGAGAGTGGAAGCGCTCTCACACTTTCAGGAGGCACCCGGTGGTTCCCAGCACCTCATGGCCCAGGCGCGGCACAGCCCTGGCCGCCGTCACGGCCGTCGCCCTCTCGCTCGGACTGTCCGCGTGTGGAGGTGACGACGGCGACGGGGGCGGCGGCGGTTCGGCCGGCGACCCCGTGAAGATCACCGTCGCGACGTTCAACGAGTTCGGCTACGAGGACCTCATCGACGAGTGGAACGCCGACCACCCGGAGATCCAGGTGACCCAGAAGAAGGTCGGCACCTGGGACGACGCGAAGGAGAACCTCTACACCAAGCTCGCCGCCGGCTCGGGCCTGAGCGACATCGAGGCGATCGAGGGTGACTCGATGCCGGCGATCCTGGCCGAGTCCGACGCCTTCGTGGACCTCAGCGATCCCGCCCTCGACGGCCGGTGGCTGGACTTCAAGGCGGCCGCCGCGACCGACGCCGACGGCCAGATGATCGGCTACGGCACGGACGCCGGCCCCGAGGGCATCTGCTACCGCGCCGACCTGTTCAAGAAGGCCGGGCTGCCGACCGACCGCGACGAGGTGGCCGGCCTGATGGGGACCTGGGACGACTACTTCGCCACCGGCGCGCAGTTCGTGGACAAGGTGCCCGGCACGGCCTGGTACGACTCCACGGGTGGCACCGCCCAGGCGATGCTCAACCAGATCCAGAACCCCTTCGAGACCTCCGACAACACCGTCGACGTGGAGAACCCCGAGCTCGAGGGCCTCTACGCCACCCTGACCGACAACATCGCCGCCGGCCTGTCGACCAAGCTCACCCAGTGGAGCGACGACTGGACCGCGTCCTTCCAGAAGGACGGCTTCGCGACCATGGCCTGCCCGGGCTGGATGCTGGGCGTCGTGTCCGGCAACGCCGACGGCGTCAAGGGCTGGGACTTCGCCGACGTCTTCCCGGGCGGCGGCGGCAACTGGGGCGGCTCGTTCCTCGTCGTCCCGAAGCAGTCCGACCACCCGGACGAGGCCAAGGAGTTCGCCAACTGGATCACCGCGCCCGAGCAGCAGGTGAAGGCGTTCCAGGCGATCGGCGCCTTCCCGAGCCAGGTCGACGCGCTGGACGACCCCGCCGTCACCGACATGACCAACGAGTTCTTCAACAACGCCCCCGTCGGCCAGATCCTGGGTGACCGCGCGGCCGCCATCACGGTCCAGCCGTACAAGGGCCCGAAGTACTCCGACATCCTCCAGGCCTTCCAGCAGGCGCTGATCCGGGTGGACGACGGCAGCAACTCCCCCGACGATTCGTGGAAGACGTTCCTCTCCGACGTCTCCGCGCTCTGACACGGGCGGTTTCGTTGCCCCACGATGTCGTGGTGAGGAACGGGGACGTCGCCGACGCGGCGTCCCCGTCCCCTCCCACCCTCGAACCACCCGCCGGACGGACCGGGGCCCGCCCCCGGTCGGCCCGTCAGATCGCCCGGCGGGAGCGGCTCAGCCGCTGGGACGCACGGTTCTCGCCGTACGTCTACATCTCGCCGTTCTTCATCCTCTTCCTGATCGTGGGGATGTTCCCGCTCGTCTACACCGCGGTCGTCTCGGTCTACGACTGGAGCCTGATCGGCGGCAAGGGCGAGTTCGTCGGCCTGCAGAACTACCGCGACGTGCTCGGCAACCCGTACTTCGTGAAGTCGGCCGTCAACACCCTGAGCATCTTCGTGCTCAGCTCCGTCCCGCAGATCGTCATCGCGCTCGGGCTCGCCGGCCTGCTGGACACCAAGCTCCGGGGAGCGACGTTCTGGCGGATGGGCGTGCTGCTGCCGTTCGTGGTCGCGCCGGCCGCGGTGGCCATCATCTTCGGCAGCCTGTTCGGCGACCGCTACGGCCTCATCAACCAGGGGCTCGAGTGGATCGGCCTCGCGGGCGTGCCGTGGCACACCGACCGGCTGGCCAGCCACGTCGCCATCGCCACGATGGTCAACTGGCGGTGGACCGGCTACAACGCCCTGATCCTGCTCGCCGCCATGCAGGCGGTGCCGCGCGACCTGTACGACGCCGCGGCGATCGACGGCGCCGGCAAGGTCCGTCAGTTCCTGTCCGTGACCGTCCCGAGCATCCGCCCGACCGTCCTGTTCGTGGTGCTCACCTCGACCATCGGCGGCCTCCAGGTCTTCGCCGAGCCCCGGCTCTTCGACACCACGCTGGCCCAGAACGGCGGGAGCGACCGGCAGTTCGGCACCATGACGATGCTGATCTACGACTTCGGCTGGCACCTGCGCGACCTCGGCCGCGCGGCCGCGACGGCGTGGCTGCTGTTCCTGCTGATCATCGTGATCGCGCTCGTCAACTACTACGCGTCACGACGGTTCGGGGCGATCGCCGGGCTGAGATCTCGACGGGCTCGATCACCGGGACGAGCAGCTCGATCGACGAGACGAGGAGCGCGATGACCAAGCGTCCGGGGTTCCTCGTCTACGGCCTGCTGACCGCGTTCATCCTCGGCTCGGGCGCGCCGCTCTACTGGTCGTTCCTCATCGGCTCGCACACCAAGGAGGTGATCACCCGCGACACCCCGCCACTGCTCCCCGGTGGCCACTTCCTGGCCAACGCCCAGAGGGTCTTCGACTCGGTGCCGTTCTGGAAGGCCTTCGGCAACAGCCTGATGGTCTCGAGCGTCGCGGCCACATCGGTGGTCTTCTTCGGCACGTTGGCCGGGTACGCCTTCGCCAAGCTCAGGTTCCGCGGCAGCACCCCGCTGCTGGTGTTCGTGGTCGTGACGATGGCGGTGCCGACCCAGCTCGGTGTCGTGCCGCTGTTCATCGTGATGGCCAAGCTCGGCTGGACCGGCAGCGTGTGGGCGGTCATCATCCCGACGATCGTCACCGCGTTCGGGGTGTTCTTCATGCGGCAGTACCTCGTGGACGCGGTGCCCGACGAGCTCATCGAGGCCGCGCGCGTCGACGGGTGCAGCATGTTCCGCACCTTCTGGACCGTCGCGGTGCCGGCGGCCCGGCCGGCCATGGCGGTGCTGTGGCTGTTCACGTTCATGATGGTGTGGACCGACTTCTTCTGGCCGCTGATCGTGCTGCCCGCCGAGAACCCGACCGTCCAGGTCGCGCTCAACCAGCTGCAGAGCGGCTACTTCAAGGACTACGCCCTCGTGCTCGCCGGCACGACGCTGGCGACGATCCCGCTGCTCGTCCTGTTCGTCGCCACCGGCCGGCAGTTCGTCGCCGGGATCATGCAAGGAGCGGTCAAAGGATGACCAGTCACCCCACCCTCGAATCGGAGTCCAGGCTCTCCGAGACGGTCTCGTTCCCGCCGGGCTTCCTCTGGGGCGCCGCAACCGCGGCGTACCAGATCGAGGGCGCGGCGCACGAGGACGGCCGCGGCCCCTCGATCTGGGACACCTTCGCCCACACGCCGGGTGCGGTGGCGAACGGCGACCACGGCGACATCGCCTGCGACCACTACCACCGCATGCCCGACGACGTCGCACTGATGGCCGAGCTCGGCCTGACGTCGTACCGCTTCTCCGTCGCCTGGCCCCGCATCCGGCCGGGCGGCGGAGAGGTCA
Source organism: uncultured Actinomycetota bacterium (assembly GCA_963782035.1). Taxonomy (GTDB): domain Bacteria; phylum Actinomycetota; class Actinomycetes; order Propionibacteriales; family Nocardioidaceae; genus Nocardioides. The sequence goes on from CAWAIW010000039.1 coordinate 7,438, forward strand.
ACCCGCGAGGGCTGGCCTTCTACGACCGGCTGGTCGACGAGCTGCTCGGGCACGGGATCGACCCGTGGCTGACGCTCTACCACTGGGACCTCCCGCAGGAGCTCGAGGACGCCGGCGGCTGGACCAACCGCGACACGGCCTACCGGCTCGCGGAGTACGCCACCACCGTGTACGACGCGCTCGGTGACCGCGTCCCCTTCTGGACGACGCTCAACGAGCCATGGTGCTCGGCGTTCCTCGGGTACGCCGCGGGCGTGCACGCACCCGGCCGGACCGACGGTGCGGCCGGCCTGGCCGCCGCGCACCACCTGCTGCTCGGGCACGGGCTGGTGCTCGACGCCTTGCGCGGCCGCGACTCCGGCACCGTGAAGTGGGGGATCAGCCTCAACTGCACCGTCGCCGACCCGGCCACCGACGCGCCCGCGGACCTCGACGCGGCGCGCCGGATCGACGGGCTGCACAACCGCTTCTTCCTCGACGCGGTGCTGCGCGGCGAGTACCCCGCGGACGTGCTGGAGGACACGGCTTCTCTCGGTTGGCACCACGTCGTGCGCGACGGCGACCTCGACCTGATCGGCGCACCGATCGACGTGCTCGGCCTGAACTACTACCACGGTGACGCTGTTTCCGGGTCCGGGTCCGGGTCGGTGCCGACGGCCGAGCACCCCACGCCGTTCCCGTCCGCCGAGCACGTGAGCGTCGTGCGCCGCGAACTGCCGCGCACGGCGATGGACTGGGAGGTCCAGCCCGACGGGCTGCGCCGGCTGCTGGTGCGGCTGCACGACGAGTACCTGCACACGGACGGGGCCCCCACGACGTACGTGACCGAGTTCGGCGCGGCGTACGACGACGTCCTCCTCGACGGCCGCGTGGACGACGTGGAGCGGGTGGCGTTCCTGGAGGAGTACCTGCGCGCCATCCACGACGCCATCGAGCAGGGGGCCGACGTGGGCGGGGTCTTCGCGTGGTCGTTCCTCGACAACTTCGAGTGGGCCTACGGCTACGAGAAGCGGTTCGGCATCGTCCGTGTCGACTACGAGACCCAGGAGCGGACGCCCAAGGCCAGCGCGCGCTGGTACGCCGAGGTGGTGCGCACCGGCGAGGTACCGGGCTCGCTACCGTGACCGCCGTGAACAGCCAGCCGACGCTCGACGAGGTGGCCCGGATCGCGGGCGTCTCCCGGGCGACGGCCTCGCGCGCGATCAACGGCGGCACGCGGGTCAGCAAGACCGCGCAGCGCGCGGTCGACGACGCCGTGCGCACGCTCGGGTACGTCCCCAACCCGGCCGCCCGGTCGCTGGTCACGCGACGGACCGACTCGGTGGCGGTGATCGTGCCCGAGCCCGACGAGCGGGTGTTCAGCGACCCGTTCTTCGCGGGCACGCTGCGCGGCGTCAACAAGGTGCTCGCGACGCGCGACCTCCAGCTGGTGCTGCTGCTGGCGACTCCGGGGGCCCAGGGGAACCGCACGTTGCGCTACCTGTCCCGCGGCCACGTGGACGGCGCCGTCGTGGTCTCGCACCACAAGAACGACGGCCTCGCCGACCACCTGTCCGCCATCGGGCTGCCGAGCGTGTTCGTGGGCCGGCCGTGGAACGGCGCGGACCGCGTGACGTACGTCGACGTGGACAACGTGGCCGGCGGCCGCGAGGCCACGCGGCTCCTGGTCCAACGTGGCTCGACCCGGATCGGCACGATCGCGGGTCCGATCGACATGACCGCCGCCGTCGACCGGCTCCAGGGGTGGCACGAGGCGATGGCCTCCGCGGGGCTGTCGGCGGACGCGGTGGCCTTCGGCGACTTCACCGAGGCCAGCGGCGAGGAGGCCGCGCGCGAGCTGCTCGACCGGCACCCCGACCTCGACGGCATCGCGGTCGCCTCCGACCTGATGGCCGCCGGCGCCCTCAAGGTGCTCGCCGAGCTCGGGCGTCGCGTGCCCGACGACGTCGCCGTGGTCGGGTACGACGACCTCGGTGTCGCCGAGCGCACGACCCCGCCGCTGACGACCATGCGCCAGACCATCGACGAGATGGCCGAGCGCGCCACCCGCCTGCTGCTCGAGCAGCTCGACGACGGGGCGTCCGGTGCGATGCGGGTCGTCATCCCGCCGGTGCTCATCCGCCGCGAGTCCGCCTGATCGGCGACCTTTCGCGGGGGCTGTGGAGAGCCCGCGCGGACCGTGCACGTCTGTGGTCGTCTGGGACGCGTGCTGCGGCCCGACTCGCCCAACCGCCACGACATCGTGGCCGACTTCGCCGTCGAGGCGCTGATCGAGGAGGGGTTGGAGGGTCTCACCGTGCGGGGGTTGGCGCGTCGCATCCGCATCACGCCGGCGGGCGTCCAGGTCTGGGCGGGCCGTCGGTCGGAGATGCTCACGATCGTGGCGACGCGCATCGGCCAGCGCTGGTTGCAGCTGATCGACCGCACCAGGCACGAGCACGGCGTCCTCGCGTTCTTGCCTCGGGACGAGGTGGGTGTGACGTGGACACGCGTGTGGCTCAGCGTCGAGGAGCTCGGACGCACGCACCCTGCGGTGGGAGCCGTGGTGCGGGACATGCGTGAGGGCGAGCGCGACCTCCTCGCCGAGGTCCTGGCCGAGGCCGGCCGACGTCCGGCTCGAACCCGGGGGCCTGGCGCGGGTCCACGCGTTGGTGGACGGACTGCGGATGGCAACCTGTCACGCCGATCCTCCCGACCTGCAGGCGGCCTGGGCCATCCTGACCTCGGCGGTGGGGCTCGACGGCGACGGTCGACCCTCCCAGGAGGGAGGGCTCTCGTTTGCTTGACAGACGTCTGTCAAGCGATCGGGCTCGCTACTCTCGGCCCATGGAGGTGGGGGTCCTGGGACCCGTCACGGTCCCGGTCCCGGAGGGGGACACGGGGCCCGGCAAGCGAGCGCGCGCCCTGCTCACCGTCCTGGCGCTGGCCGGCGGCGAGCCCGTCACCGACGAGGAGCTCGTCTCCCGTACCTGGCCCACACCGCCCCCCGACCCCGCCTCCGCGCTGGCCGGGTTGCGGACCCAGCTCAGTGCGTACCTCGCCGAGCCGCTGACCACCGACGCCGACCGGTTCGCCGTCCTGGCCGGGGAGTCGCGCTTCGACGAGGCGCTCGCTCTCTGGCGCGGCGAGGCGCTCGAGGACGTCCGTGACACGCCGCACCTCGAGGCCGAGGCCCGCCGGCTCACCGAGCTGCGGTCGACCGCCTGGGAGGACCGCCTCGATGCCCGCGTCCGCGAGGGTCGGTCCGCCGAGGTGGTCGACGAGGTGCGCGCGCTGGTCACCCGGTACCCCGCCCGGGAACGGCTGTGGGGTCTGCTGATGACGGCGCTGTACGCCGCGGGACGACGCGACGAGGCCGTCTCGACCTATGCCGAGGCGCGGGCGACGCTGGCCGACGAGCTGGGCATCGAGCCCGGTGAGGCACTGCAGCAGCTGCAGGCCGGGATGTTGCGCAACGAGAGGGCCCCGGGGGCCGAGGAGGACCGGGTCGTCCCGCGCGGGCGGGCTCGCGTGCCCGTGCTGGCGTCCTCCACGTTCGGTCGCGACGAGCTGACCGCCGAGGTGGCCGGCCTGCTGGCCCGCGGCGACGTCCGGCTGGTCACGCTCACCGGCATCGGCGGCAGTGGCAAGTCGCGGGTGGCGACCCTCGTCGCGACGATCCTCGAGCAGCAGGTCGACGACGTCGTCTACCTCCAGGTCACCGAGACCACCGGCGCCGCCCAGCTGCCGGTCGAGATCGCCCTCGCCCTGGGCGTCGACACCCGTGGCGACCTGCGTGAGGCGCTGACCGCGCTGCCCCCCGACTGGCGCGGCCTGGTGGTGCTGGACAACCTGGAGGCCATCGCGGAGGGACCCACCGTCGTACGTCGCCTGCTCGAGGCGTCCGCCGGTCTCACCGTCCTCGTGACCAGCCGGATGCTGCTCCGCGTGGACGGCGAGCACGAGCTGCCCGTCCCTCCCCTGGTGGTGCCCGGTATCGCCGGCGACAAGGCGACCATCGCCGCCGCCGCCTCGGTCCAGCTGTTCGTCGACCGGGCGGTCTCGGCCGAGCCGTCCTTCCGGCTGGAGGGCCAGGAGCACGACGTCGCCGAGGTGTGCGCCCTGCTCGACGGGTTGCCCCTCGCCATCGAGCTCGCCGCGGCCCGCGTCAAGCTGCGCAGCCTCGACCGGATCATCGACGGGCTGCGGACCAACCTCGACCTGCTGTCCACCGGCTCGGAGGCCGTTCCGCTGCGGCAGCGGGCGATGACGACCGCGATCCGGTGGAGCTACGACCGCCTCACTCCGTCGGCGCGGCTGGTGTGCGACCGGCTGGCCCTGTTCGAGCGGGGCTTCACGATCGAGGCGGTCGAGGCGGTCTGCCCCGACGTGCCCGACGTGATCGATGCCCTCGCGGCGATCGTCGACGCCCGGCTGGTGCGGTCGATGGAGAGCCGGGCCGACGTGCGGTTCGTGGTGCTCGGCACGGTCCGGTCCTTCGCACGCGAACGTCTGCTGGCCCGCCCCGACGTGGCGAGAAGCCGCGAGCTGCTGGCGGCGTACCTCACCGCACGCGCCGAGGAGGCGGGGCCGCGCCTGTACGGCCCCGACGGGCACCTGGTGCTGGCGAGGTTCGACGACGACGCCGCAGACGTCGCGGCCGCGGTCGACTGGGCGCTGGAAGCCGGACGCGGGGCGCTGGCGCTGGGTGTGCTCCTGGCCAGCCTCGACTGCTGGGTGACCGCGGGGCGGCACAACGAGGCGCTCGGGCTGACTCTCCGCGTGCTCGACCACGTGCCGGCGCAGAGCCCGGCCGCGGCCCGGCTCCTGGCCGCGGCCGCGATGCTGTCCCACCAGCTCAGCGACCACGCGCAGGCGCGCGACTTCGGCCGGGCCGCTCTGGACCTGGCCGAGCGTCACGGCGACCGTCCCTCGGCGGCGACCGCGCGGACCTTCCTCGGCGCCGAGCTGGTCGTCGCGGGCGAGCTCGACGAGGGGGTGGCCCTCGCCGAGGTGGCCGCATCGGAGGCCGAGGCGCTCGACCTCTACCCGCTCTCGACGCGGGCCCTCACCGTCCTCGCCATGGCCCGCGCGTTCGGCGGGGACGTCGACGGCGAGCGTCGCGCCCACGAGGCCAAGCTCGCGGTCGTCCGCGCCAAGGGGGACGTGATGCGGACCGCCGACGTCCTCAACACGCTCGCCGAGATCGCCCTGGACGACGGCGACGGCGAGACCGCCCGCACCTTCGCCTCCGAGGCGTTCGCCGTCGCCGGGCACCTTCGCCCCACGGTGGCCCGTGACACCACGATCACCCTGGCCCGGGCCGCGCTGGTGCACGGAGACCTCGCCGAGGCGGGCAGCCGGCTGGCCGACGCGCTCGACATGAGCGACCGCCTGGGTCAGGCGCTGGCCGTGGCCCAGTGCCTGCGGGTCGGCGGCTGCCTCGCCGCCGCCGAGGGCGAGCCCGAGACGGCCGTCCGCCTGTTCGCCGCCGCCCAGACGCTCTCCCCGTCACCGGGAGGACGCGAGGCGCCTCCCGAGCAGGACCTGGCCGCCGGCCTGGCCGAGGCCCGGGCCGCGCTGGTCGAGCACGGGGTCGAGCAGGCGGCACGCAGCGCGTGGACCTTGGGGGCGGCACTCCCGATCGCGAGCGTCCGGGCCCAGCTGGCCGAGGTCCTGAACAAGGTCAACGCGCCCGGGTGAGGGCGTCGGTCGCGGCCTCCAGGTCCTTGGTCCACTCGGCGCCGAACAGGTCGCGACCCGACGGGTCCGCCGCCCACTCCAGCGCCGCCGGCGTCACCGCCAGCGGCGAGAACGACTCGAGCACCTCCGCCCGCATCGGGATGGCACCGCTCTTGAGCTCGAGGAAGTAGGCGAGCAGCCGGGCCCGCCCGCGCAGGCTCAGGAGCAGCCCCTCGACCACCTCGCGGTCATCACCGAGCCTCGCCTGCAGCTCGACGAGGTCCTTGCGCAGCTCGGCGATCGCGACGAGCACCCTGGTGCCGTTGCGCGAGCTCCCGATCAACGGGGTCCAGTCGCGCAGGGCCACCAGGAGACGGCGGATGCACTGGTCGATGAGCTCGGCACGCCACTCGGGGTCGGCCGTCGGCGGGAACGCCGCGGGCCAGGACCGCGGGTCGCCGCTGCGGTCGGCGGCGGTGCGGTTCAGGCGTGCCCGGCCGTGCCGCAGCCACTGGAGGGGACGACCCGGAGCCCACTCCCAGCCGTGCGCGTCGGGCGGGTCGGGGGCGGACAGGAAGGCGAGGCCCACCTCCGTGTCCACGACGTGGTCGACGATGCCGCCCAGACCGGCCGCGGTGACGCTCTCGTCCAGGCGTTCCTGGGCGCGCAGCTGGCCGGCCTCGTAGGAGAGCAGACCGACCCCGAGCAGCAGGACGCTCTGGATCGTGCCGCCGACGATGCCGTGCTCGTCCCAGAACCGGTTGATCGCCGGGGCCCAGCCGGAGAGCGGCCAGTCCGTCGCGATCAGGAACATCAGGAGAAGAGCGCACACGCCGGCGAGCAGCGCCGCCGACCGGGCCGTCAGCTGCTGCTTGCGGGCCTTGTCGCCCAGGCGCCACACGGCGACCGCGAACCCGATCTCGAGCAGGACGTAGACGATCTTCACGGCGCCGCTGCTCCCGGAGCGCGACGGCTCGCGTACTCATCGCCGAGCGCCTCGCGCAGCGCGAGGTCGGCGATGTACGACGCCGTGGCCCACGGCCGCGTGGATCGCACCGTCACGGCCAGCTCCGGTCCACGATCGGCCCACGCCCCCAGCAGACCGGTCGCCTCGTCGGCCTCGGTCGCACCGAGCTGGGTCAGCACGACCCTGAGGGCGGCCGCCCAGGCGGACGGCTCGCCGCCGGCCTCGTCACCGGCGAAGGCCTCCGCCCAGCGTCCGACCGCGGCCACGTCGAAGCCCCCGGCGTGCGCGTCGTCGAGCACGCCCGCGGAGTCGCCGTGGGCCAGCCGGACCGACATGAACTCCTGGTCGGCCAGCTCGAGCAGTCCGGCGAGGGCGATGAGCCGCCGGCGCACGTGGTCGGTCGGCCGGCGCTCTCCCTTGTACATCAGGTCGTGCTGCAGGGAGGCCCACGCGTGCTGGAGGATCGAGCGGACCTGGAGCTCGACGGGAAGGTCCGGGACGCCCCGGGCATCGAGGTCCAGCGCCTCGCGGTCCTGCTCGCGGAAGCGGACCAGGAAGTGCAGGCTCTGGTACCCCGGGACGTCGAGCAGCGAGTCGGCGCGCTGGTCCGACATCTCCTCCACCACGTAGAGCCGCTGGACCAGCCGCGCGACGGGCGCGACGTCGGCACTGAGCGGGACCATCACGCGGGCGCCGACGAAGTCGGTCAGCTGCGTGGCGGGGTCGGCGTACCTGTCCCCGCCACGGCCGTCGGACCTGGTCGCCTTGTCCAGGAAGCTGTCGACCGCCTTCGTCCGCGTCTCCAGCCGCGCGTCGTCCAGCCGCGCCGAGGTCAGCGCCCGGCCGAGGTGCGTGGCGAAGGCCGCCTCGAGCGACCGGAACGAGTCGAGGTTCTCCTCGAACCAGGTGCGCAGCTCGGCTCGTCGGGCGTCGTTCATGCGGCACCCAGACCGGCGGTGGTCGTGGCGGCCCGCAGCCGGTCGAGGTCGACGAACCGCTGGAACATCGTCCAGGCCGCCTCCCCGTCGTGCTCGACCGGATCGAACGTCGCGGTGGCGGCGTCGTCGGCCGGCGAGAGCAGGACCACCGCGACGCGCGACGTGGTGAGGCCGTCGTGCAGCGCGGCGGCCAGCGCCTCACCGACACGACGTACGACGGGGTCGACGCTGAGTGCCCGGGCGGCCGCTTCCTCCGGGGTCAAGCGGCACCGAGCCGACCACCTGCTGGATGAGAGGTGCCAGGCCCTGCACCTGTCGTCCGGAGTAGAAGCCGAGACGGGTCGCGTCGGCGAAGCGACGGTTCTCCTGGCCGACCCACGCGGCGTTCGCGAGGTAGAACGGCCACGCGGCGGCACCGGCCAGCACGCACACGCGCTCGGACATCGGCACCCCTCCTCCGGCGCAACACCGTAGTGCCAGCGGCCTCCGGCGCTCTATCGTGCAACAACTCGGGTCGTCACCGCGTCGGGGAGGACATCGGATGACACGCTCGCGCTGGACCAGCCCGCTTCTTGCCCTGCTCCTGGCCGTCGGGCTGGGCGGACTCCCGGTCGCTTCGTCCGCCGCCGCGCCACCCGAGTGCCGCTGGGCGGCTCGGGGCTACGACGTCAACCTGTGGCTCGGGGGCGCCGGCACCTGGGGCGACGCGACGAAGTGGTCGAAGGGCCGGGCACCGGGCGTGGGCAACCGCGACTACGCCTGCATCCCCCAGGGATCCGCCGTGGTGGTCGACGCGACCACGCCACGCATCGACCTGAACCTGCTCGAGCTGGGGCTCGACGCCCGGCTCACCCTGACGCCGGGCACGTCCCTCTTCGTCTGGGGCGACCAGGACGACGTCCGGTCGATCACCAAGCGGGGATCGGTCCTCGAGGTCGACGGCGCCACGTTGGGTGGTGGCGGGCGTCTGCACGTGATCGGCACCGTCGACGCGCACTGGTCGGCGGGTGGCACGCCCGCCCTGCTGACCACGATGCCGGCCGGGTCGACGTACTCCGGGAAGCCCGGGATCCTGGAGATCGGCGACGACGGCACGCTCGACCTGCGGGGCGCGAAGCCGATCCGGCTGTCGACGCGGTACGTCGTCGACGTCCACGGACGCGCCCGGATGCTCGACCGCTCCGGCATCGTCGCCGACTTCGGGACGACGATGCTGCTGCAGCCGCACTACCGCGGCCACGGTGTCGGCAAGCTGATCGTCCTCAACGCCGGTGACTTCATGCTCGGCGCCCGGGCCGGCCTCGACCTCCCGCCCACCTTGGTGAACCGCGGCCGCATCGCCAAGCGCGGCACGGGTCTCACCGAGATCCGGGGACGGTACTTCGGCAACGGCAAGGTCAGCGGTGACGCCGGCGGCGACGGCGCCATGCTCATCCCGCCGCTGAGCTTCGAGAAGACGGCCGGGGGCGACGTCCGGCCCACCGAGGACAACCCGCAGGTCGCGTCGATCACCTTCCCGGCCATCGACACCGGGGCCGACGCGACGATCGAGCCCCTCACCGACATCGACGTGCCCGGCGCGATCGGGTACCCCATGAAGGTGCACGCCACCGGTCTGGTGGCCAACGTCGCGGACCCGGCCGTGATCGAGCTCCGGTACGACGCGTCGCTCTTCGGCGGCCGGGGCGAGCCGTCCGCCGCCCCCTCGAGCCTGACCGTCCGCCACGCCGACGGCCCGGACTCCGGCTACACCGAGGTCCCGGTCTGCCTGGGGCAGTCGGCCGACATCCCGCTGGGTGCGTTCGCCTGCGTCGACCTGCGCAAGAGCCGCGTCGACGACGACGGCAACGTCGTCATGGTCGTCCGGACGACGACCACCAGCCGCTGGATCGTCGACTGACGCGGGCTCCTCGGGTGGGGCTCGGCCACTGGGAACTCAGCCGGGAACTCAGCCGGGAACTCAGCCGGTGAACCAGCGCCCCAGCAGCGTGCCGTCCTCCTCGACGAGCGAGTGCAGCGTGAGCGGCACGTCGACGGGCGGTCCGTCGGTGATGCGCGGGTGCAGTCCGGAGACGATCCTCGGCACGTAGGTGCACGCGACCTCGTCGGCGACCCCCTGGTCCAGCAGGTCGCGGAGGAGGTGCGGGCCGCCCTCGCAGAGCTGGTCGGCGTACCCGCGGTCGACCAGCTGCTGCTTCATCGCGGCGAGGTCCACGCGGTGGGAGCCGAGGACCAGCACGTGGTCGTCGCCGAGCAGGTCGCGGGCCTCGCCGAGACCCGAGGCCACGGACACCGTCGCCATCAGGACGCGACCGGGTGCGGCTCCTCGCAGGGTCGGCGGCAGGCTGCCCGATCGGGACACCACCACGACCGGGTTCTCCATCGGCGGGTAGCCCTCGGCGCGCGCCGTGCCCGCGCCGATGATCACCACGTCGGCCAGCTCGCGCATCAGGGCGAAGACGCGCTGGTCCGCCGCATTGTTGATCGAGCCGGTCAGGCCGTCCTCGCCGCTGCCCGCGCCGTCGACGGTCGAGACCATGTTGACCCGCAGCCAGGGGGTGCGCGGAGCGGCGTACACCTCCCGCAGCTCACCCTCGGGTCCGAGCAGGGTCCTCAATGTGGTCACTTCCCCTCCGAGACAGGTCCTAGGTCGGTGACGACCCATCGCATCACCCAGTACTGGACGCCGTACGGGTCGTCCGCATAGTCCACCAGGGCCGGCTCCGCGCCTCGCAGGAGGGTGCCGAGACCCGCCAGCCCGGCGGCGTTGCCGGCGAGCAGTGCGGCGCCGAGCCCGACGTCCGTGGCGGCAAGGGCGTCGGGGTCCGGCAGCCGCAGGGCCGCCTCGACGGCGGCGTCGTACGGGACCGCGCGCGCGTCGACGTACCCCGGCGCGGAGTCGCGGCGGCGCGCGGAGCCGTTGGCGACGACGAGGTACCCGGTCGATCTGCCCGGACCGTCGTCCGGCGCGCCTCCGGTGGCGGCCAGCAGGTGCCGGGCGACGCGGGCGCCCTGGTCGTCGGCGACCACCTTCACCGGACCGTCCTCGGCCAGCCACGCGACCGCGGCCAGTGCGGCGGCGCGTACGTCGGGGACGGGGTCGACCTGCCCGGCGTACTCGGGCAGGAACGCCAGCACGCCCGGCACGATCGCGACCCGCGCTCGCTCTGTCATTGGAGGCCTCGGATCGCGCGCCTCGGCGGGCGACGCCCGGCGATCGACCACACCATGTCGACGGTCTGCCGCGTCTCGACGACCTCGTGGACGCGGTAGATGCGGGCGCCGGCCAGGGCGCAGACCGCGGTGGCGGCGAGGGTCCCGGTGAGCCGCTGCTGGGTCGGCAGGTCGAGGGTCTCGCCGACGAAGTCCTTGTTGGACAGGGACACGAGCACCGGCCAGCCCGTCGCGACCATCTCGCCGAGCCGCCGCGTGACCTCCAGGGAGTGGAAGGTGTTCTTGCCGAAGTCGTGGGCCGGGTCGATCACGATCGACTCGCGGGCGACGCCCGCGGCCAGCGCGCTCTCGGCCAGGCGGGTGGTCTCGGTGATCGCGGCGGCGACCACGTCGTCGTACTCGATCCGGTAGGGGTCGGTGCGTGGCGCCAGCCCCCCGGTGTGCGTGCAGATCACCGCCGCGTCGAACTCGGCCGCGACCTCGACCAGCGCCGGGTCGTGCCCGCCCCACGCGTCGTTGAGCACGTCGGCGCCGGCCGCGCAGACCTCGCGGGCGACCTCGGAGCGCCACGTGTCGACGCTGACGACGACCCCGGGGTACGTCTCGCGCACCCAGGCCACGAACGGCGCCACCCGCCGGATCTCCTCGGCGGCGTCGACCTGCTCGCCGTACCCGGCCCGCACGCCGCCGATGTCGACCATCTCCGCGCCCTCGGCCACCACCCGGTGCACCCGCTCCTGGGCGGGACCGTCGTCGAAGGTCGCGCCCTGGTCGTAGAAGGAGTCGCGGGTGCGGTTGACGATCGCCATCATCACCGTGTCGTCGGCGCCGAAGGTGTGCCGGCCCAGACGCATCGCCCCCACGGTCAGCCGAGGTGGCCGCGGACGGACACGTGACCGGAGAGCAGGTTGCGCGCGATCGTGCGGCGCTGGATCTCGTCGGTGCCCTCGTAGATGCGCAGGACGCGCAGCTCGCGGTACCACCGTTCGACGGGCAGCTCACGGGTGTAGCCCATGCCGCCGTGCATCTGGAGGACGCGGTCCACGATCTCGTTGGCCTTCACGCCGCCGTAGAGCTTGGCCATCGACTGGGACTGACGGGAGTCGATGTCGTGGTCGACCTGCCAGGCCGCGGTGAGCACCAGCCAGCGCAGCGCCTCGATCTCGACCGCCGAGTCCGCGACCATCCACTGGATGGCCTGCCGCTGGGCGATCGGCTCACCGAACGTCACCCGCTGCCGGGCGTGCTCCATGCCCATCTCGACCAGGCGCTCGCACGCGCCCAGGGCTCGCGCCGGCAGCATGTAGCGGCCCTTGCCGATCCAGCGCATCGCCAGCTCGAAGCCGCGGCCCTCCTCGCCGAGGATGGCCGAGTGCGGCACCCGCACGTCCTGGAAGCTCAGCGACGCCGGCCCCCACTCCCCCATCGTCGGGATCGGCGAGGACGTCCACCCGGCGTCCCGGTCGACCAGGAAACAGGTCACCGACTCTCCCGAGCGCCCTTCCCGATGCATTTCCGGGTCGGTGACCGCGAAGACCATCACGAAGTCGGCGACGTCGCCCCACGTGATGAACGTCTTCTCGCCGTTGATCACCCACTCGTCCCCGTCGCGTACGGCGGAGGTGCGGATGTTGCGCGCGTCCGAGCCGGCGCCCGGCTCGGTGATCGCGAAGCAGCTGATCTTGTCGCCCGCGATCGTCGGCAGCAGGTAGCGCTCCTGCTGCTCGTCGTTGGCGGAGTACAAGATGTTGTCGGCCTCACCGCCGAAGCTGAACGGCACGAAGGTCCGGCCCAGCTCGACCTCGATGAGCGCGGTCATCACCGCACCGAGCGCCATCCCGCCGTACTCCTCGGGCGTCTGCACGCCGAAGAAGCCCGACTGCTGGGCCTTGTCGCGCAGCCCGCGGAGCTCGTCGCGGGTGATCCCGCGCTCGCCGCGACGCTCGCGCTCCAGCACGGTGGGCTCGAGCGGCATGATCTCGCGGGTGACGAAGGTGCGCACCCAGTCGCGGATCTCTCGCTCCTCGTCGGTGAGGTTCAGGTCCATGTCCCGCACCCTAGGCCGCGGGTCGGCACAATGACCCAGGTGGAGACATCCGAGTCGGAGCGGCCGGGGATCGCGCTGCGCCTGCTCACCATGGGCGTCACCCTGGACGCCCGGGCCACCGACGACGAGACACGGACTCGGCTGGCCCACCAGTGGTCTCGCGCCGTCGCGACTCTGGATGTCCCCCACGCGGACCTCGTGGCAGGGCCGGTCGCCTCGGGCGGTGAGCCCGACAGCCAGGATGTGCGCGACTACCACTTCACGACGCAGGTGACCCTGGCGGCGCTCCTGGCCACCGCGGGTGAGCGGGTCAACCTGCACGCCGGCTGTGTCGCCGACGACGCGGGCCGGGTCGCTGGTCGTGGTGGGTCCGTCGGGCACCGGCAAGACCACGGCCACCCGCGTGCTGGCCACTCGGCTGCACTACCTCTCCGACGAGACCGCCTCCATCACGCCCGACGGCGTGGTCTTCGCACACCCCAAGCCACTGTCGGTCGTGATCGACCCGGCCGAGCCCTTCCGCAAGGAGCAGCTCTCGCCCGACGACCTCGGGCTCGGCTCCACGCCGGCGACCGGGACCTTGCACCGGATCGTGCTCCTCCACCGCGGCGACCCCGGCCCTCGCGGCCTTCGTCCGCTGGACACGGTCAGCGCCCTCATGGAGCTCATCGAGCAGAGCTCGTCCCTCGCCGACCTGGCCACGCCGCTGACGACGCTGCTCGACCTCGTCGTGCGGGCCGGGGGCGCCTACGCGCTCGACTACGACGAGATCGCCGACCACGTGGACGCCCTGGTCCGGCTCCTCGCCGAGCCGACGTCGGCCCAGCCCCACGACCGGCCGTCCACCCACGCCCATCCGGGGCCGCCCGAGGTGCTCACTCCTCAGCCCGAGGCCGACCCACACGACCCACGGGTCTGCCGGCTGCCGTGGGTCGACGCCTTGGAGGTCGACGCCGACCTCGTGGTCCTCCTCGCCGCCCGCGCCGTACGCCTCAACGAGCTCGTGGCCACGCTCTGGCTTCACCTCGACGAGCCCCGAACCCTCGAGGAGCTGGCGGCGTGGGCCGAGCAGGTGCACGGACCGCACCCGGACGCGGACGCGATCGTGCGACAGGCCGTTGCGGCGTTGGTCGAAGAGAGCCTGGTCGTGGCCGGTTCTTTGACATGATCCACCCGTGAACGCGCTCGCCTTCGTCCTCGCCCCCGCGGCCGTGGCGGTGGTCCTCTTCGTGAGCGGGTGGGCCAAGGTCGGCGACGTCACCGGTACGCGCCTGGCGTTCATCGCGATGAAGGTCCCGGCCTCGCTGACCCGCCCCGGCCCGGTGCGTGCGCTGCCGTTCGTCGAGCTCGCCCTGGGCGTCGCCCTCCTGGTGACCTGGGGCCGGGTCCTGGGGGTCATCGGCGCCGCCACCACGTTGCTCTTCCTCGCCTACGTCGCCGTGGTCGCGCGCGTGCTCCGGTCCGGCGACAGCGTGGAGTGCCACTGCTTCGGCACGCTGGGCGACGACCGCGTCACCGCCAGCACGTTGGCCCGCAACGTCGTGCTCGTGGTGCTGGCCGCTCTCGCGTCCGGCTTCGGGTTCGCGGGCTCGGGCGTGGTGCCCGCCGCGGGCGACCTGGATGGCCCCGACCGGTGGTGGCCGGTGATGGCGGTCCTCGTCGCGCTGGTCGCCGTGCTGGTCGTGCGTCGGGCACCGGCGGTCGAGGAGGAGCCCGAGGACGACGAGCTGGCGGACTACCTGCGCCAGCCCGTGCCGATCGGGGTGCTGGAGAACCGTGCCGGAGAGCGCGTCCAGCTCCGCTACCTGGCCTACGAGCGGCCGCAGCTGCTGGTCTTCATGTCGACCAGCTGCGGGGCCTGCGACCTGGTCGCCGAGTGGTTGCCGGACTTCGCGCGACGCCTCGAGGTCGTCGAGGTCTGCACCGTCTTCACCCAGCAGCTCGCGGACGTGCCGGAGTCCATGTGGGCCGCCAGCACGCCGTACCGAGACCCGGACAGCGCGGTCACCGACCTCTTCACCGGGGCCCGACCGGCGGCCGTGCTCTTCGGTGCGGACGGGATGTTGGCGGGCGGGCCCGTCGTCGGTGCCCGCGACATCGAGCAGTTCGTCGACGACATCGTCGCCGAGCTGGCGTCCGGCCCGCCTCCCGAGCCCGAGCCTTCCTTCGAGCACCTCGGCCACGGCCACGACCACGACCACGAGCACGAGCACGAGGGTCAGAGGTAGTCGGACTCGCTCGGCGGCAACCGCTCGTCGTCCCTCAGGTGCGCCGTCCTTCCAGTCCTTCCAGGGCGGCGTGCACCAGGCTCGTCCATCGTGCGAGCACCGCGTCGCGCGAGTAGGCGGTGGCTCCTCGGCTCGCCCGCGCGCCCCTCTCCGCGAGCGCCGACTCGTCGCCGAGGCACTCGCGCAGCGCTTCGACGTAGGCCGACTCGTCGTCCGGCGGCAGCACGACGCGGCCGTGCACGGTGGTCATCAGCTCGACGAGACCGGGCGTGCATCCGAAGGCGATCGAGGGGACGCCGCACTGGGCGGCCTCCAGGACGCTCATCCCGAAACCCTCGTAGCGCGACGTCAGCAGGTTGGCCGATGCCCGGGCCAGCACCGGGCGGACGTCGTCGACCGAGCCCTCGAGAGAGATCCGGTCGCTGGCGCCGCACGCCACGATCGCGGCGGCCAGCTTCTCCCTCTCGGGACCCCAGCCGTAGAGCTCGAGCCGCCAGGGCCGCAGGTCCGACGAGGCGGTCGCCGCGGCAAAGGCGCGGACCATCAGGTCGAGCTGCTTCTCACCGGAGTAGCGGGCCAGCGCGACGGCGAGCGTCTCCCTCTGGCCGGTCACGTCGTCCACGTCGGTGAGGCTGACCGGGTTGGGCAGCGCCACGCACGGCACCGGCAGGATCTCGGCGAAGCGCTCCGCGTCGGAAGCCGACAGCGCGGTGAACACGTCGACCGCGGCGTACTCGCGCACCATGCTGTCGCGCAGCCCGGTGTCGTCGTCCAGGCTCACGTACGGCGAGTGGTACTGACCGACGAGCAGCGGCCGGTCCGCGGGCCACGCGAAGCCGGTCTCGCGCAGCAGCGACAGGCCGGTGACGTGGGTGAAGACGATCAGTGTCTCGGGGCCGTAGCGCTCCATCCGCCGGCGGTACCGGCGCATCAGCAGCAGGCGGTCGACGCGCTTGAACGCCACCAGGCCCAGCCCGCGCACGCGTCCCCACGCTCCCCGGTCGCCGCGGAGGACAGGCCCGCGGTGCAGCTGCTCACGCCGGATCACCACGGTCGGCGTGAACGAGGCCGTGCGCGTGCCCGGATGGATCGAGAGGACCTCCACGTCGAGGCCCGCGCCCGCGAACATCTCGGCGTAGGTCTCGGCCACCACCGCGCCGCCGCTGGCCTCGGGGACCCGCGGCGCGACGACGACCACCCGCCGGATGCGCGCGGGCCAGGACGTCACGGAGCCCGACGTCATAGGGCGTCCCGGAGCCGCTCGGCGAAGTGGGCCAGGTCGAAGAACGCCGCCCGCTCCTGGCACCGGCCGCGCATCTCCTCGACCTCGGGAGAATGCTCGGCGATCCGGGTCGCCCAGGTGCGGGTCAGCGCCTCCAGCCCGGTCCGGTCGTACCACGCCTCCAGGCCTGCCACGCCGCGCACCACCTCCAGCGGTCCGGCCGTCCCGTAGACGAGCGGGATCGCCCCCGCCGACATCGCCTCGACCGTGCTGATGCCGAAGTGCTCCTGAGAGTGCGGGACCCGCTCGGCGTCGCCACGCACGCCCTGCGCGTGCCAGTAGAGCGAGGCCCGGCCCAGCGCGTCGCGCAGCTGGTCCCGAGTCGCGTTGACCACGAGGTCGACGGGCAGGTCCTCGGCCGCCCGGCGCAGCCCGGCGAGGTACTCGGCGTCCTCGTCGCGCGCCCCGCCGACCAGCACCAGGCGCCAGCCCTGCTCGTGGAGGTCGGTGAGCCCCGCGAAGCCCTCGAGGAGGTAGTCCTGGGCCTTGTACGGGATCTCCGGGGCCGTCGGCGGCTGGAAGCGGCCCACCACCACGATCTCCCGCCGCTTCTCGAGCGCGGGCACGGCCTCGCAGGGCGGGTAGACGATGCGGGGCCGGACGCCCCACTGCCGCTCGACGTGGGAGCCGGTGAACTCCGAGTTGGCCCACACCTCGTCGTAGGTCGCCAGGAAGCCGCGGCGGGTGCGGTCGACGGCCAGCCGCTCCACGACGTCGAGCAGCCCGACGTACAGCCGGCGCAGCGTGCCCTCGGCCGCGACGCCGATGCGGTGCGGGAAGTGGCAGTAGTAGACGTTGCGCCGCCCGCACCCGGGCAGCTGGCTCTTGAACTTCGCGTTCACGAAGAGGTCGAGTCGGTGCGCCCGGATCGCCTTCTGGTGCGCCCTCAGCTCGCGCAGCCGACCCAGCCCGCGTAGCCCGCGCAGCCCGCCGATCTCGCGCGGCGCCTCCAGCTCGACGATGGAGATCGGCGACAGGTCGCAGCCCAGGTCCGCCTCGAGCTCGGGAGGTACGGGGCCGTCGGTGAACAGGAACGTCTCGCGCCCGGTCCGCGCCAGCTCCAACGCGGTCAGCACGGCCAGCCATTCCGCCCCCCCGCGCCCGTTGACACCGGGGAAGTAGACGCCGGCCCGACCCGTCACGTCGCGTCCCCGCGGGCGCGGGCGAAGGCCTCGGCGGTACGCCGCTCGAGCAGCGCCAGCTCGTCCGGCAGCGTCCCGGCGGGCAGGCCGACCTCGACGAGCCGCGTGAAGCGGCGCCGCCAGTCGAGCCGCTCGAGGGCGTGGGCGTGGTTCAGCTCCGCCACCGCGGGCGACCAGCCGTCGACGACCTCCCGGACGCGCGCCAGCCCTCCGGCGACGTCGACCGGGGACACCTCGACGGTGGCCTCGGGCCAGAGCAGCTCGCTCGTCGCCTGGCACCGCGGCACCGCACCCGCGACGACCGCACCGGCGGCGAGGGCGTCGGTCCAGCGACCGGTCAGGTACTGCTGCGTCGGGTGCGTGTATCCGGCGGGGGCCGCGACGTTGTTGAACGAGAGGGTGAGCTTCGCCTGCGCCATGGCGGCGTGCAGTCCCACCTGGTTCTGCACCGGGTCCGCATGGGCCGGCACGCCGGGCTGGAAGACGAGGCCGAGCCCGGAGGCCACCACGCCCACCTGCTCCGACCGGTCCCAGGCCTCGGGCTGGCGACCCACGCGCAGCAGGTCCAGCGGGCGGTCGGCCCGCGGCGGGCCCTGTCCGACCACGTCGGCGCCGAAGGGGAGGAAGTCGCACGGCACTCCGGTCTGCCGCGCCCACAGGTCGACCAGCTCGCCGTCGGTGACGAAGATCTGGTCGATCAGCCCGCGGTGCCGGGCCAGGTGCGGGATCCGCTCGGTCCAGAAGGAGTCGACCACCCAGGCGACCACCGGGGACGGCCCGCGGCGCCAGTGGCCGGCCGACAGCAGCGCCTGCAGGTGGCCCGGCTGGGCGGCCACGAGCAGCAGTGGTGCGCCGCCGGTCCGGCGCGGGAGCAGGGCGAGCAGCTTGCGCAGCCGCGAGGGCTCCGCCTCCAGGTGGACGTCGACGTACCGGCCCCCCAGGACCCTGGCGGCGAGGCGGGCCATCACCTCGACGGTGGCCCAGCCCCCTCCGCCCGGGTGGCAGAAGACGACGGTGAGCTCCATCAGGAGGTGACCAGCGACCCCAGCCGCACGAGCCGCTCGAACTCCGGGCTCGCGGCGCGCACCTCGTCGAACGTCCCGACCGCGACCACCCGGCCGTCCTTGAGGAAGGCCAGCTGGTCGCAGTTCTTGACGGTGGAGAGGCGGTGGGCCACCACGATGGTGGTGACCACGCCGGCGAGGCTCTCGACGGTCTCGGCGATGCGACGCTCGGTCTCGTTGTCGAGGGCAGACGTGGCCTCGTCGAGGATCAGGAAGGTCGGGTCGGCGTACATCGCCCGGGCCACGCCGATCCGTTGCCGTTGGCCGCCGGACAGCTGCGTCCCCGCCTCACCGACGGGAGCGTCCAGGCCGAGCGGGAGCTCGTCGACCAGCTCGCGCAGCTGGGCCCGGTCGACCGCGTCGTCCAGGCGGGTCTGGTCCACGTCGTCGGGAGCCACGCCGAACGCGATGTTCTCGCGCAGCGAGCCGTCGCCGAGGTAGACGGTCTGCGGCACGATCGCGACGCCGGTCTGCCAGCCGGTCATGTCCTCCGAGACGTCGATGCCGTCGCGCAGGATGCGGCCCTGCGTGGGGCGGTGGAACCCTGCCAGCAGGTCGACCAGCGTGGTCTTGCCGGCACCGCTGCCGCCGACGAGGGCCAGCGACGTGCCGCGCGGGATCACCAGGTCGACGCCGGTCAGGACCTGGGGTCCGCCCTCGTAGTGGAAGCCGACGTTCTCGGCGCGCAGCTCGCGCTCGATGGGCAGCCGCGGCCGGTGCTCGTAGTGCTCGGTGAACTCGCGGGCGTCCCGGACGTCGTCCAGCACCATGTCCACCGCGGCCCGCGAGGCGCGCACGATCGTCAGCGACGCCATGCTGCGCACGACGTTCGGCAGGACGCGGAAGCCGGCGGCGGCGAACAGCGCGACCAGGCTGAGCGCGCGCTGCGACGGCTCCCCGCGGAACACGATCACGGTCATGATGCCGACGCCGAGGATGAAGAGGATCTCCATCACGTACTTGGGGAGCTCACCGAGGAAGACCTTCGTGCGCATCGCCTTGGCCTGCTCGAGCCGCGAGCTGCCGAACCGGTCGATGAAGTACTCGTGGGTGCCCCGCAGCTTGATGTCCTTGACCCCGCCGAGCGCCTCGGTCGCGGTCTTGAAGACCGTCAGCATCGAGGTGAGCAGCTGCGCCTGGGCGGCGGCCGCGCGGGGCTGCACCTGGCGCTGGAAGATCCACGCGCAGATCGCGAAGTACGCGATGAGGGTCAGCGTCGGGATCGGCTGCACCACGAGGAGGCACAGCGTGACGGCCAGGATCGTGGTCAGGTCCGTCATCGCCGCCAGGCTGCCGCCGATCGCACCCGTGTAGACCTGCGAGACGGCCTCGTTGGAGTTGCGGAGCATCTCGCCGGTGTGCCGCTTGAGGTGCAACGAGTACGGCGCCAGCAGGAAGTAGCGGAGCAGCCTCGTCGCCGTCTCCAGCTCCTGGCGCATCAGCGTGCCCAGGATCCACCAGCGGAAGGCGACCGTCAGGCACGCCTTGATGAGGAACCCGAGGAAGATCACCGTCGCCAGGCAGATCGCCAGCGCCTGGTCGGACTCGGTGCCGAAGAGGTCCGAGAGCGTCTTGAGGATGCCGCTGTCCCGCGACGAGCCGGTCAGCAGCTGCATCAGCGGCAGCACCGTCGCCACCGCGACCATCTCCATGAGCGCGACGACCAGCGAGCCGGCCAGGGCGAACCCGAGGCGCCGCCGGCTCTGCGGGGAGAACAGGATCCCCACGCCGGGCGCCACTCCCAGGAACTTCAGGACGGCACGCCGGGCCCGACGCAGCAGGGCCATGGCGGGCACTCCGATTTCAGGGACGGGGCGATCAGGGTGTGACGGGCCGTCCGGTCGAGGACGGCACCGACGTTTCATCATCATCATAAGGAGCGTCCGCACCGCGGACGGTCGTTTCGGGGTGACCGCGGCCTTGGTCGTTTCGGGGGTCGGGCACCACACCAGACCCTAGAGTTGCGCCGTGCCGGATGCCGCGATCCCCCGAGCGAAGGGGCTGACGGGCACCGTGCCGACCGTGCCCGAGGTCTCGCTCGTCGTGCCGTCCCGTGGTGGGGCGGCACGTCTGCTGCTCCCGATGGAGAGCCTGGCGAACCGAGCCACGACAGCCGGCCGGAGGGTCTGAGGTGGTGAAGGCACCTCGACGCAACCCGCGGTCGGACCGCAGGCGGCATAGACATTTCCCACGCCGTTCTCCCGTCTCCTTCCGCAATGTCGCCAAGAGGGGCACAATCGACGCGGGATCGTTGCGCTCCGAGGGGGCTCGAGCGCCGAATCCCACGTTCGGGGGGACGAAGCAGATGACGTTGCTCGACAGCGCCGTGCGCCGGATGACGAGTCAGCCGTCGCACACCGCACGCCTGATTCCGCTGGTCGCGGCGGTCGGGGACTTCGTCGTGCTCGCGATCGCCACGGTGGTGGCGATGATCAGTCGCCAGGAGCTCACCTGGTTCGACGCCCGCGACGACGTCACCGGCTTCGTCAGCGCCGCGGCCGGCCCACTGCTGCTCGGCTGGCTGGCCATGCTGCTCGCGGTCGGCTCCTACGCCCGCGACGTGTTCGGCGCGGCGACCGAGGAGTACAAGCTCCTCATCAAGGCATCGGTGCTCAGCTCGGCGTTGGTCGGCATCGGCTGCTACCTCACCGGCTTCCCGCTCTCCCGCGGCTTCTTCCTGCTCGTCTTCGTCATCGGGACGCCGCTACTGCTGCTCTGGCGGTTGACCCTTCGGCGCGTGATGCAGCAGGCCCGCCGCCACGGCCACCTGCGCCAGGGCGTGATCATCGCCGGCGACCCGATCCACGTGGACGACGTGGCCGCGGTGCTGCGACGCGAGTCCTGGCTCGGCTACACGGTCCTGGGGGCGCTGGGCACCCCTGGCAGCTTGTTGGTCGAGACACCCGCGGGCATCCCCGTGCTCGGCACGACCACCGAGGCTCTCGCCGCGGTCGAGGCGGTGAACGCCGACGTCATCGTCTTCGCCGACGGTGCGTTCGCCAGCTCCCACGACCTGCGCCGCACCATGTGGGACCTGGAGAGCCACGCCGTCCAGGCGATCGTCGTACCGAGCCTGACCGACGTCTCCAGCGAGCGCCTGAAGGTCCGCCCCGTGGCCGGCCTTCCCCTCGTGCACCTCGAGTCGCCGCGCACCGTGCACGCCTCCCACTGGGCCAAGCGGGCCTTCGACATCCTGGGCTCGCTCGCGCTGCTCGTGCTGACCTCGCCGATCACCCTGGGTACGGCCCTGGCGGTGAAGTTCCACGACGGCGGCCCGATCCTCTTCCGTCAGACGCGGGTCGGCCGCGACGGTCGCCCGTTCAGCTGCCTGAAGTTCCGCAGCATGGTGGTCGACGCCGAGGACCTCCAGCGCGACCTGGTCGTCAACCACGAGCGCAGCGCCGTGCTGTTCAAGATGGCCGACGACCCCCGGGTCACCCGGCCCGGCAAGTGGATCCGCCGCCTCTCCCTCGACGAGCTGCCTCAGCTGTGGAACGTGTTCCGCGGGCAGATGAGCCTGGTCGGCCCGCGCCCGCCGCTGCCCCACGAGGCCGCGAGGTACGAAAGCGACATGACCCGCCGCCTCCGCGTCCGCCCCGGCATGACCGGCCTCTGGCAGGTCTCCGGCCGCTCCGACCTCAGCTGGGAGGAGACCGTCCGCCTGGACCTCTACTACGTCGACAACTGGTCGATGATCCAGGACCTCGCCATCTTGATGAAGACCATCTCCGCGGTGCTGAGCTCCCGCGGCGCGTACTGAGCTTGCGCGTCCGCTTCTCCTCGGCGCGTGCCCGGCGCGGCCGCAACGTCGCGTCCGGCTCGGTGAGACCCGGCAGCTCCGTGTCGGGCTGGCAGGATGAGCGGGTGCCGTCCGACCTGCGGATCCTCTTCGTCTGCACCGCGAACATCTCCAGGTCGCCGTACCTCGAGCTCACCGCCCGTGCTCGCGCCGGGGAGGACGACGGGCTGGTCTTCGGCAGCGCCGGGGTCTACGCCCGGAGCGACACGCTGATCGACCCCGCGATGGCCGTGGAGCTCACCGCGCGGGGGATCGCCTCAGACGGCTTCCGCAGCCGCAGGCTCACGCCGTCGCTGGTCGACGAGGCGGACCTGGTGCTCACCGCCGAGGCGGCGCACCGGGCCGCGATCCTCGACGAGCACCCGATCGCCACCCGCAAGGTGATCACGGTCGGTCAGGCCGACCAGGCCCTCGACCGGCTCGACGCCGATGTGACGCGCGATGAGTTCACCAAGGCGCTGGTCGCCCTTCGCGGCGGCACGTCCCCCGACCTCGACGTCGTCGACCCGTACCGCCGCGGGCCGGAGGCCGCCCACGCCTGTGCCCAGATCCTCGACACCGTCGTGGACCGCCTGCTGACCCGCCTCGGCGTCCCGGCGCCGTGACGAAGGTCCTCGTCGTCACCCCGGCCTTCCACGGCTACGGGGAGTCGATCGGCAACGCGCTGCGCCGCCGCGGTCACGAGGTGATCGTGCACCCGTACGACGCGCACCGGACGTTCTGGGAGAAGTCCCGCCACAAGCTGGCCGTCGAGCTGCCCGGCAAGGTGGGCGCGGACCGTCGGCGCGACGACGCCCGGCGGACGACCGCCGCGACGATCGAGGTGCTCGACGAGGCTCGGCCGGACGTCGTCCTGGTGATCCGCGGAGACCTCCTGGAGGACCGGTTCTGGGACCGGCTCGAGGAGTGCGGACTGCCCGTCGTGCTGTGGCTCTACGACGAGGTACGACGCATGCACTACGAGACCGCCACCCTGAAGCGTCCGCGCGCCGTCACCTCCTACTCGCCGCTGGACGTCTCCCGGCTGCAGGGTCTCGGTGTCGCCGCCCACCACCTGCCCAACGCCTTCGACCGCGACCACCAGCAGGTGCGCACCCTGCCGCGCCGCGACGAGCTGTCGTTCGTCGGCGCTCGCTACCCCGACCGCGAGCAGACCCTCCTCGGGCTGCACCAGGCCGGTGTCCCCGTCCGGGCCTACGGCCGGGACTGGTCGCACCACGCCTTCGACCGGCTGCGGACCTGGCAGTGGCGCCGGCCGGGCGTCCCCGGTGAGCGCGACATCGACCGCGACACGGCGTACGCCGTGATGGCGGCGTCGACGGCGACCCTCAGCATGCACACCGACCAGGACGGCTTCGCGATGCGGACGTTCGAGGCCTGCGGCGCCGGCGCGGTGCAGCTCATCGACCGGCCGGACCTGGCGGGGCTCTACGACGACGGGGTCGAGCTGGCGACCTGGTCGTCCTTCGCGGAGCTCCTCGAGCTGGCCGGACGCGCCCGGGTCGACCGGGCGTGGGCCGACGGGCTGCGGGCGGCCGGCCGCAAGCGCACGCTGGCCGAGCACACCTTCGACCACCGCGTCGCGGTCGTGGAGGAGCTGTGGGGCTGAACCACCCGCGCGACCTGGAGGCCTGGCACGCCTGGCAGCGCTCACAGAACCGGCTGCGGGGCCTGCGTGCCCGCCTGCGCCCCGAGCGGCCGCTGTCCGGGGCACTCTCCGTCGCCGCTCCGGACCCACGGGTCCTGGTCGTGCTCGACTGGGTCGCCCCGACCAGCCTGATGGCACTCCTCTCGATCACGCCGCACCTCACCAGCCCGTACGCCGTGCTGTCGGCCTCCCCGCTGCCCGACGGTCGGCCGGGGACCCAGGTGTCTCCGCTGGCGGGCGTCGTCCCCGACGAGCTGTCCTCGGTGTCGGTCGTGGTCGCGGCGGGCCACTACCTGCCGCTCGGGCGGGTGGCGCAGGAGTGGGCACGCCGGCTGGGGGCCGAGTACGTCGCGGTCCAGCACGGTCTGCTCGCCCCGCACGTGCCGCCGCTGGCCCCCGACTCCCGGCTGTTCGCCTGGTCGGGGCCGGACGCCGACTTCTGGCGATCCGGTCGCGACGACGTCCGCACCGAGGTGGTCGGCTCGCAGCTGCTGTGGGAGGCGGCGTCGTACCGCGGCCGGGTGACCGACGAGCGGCCCACCTTCCTCGGTCAGCTGCACAGCGCGGAGATGGGCCGCCGGGCGATGGCCCGGTTCACCGGACGGTTCGTGCGCGCCGAGGGGATGCGCTACCGGCCGCACCCCGGTGAGCGGGACCGCCTGTCCCGCTGGCAGCACGCGGTCTGGAGGCGCCAGGGCATCCGCTTCGACGACGGCTCCGTTCCCCTGCGCGAGCTGCCGACGCCGGTCGTGAGCGTCTTCTCGACCGGCATCCTCGAGGCCGCGGCCCGCGGCGTACCGGCCTGGGCGGCCTACGACGATCCGCCGCGCTGGCTCTCGGAGTTCTGGGAGCGTTACGCCATGTCCCGCTACGGCCACGAGCCCACCGCGACACCACCGCGCCCGGCGACCGAGCCCGTCGCCGCCGCGGCGGCCGCGATCGAGGCGCTGCTGTGACCGCGGTGTGCGTCATCCCGGCGCGCGGCGGCAGCAAGGGCGTGCCGCGCAAGAACCTGCGCCTGGTCGCCGGCAAGCCGCTCGTCGTCTGGAGCATCGAGCAGGCGCTCGCCGTGACCGCCCCGCTCGAGGTCGTGGTCTCCACCGACGACGACGAGATCGCCGAGGTGGCCCGGGCCGCCGGCGCGTCGGTGCCCTTCCTCCGGCCGCCGGAGCTGGCGCAGGACACCACGGCCACCGAGCCGGTCGTCCGGCACGCGCTGGCCACGCTCGACTCGCTGGGGACCGTCGCCGAGACGGTGCTGCTGCTCCAGGCCACCTCCCCCGTCCGCCTGCCCGGGACCTTGGACCGCGCGCTGGCCGAGTTCGCCTCGTCCGGAGTCGACTCGATGGTCGGCGTCGTCGCGCAGGCGCCGTTCCTGTGGTGGCGCGACGACCCGCCGCGTGCCGACTACCAGGTCGATGCGCGCCCGCGCCGCCAGGACCTCACCCCCGACACCCTCCGCTACCGCGAGACCGGTTCCCTCTACGTCACCCGCCGCTGGGTCTACGACGACCTCGACAACCGCCTCGGCGGCCGCATCGGCCTGTTCGAGATGGACGAGGTCGAGGGCACCGACGTCGACACCGAGCTCGACCTGGCCGTCGCCGAGGCCCAGCTGCTGTCGCTGTGATCGTGGCGTCGCCGGACGGGCGGTGAGTGAGTGTTGGTCTGCGGGCCACCGTGGTGCGTGAGTGTTGGTTTGCTTGCAGGAAACCAACACTCACGCACCGCCGCTGTGCCGAAACCAACACCCACGCACCGCCACCCGAGGCCGAACCGCCGGGCGCGTCTCTTTACCCAGAAGCCGGACCGGAGAGGTCCGCGATGACAGGATTGGCCGGTGATCATCGAGCGCAACCTGGCGCCGTACCTCGTGTACGCCGAGGACCCGGTGTTGCGCGCGCTGGAGAAGATCAGCGCCAACCGCGCCCGCATCATCTTCCTGGTCGACAGCCACGGCCACCTCGAGGGGTCGCTGTCCGACGGTGACTTCCGGCGATGGGTCGCGACCCAGGATCCGGTCGACCTGAACCGCCCCGTGCGCGACGCCGCGAACACGGACGTCCGCGCCGCGCCGATGAGCACCACGCCGGCCGAGATCGCCACTCTCTTCGGGGCCGGGATCGACCACGTCCCGCTGGTCGACGAGCGTCACCGGCTGGTCGCGGTCGCGATCAACCGCGACAACGAGGTGCGGATCGGCCGCTACCACGTCGACCGCGAGAGCCCGGCGCTGGTGATCAGCGAGATCGGCATCAACCACCAGGGGTCTCCTGACTTCGCCAAGGAGCTCGTCGACCTCTCGGTCGCGGCCGGCGCCGACGTCGTGAAGTTCCAGCTGCGCGACATGGCGGCGCTCTACCGCCAGGGCACGGGCGGCAGCGCGGGCGAGGACCTCGGCCCGCAGTACACCCTCGACCTGCTGGCGAAGTACAACCTGACCGCCGACCAGCTCGTCGGGGTCTTCGACCACTGCCGCGATGTCGGCATCGAGGTCATGTGCACACCCTGGGACCCGCCGAGCGTCGACCGGCTGGCCGAGTACGGCATCGACGCGTTCAAGGTCGCCTCGGCCGACATGACCAACCACGCGCTGCTGCGGCACATGGCCACGTACGGCGTCCCGATGGTGATCTCGACCGGCATGTCCACCGAGGCCGAGATCATGGAGACCGTCGACGTGGTGCGCGGCACCGGAGCGTCGTACGCCCTGCTGCACTGCCAGTCGACGTACCCCGCCCCGTTCAAGGACGTGAACCTGCGCTACCTCGAGCGGCTCGCGGAGATCGGCGAGTGCCCCGTCGGGTACTCCGGCCACGAGCGCGGCTTCCACGTCCCGCTGGCCGCGGTGGCGCTGGGCGCCAAGATCATCGAGAAGCACTTCACCACCGACCGCTCGCTCGAGGGCAACGACCACAAGGTCAGCCTGCTGCCGGGTGAGTTCAAGGAGATGGTGCAGCGCATCCGCGAGCTCGAGGAGTCCCTCGGCAGCGCGCACCCGCGCGGCGTCTCGACCGGCGAGATGATGAACCGCGTCAACCTGGCCAAGTCCCTCGTGGCGGCCCGGCGCATCGAGGTCGGCGACACCATCGACCGCGGGTCGGTCGACATCAAGAGCCCCGGCCGGGGTCTCCAGCCCAACTCCCTCGAGCGGCTCGTCGGCCGCACCGCCGTCCGCGCCCTCGAGCCCGGCGACTTCTTCTACGCCAGCGACCTCGGCGACGCCGCGCCGCGCGGCCGCCAGTACGACTTCAAGCGCCCGTGGGGCCTGCCCGTCCGCTACCACGACATCGACGCGATGACCCGCGACTGCCTGCCGGACTTCCTGGAGTTCCACCTCTCCTACAAGGACCTGGAGATCGACCCGGCGTCGGTCTTCGAGAAGTACGACGGTCGGTTGGAAACGGCGTTCGCCTGCCACTCTCCCGACCTGTTCGCCGGCGACTTCCTCCTCAACCTGGCCAGCGATGACGACGCCCACTGGCAGCGCTCCATCGAGGAGCTCCAGAAGGTCATCGAGCTGACGCGGTCCCTGCGCTCGTTCTTCCGCAGCGGCGCCCCCGACCCGGTCGTGATCTGCAGCCTGGGTGGCTTCACCAAGGACGCGCACGTGCCCGACGACGAGCTCGGCGACATGTACGCCCGGGTCGCGGCGGGGCTGGACCGCATCGACGACTCCGGCGTCCGGCTGTGCGCGCAGACCCTGCCGCCGTACCCCTGGTACATGGGCGGCCAGCTCTTCTGCAACCTCTTCGTCGGTGCGGCCGACACCGCGCGCTGGGCCGAGCAGTACCACCGCCGCCTGTGCCTGGACGTCTCGCACTCCAAGCTCGCCGCCAACTTCAAGGGCCAGCAGTTCTCCGAGGCGGTCGACCTGCTGGCGCCGCACGCCGACCACCTGCACCTCGTGGACGCCACCGGAGTCGACGGTGAGGGTGTGCAGGTCGGCGACGGCGAGATCGACTGGGCGCTGCTGGCCCGCCAGCTCGACGAGCTCGGCCCCGGTGTGGGCTTCATCCCCGAGATCTGGCAGGGCCACGTGAACGACGGCGAGGGCTTCTGGATCGCCCTGGAGCGCCTGGAGCAGTGGTTCTGAGCGACGCGGCCGGCGACCGTCCCACAGCTGTCTGGGCGGTCCCCGTCAGCGACCTGGGCGGCGTGGCGAGGCACCTCCTCGACACCGTGCGTGCGGGCATCCCCGGATGGGACCTGGTGGTGCTCTGCCCACCCGGCCCGCTGGTGGAGGCCGTCCGCGCCGCCGGCGGGACCGTGCGGGTCGAGCCGTTCGGTCCGGCCCACGGCCTGGTTCGCAGCACCCGGTCGCTGCGCCGTGCGGTGGCGTCGCTGCGCCCGGCGGTCGTGCACTCCCACCTCTCCTACGCCGACATCGTCGCCGCCGCGGCGACCCCGCGCCGCGTCGCCCTGGTCACCACCGAGCACGGCATCGCCGCCGACGACCGCGTCTACCACGGCTCGTCGGCCAAGTCGCGGCTGATGGCGGCCGTGCACGGCCTGCGCCTGCGGCGCTTCGACGCGGTCGTGGCGGTGTCGGAGGCGACCCGGCGCGCGATGCGCGCCAAGTGGCACCCGCGGCAGGACGTCCGCGTCGTGCTGAACGGCGTCGACCCGCTTCCCCATCCGGCACCCGCCCCGGGTCTGCGCATCCTCAGCCTCGCCCGGCTGGCCCCCGAGAAGCGGCTGGCCGACCTGGTCGCCGCGTTCGCCCTGGTGTCGCGGGACCACCCCGACGCCCGCCTCACCCTCGCCGGCTCCGGGGCCCTCGAGGCGGATCTGCGGCGCCAGGTCGCCGACCTCGGTCTCGGGGACCGCGTCAGCATGCCGGGGCACGTCGACGCCGCCGCGGCGCTCGCCGGTGCCGACGTCCTCGCCCTGCTCTCGGTGTGGGAGAACTGCCCGTACGCCGTCCTGGACGGCCTCGTCCACGGTGCGGGCTGCGTGGCCGCGGCGGTCGGCGGGATCCCGGAGATCCTGCCGGAGGAATGCCTCGTCGACCCGGCCGACCATGCGGCCGTCGCGGCGCTGCTGGTCGAGCAGGGCGAGCGGCTCGACTCCCGCCCGAAGGTGCCGGGGGGCTGGCCTACGGTGGCCGACATGACAGCCGCGATCGGCGACGTGTACGCCGCGGTGGCGCGATGAGCACCCTCGGGTGGAGCCGGCCCGGCACGTGGGCCGCGATGCCCGAGGAGGCGCCCGCGAAGGAGGCCCAGGAACCCTTCGGCGGCATCGACTTCGTGCTGTTCGCCGCCTTCACGATGTCCGGCATCGCGATCTCCGGTTTCCCCGTCTCCGAGCTGACGGCGGGCGTCGCGGTCGCGCTGGGTGTCTTCCGGCACGCCCGGGTCCGGCCGACGGTCGGCATCAGCACGCTGCTCCTGCTGGCGCTCTTCGGCCTGATGGTCTTCTCCGCCCTCGAGAACGACCTGACCCCGGTGCGCCG
This sequence comes from uncultured Actinomycetota bacterium, assembly GCA_963782035.1. Taxonomy (GTDB): domain Bacteria; phylum Actinomycetota; class Actinomycetes; order Propionibacteriales; family Nocardioidaceae; genus Nocardioides. Next base: position 36,846 of record CAWAIW010000039.1, read on the forward strand.
CCTCGCCCACCTCGCCCTCTACGTCGCGCTGGGCGTGCTGGCCTCGCAGGGCCGGTTCCGCGTCCGCGGGATGTCGCGGGGACTGGCGACCGGTCTGATCATCTCGGCCGGCGCGTACTACCTCGGCTACGGCTCGTCCTACGAAGGCCGGCTGACCGGGCTGCTCGCGGACCCCAACGCGGCGGGGTACGTCCTGACGACCCTCGGCTGCCTCGCCGTGGCCGGGATGAGCACCAGCAAGCTGCGATGGCCGGTCGGCGTCCTCGTCCTCGTCGCGATCGTGGAGACCTACTCCCGTACCTCGATGCTCGCGACGGTACTGGTCCTGGTGTGGATGCTCATCGGGCGACGGGTGGCCGCCCTGTTCGGCGCTCTGCTGCTGGGCGTCATGCTGTACGTCGTCACGAACATCCCGAGCACCCTGCAGCAGATCGGTCCGTTCGCCGACCGCGTGGGCAGCGACATGCTCCGCGGACGCATCGTGGCCGAGGAGAAGGTCTTGATCGCACACGCCCCCTGGTACGGCAACGGGCCCGGCACCAGCCACGTCGACGTGCTCGGTGACTCCTTCTTCTTCCACAACAGCTACCTGGCCCTCGAGAACGAAGGCGGCCGGCTGGCCGTCGCACTCGTCGTCGCCACCGGGCTGGTCGCCCTGCTGGGCCTGATGCGGCTGCCCGTGCAGTCCCGCAACTTCTGGTACGAAGGCGCGGTGATCGCGCTGGCCGTGTGCGCCGTCAACCTCGGCGAGGTCCTCCTGGAGCTCCCGGCGGCCCTCGTGGTCGGGATGGCCGTCCACCACGCCCGCGACGTGCGTCAGAAGGTCGCCTCCGGCACCGGGCCGCCCGCGCCCGCGGCCGGACGTCGTCTCGACGTGACGCGACTGTGACCGCCATCGCGATCGCGGCCAACCGTGGCGACGTCGGCGGCGGGGAGGTCATGCTCGTCAACCTGGCGCTCGCCCTGTGCGAGCTGGACCACGAGGTGACCATCCTCGTGCCCGAGCAGCCCGACGAGCTCGCGCGCCTGGCCGAGGCCAACGGGCTGACCGTGACGCGGCTCCCCGGCACGAGCCGGGCGGCGTACGCCCGAGCACTGCGCCGCTGGCACGGGGACCAGCCGCGTGAGCGGCGCGGGCTGCTGTGGTGCAACGGCCTGCTGCCGGCCGCCGCGACCGCCCTACGTCGCGACCGGGTCGTGCACCTGCACCAGCTGCCGTCGGGCACCGCCCGACGTGCGTTCGCGACCCTGGCCCTGCGCCGGGCGACCGGCGTCGTGGTGCCGTCGGAGCACATGCGCACCCGGCTCGGCCGCGGCGTGCACGTTCTCCCGAACTGGACGCAGGGCCGCCTGGAGCCCCGCGAGCCCGTCGCCCGGGAGGCGGCTGCGCGGATCCGGATCGGGTACCTCGGGCGGGTGGGCCGGACGAAGGGAGTCGACGTCCTCGGGGAGGCGTGCGCCCTGCTCCCGCCGGAGCTCCACGACAGGGTGGACCTGCTGGTCGCCGGCGACGACCGGTTCATGCCGCGGGAGGACCGTGAAGCCGTGGCGGCGGCCCTCGCCGCTTCTGGTGTGCCGGTCACCCAGCACGGCTGGCAGTCGCGTGAGGACTTCTTCGCCACCACGGACCTGGCGGTGTTCCCGTCGGTCTGGGCGGAGCCGTTCGGCCTGGTGGTGGCCGAGGCGATGGAGTCACGCTGCCCCGTCGTCGTCTCCGACGCCGGTGCGCTACCCGAGGTGGTCGGCCCTGAGTACCCGTGGATCGCCCGGCGCCGCGACGCGAGGTCGCTGGCCGAGGTGATCACTCTCGCCGCCACCAGGCTCCCCGCCGAGGCCGAGACCGCCCGGCTGCGCGCCCGCTGGGAGGAGCGGTTCTCCCCCACCGCCGGCCTGCGGAACCTGTCGGCCCTCCTGCACACCCTGCTCGGGGGCACGAGCACGTGAACCGCCCCCGCATCGCGATCGCTCACGACTACCTCACCCAGCGCGGCGGCGCCGAGCGCGTGGTCCTGGCCATGCTCCGCACCTTCCCCGAGGCATCCGTGCACACCCTGCTGTACGACGCCGACGGGACATTCCCCGAGTTCCGCGACGCTCGCATCATCACCTCGCCGGTGAACCGAGTCGCCCCGTTGCGTCGCCATCACCGGGCGGCCCTGCCGGTCCTGGCGCCGTTCGCGTCGCGGATGCACGTCGACGCCGACGTGACGGTCGTGTCCTCCAGCGGCTGGGCCCACGGCTTCGAGGTGACCGGCCGCAGCCTCGTCTACTGCTACAACCCGGCCCGCTGGCTCTACCAGCGGCGCGAGTACCTCGGCGAGGTCCCCCATTGGTCCCCGCAGTCCCTCAGCCTCCGGGTGCTCGGCGCGCCGCTGCGCCGGTGGGACCAACAGGCCGCCGCCCGCCACGACCGCTACCTCGCGATCTCCTCGGTGGTCCGCGACCGCATCCGCGCGACGTACGGGATCGACGCCGACGTGCTCTTCCCGCCCACCGTCGTCACCGACCAGGGCGACGTCGAACCCGTGGGGCCGTTCGAGGAGGGATTCCATCTCGTCGTCTCGCGTCTGCTGCCGTACAAGAACGTCGACAAGGTCGTCGACGCGTTCCGCTCGATGCCCGACGAGCGGCTGCTGGTCATCGGCCACGGGCCTGAGGCCGACCGTCTCCAGCGGACGTGTCCTGCGAACGTCGCGCTCGTCTCGGGCGTCAGCGACGCGCAGCTGCGGTGGGCCTACCGGTCCAGTGAGGCGCTGGTGGCGCCGAGCTTCGAGGACTACGGCCTGACCCCGCTCGAGGCGGGCAACTTCGGGAAGCCGACCCTGGCGCTGCGCGGGGGCGGGTACCTCGACACGGTTGTCGAGGGGCTGAGCGGTCACTTCTTCGACCGGGCCGAGCCCGGTCCCATCCGGGAGGCGGTCCGCACCTCGCGGCAGGTCCCCTGGGACGCCGACGCGATCGTGCGGCACGTGCAGCACTTCGACGAGGCCACGTTCAGCGCGGGTCTGCGTCGAGAGGTCGAGCGCCTCCTCGAGGGCTAGGAGCTGCTGGCCGGGGCCGGCTCCGGACCGACCGGGGTGAAGTCGGCCCCACCGTTGTCGCTGACCATCAGGTCCTCGCCGACCTGGACCAGGACCCGGTCTCCGGCGGTCGCGACGGCCAGCGCGCCCCGGTTGCCGTCGAAGCACTTGCCGACGACAGGCGCCTGTGAGTCGGCGGACACGGTGGCCACCTGTGCCACGCAGTTCGCGTTGGAGCCGAAGACGTAGTACTGCCCGGTCGTCCCGGGCTTGGGGGTGGCGACGAGGCTCGTGTAGCCCTCTGCGCCGATCGAGACCGCCGTCGGGGCGACACTCACGACGTAGAAGCCGGGCGTCCCGGTGCACGACACGATCGCGCGGCGGGACGGCAGGTTGACGACCTGGGCGGGGGCGCAGTCCAGGTCCAGGGACGTGCCCTTCGGACGGGTGACGCTCAACGCTGTGGTGTCCGCCTTGAGCAGCCACATGTCCGCGGCGTCGGAAGGGCCCCACGTGGCTCCCTCATCGGTCGAGACGACGGTCGCCGGGGCGCACTGGTCGTCGAGGCCGGAGATGCGCAGGGTGCCGTCGACCACGACGAGCCCGAGCACCTCGCGCAAGGTCGGGACGTCCACCGGCTGGAGGCCCGCGTCATCGTCGAGGTGCCCGACCCAGAACCTCGCCGGACGCTCGAACCGCGCCTCGCACGCGCCGCGGGTGGCGCGCAGCACCAGACCGTCCGCGTCGGCGGCGAGCATCAGGGGGCCCTCGATCGTGGGCTCGTCGGTCGGTGCCTCACTCGTCGGCGGGCCACTCGGGTCGCCGGCGAACGTCTGCCCGGCGCCACGTTGGAACGGCGGCAGGTCGCCACTCCGAGAGCGCACGCCGAAGACCAGCACCACCAGGTCGAGCACCAGCAGTGCAGCCAGCAGTGGCGTCGCCCAGCGGCGCATCACTTGCTCCGGCTACCGCTCTTCGCCAGTGCCGGCTTCTTGCGCGCGCCGGGCCGACGGCTGCCGTGGGCGCCGCCCTCCTCGGCGTAGCTGCTGGTGTAGCTGCCGTAGCCGTAGCCGTACACCACCGCCCCCAGGCCGCGCAGGGGCGCCCGGTTCAGGATGACACCGAGCATCCGCCCACCCGTCTGGCCGAGCCGGCGCTTGGCCAGGCGCGCCTGCTCCTTGTAGGTCTTGCCGATCGCGAACACCACCATGGCCCCGTCGCTGATCGCGGCCAGCAGAGCCGCGTCGGTGACCGGCAGCAGCGGCGGCGCGTCGAGCACCACCAGGTGGTCGCGCGACAGCTCCTGGATGAGCTGCTGCATGCGGAGGGAGCCGAGGAGCTCACTGGGGTTGTGCGGAACGCGACCGGCCGACATCACCTTCAGGTGGGCGATGCTGGTCTCCTGCAGGGCCTCCTCGGCCGTCACGTCGCCGACGAGGACCTGGGCCAGGCCGATCTGGGAGTCGACGCCGTAGACGCCGGCGACGACCGGACGGCGCAGGTCGGCGTCCACCAGGATCGTGTCCTGACCGGCGTTCGCCAGCACGCGTGCGAGGTTGGCCGCGACCGTCGACTTGCCCTCGCCCTCGTTGGCACTCGTGATGACCACCGACCGGATCGGGTTGTCGACGTCGATGAAGCGAAAGTTCGTGCGCAGCTGCCGGAACGCTTCTGCGGCGGGGCCGCGGTTGGACCGGTCGAGGCCCTCGGTCTGCTTGCGGTCGAGGTCCTTGACGTCGGGCAGGATCGCGAGGACGGGCGTCTCGATGAGCTCCTCGACCTCGTCGACGGAGCGCAGCTTGCGGTCGAGGTTCATCCGGACGAAGGACGCGAGGTAGCCGAGCAGGATCCCGGCCAGCCCGCCGAAGAAGAGGTTGCGCGAGTAGCTCGGCGAGAACGGCGCGCCCGGCAACGAGGCGTTGTTGACCGGCTCCAGGCGGACCAGAGAGGTCTGGGTGCTGCCCTGCGGGAGCGACTTGTCCTCGATCTCCCTGGCCTCGTCGCGGGTCGCCTCGACACCGGCCCCGGCCAGGCGCTGCGCGAGCTCGGGCGTGGACGCGAACGCGGTGACGACCACCGACGACGTGATCGGGTCCGAGGACCCGGCCAGGCTGACCAGCCCGGGCTCGATGTCGAGCGAGGTCGCGACCCGGTCACGGACGGGCGTGCTGCCGACGTACGCGCTGTAGACGTCGGCCTTCTTCTGCGAGAGGCCCAGCGACGCGGAGATGTCGCCGATGTTGCCGGACGAGCCGACGAAGACCTGGCCGGTCGCGGTGCTGGCGTAGACGACCGGGCGCGTGAGCGTCCAGAGAAAGGCCGCCAGCAGACCGAGCGAGAAGACGACGAAGATCAGCCTCACGTTGGCCCGCGTCAGCCGGACGAAGTCGAGTAGTGTCACGCGATCCTCAGCTCGGGTGCCGCGCAGGGGTGCGGGCGTTCCAGAGAACTGTAAAGGCCCGGACAGCCGTCCAGGCGCAGTTCGGGGCTATTCGTGGGCACCGGTCATCACCCGGTTGCGCGCTTGTGAACGAGCCTGGACCCGCCGCCACTCGAGCAGCGAGGCCGCCAGCACCACGCCGACCGTGGCGCCGACGGTGTTGCAGCCGACGTCCTCCGCCGAGGACTCCCGCCCCAGGCCAGGGGCCCGCTGGAGCACCTCGATGCCCACGGAGAGGGCGACGCACAGCGGCAGGGCCCAGCCCCAGCGGTCGCCCAGAAACCAGACCAGCGCGGCCGCGAGGGGCACGAAGAACACGATGTTGAGCACCTTGCCGTAGTCGTCCGGCGTCGCCCCGGCCGGCGCCAACGGCACGGTCGTGCCGAAGAACTGCCACAGACGCACCGTCAGGGTGTTCAGCTGCGAGGCGAACGGCGCCAGGGCGATCACGCCCACCCCCAGCAGGCACAGCGCCATCAGCAGCCCGCTCCACCGACGGCTCATCCCCCGTCCAGGAAGCGGCGGACCGCGAGGCCGAGGGCTCGGGCGTACCCCTCGCGGCCGCGGCCGCTGGTCATCCGCGCGGCGTCACGCCGGTCGCGCATGTTGCCCAGCTCGACCATCACGGTCGGCACGTCGGAGAGGTTGAGGGTGCCGAGGTCGCGGCGAACGTCGAGGCCGCTCCCGCCTCCGACGTACGTCGCCTTCACGAGACCGCGGTCCACGAGCGCCGCGCGGGTGGTCAGCGCGAGCCGCCGTGAGGCCCGGAAGATGTCGTGGGTCCACGGTCGTCGGTCGGGCGGCATGATCACGTGGAAGCCGTGGGCCCCCCGGGCGAACGTGCCGTCGGCGTGGATGCTGAGCTTGAGGTCGGCCCGCTCCCGGTTGCCGGCCCGCCCGCGCCGGTCGACGCACGGACCCCACTCGTCCTGGCGGTTGGCGTGCCGGGTCAGCACCACGGTGGCGCCGAGGGAGCGCAGCCGCTCACGCAGCCGCACCGCGACGTCCCAGGTGAGGCTGGCCTCGGCGTACCCGCCGTTGGTCGCGGTGCCGGTCGTGTTGCACGGCTTGCGGAACCCGCCGGCGGGCACCAGGCGGTGGATCCGGCGCGGGAAGTTGTGGTTCCCGAGCTGGTGGCCCGGGTCGATCACCACGATCCGGCCGGCCAACGGCTGCAGGCCGCGGGCACGGAGGTCGGGAGCCGCACCAGCCGCTCCCGGCCACAGGGCCGCGAGGGAGGCCACGACGGCCACGAGCGCCGGGCGAGCCCTCATTCGTACCCGAGGATCTCGTGCCGCTTCTCGCTCCAGGCCAGCGCCGAGGCGATGGCGTCGTCGATCGACTCCTCGGCCCGCCAGCCGACGAGGTCGGCGATCCGGTCGACGTTGGCGTAGGCACCGACCGCGTCGCCGGGACGCGGCGGCGCCTCGCGGGTGGGCACGGCGCGGCCGAAGACGCGCTCGAAGGCGGCGATCAGCTGGAGGACCGAGACGCCCTCGCCGCGACCGACGTTCATGACCACGCTGGGCGCTTCGACCGTCGCGATCACGTCGTCGAAGGCCTCGACGGTCTGCACGTGCGCCCGGGCGACGTCCCAGACGTGGACGTAGTCACGGATGCCGGTGCCGTCGGGCGTCGGGTGCTCGGTCCCGGTGATCGTGAAGGCGTCCTGCTGTCCGCGGGCCGCGCGCACGAGCTGACCCAGCACGTGGCTGGGCTCCTTGGCGTAGACACCGGTCGTCAGGTCCGGGTCGGAGCCGATCGGGTTGAAGTAGCGCAGGATGATCGCGCGCAGGTCGGTCGCGGCCGCGAGGTCCTGGAGGACCTGCTCCATCATCCGCTTGGTGCGGGCGTACGGCGACGGCGGGTCGAGCGCGTCCTCCTCCCGCACCTCGAAGCCCTCGTCCGGGGCGGCGTACAGCGAGGCGGAGCTGGAGAACAGCACGCGGTTCTTGCCGAGGGACTGCAGGGCGTCGAAGAGCTCGAGGGACTTGGCGACGTTGTCGCGGTAGTACTCGTAGGGCTGCTCGACGGACTCGGGCACGATGATCCGGGCGGCCATGTGGATCGTGGCGTCGAGGTCCGGGTGCTCCTCGACGATGCGGGCCAGCAGGGCCCGGTCGGCGATGTCGCCCTCGTAGAAGATCCGGTCGCCGACGAACGCGTGCGGGCCGGTCAGCAGCGAGTCCAGGATCACCGGCGTGTGGCCGGCCTCCTCGAGCGCCTTGGCCGTCGTCGAGCCGATGTATCCCGCGCCTCCGGTGACCAGAACCTTCATGCCCGCCAGGGTAGTAGGGATCCCACGCGCCCCCGGAATCGCAGGTCGGCGCCGGGCCCGACTGGCACAATGCCCCGCATGCCTTCAGCGCTGATCACGGGAATCACCGGCCAGGACGGCCTGTACCTCGCCGAGCTCCTGCTCGCCAAGGGGTACGACGTGCACGGCCTGATCCGTGGCCAGAACAACCCGCGCCGGGACCTGGTCGAGCGCCTGCTGCCGGACGTCCGCCTCCACGACGGCGACCTGACCGACATGTCCAGCCTGATCCGCGCGCTGCGCGACTCCGAGCCGGACGAGGTCTACAACCTCGGCGCCATCAGCTTCGTGGCGTACTCCTGGCAGAACGCCGCCCTCACCTCCGACGTCACCGGCAAGGGCGTCCTGACGATGCTGGAGGCGGTCCGGCTGCACACCGCTGACGACCCGAGTGCCGTGCGCTTCTACCAGGCGTCCAGCTCGGAGATGTTCGGCAAGGTGCAGGAGGTGCCCCAGCGGGAGACCACGCTGCTGTGGCCGCGCTCGCCGTACGGCGTGGCCAAGGTGTTCGGCCACTACATGACCATCAACTACCGCGAGTCCTACGGCATGCACGCCTCCTCGGGGATCCTCTTCAACCACGAGTCACCGCGGCGCGGTCCCGAGTTCGTGACCCGCAAGATCAGCCTGGCCGTCGCCCACATCCACCTCGGCCTGCAGAAGGAGCTGGTGCTCGGCAACATCGACGCCGAGCGCGACTGGGGCTTCGCCGGCGACTACGTCGAGGCGATGTGGCGGATGCTCCAGCAGGACCAGGCCGACGACTACGTGATCGCCACCGGGGAGACCCACTCGATCCGCGAGTTCGTCACCCGGGCCTTCGCGCACGTGGGGATCGACGACTGGGAGCAGTACGTCCGTCAGGACGAGCGCTTCATGCGGCCCGCCGAGGTGGACCAGCTGATCGGCGACGCGTCGAAGGCGCGCGACGTGCTCGGCTGGGAGCCACAGGTCAGCTTCGACGAGCTCGTCTCGATGATGGTCGAGTCCGACGTCGAGGCGACCAAGGCCGGCTGGTGACCCACCCCTCATGAGCCGGGCCTTCGTCACGGGCATCGGTGGTCAGGACGGCAGCTACCTCGCCGAACGGCTCATCGCCGACGGGTACGACGTGCACGCACTCGTCTTCACCTCCGACGGCCACCCGCAGCACTGCCCCGATCCCGTGGTGCTGCACCACGGCGACCTCGCCGACGTCGCCGGCGTACGGTCCCTGCTCCTGGAGGTCGACCCGGACGAGGTCTACAACCTGGCCGCGATCAGCTCGGTCGCGCAGTCCTGGGAGCAGCCCGACCTGACGGCCCGGGTGAACGGACAGGGGGCGGTCGGCCTCCTGGAGTCCGCGCGCGCGGTTCAGGAACAGCACGGACACCGGGTCGCGGTCGTGCAGGCCTCGAGCGCCGAGATCTTCGGTGAGCCCGGCACCAGTCCCCAGGACGAGTCGACGCCGCTCGCTCCGGTCTCGCCGTACGGCGCCGCCAAGGCCTTCGCCCACCTCGCCGTCGGCGTCTACCGCGGCCGCGACCTGCACGCCGTCAGCGCGATCCTCTACAACCACGAGTCCCCGCGCCGGCCCGAGCGGTTCGTGACCCGGAAGATCACCGCGACCGTCGCCGCCATCGCCCGCGGTCGCGCGGACCGGCTGGTGCTCGGCAACCTCGACGCCCGCCGCGACTGGGGCTGGGCGCCCGACTACGTCGACGCCATGCTCCGCGCCGCCCGCGCCCCCGAACCCGCCGACTACGTGGTCGCCACGGGCGTGGGGCACTCGGTCCGCGACTTCGTCGCCGCGGCCTTCACCCGGGCCGGCGTGTCGGACTGGGGGAGGTACGTCGAGTCCGACCCCGCCCTCTTCCGCCCCGCCGACGCCACCGACCTCACCGGCGACCCGTCACGCGCTGAGCGCGAGCTCGGCTGGTCACCCACCGTGACGTTCGAGGAGCTGGTCGGCCGGATGGTCGACCACGACCTCGCGCTGCTCGACTGAGTCGTGATCGCACCGGACGTCGCGACGGAAGGCCGGCCGCGTTGCCGGCATCCCGTGGTCGCCGGAATCGCGCGCACCGAGACCGGCCCGGCACCGGCCAATCGGACCAACGCTCGCCAGGAGCCAACGCGATGTCGCACGCGGCGGACACGCCCGAGCGGAGCGAGGGCCATCGATCAGTGGTGGCGCAGCAGCTCGATCAGGTACGTGCCGTACCCGGACTTGAGCAGCGGCTGCGCGACCTCGACGAGCTCGTCGTCGGAGAGGAAGCCCTGACGCCAGGCGACCTCCTCGGGGGCGCCGATCTTGTTGCCCTGGCGGCCCTCGATCGTGCGCACGAAGTTGGAGGCGTCGTTGAGCGAGTCGAAGGTCCCGGTGTCCAGCCACGCCGTGCCGCGCGGGAGCACCTCGACGCGCAGCCGGCCCTGCTCGAGGTAGATCCGGTTGAGGTCGGTGATCTCGAGCTCGCCGCGGGCGGACGGCTCGAGGCCGCGGGCGTACTCCACGACGTCGTTGCCGTAGAAGTACAGGCCGGGCACGGCGTAGTCGCTCTTCGGCTCGGCGGGCTTCTCCTCCAGCGAGACGGCGACGAAGCTCTCGTCGAACTCCACGACGCCGTACTCGGTGGGGTTCGCGACGCGGTACCCGAAGACCGCGGCGCCGTCGAGGTCGGAGAACCGTGACAGCTGGGAGCCGAGGCCGCTGCCGTAGAAGATGTTGTCCCCGAGCACCAGCGCCGCCGCGTCGTCGCCGATGTGCTGCTCGCCGATGAGGAACGCCTGGGCCAGGCCGTCGGGGCTGGGCTGCTGGGCGTAGGTCAGGTTGATGCCGAACCGCGACCCGTCGCCGAGCAGCCGGACGAACGCGTCCGCCTCGTGCGGGGTGGTGATCACCAGGATGTCCCGGATGCCCGCGAGCATCAGCGTCGAGATCGGGTAGTAGATCATCGGCTTGTCGTAGACCGGCATCAGCTGCTTGCTGATGCCCTGCGTGATCGGGTGCAGGCGCGAGCCCGTCCCGCCGGCCAGGATGATCCCCTTCATGGGCGGCCATCCTAGGATGACGCGCATGTCTCGCCTGCTCGTGACCGGTGGTGCCGGCTTCATCGGCTCCAACTTCGTGCACTACCTCGTCGCCAACACCGACGCCCAGACAGTTGACCGGATCACGGTGCTCGACAAGCTCACGTACGCCGCCACGCGGGAGGCCATCGACGGCCTGGACCGCGTCGAGCTGGTGGTCGGCGACATCGCCGACGCGGACGTGGTCGAGCCCCTGGTGGCCCAGCACGACGCCGTCGTCCACTACGCCGCCGAGTCGCACAACGACAACTCGCTCAACGACCCGAGCCCGTTCATCAAGACCAACATCCTCGGCACGTTCACGATCCTGGAGGCGGTCCGGAAGGCCGGCACGCGGCTGCACCACGTGTCGACCGACGAGGTCTACGGCGACCTCGACCTCGACGACCCGAAGCGGTTCACCGAGGACACGCCCTACAACCCGTCCTCCCCGTACTCCGCCTCGAAGGCCGGCTCGGACCACCTGGTCCGCGCATGGGTGCGCAGCTTCGGCGTGCGGGCGACGATCTCCAACTGCTCGAACAACTACGGGCCCTGGCAGCACATCGAGAAGTTCATCCCGCGGCAGATCACCAACGTGATCATGGGCGGCCGGCCGAAGCTGTACGGCGACGGCCTCAACGTCCGCGACTGGATCCACGCCGACGACCACTCCAGCGCCGTCTGGACGATCCTCAACAAGGGCAAGATCGGCGAGACCTACCTCGTCGGCGCCGACGGTGAGCAGACCAACCTCGACGTCGTGCGGATGATCCTCAAGCACTTCGGCCGGGCCGAGGACGACTTCGACCACGTGACCGACCGCGCCGGCCACGACCGCCGCTACGCGATCGAGTCCGGCAAGCTGCGCCAGGAGCTCGGCTGGCAGCCGAAGTTCCAGGACTTCGAGGCCGGGCTGGCCAACACGATCGAGTGGTACCAGGCGAACGAGGCCTGGTGGCGACCGGCCAAGGAAGCGACCGAGGCGGCGTACGCCGCCAAGGGCCAGTGACATGACCGGCCCTTCCCTCGAGGTCACGCCGATCCCAGGTCTCGTCGTGCTGCGCCTCGACGTCCGCGAGGACAACCGCGGCTGGTTCAAGGAGAACTGGCAGCGCGAGAAGATGGTCGACCTCGGGCTGCCGGACTTCGGCCCGGTGCAGCACAACGTCTCCTTCAACACCACCCGCGGCGCGACCCGCGGCATCCACACCGAGCCCTGGGACAAGTTCGTCTCGA
>CAWAIW010000040.1:0-39517 GCA_963782035.1 uncultured Actinomycetota bacterium
GGCTCCACGTCTCGCTCGATGATCGTGCGGCAAGCGAACAACCGGCTCTGAGCACGCTGCGATTGCCGCGATCCGCAGCCACGCGGTCGGAAAGGAACATCACGCCGATGAGCGGAGCGCCGTGAACGCCCGTCTGCTTAGGTCAGAGCAGTTCCAGCTCAAACGACGACATCTGACCTCGGGGCTCCGTCAGCGGGCGACACCGCTTTCACCAACAGCGCAACGCACTCCACATGGGAAGTCATCGGGAACAGGTCGAAGGCCCCGAGCTCGCTGCAGCACGTAGCCGCGGCCCGCGAACGTCGCGACGTCGCGGGCCAGGGCGGCCGGGTCACAGGCGACGTAGGCGACGGCCCGCGGCGCCCGGTCCGCCACCTGCTCGACCACGGCTCGCCGGGCACCCTCGCGGGGCGGGTCCAGGACGACCAGGTCGAAGGGCTCGTCGAGCGTTGCGGCCAGCACCCGGGCGACGTCGCCCTGAAGGACGCGAACGCCGTCCGGCAGGTTGGCGGCCGCGTCCCGGGCCGCTCCGGGGTGGCCTTCGACCGCCACCACGTGCGCCGGTCCGACGGCGTCGGCGAGGAACGCGGCGAACAACCCGACACCGGCGTACAGGTCGAGAACCCGCTCCCCCGGTTGCGGGCGCAACATCGCGAGCACGGTCTCGACGAGGACACGCGGCGCCCCGGGGTGCACCTGCCAGAAGCCGTCCGCGGCGACGCGGAACGGGTGCTCTCGCCCGGACGCCTCGACGACCTCGGGACCGGGTGCGACGAGGGGGAGCGCGATCAGGCAGTCCTCGACCGGCACCAGGTCGTGGGACCGGTGCTTGCGCATCGCCGTCCGACCGTCCGGCAGGTGCGCGAAGCGCGTGCGGGTCCGCCAGCGCAGGCCGTCGGTGTCGCCCGGCACGGCCTCCACCGCGACGTCCCACGAGAGGCCGGCCAGCCGCCGCAGCTGCTCGGCCACCACGTCGGCCTTGAGCGCGCGCTGTCGCGTCAGTGCGACGTGCTGGAAGTCGCAGCCGCCGCACAGGCCGGGTCCGGCGACGGGGCAGGGCGACTCGACCCGGTCGGCCGAGGCCGACAGCACCGTCACCGCGTCGGCCCTCCAGAAGCGGTCACCGTCGGTGCCCTCGGTGACCTCGACCTCCACCCGCTCCCCAGGCAGCGCGTGTCGCACGAACACCACGCGCCCGTCGTCGAGCCGCGCCACGCAGTGCCCACCGTGCGCGACCGGCCCGACCTCGACGACGTGCCGCTCGCCGGCGTGGGACGCACCGCGGGCTGAGCGGGGGCGGGTACGGCGGCTCACGTGCGCGTGCCCAGCGGCAGGAGCGCCGCGACCCGACCACCCTGCGGCGTCGGGCCGGCCACGAGGGTCCCGCCGAGCTCCGCGGCGCGCTCGTGCATCGAGGCGGTGCCGACGCCCATCGTCCAGGGACCGCCGGCGGCACCGTCGTCGGTCACCTCGACGGCGAGGCCGTCCGGCTGCACGCGCATGGTCACGGTGACCATCGTCGCCGACGAGTGCCTCACGGCGTTGGCGAGGGCCTCCACGACGATCCGGTACGCCGCCACCTCGACCGCCGCCGACAGGGGCGGCAACGTCGGCGGCACCACGAGCTCCACGCGCAGCGGCAGTCCCGTCGCCTGCTGGCGCAGTGCGGGCACCAGGCCGAGCTCGTCGAGCGCCGGTGGCCGCATCGCGTACACCAGCCGCCGGATGTCCTCGATCGCGGTGGTGGTGTCGGCGCGCAGCTGCTTGAGAAGCGCGTCGGCGGCCTCCGGGTCGGTGCGCACCAGGTTGCGGACGGCGTCGGTGGTGAACGCGATCCCGGAGAGGCGGGGTCCGAGCCCGTCGTGCAGGTCTCGTCGCAGCCGCCTCCTCTCCTCCTCGCGCGCGGTGACGGTCGCCTCCCGGGACTCCTGGAGGTCGTCGGCCAGCGCCCGCGCGCGCAGAGTCTGCGCCAGCAGCGGGGCCGCCAGTCGCAGCACGTGCTGGTCGCTGCTGCCGAGGGCGAGGTCGCCGGGACGCAGTCCGACCACCAGCTCGGCGCCCGCGCCGTCGAGCGAGAAGGAGCGGGTGTGGGTCGTCGACGTCCCGGAGACGGCCAGGTCGCCCTCGGGCGTGCGTAGGGCGGCGTACGGCAGGACCAGCGCCTCGCGGATCACCCGCAGCGCGAGGACCGGGTCCTCGCCGACCTGGCCGGCCACCCGGCTCGCGGCGTCGAGCGGGTCGCGCCGCCCGCCGAAGAGCGCCTCGTCGACGGCGCCGCGCAACAGCACCTGGAGTGGGTGGAACCCGATCGCCGCCAGACCCGCCAGCAGGCCGAAGGCACCCACGGACAGCGAGTCCACGCCGGCCATCCCGAGCACGGAGACCACACCCACGAACACCGTGGTCACGACCACCACGCACACCGTCGCCACGACGACCGACACGGTGACTCCCCGCACGTCGACGACCTCGGGCAGCGCCACACCCACCACCATGGCCGGGCCCAGGAGACTCACGACGAGGAAGGCGTACGGCGAGGCGGGGTCGCCCTCGGCGGCGAACTCGGCGAACCCGGCCAGCAGTCCGGTGACCGCGGCGGCCAGCGCCATCCACTGGAGCGCTCGCCGTTCCTGCTCATCCGCGATCTCGATGCGCCACCAGACGTAGGCGAAGAGCAGGCACCCGCCCAGGATCCCGAGCGTTGCCGCGAGGTCGGTGCCCCACCACGCGACGGTGCCGATGCCCAGCCCGATGACGACGGCCGCCGCGACCACCTCGGTCGGGCGGCGCCACCGCGGCCAGGGGTAGGACATGAGCGCCAGCGGCACCGCCACGAACGACGTCACCTGGAGCAGCACGTCCGAGGTCGCGACGACCGCCGCGACCAGCCCGGCACCCACCGCGAGGGTCGCCGCTGCCGCAGCCCGGGTGCCCCACCGAACCAACGCCGCCCCGCTGGCCGAGGTGACCGCTCCGATCACCAGCAGGGTGACGGTCAGCGCGTCGTTTGCCATCTCAGCCGCCGAGCCCGCGTTCGCGGGCGCGGATGATCGCCGCGGCCCGGTCGGTGACCTCCAGCTTGGCGAAGATGGTGGTGAGGTTGTTGCTCACGGTCTTCGGCGAGAGGAAGAGCTCGGCCGCGATCTGCGCCGTACGCCGCCCACCGGCCAGCAGGGCCAGGATCTCCCTCTCCCGGTCACTCAGCTCGGGAAACGGCTGGTCGACGTCCGACCCGGGGTCCGGTGGCGCGGCGAAGAACCCGAGCACCCGTGAGGCGATGCCGGGGCCGAAGATCGCCTGCCCCGCGGCCACCGCGCGGATGGCGCCGACGATCTCGTCCTGGTCGGCGCCCTTCAACAGGTAGCCCTGGGCGCCGGCCCGCATCGCGGTGAACACCGTCGCGTCGTCGTCGTACATGGTCAGCACCAGCACCGCGGTCCCAGGCACGGACTCCCGCACCCGCCGGGTCGTCTCCACGCCGTCCAGCCCCGGCATCCGGATGTCGCACAGCAGGACGTCGGGCCGCAGCAGCTGCACCTCGCGGACGGCCGCCTCACCGTCCGCGGCCTCGCCGACGACCTCGAGCCCCTCGATGGTCGAGAGCAGGGCGCGCAGACCGCCCCGAACGACCGGGTGGTCGTCGGCGAGCACGACGCGGATGGGCACGACCTCATCATGGCGGCGTTCGCGCCCGGCCGGCCCGGGAACTCCTTCCCGCCTCTCCCGGCGACAGCGGGAACCTCGACGGGTGATGATGCCGCTGCCGGGGGAACCCCGTCCCGGCCACGGTGGTCCCATGTCGATCACCACCGCCCAGGAGGCCACCATGAGCACCATCACCGGACGCCAGAAGGCGGGCCTTGTCCTGGCCGCCCTCATCTGCGCCGCCAACATCCCGTCGGCGTTCTCGCCTACCCCCGATGGCGAGGAAGGGCCGCCGTACGCCGTGCTGCTGGTCGGCGCGATCCTCGGGGTCGTCGGTCTGGTGGCCGCCGTCCTCGCCTGGCGCGGCAATCGCACCGCGTTGCGCGTGTGCGCCGGGAGCCTCATCGTCAACCTGCTGATCACCCTGCCGGCGTTCTTCGTCGACGTGCCGGCGTGGATCAAGGCCGCATCGGCGTTCTTCACGCTGTTGACCGTGGCGGCCATCGTGCTGATGTTCTCCACCGCGCGCCGGCCCGTGCCGGTCACCGACTGAGGCCGCGACCATGATCGCCGTCGTCACGATCCTGTCCGCCTTCGTCCTCGGGTACTTCATGAGGTCGCGGCTCGCCGCCAACACGACATACGCCGTCGCCTACCTGTGGGCGTTCGTCTACCAGACCATGTACCTGACGCTCGACTCGTTCAGCGGCACCAGCGACAACCCGGCCTTCGAGCCCACGAGCTTCCCGCTGGCCTACGGCGTGGTGACCTTGTCGATCTTCCTGGCCGGGTTCGCCCTGGTCGAGGGTGGCCGTCGGTTCCGGGCGCGGCGGACCGCGCGCCGAGCCGTGGTGGCCGTCTAGCGCCGGACCTGGCGGTCCGACTCGTCCTCGGCGACCCGTCCGCCGCGCAGGTCACCGGCGCGCACGCGGTCACGGTTCCTGTTGCGGGCCAGCTCGCTGGAGCGGAGCTGGTAGGGCACCGAGGTCACCATCACGCCCGGCGTGAACAGCAGACGGCCCTTCAGACGGAGGGCCGTCTGGTTGTGCAGCAGCTGCTCCCACCAGCGCCCCACGACGTACTCCGGGATGTAGACCGCGACGACCCCGCGCGGGTTGGCGTTCCGGATCTCGGTGGCGTAGTCGACGATCGGCTTGATGACCTCACGGTACGGCGAGAACAGCACCTTCAGCGGGACGCCCAGGTTGCGCTCGTCCCAGTCCGCCAGCAGCGCGTCGGTAGGGCCGGGGTCGCTGGCGACGTACACCCCCTCGAGCACGTTGGGCCTGGTCGCCTTGGCGAAGGCCAGGGCCCGCAGGGTCGGCTTGTGCAGCTTGGAGACGAGCACGATCGCGTGCACCCGGGTCGGCAGCACCTTGTCGCCCTCGTCGGCCGAGAGCTCCTCGGCCACGTTGTCGTAGTGCCGGCGGATCGCGCGCATGATCACGAAGAAGACGACCATCGCCAGGATCGTGATCCAGGCCCCGGCCAGGAACTTGGTGATGAGCACGATCACCAGCACGATCGCGGTGAACGTCAGACCGATCGCGTTGATGACCCGCGAGCGGATCATCCGCGCGCGGGCGGCGGAGTCCTTCTCGGTCCGCAGCAGCCGCGTCCAGTGCCGGATCATGCCGAGCTGGCTGAGGTTGAAGGAGACGAAGACGCCGACGATGTAGAGCTGGATCAGCCGCGTGGTCTCGGCGTTGAAGACCTGGATCAGGATGATCGCCATGAGGGCCAGGAAGACGATGCCGTTGCTGTAGGCCAGCCGGTCGCCCCGCGAGCCGAGCGCCCTCGGCGCGTAGCCGTCCTTGGCCAGGATCGAGCCGAGCACCGGGAAGCCGTTGAACGCCGTGTTGGCGGCGAGCACCAGGATCACGCCAGTGACGGCGATCACGAAGTAGAAGCCCGGCGAGAAGTCGCTGAAGACCGCCCGCGCGATCTGGGCGATCACGGCGTGCTGGTCGTGGTCGCCCGGCACCGGCTTGCCGTTCTCGGTGAGGCGCTTGAGGTCGTTGGCGTCGACGTACTTGAGGCCCATCTGCTTGGCGAGCACGATGACGCTCAGCATCATGGTGATGGCGATGGCGCCGAGCAGCAGCAGGGTGGTCGCGGCGTTCTTGCTCTTGGGCCGTTTGAAGGCCGGCACGCCGTTGGAGATCGCCTCGACGCCGGTCAGCGCGGCACAGCCCGACGAGAACGCTCGGGCGAGCAGGAACACCAGGGCGATGGTGGAGATCGAGCCCTCGTAGCCCGGGACGCTCTGGATGTCGTACTTCGCGCTCTCCACGTCGGGCAGGTTGCCGGCGGCCATCCGGAACAGGCCGAAGGCGCACATCCCGAGGATCGCGACCATGAAGGCGTACGTCGGGAAGGCGAAGAACGTGCCCGACTCGCGGATGCCTCGCAGGTTGATCGCCGCGAGCACGATGACGAGCAAGGTCGCGAAGTTCGCCTCGTGCCCGCTCAGCGGGTCGATCGCCGAGGCGGCGTACTGCGCCCCCGACGAGATCGACACCGCCACGGTGAGCACGTAGTCGACGAGCAGGGCGCTGGCCACCGTCGTCCCGGCCGTCGGGCCGAGGTTGACCGTGGCCACCTCGTAGTCGCCGCCGCCGGAGGGATAGGCGTGCACGGTCTGGCGGTACGACGCGACGACGGCCGCCAGGACCAGCGCGATCGCGATGCCGATCTTCCAGGACCAGACGTAGGCCGACGCGCCGGCCAGCGACAGCATGATGAACACCTCGTCGGGCGCGTAGGCGACCGAGGAGAGCGCATCGCTGGCGAAGACGGGCAGGGCGATCCGCTTCGGCAACAAGGTCTCACCAAGCTGAGAGCTGCGGAGCTTCTGGCCGAGGAGGATCCGCTTGGCGACGTCGCCGACACCCACGAGCGAACAGGATACGGTTCAGATGTGCATGTGGTGATCATGGGCTGCGGCCGCGTCGGCTCGACCCTCGCCCGCAGCCTCGAGGACCGCAACCACACGGTGTCGATCATCGACAGCGACCCGGACGCCTTCCGCCGCCTCGGACCGTCGTTCAACGGCGACAAGGTGACCGGCTACGGCTTCGAGCAGCTCGTGCTGGAGAAGGCCGGCATCCGCCGCGCGGACGCCTTTGCGGCCGTCTCCAGCGGCGACAACTCCAACATCATCGCCGCGCGTGTCGCCCGCGAGACCTTCGGCATCCAGCAGGTCTGCGCCCGCATCTACGACCCCGGCCGCGCCGAGGTCTACCAGCGGCTCGGCATCACGACGGTCGCGACCGTGAAGTGGACCGCCGACCAGGTCCTGCGCCGGCTGCTGCCGGCGGGCGCCGAGCCGGACTTCCGCGACCCGTCCGGCACCATCCGCGTCGACCACGTCCAGGTGCCGGCCGCGTGGGTCGGGCACAAGACCATCGACTTCCAGATGCAGTCCAACAGCCGGATCGCCTGGATCGACCGGCTCGGTGAGGGCATGCTGCCCACCCGCGACTCGGTCATCCAGGAGGGCGACCTGCTGCACCTGGTGATGCGGGAGGAGTTCGCCGCCGAGGCGTACGCCGTGATCAACAAGGGTCCGGACAATGAGCACTGAGGAGCACACTCTTCGATGAGGGTCGCCATCGCCGGGGCCGGGGCCGTCGGCCGCTCCGTCGCCCAGGAGCTGATCACCAACGGCCACCAGGTCCTGCTGATCGACAAGGAACCGGCCTCCATCAAGCCCGACCGCGTGCCCGAGGCCGAGTGGCTGCTCGCCGACGCCTGCGAGATGTCCTCGCTCGAGGAGGCCCGCCTCGACCAGTGCGACGTGGTCATCGCGGCGACCGGCGACGACAAGGCCAACCTGGTCACCGCGCTGCTCGCCAAGACCGAGTTCGGGGTGCCGCGCACGGTCGGCCGGGTCAACCACCCCAACAACGAGTGGCTCTTCACCGAGGCCTGGGGCGTCGACGTGAGCGTCTCGACCCCGCGCATCATGTCCGCGCTGGTGGAGGAGGCGGTGACGGTCGGCGACCTGGTGCGCCTGTTCACCTTCCGTCAGGGCAACGCCAACCTCGTCGAGCTGACGCTGCCGCCCGACTCGCCGTACGTCGGGAAGCCCGCCGGTCTCATCCCCTTCCCGGAGAACTGCGCCCTCGTCACGATCCTGCGCGACGGGCAGGTCTACACCCCCGACGCCGACCAGCCGGTCGAGTCCGGCGACGAGCTGTTGTTCGTCGCGGGCGCCGAGGTCGAGGACGCGCTGGAGAGGATGCTGGCGCCGGGCACGCACGGCGGCTGACGCTCCCGCGTGGCCTAGAGCGCCTTCTCGAACCAGCAGCGCGCCCAGGGGTTGTCGTTGTACCGCTCGACGGCCCGGTAGCCCGCGCGCTCGTACATCGCGATGGCCTCGGTGAGGACGTCGTTGGTGTCCAGCCGCACGACGGTGTGCCCGCGCTCGCGGGCGGCGTCCTCGAGCTGTCGCAGCAGGCGCGCACCCAGGCCGGCGCCGCGCCAGCCGTCGTGCACCCACATCCGCTTGATCTCGGCGGCCCCGTCCTCGAGACGCTGGACACCGCCGCAGGCGACCGGCTCGCCGTCGCTGGTCGCGACGACGAAGAAGCCGTCGGGCGCGGTCATCGACACGGCATCCTCCTGCCAGGCGTCGCCGGGCTCGAAGCCGAACCGCTCGCCGATCTCGGCGAAGTACGCCGCCATGGCCCGGACCGCGCGCTGGTCCGTGGGGTCGGTCTCCTCCAGCCGCACGGTGGCGGCGCGGACGAGCAGGTCCGCAGTGGCCAGTGCCTCGGTCAGCCGCTCCCGCTGCCGGGGGCTGAGCGGCGCGACCAGGGTGTGGGCGAGCTCCTCCGAGCGGTCGTCGAGCCTGCGCCAGGCCGTCCGGCCCCGTCGGGTCAGGGTCACCCGCCGGCGCCTCCGGTCGGCGGGATCGGGTCGCACCTCGACCAGGCCGTCGGTCTCCAGGGATCGCAGCAGCCGGCTGAGGTACCCGGAGTCCAGCCCCAGCCGGTCGCGCAGCTCGCGGACCGTCGCGCCGTCGGCGACCTCGAACAGCAACCGCGACGGCCCGAGCGGGCGACCGGTGCCGAGGAAGGACTCGTCGAGCGCACCGATGCGCTGGGTGTAGGTGCGGTTGAAGCGGCGCAGGACGCCCGTCGGCTCTCCTGCCGCCTGGTCGACCATCCTCTGACCTTAGTCAGACAACTGCACCGCCGTCAGCACCTCGTCCACGAGGCGGTCGGTGTAGGCGTGGGCGTCGCGATCGCCGAACGTCGCCGCGACCACCACCGCGACGAGACCGAGGTCCGGCACGACGAGCACCCGACTGCCGCCCGCGCCGGCCATGTAGTGGGCGGGACTGCGACGGCCCCCGACGTCGTAGGAGCGCAGCCACCAGAGGTAGCCGTATTCGGTGTCGTCGTCCACCTCGGCATGCGGGCGCGTCGACCGCTCGACCCAGTCCGCGGAGACCACCTGGACGTCGCCGCTGCGGCCGCGGTCGGCGTACAGCTGTCCGAGCGCGAGCAGGTCGCGGCTGCGCAGCCCGAGCCCGCCGCCGGTCATCGCGTGGCCGGTCGGCGTGTGCTGCCAGACGGGGTCGACGATGCCCAGCGGGCCGAAGAGGTGCCGCTCGGCGAACGACTCCACCGACTCCCCGGTCGCCCGCTCGAGGAGCGGTCCGAGCGTGACGATGCCCGCGGTGCAGTAGCTGAAGCTGCGGCCGTACGGCGAGTCCTCCGGCCGGGTGTTCCACTCCGGGAAGCCGCGGATCGGGAGGTCGAGGGTGAAGCGGGCCCAGTCCTCGAGGAGGTACATCCGCTCCTCGTTGCCGCGCGAGAAGGAGTTGGTGTCGTCGCACTCCAGCAGCGAGCTCATCGTCAGGAAGTCCTCGACGGTGATCGCGTCCTTGCGGGGGTCGGGGTGCGCCAGCGGGGCGAGCTCGGGGAAGAACCCCGCGACCGGAGCGTCGACGTCCAGCAGGCCCCGGTCCACCGCGATGCCGACGAGCATGCCGGTCACGGTCTTGGTCGCCGAGCGGGTGTTGTGGCGGGTCTCGGCGTCGGCCCCGTCGGCGTACTCCTCCAGCACGACGTCGCCGCCGCGCGCCACCAGCAGGCTGGTGACCCGCCCGTGCTCGCCGTCTCGGGCGAGGTCCCAGACGGCGGCCAGGGCATCGGTCATGGTCGCGATCATGGCAGTCGCCGCGGACACCGCTCGCGGTCCTAGAGTGCTGACGTGGCCCCTTCTCGGAACACCTTCGCGATCACCAACGCCCACGTCGTGCCCATCGACGGCGACCCCTACGACGGCACGGTCGTCGTCAGCGACGGGAGGATCAGTGCCGTCGGTCCCAAGACGAAGTCGCCACGACGCGCCGAGGTCATCGACGCCGAGGGCGGCTGGGTGCTGCCCGGGTTCGTCGACGCGCACACCCATGTCGGTGTGCACAACGAGGGCGAGGGCTGGTCCGGACAGGACACCAACGAGATGACCGACCCGGTCACGGCGCAGGTGCGTGCGCTGGACGCGATCTATCCCGGCGACCTCGGCTTCACCGACGCGCTGTCGGGCGGCATCACCACCGTCTGCATCAACCCCGGCTCGGGCAACGTGATCGGCGGGCACTGCGTCGCCGTGCACACCCACGGCCGCACCGTGGACGAGATGGTGCTGCGCTCCCCCGCCGGGATCAAGTCGGCGCTGGGTGAGAACCCCAAGCGGGTCTACGGGGACCAGAAGAAGTCCCCCTCGACGCGGCTCGGCACCGCCGCGGTCATGCGCGAGGCCTTCGTGGCGACGCAGAACTACATCCTCAAGCGGGACGCGGCGAAGAGGGAGAAGAAGCCCTTCGACGGCCGCGACCTCAAGCTCGAGGCCCTGGCCATGGTGCTGGAGCACGAGATCCCGTGGCGGCAGCACTCGCACCGCGCGGACGACATCGCCACCGCGATGCGGATCGCGGACGAGTTCGGCTACGAGCTCGTGCTCGATCACGGCACCGAGGCGCACCTCATCGCCGACCTGGTCGCGGCCAAGGGCATCCCGGTGCTCATCGGCCCGCTCATCGTCAGCCGCAGCAAGGTCGAGGTCCGCAACCGGTCGACGGTGAACCCCGGTCTGCTCGCCAAGGCCGGCGTGGAGATCTCGATCATCACCGACCACCCGGTCTGCCCGATCGCCTACCTCGTCCACCAGGCCACGCTGGCCGTCAAGGACGGGCTGGACCGCGACACCGCCCTGCGCGCCATCACCATCAACCCGGCGCGGGTGCTGGGCCTCGACGACCGGATCGGGTCGCTGGCGGTCGGCAAGCTCGCGGACCTGACGATCTGGTCCGGCGATCCGCTCGACGTCATGCAGCGCGCGTTGAAGGTGTACGTCGAGGGCGAGCAGGTCTACGCGTTCGAGGGCTCGACGCCGGCGTAGGTCGTCCGCTCGGGTCCCGACGGCGGGATCCCCGGTCAGCCGGGGATCCCGACACTTGTGACCCGGGCGGGCTGCCCAGCTGGGGTGGCGGGAGCCCGTGCGGGTCACAAGTGATGGAGTACCCGGTCAGCCGGGGATTCCGTCACCAGCGACCCCGGGAGACCCCCCGACCGGCGTGTGGTTGCGGCCGAGCAGCCACACCATGCCGGCGAGGCAGGCGAGCTGGAGCGGCCAGCCCATGGCGATCTTGAGCACGCCCAGGACCCCGACGGCGGTGCCGGCCGAGATGGTGTCGGCGTGCGCCGCCAGCCAGATCGGCGCCTGCACGACCACGCGCAACGCGCAGGGCAGCGCCAGCAGGAGGGTCAGCTTGGTGCACAGCCGGACGACCTGCTTGTCCTGGTGCCACGCGGTCGGGTCGCCGGTCACGCTGCCCACCATGAAGCCGACCAGGGGCCAGCCGATCACGCAGGTGATGACGAAGAGGGCGGCGTACACGGTGTTGTAGAGGATGCCGGGCAGGAAGTAGGCCAGCGCCTGGGCGTCGGCGTCGCCCCCGCGGCTGGCGGCGATCCGCACGAACACCCAGCCGATGCCGATGCCGAAGATCGCGTTCAGCACGAACTGGAGCGTCGAGCGCTGGAGCAGCCGGACCACGAGCAGGACGCCGGCCGTGACCAGGCTGACCGTCAGGGCCACGGCGAGCTCACGGGTGGTGATCCACAGCAGGGTGAAGGCGATCGTCGGGACCGCGGCCTCGACCATCCCGCGCCGACCGCCGAGCGCGGTGGCGAGCTGACGGCGTACGACGGCCTCGACCGTCTCGACGCCGGCCTCCGGGTGGGCGCCGGCGGGGTCGGTCATCATGCCCGGAGCTCGTAACGCGGGTTGTACATGACGCGGACGCCGTCCTGGACGCCGATGCGGCCCTCGACCTCGATCTGCCGGCCCGGGCCGATGCCGCTGATCTGACGGCGGCCGAGCCAGACGATCGTGATCGCGCCGGACCCGTCGAACAGCTCGGCCTCGAGGGCGGGGACGCCGCCGCGCGGGCGCAGGGTCACGGTGCGCAGGGTGCCGCTGAGGTGCACGCGGGTGCGGTCGGGAGCGTCGTCGATGCTGACCAGGCCGGAGTCCTCGACGGCCTGGCGCAGCTCACGGGCGTGCTGGTCGGAGCTGTTGGCCCAGCGGCTCAAGGTACGTCGGAGCTTGCTCGTGCGCCGGCCCTGCGGGTCAAGGCCCGTCCTCGCCCGCCTCGCCCGGCACGGTCCGGTCGGTCACGTTCAGGCGTTCTTGCGGGCGTCGGGCGGCAGGGTCAGGGCCAGCGGGTCGCCGACGGGCATCGCGTGCGAGCCGCGGCGTACGGCGACGGTGGTGAGCGCGTCCTCGAGGGGTGAGTCCGCGTCGGGCTCGACCGCGGGCCGGCCGAGCAGCGTGCCGCGCAGCAGCCAGCGCGGCCCGTTGATGCCGATGACCCGCGAGGGCTGGAGACCCGGCTGGCCGTCCGGCATCGTGACGGGCATCTGGCAGACCAGCTCGGTGCCGAAGCGGCCCTCGCGCTCGGTGGCGGTCCCGCCGCGCTTGCCGAGGTCGGCGGCGATCTGCGGGCGCACCTCGCTCCAGAGGTCGCCGTACCGAGGTGCGGCGAAGACCTTGAGCTCGAGCGCACCCTCGGGGCCGGCGAACATCACCGACTGGACGTTGCCGGACGCCTCGTCGACCTGGAGCTGGAGCTCCGTGCCGTCGATGGGCAGCAGGAGGAGCGCACCCAGGTCGACCCGGCCCTCGGTGGACTCGAGGTCGTCGGCGTCGAAGGGCCCTTCGCCCGGACCGCGACCGCCGTCCGCCGCCGACTCGTCACCGTCGAGGTCGGTGACCAGGTCGTCGTCGAGGGGGTCCTCGGTGGCCTTGCGGCGGAACTTCACGGGCGACCTTCCTGGAGAGCAGATGAGGGGCCGAAGCCTCCGGTAGAACCGTAGCCCCCGGTCCCGCGCACGGACCCGGGCAGTTCCTCGACCTCCACGAAGCGCGCCGACTCGTACCGCTGGACGACCAGCTGGGCGACCCGGTCGCCCCGGCGCAGCTCGACGGAGTCGACCGGGTCGTGGTTGATGAGCAGCACGGTGATCTCGCCGCGGTAGCCCGAGTCGACGGTGCCGGGGGTGTTCACGACGGAGACGCCGTGGCGGGCGGCGAGCCCGGAGCGGGGCTGCACGAAGGCGACGTACCCCTCCGGCAGGGCCAGCGCGATCCCGGTCGGGACGAGCGCCCGCTCCCCCGGCGCCAGCGTGACGTCGACGGTCGTGAGCAGGTCGGCGCCGGCGTCGCCGGGGTGGGCGTAGGCCGGCAGCGGGAGGTCCCGGTCGAGTCGCACGACGGCGACCTCGAGGCCGACCTGTCCCTCGGGCTGGTGGGGGTCTGGCACGCGGCGGACCCTACCCTTGCGCCATGCCCGAAACCGAGCCCGCGTACGCCGAGCGGCTCGGCGTCCCGCTGCGCTGGTGGGCCCAGGGCGTGATGCTGCTGGCGACGTTCTGGCTGGCGTTCGTGGTGGCGATCCCCGGGGCGCTGCCGTGGGTGATCACGGGGGCGCTCGGCGCGCTGCTGGTGCTGGTGCTGGCGTCGTACGGGTCCGCTCGGCTCTCGGTCTCCGGCGGGGAGTTCCTCGCCGGGCGGGCGCGGATCGGCCTGGAGCACCTCGGCCCGGCCGAGGCCCTGGACGCCGCCGCCACCCGGCTGGCGATGGGGTCCGAGGCGGACGCACGGGCCTTCCTGGTGCTGCGGCCCTACCTCAAGCGCGCGGTCCGCGTGCCGGTGACCGACCCGGCCGACCCCACGCCGTACTGGCTGGTCGGCTCCCGCCACCCCGACGCCCTCGCCGGCGCGTTGAACGGCCGGCGCACCCCCGCCTCCGGGTGAGGCGTCCTCGCTCCCCCGCTGACTAGGCTGGCGGCATGGCAGAGAGTGGCTCCAAGGTCTGGTCCGTGTTCTCGCTGGCGGCCGCGCTCGGCGCGGCCGCGATCGCGAAGAAGGGACTCAACACCTCCTGGCGCGCTGCCACGGGGAAGAACCCGCCCGAGAACCCCGCCGACCCCGACGTCGACGTCTGGGAGGCGGTGCTCTGGGCCGGTGTCAGCGGCACGCTGATCGCGCTCGCGCGGATGTTCGCCCAGCGCAAGGCCGCCGGGTACTACCTCAAGTCCAAGGGTGAGCTGCCGCCGCAGCTGAAGAAGGGCGACGAGGTACGCGCGACCTGAGACTCGCCCGGCCGCGCAGTTGCTCGGGTTGGTGCGTGGCGGCGGTGAGTTAGCCACCACTTCTCGTGCCCGGACGGTGGGCAGGTCACCGCCGCCCTGGGTTGGTGCGGGGCGGCGGTGAGTTAGCCACCGCTTCTCGGGCCCAGACGGTGGGCAGGTCACCGCCGCCCTGGGTTGGTGCGGGGCAGCGGTGAGTTAGCCACCGCTTCTCGTGCCCGGACGGTGGGCAGGTCACCGCCGCCCAGCGGGGGCCGGGGCAGCGGTGAGTTAGCCACCGCTCCTCGGCGCGCGAAGCATGTAGTGCGGAGTCTGAGTGGCTTGCCCAGCGTTGCAACCCTGGGTAAGCCCACCGAACACCGCGTTACAGGCGGCTCGGCAGGCGGGCGGTGGTTGAGTCACCGCCCACCGAGGGCCACGAACCTGGGCCGAAACGCACGAACGCCGCCGCTCCCGGGAGGGTGGCGGCGGCATGCGGTGGTTGAAGCCGTCAGGCTGCGCAGTCGCGGCAGATCAGAGCCTTCTCGTCGGCCAGCTGGCTGCGGTGGTGGACCAGGAAGCAGCTCATGCAGGTGAACTCGTCGTCCTGCCGAGGCATCACCTCGACCGCGAGCTCCTCGTGGGAGAGGTCGGCACCGGGAAGCTCGAACGACTCGGCGGCCTCCGCCTCGTCCTCGTCGACCTTGCCGGAGTTCTTGTCGTGCCGACGTGCCTTGAGCTCTTCGATGCTCTCCTCTGACTGCTCCTCCTCGGTCTTGCGAGGGGCGTCGTAGTCGGTTGCCATGTCTTCCTCGTACTCCTGGTGGGGATGTGCCCTTGGGGGGTTGCACTGGGGTGGATCAGGGTGGATCGCGGTGCGGTCCGCGCACGCGGCGGGCCAGATTGTGCACCATGCCCGGGTCATCGCGCGATGCGGTATCAGCCGTGTCTCACGAACGGCATCCGAACACGGTCCGTCCGTGCGGTATTCCCCGCGCCGGCGGCCCGGTCCGAGCGCGGTTCCCGCCCTGTGTACGGGGCGTCCCGCTCCCTTTCAAGGGGCGAGGAAACCCGCGTGCCTCACGGCGGCCAGGAACTCGTCGTAGCCGTGGGCCGGAGAGGCCACCATGGCGGGGGTCCCGTAGGCGCCCGTCAGCATCGTCGCCCGTCCCCCGGCCTGCTCGACGATGAACCCGCCGGCGGCGTAGTCCCACGGGTGCACGCCCTCCTCGACGTACCCGTCGGCGCTGCCGTCGGCGACGTAGCAGAGGTCCAGGGCCGAGGATCCCAGCCGCCGCAGGTCGCGGACGACGGGCAGCAGCCGGGCGGCCGCCTCGGCCTGCACGGTGCGCTTGGCGACCTCGTAGCTGAAGCCGGTGATGACCAGACGCCGCTCCAGCGGTGTCGGGTCGGCCACCCGGATCGGGACGCCGTCGCGGCGCGGGTCCCCGGACGTGGCGACGTACTCGACCCCGGTCGCGGCGTTCAGGACGACTCCGGCGACCACGTCGCCGTCGACCTCGGCGGCGATCGAGACGGCGTACTGCGGCAGGCCGTAGAGGAAGTTCACGGTGCCGTCGATCGGGTCCACGATCCAGCGGACCCCGGACGTGCCGGTGGTCGTGCCGCCCTCCTCGCCGAGGAACCCGTCGTCGGGGCGACGGTCGGTGATGTGGGCGCGGATCAGTGCCTCGCTGTCGCGATCGGCCTGGGTGACGACGTCGGTGGGGCTGGTCTTGGTGTCGGCGACGCGCACCTCGTGGGTCCGGCGCTCGCGGATCAGGACCGCGGCCGCGCGGGCCGCCCCCAGCGCCAGGTCACGCAGGTCGGCCGGGTCGATCGGGACGGTCACCGGACGAGCCTGGGCGGTGACTGCGGCCCGCCGACGACGGCCAGCTCACCGCGCGGGTTGGGGCAGCATCCGGCGGCGCACAGGTCGGGCGCGGCCATCAGTCCGCCCACGGCGACGCGCGGCACCTCCTCGCCGCGCTCGGTGGCCGCGCGCTCGAGCATCAGCTCGCGGGCCAGGCCGACGAACCGCGGGTCGAGGCCCGGGGTGGCGGCCCGGGTGAACGGGAAGGAGAGGCGCTCGGCGGTCGCCCGGGCCTCCGTGTCGAGGTCGTAGATGACCTCCATGTGGTCGGAGACGAAGCCGATCGGCACGATGACCGCCGCGGTCGCGCCGTCCTTGGCCAGCTCCTCGAGGTAGTCGTTCACGTCCGGCTCCAGCCACGGCATCTGCGGCGGTCCCGAGCGCGAGCAGAACACCAGGCGGGACGGGTGCTTCCGGGCGACCTCCTGCCGGACGCGCTCGGCGACGACGGTGGCCGCGGACCGGTGCTGGCCGAGGTACGCACGACCCCACGGCCCGCTGCGCTCGTTCATGTCGGTCGGGATCGAGTGGGTGACGAACACGAGGTGGGCGCCGTTGCGCGCGTCGTCCGGCAGCTCGGCCAGCGCCGCCAGCGTCGCGTCGACGACCGGCTCGATGAAGCGGGGGTGGTTGAAGTAGGCCCGCAGCCGGTCCAGCCGCGGCGCTCCCTCGACCTCGGCGGCCGCCGCGGCGAGGTTCTCGCGGTACTGGCGGCACGAGGAGTACGACGAGTACGCCGACGTCAGGAAGCACGCGGCGCGGGTGATGCCGTCGTCCTTCATCTCCTGCAGTGCGTCGGTGAGGTACGGGTCCCAGTTGCGGTTGCCCCAGTACACCGGGAGGTCGATGTCCGCGCCGGCCAGGTCCTCGCGGATCGCGGAGAGCAGAGCGCGGTTCTGGTCGTTGATCGGTGAGCGGCCGCCGAACAGGTGGTAGTGCTCGCCGACCTCCTCGAGCCGCTCCTTCGGGATGCCCCGGCCGCGGGTGACGTTCTCCAGGAACGGGAGCACGTCCTCGGGACCCTCCGGGCCGCCGAACGACACCAGCAAGAGGGCGTCGTACGGCGTGACGTCGGGGGCGGCCATGCACCCACTCTAGGGATGGACCTCAATGCGACCGCTGTCCCTGCTCAGCCCTAGCCTTCGACCAGCATGCTCACGACGTACCGACGCATCCTGGCCGTGCCGGGTGCCCTCCGCTTCAGCGCCACCGGCCTGGTCGGACGCCTGCCCATCTCCATGGAGGGGCTGGGCATCGTGCTGCTGGTGGTGGCGGTCACCGACAGCTACGGGTACGCCGGCGCGGTGGCGGGCGCGACCACGGTCGCCAACGCCGTGGGCACGCTCGTCCAGGGGCGTTACATCGACCGGCTCGGACAGCCCGGATGCTGCCGCCGCTGATCCTGGCCTGGGGTGCTCTCGCTCGGGCTGCTGGTCGCGGCGGTGCACGGAGACTGGCCGCGCTGGAGCGTCTTCGCGCTGGCGGTGGTCGTGGGACTCTCCCTGCCTCCGGTCGGCACCTGCATCCGGGCGCGCTGGTCGCACGTGCTCGACGACCCGCGCCAGGTGCAGACCGGCTACGCGTTGGAGTCCGTCGTGGACGAGGCGGTCTTCATCACCGGCCCGATCCTGGTCACCGCCCTGGCCACCGCGTGGGACCCGGTCGCCGGCCTCGGAGCCGCCGTGCTGGCCGGCGTCGGTGGCACTCTGTACCTCTCTGCCCAGCGCGGCACGGAGCCACCCGGTCACCCGGTCGTGCGCGAGGTCGCGGACCGGCCGCGCATGCCGTGGCGCACGGTCGTCCCGATCGCGGTGGTCGCGCTCGGGCTCGGGTCGCTGTTCGGCTCCGCCGAGGTGACGACGGTCGCCTTCGCCGAGGAGGCGGGCCAGAAGGGCATCACCGGAGTGCTGTTGGCCTTCTGGGCGCTGGGGAGCCTGCTCGCCGGCCTGGTGACCGGCGCGATCCACTGGCACCGGGGCACCGCGTTCCGGCTCAAGGTCGGCACGGCGGCCCTGGCCCTCGGCATGGCTCCTCTGGCCCTCGTCGAGCCGATCTGGCTGATGGGACTCGCGCTGTTCCTGGCGGGGTTCGCGATCGCGCCCTCCCTCATCGCCACGATGTCCCACATCGAGCAGACGGTTCCGGCGGCCCGCCTGACCGAGGGGATGTCGCTCGTGCACGTCGGTCTCGCGGCCGGGCTGGCGCCGGGCTCGGCCCTCGCGGGTGTCGTGGTGGACGCGGCGGGCGCCTCTCCGGCGTACCTCGTCTCGGCCGGCGCCGGCGTGATCGCCACCCTCGCGGCCCAGACCCTGCCCCGTTCCCGCCCCGCCGCGGCGTCGCGGACCGCCGACGACACCCGGGCGGGCGTCCCGGGTGCGGACGAGCCGCGGGCGTAGGCTCGGCCGCACCGGAGCCTGACCCAGGAGAACGACGAGCAGATGGCGCACCTGACCCTCGCGGGTCTGAGCGAGGACGGGAAACGTCTCCTGCTCGTCTCCGATGCCGGGGTCGAGTTCACCCTCGACGCCGACGCCAGGCTCCGGGCCGCCCTGCGCGGCGACGGTGATGTGAGAGCACGACTCGGCCAGTTGGAGATCAAGATGGAGAGCGCCCTGCGTCCCCGCGACATCCAGGCGCGGATCCGTGCCGGCGAGACCCCCGAGTCCGTCGCCGCCGCCGCCCGGACCACCGTCGAGAAGATCATGCCGTTCGCGGCGCCGGTCCTCGCCGAGCGCGAGCACGTCGCCCAGCGCGCCCAGCGCGCGTCGATCCGGCGACCCGCCGGCTCACCCGCGGGCAGTCGCACCCTCGGCGACGCGGTCGCCGGCCACCTGCGCGGGCTCAACGTCGACCCCGGTGGGGTCGAGTGGGACGCCTGGCGCCGCGAGGACGGCCGCTGGACCCTCACCGCGACCTACAGCGCGACCGGACGCGACGGCGAGGCGGCCTTCACCTTCGACGCTCCCGGCAACTACGTCTCGGCCGACGACGAGGACGCCCGGTGGCTGGTCGGCGACGGCCCGGCGACCACGACCGAGGCGGCCCCCGCGGCCGCTCCGCAGGACGACCTGGCCTCGGCCCGGCGACGCCGGCTGGCCGCCGTACCTCCCGACGAGCTGCCCCTCGGCGAGGACGCCATCGACCTGGTCACCGAGGACCCGGCCCCCGAGGAGCCGGCCCCCGAGACGCTGGGGTCCGAGGCGGACATCGATGCCTACCTCGACGACCCCGAGCCGATGACCCAGCCCGAGCACGAGGTGGTCGCCGAGTCCGATCCCGCGGCCGGCGAGCCCCCCGGCGAGCCCGAGCGGCCGGCCAAGCGCAAGGGTCGCGCGTCGGTGCCGAGCTGGGACGAGATCATGTTCGGCGGCGGCAAGCACGACTAGGTCATTGGCTCGCTCCGCTCGCTGTCGCGTCGCTATATCCTCCGCGACCTCGGGTGTCGGTTCCGACGTCTAACGTCCCTTTCATGACCCGCACGACCAGCACCGAGCTCGTCCCCGAGTCGGTGGTGCTGCGGCTGGCGGACATCGCGCTGTCGCTGCCCGACGCCTACCAGGAGGAGGCGTGGGTCGGCGACCGCTGGCGGGTGCGCGGCAGGACGTTCGCCCACGTGCTGCGCGTCGAGCCGGGCCGCCCGCGCGCCTACTCCGACGCCGTCGGCAGCGACGGGCCGCACGTCGTGCTGACCTTCCGGGCCGACCCCGACGAGCTGGAGGCGATCGTCCGGTCCGGGCCGCGCTACTTCAAGGCGCGCTGGGGCTTCGACGTCGGCGGTGTCGTGATCGACGACGACGCCGACTGGGACGAGCTGCGCGAGCTGGTGACCGAGAGCTACTGCCGGCTGGCGCCGCAGAAGCTCGTCAGGCAGGTGAGCCGCCCACCGGCCGGGTCGGGTCGCTGACCCAGTCGCTCCACGACCCGGCGTACAACGCGGCCGGCACCCGCGCGACCGCCAGCGCCAGGAGGTCGTGGCAGGCGGTCACGCCGGAGCCGCAGTACGCCGCCACGTCGGCGCCCGCGACCGCGCCGACCGCCGCATAGGTGCGGCGCAGCTCGTCGGGCGCCTTGAAGGTGCCGTCGGCGGCGAGGTTGTCCGTGGTCGGCACGTTGACGGCGCCCGGCACGTGGCCGGCGACGGGGTCGATCGGCTCGTGCTCGCCGGCGTACCGCTCCGGCGCCCGGGCGTCGACCAGCACCTCGACCGCGAGGACGTCCTCGGTCTCCACGACGGGCAGGTGCCCGGGGTCGGCCATGAAGTCGCCCGGCTCAGGGGTGACCTCGCCCTCCTCGACCTCACCGCCCGCGTCGCGCCAGGCCGCCCAGCCGCCGTCGAGGACGCGGACGTCGCGGTGACCGTGGTACCTCAGCAGCCACCACGCGCGTGAGGCCGCCCGCCCGCCCCAGTCGTCGTAGACGACGACCGGACGGTCCGCCCGCACGCCCACCCGCTGCATGGCCGCCTCGAAGACGTCGGTCGGCGGCAGGGGGTGCCGGCCGCCCGGGTCGCCGGGCCCGGCCGGGGGCGCGGCGAGGTCGGCGTCCAGGTCGACGTACACGGCGCCGGGCAGGTGACCCGCCAGGTACTCCGGACGGCCGTCGGGCACGCCGGTCTGGTAACGGACGTCGAGCACGGTGACGGGCTCGCCCGTGCCGAGCCGGTGGGTCAGGTCACGAGTGGAGACGAGGGGGGATGTCGTCATGGGATCATCCTGGCCCGTCGGGGGCGTGTGACAGGATCACGACCCGTGGCAGAGCTCCAGTTCTTCACCGGCACGATGGACTCCGGCAAGAGCACCCTGGCGCTCCAGACCAACCACAACCACGCCGCCCGGGGCCTGCACGGCCGGATCTTCACCACCCACGACCGGGCCGGGGAGTCCATCATCTCCAGCCGCCTCGGCCTGCGCCACGACGCGATCGAGGTCGACCCGGACTTCAACTTCTGGCGGTACGTCGTCGACTCGCTGACCCAGGGCGGCCGGATCGACTACCTGGTCTGCGACGAGGCCCAGTTCTTCACCGCCGACCAGATCGACCAGCTCGCCCGGATCGTCGACGAGCTCCAGATCGACGTCTTCGCCTTCGGCATCCTCACCGACTTCCGCTCGAACCTGTTCCCGGGGTCTGCGCGCCTGGTCGAGCTCGCCGACCGCATGCACGTGCTCCAGGTCGAAGCCCTGTGCTGGTGCGGCAAGCGGGCGACCCACAACGCCCGCACCGAGAACGGCCACATGGTCGTGGAGGGCGAGGTCATCGTCGTCGGCGACGTCGACGAGGCCGGCGAGATCCCCGCCGACGTGGCCTACGAGGTCCTCTGCCGCCAGCACCACCGTCGCCGGCTCACCGCCGCCCGCGCCCAGGCCGTCTCGCTCGCGGCCGAGCCACTGCCCTTCGGCTAGTCCACCAGCATCGGGATGAGCATCTCGTCCGGGGTGAGCGAGCCGTGCAGGCCGACGAGGGTGGACTCGTAGGCGAAGTCGGCGGTCGAGACGACGGCGTGGTCGTCGCGGCAGGCGACGAGGACGTCGCCGATTCGCGGGAGGACCGGCGCGTCCACGGCACCGAACCAGCCGCGGGCGATGGCCTGGTCGCGGGTGAGCACGTCGGCCCGGTCCCCGAGCACCGAGGTCCAGGTGGCGGCCACGTCGTCGACGGCCCCGTTCCGGCAGTAGAGGTGCCGGAACCTCGCCTCGCCGCCCATCAGCACCAGGCCGTCGCGCAGCTCGAGCTCCTGGTCGACGTCGACCCGGCGCGACTTCGGTGAGTCGACCATGCCGTGGTCGGCGACGACCAGCAGCCGTACCTCCCGTGGCAGCGCCTCCCGGAGCTGCTCGGCCTGCGCGTCGACCATGACCAGCTGCTGGAGCCAGGCGTCCGAGTCCACGCCGTACCTGTGCCCCGTCCAGTCGAGGTCGCCCTCGTAGAGGTAGGTCAGCGACGGCCGGTCCGTCGACGCGGTCACCGCCGCGGCGATCCGCTCGCCGACCCGGTCGGCACCGACGAAGTCGGCGCCGCGGTGCGCCGCGACCGACAGCCCGCTGTCGCGGAACTCGCGCTTGTTGACCACCGTGACCGACGCGCCGTTGAGCCGCAGCCCGGCGAACGCCGTCGCGTGCGGCTGCCACTGCTTCGGGTCGACGTTCTTGTCCCAGAACAGCGCGTTCAGCAGCCGGTCCGTGCCGGGGATGCGCGACGTGAACCCAACCAGCCCGTGGGCGCCGGGCGGCAGGCCGGTACCGAGCGAGCTCAGGCTGGTGGCCGTCGTCGACGGCACTCCGGCGGTGCCCGGCCGTTGAGTGGCCATCAGCGAGGACAGGTACGGCGTCTCTTCGGCGTACCTCTCGAGCAGCCGGGCACCCAGTCCGTCGACCAGGAACACGACGTACGCCGGAGCCTCCGGCAGCACGAGCGCGTCCGCGCCGACCGCCCCCACATCACTGAGACCGGGTCGGACCTTCACGCCGATGGCCGCGCCGACGGCCGGCACGACGTCGGCCAGCGACCGCGACCCGTACGCCGGCTCGACGAACCCGGTTTCCGTCACGCGGTCTGGGTGCGGGCCGAGAGCGACGCCGCGAACGCCAGCAGGCTCTCCACGGCGTCCGAGCCGTCGGCCGTCGCCGACGCGCGGATGGAGAAGTCGTCGGAGGCGAGCACGCCGGTGTAGCCGTGGTCGGCCTCGCAGTCGGGGTCCTGGCAGGCCGCCGGCTCCAGGTCGATCCGGCTGACGCCGCCCCAGCCGATCGTCACGACGGCTTCGGCCGCAGGCGTCGGCCCGGACGTCGGGTTGGTGACCATCCGGGTCACGACCACGGACTTCACCGACGTCAGCGAGATCGCCTCGGTCGAGGTCGAGGTGTAGGGCTCGTGGATCAGGTCGTCGGCCTCGTGCTCGTCGGTGTGCGCCACGACCAGGCGGCTCGGCGTCAGCACGACCACGGTGAGGTGGCGCCGGATCTCGTCGCGGTCGAAGGTCGGCTCGTGGTGCACGTAGAAGGACACGACGTCCTCGCCGGCCACCGCACCCGCGACGCCGTCGACGACGACGTCGGGGTAGTAGCCGGTGTGGTGGATCGCCTCGCGCAGGTCGAGCGCACGGTCGCGATCGTGGGTACGCATGCCGCCAGTCTGGCACGCACTCGGCACCGTCGAGTCGCGGAGCCCAACTCGCCCGCCGTACTTCTGGCACGATCGCCGCGTGGACGACGCGAGCGACAGCAGCGTCACCGGCGAGCGGTTCGTGGGGGCCGACTGGTACGGCGAGGCCGTGGCCGACGAGGCCCACGGCACGGTCGTCGAGGCCTGAGGGCGAGCGGCACGTGTACATCAGCCTGCGGCGCCCGGCCGGTGCCGAGGACGACCGCGCCGGGAGGATCGTGGTCCCCCGGACCGTCGTCACCCTCGGCGTGGTCAGCCTGCTGACGGACGTCTCGTCGGAGTCGGTGACCGCGGTCCTGCCGTTGTTCGTGACGTCCGGGCTGGGCCTGTCCCTGCTGGCCTACAGCGTCCTCGACGGGCTCTACCAGGGCGTCGGCACGCTGTCCCGGCTCCCCGGTGGGTGGCTGGCCGACCGGTTCGACCGGCCGAAGCCGGTCGCGTTCGTGGGCTACCTCCTCTCGGCCCTGACCAGGGTCGGCCTGCTCCTGGTCGGCGGCCTCTCCGCGCTGGCGTCGATGGTGGCCGTCGACCGGGTCGGCAAGGGACTCCGGACCGGACCGCGTGACTCGCTCGTCGTGCTCGCCACTCCCTCGCCGGACCTGGGCCGGGCTTTCGGCGTGCACCGGATGCTCGACACCCTGGGCGCCTGCCTGGGTCCGCTGCTCGCCTTCGCCGTGCTCGCGGCGCTGCCCGGGGAGTTCGACGCCGTGTTCGTCGTCTCCCTCGCCTTCGCGGCGCTCGGAGTGCTCGTCTTCGCGCTCCTGGTCCCCGACCTGCGCCCGAACGCCCACACGGCGACACCGCGCTCACGGCTGTCCCTGAGGACGCTCGCCCCACCCCCCGTCCGCCGACTGCTCATCGCCTCGGCCGCCCTCTCGGTGCTCGCGATCGGCGACGGCCTGCTCTACCTGGCACTGCTGGAGCGCGGTCACGTCGAGGCGCTCTGGGTGCCTCTCCTCCCGTTGGTCTCGAGCACGGTCTACCTGGTCCTCGCCGTCCCGTTCGGGGCGCTCGCCGACCGGTGGGGCCGGCTGCGGGTGTTCGGCCTCGGCCACCTCGCCCTCGCCGTCGGCTACTTCGCCGTCGCGGGGACGGGAACCCCCCTGCTGACGACCGGCCTGGTGCTGGCCGTCTGCGGCATCTACTACGCCTGCACCGACGGCGTCCTCGCTGCGGCCGCCGGAGGTCTCGCGGCGAGCGGCGCCGTGGCGTCGACGATCTCGCTCGCCCAGACCGTGGAGACCCTGGCGCGGGCCGGCGCTTCCCTCGTCTTCGGCATCGTCTGGACGGCTTGGGGTCCCGTGCCGGCCTTGACGACGTTCGGCGGCTGCCTCCTGGTCGTCGTGCCGGTGACGATGGTGCTGCTGAGCAGGGCGGAGCGATGACCGACGCCCGTCGGCGCCTGGTGCTGGTCGTCGCTTCCGCACTCGTGGTCCTCGCAACGGGCGCCTACCTGCTCGTCCAG
Organism: uncultured Actinomycetota bacterium; assembly: GCA_963782035.1. GTDB lineage: Bacteria > Actinomycetota > Actinomycetes > Propionibacteriales > Nocardioidaceae > Nocardioides. Next base: position 24,794 of record CAWAIW010000040.1, read on the forward strand.
CTCCGCGACCGGCCCCAGCAGGCCGAGGGCGGCGCCCTCAGTGCTCGCGCGCTCGACGCGGGCTTGTTCTTCCGCTCCACCGCGGACGAGGACTACGGGCGGGTCAGCTTCGTGCCGGCCGGCGAGGAGGCTGACGACGCCACGCCCACGAGCCGGACCTGCGACCGGATCGACGTGCTCGCCGACCGGACCATGGTCTGCATGGCGGCCCGGGTCTCGGTCCTGTCGCGCACCCGGATCAGCGTCGTGCGTCCCGACGGCACCACCGTCGACTCGTGGAACGTGCCCGGCGTGCCCAGCCGGGTGCGGTTCTCACCGGACGGCACTCTCGTGGCGTCGACGACGTTCGTCGCGGGTCACTCCTACCTGCAGGCCGGGTTCTCGACCTCGACCGTGCTGCACCGCGTCGGCGGGGCCGACGAGCACCTGGAGGACTACGCCCTGACGCTGCAGGGCGAGAGCCGCACGCCGATCGACCGCAACTACTGGGGCGTGACGTTCGTGGACGACCGGACGTTCTACGCCACCCTCCGCACCGGCGGGTCGACGTGGCTCGTGCGGGGCGACACCAGGGACCGCACCCTCACGTCCCTCGGGATGGACGCGGAGTGCCCGTCGCTCTCCCCGGACGGCCAGCACCTGGTCTACAAGAAGCGGACGGGCGACACCGACTCCCCGTGGCGCCTGGCCCTGCTGGACCTGCGGAGCGGCGAGGAGAGGTTGCTCGCGGAGACGAGGAGCGTGGACGACCAGGTGGAGTGGCTCGACGACCGCACGGTGCTCTACCAGCTGCCGCAGGCAGGAGAGCTCGGACGGATGGACGTGTGGGAGGTGGGCACGGCCGACGACGCCGAGCCGCACCTGCTGGTGACGAACGCGTCCTCACCCAGCGTCGTGCCGCGGGCGCTCAGGCGACCCGCGTCTCCACCATCTCCCAGTTGACCTCCCAGGTGACGCCGTCGTCGGTCGAGAACGCCTGCTCCCAGCCGGCCTTCTCGGGCGAGTGGACGGTCCAGCGGAACCGGCACAGGATCGGCACGCCGTCGTGCACGTCCTCGGCCACGAACTCCCCACCCCGTCCACGAACCGCCCGCGGACCGGTGCGGTGTCCCAGCCGAGGTACCGCGAGTCGAACCAGTGCAGGCGCCACTCGCCGGCCTCGACGTCGTAGGTGCGGAAGGTCATGCCGCGGTACGGCGCCCCGTCGACGCCGGTCAGCGCGCCCTCGTCGACGCTGACCAGGCCGCCCAGGTGGGTGCGCGCCTCGAACGTCGACTCGAAGTCGTCCCAGTCGGTGCAGCCGGTGAGCCGCGAGCGCAGCCTGTGGTGCTGGACGTGCCAGGTGCCGGTGAGGAAGTCGAAGTCGGAGGTGCGCTTCTCGAGGTGATCGAGCGGCATCGGCTGCGGCTCGTCGGCGGTGCGGGTGAACCGCATCTCCCAGTTCTTCTCCCACGTCTGCTCGCCGTCGAAGGAGTACGCCTGCTGCCAGCGCGCCGAGGTCGGCGTGATCCGGTCCCACTCGTAGGTCATCCGCGTCGGCCGGCCGTCCTGAGGAAGCTCGTCGCCCACCAGCCGACAGGACGGACCGTCAGGACCCTCGGCGAAGGCACCCATCACCGGCGGGCCGACCAGGCCGTCGCGGCTGCTCGACCCAGCGGATCTCCCACTCGCGGCGCTCGGGCACGAAGACCCGGATCGACAGGCCCGAGGCGCGGGCGCTCGGGAAGGTGATCTCGTCGAGGCTCACGCCGCCGTCGAGGAGTCGGTACGCCGCGGCGCGGCTGCCGGACAGGTCGACGGTGAGCGGTCGGTCGTGCGCCACGTCCCAGGTGCCGGCGAGGAAGTCGAAGTCGTGCGAGATGTCGGTCATGGGTCCCAGGCTCCCGTCGATCCCTGACACCTTCTGTCAGTCATTGTCGGCGGGTCCCCCTACCGTCGCGGGCATGCGCTCCAGCCGCCTCGTCTCCATCCTGATGCTGCTCCAGGCCCGGCCCCGGGTGACCGCCCGCGAGCTGGCCGGCGAGCTCGAGGTCTCGCTGCGCACCGTCTACCGCGACGTCGAGGCGCTCGCGGCCGCCGGCATCCCGGTCTACGCCGAGCAGGGCCGCGCCGGCGGCTACCGGCTGGTCGACGGCTACCGCACCCGGCTCACCGGTCTGACCGAGGACGAGGCGCTCTCGCTGTTCGTGGTCGGCATGCCCGGTCCGGCCGCCGACCTGGGTCTCAGCGCCGAGGCCGCCTCCGCCGAGCGCAAGCTGCTCGCCGCCCTCGGCCCCTCGCAGCGGGTGCGGGCCGGCCGGCTGCGCGACCGGTTCAGCCTGGACACCTCGGCCTGGTACCACCCCGCCGAGCAGCCGGCGCACCTCGCCCGCTGGCCACGGCCGTGCTGGAGGACCGCGTCGTCGACGTCGCCTACCGCCGCTGGCAGGCGCCGCGCGAGGTGGAGCGGCGACTCGCGCCGTACGGTCTCGTCCTCAAGAACGGCACCTGGTACCTCGCGGCCCGAGACACGTGACCAGTGCGACGGAACCGTCCGCACCTACCGCGTGTCGAACATCCTGCGGCTCACCACGACGGGCGACCGGTTCGAGCGGCCGGCCGGCTTCGTGCTCGGCGACTTCTGGCGCGAGCACCTCGACGCCTTCGACCGCCGTCGCCTCTCCCGCACCGCCGTCGTCCGCCTCTCCCCCGGCCTGGTGGCCACCCTCCCCGACCTCTCCGACGCGGCCCTGCGCCGGGCGGCCGAGGCGGTCGCGCCCGACGACGACGGATGGACCACGGTCGAGCTGCCGATCGAGGACGACGAGATGGCCGCCCGCCAGCTGCTGCCGCACGCCGACGGCGTCGAGGTGGTCTCGCCGGAGAGCCTGCGCGAGCTGCTCGTCGCGAAAGCACAGGCGGTCCTCGAGAGGTACCGACCGTCCCTCACAGCTCCAGGCTGGTAGAAGCGCAGGTCCCGATGTCATCGATCCTCACCGAGCAGAGTCTGCCGAGACGGCCCAGCGTTACGCTCGCTCGCCATGACCACGGATCTGGCCCCGTTCGCCGCGTTGGTGCCGCTCGACCACGGCCTGGCCGTCGTGGTCACCCGCCGCGCGGACCTCACGCCCCAGACCTCGGTCGTGAACGCCGGTGTGCTGGCCCACCCCACGACGGGCGTCGAGTCGGTGGCGTTCGTGTCGCAGGCGAACGCGCACCGGCTGGCCAACCTGCGCCGCGACCCGACCATCTCGGTCGTGATCCGCGCCGGCTGGCAGTGGGCCTCGGTGGAGGGCCAGGCGTCCCTGATCGGTCCGGACGACCCGGTGCCGGACGTCGACGACGAGCGGCTCCGCCTGCTGCTGCGCGAGATCTTCACGGCCGCGGGCGGCTCTCACGACGACTTCGAGGAGTACGACCGGGTGATGAAGGCCGAACGACGTACGGCGGTGCTCGTCGCGCCGACCAAGGTGGTCGGGTGAGCACGTGGTCGCTCTGGTCGGAGAGCTCGGTGCTCTCGATCGGTTCCCAGGACTCGGTGCTCTCTATCGGCAGCGTGGCGTCCTTCGCCTCGGTCGGCAGCGTCTTCTCGTTCGCCTCGGCCGGGTCGATCGGGTCGGCGATGTCCGCGGCGTCGTTGCTGTCGTTCCAGAGCGCCGCCTCCGCCCTGTCCCACCAGAGCACCGGGTCGGTCCTGTCGAGCCAGGCCGACCACGCGCTGCGCGGGCGGCGGACCGACGGCACCGTCGTGCCCGGACTCGTCGCCGCCGGCGTGCTGGTGACCCTGGCGAGCATCGGCCTGCACCGTCTGCGCAGGACCCCGTAGCTCAGCGGCGTACCACCTCGGTCAGCATCGACAGCCCGGCCTCGACGACGTCCGCGTCACCGACGACGACCTTGACCAGCTTCTCCGGCGCCAGCATCGCGGCGGCGGCCTCCTGCACGTCCTCGAGCGTGACGGCGGCGAGCCGGACGGGGTACTCCTGGAGCCAGTCCACCGACATCCCGTCGCTCAGCATGTCGGCCAGCGTCTCGGCCAGCCCGGCCTGCGTCGCGGTCCCGAGAGCGAGCGTGCCGGTGAGGTACTGGACCGTGGCCTCGAGCTCGTCGGCCTTCGCCGGCAGCGTCGAGATCCGGCCGAGCTCGTAGAGCACCTCCACCAGGGCAGGGGCCGTCACCTCGGTGGCCACGTCCGCGGACGTCAGCACCCGGGCGTCGCCGCGCAGCAGGCGGATCCCGCTGTAAGGGCTGTAGGTGTAGCCCTTGTCCTCGCGGATGTTCATGGTGAGCCGCGAGGAGAAGTACCCGCCGAAGATGCCGTTGGCCACCTGCGCGGCGGCGTACGTCGGGTCGGTACGGCGGGGCGCCGGACCACCGATGCGGATGTTGGACTGCACGGCGCCAGGTCGGTCCACGAGCAGCAGCGGGCCCTTCTCGGCCGCGGGCACCTTCGGTACGTCGGTGCCGCGTCCCTCGGCCGTCCAGCCGGCCAGCGCCTTCTCGACCTGGTCGAGCGCCCGCCTCGGGGTGACGTCGCCGACGACCACCAGCAGGCTCCCGCCGGGCAGCACCCGGCGTCGGTGCAGGGCCTTGAGCGAGCCCGGAGCCACGGCCGAGACCTCGTCGGGCGACGGGATCTTGCTGCCGTAGACGTGGTCGCCGTACCTGCGGTGCAGCCAGGCCTCGTCGGCCTGCACACCCGGCTGGGACAGCGCCCGCCGGACGTGGTCGACGAGCCGGCCGGCCTCACGCTCGACGGCGCCCTTGGGGTACGCCGGGTCGGTGAGCACGTCGGACAGCAGCCCCAGGAGCTCGCCGAACGACGCACCGAGGGCCTCGCCCGAGACCGACAGGCCGTCGGCCGAGTCGTCGACCCGCAGACCGCCGCCGATGGTCTGCAGCGCCTCGGCGAGCTCGTTCTGCGAGCGGCCTCCGGCGCCGAGCATCATGCTGCGGCTCAGCACCGACGTGCGCGCCAGGTCGGCGCCGCGGCGCAGGGCGCTCGGGATGCGCAGTCGCACGTGGACGAGGGGCACGGAGGCCCGGCGTACGGCGACCACGCGCAGGCCGTTGGGCAGCACGCGCTCGGCGACCGAGGGCAGCCGCTGCTTGCGTGGCCTGGTCAGGGCCGGGACGGGCTGCGCGGCGCGCTCGCGCTTCTTCGTGGGGCTCACTGTGCTCATTTCTGGGCACCTCCGGCGATCAGGTCGAGACGGCCACGGACGTCGGGTCTCAGGGCCCCAGCGGCCTCGGCCACCTGCTCGGCGGTCACCTCGGCGAGGAGCCGCGGCATCTCGTCGACCAGGTCGGGACGTCCGCGCTGCTGCTCGTAGGACGCCATCGCCAGGGTGCGGCGCAGCAGGTTGTCGTTGCCTTGGAGCATGGCCGACCGCAGCCGGGCCGAGACCCGGGTCAGCTCGTCCTCGGCCACGCCGTCGGTGGCGACGCGGTCGAGCTCCTCGTCGATGGCCGCGACGACCTTGTCGGTCGGCACGTCGCCGGGGTGGTGCGCCTCCATCACGAACGCGCACGGGTTGCGGACGTCGAAGGCGTCCTCCATGAGACCGAGGTGGCAGCCGATGTCGGTGGCCAGCCGGTCGTCCTGGACCAGGCGGCGGCGCAGGCGGGAGGCATCGCCGGTGGCCAGCGTGGACGCGAGCACGACGTACGGCAGGTAGGCGCTGAGGTCGGCCGGGTCCGGGACGCGCCAGCCCAACGCGACGGCCGGCGCGGGAGCCTCCGCGTCTTGCTGCTCGGCCCGCCGCTCCGAGGTGGGGAACGGCTCGTCGAAGTCCGGACGGGCAGGTACGGCGCGCTTGGGTACCGGGTCGAAGTGGTGGTGCACCCGCTCCAGGGCGTGCTCGACCTCGAAGTCGCCGGAGACGGCGAGCACCGCGTTGCCCGGGGCGTAGTAGTGCTCGAAGAAGTCGCGGGCGTCCTCGAGCGTCGCGCTCTCCAGGTCGACGAACGAGCCGTAGCCGTCGTGGGCGTTGGCCCAGGACTCGTACAGCACCGGGGCGAGGGTCAGCCACGGGAAACCGCCGTACGGCTCGTTCATCACGTTGACCCGGATCTCCTCCTTGACCACCGCGATCTGGTTGTCGAGGTTCTCCTGCGTGACCGCCGGCCAGCCCATCCGGTCGGCCTCGAGGAACAGCGCGCGGTCCAGGGCGTTGGACGGCAGCATCTCGTAGTAGTTCGTGTAGTCCAGGCGGGTCGAGCCGTTGAGGACGCCGCCCGACGCGGAGATCAGCGAGGCGAGCTCCATCTTCCCGAGCGAGGCCGACCCCTGGAACATCAGGTGCTCGAAGAGGTGCGCGAAGCCGGTGCGGTCCTGCGGCTCGGACCGGATGCCCACGTCGTAGTAGACGGCGACCGCGACCACAGGGGCGGAGCGGTCGGGAGCGAGGACGACGCGCAGGCCGTTGCGGAGCTTGCGACGTTCGATCGAGCTGGAGGCCATGGGCCGAACCTAACCGACCGCTCACGCTCGGTGGTCGAGGAGGGACGCTGGATCAACGGCTGGTCACGAGACCCTGCGAGAGGTCGACGACACGGTCACCGGGTCTCGTGACAGGCGCCAGGGCGCCTTCCTCGACCAGCCCTTGTTCAGCCGGGCAAGGTGTCCGCGAGGTCGGGGAGGCGCCGCACGAACCAGTCCGAGCGGGGGTCGGAGACCGGCTCGATGCGTCCGGACGCGGTGAGCACCGTGAGGTCCTCGGCGCCGGCGAGGACGAGGGCGAGGTCCAGGCTGGCGACCTGCGGGATGTCGTGCTGGAGCTGGGCGACGCGCTGGACGAGCTCCTCGACGGCCGCGATGTCGACGGACTCGCTGCCGCGGTACCCGAAGAGCAGCGGCGCGGCCTTGATCTCCCGGACCATCGCGGCGGCGTCGCGCTCCCCCAGCGGCGGGATCCGGAACGACCGGTCCTCGAGGAGCTCGGTGAGCGGTCCCGAGACGCCGAAGGACAGGACCGGTCCGAAGAGCGGGTCCTCGATGCTCGCGACCGAGACCGGGATGCCGGGAGGCGCGTTCTTCTGGACGACGAACCCCGCGGTCCCGGGGTCGGTGATGATCTCGTTGAGCGCCCGCCACGCCTGGCGCATCTCGGTCTGGTTGTCGATGTTGCGCCAGACGTGGGCCAGGTCCGGCCGCTCGCGCAGCCGGTCGGTGGTGGCCTTGAGGACCACGTCCCAGCCGAGGTCCTTGGCCGCCCGCTGAGCGGCCCTGAGGTTGTCGATCGGCACCGAGCGCCACAGGTCGACCCCGTAGTAGGACAGCAGCTCCCGCAGCTCGTCCTGCTCGAGGTCCCGGCCGTCGGGGTGGTCGATGAGCATCCGGTTGACGAAGCCCTTCGCGCCCGTCGGGTCGACCGACCCGAGGGTGGCCGCCGGACCGTTCGGGGTGCGCAGCCACACGGCGTACCCGACGACGGAGGCGAGGGCACGGACGGCCGACTCGATGGCGGGGTACGACGGCACGGAGCCGCGGCCGGCACTGGCACCGGCCACGTCGGGGACGCGCAGCAGCTCGGGCACACCCTCGGCGCCGAGGAACGAGGACACCAACGGCTTGTCGGACTGCTCGCCGACGGCGGCCAGCACGTTGGCGACGTCCTCGCCGGTGGTGTTGAGCGGGGGGACGTAGACCGCCACGACCGAGTCGACGTCCGGGTCGTCGATGGCGGCGTCCAGGGCGTCCTCGAAGTCCTCGGCGGTGGCGTCGGCGCCGAGAGCGTCCGACCGGTTGACCACGAGCCCGGCGGCGGACGCTGCGTCGGAGGCGAGCAGCCCGATCGCGTCGCTGTTGCCGACGATGGCGACGCGACGTCCGCGCGGCAACGGCTGGTGCGCGAGCAGCTGCGCGACGTCGAACATCTCGTCGAGCGTGTCGACCTGGATCACGCCCGCCTGCCGGAACATCGCGTCGACCGCTCGCTGCGGAGCCCCGATCCGGCGGACGACCTGACCCATCGGGACGCCTTGGGTCGTGCGACCTGAGCGGACCGCGATGATCGGCTTGCGCAGCGAGACCCGGCGGGCGATCCGCGAGAACTTGCGCGGGTTGCCGATGGACTCCAGGTAGAGGAGCACGACCTCGGTGGCGTCGTCCTCCTCCCAGTACTGGAGGACGTCGTTGCCGGAGACGTCGGCGCGGTTGCCGGCGCTGACGAACGTCGAGAGGCCGAGGCCGCGGTTGGTGACCTTCTCCAGGATCGCCGAGCCGAGGGCGCCGGACTGGCAGAAGAAGCCGGCCCGGCCGCGGGCCGGGATGTGGCCGGACAGCGAGGCGTTCAGCGAGACGGCCGGGTCGGTGTTGATGATCCCCAGGCAGTTGGGTCCGATCAGGCGCAGGCCGTAGCTGCGGCACAGGCCGAGCAGCCGGCGCTGCCGCTGACGACCCTCCTCCCCGGTCTCGGCGAAGCCCGACGAGATGACGACCAGCCCGTGCACGCCCTTGTTGGCGCAGTCGAGCACGACGTCCTGCACGGACTCGGCGGGGACCGCGACGATCGCGATGTCCACGTCGTCGGCGATCTCGCTCACCGAGGCGTGCGACGGCATGCCGGAGACGGACTGTGCACGGTCGTTCACGACGTACACGCGGCCGGTGTAGTCGCCCATCACCAGGTGCCGGACCAGCGCCTGGCCGATCGTGTCCTGGCGGCGGCTGGCGCCGATGACGGCGACCGAGCGCGGGTTGAAGAACCTCTCGATCGAGGTGGACTCAGCGCGGTGCTCGCGGGTGGCCATCACGCCGGCGGCGGTGTCGGTCGGCAGCGATCGGGAACTCCAGCGACAGCACGCCGTCCTCGACGCCGCTCACCAGCCGGTAGCCGGCGTCGCGGAAGGTCTGGATCATCCGCTCGTTGTCCGGCAGCACCTCGGCCACGAACCGCTCGATGCCGCGCTCGCGACCCGCCTGTGCCAGGTGCTCGAGCAGGATCTGGCCGATGCCGCGGCCCTGCTGGGAGTCCTCGACGAGGAAGGCGACCTCGGCCTTGCCCGAGTCGCTGAAACCATCACTGGCCTCGTAGCTGCCCAGCGCGATCATCCGGTGCTGCAGCGTGACCACGAACGCCACGCGGCGTACGTGGTCGACCTGCACGAACCGCTGCACGTCGCGGTCGGACAGCTTGGGCATGGCGGTGAAGAACCGGAAGTACTTCGACTGGTCCGAGACCCGACCGTAGAACTCGACCAGCAGCTCACCGTCGTCGGCCCGGATCGGGCGGATGTGCGCGGTGTGCCCGTCGCGGAGCAGGACGTCGGCCTCCCAGTGCCGAGGAGCGGTGTGCTCCTCGACCTGCCGGTCGACCGGGGGTGTCGTCACCCGGGGCAATCTACCGAGCGTCGGTGACGCGCCGGTGACGACCGCGTTACCGCCTCAGCCCACGCGCTGGAAGGTGTCGGTCTCGTAGATGATGGTCTGGGCGATCAGCTCGCCGACCGGGACCTGGCCGTCCGGACCGGGGCAGTCGTCGTCCTGGAGGTCCATCGTGAGCACGTCGCCGTCCAGCCGGTAGCCGTAGGTGATCGGCCCGCACGGCGGCGTGCCCGCCTCGACCGTCGAGCCGTCGACCACCTGGTAGGGACCGGACCAGGCTTCCTCGGCGGACCCGCCGTCGATCTCGTTGAAGACGACCCACCAGCCGCCGACCAGCTTCAGGGAGTAGACGACGCGCTTCGCGCCGGGGAAGTTCTCGGCGAGGTACTCGCGGATGTCGGACCTCCGGAAGCCGGCCTGCTCGGCCGTCCTGGCCATCCTGGCGCAGCGACACGGTCCCGCTGCGGTAGGTGCCGGCGAGGGGGTCTTCGTTCGCCTCGGCCGACGAGGTCGCGCTCGGTCGAGACGACCGGTGCCTGGGGGTCGAGCGCCCGGTCGCGGGCCTGCGCGTCGCCGGAACAGCCGGCGAGCGACAGGAGGGAGCCGGCCAGGGCCAGCCCGGTCACGGTGGTGCGTGTGCTCATCGGTCTCTCCTTCGGTGTCGATGGACACCGCTGGACAGTCCCGACGCACGCCGGGCGTTTACCCGTCAGCCTGGAAGGCGGGTGAACGGACGCGACTCGTAGATGGTCGTCTGCGCGATCAGCTCCCCGACGGGAGCGGTGTCCGGCGTCGGACACGCGTCGGTCACGACCGCGAACGACACCGTGTCGGCGTCGGCCCGGACGTCGTAGACGATCGGGCCGCACGAGATGTCGGTCGCACTGGCCTGAAGGGTGGCCGCGTCCAGCACGGCGAAGCGGCCCTGCCATGCGACGCGTTCGGTGGCCCCGTCGATCGACTCGTTGACGAGCAGGATGCCTTGCTCGGCCACCAGGGTGTAGGTCACCGTGCTCGCGCCGGGGAACTCCGACTCGAGGTAGGCGTTCACATCGGCGCGGGCGAACCCCTCGGCGAGCGCCGTGCGCCTCATCAGGGCGATCGTGAGGTCCGTCCGGTAGGTGCCCGGCTGGAACCGCTCGCCCTGCACGGGCTGCCACGCGACGCCGCTGAGGATCTCCTTCCGCAGCTCGCAGCCGTCGTCGACGACCTGGAGGCGGAGCCCGCCCTGCTCGCGCGACCAGCGGTACGTCGCGTCGCCGGAGCACCGGTCGTCGCCCAGCAGATCGGTCGTCAAGACGTCGCCGGTCACGTCGTAGGACCCGAACGCCGACGTGGCGCCGATGGCGGTCCGGTCGGGAGCGACCACGGACAGATGGTCGTCGGCGAAGCGGAGCCGCCAATCCCCCTCCAGGTCGCCGGACAGCGGGCCGAGGTACGTGCCGGTGGGCGGGGCCGGGTCGTTGACGAAGTCGTCCTCGTGACCGTCGCGCCCGGCCGATCCACCAGACGACGAGGCCGGCGACCAGGGCCAGGCAGGCGGCGGCCGCGAGCACCCGGGGCAGGACACGGGGCAGACGCGGGGCGCACGTGGGGCCGTCCTCGTCGCGCCGGCTGACGCGACGTCAGGGACACGAGGACCGGCTCGACCTCGGACTCGACCGTCTCGGCGATCGCGCGCAGATCGGCGCGCAGGCGGCTATCCAACGACATCGTCGACCTCCTCCCCCAGGATCGCGGCCAACCGGTGCCGCGCCTTGTGGAGATGGACCCGCGCCGTGGCGGGAGCGCACCCGAGCGCCTCGGCGATGTCGGCGACGGGACGGTCCTCGAAGTAGTGCAGGACGATCGCCACCCGCTGGTTGGTCGGCAGCTGCCGCACCGCCGCCAGCACCTCGGTCTGCGGCAAGGTCAGCTCCTCCGACGGTTCGGGCCCCAGGTGGGTACGACGTTCGAGCATCGAGCGCATCCGGTCCCGGCGCAGGTGGCGCACCGCCATCCGGATCGCGACCCGACGTACCCAGGCGCCGGGCTGGTCGTAGGCCGACACCGTGGACCACCGGTCGAGGAGCTGCATGAAGGCGTCCTGGGCGATCTCCTCGGCATGCCCGCGGTCGTGGACGACGAGGAAGACCGTGCGCGTGGTCCGCACGTACTCGGCCCGGAAGAGCACGCTGAAGTCCGCGTCCACCTTCCGATCCACGCTCTCCACGGCGCCTCCACCGACAGACAGACACAGCGTCCGGGGGACGTTTACCGCCCTGGCGATAAACCTCTGGCTGCCCTCGGCACTGTCGGTAGTGACAGGGTCGGACAGGAGGATGACCGATGGGAAGGTCTCGCACGATGTGGGCGCTCGTCGCCACGCTGGCCATGCGTCAGTGTCGCCGGGTGCAGCGCGGTCGGCGCGGACTCGTCGGCATCGGCGCCACGCCCTGCCGTCGTCGAGACGACGCCCACCTCCAGCCGCGCAGCAGGCGCCGAAGGTACGACACGCAGCACTTCACGCCGTCCCTCACCGTCTACCCGCCGGCCTGGTTCGCCGCCGCGACGGTGATCGACCAACTCCACTTCCTCACCTGGGTCGGGGACGGCGCCGACGTCGACCGCGCCGTCCGGTTCCTGTCGCCGGTCGGCGTCTACGCCCCCGCCGCCGACGACAAGAAGCCCGGCCACCTGCGTCCGGTCCCGACGAGCTACGTGCAGTACCTCGAGAAGCCTCGAGAAGGACGGCGCCCAGCTCAGCGACCGCACGAGCGTCGACGTCGACGGCCGGCCCGCCACGCTGCTGACGGCCGGGACCACCGCCAGCCTGTCCGGCACGCTCGGCTGCCAGGACGAGGGCCTGTCCCCCGACGACTGCCTCGGCCTCCAGCCGTACGCGCTCCTCCGGCTGGCCGTCATCGAGGTCGACGGCACCACGCTGCTCGCCTGGGCCCGCACCTTGCCCGGGTCGCCGACCCGCGACCAGGACTTCGCGGCGTTCGAGGAGCTGCTCACGACCGTGCACTTCCGGTAGCCGCGCCTCCGCGGCCGAGCGGGCCGCCGGCCCTAGCCTCACGACATGGTGGTCAGCCGGACCCGTCGGGCGAGGGCGACGCGGAAGCGCCGGGCCAGCATGGCCCGCGTCGAGCACGACCTGACCGACGCGCAGTGGACGGACATCCAGGAGGCCTGGGGCGGCTGCGCGTACTGCGGCACGCCGGCGCTCGCCCTCCAGAAGGACTGCGTGCTGCCGATCTCCCGGGGCGGTCGCTACACCGTGACCAATGTCGTGCCGGCGTGCGGCTCCTGCAACGCCAGCAAGTGCAACGACGAGGTCACCGGCTGGCTGCGTCGCAAACGGCTCGACGAGCGGGCGTTCCTGGTGCGATTCCACGAGGTCATGGCGCTGCTGCGGCCACCCGAGCGCTGAGCGCGGCGATGTCGGCCGGCCCGTTGCCGCAGCACCCACCGAGGTACCTCACCCCGGCCGCCAGCCAGCCCGGCACCAGGCCGAGGTCGAGCGGGTCGCCGTACGCCCAGGTCTTCCCCTCCGCGTCCCAGCGACCGCCGCGGTTCGGGTAGGCGACGGCGGGCAGGCCGGTTGCGGCGACGGCCGCCCGCACCGCGCCGAGCACGTCGGCCTGGTCGGAGCAGTTGACGCCGGCCGCCACCAGGGGTCGGCAGCCGTCGAGGACGGCGTACGCCGCGTCCAGCGGCTGCCCCGCCGCCGTCGTCGTGCCGCGCACCGAGTAGCTGAACCAGGCCGCGACGTCGAGCTCGTCCAGCAAGCCGACGAGGACCTCGGCCTCGTCGGCGTCCGGGATCGTCTCGACGGCGAGCAGGTCGGGCCCGGCGGCGGCGAGCAGCTCGAGCCGCGGGCCGTGGAAGTCGCGCAGGCGGGAGGCGGTGACGCCGTAGCGCCCGGTGTACTCCGAGCCGTCGGCGAGGTACGCGCCGTACGGGCCGACCGATGCCGCGACCAGCGCGCCCTCGAACTCGTCGGCCACCTCACGGGCGATGCTCACGCTCCGCTGGACGAGGCTGCGCGCCTCGGCCTCGTCGTACCCGGCCGCCACCAGGCCGACGACGCTCGCCTGGTAGCTCGCCGCCGTCGCCACCTGCGCGCCGGCCTCGAAGAAGGCGCGATGGGCCGCTGCGATCCGCTCCGGCTCCTCGCCGAGCAGCCGCGCCGTCCACAGGCTCCCCGAGAGGTCCGCCCCCTGCTGCTCGAGCGCGGTGGAGAGGCCGCCGTCGAGGACCATGGCTCCGGTCACGCCCCGACCCTCCCACGGCTCCGGCGCCGCATCCGGCGAGCCCGCCACGGAACCGTCGGTGCGGCCAGGGAGAATGCGCCCATGGCACGGCGCAGCACCAAGAACAGGTCGGGGCAGGACCCGCTCCCCGACGACTTCGTCGAGCACATCGTCGACACCGACGTGGGCGTCGAGATGAGGTCGTCGTTCCTCGAGTACGCCTACTCCGTCATCTACTCCCGAGCCCTCCCGGACGCCCGCGACGGCCTCAAGCCGGTGCAGCGCCGGATCCTCTACACGATGGCCGACATGGGCCTGCGTCCCGACCGCGGGCACGTCAAGAGCGCCCGCGTGGTCGGCGAGGTGATGGGTCGGCTGCACCCGCACGGCGACGGCGCGATCTACGACGCGCTCGTGCGGATGGCCCAGCCCTGGTCGATGCGGCTGCCGACGATCGACGCCCACGGCAACTTCGGCTCACCCGACGACCCCCCGGCGGCGATGCGCTACACGGAGTGCCGGATGGCTCCGCCCGCCACGGCGATGACCGAGGGCATCGGCGAGGACACCGTCGACTTCCGCCCCAACTACGACTCGCGCGAGACCGAGCCGAGCGTGCTGCCGGCGGCGATCCCACACCTGGTCGTGAACGGTACGACGGGCATCGCGGTCGGCATGGCCACCAACTGCGCCCCCCACAACCTGGTCGAGGTCGTGCAGGCACTCCGCCACCTCATCAAGCACCCCGACGCCGCCCTCGAGACGATCATGCGGTTCATCCCCGGCCCGGACCTGCCGACCGGAGGCAAGATCGTCGGTCTCGACGGGGTCAAGGAGGCCTACGAGACCGGTCGCGGCACGTTCCGGATGCGCGCCACCGCCCGGGTCGAGACGCTGGGCCGCCGCAAGGGCATCGTCGTGACCGAGCTCCCCTACGGCGTCGGCACCGAGAAGGTCGTCGAGCGCATCAAGACGCTCGTGCAGGGCAAGAAGCTCCAGGGCATCTCCGACATCAAGGACCTCACCGACCGCAGCAAGGGCCTGCGGCTGGTCATCGAGGTCAAGAACGGCTTCGTCCCCGAGGCGCTGCTCGAGCAGCTCTACCGGCAGACGCCGTTGGAGGACACCTTCGGCATCAACGCCGTGGCCCTCGTCGACGGTCAGCCGCGCACGCTCGGG
>CAWAIW010000041.1:0-141625 GCA_963782035.1 uncultured Actinomycetota bacterium
CCGGTGGACTCCTCGGCCGGGGCCTCGGTGGTCTCGTCGCCGCCGGTGGCGGTGACGGCGGCCTTCTCGGCCTCGCCGCCCAGGAGCTCGCGCTCCCAGTCGGCCAGCGGCTCCTCGGCGCCGGCCTCGGCACCGTCGACCTTGACGCCGGAACGGGCGATGAGGCCCTCGGCCACGGCGTCGGCGACCACACGGGTCAGCAGCCCGACGGCGCGGATGGCGTCGTCGTTGCCCGGGATCGGGAAGTCGACGAGGTCCGGGTCGCAGTTGGAGTCCAGGATGCCCACGATCGGGATGCGCAGCTTGCGCGCCTCCTCGACGGCGAGGTGCTCCTTGTTGGTGTCCACGATCCACACCGCGGCGGGGGTGCGGGTCATCTCGCGGATGCCGCCCAGCGACTTGTTGAGCTTGTCGCGCTCGCGGCGCATCTGCAGCAGCTCCTTCTTGGTGCGGCTGCTGCCGGCGACGTCGTCGAAGTCGATCTCGTCGAGCTCCTTGAGGCGGTTGATCCTCAGGTGCACGGTCTGGAAGTTGGTGAGCATGCCACCGAGCCAGCGCTGGTTCACGTAGGGCATCCCGACACGCATCGCCTGCTCGGCGATCGCCTCCTGGGCCTGCTTCTTGGTGCCCACGAACATGATCGTGCCGCCCTTGGCGACGGTCTCCTTGATGAAGGCGTAGGACCGGTCGATGTAGGCCAGCGACTGCTGCAGGTCGATGATGTAGATGCCGTTGCGCTCGGTCATGATGAAGCGCTTCATCTTCGGGTTCCAGCGACGGGTCTGGTGTCCGAAGTGGACGCCGCTCTCGAGGAGCTGGCGCATGGTGACGACTGCCATCTGATTTTCTCCTGTGGTGGAGGGCGTCCCCGTCCGCCCGACCTTGAAGCAGGTCGGGCCGGGTCACGCTCTCCGGTTGTTCCCAGTTGTCGCGGCCGGCGGGTGCCGGTCGCCCTGACGCCTGCGCGAGGTCCGACCCGGCTGTCTCCAGCCGGTACCGAGGAGCCCCGCCCACGGGCGATCGATGACCCAGAAGTCAGGACATCGTCGTGGTCTGCGGACGTGCGAAGTCAGCTCCCGGAGGAGCCGCTGGGGTCAGCGTACGCGGCGGGGACACGGGGGGCGAATCGAGCCGTCGGCCGCTCGCGGGGACCCGTTTGCGGTCCACAGGTCGCGCTCCGGCGACCCTTCTCCCCTGCGCGAGGTCTCCGGGGTTCCTGCTGTCCGAGGTACGCCGCATCCTCGCACCCATGACCCCGCCACTGACCGCGCTGCGCCGGCTGGCCACCCTGCTGCTGGCGCCACTTGTGCTGGCCGCCCTGCTCACGGTGACCAGCACGCCCGCGATCGCCGACGGGACCGACCCGGTCGGGGCGTGGCCGCTCCAGCCCGAGCCGGAGGTCGTGCGAGGTTTCGACCCGCCCGACGTGGCGTGGGGGTCGGGACATCGCGGGGTCGACCTGCTCGGCACCCCCGGTCAGGCCGTGCACGCGGCGCTGGCCGGCACGGTCACGTTCGCCGGCGTGCTCGCCGGCCGCGGCGTGGTCGTCGTCGACCACGGCGAGACCCGCACGACCTACGAGCCGGTGAACGCGTCCCTCGAACGCGGGGCCACCGTCACCGAGGGCGCCGTGGTCGGCACCCTCGAGGCGGCCCGCTCGCACTGCCCGCCCCGCGCCTGCCTGCACTGGGGATGGAAGCGCGGTGAGGACTACCTCGATCCGCTGCGCCTCGTCGGCGCCGGACCCGTCCGGCTGCTGCCCCTGTGGCGCGACAAGCCCATCGACCCGCTGATTGCGGTCGTCGGCTCCGTCGGAAGCCCGTACGCCCGCCTTCTCGACGTCTGGCTCACCCTGCGAGCCGACACGTGGCTGTCGCTGGGAAGAAGCCCGGCCAGACGCGGACGAGTCCCTTCGGAGAACAGGGCTACATATAGGCTACATTCGTAGCATGACCGAGATCGCGGCCCGGGAACTGCGCAACCACACCGCCGACGTGCTGCGGAGAGTCGAAGCGGGCGAGCAGGTGACGATCACCTCTCGCGGTCGGCCTGTCGCACAACTGACACCCGTGCGTGCGGCACGACGCACGCCGATTGCCCGGGCGGAGCTGTCGAGGCGGCTGGGGCGCCATCAGGCAGATTCCGGTCTGCGCCACGACCTCGCCGTCCTGGTGGGCGACACCACCGAGGATCTCGGTCCGATCCGCTGATGGCGTCCTCGGCGAGGGGCCTGCTTGACACGAGCGTCTTCATCGCCTCCGAGTCGGGCCGACCGATGAGCACCGAGATGCTGCCGGACGAGAGTGTCATCTGCCCCGTGACGATCGCCGAGCTGCAAGCGGGGGTGCTGATCGCCGGGGACATCGAAATTCGCGCTCGACGGCTGGCCACACTCGAGTCCACGGCCGACATCGAGGTGCTGGCCATCGACGGAAGGGTCGCCGCCGAGTGGGCCCGGATGCGCGTGCAGCTCGCCCAGGCGGATCGGCGCATCAACGTCAACGACCTGTGGATCGCGGCGACTGCGGCCGCTCACGGCCTCCCGGTCGTCACCCAGGACGACGACTTCGCGCCGCTCCAGGGCACGATCGGTCTCGAAGTGATCCACGTCTGACGGTCCGCTTCGAGCCCCGTCATCAACGCACACCTGGGGGCTGGTGCGAGCCAGCGCGTCAGGCCCGCGGGTGCGCCTGTCGGTAGGCCCGCCGGAGCCGGTCGGTGGTGACGTGGGTGTAGAGCTGCGTCGTCGCCAGTGAGGCGTGCCCGAGGATCTCCTGGACGGCGCGCAGGTCGGCGCCCCCCTCGAGCAGGTGCGTCGCGGCGGTGTGCCGGAGGCCGTGGGGACCGATGTCCGGCGCGCCGGGCACCTCCGCGATCCGGCGGTGCACGAGGGTCCGCACGGCGCGTTGGTCGATGCGACGACCGCGCGCACCGACGAACAGCGCCGCGCCCGCTCCCTCGGCGAGCAGACCCGGCCGGCCTTGGGTCAGCCAGCGGTCCACCGCTCGTGCGGCGGGATGGCCGAACGGGACGCTCCGCTCCTTGCGGCCCTTGCCGAAGACGCGGACCACGTTGCGCTCGCGGTCGACGTCGTCGACGTCCAGCCCGACGAGCTCACCGACCCGGATGCCGGTGGCGTACAACAGCTCCAGCATGGCCGCATCCCGCAGGCCCATGGCGCTGCCGTCGTCGGCGGCCTCGGACGCGTTGCGCACCAGCTGCTCGGCCTCGTCGGCGCGGAGCACGGGCGGCAGGGTGCGCAGCTGCTTGGGCGACCCGAGGCTGGCACCGTGGTCACTGTCGGCGCGCCCGGTGCGCGCCAGCCACGCGGTGAAGACGCGGGCGGCCGTGGCCCGCCGGGCCAGCGTCGTCCGCGACCGGCCGGTCACCTGCTGGTTGGCCAGCCAGCTGCGCAAGGTCCGCAGGTCGAGGTCGGCCGGCGACTCCCGGCCCAACCGACCGGCGTGGGCGAGCAGGCTGCCGATGTCGCCCAGGTACGCGCGAACGGTGTGCGCGCTCAGGTCGCGCTCGACGGCGAGGTGTCGCTCGAACGCCGCCAACGCCGCGGTCATCGGCTCGGACAGTGCCTCGCCCGAGGTCTCGGAGCTGGTCCGGCTCACCCAGCCGAGCGTAGTGCGCGTCGACCGACCACCGGCGCAACGACGGGCACGACGCGCTCACCGTCGAGGTGGCGCTGGATCAGTCGGTCCACGTGCTTGTCGATGCCCCAGGCGCGCTCGAACTGGGCCACCGTCATGGTGGCCAGCTGCTCGCGCACCAGGTGGAGCAGGTCGTCGGCGTGGGTGCGAGTGCCGGCTTCGAGGTTGACGACGAAGGCGCCATCCGTCCTGCGGATCACGGCGAGCGTGCCGACACTGGCGTGACGGCGTCGGATCCGGGCGGTGGCGGTGCGAACGGTGCCCAGGGCGCGGGCGACCCGTGTTTGACGGTGCCCGAACGAAGCGGGCGAGACCACGGTGGCTGCGTATTCAGACCGTGCTCGGGGGGAGAGCGCAGAGGTCATGGGTCCATCGTAGGAATTTCCTGGGGTTTCCGCAGGCGATTGCGCGTGTTGGGTGGCTCGAATCCGCCAGCCGTCGCCGACTTGTTCGACGAAGGCGTCGCGCTCGAGACGGGTCAGGGTCGCCTGGGTGTCCAGGAGGTGGATACCCGCCGTCCGGGCGATCGACTCGACGCCCGCGGAGCGGTGGAGCGGCACGGCCTCGAGGACCTGCTGCGCGCGCAGGGGGAGTCGGTCGCGAGCGTTGACCCTCCCTTGCGGTCGCGACGCGAGGTGCTCGCCGCTGGAGCCGAGCATCTCCAGCACCTCACCGCCGCTGGTGACGAGCACGGCCGCACCGCTGCGCACGAGGTGATGGACCCCCTCGGACTGCGCAGCCGAGACGGGGCCCGGCACCCCCATCAGGGGACGGTGCAACCGGGACGCCCAGCCCGCCGTGTTGAGGGCGCCGCTGCGCACCGCCGCCTCCACCACGACGGTGCCGCGCGTCAAAGCCGCGATCAGCCGGTTGCGCGTCAGGAACCGGACGCGGGTCGGCGACCGGCCGGGAGCGAGCTCCGAGACGACCGCACACGTCTCGGCCAGGTGGTCGAGCATCGGCTTGTGCGCGGTGGGATAGGCCCGGTCGACGCCGCACGCGAGCACGGCGACGGTCCGCCCGCCGGCCGCGAGCGCGCCGCGATGCGCCGCCTGGTCGATGCCGTAGGCGGCTCCCGAGACGACGGTGTACCCCTCGTGGGCGGCACCACCCGCGATGTCGGCGGCCGCCGCGGTGCCGTAGGTGGTCGCCGACCGGGAGCCGACGACCGCCACCGAGCGCTCGAGCTCGTCGAGCCGCAGCGGCCCGCGCACCCACAGCCCGAGCGGCGGGCCGCCACGCTCGTGCAGCGTCTCGACGTCGAACAGGTCGTCGAGGCGACGGGGCCACTCGTCGTCACCGGGGACGACGTACCGGATGCCGAGCCGCTCGGCCCGTGCCAGGTCGCGCTCGGGGTCGCACGCCGCCAGGCGCACGGCGACGTCACGACGCATCTGGGTCTCGGGCGTGTCTGGGGAGCGATCGAGGCTGGGGGTGGCTTCGAGCAGGTGGTCGCGCACCGCGACCGCGCCCAGCTGCCGGACGAGGGACGCCATCCGCGGGTCGCCGGGCTCGCCGAGGGAGGCCAGGGCGACCCGGGCCAGGCGGTCCGGCCATGACGCGGTCATCCGGCCCGCCTGCGCAGGCTGGCCTCGAGGAGGGGCTCGCCCATCCGGAGGCGGAGTGCGCACTCGAGCTGGGTGAAGCCCGGCGACTCGACCTCGTCCAGGTCCGCGATCGTCCAGGCGAGGCGGTGCACCCGCGTGGCGCCGCGGCGGGTGAGCCGGCCGCCGGAGATCTCCTTGTCCATCCGCTGCTGGAGCTCCGGCACGAGTGGCCACTCCCGCGTCAGCACGGGACCGGGGGCCTGGGAGTTGAGGCGCCAGCTGCGACCGGCGTACCTCTCCGCCTGACGACGCCCTCGCCGCCGTGACGCGACTGCGGACCTCCGCAGAGGTCTCGTGCACCGCGAAGCGGTCGTTGCGCTCGTTGGCCGACACCGGCTCGACGTACCGGGTGATGTCGACCCGGTCGCTGATCGGTCCGGTGATCCTGGCGCGGTAGCGCCGCCGCGCCGCCTCGATGCAGTCGCAGCGGTTCTGGTCGGCCCGGGCATGGAAGTTGCCGCAGGGGCAGGGGTTGCACGCCATCACGACCAGGCCCCGCGCCGGGAACGTCGCACTCTCCTCCCCCCGGGTGATGGTCACCTCGCCGCTCTCCAGCGGCTGCCGCAGTGCCTCGATCACGTCGGAGTGGAACAGCGGGAACTCGTCGAGGAACAGCACCCCGTTGTGTGCTCGGCTGACGTCCCCGGGGCGGACCCGTCCGGTGCCGCCGCCGAGGATCCCGACGCGGCTGGCGTCGTGGTGGGGGGCGAAGAACGGTGGCCGGACGATCAGGTCGTCGCCCGGGGCCAGCGACCCGGCGAGCGAGTGGATGGCCGTGAGCTCCAAGGACTCCTCGCCGGTCAGGTCGGGCAGGATGCTCGGGAGCCGCTCGGCCAGCGTCGTCTTGCCGGCGCCCTTGGGCCCGACCAGCATCAGGTGATGACCGCCGGCGGCGGCCACCTCCAGGGCCAGCTTGGCGTCGGGCATGCCGTCCACGTCGTCGAGGTCGAGCTCGTCGAGGCGCGTCTGGCCCCGCCAGGACAGCAGGCTCGCCGACGTGTCTCCTGCGATGGGTGGCGCCTCCGGGACGTCCTCGCCGTTGAGCAGGGCGACGACCTGGCCCAGTGACCGCAGCCCGTAGACCGAGACGCCGGGCACCATCGAGGCCTCCCGCACCTGGGGCTCGGGGACGAAGACCTGGGTGATGCCGTGGTGGGAGGCCGCCAGCACCATCGGGAGCACGCCGGGCACCGACCGCAGCCCACCGGACAGCGTCAGCTCGCCCACGAACAGGGCCCGGCTGATGTCGCTGAGCACCTGGCCGTGGGCAGCGAGCACGGCCACCGCCATGGCCAGGTCGAAGTGCGTGCCACGCTTGGCCAGGTCGGCCGGCGACAGCAGGATCGTGATCCGCTTGCTCGCCGGCCACGACAGGCCGCTGTTCACGATGGCCATCCGGCAGCGTTCCCTGGCCTCGTTGATCGCGACGTCGGCGCGGCCGACCACGGTCGTGCCGACGAGGCCGCTGGAGACGTCCGCCTGGACCTCGATGAGGTGGCCGGTCACTCCCTGCAGCCAGGTGGTGTACGCCGTCGCGACGGGCATCAGCCGATCCCCCGCACGTGCTCGATCGTGGAGGCGCCCTTGGGTGGCCGGGTGACTGCCACCAGGTCCACCCGTACCTCCCGCGGGTCGGCGGCATGGGCCTCCAGCCACTCGTCGGCCGTCCGGCGCAAGCGCTCGACCTTGGCCGCGTCGACGGCCTCGTGCGGCAGCCCGCACGCGTCGGTGGTCCGGGTCTTCACCTCGCAGACCACCAGCACGTCACCGTCGCGCAGGAGCAGGTCGATCTCACCGGTCGGTGTCCGCCAGTTGCGCTCGAGCAGCACCATGCCGGCGCGCGTCAGCTCGCGGGCGGCGAGCGTCTCGCCGTACCGCCCGAGCCCCTGCTTGGTGCGGTCGGTCCGGGAGGCCGCGTGGTCTGTCGAGGTCATGGCGACCACGATCGGCGGGCACGCCGACAGGCGAGGCCGCCTGCCGGCCAGCCTGTGGATCAGGCGTGCGGGAGCGCCGCCTGTGGACGGAGAGTGGGCCCCGAGCCCGTCGCTACTGGGTCAGTCTCAGGTTCTGGGGAAGCGAGTTCCCGGCGTTCTTCGCGTCCAGGACGTTGAGGCACGACTTGTTGCCCACCGAGCTCACTCCGCCGATGACCACCGCGCCGCCACTCGTCTGGAAGCACGCGTTGCCGTTGAAGGAGGTCGTGGACTTGAGCGCGTAGACGTTGCCGATGACGTCGGGGAACGAGTCGCCGTTGCCCTGGAGGACAGGTCGTTCGTGTTGTCCCTCGCGTAAATGATGGCGAAACCGGCCGGCCAGGTGGACGGGAAGCCCGCTCGGCACCGGCGAGGACGGGGCCGTGATGTCGTACATGTCGCCGTTCTTGATGTCGAGCGGCCGCCGGGTCCGGCGAAGTAGAGCGTGACCGGGAGGTTGTTGCTGGTCAGGTGCGAGTTCGGTGTTCTGGAACGTGAGTCCGCCGGTGAAGACGTAGGCCCCTGACTGAGCACGCAGGTCTCGTTCTTGATGTTGTAGCTGGTGTAGATGCCCGGGCCCGAGGTGCAGGGGTTGCCGCCCGGCTCGGTTCTGCAGGCCGGTGTACGGCGAGCTGGGCAGGGTGACGCCGGCGAACGGGTCCGCGATGTGGCCGCCGGTCGTCCAGTCGGGGGTGGCATGGGCCTGCGAGAGCCCGCTCACCGTGCCCGAGATGGTGATCGAGGTCGTCGCCGTCCAGTTGCTGTTCGGTCCGGTGCCGACGTTGCCGTCGACGTAGATGTCACCACCGGTGACCGTGAAGTCCGTGTTGTTCGTGTTCACGTCGCCGATCACGCACAGCGCGCAGATCCCGCTGCCCACGCTGTAGGCGGCCGCGGCCGTTCCCCGCGGTGGTGATCGTGCCGGAGCCGCCGAAGAGCCGGCCGATCGGCGAGAAGGACGAGCCCGAGGCCGAGTAGGTGACCTGCACACCGCTGCCCTTGCAGGACACGTTGGTGATGGTGCCGTCGGATGGCGCTGCCTTCGGGTAGTTCTGCGTGAAGAGCGAGTCGGCGGCCGCCTCGGCGGCCGGCGCGCACGTTCGCGTTGGCGGCGACCGGGTTGTTCGGGTCGTTGCCCGGCACGGTGCACAGGCCCTGGTACTGCGTCTTGTAGATCGCGTCGGCGGCCAGCGACGCGGCATCGGCCGCCGTCGAGAGCTGGCGCTTGGTGGTGTAGGCCATGCCGAAGTCGACGCGTGAACGCGCTGATGCCGACCAGGACGAGCGCCATCAACGCCACGATGATGGCGACCGCGCCGCTGCTCGTCGCGCTGCCTCACTGGAACTCGCATCGGTACACCCCTTGTCCGGTGAGCTGTGCTCGGCACCGGCACCAGAGGGCACGATCGAGCTCGGCGAGTAGGTGAGCGTCACGTAGATGTTGGTCCCGACCGCCTGGGTGCTTGCAGGGCTGGACGGTTCCCGCCGCCTCCGCAGGCGGCGGTGGCGGTGGCCTTGCTCGTGCCGCGGGTGATCGAGACCGACGGCAGCGGTCCCCGACATGCCGATGGTCGACGCCGCGTCGCGGGCCAGGGTGGTGATCTGGGTCGCACGTCGTGCCCTGGATGACCCCGGACCGGGCCGCCTGGCGGGCCGCGTTGCTCAGGCTCAGCGCCTGCGCGAAGACCATGCCGTAGACGATGATCCCGAAGACGACGAGCATCAGCACGGGCAGCACCAGGGCGAACTCCACGGCTTCGGCACCACGCTCGTCCTCGCGCCGGCGTGACCTCGGGCGACCGGCAGCGCTGAAGTGCGCCGGTCGCTCCGACCTCTGGCTGCGCTTCAACGAAGTACCCCGTTCCCTGGGACGACCGATGGTCGCTCGCGGGGAAGCGTACGGATGAAACGTCATTCTCATGACGCGAGTACCGGCAAAATCTCGGGTGGTCTATACGGCTCGCGGGCACTCAGGCCCACCTGCAGGGCGCGCCGAGGCAGGACATGGACGATACGTATCTCCGTGACCATGCGTCACGCGGAATCGGGCAAAATCCGCAGCGGTCTAGACCTCGGGACGTGCGACGACACCGGCAGCCCGAAGGGCTCCGGCGGTCGCGATGCGGGTGGGCGACGAGGCGAGGTGCCTCAGTTGCTGAGGGTGATGACCTTGGGGCCGGTCCCGAAGTAGTCCTGCAGCTTGGTGCCGTCCGGCGGGTCCGGCAACGCCGCCATGGAGAAGAAGAACATCCGGATCGCCCGCAGCTTCTGCGGGTTCTCGACCACCAGACCGTTGTCGGTGGCGCCGGTGACGATCGGGTTCTGGCGCGAGGCACCTGTGGGCTGGTCGGTGATGAAGCCTGCCGCGAAGCCGACGATGGGCATCCACTTCGTGCCGTTCGGGTCGTGGTCGAGGATGGGCACGATCGCGAGGCGGGGCGAGTTCCAGATGTCGGGAGTGAACAACGGGTCGGTCCCGTTGTAGCCGACGGTGTCACTCAGCTTCAGGGTGTTGTTCTTGAGGAAGCAGCTCAGGACGTCGGAGTTCTCACCGAGGGAACCGCGGGTCGGTCGGCCCACCGCCGTGCAGGCGGAGCCGGTGTCGACCATCAGCCGGCCGTTGGTGCTGTCGAGGTACCCGTCGTACGCCGGCTTGGCCTTCAGCCCCGTCACCGACTGCACGCAGTTGGTGTTGGGCTGAGGCGTCCCCCAGGTGCTGATGACGCCGACTCCCGCCATGTTGTCGCACGCGTTGTCCGCGGGCAGCACGGCGCTGGGCCACTTCTGAAGGGTCTCGGGCGACTTCGGGCCCTGCTGGATGGAGTTCGTCAGGTCGGAGAGGTCGTTGCCGCCCCAAGGGAAGTTGATCGAGCCGAAGTTGCCGCTGCTCGAGTTGGGGTCGCACGAGAGGGTGGCGTCGCCGACCTGGAAGGAACGCGCCTCGGTCCGGGTCGACCACTTGTTGGTCGGAGATCCGGTGGACGCGGATCCACCACACGTCCTGGTAGCTGGCGACCGCGTTGGGAACCTTCACGGTCAGCGTGTTCCCGCCGGTGAACGTCACGGGGGCAGCCGTCTTCGGCGCCGTCTGGTCGGAGCTGAAGAAGCCGACGAGGTCGATGTTGGCCGCGTTCAGGTTGGTTCCGGTGAGCGTGATCGTCGGTCCGTCCGGGCCCGGCGTCGGCTGGAGGCTGATGATGCTCGGGTTCGGGTTCGGGGACGTCGTGGACAGAACGGAGTTGTTCGTGTCGCTGTCGGCGAAGAGGACCGGCACGGTGAACGGGATGCTGGGGCCGCCGGCGTCGCTCTTGATGGTCTGGGGTCCGCTGCTGCACGAGGACGTCACGTAGTACGGCATCATGCCCAGCGCCGACGAGGCGATGCGTACCGTCGCGGTGCCCTGAACACAGCCGTTCTTGACCCCGATGATGTTCGCGAGCCCGTACTCCACACGCGCGGCCGGGGAGACCACCTTGACGTGGTTGGTGTCCGGGTAGGTGACCTCGCCGTTGATGAGGTTGCCGTCCGTCAGCATGCCGACGGTGATGGTGGCGCCGGCGTCGGGGTTGCAGTTGGCGGTGCCGTCGCTGGTGGGCTTGTTCTTGTTCAGCCAGTCGGCGACGAGCTGGGTCGTGGTCGACGCGGTGGACGGCAGACCGTCCCCGCCCGCGAGTGCGGCGAAGTCGGCGTTGGTCTGGGTTCCCTTCTTGCGGTTCATCGCGTTCCCGAGGTCCACGCCGAGCGCACCCAGGAGGAGGAGCATCGTGGCGGCCGCCGCGGTGATGATCGCCATCGCGCCGTGCTCGTTGCGTCGCCGCGTCTGCATCATGAGCCGCACCCCTGGTCGGTCGTGTCCTCGACGCGGGCCTGGACGGTCCGGTCCACCTTCGGGTTGCTCAGGAACGGCACGAAGGGGAACTTCATGTTCAGGGTGCTGAAGGAGATCGTCACCGTGACCGTGCCACCGACCGTGACGTTCTTCGCCTCAGGCGACGCCGGGCTCGTTCCGTCGGCGTTCTTCCAGGCGGTGGTGATGGTGGCCGATGCAGTCTTGGCCGCGCCCAGCTGTCCGTCGACGAAGGTCTGCAAGGTTCCCGCGGTCTGACAGTTGCCCACCGAGAGCTGGCGCGCCGTCGCGTTGGCAGTGTTGGACCCGACCTGCGCGGAGTAGAAGTACATGCCGTACTGGATCGCCCCGAAGATCAGGACGAGGAAGGGAATCAGGACCAGGGCGAACTCGACCGCGGCCGCACCGCGCTGATTCCGTCGCGCCAGACGTCGTCGCAACAGCACTGGTTCCTCCGGTCTCCACCATCCCGAACGACGCCTCGAAACAGAGGCGCGCATGAGGAATCGTAGGCAACCGCATCATCCGATCGGTCATCGTCGACCAACTCTTGACCACTACGTCTAGACGTTCGAAAAGATGAAGATTTCCGCGTCATGCAAGGGGTTTGAGCTCCGTCACTACCCCTTGAGCGGGTCGATTTCGGCCGGGCTGAGCTCCTCGACGTTGACGTCCTTGAAGGTCAGCACCTTCACGTTCTTGGCGAACCTGGCGGGACGATACATGTCCCAGACCCAGGCGTCGGTCATGGAGACCTCGAAGAACACGTCGCCGGACTCGGTGCGCGCCTTCACGTCGACCTGGTTGCAGAGGTAGAAGCGGCGGTCGGTCTCCACGACGTACTTGAAGATGCCGACCACGTCGCGGTACTCGCGGTAGAGCGTGAGCTCCATCTCGGTCTCGTACTTCTCGAGATCCTCGGCGCTCATGCTGACTCCCCTCGTCGACCGTCCAGACCGACGTTAGTGCTTGCGACCAGATCCTCCGGCGGCGGCTCCAGCCCCGCCGCCCGGCGGACGTTCACGAACCGCATGCGGTGCACCGGGCAGGGGCCGTGCTCGGACAGGGCGACGGAGTGGGCGTCGGTGACGTACCCCTTGTGGGTCTTGAAGTCGTACGCCGGCCACTCCTCGTGCATCTGGCACATGATGCGGTCCCGGGTGACCTTCGCCAGCACCGACCCGGCGGCGATGCACGCGGCCACGCGGTCGCCCTTCCAGACGGCCAGCCCGGGCACGCCGAGCCCGTCGACCGGGAAGCCGTCGGTGAGCACGTAGTCGGGCGGGAGGTCGAGCAGCGCGACCGCGCGGCGGAGCGCCTCGACGTTCGCGACGTGCATCCCGAGCCGGTCGCACTCCTCGGAGTCGATCACGACGACCGCCCACGACAGCGCACGCCGGACGATCTGGTCGTAGCAGCGCTCGCGCGCCTTCTCGGTCAGCAGCTTGGAGTCGTTGAGGCCGGGGACCCGACCACCCTGGGTGTCGGCGAGGATGGCGGCGCCGGCCACCAGCGGACCGGCACAGGCACCGCGGCCGGCCTCGTCCGCGCCGGCGATGTGGACCAGGCCGGTACGCCGCAGCGCGCGCTCGTAGCCGTACAGCCCGGCGTCGCTGCGCACGGTCGCTCCGCGCGGAAGGAGGCTCACTGGACGCTCACCGGCTTCACTCCGGGGCGTCGGGCACGTCCGCGAAGGTGTCGGGACGGTGCATCCAGTGGAAGTGCGAACGTGGCCAGAGCAGCACGAACACCTTGCCGACGACGAGGTCGACCGGGACGTACTCGTCGCCCGGCACACAGTCGGTCTCGCCGGACTTGCACATGTGCACCGTCGAGTCGGCCGAGTGCGAGCGGTTGTCCCCCATCACGAAGATCGAGCCCTCGGGCACCGGCCCCGCGGTCCAGCCGCGCTCGCAGGGGATCATCGGGCCGTAACAGTCAGCCCCGTCCTCCCGGGCGTAGCCCTCTTCGTTGAGAGGGACGCCGTTGACCTCGATGCGCCCTTGAGGGTCGCAGCAGTGGATGTTGTCGCCGGCCACGCCGATGACGCGCTTCACCAGGTGCCCGCCCGAGGGGTAGAGGCCGATCTTGGCCATCAGGTCGGTCACCGCGTTGGGCGGGCCGACCGCCTCGCTGCCGTTCAGCCAACCGCCCGGGTCCTTGAACACCACGACGTCGCCGCGCTGCGGCGTACCGCCGAACCAGTACGACACCTTCTCCACCAGGATCCGGTCGTTGTTGACCAGACCCGGCTCCATCGACTCCGACGGGATGTAGAACGCCTGGACCAGCAGCGCCTTGATCAGGATGGCCAGACCGAGCGCAACCGCCAGCAGCAGGATCGTCTCCTGCCACAGGGGAAGGTGCTTCTTCGAGGTCTCCGACTCGGCCTGCAGGGAGCCGTCGGAACGCTCGGAGGTCACCGAGTGAGCCTAACCACTGGCTGGGTGGCGCGACGGCGGGTGTGCCTTCGCGTCCGGCACGTCCGTGAAGTCGTCGGGACGGTGCAACAAGCGGAAGTGGTCGTGCGGCCAGAGCACCACCATCACCTTGCCCACGACGAGGTCCACAGGGACGTAGGCGTCCCCGGACCGGTTGCCGGGTCCACGCAGGTGGTACGACGAGTCGGCGCTGTCGCTGCGGTTGTCACCCATCACGAAGATCGTGCCCTTCGGCACCGGACCCGCGTCCCAGTCGCAGCTCGGGATCATCGGCCCGAAGCAGGATCCGCTGCCCTTGCGGGCGTAGGCCTTCTCGTCGAGGGGCACCCCGTTGACCTCGATGCGGCCCTTGTC
This sequence comes from uncultured Actinomycetota bacterium, assembly GCA_963782035.1. Classification (GTDB taxonomy): domain Bacteria; phylum Actinomycetota; class Actinomycetes; order Propionibacteriales; family Nocardioidaceae; genus Nocardioides. Next base: position 13,882 of record CAWAIW010000041.1, read on the forward strand.
GTCGCAGCAGTGGATGGTGTCACCGGCCACGCCGATGACGCGCTTCACCAGGTGCCCGCCCGAGGGGTAGAGGCCGACCTTGGCCATCAGGCTGGTCACCCGGCTGGCCGGGCCGACGACGTCCTCGGCCGGCAGCCAGCCGCCCGGGTCCTTGAACACCACGACGTCGCCGCGCCGCGGCGTACCGCCGAACCAGTACGACACCTTCTGCACCAGGATCCGGTCGTTGCGGACCAGACCCGGCTCCATCGACTCCGACGGGATGTAGAACGCCTGGACCAGCAGCGCCTTGATCAGCACCGCCAGCGCGAGCGCCAGGCCGAGCAGCAGGATGCTCTCGAGCCACAGCGGCAGCTGACGCCGCCCCCGGGGCTCCTCGACGTTGACGGGGTCGTCGGCGTTCTGGGTGGTCACGGACGCACGAGTCGTCGCGGTGAGGGTCGGGACCCGGGGCCTCAGGCCTCGCGCCGCTCCTTGATCTTCGCTGCCTTCCCGCGCAGGTTGCGCAGGTAGTAGAGCTTGGCGCGACGGACGTCACCACGGGTGACGATCTCGATGCGCTCGAAGATCGGCGAGTGGAGCGGGAACGTCCGCTCGACACCGACGCCGAAGGAGACCTTGCGGACCGTGAACGTGCGGCCCACGCCGGAGCCGTGCACACGGATGACGACGCCCTGGAAGATCTGGACGCGGGAGCGCGAGCCCTCGACGACCTTCACGTGGACCTTGACGGTGTCGCCGGCGCGGAAGGCCGGGATGTCGTCGCGCTTGGCGGCGTTGCCGAGCTCGGCGACGGCCGAGAAGTTCCCGGACGAGATTTTCTGGCTCATGTCTCTCCTCACGGGTGCCACAGGTCAACCGCGGATCGAATGCTGTGGAGTTGGTTGTCCAGTCGTTCTTTGGCCGGCGGCGTCAGCGCCCCCTGTGGCAGGTGCCCGACGCAGGTCCCCCGATTGCTCGGGTCACCCTTCGGCCGACTGGGCCGACCGGCAAGTCTGCCAGAGATCACCGGTCGGTCGAAAATCCCGGTGTCCGCGCCTTGACCATGGTCATCACGCCCGGCTCGGTGGACCCCGCCGGGCGGTACCCCGCCTTCTTGTACATCCGCTGGTTGCGCTTGCTCTCCATCCCGGTGAACAGCACGTACGACGCCGCGTCGGCCGGAGCCAACGCCTCGATCTCCGCCAGCAGCCGCCTCCCGAGCCCGCGGCCCTGGAGGTCCGGAGCGACCATCAGCCGGCCCACGTGCCAGTCGCCGTCGCGCAGCAGACCGCGGACGGCCCCGACCAGTCGGCCGTGCGAGCGCGCCACCAGCACCTCGCGCTCCCCCAGCCAGCCCCGCACGTCCGCCAGGGACTCCTCGAGCGCCGGGATGCGCACCCCCGGGTTGGCGACCATCTCCTGCAGCCAGCAGGCGCGCTGGAGCGTGTAGAGCTCGCCGGCGTCGCCCGCCTCGGCTCGCCGGACCTCGACGTCGTCGGTCAGCACCGACGGCGACAGCAGGTCGGGGCGCCTGGTCGCGGTGCGGCGTACGGACTCCTCGTGCCGCCAGCGGGCGATCGCGCCGTGGTCTCCGCTCAGCAGTACGGGAGGTACGTCGAGGCCGCGCCAGGAGGCCGGCTTGGTGTACACCGGCGACTCCAGCAGGCCGTCCTCGTGCGACTCCTGCACCAGCGACTCGGCGTTCCCCATGAACCCGGGCAGCAGCCGGACCACGGCCTCGCAGACGGTCAGCGCGGCGACCTCGCCGCCGTTCAGCACGTAGTCGCCGACCGACAGCTCACGCACCTCGAAGCGCTCGGCGGCCTGCTCGGCCACCCGCTGGTCGATCCCCTCGTACCTCCCGCAGGCGAACACCAGATGGGTGCGGGTCGCGAGGTCGCGGGCGACCGCCTGGGTGAACCGCTCCCCCGCGGGCGTCGGCACGACGAGCGTGGCGCCCTCGGAGCCGACGTCGACGGAGTCGAGCGCCTCGCCCCAGGGCTCGGGCCTTCATCACCATGCCCGCGCCACCGCCGTACGGCGTGTCGTCGACGGTGCGGTGCCGGTCGTGGGTCCAGTCCCGCAGGTCGTGCACACGGATGTCGAGCAGGCCGGCCTCCCTCGCGCGGCCCGGCAGCGAGAGGTCGAGCGCGGCGAAGTACGCCGGGAAGATGGAGAACAGGTCGATGCGCACCCGTCACTCCTCCCGGTCGTCGGGGAAGGGGCTGACCAGCCCCGGGCGGTCGGCGACCACGACCCGGCCGCCGGCCACGTCGACCTCGGGCACCAGGGCCGCGACGAACGGCACCAGCGTCGGGCGGCCATCGGTCGCCCGCACCTGGAGGAGGTCCTGGGCGCCGTGCAGCACGCCCGTCACCTCCCCGATCACGGCGCCGTCGGGGTCCTCGACACGCAACCCCACCAGCTGGTGGTCGTAGAACTCCTCGGGGTCCTCCGGCGCCTCCTCGGGGTCGAGGTGCGCCAGCAGGAGCGTGCCCCGCGCGCCCTCGGCGTCGGTGCGGTCGGACAGCTCGGCGAACTTCACCAGCAGCGTCGTCTGGTGCCAGCGCAGCGTCTCGATCGCCAACGAGGTGAACCCGCTGGCCGACCCGCGCGGCGGCTCGGCGGCCAGCGTCGTCCCCGCGACGAAGCGGCGCTCCGGCTCGTCGGTGCGCACGTCCACCGTGACCTCGCCCCGGAGACCGTGCGGCTTGCCGATGCGCCCGACCACGACCTCGACCCTGCTGTCGGGACTCTCGGCTGGGCTCACGCGGGTGAGTCTAGGAACGAAGGACGGGCGCCACCCCGATCGGGGTGGCGCCCGCCCGGACGACGTGGCGTTCGTTCAGCGGCCGCGGTCGACGTCGACGAAGTCGATCCGCGCGCCACCGCGGCCCGCGAGGGCCCCGATGACGGTGCGGAACGCACTCGCGGTGCGGCCGTTGCGGCCGATCACCTTGCCGAGGTCGTCGGGGTGCACGCGGACCTCGAGGATCGAGCCCCGGCGCAGCTGCTTGTCGCGGACCGTGACGTCGTCGGGGTTGTCGACCACGCCGCGGACCAGGTGCTCCAGCGCTTCGGTGAGCATCATGCTCAGGCCTCGTCGCCGGACTTGTCGACGGCTTGGGCCTCGGCGTCCACCTCGGCGGCCTCAGCCGTCTCGGCGGCGTCGGCGGCACCCTCAGGCGTCTCGTCGGCGGGCACCGGAGCCGGCGCCTCCTCGGCGGGGGCCTCGGCAGCGGGAGCAGCCTCGGCCGGGGCCTCAGCAGGGGCCTCAGCCGGGGCCTCGGCGGCGGGTGTCTCCTCGGCCTTCTTCTCGGCCTTCTTGCGGGCGGTCGTCGCGCCGGCCTTGGGCTCGCTCGCGGCGTCCTTGAGGGCCTCGTTGAAGATCTCGAGCTTGTCGCGCTTCGGCTCCTTGACCTTCAGCGTGCCCTCGGTGCCCGGGAGGCCCTTGAACTTCTGCCAGTCACCGGTGATCTTGAGGATCTGCTCGACGGCCTCGGTCGGCTGCGCGCCGACGCCCAGCCAGTACTCCGCCCGGTCGGACACGACCGAGATGTAGGACGGGTCCTCCTTCGGGTGGTACTTGCCGATCTCCTCGATCACCCGGCCGTCGCGCTTCTTGCGGGAGTCGACGACGACGATGCGGTACTGCGGCACCCGGATCTTGCCCAGGCGCTTCAAACGGATCTTGACGGCCACGTCTGTGGTGTCTCCTCGAAAGTGGTGGTGGTGAGAGCGCCCGCACCAGGTGGGGACCAGGTCGGCGGTCTCGGGGCGCCGTACGCGGGTGGGATAGAGGGTCCACACCGCCACGGAACTCAGCGCGTCATTCTGCCAGAGGCGCCTGGAACCGGCTGAATCGGCGCTACCTTCCCGGCATGACGCACGACCCAGGGGTCCCAGAGGTCCCGCAGGGGCAACCGTACGCGCAGCCGCCGCCCGGCTGGCCGTACGCCGACCCGCCCCGGCCCGCACCCGCGTCGCCGGTCGTGGAGCGGCCGCGCCGGTTCTCCCGCAAGGCCTGGTACCTCTTCGGGACCGGCCTGATCGTGCTCGGCTTCGTGCTGATGCTGGTCTTCATCGGGATCGCGGTCACGTCCGGCCTCCGCGTCTTCTCCGACGCGGTCGACATCCGCGTGCCAGGGTCCAGCCAGGTCGACCTGCCCCCCGGCAAGGAGCGGATGATCTGGGTCCGGCCCGGCGACCCTCGCGGCTGCACCACGACCGACACCGACGGCCGGGAGATCCCGATCGACACCGGCGGGAGCGTCAGCGTCAGCATCAACGGCGACGAGTGGGTGGGCCTCGGGAAGTTCCGCACCGGCAACGGGCACGTGATCGTCGCGTGCGACGGCTCGGACGGTGTGGTCCGGATCGCCAGGACCTTCGGCGGCTGGGGCTTCGTCGGCTCGATCCTCGGGGCCGTGCTGGCGCCGCTGGTGCTGGGCTTCGCCGGCGCCGGGGTGCTCGGCGTGACCGGCGTCCGGCACTACCGCACCACCCGTGGTTGAGGGCCCATCACATCGTCTGGTCCACCTGGTTCTCCGCTGCCGGGTAGCCCGGGCACAGCTCGACGTACGGCGTGGCCGGGCCGATGTTCGATGCCCACTCCTGGAAGGTGGGGTTGCGTCCCGCGAGTGAGCACAAGGCGTCGACGAGGCTGTCCGGTCTGAGGTCCCATGCGACGAGACCGGCCCGCGTGTTGGTGAGGAGCTCGCCTCCGTCCGGGCGTAGCCAGCCGCTGACGGGACTGGCGGCCGTGTCGGTCGTGACCGGGTCACCCCAACGCCGCCCCGTCCGCCAGTCGTACAGCTGGATGGTGTGGTCCCGCGTCGTGACCAGGGCCAGGTCGCCCCGTCGGCTCACCTGGACCGACGTGGCCTCACCACGGACCGGCGGGAACGCCTGTTCGGGTACGACGGAGAAGGCGTCGGCGAAGAGCCCGACCGTGCCAGTCTGTCCGGCCCCGAGGATGCTGCCGTCCGGCGTCGGTGCCAGCTGGCTCATCCCCAGCAGCCCGGTGGTGACGAACCCGCCGGTGGCCGCGTCGATGACGACGGTCCTCCAGGCTCTGGTGGGGTCCGGGTCCGTCGTGTCCCTCTTGGTGACGAGCAGCTGGCCGGCCTCGACCGCGACCCGACCGTCGGCAGCGTGCTGGAGCGGGGTGATGGGGGGACCGGCCTCCGCCCGCGAGGTGCGTGAGAAGCCCCAGACGAAGACCGAGCCGGCGGCCTCGGACACGGCCCACCCTCGATCGCCCGACCCTGGCAAGAGAGCATCGACGGCGGGGAGCGCAAGCCTGTGCACCCGTCCGCTGGGCACGTCCACGATCACCGGCGCGATCCACGACCAGCTGGCCGCGGCGGCCGGCGGCGACCAGGAAGTTGCCCACCACGAGAAGCCGGTGGTCCACGAAGCCAGCCGTCCCGGGCCAGGCACGCCGGACTCGCAGGGTGCGCGACGACGCCTCGCGCAAGCCGTGCTCGGTGTCGCCGAGGAAAAGGCGGTCGCCAGGACCGACCGCGACGGTGGTGGCTCCGATGTCTGCCGAGCCCAGCATGCGACCGGTCTGCACGTCCCAGGTGGCGACACCCCAGCTGCCTGACGCCGACGGCCGGACCGTGTGAACGACCCGGCCGTCCGCGCTGATGCCCAGGTCGGTGACGTCCCGCGGCACCTTCCATGGCGAAGCCAGGTACCTGCGTCGGGCGATGTCCACGATCCCGACCAGCTGGCAGTCGCCGCAGTTGATGCCCTCAGGGCCTCCCAGCATGACCGCAGCGCGTGAACCGTCCGCGCTCACGCGCAGACTGGTGGGCGCAGCCCGGTCGAGGTCGGCCCGGGAGAACGGTCCCGACAACGTGCCGGACTCCGGGTGCACGATCTCCACCCTGTTGCCCTGGGCCAGGAGGACCGTGTCGCTGCCAGGTACTGCACCCAGCGCGACCGGGATGGCGTCGAGCGGCAGCAGGCGGTAGCCCACGAACTCCTGGCTCGCCGTCAGGCTGCTGAACATGGCGGCCTGGGCGAGAGCGTCGGGCTGCTCGTGCCAGGCCTCGATGGCCAGCATGGCGGCTACGGCGCGGTTGGTGCTGCGCAGTGAGAGGGACTGGGCCACGAGGGCCTCGTGGCGCGCCGCCAGCGCCGCGTCGTCGGCGGCCTCCCTGCCCCGGGTGGCCTGCCGACCCCGGTCCACGGCGACGAGTCCGGACGCGGCGGCCACGAGGGCGAGGGACGCGGCCGCCGCCACCAGGAAGCGCAGGCGGCGGTTGCTGGACCGATGTCGACGCGCCTCGTCGGCCAGGTGGCGCACGCGCTCGTCCGTCACGTCCCGTGCCCTGTCCACGAACGCTCGTTCGGCCTCGGTCAGCGGTTCCTCGTCGCGCCCCAACCAGTCGAGGACGGTGGCCAACCGTGCACCGCTGTAGAGCTCCGCGTCCGGGCGGCCGAGGGATTCCCACCCCGCCACCGCGACCGTCAGGTGCCGACGCATCTGCAGGTCGGCGCGGTCCTCCTCCAGCCACGCCCGCAGCCGAGGCCACGCCCGCACCAGCGCTTCGTGGGCCACGTCGTATCCACCGGCGTGCGCGGTGACGAGACGGGCCTGCACGAGGAGGGCGAGCAGGCGTCGTCGTCCGTCGCCGAGGCCCGCGGCCAGCGCCCGGGACAGTGGTGTCCGGAAGGGCTCGCCTGAGTCCGCGAGCGAGACCAGGTGCAGCATCAGCCACCGGACCTGGACCTGTTCGCCGGCCGACAGACCGGCGTACAACCGCTCGGCCGAGGCCGCGACCGCGTCTCGGATGCCCCCCGCCGCCCGGTAGCCGTCGACGGTCAGCAGACCCGTCTCACGGCGGACCCACGTCTCGGTCAGGGCATGGGAGAACATCGGCAAGGCGCCGGGTTGGTCCTCGGCGTCCCTGACCAGCAGGTCGACGAGACCGGGCTCGAGCCGCAGGCCGGCGGCCTCGGCGGGCCTCTCGACGACCTCTCGCAGCGAGGTGGCGTCCAACGGTACGACGAGGTGCAGGCCGCGCTCGGCCAACCGAGCCAGCCCGGGGTCTGCACCGAGCTCAGCGAGGTGGTCCCCTCGCACCACGAGGACCACCGGCGCCGTCGACCGGGCGTACTTCGCCAGGTCACTGAGCCACGGACGGGCGAACCTCGCCTCCCGCAGGGTGAAGGTCTCCTCGAACTGGTCGACGACGAGCAGTGGGTCGCCGTCCGTCAGCCGGCGAGCCGCCGCCATGGACTGAGCGCCGTCGGCGCCCGGAGTCATCAGCTCGACGCGCCACCCTTCCCGCCTCAGGGCCGGCACCAAGCCGGCGCGGACGAGCGACGACTTCCCCGAGCCGGACGGCCCGCTCACCACCAGCAGAGGTGTCTCCTTCAGCGTGGCCAGGCAGGCATCGATGTCGGCGTCCCGGCCGAAGAACGCGTCCACGTCCCGGTCGTCGTACGCCGCGAGACCCTTCCACGGGCAGTAACCGTGACGCAGGCGGGCGTCGTGGTCACCGGCCAGCGAGGGATCCTGCGCGAGGATGCGCGACTCGAGGGCGACCAGCTCCGACCCGGGGTCCAGGCCCAGCTCCTGACCGAGAGCGCGGCGTGCCGCCCGGATCGAGGCAAGGGCGTCCGCTTGCCGGCCGCACCGGTACTGCGCCAACGCGAGAAGGGCCCACCTGCGCTCGCGGAAGGGCTGCTGCCCGGTGAGCACGGTCGCGTCGGCGGCGACCTGTTGGTGGTCTCCGACGTCGAGCCGGGCCTCCACGAGGTCCTCCTCGGCTGCCAGGCGCAGCTGACCCAGCCGCACGGCCTCCAGCCGACCGGGCATCCACTCCTCGAGCGTCCCGAACGCCGCTCCGCGCCACAGCCCGAGCGCCTGGGTCAACAGCGGTATCGCGCGCTCGGGCGTTCGGTTGGCCAGGTGCCGGCGGGCCTGGTCCACCAGGTCCTCGAACTCCTCCCGGTCCACCCGCAAGCGATCCGCCCGCAACCGGTAGCCCCCGTCGACGGTCTCGATCGTCTCCGCGCCCAGGGTCCGGCGCAGCCGGCTCACGCATCCCTGGACGACCTTCGCGCTGGAAGCCGGTGGGCGGTCGCTCCACAGGGCCTCAGCCAGCTCCTCGGGGTCCACGCGCTCGCCCGCGCGAAGGGCGAGCACCGAGATGACCAACCGGTCACGCGGCCCCAACACCTGCCCCGTGTCGATCTCGAGCGGACCAAGCACCCGAAGGCGACGCATCTCTCGAGTGTGGGAGTGCGTCCGACGTCGGGTCAATCACGCCGATACCGGGCCGATACCGGCACGGCAGGACACCGATACCTCTGGTTCCCAGGCTCGGACCGACGGCCCGATGACGAGCCGACATCCGAGAAGGGCGAACTCCATGAACAAGCTGACCAGCATCACCGCCGTCGTCGTCGCGATTGCGATGTCGGGCCCCGTCGGGTTCACCCCGCAGGCCGCGGCCGAGTCGGGGCACCGGGCCGGGACCGCCTGCCACCTGACCGCTCAGGAGGTGGCCGACTGGGGCGACAGCAGCGCCCACCTGACCCAGGCGTGCGACAAGGACCCCTACAGCACGCTGGACCACCCTGCCCTGCCCTGCCACCTCTCCGTGAAGGCCGTGGCCAACTGGGGAGAGACGAGCGCACACCTGCCGATCGCGTGCACGTACGGCGAGTGATCCTCGACGCCCGGCGGCGGCCTGCTCGGGGTGAGCGTGGGCGATCAGCGCACGACGGCCCCGCGCAGCACCACGCAGGTGGGCGTACGCAGCACCGAGAGGTCGTCGCGAGGATCGCGGTCGTAGACGACGAAGTCGGCCGGGGCGCCCTCCTCGAGGGTGGCGTTCCATCCGAGCCACTCGCGCGCCCGCCAGGACGCCGCGCCCAGCGCGTAGTCCGGGGACATGCCGAGCTCGGCCATCGCCAGCACCTCGCCGGCGAGGTTGCCGTGGCGGCTGACCCCGCCGCCGTCCGAGCCGGCGTACAGCGGGACGCCGGCCTCGTAGGCCGTCATGATCGTCGTGCGGCGGCGCGCGAAGAGCTCGGTCATCGTGGCGGAGTACGCCGGGAAGCGCGCGGCGCCGGCCTCGGCGTACTCGGGGAACTTGTCGAGCTGCATGACCGTCGGCACGAGCGCGGTGCCGCGGGCGGCCATCGTCTCGACGAGTGACTCGTCGAGGCCCGTGCCGTGCTCGATGCAGTCGATGCCGGCTTCGATCAGCCCCGGGAGCACGGCGGCGCCGAAGCAGTGGGCGGTCACCCGCGCGCCCTCGCCGTGGGCGGCCACGATGGCGGCGGCGAACGCCTCGGCCGGGAACGACGGCGTCAGGTCGCCGTCCTCGCGGGAGATCCAGTCGCCGACCAGCTTGATCCAGCCGTCGCCGTTGCGCGCCTCGCGTGCGGCGGCCGCGGCGAGGTCGCCGGGCTCGACCTCGTCGGCGTACTCACGGATGTAGCGCTTGGTACGGGCGAGGTGCCGCCCGCACCGGATCAGCCGCGGCAGGTCGTCGCGGTCGTGGATCCAGCGGGTGTCGGCGGCCGAGCCGGCGTCGCGGATGAGCAAGGCGCCGGCGTCGCGGTCCTCGAGCGCCTGGGCCTCCGTCGCGTCGTCGGGGATCGGGCCGTGGTCGTCGAGGCCGAGGTGGCAGTGCGCGTCGACGAGGCCGGGTACGAGCCAGCCCTCGGCCACCGTCTCGGCGCCGGCCTGCGGCTCGAGCGTGATCCGGCCGTCGACGACGTACAGGTCGCGCGGCTCGCCGTGCGGGAGAACCGGTCCCCGGAAGCGCATGACCTCGACGTTATCGCCTCCGTGCCAGCCATCGGCCGGATAGCCTCGTGAGGTGAGCCTCCCCCACTCCGTGCTGGTGCGACACCGGCGCAACCTCATCCTGCTCGCGCGCTTCGGCGTCGTCGGGGTCTCGGGTGTCGTGGTGAACTTGTTCGCGCTGATCGTGGTCAACAAGCTCGGTCCCGCACACGAGCAGGCCCTCATCGGCCTGCCGTTCGGGGACTTCAACATCCGCTGGTACCACGTGTTCTCGACGTTCGCGTTCCTCGTCGCGAACCTGTGGAACTTCCAGCTCAACCGCACGTGGGCCTTCCAGAGCTCGGGGCACGCCCCGTGGTGGAAGGAGTACTGGCCGTTCCTCGCCGTCGGGGCGCTCGGCCAGTTCGTCGGTCTGCTCGTGCTGACCGCGCTGATGCACCCGGGCTCGCCGATCGCGCTGTCGTCGTCGGTGTTCGACGACTCGACCGGCTTCCGCACCCGTCTCTACTGGGCGCAGCTGATCGTGATCGCTCTGGTGACCCCGCTGTCGTTCGTGCTCAACAAGGTGTGGACCTTCAACGCCGTCCGCGAGCTGCACCGCCAGGATCGCGACGAGCGCGCTCGCGACCTCATCGGCCGCTAGACGGGCCCGCCGACAGGCGCCGGCGCCCGCTTGTAACGCGGTGTTCGTGTGACTTACCCAGCGTTGTAACGCTGGGCAAGCCCACCGAACACCGCGTTACATGCCGCGCCGGTCGGCTCAGCCGGCGGGCTCGAGCTGGTCGAGGAGCCAGCTGGGGCCGACGACCTGGGCGCCGAGGGCCTCGAGGCGGGCGGCGAGCATCCGGTCGGCGGTGACGGCCGTGACGTCGTTGCCGGCGGCGCGGATGCGGGTCACCTCCAGCACGATCGCATCGTCGCCCTTGCCAGGGGCGTGGGTGACCCGGACGTGGGCGTCGCGACCGCGTCGTACGCCGCCGCGGGCACCGCCCTCGAGCACCAGCACGACCTCGTCATGGCCGAGGTCGGCGACCATCACCTGCTCGTGGAGGCGGCGGGTCGCGGCGCCGCGGTCCTTCCACCAGCCGTCCGGCCTGCTGCCGACGACGTTCGCGGAGTCGACCACCAGGACTCTCACTTGAGGTACTTGCTGAAGTCCTTGGGCAGCTCGAGCGCCGCCGCAGCCTTCTCGTAGTCGATGTCGTCACCTTCTGGGTTCCCGAAGGGGTTCGCCGGGTTTGCGCCCACGCTCGCCGCCTTCTCCTGCTTGGCCTTCTCCTGCGCCGCAGCCTTGGCGGGGTTGCCGGAGACCCGGCGCCCCTTGCCGGCCTTGGGTTTCGCCTTGGGCTTCTTGGCCGCCAGCCCGGGCATGCCCGGGAGGCCGGGGACGCCGCCCTTCATCATCGACAGCATCACCTTGCGCGCCTCGAAGAACCGGTCGACGAGGCTGTTGACGTCGGAGACCTGACGCCCGGCGCCGCGGGCGATGCGCGCCCGGCGCGAGCCGTCGATCATCTTCGGGTTGGCCCGCTCGGCCGGGGTCATCGACTGGATGATCGCCTGGATCCGGTCGATCTCCCGCTCGTCGAAGTTCTCGAGCTGGTCGCGGAACTGCCCCATCCCGGGCAGCATCCCCATGATCTTCTGCATCGACCCGAGCTTGCGGACCTGCATCATCTGCTCGAGGAAGTCGTCGAGGGTGAAGTCACCGCCCTTGCCGGTGAGCTTCTGGGCGGCCTTGAGGGCCTGCTCCTGGTCGAAGGTCTTCTCGGCCTGCTCGATCAGGGTCATGACGTCACCCATGTCGAGGATGCGCGAGGCCATGCGGTCGGGGTGGAAGACGTCGAAGTCGGTGACCTTCTCGCCCGCCGAGGCGAACATCACCGGCTTGCCGGTGAGGGACGCGATCGACAGCGCCGCACCACCCCGGGCGTCTCCGTCGAGCTTGGTGAGCACGACGCCGTCGTACCCGACGCCGTCGAGGAAGGCCTGCGCCGTGGTGACGGCGTCCTGGCCGATCATCGCGTCGACGACGAAGAGGATCTCGTCGGGCCGGACCGCGTCGCGGATGTTCGCGGCCTGGGCCATCAGCTCGGCGTCGACGCCGAGGCGGCCCGCCGTGTCGACGATGACGACGTCGTGCAGCTTGCGCTTGGCCTCCTCGATCGAGGCGCGGGCCACGGCCACGGGGTCGCCGACGCCGTTGCCGGGCTCGGGGGCGAAGACGGGTACGCCGGCGCGCTCGCCGACCACCTGGAGCTGGGTGACGGCGTTGGGGCGCTGCAGGTCGGCGGCCACCAGGATCGGGGTCTTGCCCTGCTCCCTGAGCCAGTGGGCGAGCTTGCCGGCCAGGGTCGTCTTGCCGGCACCCTGGAGGCCCGCGAGCATGATCACGGTCGGGCCGGTCTTGGCGTACCGGAGCCGGCGGGTCTCACCACCGAGGATGGTGACGAGCTCCTCGTCGACGATCTTGACGATCTGCTGGGCGGGGTTCAGCGCACCGCTGACCTCCTCGCCACGGGCCCGCTCCTTGACGGCGGCCACGAAGTCCTTGACGACCGGCAGCGCCACGTCGGCCTCGAGCAGCGCGATCCGGATCTCCCGGGCGGTGGCGTCGATGTCGGCCTCGGAGAGCCGCCCCTTGCCGCGCAGGTTCTTGAACGCGTCGGCGAGCCGGTCGGAGAGCGTGGCGAACAACAGGGTTCCTTCGAGGGTTCGGAAACGACAACTTCCCAAGGCTATGTCATCGGGCCTCGGGGCGCGGCTTTCCGACGGTCGGGCTGGAGGCGTGCGCGAGCTGTCTCGGTGCCGGGCTGAGGGTGCCGGAAGTCGCGCAATCGCGGCCGTTCCGCAGGTTCAGACGGCAGAAACGTGCAGTTCGGCCGCAATCGCGCGATTACAGCACCCCGGACCCCGCCGACGTCAGCGCGTCGCGGACGGCGTGGGCGGCGTAGGAGGCGCGGTGGTCGGAGAGGGGGCCGGCGCCGGACTCCTGGACGTAGAAGACGTCGACGGCCTGGGGGCCGAGGGTGTCGACGTGGGCGGAGCGGACCGAGACGTCCTCGGCGGCCAGCGCCGCGCAGACGACGTACAGGACACCGATCCGGTCGGCCGCTCGTACCTCGATCACGGTGGCGTGCGAGGACGCCTCGGGTCGCACGACGACGGTCGGGGCCAGGCCCTCGCCGATGCCGCGTCTGAGTCGCGCCGAGGGGTCGACGCGGCCGGCCGCGATGGCGGTGAAGCGCTGCCGGAGGACGGCGGGGTCGAGGTGCTCCTCGGCCACGTCCCACACCGAGACGCCGACGTCGCCCTGGTTCCAGGCGCGGGCGGCGCGCACGGGGGCGCGCTGCATGGCGAAGAGGGCGGCCACGTCCGCCAGCAGGCCGACCCGGTCCGGCGCCATCACGGTCACGCGGGCGCCGTCGTCGCCCTGGTCCACCGCGATGCAGAAGCCGCCGCGCCGGACCTCCTTGGGGACCGCGAGCTCGGTGGTCACGCGCTCCGCCCGGCGGGCCGCGACCGGCCGCCCCGAGAGCGCGGCCTCGGCCCGGTGGACGACGACGTCGACCAGCCCGGCCCGCCACGCGGTCCAGGCTTTGGGCGCGGTGGCCCGGGCGTCGGCCTCCGTGAGCGCCCGGAGCAGGGACAGGGCCTCGGCCGAGCCGACCTGCGCCGCCACCAGGGTCGCCGTCGCGGGGTCCTCCGGGTCGCGGGTGGTGGCGACCTCGGCGAGCAGCAGGTGGCGGCGTACGAGCGTCCCCACGAGGGAGACGGCCGCGGCGTCGAAGCCCATCCGCATCGCCACGGCGCGCGCGATCGGCTCCCCCGCGACGCTGTGCTCGGTCAGCTCGCCCTTGCCGATGTCGTGCAGCAGCGCCGCCACGGCGAGTACGTCGGGTCGCGCGACGTGCCGGATCAGCGCGGAGGCCTCGATGCAGGTCTCGACGAGGTGCCGGTCGACGGTGAAGCGGTGGATGACCGACGCGTGGGGCAGCAGCCGGATCCGCTCCCACTCGGGCAGCACCCCCTCGAGGGCCCCGGTCTCCTCGAGCGTCTCCCACACCGCCCGCAGGCCGCGACCGGACGCGAGCAGCCGGACGAACAGCTGCCTCGCTGCGTCCGGCCACGGGTCCGGCAAGCGGGGCGCCCTCGCGGACCAGCCGGGCCACGGTCGCCGGGGACAGCTCGACGTCGCGCTCGGCGGCCAGCGCCGCGGCGCGCAACAACAGCAAGGGATCGTGGGCCGGCTCGGCGTCCGCGGAGAGCACCACCTCGCCGGCCGACAGCGCCACGCCCGGGGCCAGCTGCTCGAGCACCGGACGACGCGGTCCGGTGGTCGAGGACGGCCTGGCCAGCACGGCCTCCGTACGCCGCCAGGTCAGCCGGGACAGGTGGGCGATGCGTCGGCCCAGCACGCGCAGGTGCCGCTGTACCTCGCCGGCGTCGGCCAGCCCGAGCCCCGGCGCCAGCTCGGCCCAGGTGTCCGGACCGACCCGGTCGGTGGCCCGTCCGGCGACGGTGTGCAGCACGTCGCGGGCGTCCAGCAGCGCGAGCCGGCTGCGCTCGAGGTCGACGTGCGGCACGTCGACCAGCCACGTCGCCACCAGCGCCTTCAGCACCGTGGCGTCCCGCAGCCCGCCCTCGGCCTCCTTGAGGTCCGGGACCGAGACGTGCGCCAGCTCGCCCATCAGCTCGTGGCGGGAGTCCACCATCCGCCGCAGCTCCGGGAGCCGGTCACGGGCGGTACGCCGCCAGCCGGCGAGCACCTGGGTGCGCAGGCGCAGGGTCAGCCCGGGGTCCCCCGCGAGGTGCCGGAGGTCGAGCAGCCCGAGTGCGACCCTCAGGTCCTGGTCCGCCAGGGCCTGCAGCCCGCTCGCCGTACGAACGGAGTGGTCGAGCCGGGTGCCGGAGTCCCACAGCGGGTACCAGAGCCGCTCGGCCGCCTCGCCCAGGTCGACGCCGTCGTCCCCCACCAACGCGACGTCGAGGTCCGAGCCCGGCGCGAGCTCGGACCGCCCGTAACCGCCGACCGCGACGAGGGCCACCCCGACCTCGGGCAGACCGGCCGCGGCGAAGGCCGCCGAGCACATGGCGTCGGCGGCCTCCGTCCTGGCCTGGCGGTCGCGAGCAGCCACCGCTGGAAACTACCGGCCCGCTACAGCGCAGCCTGGTCGCGGTCGCCGGTGCGGACGCGGACGACGGTGTCGACCGGGCTCACCCAGACCTTGCCGTCACCGATCCGACCCGTCTGCGCGGTCTTCACGATGATGCCCAGCACGTCGTCGGCATCCCCGTCGTCGACGACGATCTCGATGCGGATCTTCGGCACCAGCGCGATGTCGTACTCCGCACCGCGGTAGACCTCGGTGTGACCTTTCTGCCGGCCGTACCCGCTGACCTCGCTGACGGTCATGCCGGTGACGCCGAAGGTCTCCAGCGCCTCCCGTACGTCGTCCCACTTGTGCGGCTTGACCACCGCCGTGATGAGCTTCATGCGTTGGCCCCTTCGGTCTGGATGCTCTTGGTCAGGACGGACGAGGAGGAGCCGGTCAGGCTGCCTCCCAGCCCGGCGTGCAGGTTGTACGCCGTCTCACCGTGCTGGTCGCTGTCGATGCCCTCGACCTCGGCGTCCTCGTCGATGCGCCACCCGATCGTGTACTTGATCGCAAAGCCGATGAGCGCCGTGGCCACGCCGCTCCACAGGATCGCGATGCCGGCGGCACCGGCCTGCACCCCGAGCGAGTGCAGCCCGCCCCCGTAGAACAGGCCGTCCACACCACCGGGTGCCGCGGAGGAGGAGACCAGGCCGATGAGGAGCGTGCCGGCCAGGCCGCCGACCAGGTGCACGCCGACCACGTCGAGCGAGTCGTCCAGGCCGAGCTTGAACTTGAGGCTGACGGCCCAGGCGCACAGGCCACCGGCCACGACACCGATGAGGATGGCGCCGAGCGTGTCGACCGCGCCGCAGGACGGCGTGATGGCCACCAGGCCGGCCACGATGCCCGACGCCGCGCCGAGCGAGGTCGCCTTGCCGTGCAGCAGTCGCTCGACGGCCATCCAGGCCAGCATCGCGGCCATCGTCGCGATCGTGGTGTTGAGGAAGGTGACGCCGGTCTCGGACATGAACTGGGCCGTGTCCAGCTCGCCACCGTCACCGGCGGCGAAGACGATCGAGCCGACGTTGAAGCCGTACCAGCCGAACCACAGCAGACCGGCGCCGATCATCGTCAGCGTCAGGTTGTGCGGCTTCATCTGCTCCTTCGGCCACCCGACGCGGCGGCCGATGATGAGCGCGAGCACGCCGCCGGCCACACCGGCGTTGATGTGCACGACCGTGCCGCCCGCGTAGTCCTGAGCGCCCAGGTGCTCGGCGATGAATCCGCCGCCCCACACCATGTGCGCGATCGGGAAGTAGCTGAACGTCACCCAGAGCGGCAGGAAGACGACCCAGGAGGACATCTTCACGCGGTCCGCGATGGCGCCGCTGATCAGCGCCGCGGTGATGACGGCGAAGGTGAGCTGGAAGCAGACCGCGATGTAGCTGGTCCACTCCACGTCCCTGAGACCGAACAGGGTGAAGGGGCTGGCGAAGAACGTGCCGTCGCCGCCGAACGACATCGACCAGCCCCACAGCACGTAGACGATGCCGACGACCGCCATGGCGACGTACGACATCATCATCATGTTGAGCACGGACTTCGAGCGGCTCATCCCGCCGTAGAAGAGCGCCAGCGCGGGGGTGGTCATCATCAGGACGAGGGCTGTCGCCACGATCATCCAGGCGTAGTAGCCGTCCAAGGGAACCTCCAGGAAGCAAGAAGTGAGTTGCGGAGCAGCCTCACGAGGGGAGGTTTCGCCGTACGCCGCCGCACGTTTCGGACAGGAAAAGAACACGTGCTCCTGTGTTACATCGGTGTGAACGGGGCGCAGCTCGAGTTCGGTAGCCTCACGCGGGTGAGCCGACGCTTGGCCGTGATGGCCCACTACGACCACCGGGGCGGCCTCGGACCACACGTCCGCCGCCAGGTCGAGTCCGTGGCCGCGGCCGTCGACCGCCTGCTCGTCGTGTCGGCGGCCGAGCTCACCGACGAGTCGCGGGCCTGGCTCGTGGAGCACGCCGAGCTCATCGAGCGGCCCAACTACGGCTACGACTTCTCCAGCTACCAGGTCGGGCTGCACCGGGCCGGCGACCTGTCGGCGTACGACGAGGTCGTGATCTGCAACGACACCTACGTGCCGGTGAAGTCGTACGCCGAGATCTTCGCCGCGATGGTGGACGAGCCGGTGGACTTCTGGGGGCTGACGAGGACCGAGCGGGTGGCCCCGCACGTGCAGAGCTTCTTCGTGGCGTTCCGGCCGTGGGTCGTGGGGTCGGCGACGTTCCGCCGGTTCTGGACCGGGCTCGACCCGCTCCCGACCCGGCGGCAGGTGATCATGCAGCACGAGGTGGGCCTCAGTCGTGGCCTGCACTGCGCCGGCTTCCGCTCGGGCGCCTACTTCAAGGAGACCGAGGCCGACCGTCGGCTGGCCCGGCGCCGGGTGCGGTGGTGGGCGATGCACCGTCAAGGCGCGGAGCGCAACCGGGCGGGTGCGGAGAAGCGCCGCGAGTGGGCCCGCGAGCCGTGGAACCCGTCGGCCGCGCTGGCCGACCGGGCCCTCGACGGCGGGCGGCTGCCGTACGTCAAGCTCGACACGCTCCGCTACGACCCCTACGGCCTGGGCGCCGACAAGCTCCTCACCTACTGCGAGCAGCAGCTGCCCGCCGCGTTCGCCGGGGTCCGTCAGTTCATGACCGACACCGCGGTGTTCTACCCGCCGCGACCGACCGAGAAGCTACGCCCGACCCCGCCGACGATGGTGCCGTTGCGCCGCCAGGTGGAGTACCGCCGTGGCCCCTGAACGACACCGCCCCAACAGTCGGCCGGCCGCGCGCGCCGCCGTCCTGGCCTCGGGCCTGCTCGACCGCGACTGGGTCGGCGCCCAGCTCGGCCTGGTCCTCGCCACCGACGAGGACGCCGTCGACCGGTACCTCGACGGCGAAGGCGACTGCTCGCCGCACCCGCTCTTCGAGGGCGCCTGGTACTCCGCGTCGAAGCCCCGCCAGGAGCGCGGCCGCGACCCGCTCCTCGACTACCTCGACGACGCCGGCCGAGACGGCCCCGACCGGCCCGTCTCGCCACACCCCCTGGTCGACGTGGACCGCATCCTCTCCCAGCACCGCAAGGCCGCCGACGACCCGCACGGCCCCGTGGCGTGGTGGGTGAAGCACGCGAAGGAGTCGTCGCAGGTGCCCGTGCCCGACGGCGTGCCGGCGGTGACCTGGGGCCGGTTGCGTGCCGACGCCCTGGACGCCGCGGCCCGCCGTGCCGCGACCAACGACGTGCGCCTCGTGCCACGTCGTACCCGCCAGAAGCCGGCCGCCGGACCCCTGCCGAGGGTCCCTCGCATCGACGGCGACGACCCGCTGGTGACGGTCGTCGTCGCCGCCCGCGACGACGGGCCGCTGTTACGCCGGGTCGTGGACGCCGTGCAGGCACAGACCTTCACCGATTGGGAATTGGTGATCGTCGACGACGGGTCGGCCGACGACACCGCGTCGGTGGTCGCCGGCATCGCGGCGTTCGAGCCACGGGTCGTCGCCGTCACCGTCCCGCGCGGCAAGGAGGGCAGCCTGGCCCGGGCGCGCAACGCCGGGGTGGACAAGGCGCGCGGGAGGTACGTCGCGTTCGCCGACACCCGACACACCTGGGGCCCGGACTTCCTGGGCGCGATGCTCGGCCACCTCGAGGCCCAGCAGGACGGTCGGGGCACCGGGGTGGCCCACGCGGCCATGCGGACGAGCGGGGAGGACGGCGACTGGTACCGCGCCGTCGACGGCGGTCGCGACCACCTGCTCGCCCTCGACCACGTCGACCTCGCCTCGGTCGTCGTCCGCCGCGACCTGGTCGCACAGGTCGGCGGGTTCGACGAGTCGCTCGGCGGCGCCGAGGGCCTGGACCTGCTGCTGAAGCTCTCCGCCGAGGCGCCCCTGCGCCTGGTGCCGCACGTGCTGCTGGACCTCGACGAGGACACCGAGGACGACGCCCCCCGCTGGACCGCGAAGGTCCTCGAGCGGCACCTGGTCGACTGGGACGCCGCCCAGCACCAGGCGCGCGACGCGCGACGGCTGAGCATCGTGCTGCACACCGGCGCGGACCTCGACCGCACGGTGCGGTGGGTGACGCGCACCATGTCGCGGGCGCGCGAGGCCGCGGACATCGAGCTGGTCGTCGTCGGGACCCGGCTCCCCCGAGGCGTGGAGCTGCCCCTGGCGATGCTGCTGTCGACGTACCGGAACGCCACCCTGCTCTCTCCCCTCGCCCGCATCGGGCCGGCTGTCGCCGCGAACCTCGGCATCGCCGCGACGACCGGCGAGACCGTCGTCATCGCCCGCACCACCGCGAACCCCCCGCGCGACGGGTTCCACTCCCTGGCGCACGTGCTCGTGGACGAGGAAGTCGCCATCGCCCAGCCGCTCGTCGTCGACCGGCCCGGCCTCGTGGTCAGCGCGGGCGCCGTGTTCGGCCACGGCCGGCCGCACCCCGAGCCGTTCCTCGCCGGCCACCCCGTGCGCGACGCGCAGGCGATGAGCTACCCCGTCGTACCCGCGCCGCTCTCCCCCGTCATCGCCGTGCGTGCGTCGGCGCTCGTCCGGTTGGGCGGGTACGACGCGCGCGCCGGCGACGCGATGCCCGAGGTCGACCTGGGGCTGCGCGCCGCCGAGCAGGGGTTGGGCCGCACGGTCGTGGTCACCCAGAACCCGCTGGTGCTCAAGGCCGGCCTGCTGCCGCGCCTCGACAGTGCCGCCGACGGCGTGCTCGCCCTGCAGGCACTGCGCGCGACCTCCCCCGCGGGGTCGGAGGAGGCCTGGGAGCGCGCGGGCTTCGAGGTCGTCGGCCGCCGATGGGAGGACCGCACCGTGGCGCCGGGTCCCCAACCCGACCCGCTGGTCTTCGCAGCCCTGACGCCCCGCACGGTGGTCCGCCCGCTGCGGGTCTCGGTCACCGAGGGACCGCCGGTGCTGCGCTGGGCGCTGGACATCGCGGCCCCGTCGGGCCGTCGCGGCCAGCGCTGGGGCGACATGCACTTCGCGCGGTCGATGGCCGAGGCGCTCGAGCGCGTCGGCCAGCGCGTCACGATCGACACCCGCGACCTGCGCCACCGCGAGACCCGCGACCTCGACGACGTGGTGCTGGTGCTGCGGGGGCTGGACCTGGTCGTGCCCCGGCCCGGCCGGGTCAACCTGGCCTGGGTGATCAGCCACCCGGACCTCGTCGGCGGCGCCGAGCTCGCGTCGTACGACCGGGTGTACGCCGCGAGCTCCACCTGGGCCTCCGCGACGACGGCGGCCACCGGAGTACACGTCACGCCGCTGCTCCAGTGCACCGACCCACGGGTCTTCAACCCCGACCGCGCCGAGCCCGACAGCGGTCCGGCCGTGCTGTTCGTGGGCAACTCGCGCGACGTGTACCGCAAGTCCGTGCGCTCCGCCCTCGCCGTCGGCGCGGACATCGAGGTGCACGGCTCGGACTGGGAGCGGTTCCTCGCGCCGAACCTGATCGCCTCGAAGCTCGTCGCCAACGAGGACCTCGGCGCGCTGTACGCGTCGGCCTGCGTGGTCCTCAACGACCACTGGGACGACATGCGCCGCGACGGCTTCCTCGCCAACCGGCTCTTCGACGTCACGGCGTGCGCCGCCCGGCTGGTCACCGACGAGATCGACGGACTGGCCGAGGTGTTCGGAGACGTCGTCAAGACGTTCCACGACGAGCAGGAGATGGGCCCGCTGCTGGCCTCGCCGGTCACGGCGTTCCCGTCCTACGACGTACGCCGCGAGCTCGCCGAGACCGTCATGCGCGAGCACTCCTTCGACCACCGCGCCGAGGTCCTGCTCGACGACGCCGCCCGCCTGCTGCGCCGCTGACGGGTCACGGCCGGGCGTCTTGGCGTTTGGGACCAATCGCCGCTGTGGAAGCGCTTTCAGATGGCGTTTGTGACCAATCGCCACGCCGAAACGGCCCTCAGATGGCGTTTGTGACCAACCGCCTCAGCCGATGAGCGCGTCCACGAAGGCGCCGGGGTCGAAGGGGGCCATGTCGTCGGCACCCTCGCCGAGACCGACCAGCTTGACCGGGACGCCGAGCTCGCGCTGGACCGCGATCACGATGCCGCCCTTGGCGGAGCCGTCCAGCTTGGTGAGCACGATGCCGGTGACGTCGACGACCTCGGCGAAGACGCGGGCCTGGGTCATGCCGTTCTGGCCGGTGGTCGCGTCGAGGACGAGGAGCACCTCGGTGACGGGGGCGACCTTCTCGATGACGCGCTTGACCTTGCCGAGCTCGTCCATCAGGCCGGCCTTGTTCTGGAGGCGGCCGGCGGTGTCCACGATGACGGTGTCGACGCCGCGGTCGATGCCCTCCTTGACCGCGTCGAACGCGACGCTGGCGGGGTCGCCGCCCTCGGCGCCGCGCACGACGTCCACGCCGACGCGCTCGGCCCACGTGGCGAGCTGGTCGACGGCGGCGGCGCGGAAGGTGTCGGCGGCACCGAGGACCACGGTCTTGTCCTCGGCCACCAGGATGCGGGCCAGCTTGCCGACCGACGTGGTCTTGCCGGTGCCGTTCACGCCGACGACGAGCACGACGCCGGGGCGGCCGTCCGTGCCGGAGATCTGCAGCCGGCGGTCCATGGTCGGGTCGACGAGCTTGACCAGCTCCTCGCGCAGGACGGCCTTCGCGTCACCGGCCTGCGAACCGTCGACGCGCAGCCGGGTCCGCAGCCCGTCGACGAGCTCCTGGGTCGGCGCGACACCGACGTCTGCGGTCAGCAGCGTGTCCTCGATGGCCTCCCAGGTGTCCTCGTCCAGCCGGTCGCGCGACAGGAGGGCCAGCAGCCCCTTGCCGAAGCCGCCCTGCGCTCCGGCCAGCCGCTGGCGCAGCCGCACGAGCCGGGAGGCGGCCGCCTCGGGCTTCTCGATGGTCGGGGCGGGCGGCTCGGTGGCGAGCAGGTCGTCGGCCACCGGTACGTCGGACTCGCGCGGCGGCGCGATCACGTCCGTACCCCGCGTCGGCGACGCGGGCTCGACGGGTCGGCGCCGGCCGCTCGTCAGCAGCCCGGCCGTGAGGCCGATCGCGACGACGACGATGCCGATGATCAGGTACAGCCAGTCACCCATGCCGACCATCCAAGCAGCCGGTCACGGCAGGGACAGAACTCAGGCGCGGTGCGAGCCGCCGGCCTCGGACGGCGGCGCCGGGCGCGTCGCGATGGGCGACTCCGTGCCGGTGTCCGAGTGCCCCTCGGGCGGGACGACGTCGCCCTCCTCGGGCTCCACCGTCGGCAGCGACCGGGCGCCGCGGTGCATCAGGCGGCCCAGCCAGGGGACGCCGGGGAGCTCCTCGCCACGGTGCGGGAAGGCGACGTACACGACGACGACCCCGGCCAGCAGCACGATGACCACCATGGCCACGACGATCTGGGTCATGCCGTCTCCGCCTCCCTGAGTCGTTGCGAGATGACGGCCGAGACGCCGTCGCCGCGCATGGTCACGCCGTACAGCGCGTCGCCGACCTCCATGGTCCGCTTCTGGTGGGTGATGACGAGCAGCTGGGAGTTCTCGCGCAGCTCCTCGTAGATCTCCAGCAGCCGGCCGAGGTTGGTGTCGTCGAGGGCGGCCTCGACCTCGTCGAGGATGTAGAACGGCGAGGGCCGGGCCTTGAACAGCGCGACCAGGAACGCCACCGCAACCAGGGACCGCTCGCCACCGGACAGCAGCGAGAGGCGCTTGACCTTCTTGCCGGCGGGCCGGGCCTCGACCTCGATGCCGGTGTTGAGCATGTCGTCGGGGTCGGTGAGCACCAGCCGTCCCTCGCCGCCCGGGAAGAGCCGCGTGAACGTCGAGTCGAACGCGAGCGACACGTCGGCGTACGCCTCGGTGAAGACCTGCTCCACCCGCGCGTCGACCTCGCGGACGATGTCGAGGAGGTCCTTGCGCGTCTTCTTGAGGTCCTCGAGCTGCTCGGTGAGGAACTTGTGCCGCTCCTCCATCGCGGTGAACTCCTCGAGGGCGAGGGGGTTCACCCGCCCGAGCATCGCCAGGGAGCGCTCGGCCGAGCGGAGCCGCTTCTGCTGCTCCTCGCGGACGTACGGCACGGGGTCGGGCCACGATGACCCGTTGCCGTCCTCGTCCGGCAAGGGTGCCGTGGGAGGTACGTCGTTCGACGGGCCGTAGTCGGAGACCAGGCCCTCGACGTCCAGGCCCAGCTCCTCCATCGCGCGCTCGGTGAGCTGCTCGATGCGCATCTTCTGCTGGGTGCGCGCCATCTCGTCGCGGTGCACCGAGCTGACCAGCTCGTCGTGCTCGCCGGCCAGCTGCCGCAGCCGCGACCGCACCGTGAGCAGCTCCTGCTCGCGCTCCTGCCGGGACGCCTCGACGGCCGCCCGCTCCTCGGCGGCCCGGTGCACCGAGACCTCCAGCCGGGCGAGCACCACGCTGACGGCGGTGCCCACGGCCTCGGCCGCCCGGCCCTCACGGACCAGGCGCTCGCGGCGCTCGGCGGCCCGGGCGCGGGAGTCCCGCTCGGCCTGCGCGGCCGACAGCAGCGAGTCGGCGCGACCGTGCAGCGCACGCCCGCGCTCCTCCGACGTGCGCAGGGCCAGCCGCGACTCCATCTCCTTGGCCCGGGAGGTACGCGCGGCCTCGACCAGCCGCTCGCGCTCGCTGGTGTCGGGCTCCTCGTCGGGGGCGGACTCCGCCGTCGTGAGCCGCTGCTCGAGGTCGGCGAGGCCGGCCAGGTCCTGGTCACGCGCGGTCTCGGCGTTGGTGATCGCGGTGTCGAGGCGGTCGGCCTCGGCGCGGGCTCCGCGGGCCTGGGAGCCGTGCTGGCCGAGCTGCTCGGCGACCGCCGCCAGGGTGGCGTCGGACTCGTGCAGCCGCGCCAGCGCCACGTCGACGCGCTGCTGGGCGTCCAGCCGCTCGCTCTCGAACCGCGAGATGTCGAAGCCCAACCGCTCGCTGGACCGGACGGCCTCGGCCAGCAGGGAGGTCGCTTCGTCGACCGCGGCCTGGATCTCCAGCAGGCTCGGCTGGGAGGACGAGCCGCCCGCGGCGGCGTACGCGCCGAGCACGTCGCCCTCGCGCGTCACCGCCGTCACGTCGGCCAGGTCGGCGACCAGCGCCCGCGCGGTCGGCAGGTCGTCGACGACGGCCACCTTGTGCAGGAGCCGGACCAGGGAGCCGCGCAGCTCGTCGGGGCAGTCGACGACGTCGACGGCGTACGTCGCGTGGCCGGGGAGCCCGGGCCACTGGTCGTCCGGTGCGCCACCGAGACCAGGGCCGCCGAGCACCAGGCCGGCGCGGCCCAGGTCGTGGGTCTTGAGGTGCCCGATCGCCGACACGGCGGCGTCGGGGTCGGTCACGGCCACGGCGTCGGCCGCCGAGCCGAGAGCGGCCGCGACCGCCGTCTCGTAGCCGGTGCGCACCGACAGCAGCGCCGCCACCGACCCCATCAGGCCGGAGACCTGGTCGGTGGCCGCGAGCAGCGCGCCCGCGCCGTCGCGACGTGCCAGGCCCATCTCGAGGGCCTCCTTGCGGGCGGCCAGCGACGAACGCTCCCGGTCGGCGAGCTGGGCCTCGTCCCGGGCCTTCTCCAGGCGCGCGGCGATGTCGTCGAACAGGGCGGACGCGACCTCGTGCTCGGCGTCCAGCCCCTCCTCGCCGGCGTCGAGGCCGGCGACCTTGCTCTCGAGCGCGGTGTAGTCGCGCTGCGCACGCTCGGCGCGGGCGGCGGCCTCCTGGCGCGCGTCGCGCAGCCGGCCGATCTCGTCGTCGGCGGCCGCGGCACGGGTCCGCAGGGCGTTCACCTGGCCGTGCAGCCGGGCCAGGCCCTCGCGACGGTCGGCGGCGGCGCGGACCAGCCCGGCCACCCGGCGTTCCTCGTCGGCGGCCGCCTCCTCCGCCGTACGGCGTGCGGTCACCGACTCCTCGAGCGCGGAACGGTGGTTCTCCACCTCGGCCCCGATGGCCCGCTCCTGCTCGCGAACCTGGGCCGCCTCGGCCTCCAGCGCCTCGGGGTCGCGGCCGGACTCGGTCGGCTCGCCCTCGGCGGACGCGGCGTTGCGCAGGCGCTCGGCGGCCAGGGACTGGGTGCCGCGGAGTCGTTCGCGCAGCCCGGACAGGGAGAACCACGTGTCCTGGGCGCGCGACAGCGCAGGCAGGTCATCACGCAACGAGGTCTCGAGCGCGGTCTCGCGCTCACGAGACGCGGCCAGCAGCGCCTCGACCTCCTCGCGCCGCTCGACCAGGATCGTCTCGTCGGCCATCTCCTGCTCCAGCGCCGTGCGCGCGACGACCAGGTCCTCGGCCATCAGCCGGGCGCGGGCGTCGCGGACGTCGGCCTGCACGGTCGCGGCCTGACGGGCCACCTCGGCCTGCCGCCCCAGCGGCTTGAGCTGGCGGCGGATCTCGTTGAGGAGGTCGTTGAGCCGGGTCAGGTTGCCGTCGGTGGCGTCCAGCTTGCGGAGCGCCTTCTCCTTGCGCTTGCGGTGCTTGAGGACTCCGGCGGCCTCCTCGATGAAGCCGCGCCGGTCCTCCGGCGTCGCGTGCAGGATCGTGTCGAGCTGGCCCTGCCCGACGATCACGTGCATCTCGCGGCCGATGCCGGAGTCGCTCAGCAGCTCCTGGACGTCGAGCAGCCGGCAGGACGTGCCGTTGATGGCGTACTCCGACCCGCCGGACCGGAACATCGTGCGGCTGATCGTCACCTCGGCGTACTCGATCGGCAGCGCCCCGTCGCTGTTGTCGATCGTCAGCAGCACCTCGGCGCGACCCAGCGGCGGCCGGCCCGACGTACCGGCGAAGATGACGTCCTCCATCTTGCCGCCGCGCAGCGACTTGGCGCCCTGCTCGCCCATGACCCAGGCGAGGGCGTCGACCACGTTGGACTTGCCGGAGCCGTTCGGGCCCACGATGCAGGTGATGCCCGGCTCGAGCTGGAGCGTCGTGGAGGACGCGAAGGACTTGAACCCCTTGAGGGTCAGGCTCTTCAGGTACAACGGAGCTCCTCACGCCGGTCGTTCAAGGACAGACGTCATCTCGGGGTGCGCGGGGAAGCAGCCCGCCCAGCCTAGTCGCCGTCACCCCTCTGCCCGGAAACCCGCCTGCGTGTGTCGGCCCCCCGCGCCGTACGGTCGATCCATGCCAACACAGGGGCCCGTGACGAGCTGGATCAAGAGCATCACCGTCGACTGCGAGGACGCCCTCCCCGTCGCCAGCTTCTGGGCCGCCGCCCTCGGCGGCGAGCTCGACGAGGACGCCACCTCGGACAAGGCGTACGTCGAGGCGCCCGGCTGGGGCGGCGTCAACCTCTGGTTCCAGCGCGTCCCGGAGACCAAGTCCGCCAAGAACCGCCTCCACCTCGACCTCCGCGCCCCCGGGACCGTCCCAGAGGAAGTCGCCCGCCTCGAAGCGCTCGGGGCCACCGTCCAGGCCGTCCACGGCACCGACGAGACCGCCCTCACCGTCATGCTCGACCCCGGCGGCAACGAGTTCTGCGTCGAGCTCTGACCTGAACCTTCGGGACAGTCCCAGTCCGGTTCTGCAGCTCTGGCCGCCCGAGATCCGCAGAAGCGACCCGGACTATCCCGGCACCGGCGCCTCATCGGTGTGGGCGATGTGCTTGAGCTGGCCCCAGATGAGGACGACGAAGAGGGCGGAGCCGGCGAAGGCGAACCAGAAGGGCGCGGTCACGCCCCACTGACGGGCCAGCAGCCCGCCGACGCCGGAGCCGAGCACGAGACCGCCGTACGTCCCGATCATGTTCACGCTGCCGACGCGTCCCTGGAGGCGGGTCGGCACGGCGCGCTGCCGGACGGTCACCGAGGTCGTGCCCCACACGAAGGCGTGCGCGCCGAAGACGAAGAAGATCGCCATCGCCACCCACGGGATGGTCGTCAGGGCCAGCGCCAGGTGGGTGAGGGTCTCGATGACCAGGCCGATCCGCATCAGGTTGCCGAGGCTGACGCGGGCGGTGATCCAGCCGTACGCCGTCGTCGCGACCAGTCCGCCGGCGGCCCCGAAGGTGGTCAGCAGCCCGAAGCCCACCTCGCCGAGGCCGAGACGGCGCAACGCGTAGAGCACCAGCACCGACCAGGCCGCGCCGAACGTGATGTTGAAGGTGAAGATCGTCAGCACCAGGGTCCGTACGGCGGCGTGGTGCAGCACCCAGCGCACGCCCTCGACGACGTCGTGCCAGACCGGCGGATGCTCCTGGGTCTCCCGGCCGTGCGGCGGCAGCACCACCCTGCTCACCAGCGCGACGCTGAGCGCCATCACGAGCGCCTGCGCGGCGAACGGCCACGCCATGCCCACCGCGAAGAGCGCGGCGCCGATGGGCGGCCCGGCCAGCTGGTTGACCGTGATCAGGCCGAAGGTGAGGCGGGAGTTGGCGATCGCGAGGTCGTCGCGCCGGACGATCATCGGCATCAGCGTGCTCGCGGTGTTGTCGGCGAA
Organism: uncultured Actinomycetota bacterium; assembly: GCA_963782035.1. Lineage (GTDB taxonomy): Bacteria > Actinomycetota > Actinomycetes > Propionibacteriales > Nocardioidaceae > Nocardioides. The sequence continues at coordinate 41,193 of CAWAIW010000041.1, forward strand.
CACCTCCGCAGTCCCCAGGAGGAACAGGGACCCGAGCACCACCGCGATCGAGACCGTGTCGGTGACGATGGTGGCGGCGATCACGCCGATGACCGTGATACGGGCCAGGTTGACCGTGATCATGATCGCCCGCCGGTCGAGGCGGTCCGCCAGGACGCCGGCCCACAGGCCGAACAGGAACGGCGGGAGCCACCCCGACAGCGCCGCCAGGGACACCAGGAACGGGTCGTGCGTCTGCGAGGCCACGAGCAGCGGGCCCGCGGCGATGGCCAGCCCGTCGCCGAGGTTGCTGGCCCACGACGAGGTGAGCAGCCACCGGAACGGCAGGCCGAGGCGCGCGGGGGCGACGACCTCGACCGGTGACCTCATGGCCGCAGAAACCTACTGGCCGGGAGTGCCCCCGGGCACGGCGATATGCCTACGGCGACCCGCAGAGGGCGCCGTGGTCGTCGCCGGTCAGACCGGCTGCATCTCCTTGAGCTCCTCGGAGTGAAGGTCGAGAAGGGCGACCGCCGCGGCCTGGGCCAGGCGGTCGTTCTCGTCCTGCAGACGGGCGATGAGCTCTTCCAGGTCACGCACGCGCACGCGGAGACGGGTGTTCTCCGACACGAGGTGTGCGGCGGTCCGCTGGTCGCTGTGGAAGGTGCCGAGCAGCGCCTTGGCCATGTAGTGAAAGCCTTCCGGAATACGGTTGACAGCCCGATGTGCGGGCCGTCTTCAAGGGTGACACTCCAGGCCGTTCCGGTCAATTGGGGACGACCGCCGATCCGCCCTGGTCAGGACCGTCGTACGCGGGGCGCCGGCTGGCAGACGGGGCAGAAGTACGACGACCGGTTCATGAACGCGGCCCTCCGCATCGGCGTGCCACAGCGGTCGCAGGGCTGGTCCTCGCGGCCGTAGGCGTGCAGCGACCGGTCGAAGTACCCGGACTGCCCGTTGACGTTGACGTAGAGCGCGTCGAACGACGTGCCTCCCTGCCCGAGCGCCGCGGTCATCACGGTGCGCGCGTGGCCGAGGAGGTCGCGCACCTGTGCGGCGGTGAGCCGGTCGCCGGGACGCTCGCCGTGGATCTTCGCCCGCCACAGCGCCTCGTCGGCGTAGATGTTGCCGACCCCCGAGACCAGGGTCTGGTCGAGGAGCTGACGCTTCACGCCCGACCGGCGCTTGCGGACGCGGCGGACGAAGGTCACGTCGTCGAACTCCGGGTCGAGCGGGTCGCGGGCGATGTGCGCGATCTCGGAGGGCAGCCCCGCGCCGCCCTCGGACACCATGAGACCGCCGAACATCCGCTGGTCGGCGAAGCGCAGCTCGGTCCCCTCGAAGCCCGGCCCCGCCAGGCGGAACCGGACGCGCAGGTGCCGGTCGTCGGGCGCGCCCGCCGGCTGGACGAGCATCTGCCCGCTCATGCCGAGGTGGCCGAGGAGCGCGTCGCCGTTGTCGAGGGCGAGCCAGAAGTACTTGCCGCGGCGGCGGACCGCCTCCACGCGGCGGCCGGTCAACGCGGCGACGAAGCCGGTCGAGCCGCGGTGGTCGCGGCGCACGGGCCGCGGGTGCAGGACCTCGACGGCCGCGAGCGTGGCGCCGACGACGTGCTTCTCGAGGCCGATGCGGACGACCTCGACCTCAGGCAGCTCGGGCACGCGGACGAGGTCCGGTCAGTCGTCGGCGGAGGCCGCGGAGGAGAGCCCGGAGAATTCGGAGAGCTCGCCGTACGCCGTCTCGGCGGCGGCCTGCTCGGCTTCCTTCTTGGAGCGGCCGATGCCGTTGCCGTAGAGGTCCTCGCCGACCCGGACCTGGGCGGTGAAGGTCTTCATGTGGTCGGGGCCCTCGTCCTGGATGACGTACTCCGGGACGCCGAGCCCACGCTCGGCCGACAGCTCCTGGAGCGAGGTCTTCCAGTCGAGCCCGGCACCCATCACCGAGGCCGCCTCGATGAGCGGGTCGAAGAGCATGTGGACCAGCGGGCCGGAGGCGTCGAAGCCGCCACTGAGGTGCACCGCTCCGATCACCGCCTCGACGGTGTCGGAGAGGATCGAGGCCTTGGCGCGACCGCCGGTCGACTCCTCGCCGCGTCCGAGCTTGATGTGCTGGCCGAGCCCGATGTCGCGGCCCACGTCGGCCAGGGCGCGGGCGTTCACCACGGCCGCACGGAGCTTGGCCAGCCGGCCCTCGGAGAGGTCCGGGTGGGTCACGTAGAGCGTCTCGGTCACCACCACGCCGAGCACGGAGTCCCCGAGGAACTCCAGGCGCTCGTTGGTGGGCAGCCCGCCGTTCTCGTAGGCGAACGAGCGGTGGGTGAGGGCGCGCTCGAGGAGCTCGGGGTCCAGGACCGGATTCCCGAGCGCCTCCCGGAGTGCGCCGTAGTTGGCCGGCTGACTGTTCAGGACGTCGACCGGGTCAGAGGACCTGACGACGGTCGGACCGGGCGCCGTACTGGCCGCACGTGCCGCACGCACGGTGCGGCAGGTGCTTGGCGCCACACGCGGGGTTGGCGCACGTCACCAGGGTCGGCGCGACGGCCTTCCACTGCGAACGACGGTGACGCGTGTTGCTGCGCGACATCTTCCGCTTCGGGACTGCCACTGTTGTCTCCTGACTTACTTCTGGTTGACGTCTTGGTCGGACTGGACATCGGAGGGGGCCAGCCCCTGCAGCACGGCCCACCGCGGGTCCACCGGCTCCTCGTGCTGGTGGTCCGGGTCGTCCGCGAGCCGCGCCCCACAGTCGGGGCACAGTCCGGGACAGTCCGGGCCGCACAAGGGCTGGAACGGCAGTGCGAGCACCACCGCGTCCCGCAGCAGGGGCTCCAGGTCGAGCAGGTCGCCCTGGAGCATGCTGACTTCGTCGTCCTCGTCGGGGTCGTGTTCCTGGTCGTCGTAGACGTACAGCTCCTGGAGGTCGACCTCGATCTCGTCGGTGATCGACCCCAGGCACCGCACGCACTCACCCTCGAGCCCGGCTCGCGCCGTGCCCGTGACCAAGACCCCTTCCATGACCGCTTCCAGCCGCAGGTCGAGCTCGACCGGCGAACCTTCCGGGACACGGAGGACTTCGATGCCCAGATCCGCGGGCGCCGGCGCCGTTCGTGAGACCTGATGCTGGGACCCCGGGCGGCGGCCGAGCTCGCGAGTGTCGAGCACGAGCGGCGCTCTCGGGTCCAACTTGTTCAGGGGATCACTTCCGGAATCGATGCACGCAGATCAGGGTGAAGCGTATCCACCCCTCCCCAGCCCGGCAAAACGCAGCCGAACCCCGGGTCAGTCTCCGGTTGCGGCATCGCCGCTGGTCAGGTCGCTCTTCTGGCGCGCGAGCAGGGCGTCGTGGACGAAGTCGGGCAGGAACGCCGACACGTCGCCCCCGAAGCCGGCCACCTCCTTGACCAGGCTCGAGGAGACGAAGGACCAGCCCGCGCTGGTCGGGAGGTAGATCGTCTCCACGCCCGGGGCCAGGGTGGCGTTCATGTGCGCCATCGGCAGCTCGTAGTCGAAGTCGGTGCCGGCGCGCAGGCCCTTGACGATCGCCTGCACGTCGTGGGCGGTGCAGAAGTCGGTCAGCAGGCCGGAGAACGACGCGACCCGGACCCCGTCGAGGCCGGCGCACGCGCGCTCGAGCATGGAGAGCCGCTCCTCGGCGGTGAACAGGCGGCTCTTGGACGGGTTCGTGCCCACGGCCACCACGACCTCGTCGAAGAGGCTGGCGGCCCGCCGGACCACGTCGAGGTGACCCAGGGTGACCGGGTCGAAGGACCCGGGGCACACGGCACGAGTCACACGCTTGGGCACGGGCACTCCTCGCAGGTGTTCAGGCTCGGGCGGCGTGACCGTACCAGAGCGTCGTCTCGCCGTACTTGCGCTCGCGACCGTCGGTGAAGCCGTCCGGGAAGACCGGCGGCCGGGTCCGCGACGACCTCTCCACCACCACCATCGCACCGGGCACCAGCCACTCGGCGCCCAGGTGCTTGAGGTTGTCGTCGACCTCGTCGGCCGGGGTGGGGTACGGCGGGTCGAGGAACACCACGTCGTACGGCGCGGACGGCGGCCGCAGGAGGGTCGCGGCGACCGACGCGCCCACCACGTGGGCCTTGGAGAAGCCGATCAGCTTGGCGTTGGCGGAGATGAGTGCCGCGGTGCGGCGGTTCTGCTCGACCAGGGTGACCACGCCGGCGCCGCGGGACCAGGCCTCGAGGCCGACCGCCCCGGACCCGGCGTACAGGTCGAGGAACCGCAGCCCCTGGAGCGAGCCGCACCACGACTCGACCGCCGAGAAGAGCGCCTCGCGGACCCGGTCGCTGGTCGGCCGCGTGCTCGTGCCCCGGGGCGCGTCGATGCGTCGTCCCCCGGCCGTTCCCCCGATGATCCGAGTCATGTCACCCCACTGAATCGCTCGCTCCCCCGCTTCGCTCCTCCGCTCACGAGCTCAGCGGGGGACCCCGACGTCACGGGGCGGGAGTGACGGGCATCTTCAGGCCTTCTCCATGAAGTCAGACTGCCGTGATTGCTCCATCTGCGCCACCGCGGCCCCCAGGACCGGAGCGGTCGCGAGGTCGGGGTCACGGTCCAGCAGCTCGGTGGCGGCCCGGCGCGCGGCGACGATGGTGTCCTCGTCGCGCAGGACCCGCAGCATCGTCAGGCTGGACCGGAAACCGGACTGCGAGCTGCCCAGCACGTCGCCCTCGCGGCGCTGGTCGAGGTCGAGGCGGCTCAGCTCGAAGCCGTCGCTGGTGGCGGCGACGGCGTCGATCCGCTCGCGCGACGGCGAGCCGGTCTCGGCGTAGCTGACCAGCAGGCACAGGCCGGGCAGTCCGCCGCGGCCGACGCGGCCACGCATCTGGTGCAGCTGGGAGATGCCGAACCGGTCGGCGTCGAGCAGCACCATCGTGGTCGCGTTCGCGACGTCGACGCCGACCTCGATGACGGTGGTGGAGACCAGGACGTCGATCTCGCCGGCGGCGAACGCCCGCATCACCCGGTCCTTCTCGTCGGACGGCAGCTGACCGTGCAGCATCTCGACGCGCAGGCCGGTCAGGGGCCCGGCGCGCAGCCGGGCGACCGCCTCGGTCACCGAGTTGAGGGGCGGCCGATCGCTCGCGGAGCGCTGGAGAGGCGTGTCGACGAACTCCTCCTCCATCTCGTCGATGACGTCGCGGTCGCCCTCCTCCAGCTCGTCGCCGGTGATGCGCGGGCACACGACGTAGGCCTGGTGGCCCTTGTCCACCTCCTCCTTGACACGGGTCCAGACGCGCTCGATCCAGCCGGGGTGCTCGGCAAGCGGCACGACGTTGGTCTGGATCGGGGCCCGGCCTGCGGGCAGCTCGGTGAGCGTGGAGACCTCGAGGTCGCCGAAGACGGTCATCGCGACGGTGCGCGGGATGGGCGTCGCCGTCATCACCAGCACGTGGGGCGGCCAGCCGGCCTTGTCGGTCAGCGCGGCCCGCTGCTCGACGCCGAAACGGTGCTGCTCGTCGACCACGACCAGGCCGAGGTCGGCGAACATCACCTTGTCCTCGAGCAGGGCGTGGGTGCCGACGGTGATCCCGGCCTCGCCGCTGGCCATCCGCGACATCGCCTCGGCGCGCGTGGACTTGGGCATCGACCCGGTCAGGAGGGCCACGTTGGTGCCGTCGGCCGCGCCCCCGAGCATCCCGCCGGCGGCGAGGTCGCCGAGCATGGCGGTGATCGAGCGGTAGTGCTGCTGGGCGAGCACCTCGGTCGGCGCCAGCAGGGCGGCCTGCCCGCCGGAGTCGACCACGCGGAGCATCGCGCGCAGGGCCACGACCGTCTTGCCGGAGCCGACCTCGCCCTGGAGCAGCCGGTTCATGGGGTGCGGCTGAGCCAGGTCCGCCTCGATCACCTCGGCGATCTCGCGCTGCCCGTCGGTCAGCACGAACGGCAGCCGCTCGTCGAACGCCGCCAGCAGCCCTCCGCCTCCGGTGCGGGCCTGGGCGCCGAGCGCGTGCTGGAACGCCCGCCGCCGGGCGAGGACCACCTGGGTGACCAGGGCCTCCTCGAACCGGTAGCGCCGGCGCGCGACCTCCACCTGGGCGAAGGTGTCGGGTGCGTGGATCAGGTCGATGGCGGTGCGGGCGTCGACGAGGTCGTGCTCGTCGCAGATGGACTCCGGGATCAGCTCCGGTACGTCGTCGATCACCGACCGTGCGAAGTTCACCGCCCGCTGGATGTCCCAGGACTCCACGCCCTTGGTCTGCGGGTAGATCGGGTAGAGGTCGCCGAAGCTGTCGACGATGCCACCAGACCCATCACCTGGCCCGTCGCCCTCGTCGGAGTTAGCGATTCCGAACAGGATCATCTTCGGGTTGGTGAGCTGCCAGTCGTCGCGGAAGCGGCTGACCTGTCCGACGAACACCCCGCGGCGACCGACCGCGAGGCGGTTCGCCTGCCACTGGGAGGTGTGCTGGTTCTTGGCGAAGAACGTCATCTTCAGGCGCGGGCCGTCGGTCTGCAGCACCGTCTCGAGGCGGTACGCCGGCCGGCCGGTGCGCCGGTCCTTGTAGGTCCTCAGCTCGCTGCGCGCGATCTCACCGATGACGGTGAGCATCTCGCCCTCGTGGAGGTCCGCGACGTGCGTCAGCTCCCCGGCCTTGACGTAGCGGCGCGGGAAGTGACGCAGCAGGTCGCCGACCGTGAGCAGGCCGAGTCCCTCGGCCATCCGCTTGCGCTTGGTGGACTTGTCGCCGACCACGGCGGTCAGCGGGGAGTCGAGGGTGATCAAGGGCGGTCTCTGTTCGGGGCTATTCGACGGACATCAGGAGCGGGTAGCGATCCTGACCACCGTCGTACACCATCACGTCGACATGCGGGTGCCGCTCCTCGACCCCGTCGGCCGTGCGCCGCGCGAGCTCGCCGCCGCCCTCGCCGGCCACGATCGTGACCAGCTCGCCGCCGCCCGCGAGCAGCCGCTCGAGCACGTCGGCGGCCACGAGGTCGAGGTCCTGGCCGACGACCGCGAAGTCGCCCGCGATCACGCCCAGGACGTCGCCGGGCTCGCAGGGGCCGGCCATCGTCATCGCCTGCTTGGCCGCGACCGTCACCGCGCCGTGACGCGCGTGTCGCGCGGTCGCGGTCATCTCCAGGACGTCCTGGTCGAAGGGGCGGCCGGGCTCGTGCACGGCCAGGGCCGCCAGCCCCTGCACCTGGGCCTCGGTCGCGATCACCGCCACCCGGATCCCGTCGTCGCCCTCGGCGGTCTGCGCGGCCGCACGCGCCGCCCGCACCGAGTCCGCGTCGTTGGGCAGCACGATCACCTCCTGCGCGCCGGAGTCGTGGATGGCCTCGAGGATCATGCCGGTCGACGGCCGGTGGCCGGGGCCGCCCACGACGACGGTCGCGCCCGCCTCCTGGAACAGCTTCTCCAGGCCGGGCCCGGCGGCCACCGCGACGACCTGGCGGCCCGCGCGGGCCGTCGTACGTCGGTTCCAGGCCTCGACCTGCTCGGCGAAGTGGGTGACGGCGATGCGGTGGGGGCGGCCGGCGGCGATGCCGGCCTCGACCGCGGCGCCGACGTCGTCGACGTGCACGTGCACGTTCCAGAGGCCGTCGCCGCCGACGACCACCAGGGAGTCGCCCAGCCGGGCCAGGCTGTCCTTGAGGCCGGGGACCTGGGCGTCCTCGGCGTCGAGGAGGTACATCACCTCGTACGCCGGTCCGTCGGGGCTGAGCTCGTGGGCACGCTGCTCGGCCGGGACGGGGATGCGGCGTGCGCCGATCGGGGCGGTGACGGGCACCGGGCGACGGCCCGTGAGCACGGTCTCGGCCGCGTCGAGGATGACGCTGAGCCCGCGCCCGCCGGCGTCGACGACCCCGGCGTCCCGCAGGACGGCCAGCTGGTCGGGGGTGCGCGCCAGCGCCTCGCGCGCGGCGGCGGCGGCATCGGTGAAGACGTCACGGGCGCGCGCGCCGTCCTGGGCCGCCCGCTGCTCGGCCGCCTCGGCCGCGGCCCGGATCACGGTGAGGATGGTGCCCTCCACGGGCGTGCCGACGGCGGCGTACGCGCCCTCGGTCGCCTCGCGCAGGGCGCGGGCCATGATCGTGGCGTTGCGGTCCTCGGCCGCGGCCGAGGCGATGGTGGTCGAGAGCGCGCCGAGCATCTGGCTGAGGATCACGCCGCTGTTGCCGCGGGCGCCGAGGAGGGCGCCCCTGCGCAGGGCCGCGAGACCGGCCAGGAGGTCGGGCTCCTCGGCGGTGGCCGATCGGAGGGCGTCACGGGCGGCGGCGACGGTGAGGTACATGTTGGTGCCGGTGTCGCCGTCCGGCACGGGGTAGACGTTGAGGGCGTCGATCTCCTCGCGGGCCTCGGCCAGCGCGTCGACCGCGATGTCGACGAAGCGGAGCACCACCGCGAGCTCGATCGTGCCGCTCCCCCTGAGCGACTGACCCGGCACCTGCTCCATCTGGCGAAGGTTAGTGGCCTCGGCTGCACCCGGACATGACAAGACCCCGGGGTGTGTCCCGGGGTCCTGAGGTACTGGGCTCAGCGAGCGGTCAGCGGGTGACCTTGCCGGCCTTGAGGCACGAGGTGCAGACGTTCATCCGCTTCGGGGTGCCGTTGACCGTCGCGCGGACCCGCTGGATGTTGGGGTCGAAGCGACGACGGGTCGCCTTCTTGGACCACGGGCGGTTGTTGCCGAAGCCCGGCTTCTTGGCGCAGATGTCGCAGACGGCAGCCACGGTCTAGCTCCTGGAGATCGAGAACGATGGGTCACCCGTGCTGGGCAACCGGGAAAGACTATCCGAGACGCGTCGAGGTGCCGAAATCGTGGCGCCGGGAGGCCCGGGGGCGCCCGACTTGTCGTACCTTCGCCGAACTTGGCGTGCGGTGCACCGTACGCCATGTTCGGTTTTCTCCGGCCGGCCGGAGAAAACCCCTGGACCTCAGAAGTGCGTCCAGCCCGCCGGACCGTCGTACGCCGCCCCGTCGACCGTGACCCCCGCACCCTCGTTCACGACCCCGATGACCGTCCAGCCGTCGGGCACCGACCCGGGCGCGAAGGTCGCGAGGAGCGGGTGGTCCTCGCCGCCGCCGAGGATGAGGGCCATCGGGTCGCTCCCGGTGGCGGCGGCGACGGCCTGGAGCGGCTCGGGGACGTCGAAGGCGTCGCGGTGCAGGTCGATGGCGACCCCGGACTCGTCGGCGAGGTGGCCGGCGTCGGCGACCAGGCCGTCGGAGACGTCGATCATGGCCGTCGCGCCGGCGGCCGCGGCGGCCGGCCCGGCGGCGTACGGCGGCTCGGGGCGGCGGTAGGCCTCGACGAGGACGCGCGGGGAGCGGAAGCCGCGGCCGAGCACCGCCAGCCCGCCGGCGGCCCACCCCTGGCGGCCGACGAGGGCGACGACCTGTCCGGGTTCGGCGCCCGAGCGGAGCACGGGTGCCTGCAGGCAGGCGCCGATGACGGTGACCGCGATGACCACCTCCGAGGCGCGGGTGAGGTCGCCGCCGACGACGCTCGCGCCGACGATCTCGCACTCCGCGGCGAAGCCGCGCGCGAAGTCCAGGGCCCACACGGCGGGCAGGTCGGGTGGCGCGCCCAGCCCGATGGTCAGCGAGTGGGCGGTGCCGCCCATGGCGTTGATGTCGGACAGGTTCTGCGCGGCGGCCCGGTGGCCGACGTCCTCCGCGCTCGCCCAGTCGCGGCGGAAGTGACGGCCCTCGACCAGCAGGTCGGTGGAGACCACGACGTGACCCGACCGGACACGCAGCACGGCCGCGTCGTCGCCCGGCCCGACCAGCACGTGCTCGCCCTGGGGGAAGAGAGCGGCCAGCTCGGCGATCAGCCCGAACTCGCCCACGTCGGCCAGGGTCGCGCCGGTGGGGATGCGGCTCGGGATCGTCATGCGCCTATCTCACCAGGGACCGTCGCCTGTAGGTTGGGTGGCGGCAGCTGCCCGCCTGCGGGCCCCCCGGACACGAGGAGTCATCGATGGTCGTCCAGGCCTACATCCTGATCCAGACCGACGTGGGCAAGGCCGCCGACGTGGCCAGGGCGATCGCCCAGGTGAAGGGCGTGACCCTCGCCGAGGACGTCACCGGCCCGTACGACGTGATCGTGCGCGCCGAGGCCCGCAACGTCGACGAGCTCGGCAAGCTGGTGGTCTCGAAGGTGCAGAACCTCGACGGCATCACCCGCACGCTGACCTGCCCGGTGGTGCACATCTGACCAGGCAGACCCCGAGATTGGCGCGACGCCCCGGTCCCGCACGGGTCCGGGGCGTCGGCACGCTCGCCGCGCTGCTGCTCGTCGTACCCCTGGTCCTCTCCTTGGCGGGCTGCGCCGACGAGCCGGTGACGCTGGACTCGCCCGACGTCTCGCCGGAGGTGCTGAGGACCTGCGACGCGTTCCTCGACGACCTGCCCAACCGGCTGGCCGGTCACGACCGCCGCAAGGTGAACCCCGCGGCCGCCCTGGGACGCGCCTGGGGCGACCCGGCGATCATCGTGCGCTGCGGGGTCGGCGTACCGGACGGCTTCGACCAGTTCTCCTCCTGCGAGGTGGCCAACGGCGTCGGGTGGTTCGTGCCCGACGCCGAGTTCGACGACCAGGACGCCGCCGCGACGCTGACCGCGGTCGGCTACGACCCGATCGTGTCGGTGACCGTGCCCGGGAAGTACCGCCCGTCGGGTCCGGCCGCGGCCATCGCCGAGCTGGCGGAGCCGGTCAAGGACCATCTGAGGCTGGTCAAGGACTGCAAGTAGTAGGCCAGAGTGTTCAGCGGAGGCCGGTGTCGCGGCGCAGGGCCAGCTCGATGAGGCGGTCCACGAGCGCCGGGTAGTCGAGGCCGGTGGCGGCCCACATGCGCGGGAACATCGACAACGGGGTGAACCCGGGCATGGTGTTGATCTCGTTGACCACGATGGACCCGTCCGGGAAGACGAAGAAGTCGACCCGCGCCAGGCCCTCGCAGCCGACCGCCTCGAAGGCGCGGGACGCGAGGTCGCGCAGCTCGGTGGCCACGGCGTCCGGGAGGTGCGCGGGCACGTCGAGCTCGGTGTGCTCCTCCGGGAGGTACTTGGCGGCGAAGTCGTAGAACTCGTGGTCGCCGGTGATCCGGATCTCGGCCGGCAGGCTGGTCTCGGCCGACCCGTCCAGGGCCTGGAGCACGCCGCACTCGACCTCGCGGGCACCCTCGGCGGCGACCTCGATGAGCGCCTTCGGGTCGTGGCGGTGGGCCTCCTCGACGGCGTCGGCCAGCTCGCCGGCGTGGTGCACCTTGGAGATGCCGATCGAGGAGCCGCCGCGGGCCGGCTTCACGAAGAGCGGGAAACCGAGCTCGGCGACGCGGTGGGTGATGCCGTCGGGGTCGCGGTACCACTGGCGGGCCGTCACCGTGATCGACTTCATCACCGGCAGCCCGGCGGCGACGAGGACGACCTTCATGTACGCCTTGTCCATGCTCACCGCGGAGGCGAGGACACCGGCGCCGACGTACCTCACCCCGGCCATCTCGAGCATCCCCTGGATGGTCCCGTCCTCGCCCCACGGGCCGTGCAGCAGCGGGAAGACGACGTCGACCTCGCCGAGGGTCGTCGGCGGCTGGGAGGGCTCGTGCACGACGAGGTCCGTGGTGTTGACGTCGCGGGCCAGGGTGACGGCCGCGCGCTCGCCGTCGACCTCTGGGAGCTTGTCGGGCCCGAGGATCTGCAGGGTCTCCGGGTCGCCCGACTCCAGCACCCAGCGGCCGTCGGTGGCGATGCCGACCGGGACGACGTCGTACTTCGTGCGGTCGATGGCCTGGAGCACGCTGCCCGCGGTGACGCAGGAGATGGCGTGCTCACTGGACCGGCCGCCGAACACGACGGCGATGCGCTTCCTGGGCTGGCTCATCGGTCGCCAACCTATCGGCCTACCTTGGGCCCATGCCTGGTGACACTCCTGCCCTGTCCCCCGCGACGGTCGTCGTGCACGCGGGGCGGCCGCCGCACGAGGTCGACCAGCCGCTGAACGGGCCGATCCAGATGGCGTCGACGTACGTCGCGGGGGGCGACCTCGAGTACGGCCGGTACGCGAACCCGACCTGGTCGGCGTTCGAGGAGGCGCTCGGGGCCCTCGAGGGCGGGCGGGCCCTGGCGTTCTCGTCCGGGCTCGCGGCGGTCTCCACCGTGCTCGACCTCGTCGGCCTGGACGGTCGCGTCGTCGCGCCGCGGCACGCCTACCTCGGCAGCGTCGGCCAGCTCGGCGACCTCGAGGCACGAGGCCGGATCCGCTCGACGCTCGTCGACATCGCGGACACCGACGCGGTGATCGCCGAGCTCGAGGACGCCGCCATCCTCTGGATCGAGTCGCCGACCAACCCGGCCCTGGAGGTCGCCGACGTCGAGCGGCTGGTCGCCGCGGGCCACGAGGCCGGGGCGTCGGTCGTCGTCGACAACACCTTCGCCACTCCCCTGCTGCAGAAGCCGCTCGAGCTCGGCGCCGACATCGTGCTCCACTCGGTCACCAAGTTCCTGGCCGGCCACAGCGACGTGGTGATGGGCGCTCTGGTCGTGCGCGACGAGCAGCTGTACGGCGTGCTGAAGGGCCGCCGCGACCTGGTCGGGGCGATCCCCGGGACGTTGGAGACCTGGCTTGCGCTGCGCGGGCTCCGCACGTTGCACCTGCGCGTCGAGCGCTCCCAGGCCAACGCCACCGAGCTCGCCCGCCGGCTCACCGAGCACGGCGCGTTCGCCGAGGTGCGCTACCCGGGCTTCGGTGCGGTCATCTCCGCCGTGCTCCCGACCGCCGAGGCCGCCGACGTCCTCACGCACTCGACCTCGCTGTGGGTGCACGCCACGTCGCTGGGCAGCGTCGAGTCGACGTTCGAGCGACGCCGGCGCTGGAAGGGCGAAGCGGCCACCATCCCCGAGGGCCTGGTCCGGATGTCGGTCGGCATCGAGGACGTCGAGGACCTCTGGGCCGACCTCGAACAGGCGTTGGCCCAGCTCCCCTGACCGCGAGTCGGCGCTAGTTGCCCGGCCGCGATCGCCGAGTCGGCGCAACTTCCGCCGACGTCAGGCAACGAGCGCCGACTCGGCGTCGATCTCGCGGCAACTAGCGCCGACTCGCGGTTCAGTCGGTCTCGGCCTTGGTGTCGCGGGCGATGAACATCTCCATCGTCTCCGGGGCGGTCATCTGGCCGGCGACGACCTGGACGACCGCCTGGGCGATGGGAGCGTCGACGCCGGAGCGGACGGCGAGGTCGTGGATCGAGGCGCAGGACTTGGCGCCCTCGGCCACCTGGCGGGTCGAGGCGTAGATCTCGTCGGTCGTCATGCCCTTGCCGAGGTTCTCCCCGAACGACCGGTTGCGCGAGAGCGGCGAGGAGCAGGTGGCGACCAGGTCGCCGAGCCCGGCGAGGCCCATCAGGGTCATCGGGTTGGCGTCGAACGCGCGCGCCAGACGAGCGGTCTCGGCCAGGCCGCGGGTGATCAGCGACGCCGTGGTGTTGTCGCCGAACCCGAGGCCGACGGCCATGCCCACGGCGATGCCGACGACGTTCTTGTAGGCGCCGCCGATCTCGCAGCCGGCCACGTCGACGGACGTGTAGGGCCGGAACATCGAGCCGTGCACGCGGTCCTGCACCATGCCGCGCGACCGACTCGTCGGCGCACGCGACCACGGAGGCGGCCGGCTCGCGACGCGCGATCTCCTTGGACAGGTTGGGTCCGCTGATCACCGCGATCCGCTCGGGGCCCGCGCCGGTCACCTCGGCGATCACCTCGCTCATCCGCTGGAGGGTGCCGAGCTCGACGCCCTTCATCAGCGACACCAGCACCGACCGGTCCGGCAGGACCGACGCCCAGTCCTCGAGGTTCGCCCGCAGGGTCTGCGACGGTACGGCGAGCACGACGATGTCGGCCCCGGCCGCGGCCTGCTCGGGGTCGTGGGTGGCCGTGACGTGCTCGGGCAGCTGGACGCCGGGCAGGTAGTCGGGGTTCTCGCGGGTCTCGGTGATGGCCGAGGCGATCTCCTCGCGCCGCGCCCACAGGGTGACCTGGTTGCCGGCGTCGGCCAGCACGATCGAGAACGCCGTGCCCCAGGACCCGGCGCCGAACACCGCGACCTTGTGGTCCGGGTTCACGACTTGCCCTGCTTGCGCGGGTCGCCGGTGAGCTTGACGCCGGCCTTGCGCGGGTCGAACCGACAGGGCCGGCGCCTGCTCGCCGCGGATCTCCTCGACCAGCACGGTGAGCGCGGCCATGATCCGGTCGGTGGCGGTGTTGATCACCTGCTGGGTGCGGGGCAGCTCGACGAGGTCGTCGAGGGGTACGGGCGGCCCGGCGAGCATCTGGATGTGCTTGCGGGGGAAGGGGTGCGGCGTCTTCGTGTACGGCGGCAGCAGCTCGTGTGCCCCCCACTGCCCGACCGGGATCACCGGACACCCGGTCTCCAGGGCGATGCGCGCGGCGCCGGACTTGCCGGTCATCGGCCACAGGTCCGGGTCACGCGTCAGCGTGCCCTCCGGGTAGACGACGACGCACTCGCCGGCACGCACGGCGGCGACGGCGGCGTCGTACGCGCTCTTGGCGTTGCGGCTCAACCGCTCGACGGGGATCTGGCCGGCGCCGCGGAGGAACTTGCCGAGGGCCTTGTTCTTGAAGAGGCCGGACTTCGCGAGGTACCGCGCCAACCGGCCGTGGTCGTAGAGGAAGTGCGCGGCCGTCAGCGGGTCGAGGTGCGAGATGTGGTTGAACACCACGATGCAGCCACCGGTGGCCGGGATGTTCTCGCCGCCACGCCACGTGCGCCTCGTCGTGGCCAGCAGCGCCGGCTTGATGACGGGCACGGCCAGGTTGTACGCCCAGCCTCGAGGCTGCTGCAGGTCGCGGACGGTCACGCGCGAAGGCTACTCGGTGCGGGACCCTGAGCCGCCCCTGGAAGGATCGCATCGATGCCCACGAACGGTCCCGCCTCGTACGCCGTCCTGCTGCCCGTGAAGCCGCCCGGTCGGGGCAAGACCCGGCTGGGTGACCTGCCGCGCGACACCCTGGCCGCCGCCTTCGCGATGGACACCGCGACCGCATGTCTCCGGGCGACGTCGGTGGCCGAGGTACTGGTGATCACCGATGACGCGTCCTTCGCGGGAGCCCTGTCGGCACTGGGATGTGCGGCGATCCCGGACGGCGTGTCCGGTGACCTCAACGCCAGCCTGGTGCTCGCGGCGGCCGAGGCCGCGCGACGCTGGCCGGGCCTGGTCCCCGTCGCCCTGTGCGCCGACCTGCCCTGCCTGACCTCGGCCGACCTCGACGCGGCGCTGGCCCAGCAACCCCGCTGGCCGAGGTACGTCGCGGACGCGCACGGCAGCGGGACCACGATGTACGCCGCGCCGGCCGAGGAGTTCGCACCCCGCTTCGGGTTCCGGTCCGCGGCCGCCCACGCCGGCGGCGGCGCGTGGCCGGTCGAGGGCGACCTTCGGTCGTTGCGCCTCGACGTCGACGACGCCGACGACCTCGACACCGCCGTCGCCCTCGGCGTCGGCGCGCACACGGCCGGGGCCCTGGCAGAATTGGCTCGGCAGAAATAGCCTGAGGGCGGTCCCGCCTCGCGGCGGGCCGCCCTCAGGAAGGGTGGTGCGTCAGGACTTCTTGGCGGCCTTCTTCGCGGGCGCCTTCTTGGCCGGGGCCTTCTTCGCCGGGGCCTTCTTCGCCGGGGCCTTCTTCGCCGGGGCCTTCTTCGCCGGCGCCTTCTTGACGGGTGCCGACTTCTTGGCCGGAGCCGACTTCTTGGCCGGTGCCGCCTTCTTCGCCGGGGCCTTCTTGGCCGGGGCCTTCTTGGCCGGTGCCGCCTTCTTCGCCGGCGCCTTCTTGGCCGGAGCCGACTTCTTCGCCGGCGCCGCGGCCTTGGCCGGAGCAGCCTTCTTGGCCGGAGCGGTGACCTTCACCGCGACGAGCTTCGGAAGCTTCTTGGCGCCCGAGACGACGTTCTTCAGGTCCGCACCTGCGGTGAACTTCGGCACCGCGGTCTTCTTGGCCTTGATGCGGGCACCCGTCTGCGGGTTGCGCACCCACCGGGCCTCGCGCACGCGCTTCTCGAACGAGCCGAAGCCCGTGATGGCGACCTTCTCGCCCCGCGCGACCTCTCGCGTGATCGTGTCGAGCACGGACTCCAGCGCCTGCTGCGCGGCCTTCCGGTTCCCCTCGTAACGCGCGGACAGCGCGTCGATGAGCTGTGACTTGTTCACTAGCTTCCCTTCCAGTGGACCATGAGGACGGGCCGATGCCCGACTTTCCTCAACGCACGCTAGGTATTCCGCGCGTCAGCCACAATCGCCACGCCGGTGTTTCGCGGTGAAATTCGGCGTTTCGCGCTCAAAACAGGGGTTATCGGGCCTCTGAAGGCCGGAAACCCCTACAGCGTGGCGGGTTTGAAGGTCGGACGCGTGGCTTCGTACGCCGCGATGTCGGGCTCGTGGGACAGCGTGATGCCGATGTCGTCGAGGCCCTCGAGCAGCCGCCAACGCGTGTAGTCGTCGATGTCGAAGGAGTCCTCGATGGCGTCCGGACCGTCGCCGGCGCGCACCGTCCGTGACCCGAGGTCGACGGTGACCGTGGCACCGGGCTCCGACTCGAGCAGATCCCACAGTCGTTGCACGACCTTGTCGTCCACCTGGGCTGTCAGCAGTCCCGCCTTGCCGGAGTTGCCCCGGAAGATGTCGCCGAACCGCGGAGAGACGACGACCCGGAACCCGTAGTTCTGCAAGGCCCAGACGGCGTGCTCGCGCGACGAGCCGGTGCCGAAGTCCGGGCCCGCGACGAGGACCGACCCCTCGTCGTACGGCTTGCGGTTGAGCACGAACGTCGGGTCGTTGCGCCACGCCGCGAACAGCCCGTCCTCGAAGCCGTCGCGGGTGACCCGCTTGAGGTAGACGGCCGGGATGATCTGGTCGGTGTCGACGTTGTTGCGGCGCAGCGGGACGCCGATGCCGGTGTGGCTGGTGAACGCATCCATGGCGTCAGTCCTCCAGGTCCGCAGGTGAGGAGAGCGTGCCGCGGACCGCCGTAGCGGCCGCTACCGGGACCGACACCAGGTGGGTGCGCCCACCCTTGCCCTGGCGGCCCTCGAAGTTGCGGTTGGACGTCGAGGCGCTGCGTTCGCCGGGCGCCAGCTGGTCGGGGTTCATGCCCAGGCACATCGAGCAGCCCGCACCGCGCCACTCGGCGCCGGCCTCCTTGAAGATCACGTCGAGGCCCTCGTCCTCGGCCTGCAGACGCACGCGCGCCGAGCCGGGGACGACGAGAAGCCGGGTGCCGTCGGCGACCTTGTGTCCGGCGATGATCCCGGCAGCGACGCGCAGGTCCTCGATGCGCCCGTTGGTGCACGAGCCGACGAAGACCGTGTCGACCTTGATGTCACGCATCGGGGTGCCGGCCTCGAGCGCCATGTACTCCAGCGCCTTCTGCGCGGCGATGCGGTCGTTGGCGTCCTCGTAGTCGTCGGGCGACGGCACGTTCGCCGACAGCGGCACGCCCTGCCCCGGGTTCGTGCCCCACGTGACGAACGGCGTGACGGCACTCGCGTCGAGCTCGATCTCCTTGTCGAAGAGGGCGTCGTCGTCGGTGACCAAGGTCTTCCAGTACGCGACGGCGGCGTCCCACTCCCCGCCCTTCGGCACTTCCTTGCGCCCCTCGAGGTAGTCGAACGTCGTCTGGTCCGGCGCGATGAGCCCGGCCTTGGCGCCCCACTCGATGCTCATGTTGCAGATGGTCATCCGGGCTTCCATGGACAACGCCTCGATGGCGGGGCCGCGGTACTCCACGACGTACCCCTGGCCACCGCCGGTGCCCGTCTGCGTGATCAGCGTGAGCACCAGGTCCTTGGCGGTCACGCCGGCGGAGAGCTCGCCGGTGACGTTGACGGCCAGCGTCTTGGGCCGGGCCTGCATCAGCGTCTGCGTGGCGAGCACGTGCTCGACCTCGCTGGTCCCGATGCCGAACGCGAGCGCGCCGAACGCGCCGTGCGTGCTGGTGTGCGAGTCGCCGCAGACGATCGTGAGCCCGGGCTGGGTGAGGCCGAGCTGCGGGCCGATGATGTGCACGATGCCCTGGTCGATGTCGCCGAGCGGGTGCAGCCGGATGCCGAACTCCTCGGCGTTGCGGCGCAGGGTGTCGACCTGCGTGCGACTCACCGGGTCGGCGATGGGCTTGTCCCAGTCGAGGGTCGGGACGTTGTGGTCCTCGGTCGCGATCGTCAGGTCGGGACGGCGCACCGGCCGGCCCGCGAGCCGCAAGCCGTCGAAGGCCTGGGGTGACGTCACCTCGTGGATGAGGTGGAGGTCGATGAACAGCAGGTCCGGCTCGCCGTCGGCGCTTCGCACGACGTGCTCGTCCCACAGCTTCTCGGCCAGGGTCTTGCCCATGAGAGTGGCTCCTTTGCGACTCGTCGCGGTGTGATCCCAGCATAGGCTTGCCATCCACACTATGAGACGGCAGTATTGCCATATGGACAACTCGAGCGGCGTCGGCGTTCTGGACAAGGCCGCGCTCGTGCTCACCGCACTCGAATCGGGGCCGGCCACGCTCGCCGGTCTGGTCACCGCGACGGGGCTCGCGCGCCCGACCGCGCACCGCCTGGCCGTGGCGCTCGAGCACCACCGACTGGTCGCCCGTGACATGCAGGGCCGCTTCGTGCTCGGCCCGCGTCTGTCCGAGCTGTCCGCCGCCGCCGGTGAGGACCGTCTGCTCGCCACGGCCGGCCCGGTCCTCGCGCGGCTGCGCGACATCACCGGTGAGTCCGCGCAGCTGTGGCGGCGCCAGGGCGACTACCGCGTCTGCGTCGCCGCCGCCGAGCGGCCCTCCGGCCTGCGCGACACGATCCCCGTCGGTTCCCAGCTGACGATGCGAGCCGGCTCGGCCGCGCAGATCCTGCTCGCGTGGGAGGACCCGGAGCGGATGCACCGCGGCCTCCAGAACGCCGCCTTCTCCGCGGCCGCCTTGTCCGGCATCCGCCGTCGTGGCTGGGCTCAGTCCGTCGGTGAGCGCGAGCAGGGCGTCGCCTCGGTCTCCGCCCCCATCAAGTCTCCTGGCGGCAAGGTCATCGCCGCGGTGTCGGTGTCCGGCCCCCTCGAGCGGCTCTCGCGTCAGCCCGGCCGGATGCACGCCCCCGCCGTGCTCGCCGCCGCCGAGCGGTTGTCGGAGAGCCTTCGTCGCGCCGCTGCGGAATAGGGCGCGTCGGGTTTCTCCGGTCGGCGCGGAGAAACCCGAACATGGCGTGAGGTGCGCCGTACGCCATGTTCGGGTACCCCACGCCAAGTCGCACTCAGAACAGCGCATCCTGCTCCAGCTCGAGGAGGGTCTGCTTGCGCTCGATGCCACCGGCGTACCCGGTCAGCGTGCCGTTGGCGCCGATGACGCGGTGGCAGGGGATGACGATCGGGATGGGGTTGGAGCCGTTGGCGAGGCCGACCGCGCGGGACGCCGCGTTGGTGCGGCCGAGGCGGTGGGCGATCTCGCCGTACGACGCGGTCTCGCCGTACTCGATCAGCACCAGCTGGTCCCAGACCGCCTGCTGGAAGGCCGAACCGACCGGGGCGAGCGGGAGGTCGAACTCCTTGAGGTCGCGGGCGAAGTAGGCGCGCAGCTGGGCGACGGCCTCGGCGAGGACGGGATGGTCGTCCTGGCGGGAACCCCGGGGTCGCCCGTCGTGGTCGCGGAACGGCGAGAACTCGATCGCGGTGATCGCGCCGTCACGCTCGACGATGCGCAGGTCTCCGATGGGGCTGTCCATCACGGTGTACATGTCACTTCTCCTCGGGATAGGTCTCGATCACGGATCGCCACAGGTGCATGAGGGCGTAGGAACGCCAGGGCCGCCACGCCAGGGACAGCCGCTCGCCCGATGTCGGGTCGAGTCCTCGCCGCCGAAGCGCGTCGCGCACGCCGAGATCGGTCGCGAGGAAGACGTCGGGATCCCCCAGGGCGCGCAGCGCGACGTAGTCGGCGGTCCAGGGGCCGATGCCGGGCAACGCGAGCAGGGCCCGGCGGGTCTCCTCGCGGTCCGACCCCCGGTCGAGCACCACGTCCCCGTCGGCCAGCGCGCGGCACAGGGCGACCAGAGCCCGACCACGGGCACGCGGCATCGGCAGGTCCTCCGGCTCGAGCCCCGCCAGCGTGGTGGCGTCGGGGAAGAGGTGGGTGAGGCCGTCTTCGGGACGGGCGAGCGGCTTGCCGTACCTCGCGACCAGCTTGCCGGCGAGCGTGCGCGCGGCACCGAGGCTGACCTGCTGGCCGAGCACGGCCCGCACGGCGACCTCGTTGCCGTCGACATGACCGGGGACGCGCAGGCCGGGCCGGGCGGCGACCAGCGGTCCGAGCAGGGGGTCGAGGCCGAGCGCCTCGTCGACCGCGACCGGGTCGCAGTCGGCATCGAGCAGCCGGCGCACCCGCTCGACACCAGAGGTCGTGTCCCGGAGGTCGTCGAGGGTGAACGTCGCCTGCACGAACGCCGTGCGGCCCGGCTCGTCGTGGTCGTCCACCTCGATGCGCACCGTGCCCGTGCCGTGCGGGAGCGCGAGGGAGCGGGCGTACCAGCCGTCACCGGTCGTCTCCACACCCGGCACGGGCCGCAGGGCGAGGAACGCGAGCAGGTCGCGACCGGCGTACGGCGTCCGGACGGCCAGCCGCATCGTCACCGTCCCCGTCGAGGGCTGTCCGCCGCGGCGTCCCCGCAGCTCGGTCGGCGAGAGGTCGTAGACCTCGCGGATCGTGTCGTTGAACTGGCGGATGCTGGCGAAGCCGGCCGCGAAGGCGATCTCGGCGAACGGGAGGTCGGTGGTCTCGATGAGCACCCGAGCGGTCTGCGCGCGGCGAGCCCGGGCGAGGGCGAGCGGCCCGGCCCCGAGCTCGGTGGTGAGCAGCCGGCCCAGGTGGCGCGGGGTGTAGCCGACGCGCGAGGCCAGTCCGTCAACGCCCTCACGGTCCACGACCCCGTCGGAGATCAGCCGCATCGCGCGGCCGGCGACGTCGGCGGCGACGTCCCACTCGGGGCTCCCCGGCGTGGCGTCCGGCAGGCACCGCTTGCAGGCCCGGAACCCGGCCGCCTGAGCGGCCGCCGCGGTCGGGTGGAACTCGACGTTGCGGGACGCCGGCGTGCGAGCGGGGCACGACGGCCGGCAGTAGATGCCCGTCGTGCGGACCGCGGTGTAGAAGACGCCGTCGAAGCGCCGGTCGCGCGACGACACCGCGCGGTAGCAGACCGCGGGGTCGAGCCTGGTCGGAGTCATGGCTTCATCCTGCCTCCCGCCACCGACAGTATCTGGCGGGAAACGGACACCGCCGTCAGCGGGTTCCGGACGGGCCTCGCTCGCGGTGCGGCCATACTCGGCGGGTGAGCGTGGTGGCCGACCTCTGGGGCGACGCGCAGGGCCCCGGCCGTCGCGCGGTGCTGGTCGACGTGGCCACGGGAGCGACGTTCGCCGCGGTCGTCGGGCTCGCTCAGCTGATGCTCCTCCCCTGGACCTGGGTGGCCGCCGTGGTCCTGGGCGTCGCCCTCGCCGTCCGCCGCGTCGCCCCGTTCGTGATGGTCGGGACGGCGGTGCTCGCGTCGGTGGTCCAGGTCTCCACCGGCAACGTCGCGCCGGTCGCGTGCCTGGCGTACGTGCCGTTGTCGGTGACGCTGGGCGCGCACAGCGACGGGCGGCTGCGGCGACTGGGGCTCGCGTGCGCCGTGGTGGCCGTGGTCGTCGCCGGGGCGTTCGGCTGGTGGCGGGTCGCGGACGGCGAGCCCACGGAGGCGCGGCTGATCAGCACCCTCGCGTTCGGCGCGGCGACGGCCGTGCTGGTGCTGGGCGCGTGGACGGCCGGGTACCTGCGGTGGCAGCGACGCCAGGCCGTGCAGGCCCGGGCCGACGCCACCCTCCAGGCCGTCGAACGGCGTCGGCTGAGCGACCTCTACGAGCAGGAGCAGGAGCGCGGTCGGATCGCCGCCGACATGCACGACCTGGTCGCGCACTCGTGGGCGGTGGTGGCCGCGCAGGCCGACGGGGCGCGGTACGTCGCCCGTACCGACCCCGACCGAGCGCACGAGGCGCTGACGGTCATCGGCGACACCGCCCGGTCGGCCATGGACGACGTTCGTGTCCTGCTGGCCCAGCTGCGCGAGCAGTCCGGCGTCGGTGGTGCGCTGGCGTTCGAACGGCCCGACGCCCTCGTCGCGCGGATGCGGTCGGCCGGCATGGACCTGCGGGTGGACCGTCGCGGCGAGCCGGCCCCGGACGGCCTGCTGGAACTGACCGCCCGACGAGTGCTCACCGAGTCGTTGACCAACGCCTTGAAGCACGGCGACCTCTCGCGCCCGGTCGAGGTCGTCGAGGACTGGACGGACGGCCTCCTGCTGCGGGTGACCAACACCGTCGGCGCCGGCGACCTGGGCGAGGGCCACGGCCTGACGGGCATGGCCGAACGCGTGGCTCTCGCCGGCGGGACGTTCAGCGCCGGACGGGAGGGCGACCGGTGGGTCGTCGACGCACGGATGCCCGTGGAGGCCAGATGAACGTCCGCATCGCGCTCGTGGACGACCAGGCGCTGTTCCGCGCCGGCATCGCCATGCTCCTCGGCTCCCAGCCCGACCTCGAGGTCGTCGGCGAGGCGGGTGACGGCGCGGAGGTGACCGCGCTCGTGGAGCAGTGCCGTCCCGACGTCCTGCTCATGGACGTCCGGATGCCGGAGGTCGACGGGGTGACCGCGACACGGCAGCTCGTCACGACGTACGGGGACCGGGCACCGAAGGTGCTCGTCCTCACCACCTTCGACCACGACGAGGCGGCCGCCGCGGCCATCGAGGCGGGGGCCAGCGGCTTCGTGCTGAAGGGCGCCGAGCCGGAGTTCCTGCTGGCCTCGGTGCGCGCGGTAGCCGCCGGCAACCAGGTCGTGGCGGCCGGTGCCACGCGCGCCCTGTGGGAGCGGTTCCGGTCGCGGCCGACGCGCACGCCCGGGCCCGAGTACGCCGCCCTCACCGAGCGCGAACGCGAGATCCTGCTGCGCGCGGCCGCGGGTCTCTCCAACGCCGAGATCGCCGCGGCCGAGGTGCTCGCGGAGGGCACGGTCAAGACGCACGTCTCCCGGATCCTGTCGAAGCTGGGACTGCGCGACCGGGTCCAGCTCGTCGTCTACGCCTACGAGCACGGGCTGGTCTGACGCGCCGGCGTACCTCTCGCGATGTACGCCGAATGCCCTCTCTCGCCAGATGCGCCCCCGGTCTCCGGTTTCTTAGCGTCGAGCCATGACCAACGACGCCCCCATCGTCGCCTTCCGCGACGTCTCCAAGACCTACGGCGACGGCACCGCACAGGTGCGCGCGCTCGACGGTGTCACCGTCGACATCCAGCCCGCCCAGTTCACCGCCGTCATGGGGCCGTCCGGCTCCGGCAAGTCGACGTTCATGAACCTGGCCGCCGGCCTCGACGACCCGACGTCGGGCGAGGTGTGGGTGGCTGGGCAACCGGTCCACGCGCTCGACGACGACGCCCGCACGATGCTGCGGCGTGCGCACGTCGGGTTCGTGTTCCAGGCCTTCAACCTGGTGCCGACGCTGTCGGCGCGCGAGAACGTGCTGCTGCCCTTCGAGCTCGCCGGCCGCCGGCTGTCCGCGGACGACCGAGCCCGGGTCGACACCCTGCTGCACACCCTCGGTCTCGCCGACCGCGCCACGCACCGGCCCGGCGAGCTGTCCGGAGGGCAGCAGCAGCGGGTGGCGATCGCCCGGGCGCTCGCGTCGCGACCCGCGATCGTGGTGGCCGACGAGCCGACCGGCAACCTGGACACGCGCTCGTCGCGGGAGGTGCTGAGCCTGCTGCGGACGGCGTCCCGCGAGTACCACCAGACGATCGCGATGGTCACCCACGACCCCGTCGCCGCGTCGTACGCCGACCGCATCCTCGTCATCGCCGACGGCCGCATCGTCGGCGACCACGGGCCGATGGTCCCGCAGCAGATCGCCGACCTCTTGATCTCTCTCGAGGTGGCCGCATGAGGAGGGACCTGGTGCTGGGCTCGTGGCGTGAGCTCGGCACCGTCGGTCTCGTGTCCGTGCTGTGCGGCACGTACGGCGCCGTGCTGATCATGACCAGCGTCCTCCTGTCGGCGACCGCCCGTGAGCCCGGCGACGGCATGGCCGCCCTGCTCGACGTGGTCGCCACCGTGTTCATCCTGATCGCGGTCTATGTCTCGGCGATCGTCATCGTCAACGCGGTCGACACCGTGCTCGCGGGACGCCTGCCGCACATCGCCCTGCTGCGTCTCCTCGGTGCCCGCGGCCGATCCCTGCGGTCGACCGTCGTGCGGGGCACGACGCTGACGGGGGTCGCCGGTGCCCTTCTCGGCACGGGGATCGGGACGGTGGCCGCCGATGTGTTCCGCGTCGTGCTGGTCGCGCGCGGCACCATGCCCGACGTCGACTACCCCGTCGCCAGCACGCTCCTCGTCCTTCCCGTGCTCACCCTGGCGCCCGCCTGCGCGCTCGCCGGCTGGATCGGGTCGCGACGCATCCTGCGGGTCTCCCCCGCGGCGGCGTTGTCCGACTCGTCGGTCGTGGCGCCGCTCACCCGTCGTACGTCGGTGCTGCGAACCGTGCTCGCCCTGCTGATGATCGGCGGCGGGGCGGTCCTCCTGGTGGTCGCCATGCTGCTCGGCGAGGGCAGCACGTTGGCCGGCTTCCTCGTCGCGTTCGCGGGGTCGGTGACGGCCGGCACGGGGCTGCTCGTCGGGGCTCGGTTCGTGATCCCGTGGCTGGTCGCCTCGGTCAGCCGGCTCCTCGGCTCCGGGCCGGTGGCGCGCGTGGCCGGGCGCAACGCGGTCCTCGACCCCTTGCGGACGACCCGCTCGACGATGGGGCTGGTCGTCGGCGTGACGCTGGTGACCACGTTCGCCTCCGGGCTGCGCGCCCTCCAGGAGTCGGTCCACTCGTGGGAGGGGCTCACGCCGGCGCAGGAGGTGAACGCCCACCAGGTGCTGTCGACGACCACCGCGATCATGGTCGCGATCGTGGTGATCTCCTCGGTGATCTCGGCGGTGGGTTTCGTGAGCACGATGTCGCTCACGGTCATCCAGCGCCGGCGCGAGATCGGCCTGCTGCGCACGCTCGGCCTGACCCGGTCCCAGGTGCGCCGGATGATCACGCTCGAGGCGGCGGCCCTGTCCGGCACGGCGGTCGCCTTCGGCATGGCGCTGGGCCTGGTGTTCGGCTCCGTCGGCGCGCAGTCGCTGGTCGGGTCGCAGACCGACGGGTTCGTGTGGGGACTGCCGTGGGGAATCCTCGCCGTCATCGCGGTCGCGGGCGTGCTGCTGGTGCTCGCCTCGGCCCGGCCACCCGCCCGGCGGGCCATCCGGGTCAGTCCGATCGAGGCCCTGCGGATGGCCTGACCTACGGTCGGGACGTGGACCTCACCGAGCTGGCTCCCCTCGAGGGCGGCTGGTCGGCCCAGACGATGCTGGCGTCGACCGCGGACGGAAGGCGCGTGGTCGTGCGGCGCTACGCCGACGACCACGTGCCGGTCGTCGACGCGGCCGTGCTGCGCCGGGCGGCGTCGCTGGTGCCGGTGCCCGAGGTCCTGGACGTGCGCGCCGGACGGCTGGTGACGTCGTACGTCGAGGGCGCCCGCGGCGACCTGATCGTGCCGACCCTGTCCGCTGATGACCTGGCGCGGCTCGGCGGCGAAGTCGGCCGGATCGGTGCCGTGCTGGCGTCGGTGGAGCTGGCTACGTCCGGGATGTTCGTCGACGAGGACCTGACGATCGAGCCGTTCGCCGGCACGTTGCCGGAGTGGGTCGGGTCCCACGGCCTTGACCTGGACGGGTTGCTCGACGTGGCGGAGGAAGCGGAGGCGCGGCTCGCCGCGGTGGGCCGGGTGTCCTTCGTGCACAGCGACCTGAACCCCAAGAACCTCATCGTCGACCCGGCGACGCTGACCGTCGCCGCCGTGCTCGACTGGGAGTTCGCCCACGCGGGCAGCCCGTGGACCGACCTCGGCAACCTGGTGCGGTTCGAGCGGCAGCCGGCGTGGGTGGAGGCGGTCGTGGCGGCGTACGACGTCCCGGACGCCCTCGACCTCGCGCGCCGCGCCGACCTCTGGGCCCTGGTCGAGCTGGCGTCGCGACGCGGACGGAACCCGGTCGCCGACGCCGCCCACGACCTGCTGCGCGCGATCGCCTCCGCTCGGGACGTGCACGCGGTCCGGTCCACCTGATTCGTCTGTGACCGCGAGCGCGAGAAGTCACAGGGATCCGCAGACGAATCGGTGAACGGCGGCCCAGAAATGGCACGAGGCCCGGCGTCTAGAGGTCACCGGGCCTGCGTCGTACCCCCGACCGGATTCGAACCGGCGCTACCGCCTTGAGAGGGCGGCGTGCTAGGCCGCTACACAACGGGGGCGTGTGCCCTCGTGCAAGCAGGAGAGCAACGAGGAGAGACCTTACTAGGGCCGCTCCGGGGCAACAAAATCGCGGTTCCGGATCACCGGAACCGCGAATCAAGCTGGGGTACTAGGACTCGAACCTAGACTAACTGGACCAGAACCAGTCGTGCTGCCAATTACACCATACCCCAAGGGAATTGGGCCTTTTCGGGGCCGCGGAGAACCTTACAACCGGGCGCGCGAGGCCACCAAAACGGCTGGGTCGGCGCGGTCCGAGAGCCCCATCCGACGGGCGACCAGAGTTGCCAGACCGAGGTAGACCAGGGACTGGGTGAGGGTCACCGGGATGCTCCACCAGGAGCCGCCGGTGGGGTTCAGCGTCGAGCCCATGTCGCCGTACGCGAGGGCCAGTCCGAAGGCCAGCCAGTTGTTGAGCACGTGCATGGCGATGCCGGCCTCGAGGCCTCCGGTGATGACGACCAGGGCACCGGCGACCAGACCGAAGGCGAACCGGTCGAAGAAGATCGGCGCGCTCTGCCCGATGCCGTGGGCGAGGCCGAAGATGAACGCCGAGGCCACCACGGCCACCCACGGCGTGCGGAACAGGCCGCCGAACGCCTGCATCAGGTAGCCGCGGAAGGCGTACTCCTCCCCCGCGGCCTGGAGCGGGGTGAGCAGGACCAGGACGATGAGGAAGTCACGGGTGGTCGAGGTGAAGTCGTTGAGGCCCCCGCTCATCTCGGTGCCCTCGCCCTGGGCGGGCAGCAGCGCCGCGACGAACAGCGTCGCGATGAGCGCGACCATGGCGACCGCGAGGCACGCGAACAGGTAGCGCCAGCGCAGCCGCGGCACGACGGAGGACAGCCAGGCCGGGCGCAGACCGTGCACGACCTTGACCACGAACCAGCTGAGCGGGATGGCGGCGGCCAGGCTGAGGTTGAGGTACGCGAGACCGGCCGGCGTCGGGTGATCGAGGTCGACCAGCGCGCTCATGCTGTCGGTGAAGTCCGAGCCGTTGGTCAGGTAGTAGAGCGCGAACGGCAGCATCACCACGAGCGGCGCCACCAGCACCAGGCCGGCGAGCATCACGAGCACCCCGACGATGTACCGCCACCAGCCGGGCCGGCCGCCGGTCAGCAGCAGCGGGTAGGTCAGCACGGTCAGGCCAGCGCGGAGGACAGGCGGCCGAGGCCGCGCTCGCGGCCGAGCAGCTCCAGGGACTCGAACAGCGGCGGCGAGACCTTCCGGCCGGTGACCGCGATCCGCACCGGGCCGAACGCGTTGCGCGGCTTGAGCTCGAGCTTCTCGACGAGGGCCACCCGCAGCGCCTCCTCGATCGCGGGCGTGGTCCATTCCGACAGACCGTCGAGCGCGTCGTACGCCGCCTGGACGACACCGCGACCCGCTTCATCGATCTCGTCGATCACCGTGAAGTCGGTCTCGTCGACGAGCAGGAACGACAGCATGTCCACGGACTCGGTGAGCTTGTTGATCCGCTCGGCGACCAGCGGCATCGCGGCGTCCAGGACGGCCTGCTGCTCGGCGGTCGGCGGGTCGGTGACGAGGCCGGCGGCGGCGAGGTACGGGACGCAGCGGCGGCCGATCTCCTCGGTCGACAGCAGCCGCATCTGTGCCGCGTTGATCGCCTCGGCCTTCTTCATGTCGAAGCGCGCGGGGTTGGGGTTCACGTCGCCGATGTCGAACGCGACGACCATCTCCTCGATGGAGAAGACGTCGCGGTCGCCGGAGATCGCCCAGCCCAGCAGGGCCAGGTAGTTGAGCAGGCCCTCGGGCAGGAAGCCGTTCTCCCGGTAGTTGAGCAGGTTGCCCTGCGGGTCCCGCTTGGAGAGCTTCTTGTTGCCCTCGCCCATGACGTAGGGCAGGTGGCCGAACCGCGGCGTCGCCTCGGCGACGCCGAGCTCCTCGAGCGCGGCGTACAGCGCGAGCTGCCTCGGGGTCGACGACAGCAGGTCCTCGCCGCGGAGCACGTGGGTGATGCGCATCATCGCGTCGTCGACCGGGTTCACGAGCGTGTAGAGCGGGGCGCCGTTGGCGCGCGCGACGGCGAAGTCCGGCACGTGCTCGGTCTGGAAGGTGATGTCGCCGCGCACCAGGTCGTCCCACGTGAGCTCGCCGTCGGGCATCCGGAAGCGCACGACGGGCTTGCGGTCCTCGGCCCGGAACGCCGCGACCTGGTCGTCGGAGAGCTCGCGGCAGAACCCGTCGTACCCCTGGAGCTTGGAGCCCGAGGCCTTGCGGCGCGCGTCGACCTCGTCGTTGGTGCAGTAGCAGTCGTAGGTGTAGGACGTCTCGCGCAGGCGGGCGAGCACGTCGAGGTAGATGTCGGAGCGTTCGGACTGCCGGTACGGCGCGTGGGGTCCACCGATCTCCGGGCCCTCGTCCCAGTCGAAGCCGAGCCAGCGCATCGTGTCGAGCAACAGCTGGTAGGACTCCTCGCTGTCGCGCGCGGCGTCGGTGTCCTCGATGCGGAAGACGAAGTCGCCGCCGTGGTGGCGCGCGAACACCCAGTTGTAGAGGGCGGTCCGGGCCAGGCCGACGTGCGGGTTGCCGGTCGGGGACGGGCAGAAGCGGACGCGGACCTTCGGCCGGCCGGTCGAGGAGGGCGCGCTGGCGCCCGTCACGAGACCCGGTGACTCACTGGCAACGTCACTCATCGGGTGGCCACCTTGTTCGTCAGTACGCCGAGACCCTCGATCGAGACCTCGACCTCGTCGTCGACGTCCATCGGGCCGACGCCCTCGGGAGTGCCGGTGAGGATCACGTCGCCGGGCAGCAGCGTCATGGCCGCGGAGATGTGGGCGATGAGCGTCGGGATGTCGAAGATCAGGTCCTTGGTGGACCCGTCCTGCTTGAGGTCGCCGTTGAGGTAGGTCTGCACGCGACGGCCCTCGGCGAAGTCGTGGGGGTCCAGGTCGGTCTCGATCCACGGACCGAGCGGGCAGAAGGAGTCGAACCCCTTGGCCCTGCTCCACTGCCCGTCGGACTTCTGGAGGTCGCGCGCGGTCACGTCGTTGGCGATCGTGTAGCCGAAGATCACGTCGGTCGCCTGCTCGGCGGGTACGTCGCGGCAGATGCGCCCGATGACCACCGCGAGCTCGCCCTCGTAGTCGACACGCTGCGACTGGTGCGGGTAGAAGATCGGGTCCCCGGGGCCGATCACCGCCGTGTTGGGCTTGAGGAACATCAGCGGCTCGGCCGGCACGTCGTTGCCCATCTCGGCGGCGTGCGCGGCGTAGTTGCGGCCGATCGCGACCACCTTGCTGCGCGGGATCACCGGCGCCAGGAGCCGCACGTCGGAGAGCCGGTGCTGCTCGTCGAGCGGCTTGACGCCGGCGTACATCGGGTCGCCCGCGAGCGTCATGATCAGGCTGTCCTCGGACGGCTGGCCGTACTCGTCGAGGTCGCCCGCGACGACCCCGTACAGCGGGTCGTCACCCGTCGTGAACCTCGCGATACGCACGTCCCGACCCTACCGACGGCCCCTGGCCCGCCTAGCATCGAGAGCGTGGAGACGACGCTCACGCGCGAGGCGGCGCACCAGGCCCGCCTGGCGCCGTACGTCGAGCCGCACCTGGCCCGCCGCCGTGACGGCGTGAAGCACCCGGTGCACGACTTCCTCTTCACCTACTACTCCTTCGCCCCCGCCAAGCTGATGACCTGGGAGCCGGGATGGCCGGAGAGCGGAACGCCGGAGCAGGTCGAGCGGCTGCGACCGCTGGCGCGCGGCATCCGGAACCTGCTGCTCGCCACCGCTGGGCGACCCGCGCACACCGGGTGCTTCGGGCTGCACGAGTGGGCGATGGTGCACGGCGCCGACGAGACCCGCCACGACGTACCCCTGCGGCTGGGTGGCGCGGGCACCGACGAGGTCGTGGAGTCGCACCGGATCGCGTGCTCCCACTTCGACGCCTTCCGCTTCTTCACCGAGACCGCTCGCCCGCTGAACACGCTGTCGCCCGGCCGCGATGACCGGGCGGCGTACGAGCAGCCGGGCTGCCTGCACGCGACCATGGACCTCTACAAGCACGCGTTCCGGCTGTGGCCGCTCGTCGGGTCGGACCTGGTCGCCGACTGCTTCGAGCTCGCCTGGGACGTGCGGGAGGTGGACATGCGGGCGTCGCCGTACGACTTCGCGGACCTCGGCTTCGCACCGATCCTCATCGAGACGCCCGACGGGAAGCGCGAGTACGCCGCGTGGCAGCGGCAGTTCGCCGAACGAGCCGCTCCCTTGCGGGAACGGCTCGTCGAGGCCTGCGCTCGGCTCCTCAGCGCCCCCTGAGGATCACCCGTGCGACCACGGCCAGGCCGACCGCGGTGAGCATCCAGGCCACGAAGTCGACCTGCGGGCTGCCGAGGATCACAGTGGCCACGAAGTGCAGGGGCTGCGAGACCGCGACGGCCCACGCCGCCCAGGCCGGGATGCGTCCCGAGCGCAGCAGCGCCAGGCCCAGCAGCACCGTGCCGACGACGTGCCCCAGCACGAAGACCCCGATGGCCACGTCGATCGACGGGTGCCCGGCCTCGACGACGGCCGCGCTGTCGGCGGCGGAGAGCCCGGCGTCGGTGACGCTCCACAGGATGTGGTCGGCACCCAGGAACATGCCCAACGAGAGGTAGCCGGGCACCGCCAGCGCGAGCGCCCACGCCGTCAGTCGAGGAGCGGCGTCGCGGCACACGCCCGCCACGGCGTAGAGCCCCGGCACGAGGGTGAGGATGCCGACGTAGGCGAGCCACAGGACCGCGCTCTGCCGTCCCGGGTGCGCCTGCACGGCGGCGACGGTTCCGGAGGTGCCGTCCGCGGTGTAGTACGGCAGCAGCAGTCGCAGCAGGGCGATGGCAACGGGACCGACCGGGAGCAGGAGCGCGACCGTCCACGTGGTGAACGAGACGGAGTGCGTGCGTGACGGCATCACGGTCGCGGTCATGACAGCACCGCCACGGGCTGACGGCGGCCGACGAGCAGGACGCCGGTCCCGGTCAGGATCACGACCGCCCCCGCGAGCCCCTGGGCCGCGGCGGGCACGTCGCTGACGAAGAAGGCCGGCAGCGCGGTGACGGCGGACAGGACCCGCAGTCCGATGAGGAGTCGGAGCGGCCGGTCGGAGTCCCGGAGAGCCCGCACCACGAGCACGAGCGACCCCAGACCGAGGAGCGAGGCGAGCGCCGCCACGGCGTACGGCGGGGTCCTGCCGTCGGTCAGGGGCAACGCGGCGATGTCCCCGAGCGAGAGCAGGCCGAGGATGACCAGGCCGGTGCGTCGAGCGGTGGAGCCGTTCATGGGATGTCCTTTCACCAGGATGACTGTCGGAACCAACCTGCGACCGGGCGACACCCGTGCGGCAGAGGAGATCGCCCGACGGGCCGAGAACCTGCCCGGGTGACCCGGGAAGATCTCCCGGCGGACGGCAGACGAGCAGGGATAGCCTCCGGGGAGACCCGAGGAGGTGAGCCGACCGATGCGCAAGCTGGTCGCCGCCGTGCTCGGTCTGGTCGCCGTCTCGTGCGCGTTCGGCGCCGTCGCCTGCACCGTGGCCGTGGGCTGGTCGTTCGGTGAGGCCCTCGACAGGTTCGTGGTCAGCAACATCCTGATCGGCCTGAGCTTCGCCCTCTGCGGAGCGCTCATCGCATGGCACCGGCCGATGTCGGCGCTCGGCTGGATGTACGCAGCCGGCGGCGCGGCCCAGGCCCTGTCCGCCCTCGCGGCACCGCTCGCCGTGCTGCTGCAGCACCATGCCGCACCGGACTGGCTGGTCCGTCTCGTGGTCACCGGCTTCCAGTGGGGGTGGCCGGTCGACATCGCCCTGATCCCGATGTCGCTGTTGCTGCTCCCCGACGGGCGGCTCGCCTCCCGACGCTGGCGGCCGGTCATGGTGGCGTTCGCAGCAACCGCCCCGCTCTTCGTCCTCGAGGTGGGTCTCGGTCCGGCGCCCGATCCGACCCTCCCCTCGGCGTACCTGACGCTGTCGCAGGGCTCGTACGACTCGCTCGGTTGGCTGTGGGTGGTCAGCGAGCTGCGGTGGGTGCTCACCGTCCTGGCCGGGGTGGCCTGTCTGGCCTGGCGCTACCGATGCGGGGACGAGACCGTCCGCCGTCAGCTGCTCTGGATCGTGGCCGCCGGCGCCGTCATCGTGGCCGCCGTGACGCCGTGGGCGCTCGTGGCCGGCACGCCGATCGTGGTCCTCTTCGCGATCCCGCTGTTGCCGGCCGCGGTGGCGGCCGCGGTGCTGCGGCACCAGCTGCTCGACATCCGGCTGGTCGTCGCGCGAGGTCTGACCTACGCACTCCTGTCGGGCCTGGTGCTGTCGGCGTACGCCGGGTTGGTCGTCGTCCTCTCGGGAGTGGCGTCCGCGCTGCTCGTCGCCCTGCTGGCGCTCCCCCTGCGCGCCCGTCTCCAACGCGCCGTCGACCAGCTGCTCTACGGCGAGCGCAGCGATCCGGTCGCAGTGGCGTCCCGGGTCGGGCGGTCCCTCGGTTCGGGGCTCCCGGAGACCCTCGAGGAGATCCGTTCGGCGTTGCGCCTGCCGTACGTCGGCGTGCTGGTGGATGACGTGGCGCTCGCGTCCGCCGGTCGGCTCGACGGCCGAACGGCCAGCCTCCCGTTGGGGAACGGGACCCTGGTCGTCGGGCTCCGTGCCGGCGAGAGACGGCTGGCTGCGGCCGACGCCCGCGTGCTCACGCTGTTGTCGGGACCCCTGGCCACGGCGGTGCACGCGACGGACCTGCTCGAGCAGCTGCAGGTCTCCCGCGAACGCCTGGTCATCGCCCAGGAGGACGAGCGCCGGCGGCTTCGACGCGAGCTGCACGACGGGCTCGGCCCGCTGCTCACCGGCGTTGCGCTGTCGGCCGACACCGCGTGGAACCTAGCCGACGCCGACGTCCGGCCGGGTCTGCGGGAGAAGCTCGCCGCCGTCCGGTCCGACAGCCGGACCGCCATCCACGAGGTACGACGCATCGTGGACAACCTCGGATCACCGGCCCTCGACGAGCTGGGGTTGGCGGAGGCGCTCAGGATCCGGGCGGCCCTGACGACCCACCGGGCGGACGGCACACCGCTCCTCGCCACGGTCGACGCCGGAGAGCTGCCTCCCCTCCCGCCGGCCGTCGAGCAGGCCGTGTACCGGATCGCCACCGAGGCGCTGACCAACGTGGTCCGGCACTCCTGGGCATCGTCGGTCGTCGTACGGCTCTGCGCCGAGCCAGGCACCCTTCGCTGCGACGTGCTCGACGACGGGCGAACCGAGGGTGCCTGGCGGCCCGGGGTGGGGATCGCCGGGATGCACGAGCGCGTGGCCGAGCTCGGGGGGACCTGCCAGATCGGTCCGGGTCCCCGGGGCGGGCGGGTCAGCGCCGCGCTGCCGTTGGAGGCGGCATGACCACTGCCATCCGCGTGCTCGTCGCCGACGACCATCCCGTCGTCCGCTCCGGCCTCGTGGGCGTGCTGTCCTCCCTCGAAGGCTTCGACGTCGTGGCCGTCGCCGCGGACGGCGCCGAGGCGGTCCGCGAGGCGGTCCTCCACCGCCCCGACGTGGCGCTGATGGACCTCCACATGCCCGGGACCGACGGGTTCACCGCGATCCGCGAGCTCGCTCGCGTCGCTCCCGACGTGCGGGTGTGCGTGCTCACGATGTACGACGACGACGACTCGCTGTTCGCCGCGATGCGAGCCGGAGCACACGGCTATCTCCTCAAGGGCGCCGAGCAGGAGGAGATCGCGCGAGCGGTGCGCTCGATCGCCGCCGGGGAGGCCATCTTCGGACCGGGCATCGCCGTCCGGGTGTTGCACCAGCTGAACGCCCCAGCGACGACGCCCGCCACGGTCGCGTTCCCTGCGCTGACGGTTCGCGAGCGCGAGGTCCTCGACCTGCTGGCGTCCAGCAGCTCCACGTCGGACATCGCCCGGCGTCTCGACGTCACGACGAAGACGGTCAGCAACCACGTCTCCAACATCCTCACCAAGCTGCAGGTCACCGACCGCACCCAAGCGGCGTTCCTCGCCCGCGAGGCCGGTCTGGGTCGACCCGGCGCATCCGATCGCCCGCACTGGAAGTCTTAGGGTCTCCGCATGCGCGCGATCCACCACGTCGACCTCTGGGTCCGGGAGCCCGCCACCGCGATGAAGGAGTGGACGTGGCTCTTCACGTCCTGCGGGTGGGAGGTCGACTTCGGCGACGAGACGAGCGGCGCGTGGAAGCACCCGGACGGCACCTACACGTTCCTCGAGCGCTCCCCCGACCTGCACGACCAACCCCACGACCGGATGGCGCCGGGCATCAACCACCTGGCGTTCGCCGTCGCCGACCGCGAGGCGCTGGACGCGATGCGGGCCGACGCGGCGGCGCACGGGTGGCGCGAGCTGTTCGCCGAGAGGTACCCGCACGCCGGCGGCGACGACCACACCGCGCTGTACCTCGAGAACTCCGAAGGCTTCGAGGTGGAGGTGGTCGTCGAGCCGTGAGCCGCGCACTCCGGGCGGCGGCCGGCATCCTCGTCACTCCCTGGGGTCTCGACACCGCGACGTACCCGAGGGGGGTGCTCGGCCCGGAGCCCGTCGTACGGTGATCGCATGACGGATCGGGTCGTGTCGAACTTCCTCGACGCCGACGGCCGCCTGCACACGATCCCGACCAAGCGCAGCAAGCTGCTGGTCGTGCTGGACTTCCTCGCGCAGGCGTTCGAGCCCGGGCTGCGCTACCCGGAGTCGCGTGTCAACGAGATCCTCGACGAGTTCCACCCCGACCACGCCGCGCTTCGGCGCTATCTCGTGGAGAACGGCTTCCTCGACCGGGCCGACAACCACTACTGGCGCAGCGGCGGCACGGTCGATGTCTGAGACCTCGGGCCACAGCCATCGGGGTGAGGACTGGTACGGCGAGGAGCTCGTCGACCGCGTCTTCGAGGAGGCGACGTTCACCGACGTCGACCTCACCGAGGCGACCACGCGCGGCGTGGTGTTCGACCGGTGCACCTTCCACAACTGCCGCTTCAACGCCTCGACCCACGTCAGCACGGCCTTCATCGCCGCCGACTTCCGGCGCTGCAACTTCTTCGACGTCACGCTGGAGGGCTGCAAGCTGGACGGGTCGGTCTTCGCCGAGTGCACGCTGCGGCCCATGAAGGTGTCGGGCGGCTCGTGGCGCTCGGTGACCCTCCGCGGGGTCAACCTCGCCGGGCTCGACCTGACCGGGCTCGACCTCCGGGAGTCGGACCTGTCGATGTCCGACCTGACCGGAGCCGTGCTGCGGGACGTCAACCTCGAGGGCGCCACGGTGCGCGAGGCCACGCTCGCCAAGGCCGACCTGCGGGGCGCGAGGCTCGGCGGCGTCGACCTGCGCGAGGCGAGGCTGAAGGAGACCCGCCTCGACCTCGCGGGTGCCGTGCACCTCGCCGAGATCTACGGCGCGGTCGTCGAGCCCTGATCTGAGGACGTCGAGCCGTGCTCGACGCAGGTCGCCGACCAGCCGCGGGGCGTGACCTGTACCTTCAGCCGGCGCCGGCACGACGCGCAGTACCGCGGCGGCTCGAGGACCAGCCGCTGCCGGCAGACCGCGTGGTCGCCGTCCGCGAGCGGCCGCCCGCACTGCCCGCAGAAGCCCTCCACTACAGGGTCTTCGCCAGTTCCTTGATCGGCATCTTGAGGTCCGAGAGCAGCGCCAGGTCCTGCTCCGGATCGCGGCCGAGCGTCGTCAGGTAGTTGCCGACGATCATCGCGTTGACCCCGCCCAGCAGGCCCTCGCGGGTGCCGAGGTCGCCGAGGGTCAGCTCGCGGCCGCCGGCGTACCGGAGGATCGTCCGCGGCATCGCCAGCCGGAACGCCGCCACCGTCCGCAGCGCGTCGGCCGAGCCCATCAGCGGCAGGTCGCCGAAGGGCGTGCCGGGACGCGGGTTGAGGAAGTTCAGCGGCACCTCGTCGGGGTCGAGCTCGGCGAGCTCGGCCGCCAGCTCGGCCCGCTGCTCGAGCGTCTCGCCCATGCCGACGAGTCCGCCGCAGCACAGCTCCATGCCGGACTCGCGCACCATCTGGCAGGTGTCCCAGCGCTCGTCGTAGGAGTGCGTGGTCACGACCGACGGGAAGTACGAGCGGGCGGCCTCGAGGTTGTGGTTGTAGCGGTGGACGCCCATCGCCTTGAGGTCGTCGACCTGCTCCTGGGTGAGCATCCCGAGGGAGCAGGCGACGTTGATGTCGACGGCCGCCTGGATGGCCGCGACGCCCTCACGGACCTGGGTCATCAGCCGCTCGTCGGGCCCACGGACTGCGGCCACGATGCAGAACTCGCTGGCGCCGGTGGCCGCGGTCTCCTCGGCCGCCTTCACCAGCTGCGGGACGTCCAGCCACACCGAGCGCACCGGCGAGGTGAACTGGCCGGACTGGCTGCAGAAGTGGCAGTCCTCGGGGCAGCCGCCGGTCTTCAGGCTGATGATCCCCTCGACCTCGACGTCGGGTCCGCAGTGCTTCATCCGGACGTCGTGCGCGAGGTCGAGCAGCTCCTGGACGCGGTCGTCGGGGAGGTTCAGCACCTCGACGAGCTCGTCGTACGACAGGCCCTCGCCGCGGTCGAGTACCTTGCGGCGGGCGCGTTCGAGGATGTCCGTCACGGCAAGCAAGATAGCCCGTCGCCGTCGGTGCTCGGTCGCCGCGGTCGGGACGCGGACGCGGCCGGATCCGGCACCCGAGGGCCTCCGTAGACTCCGACGCGATGAGCTTCCCCAGCGTGGCCGAGCTGCTCGCCTACGACCGCGAGCACGTCTGGCACCCCTACACCTCGATGACCGACCCCGTGCCGACGCGGGTCGTCACCGGGGCCGAGGGCGTCCGGCTGCGGCTCGCGGACGGACGTGAGGTCGTCGACGGGATGTCGTCGTGGTGGGCCGCCATCCACGGCTACCGGCACCCGGCGCTCGATGCGGCACTGCACGCGCAGGTCGACGACCTCGCCCACGTGATGTTCGGGGGGCTCACGCACGCGCCGGCCGTGGAGCTCGCGCGGCGGCTGGTCGAGATCACCCCGGACGGCCTCGAGCACGTCTTCCTCGCCGACTCCGGGTCGGTGAGCGTCGAGGTCGCCCTGAAGATGGTGCTCCAGCACCAGCGCGGCTCCGGCCGTCCCGAACGGACGAGGATGCTGACCGTGCGGGGCGGCTACCACGGCGACACCTTCGGGGCGATGAGCGTGTGCGACCCGGTTGGCGGCATGCACGCGATGTTCGCCGACGTCCTTCCCGCCCAGGTGTTCGCCGATCGGCCACCGGCTCCGGGCGGCGACGTCGCGGCTTGGGCCGAGAGCTTCCGCGCGCTGGCCGACCGGCACGCCCACGAGCTGGCCGGGATCATCGTCGAGCCGGTGCTGCAGGGCGCCGGCGGGATGCACCTGTACGACGCCGCGTGCCTGCGCGTCATGCGCGAGGTCGCCGACGAGCACGGCCTCGTGCTGGTGCTCGACGAGATCGCCACCGGGTTCGGGCGCACCGGCACGCTCTTCGCGTGCGAGGCGGCCGGCGTCGTCCCCGACGTGATGTGCGTCGGCAAGGCGCTCACGGGCGGGTACCTCACGATGGCGGCCGTGCTCTGCACCGGCGAGGTGGCGCGCGGGCTGTCGGCGTCCGAGTCCGGCGTGCTGATGCACGGCCCGACGTACATGGGGAACCCGCTGGCCGCGGCGGTCGCCCTGGCCAACCTCGACCTGCTGGCCACCGGCGCGTGGGAGGAGCAGGTCGCGCGCGTGGGCGCTGGGCTGCGGGCCGGCCTGGACGGCTGCCGTTCGCTCCCCCACGTCGCCGACGTGCGGACCATCGGCGCCGTCGGCGTGGTCGAGCTCGCGCACCCGGTCGACGTGGACAAGGCGACCGAGGCCGCCCTCGACGAGGGCGTCTGGCTCCGGCCGTTCCGCAACCTCGTCTACACGATGCCTCCCTACATCACCACCGACGAGGACGTCGCCCGCATCTGCACGGCCATCGAGGCTGCGGCGGTGGTCGCGTGAGATCTCCCCACGAAACCGCTCGCCTCCTCCGCTGCGCTCCTCCGACTCACGCTTCCGCGGGGTCCCCAAGATGACGACCGGTCGCTGGCGCGCCTGGCTCGACGAGCGCGCGGCCGCGCGGGACGCCGCCGGCCTGCGCCGCCGGTTGCGTCCTCGCGACGCCGCGGACGGCCTCCTCGACCTGGCCGGGAACGACTACCTCGGGCTCTCCCGGCACCCGGCTGTGGTCGAGGCCGCGGGCGCGGCGGCGCGACGTTGGGGTGCCGGCGCGGGCGCGTCGCGGCTGGTCACCGGCTCCCTCGGGCTGCACGCGGACCTCGAGTCCGAGCTGGCGGAGTTCATGGGCCAGCCGGGTGCGCTGGTGCTCTCGACGGGGTACCACGCGAACCTCGCGGCGGTGACCTCGCTGGTCGACCGCGACTGCCTGGTCGTCTCCGACGCTCACGTCCACGCCTCGCTCGTCGACGCCATCCGTCTCAGCCGCGCCGAGGTCGCGATCGTGCGCCACAACGACCTCGCCGGCGTCTCGTCCGCGCTCGCCGACGCAGGCGATCGCCGGGCCCTCGTCGTCGTCGAGTCTGTCTACTCCGTGCTGGGCGATGCCTCGCCGCTGGCCGACCTCGCGGCGCTGACGACGGCGTACGACGCGATGCTGCTCGTCGACGAGGCGCACGCTCTCGGCGTCGCCGGCGTCGGCGGGCGCGGCCTCGTGCACGCGCAGGGCCTGGCCGGCCGACCCGACGTCCTGGTGACCGCCACCCTCTCCAAGGCGCTCGGCGCCCAGGGCGGTGCGGTGCTGGGCGGCCCGGACCTGGTCGAGCACCTCGTCAACACAGCGCGGCCGTTCATCTTCGACACCGGGTTGGCTCCCGCGGCCGCGGGCGCGGCGCGCGCCGCGCTGGGCCTCGTCCGCACCGACCCCGGTCTCCCGGCCCGCGTGGGCGAGCGGATGCGGGCCCTGGCGGGCGCGCTCGATGTGTCGCCCGTGGCCGGCGCCGTGCTGTCGGTGACCATGCCGTCGCCCCAGGTGGCCCTCGAGGCCCAGGCCGCGGCGCGCGAGGACGGCGTGCTGGTCGGATGCTTCCGGCCGCCTTCGGTGCCCGATGGCATCTCGCGGCTGCGCATCACCGTCGGCGGCGGGATCCCGGACGCCGAGTGGGCCCGAGCGACGGACGTGCTCGCACGGGTCGTCAAGGAGCACGGCGAGCGATGAGCATCGTCGTCGTGACGGGCACCGGCACGGGTGTCGGCAAGACGATCGTCACCGCGGCCCTGGCCGTGCGCGCCGGCGCCAGCGGTTCGGTGGTGGTGGTGAAGCCCGTGCAGACCGGGATCGGGCCGGAGCACGACGACCCGGCCGACGCCGACGTCGTCCACCGGCTGACCGGGTGCGCCGTGCAGGAGCACACCGCTCTCGACGACCCGCTCGCGCCGGACACGGCCGCGCGGCTGCGCGGCGTCAGCATCCCCACCGTGGCCGAGCACGCGGACCGGATCCGGGTGCTGGCGGAGTTCCACGACACGGTCCTCGTCGAGGGGGCCGGCGGGCTGCTGGTCCGGCTGGACACCGAGGGCGGCACCCTGCTCGACCTCGTCGCCGGACTCCCGGGCGCCGAGGTCGTCGTGGTCGCGTCGGCCGGGCTCGGCACCCTCAACCACACCGAGCTCACGGTGGCGGCCCTCCGCGCTCGAGGGATCGAGCCCGCGGGACTCGTGATCGGCTCCTGGCCGGCCGGACCCGGGCTCGCCGAGCGCCTCAACCGTGACGACCTGCCCGCGCACACCGGCGTACCGCTGCTCGCCGTCATCCCCGCCGGATCGGGCTCTCTCGACCGCGACGCCTTCCGGGCCGCTGCGACGACCTGGTTCCTCGGCCCCTAAGGAAGCGGCTGGTTGAGGAACCACCGGTGGCCGAACGGGTCGGTGAACACCGCTACCCGTCCGGCCGGCGGGCTGTCCTCGGGTCCCCGCGTCATCGCCACGCCGGCGGCGCTCACCCGGGCCGCCGCGGCGTCGCAGTCCGGCACCCGGAGGTGCAGGGTGACGCTGGCACCCCGGTCCGGCGCCGGGGCCTGGACGCCGTAGGCGGGGTACTCATCCGACATCATCCAGCGCGCGTCACCAACCCCGAGCTCGCAGTGGCCCACGTGGCCGTCGTCCATCACGATCGGCTCGACGACGACCTCGGCGCCGAGCGCCTCGGCGTACCACTCGATCGCGGCGCGCGCGTCGGCGACACAGATGTACGGCGTGAGGGAGCTCATGGCTCCCAGTTGATCACGCCGCGTCGGCCGACTCCACGCGGTGCGCGACGAGGGTGTCGAGCGCGCCGAACAGGCGGCCGACGAACTCGGTGTCCTCCAGGACGTCGCCGCGGTCGATCGTCGACTCGGAGATCACGATGTCGGCGACCACCTGCGCGCCCGCGACGGTCGCGGACCGGCGTGCGTCCTCGTGCGACCACTTGCCGCCGAAGCGGGTGGGCGTGGCGCCCAGGGCGGCGAACGGCTTGCCGCGCA
This sequence comes from uncultured Actinomycetota bacterium, assembly GCA_963782035.1. Classification (GTDB taxonomy): domain Bacteria; phylum Actinomycetota; class Actinomycetes; order Propionibacteriales; family Nocardioidaceae; genus Nocardioides. Next base: position 82,044 of record CAWAIW010000041.1, read on the forward strand.
GCGCGTTGGCGCCGTACGGGCGCGACAACCAGTCGATGGCGTTGTTGAGCACGGCCGGCATCGTCCCGTTGTACTCCGGCGTCACGGCCAGCACGCGGTCCGCACCGGCCACCTGCTCGCGCAGGCGCTGGGCGCCCGCGGGCACGTCGTCGTGGTCGATCTCCTCGTTGTAGAACGGCAGGTCCCCCAGGCCCTCGGCGATCTCCACGACCGTCCCCGCGGGGGCCTGGTCGCGCAGGGTCTCGGCGATGCGGCGGTTGAGGGAGTCGGCGCGGAGGCTGCCGAGGAGGACGACGACGCGGGTGTCGGACATGAACATCTCCTGGAGGTGGACGGATCTGGTACCCGGCTCAACCGGACCGTGGTCCGGTTCTATTCCCATCGAGGCGAGACCTGTCTCACGACTACTCTGTGCGCGTGTTCGACCCGCTCCCCCTTCTCGACCAGCCGCCCCGGGAGCGCGCCGACGCGGCGCGCAACCGCGAGGCGCTGCTGGCCGCGGCGGCCCGGCTGGTCGAGCACTGCGGCGTCGACGCCGTGACCATGGACAACGTCGCGGCCGAGGCCGGGGTCGGCAAGGGCACGGTGTTCCGCCGGTTCGACAGCCGCGAGGGGCTGATGGCCGCGTTGCTCAACCGGTCGGAGACCGAGTTCCAGCGGCTGGTCATCGAAGGGCCGCCCGCGCTCGGACCCGGGGCTCCGGCGATCGAGCGCCTGCACGCCTTCGGGCACAGCCGGATGGAGGTCAACCTCCAGCACGCCGAGCTGATCCGGGCCGCCGGCCGCGCGGGCGAACGGTCCTACGCCACGGTGTCCTTCGCGGCGATGCACGTGAGGTACCTGCTCTCCCAGCTCGGCGTCCGCGGCGACATCGCCTTCCTGGCGACGGCACTCCTCGCGCCCCTGGAGATGGTGGTGCTCGTGCAGCAGACCCGCGACGAGGCGGTCCCTCTCGCACGCATCCAGCACGGCTGGGACGACCTGGTCCGGCGCATCATCTGCTCCGCGGTCAACGAGCCTCCACCCGGATAGTCCGCGTCACCAGCCGGGCGGGTGCCGGTCGTGCCAGGGCGCCGCGGCCTCGACCTCGGCGGAGAGCGCGAGCAGCACCTCCTCCTCGGCGGGACGGGCGGCCAGCATCACGCCGACCGGCAGACCGTCCGGCGTCCAGCCCAGCGGCAGCGAGATCGCCGGCATGCCGGTCACGTTCCAGGCCGACGTCCAGGGCGTGAACGCCTTCTGCGCCTCGAAGTCGGCGGCCGGGTCGGCGTCGTTGCGGATGGCACCGACGGGCAGCGGCGGCACGGCCAGGGTCGGGGTCAGCACGGCGTCGTACGGCGCCAGGGCCGTCAGCGCCGCCGCCGCGACGCGACGGAGCTCGCCGATCGCCAGCCCGAACTCCGGGCCGGACACCGCGCGACCCCTTTCGGTGAGCCAGCGGGTCAGCGGGCGGAGCAGGTGCTCCTGCTCGGGAGGGACGACCGACAGCGCGGTCAGCACGGCCCAGCACGTCTCGAAGGTGGGGACGGCGGAGTCCGGGAGCGGGACGGCGATGTCCTCGACCTCGTGGCCCAGGCTCTCCAGCAACCTCGAGGCGTCCTCCCAGGCGCGGACGCACTCCGGGTCGACGGGGGTGTCGGCGATGACTGGTTCGATGAACCTCGCGATCCGGAGCCGTCCAGGCTCTCGTTCACACGCCGCCAGGAAGGTCTCGGAAGGAGGTGGCGCCCAGGACGGATCACCCACCCGACGACCGGCGAGCACGTCGAGCATCGCCGCCGCGTCGCGCACGGTCCGGGAGATCGCCCCGGCCGTCGCCAAACCGACCGGGTCCCCGTACATCGGGTGACCACTGATCCGACCGCGTGTGGGCTTGAGCCCCACGAGGCCGCAGCACGACGCGGGGATGCGGATGGACCCACCACCGTCCGAGCCCTGCGCGACCGGGACCAGCCCGGCGGCCACGGCGGCCGCCGCTCCGCCCGACGAGCCGCCCGCCATCCGGGTGCGGTCCCAGGGCGTCACGGCCGGAGGCAGCCCCTCGGGCTCGGTGTAGCAGGGCGAGCCGAACTCCGGGGTCGCCGTCTTGCCGAGGCTCACCAGTCCCGCGGCCTCGATCGACAGGGTCACGCCGTCGGAGACGACCGGCACGAACTCCGCGAAGACCGGCGAGCCGAACGTGGTCCGCACGCCGGCCGTCAGGTTCAGGTCCTTGATCGCGGTCGGCACGCCCCGGAGCACGCCGTCGCCGGTTGGCAGCGCCTCGGCGCGGTCGCGCGCTTGGTCGATGGTCCGGGTCACGAAGGCGCCGACGTCGTCGGTGCGCGCCGCGTAGTGCTCGACGAGCTCGAGCGGCGACACCTCGCGTCGGCGGACAGCGTCGGCCTGCTCGAGGGCCGTCAGGTCGTGCAGCTGCGTCACGGCGCCACGGTAGCCGTGCCGGTACCACGCGAACCCGCGGCGCGGACGGGTATGCCGAAGTACCCTCGCGATCCGACGCCACCACGCAGACTCACCGACCATGCCCCCTCTCTCGGTCTCGGTCCGGTCTGCACGTACCCGGGTGACCCTCTCCTCGCTCGTCGTGCTGGCTGCCGTGGCTGCACTGTCGCCGCTGTCCCTCGCGACGCCGGCCGACGCGATGCCGCCTTCCGCGGCGTCCTCCGCCCCGAGGGTCGCCCGCGTCGCCGAGCACCTGGACGCCGCGAGGGTCGTCGCTACCACGCGTGTCCGTCGCCACGGGCTCCGCGTGGCCACCCGCCTCCGGGTCGACAACCTGAGCGGGAAGGCGCAGCCACGCACGCGGGCGTTCCTGTACCTCACCCAGCACGGCGAACGCGTGTACCGACTGGGCGGCGTCGCCGTCCCCGTCCTCGAGGCCCGGGCCACCGCACGACTGCGTGCGCTCAGCCCGGTCAGGTCCAAGGTCGCGCCCGGCCGGTACGCCGTGATGGCCTGCGTCGAGGTGGTCGGGCGCAACAGCTGCGCCTCCAGCCGCGCCGCGGTCGTGGTCGGTCCGGCCGAGCTGGCCGTCTCCCCCGCACAGGGTGACGTCGGCACCGTGCCCGTGGACGAGACCTCGCAGCCCGTCCGCTTCATTCTCACGAACTCCGGCACCGCCGGAGCGCGCCACACCCGCGTCGCCCTCGACGGCCCGGGTCGCGACCAGTTCGTGGTCCTGGCCGACGCCTGCACGGGCCGGGCGCTGACGAAGGGGGCCTCCTGCACGGTGGACGTGGCCCTGCGACCGACCCGCCCCGGGGAGGCATCGGCCCGGGTCGTCCTCAGGACCAACCGCGGTTCGGCGTACGCCGAGCTGTCCGGTACGGGCCGGCGGCCGGAACCGGTGCCCGCCACGCTGCGCATCACGCCGGCGAGCAGTGCGTTCCCGGACACGCTGGTCGGCGAGCGCTCGGCCCCGACGACCCTGACGGTGACCAACACCGGCGAGCTCGCGTCCGGACCGACGTCCGACTCGGTCGCAGGATCGGGCAAGGGTCAGTTCACCGTCATCGGATCCACGTGCGACTCGAACCTGCCCCCGGCGGGCTCGTGCGTCCTCACGGTGCGGTTCGACCCCACCCGGCGGGGCTCCGCCACGGCCGACCTCTCCGTCACCGGCAGCCCCGGCGGGACCGTCACGGCGACGCTGACCGGTCAGGGCCTCGCGCCGGCCGCACTCTCGATCTCGTCGGCTCCGCCCTTCGCTCCCACCGTGACCGGCGAGCAGTCGGCCGCCGTGGACCTGACCGTCACCAACGCCGGCGACGTGGCAACGAGCGACCTGGTCACCACCCTGGGCGGGGTCGACCCGGACCAGTTCGCGACGACCGCGAGCACGTGCGGGGTCGCACTCGCTCCGGGCGGGACCTGCACACTGTCGATCGCGTTCGCGCCGTCCTCGCGCGGGACGAAGTCCGTCGACGTGGAGGTCAGCGGCAGCCCCGGCGGACTGACAGCGACGACCCTGACGGGTCCGGCCCTGGCGGCGGCCGAGATCCACTTCGCCACGCAGCCGTCGTTCCCCGACACCACGACGCTCGAGCACTCGGATCCGCTGGACTTCACGCTCACCAACGACGGCGACGTCGCGACCGGTGCCCTGACGGCCGTCCTGACGGGCGACCAGGCCGCCGAGTTCACGATCGCCGGCACCACCTGCACGACCCTGGCGCCGGCGGCGAGCTGCACCGTCACGGTCACCTTCGACCCCAAGCTGCGCGGCTGGACCGACCGCGCGCTGAGACTGACGTCCCTCGAGGTCGCGGACGGCGACGCCCCGCCGGCGCTCGTCGGCGTCTACGGCTATGCCCTGCCCGTGCCGGCGAAGCTGGTGATCACGCCGGCGTCGTGGACCTTCGAGACCACGGCGGCCGGTTCGTACTCGCCGACCCACCGGTTCACCGTCACCAACGTCGGCGACCTGTCCACCGGGCTCCTGCGAGGCGGCGCGTTCTCCGGACCCAACGGGGGCATGTTCAGCAGGGCGGTGGACGGTTGCTTCTCGCACCTGGGCTACGGCGACACCTGCTGGATCGACGTCCGGCTCGCCCCGCCGCTCAGCGCGGTGAAGGGCCCCAAGAGCGCGTCCCTCGACGTCTCGGTCACACCCGGCGGCACCGCGTCGGCGCAGCTCTTCGGCGACACCATCGACGAGGCCTACCCACAGGCGAGCGCCGGCAAGAGCTTCGGGGGCGTCCTCATCGGCGAGCGGTCGGCCTCGAGCACCTTCACGTTCACCAACACCGGCGACGTGCCGACCGCGCCCCTGGCGACATCCATCACCGGCCTCGACCCGACCCAGTACGCCGTCGACCAGGACGGGTGCACGGGGGTTGCTCTCGCACCCGCCGAGTCCTGCAGCGTGACGGCGTACTTCGCGCCGACGAGCCGCGGCTCCAAGCGTGCGTACGTCGGCGTGGCTTCCTACGCGATCCCGGCGACCGTGCTCGGCACCGGCCTCGCCCCCACGACCCTGGTGCTGACCCCGGGCACGGCCACCTTCGCGACGACGGCCGTGGGCCAGGTGTCCGCCGGCCTGGACGTGACGGTCACCAACACCGGCGACGTGACGAGCGGCGTCGTCACCGCGGCACTGGCCGGCGACAACCCGGACCAGTTCACCCAGACCGCGACGACCTGCGGCGTCGTCCTGGCCCTGAACCGCTCGTGCAAGGTCACCTACCGGTTCGCGCCGACCACCACGGGAGCCAAGAGTGCCTCGGTCAGCGCCTCGGGTGGCCCCGCGACCAACGCCGTGACCCTGAACGGGACCGCCGGGTAGCCGACCTCAGCTGCGGTGGTGCTTGCGCAGCCCGAAGGTCAGCCCGTCCACCAACGCGCCCCAGGACGCCTCGATGACGTTGTGGCCGACGCCGACCGTGACCCAGGACGAGGCGCCGTCGCTGGTCTCGATGAGCACCCGCGTGATCGCGTCGGTGCCGTGGCCCTGGTCGAGGATGCGGACCTTGTAGTCGATGAGGTCGAACTTGGCGACCTCGGGATAGGCCTGCCCGATCGCCTCGCGCAGCGCGAAGTCGAGGGCGTTGACCGGGCCGTTGCCCTCGCCGGTCACGACGTACCTCACCCCGTCGGCGCGCAGCTTCACCGTCGCCTCGGAGACGGCCTCGTCCCCCGGACGGGTCTCGGTGATGACCCGCCAGGACTCGACGTCGAAGTACGACGGACGCGCACCCTCGACCTCCTCGGCGAGGAGCAGCTCGAAGGAGGCGTCGGCGGCCTCGAAGGTGAACCCGCCGGCCTCCATCTCCTTCACGCGCGCGGTGACACGGGCGACCAGGTCGCGGTCGTCGGAGAGGTCGTAGCCCAGCTCGCGGCCCTTGAGCTCGATCGAGGCGCGGCCGGCCATGTCGCTGACGAGCAGCCGCATGTCGTTGCCCACGCCCGCGGGGTCCATGTGCTGGTAGAGGTCCGGGTCGACCTTGATCGCGCTCGCGTGCAGCCCGGCCTTGTGGGCGAAGGCCGAGGTCCCGACGTACGGCTGCCGCGACGCGGGCGGCACGTTGGTCACCTCGGCAACTGCGTGCGCGATCCGGGTCGCGTCGCCGAGACGGCCGGTCGGCAGCACCTGGTGGTCCAGCTTGAGCTCGAGGTTGGCGACGACGGCGAGGAGGTCGGCGTTGCCGGTGCGCTCGCCGTAGCCGTTGACGGTGCCCTGCACGTGGGTGGCGCCCGCGGCGACGGCGGCGAGCGTGTTGGCGACGGCGCAGCCGGTGTCGTTGTGGCAGTGGATGCCGACCCGGCCGCCGGTGGTCTCCACGACGTCCTGGACCACGTCCGCGACCCAGGTGGGGAGCATCCCCCCGTTGGTGTCGCAGAGGGCGACGACGGACGCGCCGGCGGCGTACGCCGTGCGCAGCACCTCGAGGGCATAGGCCCGGTTGAGGCGGTACCCGTCGAAGAAGTGCTCGGCGTCGAGGAACACCTCCTGACCCTCGGCGCGCAGGTGCTCGACGGTGTCACGGACCATCGCGAGGTTCTCCGCCAGCGTGGTCCGCAGCGCGAGCTCGACGTGCCGCTCGTGGGACTTGGCGACCAGCGTGACGACGCCGGCGCCGCTGTCGCGGAGCGCCCCGACCAACGGGTCGTCCGCCGCACGTACGCCGGCCCGGCGGGTCGCCCCGAACGCCGCGAGCCGCGCGTGCTTGAAGTCGAGCTCGTCCTGGGCACGGCGGAAGAACTCGGTGTCCTTCGGGTTGGCGCCCGGCCAGCCGCCCTCGATGTACCCGACGCCGAGCTCGTCGAGCTGCCGCGCGATGGTCAGCTTGTCGGCGACGGAGAGGTTGAGGCCCTCCTGCTGCGCGCCGTCGCGCAGGGTCGTGTCGTAGACGTGGAAGCTGCCCTGTAGGTCGAGCTGCGGGTCCATGGCTCGTTCTCTCGTGTGCGGAAATGAAAAAGACCTCTCGAGGACGAGAGGTCGGCGCGACGGGGTTCCCGACGCGCTAGGCGATGATGATGGTGCTGCGGTGCTGCACCCGTTCATCGTGCCACGGGTGACCGCCCCGTGGACGCCGGTCTCAGGATCCGGGTCGGTGGTCCGCGGGCAGCCAGTGGATGCCCGCCTCGGAGACCAGGCCCAGGACCACCGCGGCGAGCAGCACCGCGGCGAGAGCCAGACCCCACGTCGGCGTGCTGCGGCTGAGCGGGATGACCAGCCGCGAGAGCGGGCGGCGGACCCGCGCCCCGCCGGGACCGAGGTACGTGGCGACGGCCAGCCCGACGCCGCTGATGAACAGGCTCAGCGCCAGCGACACCGAGAACGCGTAGCAGAGGAGGGCCGCGGCGGCCGCGAAGCCACCCGCCCAGACGAACAGCAGGAGCGTGGTCGGGATCGAGCGCACCAGGTGCCAGGGTGCGGACAGCGGCGCGAGGATCGCGTCGTACCACTTCACGGTCCCGCGCATCCGCTGGCGGTCGCCGGCGGCGCTGGCCGTCATCGACCCGCTGCGCAGCAGCCACGTGACCAGCAGGACCACGGCGGTCGCGACGTACGGGTACGCCGCGACGGCAGCGCCCGCGGTCGTGGCGGCCGCCGTGAGCAGCAGCGCCCGCCGGCCGCGCTCGACCCGTGAGGCCGGGGGCGGTGGCGGCGGACCGACCCACCCCTGCGGCGCCAGGCGCCGGTGGTCGTGCCAGTCCTCGTCCCAGAAGTCCTGGCGGTCGTGGGGCCGCTCCGGCTCGTGCTGGCGGGGCTGGACCCAGGTCCCGCCGGGCGCGGGCTCGACCTCGGTCGGGCGCACCTCGGTGACGGCGTCGGGCCCGATCCACGGCAGCACCCCGGCCTGGGCCGCGATCGCCAACGGCATCGTGAAGAGGTCCTCGGGTTCCTGCGGAGGCCTGCTCGGGACGGGGGTGCGCGGGTCCTGGTCGGGGTCCAGCGCCTGCCGGATCTGGTCCAGGGTCGGGCGCCGGGCAGGCTCGGGGTCCAGCGCCGCGTCGAGGAGGCGGGCCAGCGAGTCGGGCAGCCCGCCGAGGTCGTGGTCGCCACGGCGGACCCGGTCCATGATCGCCATCGCGGGGCCGGAGCCGTACGGCGACCGGCCGAGGCCGGCGTACGCGACCGTCGCGGCCCACGAGTGCACGTCGGAGGCGGTGGTGGCGTCATCGCCGTAGAGGATCTCGGGCGGCAGGTAGCCCGGGGTGCCGAGCAGCCAGCCGGTGTGGGTGAGCTTGGGATCGTCGGCGACCCGGGCCAGGCCGAAGTCGATGAGGATCGGCTTGCGGCCCTCCATCAGGACGTTCGACGGCTTCACGTCGCGGTGCAGCACGCCGCACGCGTGCACCGTGGCGACGCCCTCGGCCAGCGCGCGCGCGAACCACGCGAGGTCGGCGCCGTCGATCGGCCCGTCCTCCTGGATCTGGTCGTGCAGCGAGAACCCGGGGACGTACCGGGTGGCGACGTACGGGATCGGCCCCCACGGGTCGGCGTCCACGATCTCGGCCACCCACTCGCTGCGGATCCGCTTCAGTGAGCTGACCTCACGCGCCAGCCGGGCCCGTGCCTCGTCGTCACCGATGATGTGCGGGCGCAGCACCTTCAGGGCGACGCGCTCACCACCCGGTCGGCGGGCCAGGTGGACGACGCCCATGCCGCCCTCGCCCAGACGCGTCAGCAGGGCGTACCCACCGACCGTCAGGCCCGGTGGCGCCTGCGGTCGCGGCACCCCGGAAGACACGCTCACGCCCAGAAGCGTAACCGGCGGCGAGTCGATTTCCGGCGAGCCGGGACCTGGGCGAAAGGGTCAGCTGACCCGATGCATCCAGCCGAACGTGTCGTCGGCGCGGCCGTACTGGATGTCGACCAGGGCCTGGCGCAGCTGCAGCGTGAGCTCCCCGGCGTCGGCGTCGGAGGCGCCCGCCTCGCCGCCGTCCCAGCGGAGCTGGCCGACCGGCGTGACGACGGCCGCGGTGCCGCAGGCGAAGACCTCGACGATCTCGCCGCTGGCGACACCGTCGCGCCACTCGTCGATGGAGAACTTGCGCTCCTCGACCTGGTGGCCGAGCTTGCCGGCGAGGTCGATGATGCTCGACCGCGTGATGCCCTCGAGGATCGTGCCGGTCTCCGGGGTGACGATGTGGCCGTCGGCGTGGACGAAGTACATGTTCATGCCGCCCAGCTCCTCGACGTACTGGCCCTCCTGGGCGTCGAGGAACACGACCTGGTCGCAGCCCTGGGCGGTCGCCTCCTGCTGGGCGACCAGCGAGGAGGCGTAGTTGCCGCCGGTCTTCGCCGCTCCCATGCCGCCGCGGCCGGCGCGGGTGTAGTCGGTCGACAGCCAGAGGCTGATCGGCTTCACGCCCTTGCTGAAGTACGCGCCGGCCGGGCTGCAGATCACCATGAACGTGACGTGCTGGCTGGGCCGGACCCCCAGGAACGCCTCGGAGGCGAACATGAACGGCCGGACGTAGAGGCTCTTCTCCCCCGCGTTGTCCGGCACCCAGCGCTGGTCGACCTCGACGATCGCGTCGACAGCCCGGACGAAGTCCTCGGCCGGCAGCTTCGGCAGCGCGAGCCGGTGGCTGGAGCGCATCATCCGCTCGGCGTTCGCCTCGGGCCGGAACGTCCACACCGACCCGTCCTCGTGCCGGTAGGCCTTCATCCCCTCGAAGATCTCCTGCGCGTAGTGCAGGACGGCCGTCGCCGGGTCGAGGGTCAGCGGGCCGTACGGCGTCACCCGCGCGTCGTGCCACCCGTCGCCCGGCGTCCACTCGACCGTGAACATGTGGTCGGTGAAGTAGGTGCCGAAGCCGGGGTTCGCGAGGATCTCGGCGAGCCGCTCGTCGGTCGTCGGGGTCGACGTACGGGTGGTGTTGATGTCCATGGGGTTCACCTGTCTCGAAGGTCGTCAAAGAGATAGTAGGACGTCCAACTGTGTGGGCGTTCCTGCCCCTTCGGCGTCGTTGCACCGACGCCAAAGCGACGCGATACCCGCTCGAGCGGGTATCGCTACCCGAGTACGCGCGCGGCGATCGCGTCGCCGACGGCGGAGGTGGAGCGGGGTGCGCCCACATGTCCAGGGCCGGAGGCGGCCAGCTCGGCACGGTCGGCGAGGACGGCGGCCTCCACGGCAGCAGCCGCAGCAGCATGGCCGAGGTGGTCGAGGAGCAGCGAGACCGAGAGGATCGCGGCGGTCGGGTCGGCGATCCCCAGGCCGGCGATGTCGGGAGCCGAGCCGTGGACGGGCTCGAACATCGACGGGGCGGTGCCGTCGGGGTTGATGTTCCCCGACGCGGCCAGCCCGATGCCGCCGGTGATCGCGGCGGCGAGGTCGGTGAGGATGTCACCGAAGAGGTTGTCGGTGACGATCACGTCGAAGCGTGACGGATCGGTCGTCAGGAAGATCGTGGCCGCGTCGACGTGGAGGTAGTCCACCGCCACCTCGGGGAACTCCGACGCCACGGAGGCGACCAGCCGCGACCACACCGCGCCGGCGTGCACGAGCACGTTCGTCTTGTGGACGAGCGTCAGCTGGCGACGTGGCCGGCGCGACGCGCGGGCGAAGGCGTCGCGGACGACGCGCTCGACGCCGTACGCCGTGTTGAGCGAGACCTCGGTGGCCACCTCCTGCGGGGTGCCCACGCGGATGGAGCCGCCGTTGCCGGTGTAGGGACCCTCGGTGCCCTCGCGGACGACGACGAAGTCGACGTCGCCGGGGTCGCGCAGCGGCGAGACCACACCCGGGAAGATCCGGGACGGCCGGAGGTTCACGTAGTGGTCGAGCTCGAAGCGCAGCCTGAGCAGCAGGCCGCGCTCCAGGATGCCGGCCGGCAGTCGGGGGTCACCCGGCTTGCCGCCGACGGCGCCGAGCAGGATCGCGTCGTGCTCGCGGATCTCGGCGAGCACCGAGTCGGGCAGCACCTCGCCGGTGGCGTAGTAGCGCTCGGCGCCCAGGTCGTAGCGGGTGGGCTCGACCTTCACGCCGTCCGGCCCCCGCTGGTCGACGGCCACCTCGAGGACCTTGAGCGCCTCGTCGGTGACCTCGGGGCCGATGCCGTCGCCGCCGATGACCGCGAGCTTCAAGGACGTCACTGGGGAGAGGCTAGTTGTCGTCGGGGCGTTCGCCGCCGTTGTCCCGCAGGTCGAGCGAGGCCTGGACGGCCTCCTGGCTGCGGGGGTTCTCGGGCTCGTGCGCCGCCGGACCCCACTCGGGGTACATGTCGTACATCGCAATCACTTCCTGGATGGGTTCGCTGGGGTGGTCGTCAAGAAGGGGCAGCGAGCCCGGGCGGAGATGGGAGCGGCCTCCCGGGTCACGGGAGAGCCGGCCGGCCATCGACCAGGAGAGTCACGGATCGCGTCGGCTTCGAGGAGCCCGCCACGGGACTGCTGCAAGAACTGCAAGGCCCGCAACGCCGAACACCGCGGCGAGGTGGCCTTGCGTCAGGCCCCGCCGCGGCAGTCGATGAGTACGAACACGCTCCGCATGATGGGGACACCGTACGGCGCGGCCACGGCGGGCGGCACCCGATTTCCGGAACCGTTCAGGATGCGAGACGGCTAGCCCAGCATGAGAGACTGCCCGCATGTCGGCTCCCCCCGAGCTCCCGGATGTCGTGCACCGGGCCTTCGCTGTCTCGCGCAAGGCCGGGTACGTCTCGTTCTGCCGCAACGAGACCGGCCGGCTGCTCGCGACGCTGGCCGCCACGCGCGGCGGGACGCTGGCCGAGTTCGGCACGGGCTGCGGCGTCGGCACGGCCTGGCTGCGCTCCGGGGTCCGGGCTGACGCCCGGATCGTGACCGCCGAGCTGGACCCGAAGCTGGCCAAGGCCGCCGCGAAGATCTTCGAGGACGACCCGCAGGTCGAGGTGATGGCCGCCGACTGGGCCACCCTGCTCGACCAGGGGCCGTTCTCGCTGCTGTTCCTCGACTCCGGCAAGCCGTCGGCCGTCGGCCCCGACCAGGTCTGGGACCTGGTCGAGGAGGGCGGCATCGTCGTGCTCGACGACTTCACGCCGTGCGAGCACTGGCCCCCGACGTACGCCGGACGCGTCGACACCCTCCGCGAGGAGTGGCTCAGCGACGAGCGGTTCACCGCCGTCGAGGTGATGATCGCCGCGGACGCGTCCGCGGTGATCGCGACTCGCCGCTAGTGCCCGACGGCGCCCATGCCCTCCTCCTCGGGGAGCACGACCTCCTCCATCATCGCCTCGATCTTGTCCTTGCTCAGGCACACCGCGATCGCCCAGTAGAAGATCGCGAAGCTGAACACGACCGTCACCAGCATGTCCCACAGGAACGGCAGGATCGGGTCGTCCATCGGCCCGAACGAGCTGATGTAGACGATCACGCCCATGCCGACGAGGTACGCCGGCAGCCAGGCCGCCGCGTGCCAGTCGAGCATCGGCTTGTGCTCGTTGAGCTGGAACACCCGGTTGCCGATGAGGATGACGTAGCCGATGAGGATGGCCACGCCGAGCTTCCAGTCGGTGTCCCAGGTGGTCCACAGGATGATGAGCCCGGAGATCGCGAAGCCGACCGGCGAGAGGATCTCGGCCATCGGCAGCCGGAACGGGCGCTCCTGGTCCGGCAGTCGCTTGCGGAAGGCCGACAGCGACAGCGGTGCGCCGGCGTACATCAGCACGGACGCACTGGTGATCAGGCCGACCAGCGACTGCCAGCTCGGGAACGGCAGGAAGCAGATGCAGCCGGTGATGAACGCGGCGATCAGGCCGACCCACGGGACGCCGCGGGCGTTGGTCCACTCGAAGATCGACGGGACGTAGCCGTTGCGCGAGAGGCCGTAGGCCACGCGCGACGAGCCGGTCGTGTAGATCAGGCCCGTGCCCGCGGGGCTGATGATCGCGTCGGCCTTGATGATGAACGCCAGCCAGCCGAGGCTCAGCAGGGTCGCGACCTGCGCGAACGGACCCGTGAACACGGTGTAGTAGGCGTCGCTGGTGTTGTCGGTCCAGGTCGTGCCGATCGCACTGTCGGGCAGGGCCAGGATGAAGGCCACCTGCAGGGCGATGTAGATCAGCGTGCCGATGACCATCGAGCCGATGATCGCCAGCGGGATGTCGCGCTTGGGGTTGCTGGCCTCGCCGGCCAGCTGGTCGGCCTGCTCGAAGCCGAGGTAGCTGAAGATGATGCCGCCGGTGGAGACCGCCTCGAGCACGGCCTTCAGGCCGCCCGGCGCGAAGCCGTCCGCGGCGTGCAGGTTGCCGGTGTCGAAGTTCGCGAACGACAGCACGATGATCACGAGCAGCGGGACGGCGACCTTCCACCAGGTGGCCGCGCTGTTGGCCGCGGCCAGGTGCCGGACGCCCAGGAAGTTGATGGCGGTGAACAGCGCCATCAGGATCACCGACACGACGATGCCGGAGGCCGTGAGGACACCGTTCTTGTCGTTGACCCAGCCCTGCGCGAAGTCCCACTCCTGGGCGTAGGTCAGCATCGCGGACACCTCGATGGGCGCCACGGTGGCGGCCTGCAGCCAGGAGAACCAGCCGAACGACGCCCCCACCGCGCCGCCGAAGGCGTAGTGCGGGAACCGAGCGGTGCCGCCCGAGACGGGGAACATCGCGCCGAGCTCGGCGTGGATCAGCGCGAGCACCAGCATGCAGAGCGCACCGATGATCCAGGCGAAGATAGCCGCGGGACCCGCGGCGATCAGACCTTCCTGGGCTCCGAAGAGCCACCCCGAGCCGATGATCGAGCCCATCGAGGCCCACATCAGCCCGATCAGGCCGATCTCGCGCTTGAGCGCGGTGTTGCGACGAGCCGGTGGGCGTTCCTGCACTGACGTGGCCATCTGACCTCCCACGAAAAGGGTTAGGGTCAAGGTGACCCCAACCCTCGACGCTACCCCTGCCGGAGAGCGCCTCCACCACACCCGTGCGGAGGGAGCGGCGGGCTGCCCTCGGGGGTCAGGTGAGGTCCACGCCGCGCACCGAGGACGCCTCGATGGCGGCCTCGATCTCGGCCAGCGCGTCGGCGCCGATGGCCGTGTCCACCGAGAGCGCGACCAGGGCCTGGCCGCCCTTCTCGTCGCGGGAGACCTGCATGCCGGCGATGTTGATCCGGGCGTCGCCCAGGATCCGGCCGACGGTGCCGACCATGCCCGGGCGGTCGACGTACGTCAGGAACGCCAGGTGGTCGGTCGGCTCGATGTCGACGTCGAAGCCGTTGACCTCGACGATCCGCTCCTTCTGGCTGATGCCGACCAAGGTGCCGCTGACCGAGACCTGCGAGCCGTCCGCGAGGGTGCCGCGCAGCGTGATCAGGTTGCGGTGGTCGGGGCTCTCGGGCTCGGTGATCAGGCGGACCGCGGTGCCGCGCTCGGCGGCGAGCAGGGGCGCGTTGACGTAGGACACCTGGGCGGCGACCACGTCGGAGAAGACGCCCTTGAGCGCGGCCAGCTCGAGCACCTTGACGTCGAAGTCGGTGATCTCGCCGCGGACCTCGACGTCGATCTGCTGGGCGACCTCGCCGGCCAGGCCGGTGAAGATGCGGCCGAGCTTCTCGGTGAGCGGGATGCCGGGCCGGACGTCCTCGGCGATCACGCCGCCCTGGACGTTGACGGCGTCGGGCACCAGCTCACCGGACAGGGCGAGGCGTACCGAGCGGGCCACGGCGATGCCGGCCTTCTCCTGCGCCTCGTCGGTCGACGCGCCGAGGTGCGGGGTGGCCACGACGTTCTCGAGCTCGAAGAGCGGGCTGTCGGTGCACGGCTCGGTCGCGAACACGTCGAGGCCCGCGCCGGCGATGCGGCCCTCCTTGAGGGCGGCGTACAGCGCGTCCTCGTCCACGATCCCGCCGCGGGCGGCGTTCACCAGGACGAGGGACGACTTGGCCCTGGCCATCTGCTCGGAGCCGATCAGGCCGACGGTCTCGGCCGTCTTGGGCAGGTGCACCGACATGAAGTCGGACTCGGCCAGCAGGGTGTCGAGGTCGACGAGGCGCACGCCCATCTGCGCGGCACGCCCGGCCTGCACGTAGGGGTCGAAGGCGATGACGTTCATGCCGAAGGCGCTCAGCCGCTGGGCGACCAGGACCCCGATCCGGCCGAGGCCGACGATGCCGACCGTCTTCTCGTACAGCTCGATGCCGGTGAACTTCGACCGCTTCCACTCGCCGTTCTTCAGCGACGCATGGGCGGGTGAGACGTGGCGGGCCGCGGCGAGCATCAGCGCGACGGCGAGCTCGGCGGCGGAGACGATGTTGGAGGTCGGGGCGTTCACGACCATCACGCCGGCCTGGGTCGCGGCCTTCACGTCCACGTTGTCCAGGCCGACCCCGGCCCGGGCCACGACCTGGAGCTTCGTGGCGGCCGCGAGCGCCTCGGCGTCGATCTTGGTCGCCGAGCGGACGAGGATCGCGTCGGCCTCGGCGATGGCCGGCAACAGCGCGGATCGGTCGGACCCGTCGACGTACCGGATCTCGAAGTCCGGCCCCAGGGCCTCGACGGTCGCCGGGCTGAGCTCCTCGGCGATGAGCACGACAGGTCGGACTACCCGGTCGTTCTGAGTGACGGTCACAGCGATCGGTCCTCGGTGTCGACGACAGAGTGGGCGCACGACGCTGTGCCCGGCCGACTGTACCCGAGGGCTCCTGGCCCTCCGGACGTATCTCACGCGACTCCGCCGCTGTCCCGGTGGCATGCTGCCGCCCGTGGTTGCACCTGTCTTCGGCCCCATCCGCACCAACCGTCTCGTCATCCGACCCTGGCGCGAGGAGGAGGCGCCCCGGCTGCTCGACATCCTGCGTCGCCCCGAGATCGTGCGGTGGCTCGGCCACCCCAAGACCCTGGACACCGTCGAGGAGGCCCGACAGAAGATCGCCGGCATGGCCGACGACCTGCCCAAGAGCGAGTGGGCCTTCGAGGTCGCCCAGCCAGATGACCGGCCGGGTGTCCCCGCCGGGTCGGTGATGCTGGTCGACATCCCGAACTCCGAGCAGGCCGACGGCACGAAGCTGGTGCAGATCGGGTGGTACGCGCACCCCGACGCCACCGGCCACGGCTACACCACCGAGGCCGCTCGGGCCGTCCTCGAGTACGGCCTGGCCGCCGGCCTCCCCGAGATCAGGGCACTGACCCACACCGACAACTACCCGTCCATGCGGGTCTGCGACCGGCTCGGCATGACGTACCTCGGCGTCACCGAGGACTGGTACGACGACGCCCCCAGCTCGCACTACATCGTGCGGCGGGGCGAGTGGCCGGCGTCCGCGTGACCGGAGGGCGCGAGGTGATGGCGTTTGGTCCCAAACGCCATCAAAACGGTCCTCCGGACTGGCGTTCGTGACCAATCGTCGAGTGCCAGACGGCATCCTCGTGGGCCTTCGGAGGGCAAGAGGAACATCAGCGCGATGGCGACCGCGAGGCCGAAGCGTTCTTCGGGGGCATCGATGATCATGTACGTTTCAACCACTCCGGCGCGGGTGGCGTTCCCGCCCGCGCCGGGGTCAGGCCGCGGGATCACGCGAAGAGCGACTGCCCGACGTACTCCCCCGGGCCGGTCCCGGGAGGCACCGCGAAGAGTGCCGAGGACGTGAACCTCAGGTACTCCGCCAGGGCGTCGTGCCGCGCCATCCGGTTCATCACCGGCACGAAGTGCGTCACCGGGTCGCGCACGAAGGCGATGAAGAACAGACCGGCATCCAGGCCACCGAGCGCGTTCGAGCCGTCGACGAAGTTGTAGCCGCGGCGCAGCATCCGCACGCCGTCGTTCACGGTCGGGTGGACGACCCGGATGTGCGCGTCCCTGGGGATGACCGGGCCGTCGTGCCCGGGCATCGTGAAGTCCGGCTCGGTCATCTCCTCGCCGCCGGACAGCGGAGCGCCCGCAGCCTTGGTGCGGCCGACGAAGCCCTCCTGGTCCTCCAGCGGCTGGCGGTCCCAGACCTCGATGGTCATGTTGATGCGGCGGGCGACGAGGTAGGAGCCGCCGGCCAGCCAGTCGCCGCCGTCGTCGGCGGGCTGGACCCAGACGTGCTCGTCGAGCGCGGCGGCCTCCTCGGCCTTCACGTTGGCGGTGCCGTCCTTGAAGCCGAACAGGTTGCGCGGTGTGTCCTGGGTTGTCGAGGTCGACGAGGTCCGGCCGAAGCCGAGCTGCGACCAGCGAACGGCGACCGTGCCGAAGCCGATCCGCGCCAGGTTGCGCACGGCGTGGACCGCGACCTGCGGGTCCTGGGCGCAGGCCTGCACGCAGAGGTCGCCGCCGGACCGAGAGAGGTCGAGGTTGTCCCCGGGGAAGTGCGGCAGATCGGCCAGCGACGCGGGCTTCTTGTCGCCCAGGCCCAGCTTCTCGAAGAACGAGGGACCGAACCCGAAGGTGATCGTCAGCCCCGACGGCGGCAGGCCGATCGCCTCGCCGGTGTCGTCCGGCGGCAGGTCCGCGGCGCCCTCGGTCGGGCCGATCGGGCCGGCCCCGTGGCCCTGGGTCATCCGCTCGGCGGCGTCGGTCCAGGCCTGCAGCAGCGCCACGACGTCGTCGCGGTCCTCGGTGGTCAGGTCGAAGGCCGCGAAGTGGAGGCGGTCCTGCGCCGGGGTGACGATGCCGGCCTGGTGGGTGCCGCGGAAGGCGTACGGAGGCTGCTTCCCATCACCGCTGGTGACGTCCGTGGTTGCGGAGCTGACGTTTCGGCCCACCACGAACGCACTGCCCATCCCGGCGGCGGCCGCGCCACCGCCGATCAGACCCCTCCGGCTGACCTTCATCGTCAGCCCAGGACGGCGGCCGTGAGCTTGGACAGCGGCTCGGACAGGGCGTTGACCGCGTCGGACAGCGCCTTGACCTCGTCGGCCGACAGGTCGTCGTACAGGGTGAACCCGTCGCCCACGCGCTGGGCGTCGAGCAGCGTCTGGAGCTCGGCGAAGCGCCGGTCGAGCTGCTCGGCCAGGTCCGGGTCCTTCTGCTCGAGGATCGGCTCGACGCCCTCGTAGCCCACGCGGGCGCCGTCGACGTTGGCCTGGAAGTCCCAGAGGTCGGTGCGCGACCAGTACTCCTCCTCGCCGGTCACCTTGCCGGTCGCGACCTCCTCGAGCAGGCCGCGCGAGCCGTTGGCGATCTGGTCGACGGTGAAGTCGAGCCCCTGGATGCGCTGGTCCAGCGTCTTGGTGTTGGCGAGCAGGTCGTCGCCGTACGTCGCCCGCTCCTTGTCCGTCAGGGGCGTGTAGTCCTGGGCGCGCTGGGGCCACAGGTCCTTCTCGATGAGGTGCCAGCCGGTCCACTTCTGGCCGGGCTCGAGGTCGGCCTCGCGCGCGTCCATCCGCGGGTCGAGGTCGCCGAACGACTCGGCCACGGTCTCGATGCGCTCCCAGTGGGTGCGCGCGTCGGCGTAGACGGTGCGAGCGGCGTCGTCGTCACCGGACTCGTAGGCGTCCACGAACTCCTGGGTCTTCACCAACAGCTGGTCGGACTGGTCCTGCACGTACGCCGCGTAGTTCTGCTGCGCCTGCTCGACCAGCTGCTGGTCGTCGGCGCCGACCTGCTGGGCGTCCTTGGAATCGGTCACCGTGAAGCCGGCCCGGATGCCTTCACCCTTCATACCGGGCTTGCACGCGGTGACGTAGGTGCCGGCCGGGGCGTTGACGACGAGCTGGCGGTTGAGCTGCGGGCCGATGTTCTCGACCTCCCCGACGATCCGCAGACCGTCCTCGCCGAGCAGGTAGAACTCGGTGACCTGCGAGCCGACGTTCGTGACGTCGAAGGTGAGCGTGCCGGCCGGGGCCTGCGTCGCGGACAGCTGGCAGCCGTCGTCGGTCGAGCTGACGCTCATGGAGCGGGCGGACGCGGCGTCGGTCTCGCCGCCGTCGCCGGACGAGGGGGCGGCGTTCTCGGTGCAGGCCGCGAGTGCGGGCACCGCCAGGAGGGCGGCGACGAGCAAGGGCAGTCGCATGGTGGTCCTTCGGGTCTGGGTCGGTGGTCAGACGGATGCGGGGACGCGCGGCGGAGCCGGCGTCGACGAGCGGCGGCGGACGGCGCGGAGGAAGAGCGTCATCGTCGGCCCGACGTACAGCACCCAGGCCAGGGCCTCGAGCCGCGTGGTGACCGGCGAGAAGTTGAAGACGCCCTTGAGGACCGTGGCGTACCAGGACGTCGGGTCGATCGTGCCGGAGACGTCGAAGGCGATGCTGTTGAGACCGGGCAGGAAGCCGGCCTCCTGCAGGTCGTGGACGCCGTACGACGCGACGCCGGCCGCGACCACGATGAGGAAGACGCCGGTCCACGTGAAGAACTTCGTCAGGTTGATGCGGATGGCGCCGCGGTAGAGCAGGTAGCCGAGCACCACGGCCGTGGCCAGGCCGAGCCCGGCGCCGAGCAGCGGCTCCCACGTGGCGGTGTCGCCGGCGCGGGTGCCGGCCTGGGTCGCGGCCCACAGGAACAGGGCGGTCTCCAGGCCCTCGCGGCCGACGGCAAGCAGGGCCACGAGGGCGAGCGACCAGGCGCTGCCCTCGGCGGCGACGTCGATGCGGCCGCGCAGCTCGCCGGCGATGCCGCGGGCCGCGCGCGCCATCCAGAAGATCATCCAGGTCACGAAGCACACCGCGACGAGCGACAGCGACCCGCCGATCAGCTCCTGCGCCTCGAAGGTCAGGCCGCGCGGACCGTAGGTCAGGGCGGCGCCGAACGCCAGGCTCGCCGCGACCGCGATGCCCACGCCGAGCCAGAGGTGACCGAGCAGGTGGCGGCGTTCGGTCTTGACGAGGTAGGCGACCAGGATGCTGACGACGAGGGCCGCCTCCAGGCCTTCCCGCAGGCCGATCAGGTAGTTCGCGAGCACGCCGACGATGCTACGCCTGCGAGTTAGGTTTGCCTAACCTCACCCCTGGCAGGCCGTAGGGTCGTGCGGTGAGCAACGCACCGCTGGTCGCCGCCTCGAGACGGGCCTGGTCGGGGCTCGAGGCCCTGCACATCGTGGGGTACTTCGCCGAGGAGACGCGCGCGAGGTACGTCGCGCTGGGTCTGCACCCGAGCCTGTCCTACTTCCCCGCCCGCGCGGCCGCCATGGGTGCCGTCGGTCCGGAGGTGACGTTCGCGTCGTTCTACGTCTTCGCGCCCTGGCTGCACCACAAGGTGCTGCCGGCCGCGTGGCACGTCGTCTCCCCCGAGCAGCTGGTGACGGCGCGGCGCGAGGGTGTTCGTGAGGCGCTAGCCCGCCTCGTGGGCGAGCCCGACGTGGCGGAGGCGCTGGGGCTCGCGCGGCGCGGTGACCGAGGGGCTCTCGCCGTCGGGCCGCCCGCTGTACGCCGCGCACGCCGGCCTGGACTGGCCCGAGGACGACCTCCTGGCTCTGTGGCACGCGGCCGGGCTGGTGCGCGAGCACCGCGGCGACGGCCACGTCGCGGTGCTGACCGCCGCCGGGATCGCCCCGCTCGAGGCGATGGTGCTCGACGCCGCCTGGTCGGACCGCCGCGAGTTCCTCTTCTCCACCCGGGGATGGTCGGAGGAGGAGATCGCCGGGACCGTCGACGCGCTCGTCGCGCGCGGGTGGCTCGACGCAGCCGGCCTCACCGACGAGGGGCGGGCGGTCAGGTCCGACGTCGAGGACCGGACCGACTGTGCCGGACTTTCCGGCTGGGAGCACGTCGGCCTCGAGGCCACCGAGCGGCTCGCCGAGCTGATGGACCCCCTCCGCGCCCGCATCGTCGAGTCCGGCCTCCTGCCCCCCGAGATCGGCCGCGCCCTCACCCGTATCGGTGAGAGCGGCGGCGCCTAGCGCGGGACGACGCAGAGAACCTCGCCGTGGTGGACGGAGAACCAGGCGTCGGGGTCGGCGGCCCAGGTGCGCCAGGCGGCGGAGATCTGCTCGAGCTCGTCGCGGGACGCCAGCTGCTCGCGGACCAGCTGCTCGGCGAGGGCGGAGCCGAGGATGCGGTCGGCCCACATGCCGCCCCACCACTCGCGGGTCTCGGGGGTGGCGTAGCACCAGGTCGACGAGGTCGCCGTGACATCGGACAGGCCGGCGGCGTGCGCCCAGGCGAGCAGGCGGCGACCGGCGTCGGGCTCGCCGCCGTTGGCGCGGGCGGCGGCGGAGTACAGCTCCAGCCAGCGGTCCAGCTCCGGCAGCCGGGGCCACCAGGCGAACGTCGCGTAGTCGGAGTCGCGGGCGGCCACCACTCCCCCGGGCTTGGTCACGCGGGCCATCTCGCGCAGCGCCTGCACCGGATCGGCGACGTGCTGCAGCACCTGGTGGGCGTGCACGACGTCGAACTCGCCGTCGGCGAAGGGCAGCGCGTGGACGTCGGCCACCCGTACCTCGACGCCCGGCGCCCCGGCGCGGGTGATGCCGGCGGCCTCCTCCGAGATCTCGGTCGCCACCACCTCGCCGACGAGTCGTCGCCAGGTCCGCGGTGATGGTGCCCGGGCCGGCACCGACGTCGAGCAGGCGCTGGCCGTCGCCAGGTGCGGCAGGAGGTACGCCGCGGAGCTGGCCGCCGTCCGGCTGCGGTGGGACCGCAGCACGGACTCGGCGTGCCCGTGGGTGTAGATCGTCATGCCCCGGTCATCTCAGCGGGTGGCGGTGCCCTCGGTGTAGTCGTCGTCGTGCGACTTCACCCAGGCCATCAGCTTGCGCAGCTCGCGGCCGGTCTGCTCGATCGGGTGCTGCCTCGCCCTTCTCGCGCAGCGCCTTGAACTCCGGGCCGCCGGCGTCCTGGTCGTCGATGAACCGCTGCGCGAACGAGCCGTCCTTGATCTCGGCCAGGATCTGCTTCATGTTCTCCTTGACGTGCTCGTCGACCACGCGCGGACCGGAGACGTAGTCGCCGTACTCGGCGGTGTCGGAGACCGACCACCGCTGCTTGGCGATGCCGCCCTCGTACATCAGGTCGACGATGAGCTTGAGCTCGTGGAGGCACTCGAAGTACGCGACCTCGGGCTGGTAGCCGGCCTCGGTGAGCACCTCGAAGCCGTACATGACCAGCTGGCTCGCGCCACCGCAGAGGACGGCCTGCTCGCCGAACAGGTCGGTCTCGGTCTCCTCGGTGAACGTCGTCTTGATGCCGCCGGCGCGCAGGCCGCCGATCGCCTTGGCGTAGGAGAGCGCGAGGTCCCAGGTCTTGCCCGAGTAGTCCTTCTCGACGGCGACGAGGACGGGGACGCCGCGCCCGTCGACGTACTCACGTCGGACCAGGTGGCCCGGCCCCTTCGGCGCGACCATGAACACGTCGACGCCCTCGGGCGGGGTGATGTAGCCGAAGCGGATGTTGAAGCCGTGGCCGAAGACCAGGGTGTCGCCCGGCGCGATGTTGGGCTCGACGGACTCCTTGTACAGCTGGCGCTGCTTGTGGTCCGGCGCCAGGATCACGATGACGTCGGCCTCCTCGACCGCCTCGGCGGGGGTGAGGACGCGCAGGCCCTCGGCCTCGGCCTTGGCGCGGGACTTCGAGCCCTCGGGCAGGCCGATGCGTACGTCGACGCCGGAGTCGCGCAGGGAGAGCGAGTGCGCGTGACCCTGGCTGCCGTAGCCGAGCACGGCCACGTTCTTGCCCTGGATCAGGGACAGGTCGGCGTCGTCGTCGTAGAACATCTGGGCCACGGTGGGCGCTCCTTCTGGTGGTGTTTCTGGGGTACTTGGCGTGGGTTTCCCTGAACTTGGCGTGCGGTGCGCCGGCACGTCAAGTGCAGGGATTCTCCGGTCGGCCGGGGATACCCGACGGCGGACGCGGACGGGTACGGCGACCGGGCGGACGGTCCGCTCGGAGATGGAGCGGGGGCCGCGGCCGATGGCGACCATCCCGGACTGGACGAGCTCGCGGATGCCGAAGGGCTCGAGCAGGCGGCGCAGGTCGGTGAGCTTGTCGGTGTTGCCGGTGGCCTGCACGACCACCGAGTCCGGCGAGACGTCGACGACCTTGGCCTGGAACAGCTTGACCACGTCGAGGATCTGGCCGCGGGTCTCGGCGTCCGCGCGGACCTTGACCAGCAGCAGCTCGCGGTTGACCGAGGCCGGTCCTTCGAGCTCGACGATCTTGATCACCTCGACCAGCTTGTTGAGCTGCTTGGTGACCTGCTCGAGCGGCGACTCCTCGACGTTCACCACGATGGTCATCCGGGAGACCTCGGCGTGCTCGGTCGGCCCGACCGCGAGGGACTCGATGTTGTAGCCGCGGCGGGCGAAGAGGCCGGCGATCCGGGCGAGCACGCCGGGCTTGTTCTCGACGAGGACACTCAGGGTGTGATGGGTCATCGTCAGAGGTCGTCCTTGTCGAACTCGGGGGCCAGGTCGCGGGCGTACTTGATGTCGTCGTTGCTGGTGCCGGCGGCGACCATCGGCCACACCATCGCGTCGCGGTGCACCCGGAAGTCCACCACGACCGGCTGGTCGTCGATCGACATGGCCTTCTCGATCGTCGCGTCGACCTGGTCGGGCGACTCGCAGGCCAGGCCCACACACCCGTAGGCCTCGGCCAGCTTCACGAAGTCGGGGATCCGCCTGTCCGGCCCGGTGTGCAGGTCCGTGTTGCTGTAGCGCTCGTTGTAGAAGAGCGTCTGCCACTGGCGGACCATGCCGAGCGACTCGTTGTTGATGATGGCGACCTTGATCGGGATGTCGTTGATCGCGCAGGTGGCCAGCTCCTGGTTGGTCATCTGGAAGCAGCCGTCGCCGTCGACCGACCACACGGTCGCCTCGGGTCGGCCGACCTTGGCCCCCATCGCAGCGGGCACGGAGAAGCCCATGGTGCCGAGGCCGCCGGAGTTGATCCAGGTGCCGGGGTGCTCGTAGCCGACGAACTGCGCCGCCCACATCTGGTGCTGCCCGACGCCCGCGCAGTAGATCGCCTCCGGGCCGGCGATCTGGCCGAGCCGCTCGATGACGTACTGCGGGGCGAGGGTGCCGTCGTCCGGCTGGTCGTACCCGAGCGGGTAGCGCTTCTTGAGGTCCGCGAGGTACTCGACCCACTGCTCGTAGTCGCCGCTGTGCCCGGCGTCCGCCTCGGCCTCGAGGGCCACGACGAGGTCGGCGATCACCTCGCGGGCGTCGCCCACGATCGGCACGTCGACGTGACGGTTCTTGCCGATCTCGGCGGGGTCGATGTCCGCGTGGATGACCCGGGCGCCGGGTGCGAAGGAGTCCAGGTTGCCGGTGACGCGGTCGTCGAACCGCGCGCCCAGGCTGATGATCAGGTCGCTGCGCTGGAGCCCGGCCACCGCAGCGACGGTGCCGTGCATGCCCGGCATGCCGAGGTGCTGGACGTGGCTGTCGGGGAACGCGCCGCGGGCCATCAGCGTGGTCACGACCGGCATCCCGGTGAGCTCGGCCAGCGCCTTGAGCTCGCGGCTGGCCCGCGCACGGATGACCCCGCCACCGACGTACAGGACCGGCCGCTTGGACTCGAGGATCAGCCGCGCCGCCTCCCGGATCTGCTTGCCGTGCGGCTTGGTCACGGGGCGGTAGCCGGGCAGTGACAGCTCGGTCGGCCAGCGGAAGGTGGTCATCGCCGTGAGGGCGGACTTCGCCACGTCCACGAGCACCGGGCCGGGCCGGCCCGTCGAGGCGATGTAGAAGGCCTCGGCGACCACCCGCGGGATCTCGGCGGGGTCGGTGACGAGGAAGTTGTGCTTGGTGACCGGCATGGTGATGCCGCGGATGTCCGCCTCCTGGAAGGCGTCGGTGCCGATCGCGGCGGCGCCGACCTGGCCGGTGATGGCCACCAGCGGGACGGAGTCCATGTGCGCGTCGGCGAGCGGCGTGACCAGGTTGGTCGCGCCCGGACCGGACGTCGCCATGCAGACGCCGACCCGGCCGGTCGCGGCGGCGAACCCCTGCGCCGCATGCCCGGCCCCCTGCTCGTGCCGGACCAGGATGTGCCGGATGGTGGAGTCCATCAGCGGGTCGTACGCCGGGAGGATCGCGCCGCCCGGGATGCCGAAGATGTTCGTGGTGCCGGCCGCTTCCAGCGACTTGATCAGGCTCTGCGCGCCGGTGACCGACTCGCCGTCCTGTCGATCGATGGACTCGCTCATGGCTGTGCCTTCTGTGTGGTGTGGAAATGAAGAAACCCCTCGGCCTGACGGCAACGAGGGGTGACGCGAGGTCGGGACCGGTGGGTTCAGTCCTCGCGTCGGGTGCGTACAAGAGTGCGCATGCCACCACGCTAGCCGTCGGCGCGTGCGTCCGTCAGCCGAGTCTTCCATGCGTCCCGGGATGTGGGACAGCCGTCTCAGCCTGGGGTCTCACTTCTTGTCAGCTGGCTGCCACGTGCAGACGCAGGCCTTGTTGCCCTCGGGGTCGGCGAGAACGGTGAACGACGGCGCATGCTCATCGCTGACCAGCGTGCCGCCGGCGGCCAGGGCGGCCTCGATGCGCGCCCGCGCCTGGCTGGGGTCCACGTGGACGTCGACGTGGAACCGCTGGCGGCGTTCATCACGGGCGTCGGAGCCCTGGAACCACAGCGTCACGCCTCGGCCGTCGGGGTCGGCGACCTCGTTGGGGTCGGTGTCGCCGTCGTATCCGAGGACGGCCGCCCAGAACGCCACGGCCGCCGGCTTGTCGGCGGTGTCGAGCGCCCACTCGAGCTTGGTCAGCTTCTCCGGGGTCGGCGTGACCCCCAGGTCGCGGGCGATCTCGCTGATGCTGCGCGCCATCGCGACGTCGCGCTCGGTGATGGCCGCCACGTCGTGGCTGAACAGGCGCACGTGCACGGTCGGCCAGGTCAGGGTCAGGTCGGGATGGTGGTCGGCGGCCTCCGCGGCCGCGCCGATCCGGTTCACCAGCTCCAGCCCGGTCGCGAACCCGCCCGTGTCGTACCTGGCCTCGATCCCGCGGACCAGCCACACCCAGTCGGTGAGGCCCTCGTCGGTGAACTGGGCGGGTTTCAGGGTGGTCATGGATCAGGCTCCTTGGTCTGGGCTCCTGGGTGTGGTGTGGTCAGTCCCGGCCGAGCGAGGTGCAGATGCAGGCCTTGTTGCCCTCGGGGTCGGCCAGCACGGTGAACGCCGGGGCGTGCTCGTCGGTGACGAGGGTGCCGCCCGCAGCGAGCGCGGCGGAGATGCGGGACTGCGCCTGGTCGGGCGGCACGGTGACGTCGAGGTGGAAGCGCTGGCGCGGCTCGTCGTGGGTCTCGGTCTCCTGGAACCAGAGGGTCACCTGCCGCCCCTGCGGGTCGACCACCTCCTGGTCGCCGACGTCGTAGCCCAGCACGGCGGCCCAGAACGCCTCGGCGGCCGGCTGGTCGTGGGCGTCGAGCCCGAGCTCGATGCGGCTCAGGCGGTCGGGCGTCGCGGCGATGCCGAGCTCGGCGGCGATGTCGCGGATCGTGGCGGCCAGCGCGAGATCACGCTCGGTGACGCCACCGGCGTCGTGGCTGGTCAGCCGCACGTGCACCTGGGGGTAGGTCAGGCTGACGTCCGGGTGGTGGTCGGCGGCCTCCGCCGCGGCGCCGATGCGGTCCACGAACTCCAGTCCGGTCGCGAAGTCCCCGGTCGCGTAGGCGGCTTCGATCGCGTGGAGCATGACCTGCCAGCCCTCGGGCTGCCGCTCGAGGACCTGGCTGCGGCGCAGGGTGTCGGTCACGGGTGTCTCCTTGTGGTCGAGGTTCAGGGCAGGACGGTCTGGCCGATGGGTCCGGGGTTCCACGCGACCTCCCAGCGGAAGCCGGCCGGGTCGGCGAAGTACCCCGTGTAGCCGCCCCACTCGCGCTCCCGGGGAGTCTCGACGTACGACGCCCCGGCCGCACGGGCGTCCGCGAGCACCGCGTCGACCTGGTCGCGCTCGGGCACGTTGTGGGCCAGGGTGATCGGCGCGAGGCCCGGCCCGCGCTTGATCGCACCGACCTCCGCCTCGAACGCCTCCTCCACCCAGAGCGACAGGACGAGCTTGTCGCCGACCTGGATCATCAGCACGTCGTCGGCGACGAGCAGCGCCGCCTCCCAGCCCAGCCCGTCGACGTAGAAGCGCCGCGCAGCCTCCAGGTCCGGCACCGCGAGGGAGATGAAGCTGACCCGTTGGTCCATGTCCTCCACCCTGCCACGACCCACCGACGGCCCCTCCGGCGGTGAGTGGGGGTCGGTTCCGCACCGGAGACCGACGCTCACCAGCCGCTACCCGGGGTTGCGCGTGAGGTCCGACAGGGACGTCCGCTGGACGCCCGACTCTTCGAAGTTGGCCGGGTCCAGCCAGGCCTCGTGGGCGGCGCGGATGCGGGGCCACTCGACGTCGGTGATCGAGAACCAGTCGGTGTCACGGTTGCGGCCCTTGTAGACCATGGCGTTGCGGAACCGGCCCTCCTCGGTGAAGCCCAGCCGCGCCGCAGCCAGGCGTGAGGGCTCGTTGAGGGAGTCGCACTTCCACTCGTACCTGCGGTAGCCGAGGGCGTCGAAGACGTGGCGCGCCAGCAGGTACATCGCCTCGGTCGAGGCGGGCGTGCGCTGGAGGCTCCGTGCCAGCAGGATGCCGCCGACCTCGACGACGCCGTTCGCGGCGTCGAGGCGCATCAGCGTGGCGATCCCCTCCGGCCCGCGACCGCGCGGGCAGACCGCGAACGACACGTCGGTCGGGTGCGCGAGCAGGCCGGCGACGAGCGTCTCCATCGCGGCCGGCGTCGCGGGCCGGTCGACCAGCCGGTAGGTCCACAGGTCGTCGTCGCCGGACCCGGCGATGGTCTGCGACAGGGCGGCCGCGTGCTCGTGCTCCAGCCCAGTCACGGTGACATGGCGACCGGTCAGCACCACCGGGACCGGCGCCGCCGGCGCCTCCCAGTCGACGGACTCCCCCACCGGCTGGCCGTGCTCGTTCGTGGGGCTCACGCCAGCTGCTCCAGCACCGCCGCGATGCCGCGGTCCACCTCGTCGTACGACGTCGAGAGGGGCGACAGCCCGACCCGCAGGCCGCCGGGGTCGCGGTAGTCGGGGATCACGTCCCGCTCCCACAGGGCTGCCACGACGCGCGCCATGTCCGGGTGGTTCAGCGTCACGTGGCCGCCCCGCTCCCCGGCCGCGCGTGGCGAGGCCACCGTGACGCCGTGCTCCGCGAGGTGCTCGTCGGCCAGCGCGATCGCGTGCTCGGTCAGCGCGACGGACTTCGCGCGCACCGCCTCGATGCCGACCTCGTCGATCAGCTCGACCATGTCGGCGACGGCCAGCATCCCGACCACGGGCGGAGTCCCGGAGATGAAGCGGCGGATGCCCTCGGTCGGCGTGTACGTCGGCCCCATCAGGAACGGGTCCTGTGCTCCCATCCACCCCTGGATCGGCTGCGTGAGCTCGCCCTGCAGCCGCGTGGCGACGTAGATCCAGGCGGGCGCCCCGGGCCCGCCGTTGAGGTACTTGTAGCTGCAGCCGACCGCCAGGTCGGCCTCCCACGCGTCCAGCTGGACCGGCACCGAACCGACGGAGTGGGACAGGTCCCAGAGCACGAGGGCCCCGGCGTCGTGGGCGATGCGGGTCAGCTCCGGGCCGTCGGCCAGGTACGCCGAGCGGTACGCGACGTGCGAGACGACCACGAGAGCCGTCCGCTCGGAGACCGCCTCGGCGAGCAGCTCGGGCGTCAGCCCCGTCGAGGTGTCCACGTCGACCCAGCGCAGGGTCAGGCCGCACTCGCGCGCGACGCCGTCGGCGACGTACCGGTCGGTCGGGAAGTTGTCGCGGTCGATGACGATCTCGCTGCGTCCCGGCCGGGCCCCCACCGCGGCCCGCATCAGCTTGTAGAGCAGGACCGTGGTCGAGTCCGCCACCGCGACCTGGCCGGGCGCGGCGCCCAGGCAGACGCGGCCGATCTCGTCGCCGAGGGTCAGCGGCAGGTCGAACCAGCGCTCGTCCCAGCCGCGGATCAGCCGCCCGCCCCATTCCTCGAGGACGAAGTCGCGCAGCCGTTCCGCGGTCACCGCGAGCGGCCGGCCGAGCGAGTTGCCGTCGAAGTACACGAGGCCGGTGTCCGCGCCGACGAAGCGTTCGCGGTAGGCAGCCAGCGGGTCGTCCATCACTCCCCCTCCCGTACGACGCGTGCCGAGGCCAGTCTCTCCAGCAGCGGCTGCGGCCCGTCGGGCACCTCGGTCTCGGCGTCCGTGGGCGCCGCGACGAACGGCCACGGGTCGGTCAGCGCGGCCAGCAGGTCGTCGTCGGACAGCCCGGCGTCGGCGAGCAGCCCGAGCTCCCGCAGGTTCAGGGCCTGCGGGAGTGGCCCGTTGCCGAGGTCGGTGCCGTAGAGCACGCGACCGCCGGCCGCCCGGAACCGGGCCAGGTTGTCGACCGCCCGGTCCTGGTCGGCGCTCGGCGTGCCGTAGCCGTGGATGTCCAGCGTGCTGACCCACGCCATGCCCGTCTCGACCGCCTCGTCGGCCACCGCGTCGTCGAGCCGGTGGGTCCACGGCGTGTGCGCGAGCGCGGGGACGCCCGACGCCAGGGCCAGCTCGACCATGCCCGGTCCCTGGGCGTGCGCGACGACCGGCAGGTCCGCCTCCGCGGCCGCGTCGACCACCGCACGCAGGGTCGGGACGTCAGGCACGGCTCCCACGTCGCGGTTCAGCGTCACCTTCACCACCGAGGCGCCGAGAGCCACCTGGTGGGCCACCGCCGCGGCGGCGTCGCGCGGCTCGGCGACCTCGCTGAGACAGCGCGGCGGAGCCCAGCGGCTCGCGCTCGGGTAGCCGCCCGGCGCGGTCACGAACCGGCCGGCGTACGCCGCGGGCACCGGCGCCGCGTGGGCCAGGGCGGCCACGTCGTCGGACCACCCGAGGTCGACGACCCGGCCGATCCCGGTCCCGGCCAGGCCAGACGTGTCGATCAGGCCGAGGTGCACGTGGTGGTCGCAGAAGGCGGGGTACCGCACGAGAGACGAACCTACTGGTAGCTGACGAACCGCACCGCCGGCCGGATCCGGCGTACCTGCGCGGGCGTGAAGCGGTGGACGTCCTCGTCGTAGAAGAGCTTGAAGCCCATCGCGAACTGTCCGGGCCGCGCGACCGCGTGGTACGTCGCCAGCTTCTGGCCCTGGGTGCCGAACCCGTCCACGTGCTGCACCATCGCCAGGCCCGGCCGGTCGGCGACGTTCTCGATCCCGGTGATCATGCTGGTGCGGAACTCGTGGAGCAGGAACGGCTTCTCGGGCAGGTGCTCGCGACGGACCAGCCGGGAGAGCCAGGCCGAGACGCGGTTCACCTCCGCCGCCGTGACGCTCCCGATCACCCGGCCCGGCACCTGCCGTGGGCCCATCCGCCACTCGGGATCGAGGGCCAGCCCGACCCACGGGTCCTCCAGCGCCCACTGCCAGCGCCGGACGACGTCCAAGAAGTTCGTCCGCCCCGGCTGGATGTCGAGCACGAGGAGGGCGTGGTTGCGGTGCGCGGCGTCGATGTACTCCTGCACGTGCTCGCGCGCGATGTCGTGGCTGAAGGCACCGGCCGGCCCCGGGATCGGGTCGGCGACGGTCGCGATCAGCTCGTAGACCGACTGGATGTGGTCCCCCGCCCGCTTGAACGGCCGGGCCGCCCGGTGCAGCCGGCGCTGCATCTCGTCCGGGGAGGTCTCCCCGAGCACGCCGAGCGAACCGGTGCCCGCCGTGCCGTAGTAGGCCACGAGGAACCGGTGCCTGCCGAACACCTTCGTGCCGCCACCCGGCAGGTGCGGCACGACCGTCGGCCCCGTCGGCCCGGTCCGCCCCGTCGACGGCCCAGCGACAGGCAGCGGGTCGGCAGCGACCAGGCGCGCGCTCGGCGGCGCGAGCGACGGAGCGGTCGGCCGGGCGGTCTCGTCGGTCACGACCGCCGCGACCCCGGCGGCGAGCAGCAGCGCCAGCCCGACCGAGACCCCGTACTTCACGCAGTCACGCTAGGTGCCGCGCCCAGGGGTCAGATCGAGGCGCGCCGCGCGACCACGCTGGGTCGTCCGGTGTTGGTGCGGCGCACGACGACCTCGCTGCGGGTCGAGTGCGTCAGCGGGTCGACCGTCACCGGACCGCACGCGCCGTCCACGGTGACTCCGCCGAGCACGTCGGTGAGCGACGTCCAGGGCAGGCCGTGCTCGGCCAACAGGCCTGCGCCCACCGCGACCAGGCGGCCGGCGTCGATCGGGGCGGTGTCGGCCGCGAGCGCGCGGGCGGAGAACACGACGCCGTAGCGGCGACTCAGCTCGGCGACGGCGCTCGCGTCGGGCCCCTCGAGCACGACGGTCACGTCGCCGCAGGTACGGCGCAGGGCGCGGACGATGTCGGTGGCGCCGTCGGTGGCGTGCACGGCGACCGTCGAGGCGCCGGCCACGAAGGCGGCCAGCGCGGCGTCGTCGGCGCCGTGACCGGTCGCGCGGTCGTGGGTGGTGGCCGAGCCGACCACCTCGCCTCCGGCTCCGCGGAACCCACGGGCCAGCGCGTCCACCACGTCGAACTCGGCCTGGGGCGCCGCAATCACCTGGAACAGGCGGCCGTCGAGGTGGCGGGCCGACCAGTCGCCGAGCTCGAACGCCGCGTCCCAGCGCTGCTCGGTCACGTGCAGGACCCCGTCGTCGAGCGGGTCGGCGACCTCGAGGCCGCCGGTACCCAGCGCCACCAGCGCCGCGCCGTACTGGCGGCACAGCGGGGCGAGCTTGCGCAGCACCCGGGCGGGGAGGGCCGCGACGATCACGCGGGCGCCGTCCTCGAGCAGGCGGGCGGCGTCGACGGCGGCACCGCGGTACGGCGCGTCGACGGTGACCGGGCGGACCTCGGCGACGACCTCGTCGGACTCGTCCAGGCCGACGGCGACACCCAGGGCGAGGGCCTCGTCGCCGGGGGCGCTCAGCACGCCCACGACCAGCCGGACCGTGGTGGGCGGGGCGATCAACCGCCCGACGGACTCGGCGGACAACCGCAGCGGGGCGGCCTCGACGTGGGACTTCACCAGCCGTACCCGGGGTCGAGCACCATGAGCGCGCGGCGGGCGCCGACACCGGGGACCATGCGGAAGCCGATCCGCTGGAAGTACGGGAGGTACGGGTCGTCGGCCGGACGGCTCAGCGAGAGCGGGCCGCCCTGGGAGTTGGCGATGTCGGCCCAGCGCAGCAGCGCCGCCGTACCGGCGCCCCGGCCGCGGTGCGCGACGCGCACGTGCAGGTCGACGACGGTCCAGCCACCGGGGACACCGGCGATCGGGGCGACGAGGATGCGGCCGACCGGGAGGCCGTCGAGGTCGATGATCTCGTCGACGGCCCCGCGGTAGCGCGACGTGGCGCCACCGACGGTGGTCTTCCGGAAGGTCACTGCGGGGAGGACGGCTTCGATCGTCATGGGGGGCGCTCCGGGGGGAGTTTTGTTGCGGCCTCGGGGGGTAGGCCGCACCAGCGACGCTAGGACCGATCACGGTCCAGGTGCCGGGGAACGCCGGACATTTCGACTCAGATTGACCAGGTGGACTGGTTATCCAGACCAGTGGCGGTCACGACGTCATCCCACGCCTGGAAGGTGCGTCAGCCGCACACCGCGCCGTGCGCCGCGGACTGCACGAGCTTCACGTACTTGCCAAGGACGCCGCGGGTGTAGACGGGCGGCAGGGGCTGCCACCCGACCTTGCGGTCCTCCCAATCATCAGAGCTGTCGGCGATCTCCACCTCGAGCGTCCGGTTCTTCACGTCCAGGGTGATGGCGTCGCCGTCCCGGACGAACGCGATCGGCCCGCCGTCGACGGCCTCGGGGGCGATGTGGCCGACGCAGAGTCCCGTCGTACCGCCCGAGAACCGGCCGTCGGTCACCAGCAGCACGTCCTTGCCGAGACCGGCGCCCTTGATGGCGCCGGTGATCGCGAGCATCTCGCGCATCCCGGGGCCGCCCTTGGGGCCCTCGTAGCGGATCACCACCACGTCACCCGGCTGGATCTTGCCGGCGGTCAGGGCGTCGAGCGCCTGGCGCTCGCGGTCGAAGACGCGCGCCGTGCCGCGGAACACGTCGTCGTCGAAGCCGGCGCTCTTCACGACCGCACCCTCGGGCGCCAGCGACCCGGTGAGGATGGTGATCCCGCCGGTGCGGTGGATCGGCCGGTCCAGGCTCCGGATCACGTCGTCGTCGAGGTCGGGCGGGGTGAGGTCGGCGAGGTTCTCCGCCATGGTCTGGCCGGTCACGGTCAGCACGTCCCCGTGCATCAGGCCGGCGTCGAGCAGGGCTCGCATCACGACCGGGATGCCGCCGATCTTGTCCACGTCGTTCATCACGTAGCGCCCGAAGGGCTTGAGGTCGCCGAGGTGCGGCACCTTGTCGCCGATCCGGTTGAAGTCGTCGAGCTGCAGGTCGACGTCGGCCTCCCGCGCGATGGCCAGCAGGTGCAGGACGGCATTGGTCGAGCCGCCGAGCGCCATCACGACGGCGATGGCGTTCTCGAACGCCTCGCGCGTCATCACCTGCCGGGCGGTGATGCCCTGCCGCAGCATCTCGACCACGGCCTGTCCCGAGCGGTGGGCGAACCCGTCGCGCCGACGGTCCACGGCCGGCGGCGCGGCCGAGCCGGGCAGCGACATGCCGAGCGCCTCGCCCACGGCGGCCATCGTGTTCGCGGTGTACATCCCGCCGCAGGCGCCCTCGCCCGGGCAGATCGCCCGCTCGATGCGGTCGACCTCCTCGCGGGTGATCTTCCCGGCCAGGCAGGCGCCGACCGCCTCGAAGGCGTCGATGATCGTCACGTCGTGGCCGTCGACCTGACCGGGCATGATCGACCCGGCGTACAGGAACACGCTCGCCAGATCGAGACGCGCGGCCGCCATCAGCATCCCGGGCAGGGACTTGTCGCAGCCGGCCAGCAGCACCGATCCGTCGAGCCGCTCGGCCATCATCACCGTCTCGACCGAGTCGGCGATCACCTCGCGGGAGACCAGCGAGAAGTGCATGCCCTCATGGCCCATGGCGATGCCGTCCGAGACCGAGATGGTGCCGAACTCGAGCGGGTACCCACCGGCCGCGTGCACGCCGTTCTTGACCGCCTTGGCCAGCCGGTCCAGCGAGAGGTTGCACGGCGTGATCTCGTTCCACGACGACGCGACGCCGATCTGCGGCTTGACCCAGTCGTCGTCGCCCATGCCGACGGCCCGCAGCATCCCTCGCGCCGCTGTCTTCTCCAGACCGTCGGTGACGTCGCGCGAACGGGGCTTCATGTCGGGTGCTTCGGGCATGGACGGAGCCTACTTAGGCTCCGGAGCGGTACGCGGGGGCGAGCGGAAGCGCGAGATCGCCCCACTCGCGGCGG
Source organism: uncultured Actinomycetota bacterium (assembly GCA_963782035.1). Taxonomy (GTDB): domain Bacteria; phylum Actinomycetota; class Actinomycetes; order Propionibacteriales; family Nocardioidaceae; genus Nocardioides. The sequence continues at coordinate 116,147 of CAWAIW010000041.1, forward strand.
GTGTGCTCGAGCACCTGGGCGGCGAAGGTCGCCGCACTGGTGCCCGACTCGGCGACCAGCGCCAGCCGGTGCTGCATGCGCGGCCGGATGCCGGGGCTCGCGGGATGCGGCACCTCATCCTCACGCAGGGCCGTGCTCAGCGACCACGCCACCGTCACCAGGGCCCAGCACGCCCGAGCGGTCGCGACGTCGGCCTCGAAGTCATCCGTGGCGACGTACGCGATGCCCTCGGCCGCGGTCTCGCGGTAGACCTCGAGGGCGCGGTCGGCGGTGGCCTCGGGGATGCGCCAGGAGCACCAGCACGTCGGCCAGGGGACGGAGAGGTACGCCGCGTCCCACGCCGGGTGGCGCACCTCCGCCCACTCGAAGTCGATGAGCCGGCAGCCGTCGTCGGTGAGCAGGTTGTTGTCCGGGCAGGTGTCGGCCGGGCTGAGGACGTGGTGCTCGTCGGACTCGAGCGGTGCCGCCAAGGCGGCCACGTCGGGAGGGTCGGCGATGCCGAGCGCCACGGCGGTGGCCGCCCAGTCCCTCGTGGCCTGCTCGGCGCTGCCGGCGACTCCGGCGTGGAAGCGGTCGACCGGCTCGTCCACCACGGCGCCCTCGGCATCGGAGAAGGCCGTCGAGAGGGACGTGCGGTCGTCGTGCGTGCGCGCGTGCAGCATCCCGAGGGCGCGCGCCCAGGCGAGCAGGGCGTCGTCGGCCCTGTGTGAGTCACTCCCGAGCAGGTGGTCGGCCACGCTCGGAGCGGACCCGAGGTCCTCCATCACCACCAGCGCCGGGTCGCCCGTGGTGGCCAGGAGCCGGGGCGCGACGCCGAGCTCGCCCGCCACGCCGAGGCCCACCGACTCACGCGCCCAGGACGCGAGGCTGCCGCCGCCGTACCCCTTGACCACGAACGTGTCGCTGCCGTCGGAGGCGCGATGGACGTGGGACCGGTCGCTGCCGCCCAACCCGCCGAGGTCGTGGAGCTCACGGCCCAGCGCGGCGGAGGCCGCGGCGAGGGCCGCCGCGACCGCGTCGTCCGTCACTGCGTCAGGTCGTCTGCTCGGCGACGGTCCCGAGGGAGGCGGCCCTGACGACCATCACGTCGGGCAGGTCCGCCACGATCTGCCGCCAGGTGTCGCCGGCGTCGGACGAGGCCCACACCGCCCCGTTGCGGGTGCCGACGTAGATGCCCGCGCTCTCGTGGTCGTCGGCGGTCATCGCGTCGCGCATCACGCCGACGTAGAAGGCGTCCGGGAGGCCCGCGTCGGACGATCTCCCGAGCTCCTCCCACGTCTCCCCGGCGTCGCGCGAGCGCCACACGCGGGCCTTGCCGTCGGTCGGGTAGCGCCCGGCGCTGTCGCTGAGCGGGAAGACGTAGACCGTGTCCGGGTCATGGGGGTGGACCACGATCGGGAACCCGAACTCCGCGGGCAGGCCGTCGGCGATCGACTTCCAGACGCCGCCCTCGTCGTCGGAACGGTAGACGCCGCCGTGGTTCTGGAGGTACATCCGCTCCGGACGGGCGGGGTGCCGGGTCACCTTGTGCACGCACTGGCCGAACGACGGGTACTGCTGCCCCTCCGGCAGGAACTCGGCCTTGATGCCCTGGTTGCGCGCGTGCCACGACGCGCCGCCGTCGGTGGTCTGGTAGACCCCGCCGGTCGAGATGGCCGCCGTCACCGACTGCGGGTCGGTCGGGTGGGGAAGGATCGTGTGGAAGGCCTGCCCGCCGAAGCCGGCGCCCCATTCGGGGCGCTCGGGGTGGTCCCAGAGGGCCTGCTCGAGGGTGAACGTCTCGCCGCGGTCCTCCGAGCGCCAGACGGCGCCCGGCTCGGTGCCGGCGTAGACGACTCCCTGCGTGGTGCCCGGGGTGAGCTGCCAGACACGAGCCAGGGTCTCCTCGGTGCCCTCGGGGAAGCGGATCGCGCCGTTGGGCGTCTCCTGCCAGGACGCTCCGAGGTCGTCGGAGCGCCAGACCTGTGGGCCGAGCCAGCTCGAGCTCGCCCCCGCGAGGAGGCGGGGGGACTCCCCTCGGGTGTCGACCAGGCAGGAGTAGACCTCCTCCATGTCGAAGTGCGGGCCGTCGAACTCCCACTCCTCGCGGGCCTCGTCGGACCTCCCGATCCACATCCCCTTGCGCGTGCCCACCATCACGATCGTGCGGTCCTTGGCCACCTGGATCTCCTCCCCTCGAGCGGTTCTCGGAGGGTAGACCCGGCCGGGGACACCGATCCATCGCTCGAGCCCGCCAGGATCAGCGGGCGGCCCCGGACCCCCCTCCGGGCCAGGGGTGGTGGACGCCATCCCCCCGGGCCGACAATGAGCCAGTGCTGACGGCTCGGGAACGGGAGGTGGATGCCGTCCGACGTGCCGTCGCGGAAGGTCGCCCGGTCGTCGTGACGGGAGAAGCCGGCGTCGGCAAGACCTCCGTGATCCGCGCGGCAACGCTCGAAGAGAAGGTCGTCGAGGGCGGCGCGCTGTCGACGCTGTCGTGGATCCCCTACCTGGCTCTCACCCGGGCCCTGGAACGCGAACCCGTCGGGCACGACCCGTGGGCGGTCGCGGCCGAGGTGATGTCCCACGTCGGACCCGACCGGCTCCTGGTGCTCGACGACCTGCAGTGGGCGGCCCCCGAGACGCTCGAGGTCGCCGTAGCCGTCGGAGGCGGCAGCCCTCTGGTGGCCGGCGTCCGCACGGGCACGGCGAGCGGCGAGGAGACCGTGCGGACGCTGGCCGACGGGGGCTTCGAGAGGGTGCCCCTCGAACCGCTCGGGCCCGAGGACTCCCTCGGTCTGGTGCGCAGCCTCAGACCAGGGATCGGGACCGAGACCGCCGCCAGCGTCGTACGGCGCGCTGGTGGCAACCCGCTGCTCCTCCACGAGCTGGCGTCCGGTGACCCGTCGGCCGACCTGCGGCGCTCGGTGTCGGGGCGGCTGCGGCAGCTCGATCCGGTCGCTCGCGAGGCGTTCGCCCTGCTGGCGCTGGCCGGTCGGCCGCTCCCCGTCCGGCTGCTCGAGGCGATGACGGGCGGACCGACCGTTCCCGCACTCGAGGCTGCGGGCCTGGTCGTGCCGGACGGGGGCGTCGTCGACGTTCGGCACGCGCTGTTGGCGGAGGTCGCGCTCGCCGAGCTCGGGGAGGACCGGCGTCGCGAGCTCCACCTGTTGCTGGGTGACCACGTGCCCGACGTCGGCGAGTCCGCCCGACATCTCCATCTGGCCGGTGACGGCACCAGGGCGCGGGGCCGCGCCCTCGAGGCCGCGGCCACTGCCCTGCGACCCGGCGAGCGGGCCGCGCACCTGCGCCTGGCGGCGATGGAGTCGCGGGGCACGGAGGCGGACGAGCTCAGGGTGGAGGCGGCCGAGGCGCTGGAGGCGGCCCACGACTGGGACGGCGTCTTCGAGGTCCTCGACCAGGTCTCCGGCCGGGATCGTCGGGTGGCGGCCAGGGCGGCACTGGTCCGGGCCCGGTCAGCGTGGAGCGGCGGACGGCTCGAGGAGCTCACGGGGGCAGTCGGGGCGGGCCTGGCGGCAGTGGAGGGGGACGACGACACGGAGCTCGGACTGCTGCTGAGCGCGGAGGCGTGCCGGGGGCCGATCTTCGTCGAAGGCGACTACGTGGCGGGGGCGGCCGCGGCCCGTGAGGTGCTGTCCCGGACCACCCCGGAGACCCCCAGGGCCCGGGCCCGCGCGGAGTACTTCCTCGGAACCGCTCTTGCGGTCATGGACTCCCCCGACGGCGTGACGCACCTCGAAGCGGCCATCGCCGCCGCTCGCGCCGTCGGCGACGTCAGCACCGAGATGACCTCGGGCAACAACCTGGTCAGCTATCACGAGTCGTCCGGCTCTCCCGGCCTGGGCGCCGACCTGGCCGCCCGGATGGCTGCCCGCAGCGACGAGCTCGGACTGGGGTACTGGGCGGCGAGCTTCGCCTACCAGGCCCGTCAGCTCGACTTCCACGCCGGCCGCTACCCCGGCCTGGTGGAAGCGGTCGAGGAGCTCGCGCGGCGTCCGCTCGACGCGCGGTCGCGAGACGCCCTGCTGGAGCTGCACTGCCTCGCCCTCGTCGACGTCGGCCGGGCCGCCGAGGCGGCGCGGCTCGCGGAGGCGGGGTTCGACACGGTGGTGCCCGACGCGGAAGGGCGCAGCCAGGCGTACTGGGCCGCCGCCGAGGCGGCGCTCTGGGGAGGCGAGCCGAGGCGTGCCGTCCGGTACGCCGAGCGGGTGCTCTCCGAGCTGCCCCACTCCCACGTGGCGCGGGGCCTCGCCGTGGTCACCTTGGCCTGGGCCCGGTTCGAGTGCGGGTCGCGTCCCGGGCTGGCCTACCCGAAGCCTGATCGTCCCATGCTCCTCGGGGTTCCGCACGAGCTGGCAGGGCTGGACGCCGCGTTCCAGGGGCGGTGGTCGACCGCGGTCGACGAGCTCGCCACTGCGGCGCGCCTGTGGGCGCCGTACCACGTGCGTGGCGAGCTGCGCTGCGAGTGGGCGGCCGCCGAGATGCTGCGCCGCACCGGCGAGGTGGAACAGGCGGTCACCGCGCTGACCATGCTCGAGAAGCGCTGCGCGGACATCGGCCAGGTCCCGGTGCTGCACCGCGTGCAGCGTTCGCTGCGCGCCGCGGGTGAGCGTCGCCAGGCGCCGCGATCGCGCGCGGAGGGAGCGGCCGGCGTCCTCACGGGTCGCGAGCGTGAAGTGCTGGGGCTCGTCGCGGGTGGGCTGACGAATGCCCAGATCGCCGCCCGGCTCGGGATCACGCGGCGCACCGTGGTGGCACTCATCGAAGCGGCATCGTCCAAGCTCGGTGCGGAGAACCGCGCCCAAGCAGCGGCCCTGGCGGAGGTCGACGACCGGCGATGAACTCCGACGATGCCCCCACGAGACGGTCGGGCGACTTCGCGCTGGTCGCCGATGCCCGCGACCTCGACCGCCTGGGCCGGCGCGCCGCGGCCAACGGACAACCCGTGTGCCACGAGGTCGCGGATGTCCGCGCTGGTGGCTTGTACGTCGCCGCTGTCGCGGACCTCGAGGCCGCCCAGCGCGCAGTCCTGGCGGCCCTCGCCGGCGCCGACCTGGCGGTGCACTGCCTCGCCCCCGACGACGTCGTCGACGCCCTCGTCGGCGACCTGACCAGGCTCGGCACCGTCCGGCGGGTGCCTCCGTTCCCCGACGTGGACGAGGAGGACGTCGCGCTGCTGGCGCTGCTCCGCGAAGGCCGCTCCCTCGGCGAGGCCGCGACCCGGCTCCACCTGTCACGACGCACGGCCGACCGACGGCTGGCCCGTGCCCGGCGGACCCTCGGGGTGCGGACCACCCCGGAGGCGATGGTCGCGGCCGAGCGCCTGGGCCTGCTCCCGGTCGACCCCGGGACGGAGCAGCGTCCCGGGACCGACCGGTGAGCCGTCAGTGCCGTCGCACCCGCACGGTGTGCTTCACCGTGCTGGTCTTGCCGTTGGCGTCCGTGACGACCAGCCGCACCCGGTACTTGCCGACCTTGTGGAAGGCGTGACGCACGACCCTGCCCGTGCCCCTCTTGCCGTCGCCGAAGCGCCAGGCGTACTTGACGATCGCCGCGCTGCCCGCCGTGCTGGAAGCGCCGGTGAACCGGACTTTGTGCCCTACCACCGCGTGCGACGTACCGACCCTGAAGGCAGCGACGGGCGGCAGCTGCTGCGTCGGCGGTTGGCCGCCACCACCCCCGCCACCGCCGCCTGCACCGATCCCTGGCGGAAGCGGTGCGGGTGACACGAACGGCTGCCTGCCGCCCGGAACCACCAGGCTGGCGACGACGTTGGCGCAGCCGTTGGAGCGGTCGGCGACCTGCGCCATCTCGACGCCCGCGTCGTCGCCCCAGTAGACACTGGCGCCGTCGCTGGCGAAGCTCGGGCTCAGGTGCTGTGGGTCCGAGGTCACGCTCGCGTTGAGGTTCACGACGCAGTCGTCGGCCCACGAGCCGACCAGGGCTGCGGCCAGGCTCGGAGACGACCAGATGTGCATCCGGACGTTCCGGGGCTTGCCGTCGAGCCAGCTCGAGCCGTCATCCTCGAAGACGATCATCGTCGTGCCCTGACGGCTGATGACAGCCTGGGCTCCCCCACCGGTGACCGACGAGTCCGACCAGCCGGATCCGGTGTAGTCGGCGCCGGCGGTCGGGTGCACGAACCACCGGGCTGCCGAGTCGGTCACCTGCGTGCCGACGTGGGAGACCACGAACTGGGAGCTGTCCACCCATTGCGGCTGGTAGAAGTCCTCCTGTCCCAGGTTCTGGTTGGGGAAGCTCAGCCCGGTCGAGGTGATGGGCGTCCACAGGGCGGTGTTGGACAGCGCGCCGCAGTCGAAGATGCCGTAGGCCACCTTGCTCCCGTCGGGCGCGACTCTTGCGGACAGGGGTCCGTACGTCGGGCACGCCGGCGTCGAGCGGCTCCCCCATGTCGGGATCGGCACGCCGACCTGGTGGCCGTCCGGGGCGAACCGGTAGATCTCCGAGGAGCCGTCCGAGTCGCTTCCGTCGGCGTTCACCCGGGCCTGGCCGCCGACGACCACGACATTGCCGGCGTCGTCCATCGACGGGCTGACCCAGTTGTTGGCCGACGAGGTGAACTGGTGGGCGCCGGTCCCGTCGGCGTGGGCCACCCACACCTGGCCGCCTTGGAGGTAGACGAGCGAGTCGGTCGCGAGCGCCGATGCGGACGGGGCGAGCAGCCCGGTGGCCAGCAGGGGGCCGAGCAGGGCTCCGGCCAGGGCTCCGGCTCGGGCTCGGCGTCGGATGGTCAGGGTCATGGTCGGTCTCCGATCACGGTGATGGACTGGTACCTCCGCATCGTGGGCGGCGCGCCACCTCGTGCTCATCGGACATTTGCGCCAACTCGCGGCTCGTCGCCCGCCGACTCGCCTGTTGAATGACCCCGTGACCCGCCGCCAGATCTCCCCGATCTGGCTGGTGCTGATCGGGATCGCCTCGGTCCAGCTCGGCGCCGCGGTCGCCAAGCACCTCTTCGACCGGGTCGAGCCGACCGCGCTGGTCTGGCTGCGGCTGGTCACCAGCTCGGTGGTGCTGCTCGTGTGGGCACGACCCAGGCTGCGCGGCCGGAGCCGGGACGACTGGCTGACGATGCTCGCCTTCGGGGTGACGCTCGGGGCGATGAACTGGTCGATCTACCAGGCCTTCGCGCGCATCCCGCTCGGACTGGCGGTCACCTTCGAGTTCGCCGGGCCGCTGCTGCTGGCGGTGGTCATGTCGCGGCGGGCGCGCGACCTGCTGTGGGTCGCCCTCGCGGCCGTCGGCGTCGCCCTGCTGGGGTTGGAGAAGACCGACCTGGACCCGGTGGGGGTGGGCTTCGCGCTGGCCGCGGGCGCCGCGTGGGCGGCGTACATCCTGCTGAGCGCGCGCACCGGCCTCAGGTGGGCCGGCCTGGACGGCCTGGCGATGGCCAGCCTGGTGGCCACCGTGATGCTCACGCCGCTGGCGATCCCGGCCGGCGGCTCCGACCTCGTCGACCCGGAGATCCTGCTGCTGGGAGCGCTGGTGGGCCTGCTGAGCTCGGTCGTCCCGTACTCGGCCGAGCTGATGGCGCTGCGCCGGATCAGGCCCGGGGTGTTCAGCATCCTGATGAGCCTGGAGCCGGCGGCGGCGGCGCTGGCCGGCATCGTGGTCCTCCGGGAGTACCTGACGGCCGTGCAGTGGGTGGCGGTGGCCGCCGTCACGGTGGCCAGCGTCGGTGCCACGCGCGGCACCGACACGCTCGGCGAGCCCGCGCCGGACTGAGCGCGGCGGCGCGGACAATGGTCGTCATGAGCTCACCCACCCCGGACTCGGCCGAGACCAGGAGCGGCGGCACGGACCGTCGGCCGGCGGAGTCGGTGGTGGAGTTCCACCACATCCTCAGCGACGACGGCACGCGACTGCGCGCGTGGACGAACGACCCCCGCATCGGTGAGCGGAGTCGGATCGACGGCCCGACCGTCGTGCTCTGCAACGGCCTCGGCGTCAGCCCCTGGACCTGGCCGGCCCTGCTGCACGCCGACTGCGGGGTGCGCGTCGTGTCGTGGAACCACCGCGGCACGGGCGGCTCGGCCCGGCCGGCCGACCCCGCGCGGGTGGGCATCGAGGAGTTCGTCGAGGACGCGCTGTCGGTGATGGACCACTTCGGCGTCGACCGGGCCGTGGTGATGGGCTGGTCGATGGGCGTCAACACCGCCTTCGAGCTCGCGCTGCGCCATCCCGAGCGGGTCACCGGGATCTTCGCCGTCGCAGGGGTCCCCGGCGACACCTTCGCGACCATGCTCGGTCCGCTGCGACTCCCCCACGGGGTCGCCCGGCAGGTCACCGTCGGGCTCTCGCGCCTGCTCCGGACGACCGGACGGGCGATCACCCCCGTGACCAGCCGGTTGCCGATCGGCGGGCGGGCGGTCGCGGCGCTCACCCACTCCGGCTTCATGCTGCCCACGCCCGACAACGAGCTCACGGCGCGGGCGGTCCGCGAGTTCCTGGCGATCCCCGTCGAGTGGTTCTTCCACCTCGCCCTGCGCAGCTCCGAGCACGCCCGCATCTCGCTGAGACGGGTGAAGGTGCCCGTGATGCTGGTAGCGGCGACGTACGACGTGCTCGCCGGCGCCCGCGACATGCGCACCGCCGCCGAGCGCCTCGAGGACGCGACGTACGTCGAGCTGCGGGCCAGCCACTTCGTCCAGATGGAGCGACCCGAGGAGGTCCACGACCTCCTGCTGGGATTCCTCGAGGAGGTCGCGGGTTAGGGTTCCCGCCTGCTGGGTAGGACGTCATCACTCGTGCCACCAGGTCCGGCCCGGCTCTTCGTCTGGCCGGTCATCTCATTCTCGAGGGGGAACTCATGCATCGCACCACCCTGCGCGCACTGATCGGCGGTGTGGCCCTGGCGGTCGCCGCCGGCGGCGCCGCGGCCGTCCCGTCGGCCTCCGGCAGCCCGGCGGCAGCATCGACGGGGCCGACGGTCACGAAGGTCAGCACCGACACGCCGCGGCCGTCGAAGGCGGTCGCCCACAACGCCGGCGCCCCGATCTTCCAGGGCCCCTACCGCGTCAAGCAGCCCGACGGCACCGCCATCACGCTGACCGCGTGGGGCGACTCGCGCGCGAACGGCTACCAGACCAAGGGCGGGTACGCCGTGGCCAAGGACACCTCCGGGGTCTGGCGCTACGCCGTCCGCTCCGACGCGTCCGGTCGTGCGGTGCCCTCGTCCCTCGAGGTCGGCAAGGCGCGGCCGCCGGTCGCGGCCAGGGGCGTCAAGGACGCCGTGATCGCCCGCTCGGCCGCCCACAACGTGACCGTCGACCGCGGCCCCGGCACCGGCAACGGCACCCAGCCGACGCTGGTGATCCTGGTGTCCTTCGCGAACCAGGCCCCCGTCGGCACGACCGAGGACACCTGGGCCAACACCTACTTCGGCCCCACCGGCAGCGCCAACGCCTACTACCAGGCGGCCAGCTTCGGCCACTTCGGCCTGTCACCGGCCGCGGAGTCCGGCGGCACCGCCAACAACGGTGTGGTCGGCTGGCTGCAGCTGCCCTACAACCACCCCGACTTCGGCAACGTCTACGACCAGCGCGAGACCAAGCTCGCCAACGACGCGGTCGTGGCGGCTGACCCGTACGTCGACTACTCGTCCTACGACTCCAACAAGGACGGCAAGCTGCAGAACAGCGAGCTGCACGTCGTGGTCATCACCGCGGGGTACGAGACGTCGTACGCCGGTGCCGGCTTCCAGTGCGGACCGAGCGTCTGGGGCCACGAGGGTGGCGAGGGCTCGGAGGCCGCCAAGGCCGACGGCGTCGTGGTGAACCAGAACGGCGGCATGATGTTCGGTGAGTGGATGTGCTCGAACAACAACCCGCCCGGCCAGCAGTCCACGATCGGCCTGCAGGTGCACGAGTTCGGCCACGACATCGGCTTCCCCGACCTCTACGACACCGACTACAGCAGCCAGGGCCTGGGCGAGTGGAGCATCATGTCGTTCGGCAGCTACGCCAGCACGGGGACCAACTTCCCGGGCAGCCAGCCGGTCGGTCCGGACGCGTGGTCGAAGTCCTACCAGGGCTGGATCAACCCCCTGCCGATCGCCGGAGCCGTCAACAACGTGGTCGTGCCGTCCGCGGCCACCAACCCGATCGCCTACCAGCTGCGCGACAACCCCAACGGCGTGGACTGGGCGTTCTACGACCACAAGGGCAAGGGCGAGTACTTCCTGGTCGAGAACCGCCAGCCCATCGGCCTCGACGCGGCCGTCCCCGGCTGCGGCCTGCTGATCTACCACGTCGACGAGACGGTCACCGAGACCAACGACGCCAACGCCCACGACACCCACCGGCTCCTGGACGTCGAGGAGGCCAGCGGCACCAACCCGCTGGACACCTACAACCGCAACTACGACGCCTCGCAGGACCCGTTCCCCGGGACGCTGAACCGTCCGGACTTCAACCCGGGCACGGCGCCCAGCTCCAACCTCTACAGCGGCGCCCCCTCCGGGGTGGCGGTGCACGCGAACACCGGTTGCGCCGACGCGATGAGCGCGAACTTCTTCGTGCCGCTCGTGAACGACTCGTACGCCGCCGCCACCGCCCTCACCCCGCCGTCCGGCAGGGTGACCGGCGGCAACAACGGCGCGTCCAAGGAGGCCGGCGAGCCGGCCGTCGCGGGCAACGCCGGCGGCGCCTCGGTGTGGTGGAAGTTCAAGGCACCGGCCACGGGCTCGCTGCGGCTGTCCACCGCGGGCTCGTCGTTCGACACGATCCTCGGCGTCTTCAAGGGCGCCTCGGTCGCCGGAGCGAAGGAGATCGCGGGCAACGACAACGCGTCGGCCACCGACCCGACCAGCGTCGTGGTCGCGAAGGTCAAGCGCGGCAAGACCTACCGGATCGCCGTCGACGGCCTCAACGCCGGCGCCGGGGCGAGCCAGGGGGCGGTCACGTTGACCTACCGCTACGCGCCGGTCAACGACGCGTTCAAGAAGGCCACCTCGCTGAAGGGCAAGAAGGGCAAGAAGGGCAGCTCCAACGTCGGTGCCTCGCGGGAGCGCAAGGAGCCGAAGAAGGTCGCGGGCAAGAAGGCCGGCAAGTCCGTCTGGTACAAGTACAAGGCCAAGCAGGCCGGCCGGATGACCGTCGACCTGTCCGGCTCGAAGTTCAACACCGTGCTCGGCGTCTACACCGGCTCGAAGGTGAAGAAGCTGCACAAGGTCGCTCAGAACGACAACGGCGGCAAGGGCAAGAGCAGCCGGCTCTCGTTCCGCATCAAGAAGGGCCAGACGTACCGGATCCTGGTCGCCGGCGTGAAGAACGCCGACGGCACCTTCCGGATCAGCTGGCACCTGTAACGCCAGTTCGCACCACGGCCCGGCCGGTCCTCGTGACCGGCCGGGCCGTGGGCTTGTCGTCGCGGTCGCCGTGTAGGGCCGGGCAGCGGTGACCTGGCCACCGTTCCGGGCCCGCCAGCGGTGGCTGACTCACCGCCGACCCGCCGCCGGCCCGGTCAGCGGTGAGTGAGGCACCGTTTCCAGCAACGAAACGGTGGCTGGCTCACCGCCGCCTCGCGGCCAGCCCAAGCAGCGGTGACTGAGGCACCGTTCTCAACGACGAAAGGCGCGACGCTCACCGGCCCCCGGACCCCGCCGGACGCTCGACCGGTTCGATCGCGTCCAGCACCACGGCCCGGCGGCTCGCACGACGCAACGTCGTGAGGACCGCCGGGCCGAGTGCTGCGATGGCCACCGCGGTCGTGATCGCGCGGCCGGTGTCGAAGCTGCCGGTCGACGTCAGCAGCGTGTAGACCGCGAACCGGTGCAGGTTCTCGACCATCGGCGCGCCCGCGACGAAGTCCAGCGAGCCCTCGTGGCCCGGCACGGCGATGCCGAGGATGAACGGCCAGCCGGAGAGGTTCATCAGCAGGCCGAAGGCGTACGCCGCCACCACGCCGTACGCCGCGAGCATCACGATCTCCGCACGACCGGTGACCCGGCGCGGCAGGAACCCGGCCCCCATGCCGACCCAGGCGGAGACGAGCATCTGGTACGGCAGCCAGGGTCCGACGCCGGCCGTGACCAGGGCCGAGGCGAACAGCGAGGTACACCCCAGCACGAACCCGAAGCCTGGCCCGAACACCCGGCCGCCCAGGATCAGCAGGAAGAACACCAGCTCCACTCCCGCCGTGCCGGCGGAGAGTCCGCGCAGCACGGCGTTGCACGCACTGAGCACCCCGAGGATGGCCAGCACCCGTGGGTCCAGGCCGCCCTCGGAGACCTCGGCCAGCACGACCGCGATCACCAGCGGCAGCAGGGCGAGGAACAGGAACGGCGGGCTCAGCCGCTCCCCCTCGGGCACCTGCACGAGGAGCGGCCAGCACAGCATCACCAGCCCCGCCACCGACGCGACGGTGAGGACGGCGACGGACCGCGGGGTCAGCGGGACGCTGGCGTTTGGTCCCAAACGCCAGGATCTGGGGGTCTTTTGCTGGCGTTTCTGCCCAATGGCGGTGCTCATAGGCGCTCGACCACCTCGTCGACGCGCAGCCACGGGGCTCCGAGGACCTTGGTGACCTGCGGTGCGAAGGCGGGCGACTCGGCGACCACGCGACGTACCGGGCCAGACGACACGACCTCGCCCTCGGCCAGGACGACGACCCGGTCCGCCACCTGGGCGACGAACTCGACGTCGTGCGTGGCGACGAGCACGGCGCGGCGGTGGTCGGCCATGGCGCGCAGGATGCCGGCGAGCGCGTGCTTCGCCGCGTAGTCCAGGCCGCGGGTGGGCTCGTCGAGCAGCAGCACCGGCGGCGCCGAGGCGAGCACGACGGTCAGGGCGAGCGCGAGCCGCTGGCCCTCGGACAGGTCGCGCGGGTGGGTGGTGGGGTCGACCCCGGGCACGAGGCGCTCGAGGTCGGCCAGGGTCGCGCCGCTCGCCGCCAGCTCCTGCTCGACGGTCTCGAGGTACAGGAGGTCGGCGGCGTTCTGGGGTACCAACCCGACGGCGGTACGTCGGGTGGCGTCGTCGAGCGCGGCCGGGTCGCGGCCGTCGATGCCCACGGTCCCGCCGCGGCGCCTGCCCGATCCCTGCAGGGCCCAGAGCAGGGAGGACTTGCCGGAGCCGTTGCGGCCCATCAGCGCCGTCACCGTGCCCGGCCGGAGCGCGAGCGAGACGTCGTGGACGGCGAGCGTCGAGCCGTGGACGACGGTGACGCCGCGGGCCTCGAGGCCGCCGACGGCGGGCGGTTCGGCGGCGTCGACGGGAGGGACGCCGAGGCGCTCGCGCAGCCCGTTGGCGACGCGGCGTGCGTCCCGGACGGTGAGCGGCAGGGGGTGCCAGCCGGCGGCGCGGCCGAGCTCGACCAGCGGGGGTGCGACGGGCGAGTCGGTGAGCAGGTCGGCAGGAGTGCCGGAGCGCAGGGTGCCGTTCCCCGCGAGCACGACGAGGGTGTCGGCGAACGGCACCACCCGCTCCAGCCGGTGCTCGGCCAGCACCACGGAGACGCCGAGGTCGTGGACCAGCCGCGTCAGCGTGGCGAGCACGTCCTCCGCGGCGGTGGGGTCGAGGGCGGACGTCGGCTCGTCGAGGACGAGCACGCGCGGGTGCATGGTCAGCACCGAACCGAGGGCGACCCGCTGCTGCTCTCCCCCGCTGAGCCGGCGCAGGTCCCGCGAGCGCAGGTCGGCGATCCCGAGGAGGTCGAGGGTCTCCTCGACACGGCGGCGCATGGTGTCCGCGGGCAGGCCGAGCTGCTCCATCCCGTAGGCCAGCTCCTCCTCCACGGTGTCGGTGACGAAGCCGGCGGCCGGATCCTGGCCGACGTACCCGAAGTAGTGCGCCCGCTCGCGCGGTGGCGTCCGCACGATGCTCGAGCCGTCGAGGAGGACATCGCCGGTGAGCACGCCGCCGGAGAACCGCGGGACCAGGCCGGTCAGCACACCGAGCAGCGTCGACTTGCCGGAGCCGGTCGGGCCGGTGACCAGCACCAGCTCCCCCTCGCCGACGGTGAGGTCGACGCCGTCGAGCACGGTGCGCTCGCCGTAGGTCAGGCCGATGCCGCGCAGCTCGATCATCCGGCCACCAGCGCTTCGGCGGGAGCGGGGACCGGAGCGGGCGAGGCCAGCCCGCCCGCCAGGGCGAGGCCGACCGCCACCAGGTGGGTGAGCGAGAGTGAGGGCCACTCGGTGAGGAGCGGGTACGCCGCGAACATCTCGGCGTGGCTGGCCACCACCGCGAGGGCGGCCGCCGCGACACCGCCCGCAAGCACGAGCCACTCGGGCAGCCGCCAGGGGTCGGGTCGGTAGCGGGTGCGCGCGACCCGGGCACCCGCGCCGACGAGCCCGAGGAAGGCCGCCACCACGCCGACACCGATCATCGGCAGGGCGAGCACGCGCGGCGCGGTCCGGTCCAGCACGGCGTACGTGCCGACGCACAGGCCGCACAGCCCGGCGAGCATCAGGGCACCGGTCAGCCGGCGGCGGCCGGCGGTGAGGCCGGCCGTCCGTCCGTACCCCCGGGTGTCCATCCCCGCGGCGAGTGCCAGCGAACGCTCGAGGGCGTCCTCGAGCACCGGGACGAGCAGCCGCCGCAGCCGCCCGAGCCGGCGCGTGTCGCCGCCGCGCAGGCGCTGGGCGGCACGCACCCGCCGCAGGCTGTCGGCCAGCTGCGGCAGCACGGTCACCGCCACGACGAGAGCAGTGCCGATCTCGTAGAGCGCGGCCGGCATCGAGCGCAGCAGCCGCTTGGGGTTCGCCAGGCTGTTGGCGGCGCCGACGCAGAGCACGATCGTGCCGAGCCGCAGGCCGTCGTAGACCGCGAACAGCAATGACTCACGGGTCAGCGGCCCGAGCAGGTGGATGCCGAGCGCCCAGTCGGGCAGCGGGATCTCGGGCAGGTCGACGAGCACCGTCCCGAAGTCGCCGCCCCCGAAGAGCACCCGGAACAGCACGCGGGTCACGACGATCGCCGCGGCCAGCACGGCGTACAACCGGAACGACCGTGCCCAGGGTTGGTCACCCCGTCGGGCCGCGACGACGAGGGCGCACGTGGCGACGACGAGCAACAACACCCACGGGTTGGTGGTGAACGACGCGACGACGGCCAGGCCGAGGGCCCAACCCCACCACGCGACCGGGTGCAGGTCCCGCGGCAGCCAGCCGGTGGACGCGCTCACGGGCGCCGCCGGCGTACGACGGCCACCGCGCCCGCGACCGCGAGCAGCGCCACGACGAGCACGGGCGGCACCCACCCGGGCAGGCCGCCACCGTCGGTGTCCCCCTGGCCGGCGTCGGTGGTCGGCGGCAACGACGGCGACGGGCTCGGCGTCGGCGTGTCCGAGGACGTCGGCTCCTGGGTCTTCGACGGCTTCCGGGTCGGCTCCCGGGTCGGCGGCTTGGTGGGCTCCTGCGTGGGACCGGCCGTCGCGGTCGTCGGGGCGACCGACGTCGGCGAGGTGGTCGGCTCGGTGCTCGGCGGACGGGTCGGCGCACCCGTGGGCGTGCCGCCCTTGGTCGGTGTCGCCGTCGGGGTGGGCGTCGGCGTCGGGTGCACCGCCGCGTCGGCGGCCGGCGTGACCGTGCCGGTGGAGCCGTCCCACACCATCGCGACGTACCCGCCCGCGGGCACCGTCAGCGAGGCCGCCCCGAGCGAGGCGTAGGTCCACTTGCCGGTGGTGCCGTCGGACCACCACAGGCCCCAGTAGGCGTCGGCGGGCGGGGTGTTCACGCACGGGTCGTCGGCCGGGGCACCGTCGATGCGGCACACGAAGCCGGGGAAGCGCTGCACGTAGTCGAGGCGGTAGCCAGCCTCACGGAGCAGCCGGTCGCCCGTGCGGCCACCGCCGTCGGCGACGCACGTCTGCGCGCTGCCGCCGCCGAGCCCGTTGAACTCGACCACGACCGTCACCCCGGAGGTACCGGGGCACGGAGAGGCCTCAGCGGGCGGCCCGACGACCGCCACGGAGCCCAGCAGGAGGGCGACCGTGGCGGCCTGTCGGAGCCGCGTCAGGCGCACGGTCAGCCGGTGACCCGGACGGTGACGTCATGACGCTGGTTGCCGAGCCACACGTGGAAGGTCCGGGCGCCGGGGTCGGAGGCCACCACGAACGTCACCGCGGTGGTCGCCTTCCGGCCGGCGAGGAACTCATACGACGACGCACCCTCGACGACGCAGACCCGCTGGCCGGGGGCCGCACCGCTGACCGCGATCCGCAGCCGAGCGCCCGAACGGACGGTGGCCGGAGCCGACGCGCCGACGAGGCCCTCGCGCCGCGGCGCCCACTGCAGCACGGGCAATGCCTGGGCGGAGGCCCGACGCCACTGGTCCTGGTCCTTCTTCTTGATGCCGAAGCCCTGGCCGTTGCCGTAGGCGTCACCGTCGTAGGCGATCGCGCCGACCTGCGTGGACAGCTTGTTGGCGCACGGGTTGCCCGCCACCTGGAGGTTTCGCACCCAGACGGCCGCACGGACCGCCGGCTCGGTGGCACCGGTCGCGCCGAGCGCCCAGCCGGCGAGGCCGGTGCTGTTGGCGTTGGCGTCCTTGGTCGACTTGCCGCCGCCGAACGAGCCGTCGGCTCCCTGGACGTCGACCAGCCAGGCGGACGCCTTCTTGACCGCGCCCTTGGCCTTGGCGCCCTTGACGTGCTGCAGAGCCAGGACGGCGATCGCCGTCGCGTCGGTGTCGGGGGTGCGCTGAGCCTTCGGTGCACCGTCGCAGCTCTGGTCCGCGGCTGTCGTGTCCTTGGTGAAGCCGAGGCGGAAGTACCCGTCGGAGCACTGCTGCTGCAGCAGGAACCGGGCCGCTGACGAGGCCTTCGTGCTCTTCGCGTCGCTCAGCGCCTGGGCGGCGTACGCCTGGCCGATCACGTTGGCGAAGTCGCCGCCGAACTCGCTCGTCGGGTCGTAGGCGTCCTGGATGCGGCCGGCGATCGGCGCCGTCGTGGCGACGCGGCCCTCGAGCTGGGTGACCAGGTCGATGCCGCCGAAGGCACGCGGGTTCTTGCCCTGGGACTCGGCGAGAACCGCGGCCTTGGCCGTGGCGCCGGCGTAGATGCCCTGGTCGCCGTCGCCGACGTAGAACGCGACGTTCCTGGACACGGCCTTGGTGACGGCCTTGACGACCTCGGCCTTCTTGCCCGAGGCCTCGAGGCCGAGCGCGACGTCGATCGACAGACCGATGTCGTCGAACTCGAACTGCTCGTTGTGGACCAGGTTCTTGGTCAGCTGACCCGACAGCCAGCCGGCGCCCTGGGCGACGGGCTTGCCGTCGTACGACGGGGCGGCGGTCGCCGGGGCGGCGACCAGGGAGACCACGGTGGCGGCAGCCACCAGGCCCAAGAGAGGACGTGACACGGACATGCGTTCCTTCCCGCTGCGACAGCGGGCAGGTCGCCGGGCACGAGGACCGACAGCCACCCGCTGCGTTCCTCGACAGCGTGTGTTCAGGACGCTCGGCTGTGGGTGCTCCGGCTCGCCACCCCCTGCCTGAGAACAAGGAGTGGCCTACGGTTGCGGGTCAGCGCCGGACTCGGACCGGCTTCCCCCGACAGCGGGCGTTGAATTTGTCGCTCCCGGCTGGGAGCGCGCTCACCTTACTCCGCGGGCCGCCGCCCCCACGAACCCGTCCGCGCCCGCAGGCTTGTAACAGCACGTTCAGACATCTTCACGATCGTTCAAACGGTCGTGAAGGTGACCGAACGTGCTGTTACAAGCGGATGTACGCCGGTGCTCGAGCCCCCGCGATCAGGTCAGCTTCTCCAGGATCAGCTCACGTACCCGGCCGGCGTCGGCCTGGCCCTTCATCTCCTTCATCACCGCGCCGATGAGGGCGCCGGCGGCGGCGACCTTGCCGTCGCGGATCTTGTCGGCGACGTCGGGGTTGGCGGCGATGGCGGTGTCCACGGCGGCCGAGAGCGAACCCTCGTCGGAGACGACGGCCAGGCCACGGGCGGCGACGATCTCGTCCGCCGTACCCTCCCCCGCGACCAACCCGTCGAACACCTGGCGAGCGAGCTTGTCGTTGATGGCCCCCTCGTCGACGAGGGCCTGCACCCGGGCGACGTCGGCCGGCGTCACGCCGAGGGCGGAGATGTCGGTGTCGGTCTCGTTGGCCCGCCGCGCGAGCTCGGAGAGCCACCACTTGCGCGCGGCCTGCGGCGTCGCGCCCGCGGCGATGGTCTCCTCGACCAGCCCGAGCGCACCAGCGCCGACGGTGTCACGCATGTCGAGGTCGGAGAAGCCCCAGGCCTCCTGCAGCCGCGCGCGCCGCTCGTGCGGAGGCTCGGGCAGCGTGGCCCGAAGCCGCTCGACCCACGCGCGGTCAGGGGCGACGGGCACGAGGTCGGGCTCCGGGAAGTACCGGTAGTCCTCGGCGTCCGACTTCTCCCGCCCGGACGTCGTGATGCCGGTGTCCTCGTGCCAGTGCCGCGTCTCCTGCAGGATCGAGCGGCCCGACGTGAGCACGGCGGCGTGCCGCTGCACCTCGTACCTCACCGCACGCTCCACCGACCGCAGCGAGTTCACGTTCTTGGTCTCGGTCCGCGTCCCGAGGGAGTGACGGGGCCCATCGGACTCCTCGCCCGTGTCCCGCGGCGCCAGGGACAGGTTCACGTCACAGCGCAGCGAGCCCTGCTCCATCCGTACGTCGCTCACCCCGAGGCCCAACAGCAGGTCCCTCAGCTGCGCGACGTACGCCTTGGCCACCAGCGGCACGATCTCCCGCGTCCCCATGATCGGCTTGGTGACGATCTCGATGAGCGGGATGCCGGCGCGGTTGTAGTCGACCAGCGAGTACTCCGCGCCGTGGATGCGACCGGTCTCGCCGCCGACGTGCAGCGACTTGCCGGTGTCCTCCTCCATGTGCGCGCGCTCGATGTCGACGCGGACCGTCTGCGGCCCGTCGGGCGTCTCCACGACCACCTCGGTCCAGCCCTCGAACGCGATCGGCTCGTCGTACTGCGACGTCTGGAAGTTCTTCGGCATGTCCGGGTAGAAGTAGTTCTTCCGCGCGAACCGGCACCACTCCGCGATCTCGCAGTTGAGCGCCAGCCCGATCCGCATCGCCGACTCGACGGCCACCTTGTTGACGACCGGCATCGAGCCCGGCAGCCCCAGGCACGTCGGGCAGGTCTGGGTGTTGGGCGGCGCCCCGAACTCCGTCGGGCAGCCGCAGAACATCTTCGAGGCGGTGTTCAGCTCGACGTGCACCTCGAGGCCGAGGGCGGGGTCGAAGCGCTCGAGCGCCTCGTCGTAGGACATCAGCTCGTCCGTCATGCCGACAGCCCCTTCGCCTGGTCGAGCAGCGGCCCGCCCCACTTCTCCAGCAGGATCGCCTCCAGCGCGGCCCCGACCCGGTAGACCCGGTCGTCGGCCATCGCCGGCGCCAGGATCTGCACCCCGGCCGGCAGGCCGTCCTCCTCGGCCAGGCCGCTCGGCACCGAGATGCCGGGCACGCCGGAGAGGTTGGCGGGGATGGTGGCGAGGTCGTTGAGGTACATGGCCAGTGGGTCGTCCACCTTCTCGCCGAGCTTGAACGCCGTCGTGGGCGCCGTCGGCGAGAGCAGCACGTCGGCGTGCTCGAAGGCCTGCTCGAAGTCGCGGCTGATCAACGTGCGCACCTTCTGGGCCTTGCCGTAGTAGGCGTCGTAGTAGCCGCTCGACAGCGCGTAGGTGCCGAGGATGATCCGGCGCTTCACCTCGTCGCCGAAGCCGGCCTCGCGGGTCGCCCGCATGACCTCCTCGGCGCTGGCAGATCTATTGGGTGCCTCGACACCGTCGGGGTACTTGCGCAGGCCGTACCTCATCGCGTCGAAGCGGGCCAGGTTGCTGGACGCCTCCGCCGGCAGGATCAGGTAGTAGGTCGCCAGGGCGTGCACGAAGTGCGGGCAGGAGACCTCGACCAGCTCCGCGCCGGCCGCGACCATCAGGTCGACCGACTCCTGGAAGCGAGCCTGCACGCCGTCCTGGTACCCCTCGCCGCCGAGCTCCTTGACGACGCCGATGCGGACGCCGGACAGGTCCCCCTCGGCCCCGCGCCGGGCCGCGCCGACCAGGTCGGGCAGCGGCGCGTCGATCGAGGTGGAGTCCTTCGGGTCGTGGCCACCGATGACCTCGTGCAGCAGCGCCGCGTCGAGGACCGTGCGGGTGACCGGGCCCGCCTGGTCGAGGGAGTTGGCCAGCGACACGAGCCCGTACCGCGACACCCCGCCGTACGTCGGCTTCACCCCGACCGTGCCCGTCACCGCACCCGGCTGACGGATCGAGCCGCCGGTGTCGGTGCCGATCGCGAGCGGCGTCTCGTACGACGCCACGGCGGCCGCCGAACCTCCCCCGGACCCGCCGGGGATGCGGTCGAGGTCCCACGGGTTGCGGGTCGGTCCGTACGCCGAGTGCTCGGTGGAGGAGCCCATCGCGAACTCGTCCATGTTGGTCTTGCCCAGGATCGGCAGGCCGGCCGCGCGCAGGCGCGCGACGACGGTGGCGTCGTACGGCGGCACCCAGCCCTCGAGGATCCGCGAGCCGCAGGTGGTCGGCAGGCCCTTGGTGGCCATCACGTCCTTGACGGCGATCGGCACGCCGTCGAGGGGCGAGAGCGCCTGGCCGCTCGCGCGGCGCGCGTCGGAGGCCGCAGCCTGCTCGAGCGCGCCCTCGGCGTCGACGTGCAGGAACGCGTGCACCCGCCCGTCGACCTCGGCGATCCGGTCCAGGTGCTTCTGGGTCGCCTCGACGGACGTGACCGTGCCGGCGGCCAGCGCCTCGGCGAGCTCGGCGGCGGTGGTCCTGCTCACTGCTCGTCCCCCAGGATCCTCGGCACGCGGAACCGCTGCTCCTCCTGCTCGGGCGCCCCGGAGAGCGCCTCCTCGGCCGTCAGCCCCGGGCACCACCGCGTCCTCGCGGAACACGTTGGTCAGCGGCAGCGCGTGCGAGGTCGGCGGGATGTCGTCGTCGGCCACATCGCTGATCGAGGCGACCGACTCGAGGATCACCGACAGCTGGGGCGCGAGGTGGTCGAGCTCGGCGTCGGTCAGGTCGATCCGGGCGAGGTTCGCGAGGTGCGCGAGCTCGTCCCTGCTGATCGAGGGGGTGGCCGATGGACTGTCTGGCATGCGGAGAATCCTAGGCACCGCGGCAACCGGACGGCCCGGCGAGGCATCTGTCGTGGTGAAGGGAGGTCCCATGACGCATCGGGTGTCGGACCAGGAGTTCACCGAGTTCGTGCAGGGCTCGTGGGCGGGGCTGTACCGCACGGCGTACCTCCTCCTCGGCGACCGCGGCCTTGCCGAGGACCTCGTGCAGACCACGCTCGCCAAGACGTACGCCGCGTGGCCGGGCGTGCGGGACGTGCGGGCCGCGCCCGGGTACGCCCGGACGACGCTGGTGAACACCGCGGCTTCCTGGTTCCGCCGGCGTTCGTGGCGCAACGAGGTGCCGACCACTCCGCTGCCCGACGCGGGAGGACACCACGACCCGGACCCGAGCGTGCGGCCGGCGGTGCTCGAGGCCCTCGCCGCGCTGCCGCCGCGACAGCGTGCCGTCGTGGTGCTCCGTTTCTACGAGGACCTGTCCGTCGCCGACACCGCCCACGCGCTCGGCTGCACCGACGGCACGGTCAAGAGCCAGACCTCCAAAGCCCTGGACACGCTACGTCGCCTGCTCGGCGACGCCGTCGTCCCCGAGACCACGGGAGCCACCCATGACTGAGCGCCTGAGCGCCCTGCTCCACGAGGAGGCGGACCGGCTCGACGTG
The DNA here is from genome assembly GCA_963782035.1 of uncultured Actinomycetota bacterium. Lineage (GTDB taxonomy): Bacteria > Actinomycetota > Actinomycetes > Propionibacteriales > Nocardioidaceae > Nocardioides. Next base: position 137,863 of record CAWAIW010000041.1, read on the forward strand.
CCCCTGCCGCCCGTGCAGGCGTCGTTGTCCCTCGGACGTCGCGTACGCCGCCGGCGTCGGGTGACCCGTGGCCTGGCCGTCGCGGCGGCCATCGGCGTGGTCGCCGGCGGGACTGCGGTCCTCGTGGGGGGCCACTCGTCGCGGCCGGACGAGGTGGCCGACCCGGCGCCGGCCGGGACCGCGGACGTCGGGGCGGTGTTCTCGGTCGGTGACACGCTCTACCTCCACGGCGGCACCACGTCGGCCACGCTGCCCGAGGTGGTGCAGGCGATGTACCCGACCTCCGCGGGGGTCGTCGTGCGCACGAACAAGGACGGCGCGTCCGACGGCGGGGCGCCGTTCCACTTCGCTCTCGTCGACGGCGACGGCGGCGTCCACGACCTCGGTCTGACCCTGGGCGAGGTGGTGCCGGGGACCGACCCCGGCGAGCCGTACCTCGCCTACGCCGCCACGCGCGGCTCCTCGACCCAGGTCGTCGTCGTCGACGTGACCACCGGCGACGAGGTCGGACGGGTGGACGTGCCGGACGAGTTCTCGTGGGCCGGCTGGGAGGCGCCACCCGTCGCTCTGGCCGGCAACGTGGTCTACGTCGGCATGGACAAGCAGGCCCTGACGGTCAACTGGCGCACCGGGGAGTCGGCACCCAGCGACGTCGTGCCCGGAGGTTCCATCCCCACTGTCTCCGGCGGTCACGTGGTCGTCCAGCACGGCGAGAACAAGCCGGTCTCGGTCCTCGACGCGACGACCGGCGCGACGCTCCTCGACGTAGGGGCCGGCGCCTACCCCTACGTCACCCTGTCGCCGGACGGCAGCTTCGCGAAGGTGGTCGACCAAGAAGACGAGAAGGGCTTCCAGCTGTACACCGTCGACACGGGGACGTCGGTCCCGCTCGACGGCGCACCCTGGGACTACGGCTGGACCTCCGACGGTGAGCTCTTCTCGGTGAGTGCCGGCGGCGTCGACGTGTGCTCCCCGACGTCCGGCGAGTGCACGGAATCACCCCTCCCGGCGGGGGTCTCGCTGGACGGGGACGTCCGGGTGATGGGCCTGATGTACGAGAGCTGAGGAGAAACGTCGAGGAGGCCGTCGATTTCCGGGGCGCCGGGGCGCCGTACGTGGTGAACACTTGCCCCGGGCGTCCTCGCCCGGCCCGTCGAGAGGGAACACCATGAAGTACGTGCTCATGTTCACCAGCCGCCCCGACCTCAGCGCGTCGGTCGACCCGGAGCTGGGCCAGGCGGTCTACAAGAAGGTCTACGAGTGGTTCCAGGAGCACGGTGACAAGTTCGCCGACTCCGGCGCCGAGCTGCACGGCATCGAGACCGCCACCACCGTCAAGCACGGCGAGGACGGCCCCGTCGTGGTCGACGGTCCGTTCAACGAGGCCAAGGAGGTCGTCGGCGGATTCAGCGTCATCGACGTGCCCGACATGGACGCCGCCATCGCCCTGACCCGCACCTGGCCGCACCTCGAGATCCCGGGGGTCGCGGTCGAGATCCGGCCGATGGTCGAGGACTACAGCCAGTTCGAGTGACCCCGGACCGTTGAGCAGGGGCCAGCAGACCGACGGACTCCTCGCGCGCACCCTTCGCGAGGAGTCCGGTCTGCTGGTGGCGCGACTGGCCCGCCAGTTCCACGACTTCGACCTCGCCGAGGAGGCCGTGCAGTCGGCGGTCGCCGAGGCGCTGGAGTCCTGGCGCCGCACGGGACCGCCCGACAACCCGGCCGCCTGGCTGTCGACGGCCGCGCGGCACAACGCGCTCGACCTGGTGCGCGGCCGCACCCGCCGCGACGCCCTGGCCGTCCGCGCGGCGGCCGACCCGCCGGCGTACGACGGCACCTCGGCCACCGACGAACGGCTGGCGCTGCTGTTCGCGTGCTGCCACCCGGCCCTGGCCCCCGAGTCCCGCCTGGCGCTCACGCTGCGCGCCGTCGTCGGCATGACGACCCCGCAGATCGCCCGTGCGTTCCTGGTCAACGAGCGCACGCTCGCCCAGCGGATCGTCCGGGCCAAGAAGAAGATCGTCACGGCAGGCATCGCCCTGACCGTCCCGGCCGACGACGTCCTGGCCGAGCGGCTCTCCGACGTCCTCGCCGTGGTCGCGCTGATGTACAACGAGGGGTTCGTGTCCTCCGACGGGCCGAGCCAGGACCGCGACCTCGCGGGCGACGCGGTCTGGCTGGCCGGCGTGGTGGCGACCAGCCTGCCGAGCGAGGCCGAGGCCTGGGGCCTGGCCGCCCTGCTGACCTTCCAGCACGCGCGGGCCGCCGCGCGCTTCTCCCCTGGCGGCGACCTGGTGCTGCTCCCGGACCAGGACCGGTCGCGGTGGGACCGGGACGCGATCGCGTCCGGTGAGCGGATGCTCGAGCGGGCCGCGGAGCTGCACCGTCCCGGGCCGTACCAGCTGCGCGCCGCGATCGCGGCCATCCACGCCACCAGCCCGTCGTGGGCGGAGACCGACTGGCTGCAGATCGTCACGCTCTTCGAGGTGCTCACCCGCTACGACCCGTCGCCGGTCGTCCGCCTCAACCGCGCGGTGGCGATCTCCCGGATCGGGCCCCACGAGGTGTCGCGGTCGCTGCAAGCCGTCGACGAGCTCGCCGAGCGGCTCGACGGCTACCACCTCTTCCACGCCACCCGCGCCGACCTGCTCACCCGCCTCGGCCGCGACGACGAGGCGGCGATGGCCAACACCCGCGCGCTGTCGCTGACCGGCAACGACGCGGAGCGCCGGTTGCTCGCCACCCGGCTGCACCGGCACCCGCTCACCGACGGGTCATAGCCAGGGTCATACACCGCGCATGCGAGCCAGTCGCGTGCGCAGCAGGTCGCCGCGGTGCGCGTTGCCGTGCAGGGCGACGTACCGCTCGCCGTACGCCGACAGCAGCGCGTCGTCGAGGCGACGTACGGCGCCCGCAGGCTGGCGGTAGCCCATCCGCTCGTCGATCTCGGCGGTGTCGACCTGGCGGACCACCTCGGCCAGCTCGGCCAGCGAGGTGATGCCGAGCTCGAGGACGAGGCCGGAGATCCACTCGTAGTGGTCGGTGCGCGACCAGCTCGCGTCGGCGTACTGGCCGGCGAGGAACGCCGCCAGCTCCTGGGCGCGGATGCGCGGGTCGAGGTCGGTGGCGTCGGTCTCGGAACCGAGGCCGCCCTCCCGCAGCGTGTCGCGGATCGTGGAGAACTCGTGGTCGGCCAGCTCGAGCAGCCCCGCCGCCAACGTGAACCGGCGGTCGAAGTCGGACCGGTGCTCGGCCGGGATGATGCCCTTGTAGCGGATGTCGTGCTCGAACTCCGCCCACGCGTGCTGCAGCACGGTGCGGATCTGCACCTGCACGTGGCGCCCGCGCAGCAAGGGGTACGCCGCCACGTCGTCGTCGGTGACCCCGATCTGGAGGTGCCGCGAGGCGTAGCCGAAGCGCCCCTCGCTCGCCGTCTCCTGGCCCAGGTCCCGGTCGTCGTGCACCACGGTCTCGTCGGCGAGCAGGGCGGCCACCATGTCGACGTCGCTGCGCACGTAGGTGATCACGCGCACCCCGACGGTGTCGCCGATCTCGGCCAGCGGGTCGGCGAACGCCGGCGAGCCGTCGACGACGCGTGCCGCCTTGGCCGCGAACGACGCGACCGTCTTGGAGCGCCCGGTGATGGTCAGGTAGTTGATGCCGGCCTCGTCCAGGACTCCGCGCACCAGGGCGACCGCCTGGTCGGCCGCCCCGCGCAGGGCGGGCTCCTGGGCGGCGTACGCCCTCACGGCGTTGGCCA
>CAWAIW010000042.1:0-17843 GCA_963782035.1 uncultured Actinomycetota bacterium
CGCCGAGGCCGCCGAGGCGACCGAGGTCGCCGAGGCCGCGACCGAGGAGCCGGCCGCCGAGGCCGCCACCGAGGAGCCCGCGACCGAGGAGCCGGCCGCCGATCGCCACCGAGGAGCCCGCGACCGAGGAGCCGGCCGCCGAGGCTGCCACCGAGGAGCCCGCGACCGAGGAGCCGGCCGCCGAGGCCGCCACCGAGGAGCCCGCCGACCGAGGAGCCCGCCACCGAGGAGCCGGCCGCCGAGGCCGACGACGCGGCGAAGGCCTGACCCACCACCCACCGACATCGAGGAAGGTCGAGGAGAACATCCATGGCTAGCTTCACCGCCGCTGACGTCAAGCGGCTCCGGGAGACCACCGGCGCCGGCATGATGGACTGCAAGAAGGCGCTCGACGAGGCCGACGGCGACTTCGACGCCGCCATCGACCTGCTGCGCACCAAGGGGGCCGCCAAGGCCGCCGAGCGCGGGGCGAAGCGCGAGGCCTCCAACGGCCTCGTCGCGCACGCCCCGGGCGTGCTCGTCGAGCTCAAGTGCGAGACCGACTTCGTGGCCAAGGGCGAGGACTTCGTCGCGGCCGCGCAGCAGATCGCGGACGCCGCGTCGGAGGCCAAGCCGGCCGACGTCGAGGCGCTCAAGGCCGTGACCGTGGGCGACGAGACCGTCGGCGAGCTCGTCGAGGGCCTGGCGATCTCGATCGGCGAGAAGATCGAGCTCGGCCAGTACGTCTACTTCGACGGTCCGGTCGTGGCCTACCTGCACAAGCGGGCAGCGGACCTGCCGCCGGCCATCGGTGTCCTCGTCGCCTACGACGGCGACGCCGACGCCGCGCGCGGCGCCGCCAAGCAGGTGGCCGCGATGCGCCCGCAGTACCTCACCCGCGACGAGGTTCCCGCGGACGTCGTGGCCCACGAGCGGGAGATCGCCGAGGCCACCTCCCGCGAGGAGGGCAAGCCCGAGCAGGCGATCGCCAAGATCACCGAGGGGCGCCTCAACGGCTTCTTCAAGGACGTCGTCCTGCTGGAGCAGCCGTCGGTGACCGAGAACAAGAAGACCGTCAAGGCGGTGCTGGAGGAGTCCGGCACCTCCCTCAAGCGGTTCGCGCGTTTCGAGGTCGGGGCCTGAGCAGGTAGGTTCCTGCCCAATCTCTTGGCCAGACATCAGAGGAGGCCGGTTGCGATGACTCAGCGAGCATCGGGACCGGCCCCTTCCATGTCAGCACAGCCATGCCCCCACGTCGACCGGCCGGAAGGAACACCACCGCGTGACCCAGTACCAGCGCGTCCTGCTCAAGCTCTCGGGTGAGGAGTTCGGTGGCGGCAAGCTCGGGGTCGACCCCGACGTCGTCGCGCGGATCGCCCGGGAGATCTCCTCGGTCTCCGCGGCGGGCGTCCAGATCGCCGTCGTCATCGGCGGCGGCAACTTCTTCCGGGGCAAGGAGCTGCGCCAGCGCGGCATGGACGGCGTGCGCGCCGACTACATGGGCATGTTGGGCATCGTGATGAACTGCCTGGCCCTCCAGGAGTTCCTCGAGCAGCGTGGCGTGGTGACCCGGGTGCAGACCGCGATCACCATGGGCCAGATCGCCGAGCCGTACATCCCCTTGCGGGCGATCCGGCACCTGGAGAAGGGCCGCGTCGTCATCTTCGGCGCCGGCATGGGTCTGCCGTTCTTCACCACCGACACGGTGGCGGTCCAGCGGGCGCTGGAGACCCACTGCGAGGCCGTGCTGTTCACCAAGAACGGCGTCGACGGGGTCTACTCCGCCGACCCGAAGCTGGACCCCACGGCCACCCGGTTCGACACCCTCACCTACGAGGAGGCGATCAGCCGGGAGCTCCGCGTGGTCGACCAGACGGCGTTCACGCTGGCCGCGGAGAACAAGCTGACGATGATCGTGATGGGGCTCGAGCCCGAGGGCAACATCCTCCGTGCCGCCCAGGGTGAGAAGATTGGCACGCTCGTGAGCGCGGGCTGACCCAAGGTCCCGCGCACACGTTCCCCAGACCACAAGGAGCACCCGGTGATCAACGACATCCTCAACGAGGCCGACGGCAAGATGGACAAGTCGGTCGAGTCGACCCGCGAGGAGTTCTCCGCCATCCGCGCGGGCCGGGCCAACCCCACCATGTTCAGCAAGATCATGGTCGACTACTACGGCACGCCGACGCCGATCCAGCAGCTCGCCGGCTTCACCGCCCCCGAGGCGCGGATCATCCTGGTCGCGCCGTACGACATGGGCGCCATCGCCAACATCGAGAAGGCCATCCGCGACTCCGACCTCGGTGTGAACCCCGCGAACGACGGCAAGGTGCTGCGCTGCGTGTTCCCCGAGCTCACCGAGGAGCGCCGCAAGGAGTACGTCAAGGTTGCTCGTACCAAGGCCGAGGACGGCCGCGTGGCGATCCGCAACCTGCGCCGGCACGCCAAGCAGGGTCTGGAGAAGCTGGAGAAGGACGGCGAGGCGGGCAAGGACGACGTCAGCGGCGCCGAGAAGCGTCTCGACGCGATGACCAAGACCCACACCGACAAGATCGACGACCTCCTCAAGCACAAGGAAGCCGAGCTCATCGAGGTCTGAGGAGATGTCCGGGGACGGTACGCCGCCGGGGCCGCCGACCCCCGTGACCGTGCAGAAGAACCACGGCCGCGCCGGCCGCGACCTCCCGGCCGCCGTGGCGTCGGCCGTCGTGCTGCTCGCGGCGATCGCGTTGAGCCTGGCCTTCTGGAAGCCGGCGTTCATGCTCATCGTGGCCGCTGCGGTCGTGGTGGCCATCTGGGAGCTGCACCGCGGCCTGCTGGCCAAGCAGATCGACATCCCCGAAGAGCCGCTGATGCTCGGCGGCGTGGTGATGGTCGGGGTCGCCTACTTCTTCGGGGCCCCGGCTCTGGTCACCGCGACCGCGGTCACCGCCCTCGTGACCATGCTGTGGCTGCTGCGCCGCGGCGTACCCGGCTACGTGCAGAACGCCTCGGCCAGCGTCTTCGTGCTCGTCTACGTCCCTTTCCTCGGGTCCTTCGTGGCCCTGCTCCTGGCCGAGGGCGGGTCGTGGGACGTCGACCGCTGGGACGACGGGGTCAAGGGCATCGTCGTCTTCATCCTGGTCACCATCGCCTCCGACATCGGCGGCTACATCGCCGGCGTGCTCTTCGGTCGGCACCCGATGGCGCCGGTCATCTCCCCCAAGAAGTCCTGGGAGGGCTTCGCGGGCTCGGCGGCCTTCTGCGTCGCCGTGGGCGTCGGCCTCGTGGTGTGGATGCTCGACGGCGACTGGTGGGTCGGCGTCGCGCTCGGCCTGATCACCGTGGTGATGGCCACGCTGGGCGACCTCTGCGAGTCGGTCATCAAGCGCGACCTCGGCATCAAGGACATGAGCCAGGTCGTCCCCGGTCACGGCGGCCTGATGGACCGCCTCGACTCCCTCCTCGCCACGATCGCGCCGATCTGGTTGCTGCTCCACTACGCCGTCTTCTGACACGCTGTGCGGGTGAGCAACCCGTACGGCGACGCGTCGCGCGAGCCGCATGAGGTCAAGGGCCATGTCGTGGTTCTCGGCATCGTGCTGGGTGTGGTCGCCACGTTCGTGTGGATGTTCGCGGTGTTCATCCTGGTGCTGGGCGTCGCGGACGCCACGAAGGGGCCGCCGGACTGGCTGGTCTTCGTGCTGTTCTTCCTGCCCCTCCCGCTCTCCGTGCTGCTCCTCGTATTCCGGCGCACCCGCCAGGCGGCGGCCGGCTTCGTGATGGGCCTGGCCATCGGCGTGCTGGTCCTGGCCGGCCTGTGCAGCGGGATGGTCGTGCTCCCCGGCCTCGGCGCGTAACGCGTGTACCCCACCCTCGGCGACCTGATGGGCATCGACCTGCCCGTCGGTACCCACGGCTTCTTCGTCCTCCTCGGGGTGCTGGCCGCCGGCCTGGTCTTCGTGCACGAGGCCCGCCGGCGTGGGCAGACCGACGAGCGGATCCTCTACGTCGTCATGGGGGCGCTCGTCGGCGGCGCTGTCCTCATGCGGCTGGGCACCTGGCTCCAGCACGTCGACCTGCGGCAGAACGCCTCCTTCGCCGAGCAGTGGCTCTACGGCAACCGCTCGATCCTCGGCGGCCTGGTCGGGGCTTGGCTCGGCGTGCACGTCGCCAAGCGGGCGACCGGGTACCGCGCCCGCACCGGGGACCTGTTCGCCCCCGCGGTGGCCCTCGGCATGGCGATCGGCCGGATCGGCTGCCTGCTGACCGAGCAGCCCGGCACGCCCACGGGCCACGCCTGGGGCATCACGCTCGACGCGGCCGCCGCGAAGCGGACCGGCTCGCCGGCCGGCGTGCCCCTCCACCCGTCCTTCGTCTACGAGATCGCCTTCCACCTCGTGGCCTTCGCCGTCATCTGGTGGTGGCTGCGGCACCGGAGCCTGCCGCCGGGGGAGACGTTCGTCTGGTACGTCGCGGCCTACGCCGTCTTCCGCTTCCTGGTCGAGCTCGTGCGCGGCAACGACGTCGCCTGGGTGGGCCTGACGAGGCCGCAGCTGTTCCTCCTCGTCACCATCCCGCTCGTCCTCGCGCGGATCGTCTGGCAGGCCCGGCGCGGCGCCTATCGTGACGCCATGAAGCCGCGCGAGCTCGAGGCCGCGACCCGATGAGCGGGATGCCGCTGCGCGGCGACCGGATCCATCGCTACGTCAACGCGTTCTGCCCGGTCTGCCACGAGGAGCGCCCGGACCGTCCGCTCGCCGAGGTGCAGCGACTCTCCGGCTGGCTGGTCGAGCGCGACGGGCGCATCTGGCTGGAGCGCGGCTGCGCGACCCACGGCCTGGTCCGCACGCTGTACGACGAGTCGCCGGAGATCCTGACGTACCTCGAGCAGTGGACCGCCCCGACCAAGCGCCACGAGCCTGACGTCCGGGGCAACTTCAAGCCCGTGCCCGCGGCGTACGCCGACGGCCTGCCCGAGATGCAGACCCAGCACACCTGCATCCTGCTCGAGGACCTGCTGGACCACTGCAACCTCAAGTGCCCGACCTGCTTCGCCGAGTCCTCGCCCGCCCGGTCGTCGGTCGCGCCGCTGGCCGAGGTGCTGGCCTCCATCGACAACCGGCTCTCCCGTGAGAACGGCCGCATCGACGTGCTGATGCTCTCCGGCGGCGAGCCCACCCTCTACCCGCACCTCGCCGAGCTGCTGGACGCCGTGGCCGAGCGCCCGATCGTGCGGGTGCTGGTCAACACCAACGGCCTGCGGATCGCTCAGGACGACGGTCTCCTGGCGCTGCTGCGTCGCCACCGCGAGCGGGTCGAGGTCTACCTGCAGTACGACGGCGAGTCGGCCGAGGCCTCGACGTACCACCGCGGCGCGGACATCCGGCGCTTCAAGGAGAAGGCCATCGAGCGCCTGTCCGCCAACGGCATCTTCACCACCCTGACCATGACCGCGCAGCTCGGCGTGAACGACGACGAGATCGGCACCGTGATCAAGCGGGCGCTCGGCACGCCGTACGTCGGTGGCGTCTCGATCCAGCCGGTCTTCGGCAGCGGCCGGTCCGGCGCGATCGACCCGCTCGACCGGCTCACCCACACCGGGGTGCTCGCGCGCCTCGAGGAGCAGACCGCCGGCGAGGTCACGTGGCGCGACCTCACGGCACTGCCGTGCTCGCACCCGCACTGCTGCTCGGTCGGGTACCTGCTGCGTGACGACTCCGGCACCTGGCAGTCGCTGACCAGCCTGATCGGCCACGACCGGCTCAAGCAGTGGCTCGACCTCGAACCGGATCTGCTGGCCAACCGGATCGCCGACGACACCATCCCCGCTGCGATGAAGCAGGTGGTGAAGGGCTCGCTGCTCGACCTCCTGTCCGAGCAGTCCAGCCTGTCGCACCCGTCGATGAGCACCATCTGGCGCGACATCTGCACCAGCTGCGACATCGGCATCGGCACCCTCAGCGCATTGGCCACCGGCTCGCTGCCGGGCGCGAAAAGGGTCTTGGGCAAGAGGCTGCGGGCGATGCTGGGGGAGCGGGTGCTGCGCGTGACGGTCAAGCCCTTCATGGACATGAACACCATGATCGAGGAGCGGCTCACCCAGTGCTGCGTGCACGTGGCGACGGTCAACGGAGACACCGGCGACCACCAGTGCGCACCGTTCTGCGCCGTCCAGGCCTGGAAGCCGCTGAGCGACAGCCGAATCTCCACGGCGAAGGGCCTTCCGTTGGTGGAGACTCCGACGTGAGCGACCCGCGGCTCGTCGAGCCCGACCGGGTCGGGCAGACCCGCGCCGTACGACCCGCTCCGGCTCTGCATCTTCGCCACGGTCGCGCTCCTGGGTTGGGTGCTGGGGCCGTTGGCGCTGACGTTCTTCGCGGTGCTCGGGATCGCCGGCTACGCCAAGGCCCGCCGCGCGGGGCTGCTGCGCTCCAAGTGCCTGCTCGGTGACACCCGCAACGTGCTCGCGTACCTCGGCCTGCTGACGCTCCTGGGCCTCGCCGGGCTGGTCTGGGCCGTCACGACCGGGAGCTACTGGTTCGCGTGGTGATGCCCCGATCGGGGAGCGCTGGCCCTTAGCCTGGACGGGACCCCGCTTCCCCCGGGAGGACCTGTGACCCGTGACCCGAGCCAGCCGCCCGACGAGCCGCCGCCCGACGAGCCGCCGCCGACGAGCCGTGGCAACCGCCCGGTCCGCCCCCGCCGCCCCCGCCCCAGTACCCGTCGTACCCCTCTCCGTACGGTCCGCCGCCCCCGCAGAACCCGTACGGCGGCGGGAGCCAGACGCCGTACCAGCCGATCGACACCGGCGGCATGTCCTCGACGGTCAAGATCGTGCTGGGCGTGGTGATCGGGCTGTTCGCCGGGTTCGTGCTGTGGTTCGTCGCGGCGATCGGCTTCGCCGGGGTGGGCACGGGGGACGACCAGTCGTACCTGCTGCTCGCCGCGCTCGCGCCGCTGATCGTGCCCGCACCCCTGCTGATCTGGTCGGCCACCCGGCCGTGGGCGGTCGGCCTGCTCATCGGCACCGCCATCTCCTCGATCGGTCTCTCCAGCCTCTGCTCGGCCATGCTCAGCAGCTTCTGACCCCATCCCTTCCCCCAGGAGCGACACGATGAACGCAGCCACCAAGGAACGCCCGCCCCCCGATGCCACCGCCGGCCCGCCGAGCTTCTGGCCCGGATGGTTCGACCGGGACCACCCGACGTTCAAGGCCCTGAGCGGGTTCTTCGCCGGCCTGGCGTACGTCGTGCTGGTGCCGGCCGCGTTCGTCGGCCTGCTGCACCTGGTGGTCGACGACGAGACCACCAACGACCTGTTCCCGCTGGTGCTGCTCTCGCTCGTGGTGCCCATCGGGCTGGTCGCCTCGCACCGCACGCGCCGCTTCGGCGGCTACATGCTGGTCGGCATGGCGGTCACCGCGATCGTCGTGCTGGGCGTGGCGGGCCTGGTGATCTGGTCGATGGTCCAGCGCGACCAGTAGGCGTGGCTTTGGGTCGCGACCCGTCGACCCGGGATACTCGACGGTGATGTCTGACCGTCCGAACCTCCCGCTGGTGATGAGCGAGCCGCGTGGCCGCGCCAAGCCGCCGCGGCACCTCGCCGACCTCGACGAGGCCGGCCGCAAGGCGCTGCTCGAGGAGATGGGGCTCCCGGGCTTCCGGGCCAAGCAGCTGAGCACGCACTACTTCGGTCGCCTGGTCGACGACCCGGCCGCGATGACCGACCTGCCGGCCGGGCAGCGCGACGAGCTCGTCGCCGCGTTGCTGCCGCACCTCATGACGCCGCTGCGGACCCTCGAGGCCGACCGCGGCACCACGCGCAAGACGCTGTGGAAGCTCTTCGACGGAGCCCTCGTCGAGTCCGTGCTCATGCGCTACCCGGACCGCGCGACCATCTGCGTCTCCAGCCAGGCCGGCTGCGGGATGGCCTGCCCGTTCTGCGCCACCGGACAGGGCGGCCTCCAGCGCAACATGTCGACCGCCGAGATCGTCGAGCAGGTCGTGGCCGGCGCGCGGTCGCTGGACCGCGGCGAGGTACCCGGCGGCAAGGGACGCGTCTCCAACGTCGTCTTCATGGGCATGGGCGAGCCGCTGGCCAACTACAAGGCGGTGATCGGCGCCGTACGTCGCCTCACCGACCCGTCGCCCGCGGGCCTCGGCATGTCCGCGCGCGGCGTGACCGTCTCGACCGTCGGGCTGGTGCCGCGGATCAACCAGCTCACCGAGGAGGGCATCCCGGTCACGCTGGCGCTGAGCCTGCACGCCCCCGACGACGAGCTGCGCAACGAGCTGGTGCCGATCAACACCCGGTTCTCGGTCGCCGAGACGGTCGCGGCCGCCTGGAACTACGCGAAGGTGACCAAGCGCCGCGTCTCGATCGAGTACGCCATGATGCGCGGCATCAACGACCAGGGCTGGCGCGCCGACCTGCTCGCCGAGGTGCTGCACGGCTACGGCGACTGGGGCTGGGTCCACGTCAACCTGATCCCGCTCAACCCCACGCCCGGATCGAAGTGGACGGCGTCCGACCCGGCCGACGAGCGCGAGTTCGTGCGTCGCCTGGAGTCGCACGGGATCCCGACCACCGTGCGGGACACCCGCGGCCGCGAGATCGACGGCGCCTGCGGACAGCTGGCCGCCACCGAGTCATGAGCTCGGCGTCATGAGCATCGCGGCCGAGACGGTCGCGGCGGCCAGTCGCGCCTGGGTCTGGGTGCCGCCGAACGCGACCAAGGTCGAGACCGAGGAGTACCTGCTCCTGCGGATGCCCGCGTGGTTCGGCATCGGGCTCGAGCTGATGCGGCTGGACCCGGTGCGCCCGGCCGGCGAGGTGGCCGACGAGGTGCTGGACCGCGCACGCGGGTTCGGGCTGAGCGAGGTCAACTGCTGGGTCAAGCTGCACAACGACCCGTCGCTGGACGAGGTGTTCCTGGAGCGCGGCGGCGTCCTCGACGAGACCCTCGCGGTGCTCGCCCTCGACCTGACCGGCGGCGTACCCGACCTCGGCCCGCTCGATGGTCTCGGGACCCGCTGGGCCACCGACCTGGCGACGATGCGCGACAACCTGCAGGTCGGCGGCGACGTGTTCGGCGACTCGATGCCTCCGGAGGACGAGATCCTCGCCGAGGTCGAGCGCGCGCGGACCGACGCCGAGAACGGCAACGGCTCGGTCGTCGCCTACCTCGGCGGCACCGCCGTCGGTTGTGGCGGCCTGTCTCTCGTCGACGGCGTCGCCCGCTTGTGGGGCGGGGCCGTCCGCGAGGAGGCCCGTGGCCGGGGCGCCTACCGCGCCGTCCTCGACGCCCGCCTGCACCGAGCGGTCGAGCGCGGCGCGACCATGGCGCTGGTCAAGGGCCGCATCCAGACCTCGGGCCCGATCCTGCGCCGCGCCGGCTTCGAGGTGTACGGCGAGGAGCGCTCGTACCTCGTCCCGCTCAGCTCCTGACCGTGATGCACGTCTTGAAGTCGTTCGCCCCGTCGTCGGACGGCTTGCGGCCCCAGCCTCCGACGTTGCCCAGCACGTCGACGGCTCGAGCCCGGGCGCAGTAGCGGATCCCGGTCCGGCCCTTCAGGTTCAGCGTGCGGTGGACCTGTCGTTGTCCCCGGTGCGTCAGCCGCTCGAAGACACCCCAGGGTCCGAGGTGACCGGGCCGTCCGAAGCGGACCTGCACGGTCGTGATCCGGATGCCGGAGGCGTCCTCGGACCGGAAGTCGAGTCGCAAGCGCTGCGGGTGGTGGCGGACGCGCCGGATGCCGCCCCACAGGGTGACCGGGCCCTCGTCGTCGAGCGAGGAGACGCGTAGCCGCTCGCCGCCGGTGACCGTGTCGACGTACCAGATCACCGGCAGGCTCCCGGACTCCGAGAAGCCGGCGTCCACCACGTCGTCGGAGCCGGACACGACCACGGGGTCGGTCCACCGGTCACCGCGCCCCCGGGTCGTCACGACCGAGGTGCCCTGGCGCCACAGCACCAGGTCGTCGCCGTGCCGTGCGCCGAGCGCGACCCCCGTGGCCGGGACCGTGCTGAGCTGCTGGGCCGGGGTGAAGGCGCCGGTCTCGTCGGCCCGCCACAGCCGGACGCCGGAGGAGTCGCCGGTGGCGACGGCCATGGGCGTGGTCTTCGTCCGGCCGGTCGGAGGGTACTCGACGGTCCGGTCGTGCACGGCGTACGAGGAGGGTGCCGCGCCGAGCACCGTGGCCGCGCCGAGCCCGCCCTCCAGTGTGCGGCTCGTGAGGGTCCCGGCCTCCCGGTAGAGCACCTGGGTGACGCCGGAGAACGCGAAGGTCGGGTCCGCGCAGCCCGCGGTGCAGAACGGTTGGTCATCGGCCCAGGCGACGCCCTGGGTGACGTCGCCGACGGACCCGGTCCGCAGCCGCAGGCTCTGGGTCCCGTCGGCGGCCGTGGTGCGGTAGGCGACCAGCAGCCGTGAGCCTGCCCAGTACGCGCGGACCTGGTCGACCGAGGCGGTGGGTGCGGTCACGTCCTGGAGGGGACCGAAGGTGAAGCTCTGGAAGAAGGCGTCGAAGGAGGCGAGCCTCATCCGGATGCGAGAGCTCCCGTCCGGCTGCCGCTCGACCCACAGCACGGCGGAGCTCTGGCTGGCTCCGTCGGGGACGGTCAGCTCGGTCGGCCGGCCCATCCCGTGCGTGCCCGGCACCCGAGCGGGCGTGCTCAGCACGCCGTACGCCGTGCCCTGCCCGCCGGACGCGCCCACGCCGACCACGACGAGGACCGCGCGGCCGGCGTCGAACCAGGCGAACAGGCCTGTCCCGGCGTCGAGCTGCGAGGCACGGGTGGGGCCCTGGGACAGGTCCCTGGCCTGCCCACGCCGCAGGGGCGGACCCTCGTCGATCCGGACCGCACTGGCTCCCGGTCGGCGGGCGACCCAGATCGCGCGGTCGGCCTCGCCGGAGTCGGAGGTCGCGAAGCGGCCCAGCACCTGCGGGGACTCGATCTCGGCCGCTGAGTCGAGCGTGGTCGCACCGGGCCAGGGCTGGGTCCCGCCGGGGGGAGCCGCCGGCGCCGGAGCCGTCGTCACCGGCCCGGCCACGACCAGCAGGCCGACGAGCACGGCGGCGAGGCGGCGAGGGGTCGTCATGCCCCGTCAGACGCGCTCTGGGCCACCGGGGTTCACTCGAACAGGGCGGCCGCCCCGTCGACGTCGTCGACCAGGTGCACGTGCGGCTCCATGGGGCGGCCGCGGGCGAGGCGTCTCAGCAGCGGCCAGGCGGGCAGGTCCTCGGTCCAGTACGTGCGGCCGACCAGCACCATCGGGGCCACCGAGGACTCGTCGGCGTAGTAGTTCTCGCAGGCGTCCTGGAAGACCTCCTGGACCGTGCCGCCGGCGCCCGGGAGGAAGACGATGCCGGCGTGGCAGACCTCCAGCAGGACGGCCTCGCGCTGGGCGTTCCGCACGTACTTGGCGATCGCCGTGGCCATCGCGTTGGGAGGCTCGTGCCCGTAGAACCAGGTCGGGATGCCGAGCGTGTCGGCCCCGCCCGGGAAGCGCCCGGTCACCGCGAACGCCGCACGGACCCAGGCGTCCACCGACGGCCGGAACGACGGCGCGACGGACAACAGGTCCAGCGCCTCGTCGAGCGACGGGGAGGGGGAGTCGAGCCCCGCGACGTACGCGCCCAGGTTCGCCGCCTCCATCGCACCTGGCCCGCCGCCGGTCGCGACCACGTGTCCGACGCCCAGCCGCAGCCCGAGTCGGGCGGCGTCGGCATAGCCCGGAGTACCTCGGTCCAGCGCGTGCCCGCCCATCACGCCGACGAGGCGCCGGCCCTCGACCCAGGACGTGAGGGCCACGTCGATGGCGTGGTCGTGCAGCGCCTCGGCCAGCGAGGCGCCGCGGTCGTGGTCGGTCTGGGACCAGGCGTACGCGCGGGCGTCGGTCGTGTCGGCGTACGCCGGGGCGTCGTAGAGGTCGGTCGGCCGGTACAGGCGCTCGCGGTGCAGGTCCAGCGGCGAGCCGAGCAGCTCGGGCACGACGATCGCCCCACGTGCCTCGACGAGTGCCGCCTCGCCGGGTGCGAACCGGCAGCCCAGGAAGAGCGCCCCGGCGACGCGCAGGTCGCGGAGCTCGGCCGAGCGGGCGGTCAGGTCGAGCGCCCGGAGCCGCCAGCCACGCAGTGACGTGGCGCCCGCGGCCAGCCGATGGTCGAAGTCGTCCAGCGTGTCCACCTGCACGCCCCGGCCGCGGCTGCGTCTCACGTCCTGACCGTAGCCCCGGCTGTCGTCAGCCGATCACCCCAGGAGGGCCTAGTCCGATCGGGTCATTTCCCGGCCGTTCGGGCGATGCGGTGGGACAGTCCCACTAGTCACACTGTTGACAGTTCGCCGGTCGACGACAGCGTCTCCCTCGCTTCGTCCCCGGGTGCGGCACGGACGCTCCATCCCCTTCGGTAGTCCGGGGTGAGTGGAACGGGGGTGTGTCGCACCCGGGCGGCGGCCCCTCAGAAGGCGTGCGCCATCAGCTCGCCGAACAGCTCCTGCTCGTCGACCGCCAGCCCGCGCGCCTTGAACCAGCCGCAGATGTTGGTGCAGTCGCGCAGCAGGAAGTCCATGCCGTTCGGGTTGCCGACCAGGTCGACGATCTGCGGCAGGTCGATGACGACCAGGTGGTCGCCGGCGGCCAGGATGTTGTACGCCGAGAGGTCGCCGTGCACGATCCCGTCCTGCACGAGGATCGCGAGGAACTCGCGGACCTGGTCGAAGTACGACGCGAGCAGCTCCGGCTCCGGACGCGTCTGGGCCAGCCGCGGCGCGGTCTCACCGTCGTGGGTGATCCACTCCATCAGCAGCTCGGTGCCGTCGATCTGGACGGGGTAGGGGACCGCCGCGCCGAGGGCGTAGAGCCGCTTGAGCGCGTCCCACTCGGCGATCGCCCACTCGCCGGCCGCGACGATGCGACCCCAGGTGGACTTGCGCTTGAGGGCGCGCTCGTCGCGGGAACGCTTGACGCTGCGCCCCTCGGCGTAGGAGGCGGCGCGGTGGAAGTTGCGGTGGTCGGTGTCGCGGTAGCGCTTGGCCGCCATGATCACGCCGCTGTCGGGGTCGTGCGGGTCGGCGCGCTCGACCAGGAAGACGTCGGCCTCCTTGCCGGTCTTCAGGATCCCGAGCTCGGTGTCGATGGCGCCCCGGGACTCCACGACCCAGGAGGGCCGTGGCTCCGGACCGCGCATGAGCGGCTCGACGTCGAACCACGTGGTCCAACGCTGACCGTCGCCGATCTCGTCGTAGGTGCGGAAGTCGAAGGTGAAGCCGGGGTCGATCCCCTGGAGGGAATCGGAGTCGGGGCCCGAGCGGCCCGAAGGACCTGCGTCAGGCTCCCAGCCGGTCGGCCAGTCGGCCGGCCAAGAACTTGGTTGGTCTCGCGAAGTCATCGCTGAAGGTGCTCCAGAAGTGAGAAGAGGAATGGCTTGTCGAGGACAGGCCAAGGACGGCGATCGACATGTCACGTCTCCTCTCAGGTGGGCTCCGTTGAACCGGAGCCGAGTGTGCCAGCCCGCGCCGGAGGGGGCCAAGTCATTTACGGCTAAGGTCGCGCGGTGACCTCGCCCCGCCGTCTCGTCGGCCGTCTCGTCGGCCTGCTCGTCGTCCTCGGCCTGGCCGCCGGATCGGTGCCCGCCACCGCCGCCGAGCCCGCCCACCGCGGGGTCGCCGTCCACGGCGCGGAGGGCATCGGCGACCCGTACTTCCCGCTCGACGGGAACGGCGGGATCGACGTGCTGGCCTACCACGTGTCCGACCGGTACCGGTTCGGCCAGCGCAAGCTGTCCGGCCACACCAGGATCACCCTGCGCGCGACCGAGGACCTGGAGACGTTCGACCTCGACTTCCTGCTGCCGGTCCACAGGGTGCTGGTCGACGGGCGGCCCGCGGTCTACGACCAGTCGGGCAACGCCCACGAGCTGGTCATCGAGCCGAGGTCGCCGATCAGCGCGGGCAGCAAGGTGCAGGTCGTCGTCGGGTACGCCGGGTTCCCGGACCGCTACGGGTACGCCGGCGAGCGCAACTGGCTGGCCGGCCGCACCGAGGTGGTGGCCATGAACCAGCCGCACATGGCGCCCTGGTGGTTCCCCTCCAACGACCACCCGCAGGACCGCGCCGACATGGACATCCAGATCACCGTGCCTCGCCGCAAGAAGGTGGTCGCCAACGGCCGGCTGGTCGCCCGGAGCGTCGGCGCGCACACCGCGACGTACCGCTGGCTGGCCGACGAGCCGATGGTGCCGTACCTCGCCTTCTTCGCCGCGGGGGACTATGCCGTGGCCCAGGGTCGCCACCACGGGCTGCCGTGGCTGGTCGCGGTCTCGAGAGACCTGCCGGGATCGTCGGTCAGGGCGTCGATGCGGATGCTCAAGCAGACCCCGCGGATCGTCTCCTGGCTGCAGAGCCAGGTCGGGCCGTACCCGTTCAGCCAGACCGGTGGGCTGGTCACCAACCTCTCGCCCGGGTTCGCGCTGGAGAACCAGACGCGGCCGACGTATCCGGTCCTCGGACGCGGCGCGGCCCCGCTCCTCGTGCACGAGCTGGCCCACCAGTGGTTCGGCGACTCGGTATCGGTGCACGAGTGGCGCGACATCTGGCTCAACGAGGGCTTCGCGTCCTTCATGGCGCTCCGGTACACCGAGACGCACGGCGGCCAGACCGTCCAGCGCTGGCTGGAGTCGTCGTGGGAGGCGGCCGGACCGGGCGACTCGTTCTGGACCCTGCACGTCGGCGACCCCGGGCCCTCCGACATCTTCGCCAACGCCGTCTACGACCGGGGCGCGATGACCCTCCAGGCCCTGCGGCACCGCGTCGGCGACGACGCCTTCTGGTCGATCCTGCGGGCCTGGGCGGCCGAGCAGGGCGGCGGCACCGGGAGCACCGAACAGTTCGAGGAGCTCGCCGAGCGGGTCAGCGGCCAGGACCTCGCCGGCTTCTTCGAGGCGTGGCTGTTCACCTCGGCGCGCCCGGACCGCACCGCCGCGAACGGCTTCTGAGGGATCAGGCGTCGTCGGGAGTCGGCACCCAACGGCCGGCCCAGCCGCGGTGGAGCACCTTCTCGACCATCCGCGCGTTCAGCCACGCGGTGAGCGTCCAGACCACGACCCACGCCACCGTGACCGGCCAGGACACCGCATCCGGCCCGTGGCCGACGAAGGCACCGACGGCGAGGGCGGCGTAGAAGCCGACCCACAGCGCGACGGGCGTGAGCGGCAAGGTCAGCACCACGAGCACGACGTACCAGGCGCGGCCGTCGGACAGCGTGCTCACCAGGGCCAGCAGCGCGACCACCGCGACGTAGGTCTGGCCGGCCGAGGAGAGCTGGACGACGGGGAGTGCCCCGGGCGCGGAGTCCGCTTGCTCGTCCATCACCCCATGATGTCAGTCATCGGCGTCGTCGATGGTGACGATGCCCGCGTGACCCGCGCGTGCGTGACGGACCGAGACGACCACCAGCCGCACCGTCTCGGGACCCTCGACCAGCCGGTCGGGCAGTACCTCGATCGAGACGAGCTGACTGGTCTCGCCGGGCTTGAACACCACGGTCGGGTGGAGCGGCACGAAGTCGGCGACGCCGGCGGTGCCGGGGCGGGTAGCCAGGGTGGCGACGACCCGACGGCGGCTGGGGCGGGACAGGAGCACGGTCACGAAGCCGAGCTGGTTGCGGGTCTGCGGCTCGCTCACCACGCCGTCCTGGGGCAGCACCTTGGGCCACCGTCGGTGAGCCAGCGCCTCGTCGACCGGTGCTGCGGGTGTCAACAGGAGTCCGGCGACCACGAGCAGAGACACGGGGACGGACACCTCAGTGCCCCCCGAGCAGGGGAGCCATCGCCCGCGCGATGGCGCTCGGCCGGCCGGTGACCCGCTCCTCGGCGTCCGCGAGCCGCATGGCGCGCAGGCCGAGGTTCGCACCGAGCCAGCGCAGCGGCTCCGGCTCCCAGCGCCGCGAGCGGTGCCCGACCCAGGGGAGCGCGGTCAGGTCGGTGTCCCGCCCGAGGACCAGGTCGCGCAGGGTCCGCCCGGCGAGGTTCGTGGTGCCGACCCCGTCCCCGACGTACCCGCCGGCCCACGCCTGACCAGTCTCGCGGTCGAGGCCGACGGAGGCGCACCAGTCGCGAGGGACGCCGAGGGCACCTCCCCAGGCGTGCGTGAACCGCGCGGTCGCGAGCACGGGGAACAGGTCGACGAGGGTCGCGCGCAGCATCCCGAAGACCCGCTCGTCACGGTCGTACTCCGGCCGGATGCGCGAGCCGAAGTGGTACGGCGCCCCGCGACCGCCGAAGACCAGCCGGTCGTCGGCGGTCCGCTGGCCGTAGATGATCACGTGACGGTGGTCGGAGAACGTCTCGCGACGCCGCAGCCCGATCCGCTCCCAGGTCTCGGGAGACAGCGGCTCGGTGGCGATGATCAGCGAGTAGACCGGTGCGAGCGTGCGGCGCTGACGGCGCAACGAGGGCGTGTAGCCCTCGGTGGCCCGCACCACCACGCCGGCGCGCACGTCGCCGTACGGCGTCCGGGCACGACCGCGGTCGATGGCGGTGACGGGCGTGCCCTCGTGCACGGTCACCCCGCGCCGGACGACGGCCTCGGCCAGTCCGCTGACGAGCCGGCCGGGATGGAGCGCGGCGCAGTCCGGGGTGTACGTCGCGCCACGGACGTGGCTGGCGGCGAGCAGGGTGCGCGCCTCCTGGCCGCCGAGCAGCCGCACGTCGTCCTCGCCGAGACCCCACGAGCGCGCGTGGGCGACCTCGGCCTTGGCCCGGGCCAGCTGGGCGCGGGAGCGGGCGAGCACGACCGTGCCGCCCTTGGCCCAGTGGGCGTCGATGCCCTCCATCGCGGCGACCCGTCCGATCTCGTCGACACTGTCCCGCATCGCGCGGTGCTGGGCGACCGCGCCGGCACGGTCGAAGGTCTCGTCGGGCCCGAGCGCCGCCAGGGAGTCGAGGGACGCGGGGAACAGCGCCGAGCACCAGCCGCCGTTGCGCCCGGACGCACCGAAGCCGGCGACCTCCCTCTCCAGCACCACGATGCGCAGCGTCGGGTCGGCCTCGGCGAGGTAGTAGGCCGCCCAGAGGCCGGTGAAGCCGGCGCCGACGATCGCGACGTCCGCGTCGCGGTCGCCCGGGAGAGCGGGTCGCGGCGCCCAGTCGGTGGGCGCCGTCTCGTGCCACAGGGACAGCGAGCGGTGGTCCCGTGGTCTCGAGGCTCGCTGCGCTCGCACCTCAACCACCGAGGAGGCTCAGCGCACGCCCCAGGAGTACGTCTGCTTCTGGAGCTTGAGGTACATGAAGGTCTCGGTGCTCTCGACGTTCGGGATGGTGCGCAGCCGGCTCGAGATCAGCTCGAGCAGGTGCTCGTCGCTCTCGCAGACGACCTCGACGAGGATGTCGAAGGTGCCGGCCGTGATCACGACGTAGTCGACCTCGTTGAGCTCGCTGAGCGCCTCCGCCACGCTCTCGAGCTCACCCTTGGCGCGGATGCCGACCATCGCCTGCCGGGCGAAGCCCAGCTGCATCGGGTCGGTGACCGCGACGACCTGCATCACCCCGCTCTCGGTCAGCCGCTGCACGCGCTGCCGGACGGCGGCCTCGGAGAGACCCACCACCTTGCCGATGGCGGCGTACGAGCGCCGGCCGTCCTGCTGGAGCTGCTCGATGATGGCCTTGGAGACGTCGTCGAGCGTCACCTGCGCCCGTCTCGCGCGGCTCATCGGCGGTTCCCGGAGCGGTGGGGGGCGGCGCGACAGAGGGCTCTCACGGGCCCAGGGTGGCACTCCCCCTCCCCGAGGGCAAAGGCGACACACGAGTGGTGACGATCGTGTCACCCGAGGACTACCGTGAAGGGGCAGACCACGGGGGGTGTGTGAGGAATCCGTTGTCCGG
>CAWAIW010000043.1:0-20443 GCA_963782035.1 uncultured Actinomycetota bacterium
AGCGTGTCCGGACGCGTTGTGTAGACCGTCATCTCGGTCACCGGGTCTCGTGACGGTTGCTGCGCAGCCTCCCCGACCACCGGGAACGTGACGTGGGCGCCCTCGGAGCGGCCGATCCAGTTGCGCTGCGCGGTGATGACACGGTCGGGCCAGGTGGCCTCCAGCTCGTCCAGGTTGTCCAGCAGCTCCTGGGCGTAGTCGGTGATCTTGAAGTACCACTGGGTCAGCTCGCGCTTGGTCACCTCGGCGCCGCAGCGCTCGCAGTGACCGTCGATGACCTGCTCGTTGGCCAGCACCGTCTGGTCGTTGGGGCACCAGTTGACGGGGCTGTTCTTGCGGTAGGCCAGCCCGCGCTCGTAGAAGCGCAGGAACAGCCACTGCGTCCAGCGGTAGTACTCCGGGTCGGAGGTGTTCAGGGTGCGGCTCCAGTCGAAGCTGGTGCCGAACTTCTTGCAGGACTCTGTCGAGACCGCGATGTTCTCGTAGGTGAACGTCGCGGGGTGCTCGTTGTCGCGGATCGCGGCGTTCTCGGCGTTCAGCCCGAAGGAGTCGAACCCCATCGGGTTCAGCACCTCGTAGCCCTTCAGCCACCAGTACCGCGCGACCACGTCGTGCAGGGCGAACACCTCGGCGTGGCCCATGTGCAGGTCGCCGCTGGGGTAGGGGAACATCGTCAGCGCGTAGCGCTTCTCGCGGGGTGAGTCGTCATCGGCGCGGAAGGGGTCCAGGTCCTCCAGACCTCGCCGCCACTTCTCCTCGACGGCCGTGACGTCGTACGTCGCGGCCTCGCCCTGGCTGTCAGTCTGCGTCTCGGTCATCGTGGGCTCCTCGGGTCTGGTCTCGGACATAAAAAACCCCTCGTCGCAGAGGGGTGGCCGCGCGATCAGGGATCGATCAGCGCGGCTGTCCAAGAAGGAGCGAGCGACTCGTCATGGGGCCAGGGTACCGCGCCCCGGTCCGGCTCGGCCAAGGAGTTGGGTCAGCGCTCGACCGCGACCACGCGCGGCAGCAGCCAGCGCACCCGAGCCGCCAGGTCGGTCGATGCGTCCTCGTGCCCGGCGAGGTGGTGCAGCAGTGCCTTCTCGAAGATGCCGTCGAACATGGCGTACGTCGCGCGCTCGTCCAGCAGGGTCCGCCCGCCGCACAGGGCGGCGTACCGCTCGACGACCCGCCAGATCATGTCCTGCAGGGTCCGGTCGATGTCGAGGACGTCGGCACGGAAGGACTCCTCGAACATGCTCTGCGACCGGAGGTCGTACCAGAGCCGGTGCAGCGGCGCCTCGGTCGTCATGGTCTCGATCAGGCGGTCGGCGAACGCCTCCAGCAGCTCCGGTCCGTTGCGGGAGGTGAGCACGATCTCGTCGAACCGGTTGATGCACTGGGTCTTGTAGAGCCGCACGCAGACCGTGATCAGCTCGACCTTGTCGTGGAAGTAGTAGTGCACGACGCCGTGGGTGAAGGCGGAGTTCTGCGCGATCTCTCGCAACGAGGTCCGCGCGTAGCCGAGCTCGCCGAGGGTCGCCAGCGCCGACTGGGCGAGCTGGGTCCGGCGCTCCTCGAAGCGTTCCTCACGACTCGTGCGTGACCGCATGGGGGTGCTGGTCATCCGCCCACGGTAAGGGTGACGCACTTCACCCGCGTCCTCCTTTTGGACATACCTCCTGGGCACGATGAGCGTCCGATCGGGGCAGATAGCCTGCCCGGCATGACGATCACGGACCTGTTCCGGCTCGACGGCAAGGTGGCGGTGGTGACCGGCGCGTCCAGCGGTCTGGGGGTCGCCTTCGCGCAGGCGCTGGCCGAGGCCGGGGCCGACGTCGCTCTCGGCGCGCGGCGGGTGGAGAAGCTGGAGGCCACCGCGGAGCTGGTCCGCGCGACCGGACGCCGCGCGCACGTCGTGGCCACCGACGTCTCCGACCCGGCGTCCTGCACGGCCTTGGTCGAGTCGACCGTGGCCGAGCTCGGCCGGGTCGACATCCTGGTCAACAACGCCGGCCTCGGCACGGCCGTGCCGGCGACCAGGGAGACGCCGGAGCAGTTCCGCGGTGTCATCGACGTCAACCTCAACGGCGCCTACTGGATGGCGCAGGCCTGCGGCCGGGTCATGGGACCGGGCTCGAGCATCGTCAACATCTCCTCGGTCCTCGGCATCACCACCGGCGGCCTGCCGCAGGCGGCGTACTCCGCCTCCAAGGCGGGCCTCATCGGCCTGACGCGGGATCTGGCCCAGCAGTGGACCGGTCGCAAGGGCATCCGCGTCAACGCCCTCGCCCCGGGCTTCTTCGTGAGCGAGATGACCGACGAGTACCCCGACGGGTACCTCGACCTCGCCATGATGCGCGTCCCCGCCGGCCGCATGGGCGAACCGACCGAGCTCGCCGCCACGCTGGTCTGGCTGGTCTCCCCCGCCGGCGCGTACGTCGTCGGCCAGACCATCGCCGTCGACGGCGGCGTCACGATCACCTGATCACCGCTGGTCGAGGAAGGCCGAGGGCCTGTCACGAGACCCGGCGACCAGACCACGGACCTCTCACCGGGTCTCGTGACAGGCGCTAGCGCGCCTTCCTCGACCAACGACGGCCGGCACGACCGCGACCCGCCTCGCTGCGGCGGTCGCGGAGGCGTCCCGCTAGCCTGCGCCGGTGACCCGCTGGACCTACCGTCCCGAGCTGGACGGGCTCAGGTCACTGGCGGTCTACCTGGTGCTGCTGTTCCACTGCGGCCTGGGCTCCTTCGACGGCGGCTTCATCGGCGTCGACCTGTTCTTCGTGCTGTCCGGCTTCCTCGTCTCGCACGTGATCTGGGCCCAGGTCGACCAGGAGGGCTCGTTCCGGCTGGGCTGGTTCTACGCCCGGCGGGTACGCCGGCTCCTGCCGGCCGCCGTCGTGGTGATCGTGGTGACCGCGGCCGCGCAGCTGCTGGTGGCCAGCGAACCGCAGCGCGTCGGCATGGTCCGCGACGGCCAGGCCTCCCTGGTGTACCTCTCCAACTGGCAGTTCATCGCCGACGCCCGCGACTACTTCGCCGCCGACTCGGTGGGCGCCAGCCCGTTCCTGCACTTCTGGTCGCTGTCGATCGAGGAGCAGTTCTACGTCGTCCTGCCGCTGGCGCTGCTGGTCCTGCTGCGGCTGCGTCGCCACGCCGTCGTCGTGCTCCTCCTCCTCGCCGCCGTGGTCGCCGGCTCGGTCGCGCTCCAGCTGTGGCACGCCTCCACCGACCCGACGTACGCCTACTACGCCACCGAGACACGGATCTACCAGCTGGCCGCGGGCGTGCTGCTGGCGCTGCTCACCCGCCTCTTCGACTGGAAGCCCTGGGCCGGGAACCCGCTCTCGGTCGTCGGCGTGGCCGGGCTCGTCGTCGTCGGGACCGGCCTGCTCGACGTCACCCCGTCGACCCGCGGGCTGCTGGCCGCCGGCGCGGCCGTGCTCGCGATCGGCGGGCTGTACGCCGCCCCGTCCGGCCCGGTGGCCCGGGTGCTGGCACTGCCCGTTCCCCGGTACCTGGGCCAGATCTCCTACGGGACGTACCTGTGGCACTGGCCGGTCATCCTGCTCTGCCGTCAGCTCTTCGACGTGGACCCGCTCGTCACCGCGGCCGTGGCCGCTCCGGTGGCGACCGGCCTGGCCGCACTGTCCTACGAGGTGCTCGAGCGACCCATCCGGCGGGCGAAGCCCCTGGACCCGTTCCGCTGGCCGGTGGTCGCCACGGGCCTGACCGCGAGCGTGCTGGCCGCGCTGCTCGTGCTGCCGCCCGTGCTGCACTCGAGTGCCCGGCCGGCCGTCGCGAACCCGTCGGCCGGGGACCTGTCCGCCATCGCCGCGGACGCGGACTGGGTGGACGACCCGGTGCCCGGGAACCTCGACCTGCCGGCCGCCCTCGACGACGTCCCCGACGCCGGCACGCCCTGCTCGCCCGACGACCTCGACGTGTGCGTCCGCGTCACCGGCTCCGGTCCGCGCGTGCTGCTGGTCGGCGACAGCCAGGCGGCGATGTTCGTGACGGCGTTCGAGTCGCTGGCCGAGGACCACGACTTCACCCTGGTCACCAACGTCCTGCGTGGCTGCGGCTGGCCGTCGGGCCTGTCCCCTCGCTGCGCGGCGGAGCAGGACGAGTTCTACCGCGACACCCTCCCGTCGCTCGACATCGACGTGGTGGTCGCGGTCAGCCTGTCCCGTGCCGAGCCCGAGTGGCAGGAGACCTACGCGTCGCCCGACCGGCCGCCGGGCGAGACGCTGGCCCAGCTCCACCTGCGCACCTCGTCGGCGACCGTCGACCTCGTCCACGCGGCCGGCGCCACGATGATCATGGTCAAGGCCCTCATGGGCACCAACGGTTACGACAAGGAGGGCCCCGACCCGCTCGACTGCCTGGCCCGCGCGTCGCGGCTGGGCGACTGTGCGCTCGTCCCGCCGCAGGCCAAGCCGTTCACCGACGGGATCCTCGAGACCATCGCCGCGCAGTCGCCCGCCGACACCGCGACCATCGACCTCGACCCGGTGCTGTGCCCGGACTACCCCGTCTGCCGGCCCGTCATCGACGACACGGTCGTCTGGAAGGACCCGGACCACGTCACCGGCACCTTCCTCGACGAGCAGCGCGACGAGATCTGGTCACGGATCACCGCGACGGGGATGCTGGGTCCGTGAGCGGAACGGGCACCAAGGAGGACCCCTGGCAGCTGACGACGGCACCGGGGTCGAGCAGCTACACGATGTATCGCGACGAGGCGGCCGACCCGCCGGCCCTCGTGTGCCAGGTCGGGAGCACCACTCTCAAGTACCACGTCAGTGCGATCGAGGACCTGCACGCCTGGCTGCGCGACCAGGGCGACTGGGTCCCGCTCGGCGCCGCCGACGAGCAGAAGGACGCCGCGGCCGGCACGGTCGAGGCCTGGGGCCGCGACGACGGCAACCCCGTGGGCGGCTGGTACGGCCTGCGCAAGGGCTACCGAGGCCGCTTCGGCATGTACCTGCCGCCGCTGCTGGAGGAGCTCGGCCTGGTCGAGCTGACCCACGACAAGCGCAACAACCAGGTCCGCGCGATCTAGGGGCGGGGCTTCCCAGACCTCAGGGTGCTGGGCGAGGATCTGGACCAAACGTCCACTCGGGAGGACCTCATGCGCACGACCCTGTCCATCACCCTGGCCGCCGGACTGGTGGCCGCTCCCCTGCTCGCCGTGAGCCCGTCGGTCGCTGCTGACCCACCCGCTCCGCCCACCCGGATCACGCTGACCCGCTGGACCTCGGACGCCGACTTCTCCGCCGGCACCCTGGAGGGCCTGCGGGTCAAGCACGGCCGGCTCACCCTCGCCAAGAACAAGAAGAAGGCGCCGCTGGCGAGCCGCTCCTACATCGACCCGTTCGGAGATGGCACGGCGCGCACCTACGACGTCGGCACCTGGACGTCGCCCGTCGTCGAGCTGGGCTACCCCGACGACGAGGCGATCTCCTCGTGGAACGCCACGACCCCGACCGGCACGTGGGTCGAGACCCTCTTCCGCGGCCGGCACGCCGACGGGTCCTGGACCAAGTGGTACGTCATGGGTCGCTGGACCTCCGGCATGGACTACGCCCACGGTGACATCCACCGCACCTCGCTCGACGGGCAGAACGACACCGACGCGCGGATCCTCACCGACACCTTCAGCACCCGCTCGGGCCGGGAGCCGGTGGCCTTCCAGACGCGCGTCAGCCTGCTTCGGCCCCACGGCCGCGGGTCCTCCCCCCAGCTCGACGCGCTGACCACGATGACCAGCGAGCTGATCCCCGACTACGCGGGCACCAGCACGTTCACCCTCGGCCACGCGGTCGAGCTCGCCGTGCCGCCGTACGCGCAGAACACGCACTCCGGTGAGTACCCCGAGTACGGCGGCGGCGGCGAGGTCTGGTGCTCCCCCACGTCGACGGCGATGGTGATGAGGTACTTCGGCGCCTCACCGCCGGCCGACGAGCTCGCGGACATCCCGTACGCCGACGCGGAGGTGGACCACGCGGCCCTGCACACGTGGGACTACACCTACGACGGCGCGGGCAACTGGCCGTTCAACGCGGCGTACGCCCACACCTACGGCCTGGACACCTTCGTCACCCGGCTGCGCTCGCTGCAGGAGGTCGAGGCGTTCGTGGCGGCCGGCATCCCGGTGGTCACCTCGCAGTCCTGGGACCTCGAGGAGATGCCGGAGGCGGGGTACGACACCAACGGCCACCTCCTCGTGATCGTCGGCTTCACCGACGACGGCGACCCGATCATCAACGACCCGGCCTCGAACAGCAACGCGAACGTCCGCAGCATCTACACCCGCGAGAACTTCGAGAAGGTCTGGCAGGAGTCGACCGGCGGCGTGGTCTACATCTACCACCCGCAGGGCACGCCGCTGCCGGCGAGCCTGCCGGGCGTGACGCCCAACTGGTAGCCCCCGAAATGATCCGAGCCCCCGGCAGACGAGGTCTGCCGGGGGTCTCGTGCGCTGGCCGCCGTTGATCACGGCCAGGGTCCTGGGGCGGGCGCAAGGAGCGCCCTGCACTGGGTCTGATGCCGTGGTGCAGGGAAAGGTTCGCGAGCTCTCGCAACTTTTCTCTCGAGCTACCCGACGACGTCCTCCTGGACGAGCAGCGGGGTGACCCCGCCGAGCCGGCGGTGGAAGCGAACGCGGTCGGCGTAGGCGTCGAGGATCTGCCACAGCGCGCGGTGCGCGGCCCACGGCAACGGCTCGTCGCCGGTGCGCCAGCTGGGCCCGAACCCGATCCAGATCGGCGTCCACGCGGCGGCGCAGTCCCAGCGGCCGCGCTGGGCCTCGACCAGCCGGCGCCGGACCTGGAACTCCGTGCGCGCACCGTCCACGCAGTTGGGCGCGGTGCGGATCGGCCAGACCCGCATGTCGCGCACCATCAGCTCGAGCTCGAGGTCGCCCAGCGCGCACGGCTCGACCAGGACGGTCGCGACGTTCTCGTGCGGGGCACGCCTCATGCGCAGGACGTTAACCCCGGGTGCCGACCCTCGTCACGCACCACCCGGCCTGCGGTCCAGACATCGACCCCCGTCCGTCGATGTCCGGACCGCGGACCACGCGGTGGCCCGGTGAGAGCGGGCGGGCGCTAGGACACCCACCCCGCGTCGTAGTCACCGGGCCACCAGCCCTGGATCTCCACCGCACCCTGTCCCTGTCGCCACTCCTGCATCGGGTTGGCCACGGGTACCAGGTCTCGTCGCGGGCCCCAGTCGTCGACGTGCCAGAAGCGGCACGAGACCCGCACGTTCGTCGCGTCGACGGGCAGGTGGACCCAGCCCGGGATGCCGCATCCCACCTGCACCCGCTTGCGCAGGTCGGCCTCGGCGGGCGTGTCGTAGCCGACCGTGCACTGGACGACGTACGAGCCGTGGTTGCGGAAGCTGACGCTCATGGTCGGGACCGAGCCCACCCACCCGGGCAGGACCGTGCGTCCGGAGAAGGACAGGAACTCGAAGGCGTACGGCACGGTGCCGGGTCCGGCGCGGTCGGGCCCGCCGGGGTACAGGTGGGCCTCGACGTTGCCCGGTGAGCGCGGGCTCGTCCGGTGGTACGACGCGTCGCGCGCGAGGTAGGGGTCGCCGTCGCCGACCAGGGCGGCAACGCCGTCCGACGGGCCCTCGACCGTGAACGTCTGGTGCTCCTTCTGGGCCGCGAGGTTGGTGACGCCCAGCGCCTGGTAGGTCGCGGTCACCATCCCGAACCCCTGCACGATGCCCTCGCAGGTGGCGTAGCCGCGGTCGTCGGCCCACTGCCTGACCTGGTCGTAGTTTCGGCACGCAGCCGGCACCGGGTCGAGGACGTACCGGCGGCTGTACTGGGTGCCGAGCGAGACGATCGTGTGCGACTCCGGGAACGTCCAGCTGTCGCGTCGCTGGTCACCGCAGACCTTCGAGGTCTGCCCCACGCTGGCGCTCAGGTGGTGCCAGGAGCGAGGGCTGACCTCCTCGACGACGTCCACGTCGAGCGGGATGGCGCCGTACTTGTGCAGCTCGAAGGCGCCGGACAACGGGTCCAGGACGCCCACCATGCCGGCCTCGACGGAGGGATCCAGGGTCCAGTTCCCCCAGACCGACGGACCCAACTCGGCCCGCAGCCGGGTGGTCATCAGCATGTTGTACGACGCGGAGCCGGCGACGAGGTCGTCGCGGACCCGGAGGGACCTGTCGATCATCGCTCTCCCCCCAACGGCCGTGACCGCGATGAGCGGCCCTCCTCGGATGTCGCCCGCGTGTCTCACCCTCTGTCAACATTGTGTCAACGCATTGACAATACCCCGGCGTAGACGGCCACGATGCGCCATGACGAAGAATTGGACGAAGTCCTGGGCCCGCCGAATCACCGCCGCCGCCGTGCTGGCGGCCGTACTGACCTCAGGAGGGATCGTGTCGAGCCAGCACGACGTGCAGGTGCAGGCGGGCGACGGTCCCGGCCGCTGCTGCTGAGGGCAGCACGTTGAAAAGCCTCAGGAGACCCGGGCGTGCGAGCGCAGCGGGTTGTAGACGGCGCCGGCGGAGTCGCTCGCCCGGCGCAGGGCCTCGATCGCCTCCTCGGACCGTCCGAGCTCGATGAAGGCCTCGCCGAGCTCTCGCCACACCGTGCCCGACTGACGCGACGCCCCTGAATCGGCGAGCGCGTCCGCGGCCTGCCCGTACAACGCGACCGCCAGCTCCTGGTCGCGGTCGGCCAGCGCGATGCGTCCGAGCATGAGCAGGACGCGACCGGTCTGGAGCCGGTCGCCGTTCGCGACGTCGCGCAACGCCTCTTGCCCCGCCTCGGCGGCGGCCGCCAGGTTGCCGGCCAGCAGGTGGGCGCGCGCCATCTCGGTGTAGGCGTAGCCGAGGTCGAGGCGGGTGCCGACCTGTCGGAGCTCCTCGATGGCCTGCTCCACCTGGACCAGCGCCTCCGCGGCGTCGGGATCCGGTCCCCGGAGCTGGACGTGGGCGGAGACCGTGCGCAGCATGGCGCGGCGACGCGTGTCGTCGATCTCGGCGTACAGCGCACCGGCGCGGTCGGCGTGGCGGCGCGCTCCCACCGAGTCGTGTCGTGCCTGCGAGATCACCGCGGCGTTCCACGCCGCGGCGGCACGGGCCCGCGGTGCGCCGTCCTGCGAGGCCTGGTCGAGCGCGCGCTCGATCAGCATCTGCGCGCGGGTGAGGTCACCACGCTCGAGGTAGCAGCCGGCCAGGGTCGAGATCAGCTCGACCCGGTCACTGACGTCGGACTGTTGGTCGCCGGTGTCCAGGGCGGCGATGGCGGCCTCGCCCACGTCCACGGCGCGACCGAGGTCGCCGCACTCGGAGTAGGCCATCGCCAACCGCACGGCGAGCTGCTCGCGCGGGATGGCGGCGCTCAGCCGGGGCTGCTCCAGCAGGCGCTCGTAGACGAGGATCGCCTGCTCGAGCTCGCCGGTGGCGGCCTGGGCGCGGGCCAGGCCGAAGGTCGCCTCGTCGAGGTAGCGCTGGAGCGGCAGGTCGCGGGCCCGCTCGGCGATCGCGGCGTACTCGGTCAGGGCCAGGTCCCACTCGCCGTTGCGCAAGGACATCTCGGCGAACGACAGCTTGAGGTGCAGGTCCTCGTTGACGTCCGCGGGAGTGCCGGACTCGAGCTGGTCGACCCCGACTTCGAGTGCTCCGGCCAGCCGGTCCAGCAGGGTCTGGCTCACCGGCCGACGGCCGGCCTCGATGTGGGAGAGGTAGCTCTTGGAGACGCCCACCGCGGCGGCCAGCTCGGTCTGGCCGACGGCGCGGGCCGTCCGCAGGGCGCGTACGCGCTCGCCGATACCGTCGCTCATTGGCCCCTTGCCGTCCCAACTGGTCCTGAAGATTGTGGCACTCGCCGCAACCCCTGTCGCCACGGACCGACGAGACAGGAGAAAAACGCTCGGCACCTGGGGTTTCGGCGTGGCGCCGCCAGCGGATTTCCCGTGATCGACGGTCCTGGCAGCACCAGCATGCACCGGAACAGGCCTCCCGTGTGTCAACTACGTGACACAAGGGGGTAAAGAAAACACCCCGCCCCGATGTGGGCGAGGTGCTCGTCGAGATCTCCGGTGGAGCTGAGGGGACTCGAACCCCTGACCCCCTGCATGCCATGCAGGTGCGCTACCAGCTGCGCCACAGCCCCATCTTGCTGCCGTCAGGCAACTCGCGGAATCCTATCCAACGGCTTCCCCGGCCGGGAAATCGCCACCCGAGGCCCGGTCCGGATGCCGCCCGACGGCCGCGGTCTCGTTGTAGGAGACCAGCCGTAGGTCGCCCTTCTCGGGGTGCTGGCCGAGGACTGCCCAGCCGCAGTTCTCCATGCCGCGCACCGTGGCCGACACCTCGCGGGGCCAGCCCAGCAACGCGGCCAGCCCGACCTTGAGACTGGCGCCGTGCATCACCACGAGGGCGGTCTGCTCGGCGTCCAGGCCGGCCAGGATCTCCTGGAGGGCCGGCAGCACGCGGGCCCGCACCTGGATGCTGGACTCCTCGCCCTCGACGAGCAGGGACTCGTCGTTGACCAGCCAGGCGGCGTGCTCGGCGGGGTACCTTGCGGCGAACTCCCCGTTGGTGAGCCCGGACCGCACGCCCACGTCGTACTCACGCAGCCGAGGGTCGATCTCGATCGGCAGGCCCGCGACGGCGGCGACGATCTCGGCGGTCTCGCGCGCCCGGGCGAGGTCGCTGGACCAGATGCGCGCCGGCTTCATGTCGGCGAGGTACGGCGCGGCGGCCCGCGCCTGGGCACGGCCGGTGTCGTCGAGCGAGATGTCGGCGTGGCCCTGGGCCTTCCAGAGCGCGTTCCAGGCGGTCTGGCCGTGCCGGACCAGGACGAGGCGGCGCGTCACCGGCTGGTCATCGGCTGGTCATCGGCTGGTCATCGGCTGGGCGACACCACGTCGGCCGGCAGCTCGATCGACGGGCAGTCGCGCCAGAGCCGCTCGAGGGCGTAGAACTGGCGCTCCTCCTCGTGCTGGATGTGCACGACGATCTCGCCGTAGTCGATGAGCACCCAGCGGCCGTCGCGCTCGCCCTCGCGGCGCAGCGGCTTGGCGCCGACCCCGCGGAGCTTGTCCTCGACCTCGTCGACGATGGCCTTGACCTGGCGGTCGTTGGAGCCGCTGGCGATGAGGAAGGCATCGGTGATGGCGAGCTGGTCGCTGACGTCGAAGGCGACGATCTGGCTCGCGAGCTTGTCGGAGGCCGCACGGGCGGCGGTCACGACGAGCTCGACGGCCCGGTCGGTGGCGGTCACGGCTTGTCAACCTTTGCTGAGTAGAGGTCGTGCTTGGCGATGTACTGGACGACGCCGTCCGGCACGAGGTACCAGACGGGCTCGCCCCGGCGCTTCCGGTCGCGGCAGTCCGTGGAGCTGATCGCGAGGGCCGGGATCTCGACCATCGTCACACGGTCGGAGGGAATCGCACCCAACGTCGCGGGGTCCATCGTGTAGCCCGGCCGCGTGCAGCCCACGAAGTTGGCCAGGTCGAAGAGCTCGTCGACATCACGCCAGGTGAAGATGTCGGCCAGCGCGTCGGCGCCGGTGATGAAGTACAGCTCGACATCGGGCATCTGCCTGCGCAGGTCGCCCAGGGTGTCGATCGTGTACGTCGGCCCGTCGCGGTCGATGTCCACGCGTGATACCCAGAACCGCGGGTTGGCGGCGGTGGCGATGACCGTCATCAGGTAGCGGTCCTCGGCCTCCGAGACGACCCGCTCGGACTTCTGCCAGGGCGAGCCGGTCGGGACGAACACGACCTCGTCGAGGTCGAACCAGGCCTGCACCTCGGACGCGGCGACGAGGTGGCCGTGGTGGATCGGGTCGAAGGTGCCGCCCATGACCCCGACGCGTCGCCGCGCGTGGGCGGCGGACGTGGGCGGGGTCGCGAGGGTGCTCAGCTGTGCTCTCGTCCGCCGCCGAAGGCGATCAGCGCGCCCAGGCCGGCCACCAGGATCAGCAGCGTCATGGCTCCGACCACCCAGTGGTTCACCCCACCCCACATCTCCTGCGCATGCACGGGAGCCATCAGCAGCGTCGACATGCCCGGAACTCTACCGGTCCGCCAGGACAGGGCTCAGCGCACGTGACCGTCGCCGGTCACGACGTACTTCGTCGTGGTCATCTCGGTCAGCCCCATCGGCCCGCGGGCGTGCAGCTTCTGGGTGCTGATCCCGATCTCCGCCCCGAACCCGAACTCCGCGCCGTCGGTGAACCTCGTGCTGGCGTTGACCAGGACGGCCGCGGCGTCGACCTCGGCCGTGAACCGCCGAGCGGCGCCGAGGTCGCTGGTCACGATCGCCTCGGTGTGGCCGCTGGACCAGCGCCCGATGTGCTCGATGGCCGCGTCGAGGTCGGGGACGACGGCGGCGGCGATGTCGAGGTCGAGGTACTCGGTCGCCCAGTCCTCGTCGGTGGCCGCGACGACCCCGTCGTACGCCGCGAACGCTCCGTCGCCGTGGATGGTCACGCCCGCGTCCTGCAGGGCCGCGACGACCTTCGGGAGGAACGCCTCGGCGGCGTCCGCGTGCACGAGCAGGGACTCCGCGGCGTTGCAGACGCTGGTGCGCTGGGTCTTGGAGTTGAGGACGATGTCGAGCGCCTTGTCCAGGTCGGCCGACGCGTCGACGTACACGTGACAGTTGCCCACGCCGGTCTCGATCACCGGCACCGTGGACTCCTCGACCACGGACCGGATCAGGCCCGCTCCCCCGCGTGGGATGAGGACGTCGACCAGGCCGCGCGCCCGCATCAGCGCCTTGACGCCCTCGTGGCTGTCGCCCGGCGCGAGCTGCACGACGTCCGCGGGCAGCCCGAAGACCTGGACCGCGTCCCGGATCACGTTGACCAGCGCGGTGTTGCTGCAACGAGCGCTCGAGGAGCCGCGGAGGAGCACGGCGTTGCCGGACTTGAGGCAGATGCCCGCGGCGTCGACGGTGACGTTCGGGCGGGCCTCGTAGATCATCCCGACGACCCCGAACGGCACCCGCAGCTGCCGCAGCTCGAGCCCGTTGGCCAGGGTGTCGCCGCGGACCACCTCACCCACCGGGTCGGGCAGCGCCACGAGCTGCCGCAGACCGTCGGCCATGCCCTGGACCCGTGCGCCGTCGAGCCGCAGGCGGTCCACGATCCCCGCCTTCGTGCCGTCCGCCCCGGCCCGCTCCACGTCCTCGGCGTTCGCCGCCAGCACGACGCCCTCGTGGGTGTTGAGCGCGTCCGCGATCGCCGTCAGCGCCGCGTCCTTCTCGGCGCGGGTCGCCAGTGCGAGCACCTTGGACGCGGCGCGCGCACGGGTCGCGGCCTCGGTCACCTGCTGCTGGATGCTCATGAGCCCAGCCTAGGTACCGCAGGTCGAGGAAGCGCGCAGCGCCTCCTCGACCGACGTGCGCCCGCTCAGCCCTTGCGCTGGTTGATCTGCTCGGTCGCGGCGGGGAGCACGGAGTGCAGGTCGCCGACGACGCCGAAGTCGACCAGCTCGAAGATCGGGGCCTCGTCGTCCTTGTTGATGGCCACGATCGTCTTGGACGTCTGCATGCCGGCGCGGTGCTGGATCGCGCCGGAGATGCCGGCGGCGACGTACAGCTGCGGGGAGACGGTCTTCCCGGTCTGGCCGACCTGGTAGGAGTGGGGCACCCAGCCGGAGTCGACCGCAGCGCGCGAGGCGCCGACGGCGGCGCCGAGCGCGTCGGCGAGCCCTTCGATCGGGTCGAAGTTGCCGCCCGTACCTCGCCCGCCCGAGACCACGATCGCGGCCTCGGTCATCTCCGGGCGACCGGTCTTCTCCCGCGGCTGGGAGGCGACGATCTGGGCGGTCTTGGCGGCGTCGGAGATCGTCGCGGCGAACTCCTCCACGGTCCCGGCGCCCGAGGCCTCCTGCGGGCTCACGGCGTTCGGCTTGACCGTGATGATCGGCGTGCCCTGGGTGACCTTCGCGGTGACCGTGTAGTTGCCGGCGAACACCGACTGCGTGGTCACCGGACCCTCTTGGACGTCGACCGCGTCGGTGATCAGCCCGGACGACGTCTTGATGGCCAGGCGGGCGGCGACCTCCTTGCCCTCCGGCGAGGAGGAGATGAGCACGGCGGCCGGCGAGATCTTCTCGACCAGCTGCTGGAGCGCCTCGGCCTTGGGCGCCACCAGGAAGCCCTTGATGTCGGCGTCGTCGACGACGTAGACCTTCTCCGCGCCGTACTTCGCCAGCGACTCGGCCGCGGACGAGCCCTGCGACGACGAGCCGATGAACACCGCCGACGGCTCGCCGAGCCGCTTGGCGAGCGTCAGCAGCTCGTAGGTCGGCTTCTTGACCGCGCCGTCGGCGTGGTCGACCAGAACGAGAACCTCAGTCATGGGTCAACACACCTCTCAAACTCATAGGTCAGATGAACTTCTTGGAGGCGAGGAACTCGGTCAGCGCGGTGGCGCCGGAGCCGTCCTCGTCCTTGACGATCTCGCCCTGGGTGCGCGGGGGCCGCGCCTCGGTGTCCTCGACGACCGACCACGCCACCGACAGACCGACCTGGTCGGCCGAGACGTCCAGGTCGGCGAGCGAGTAGGTCTCCATCGGCTTCTTCTTGGCCGCCATGATCCCCTTGAACGACGGGTACCTGGCCTCGCCGGACTGGTCGGTCACCGACAGCACCAGCGGCATCGTCGCGCCGATCACCTCGGTCGCCACGTCGCCGTCGCGCTTCACGCGGACCTGGTCGCCCTGCGTCTCCACGACGGAGGCCAACGTCACCTGCGGGACGCCGAGCCGCTCGGCCAGCATCGCCGGCAGCACGCCCATCGACCCGTCGGTCGACGCCATCCCGCACATCACGAGGTCGGGTACGTCGCCCCCGGAGGCCTTCTTGACGGCCGCCGCCAGGACCAGGGAGGTCGCGATGGCGTCCGAGCCCGCGATCGCGTCGTCAGAGACGTGCACACCGGAGTCGACGCCCATCTGCAACGCCTTGCGGACGGCGTCGGCGGCCTTCTCGGGACCGACCGTGACGGCGGTGACGGTCACGTCCTCGGGGTTCTCGGCCTTCTCCTTGAGCCGGAGCGCCTGCTCGACGGCGTACTCGTCGAGCTCCGACAAGAGCCCGTCGACGCCGACGCGGTCCACGGTGTTGTCGGACTCGAAGTGCCGGTTCGCGGTCGCATCGGGCACGTACTTCACACACACGACGATGGAGGTCACGGGCCCGAGGCTACTAGCGCGTAACCGGGGCTCGGCAGCGTGGCCGTCGTGCGATGACTCACACAGGAGACGAGGGTCGGTTGATCCTGAGCTTGACCTGGGTGGACGAGCGACGCAGCGTCGAGGACCCGAGGTACTTGGTCTTCAGGACGTAGGTGCCGGGCTTCTTGATCCGCTCGAACGCCGCCTTGGCCCGGTCGTTCCGGGTGACCGAGACCGTCGCCGTGCGGATCCTCGCCCCGTCCCGCAGCAGGGTGAAGCGCACCGCACCGTTCACGTCGGTCCCGTTCACCGCGGTCACCAGGCTGGTGCCCACCAGCTTGTGGCGGGTGTCGCGAAAGGTGATCAGGGTCGTCGTCGTCGAGGTCCCGCGCACGACCGAGTAGCTGACCGTGGCAGGGCTCGACGCCAGGTTCTTGTCGGCCGGCGTGAACACCGCCGCGACCTGGTTGGTCCCCATCTTCAGGGCCGGGGGCAGGGAGACCTTCGCCCTCCCCTCCGGCACGGGCGCCGTGACGGTCTGGCCGTTCGTGGTCAGGGTGATGGTCCCGTCCGGCTTGGAACCGCCGACCTGGGCGATGTTGACCGAGACCTTGGCCGACGTGCCGTACTCGATCGGCGAGACGCGCACCTTGAGCGCGGTGCTCGTCGGGAGCGACACCACGGCGACCGTGTCGACCTGCAGGTTCTGGCCCGCCGGCGCGAGCGTGCAGGTGAAGCCGGTCGAGGGGAGCTTCACGTTGCCGGCGTCGTCGTACCCGGTCAGGGTCGCCGTGAGGTTCCCGGTCCCGATCGAGATCGTGGTCCCGGCCAGGCCACCCTTGATCGGTCCCCCGGGACCGGTCCCGACGACGTGCAGGGACCCGGACCCGGGCACCGTGGTCCTGGCGATCGTCTGGCCCACGGTGCGGCTGACCCCGTCCACGGTCTCGGCCGTCTGGCTGAAGCCGCTCACGTTCGTCACGCCGGTGGTCCGCAGGTACGTCGTCAGCGTGTCCGGCAGCGCCACGTTGGTGGTCATGGTGAGCGTCGCGCTCTTGCCGGCCGCGATCGTCGCCGGGGCGTTGGTGTCCACGACGGCGCCGAAGTCGTAGGTCGAGCCGTTCAGGTTCGTCGTGCAGCGGTAGGTCAGCGTGCCGCTGGCGGCCACCGCCGCCCCCCCGGCGAGCACCGGCAGGCGGCCGCCACCGTCACCGAGGCGATGAGGGCGAGCACGGTCGAGGTCCCCGTGTGCGCACGCATGCGCCGATGGTGACTGGTCGACGGGGCGGATCAAACCACCGCGGTCAGGGGCGGATGATCCGGTCCACGATGCGGCCGGCGATCAGCCACGCGATGGCGGCCAGGCCCCAGTTGAGCAGAGCGTTCTTGACCTCGGCCGTCTGGGCGTTCTTGTCGTCGAAGTCGAAGACACCGTCCTTGCGGTCGAAGACGGTGAGGTCGAGCTTGTTCGCCAGGTCGAGCAGGAACTTCACGGCGTCGTTGCCGCGGTTGACCGAGTCCTTCAACGCGATCAGCAGCGCGCCCAGGGCCAGGGTCAGGGCCGCGAGCACGCAGACCAGCCAGACCAGCTGCGCCACCCGCAGGCGGACAAGATCGGCACCAGCCTTCGCCTTCGCCGCGGCGGCCGCGCCACGCTTCGGCTTCTTCTCGGTCTCGGTCTCGGCGGTCTCGTCAGCCACGTTCCGTCCTTCGTCTGAGGGTGGTCCCAGGGTGGCACGCCGGCGTGCCGATCACCGGCCGACGAACCGTGCCTGACCGGGCCCGTTCTCAACGAACGACCGCATGCCGATGTCACGGTCCTCGGTCGCGAAGAGCGCGGCGAACTGCTGGCGCTCGATCTCCAGGCCCGTGTCGAGGTCGACGCCCAGGCCCAGGTCGATGCTCTCCTTGGCCGCTCGGAGGGCGTACGACGCGGCGTGGCTGAACCGGGACGCCCAGGTCACGGCCTCGGCGTACACCTGGTCGGCGGGGTACACCTTGTCGACCAGCCCGATCTCGAGCGCCTCGGTCGCCTTCACGAAACGGCCGGTGAAGATGATGTCCTTGGCCTTGCTCGGACCGACCAGCCGGGACAGCCGCTGCGTGCCGCCGGCGCCGGGGATGATGCCGAGCAGGACCTCGGGCTGGCCGAGGACGGCGTCCTCCGCGGCGTACCGGACGTCGGCGCACAGCGCGAGCTCGCACCCGCCGCCGAGGGCGTACCCGGTCACCGCGGCGATCACCGGCTTCGGGATCCGCGCGACCGCGCTGAGCGCCGACTGGAGCGGTCCGGAGCGCTTGACCATGTCCGTGTAGGACATGTCGGCCATCTCCTTGATGTCCGCGCCGGCGGCGAAGACCTTCTCGCCGCCGTAGACGACCACCGCCTTGACGTCGTCGCGGTCGGTCGCCTCGGTCGCGCAGGCGCGGATCTCCTCCTGGACCTGGACGTTCAGCGCGTTCATCTTCGGCCGGTCCAGCCGGATGGTGCCGACCCCGTCGGCCACGTCGAGGCGCACGAACTCGCCCATGTCGTCTCCCCTTCGTCGGGTCTGCTCTCGTCGCCCGCACCCTAGCGACACAATGGGGCGGGTGATCCCCGAGAGCTGGGCCTGGGCGACGCGCGACGAGACGCTCGCGGTGTGGCCCGGCCGACACCAGGACCTCGGGTCGACGTGGGCGCCGGAGGCCACCAACTTCGCGGTGCACGCTCCCGAGGCGACCGCCGTCTGGGTGTGCCTGTTCGACGAGGAGGACCTCGAGGCCAGGTACGAGCTGACCGAGCACACCCTCGGCGTGTGGAACGGCCAGATCCCGGGCGTGCCGGTCGGTCAGCGGTACGGCTTCCGCGCCGACGGGCCGTGGGACCCACGCCACGGACGGCGGTTCAACCCGCAGCAGCTGCTGCTGGACCCCTACGCCCGCGCCATCACCGGTGAGCCGGTCCCCGGGGCGGCACTGCTGGGTCACATCGCCGACGGGCGCCGCAGCAAGTCCGACTCGGCCGGCCTGATGCCGCGCAGCGTGGTGGTGCACGACGACTTCGACTGGTCCGACGACGTGCCGATGCGCCGCCGCTGGCGCGACACCGTCATCTACGAGCTGCACGTGAAGGGGTTCACCCAGCTGCACAACGAGATCCCCGAACACCTGCGCGGCACGTACGCCGGGCTGGGCTCGGACACCGTGACGAACTACCTGCGCGACCTGGGCGTGACAGCCGTCGAGCTGCTGCCGGTCCAGCAGTTCTTCACCGAGCCCGCCGTCGCCGCGCGCGGCATGACGAACTACTGGGGCTACAACACGATCGGCTTCTTCGCCCCGCACGCGGCGTACTCCTCCTCCGGTACCCACGGCCAGCAGGTACGCGAGTTCAAGGAGATGGTCCGCAGCTTCCACCGCGCCGGCATCGAGGTCTACCTCGACGTGGTCTACAACCACACGGCCGAGGGCGAGGCTGGCGGACCGACGTACTCCTTCCGCGGTCTCGACGACCTCGGGACCTACAAGCGCTCCGGAGCTCCGGGCAGCGCCTACTGGGACGTCACCGGGTGCGGCAACACCGTCGACTCGAGCAACAACGGCGCCCTGCGGCTGATCCTGGACTCGTTGAGGTACTGGGTCACCGAGATGCACGTCGACGGCTTCCGCTTCGACCTGGCGTCGGCGTTGGCGCGGACCGGTCACGAGATCGACATGCGCAGCGCCTTCCTGACGACGATCGGCCAGGACCCGGTGCTGAGGTACGTGAAGCTGATCGCCGAGCCGTGGGACGCCTCGATGGACGGCTACCAGGTGGGCTCGTTCCCGCCGCCCTGGGTGGAGTGGAACGACACCTACCGCGACACGATGCGCGACTTCTGGATCCGCCCCGGCCAGATCCGCGAGGTGGCCTCGCGACTGTCGGGATCCTCGGACCTGTACGCCGACGACGGCCGCTCGCCGTACGCCTCGGTCAACTTCATCACCGCCCACGACGGCTTCACCGTGCGGGACCTGGTCTCCTACGACCACAAGCACAACCTGGCCAACGGCGAGGAGAACCGGGACGGGACCGACGGCAACCGCTCCTGGAACCACGGGGTCGAGGGCGAGACCTCCGATGCGGAGGTGGTGGCCCTACGGCGGCGGCAGGCCGCGAACCTGATGATCACGCTGGCCCTCTCGAGTGGCTGCCCGATGATCACCGCCGGCGACGAACGCGGACGCACCCAGGGCGGCAACAACAACGCCTACGTCCAGGACAACGAGGTCAGCTGGGTCGACTGGCGGCCCGAGGACGCCTGGCTGGACGTGTACGAGCTGACCAAGACCGCCCTGCGGCTGCGCCGCGCCCACCACACGCTGCGGCAGCGCCACCACCTGGCGGGCACGCCCACGCTGGACGGCGGCCCGAAGGACCTGGCCTGGATCCATCCCTCGGGGAAGGAGATGGAGGCGCACGACTGGTACGACGACTCGCTGCACGTCATCGGCATGTTCGTCTCCGGCGACCCGCTCCGCTCCCCCGGCCCGCACGGCGAGCAGCAGCGCGACTCCTCCTTCTTGATCTGGCTGAACGCCGACGACGGCCCTGTCGAGGTCACCCTTCCCAAGAACGACTGGGTCCGCTCCGGCGAGGTCGTGCTGTCGACCTGCGCCGACCACCCCATCGGCACGCCGGTCGAGGCCGGCGACGTGCTGACCTTCGGCCCCCGCACCGTCGTCGTCGTGCTCACCTCGCCGAGTCGGCGCTAGTTGCCCGAGGTTGCTCGCCGAGTCGGCGTCAGTTGCCGGCAACTAGCGCCGACTCGGCTCTGTCGCGAACTTGTGGGTCGGTCAGGGAAGCGCCACAACGCCGAGCTCGGCGACGCTGGCGAGGAGGTTGTTCTTGGGGATGACGCGGACGGTGTAGCCGAAGCCGCCGGAGTGGTCGAGGGTGACGGTGCCGTCGAAGCGGTACCGGCCACCGTCGTACCCCTCGGCGGGCGCCAGGGACTCGGTGGTCGTCTTCACCAGCGTGTCGTCGGCGTCGATCACGCCGTAGACGACCTGGACGTCGACGTCGTCGGGGGTCAGCGCGCCGAGGGCCACGAACGCCCGGACGCTGAGCTTGTCGCCGACCTCGGGGGCGTCACCGACACCGCCGGACTCGACGTGCTCCACGCGGACCTCGCTCCAGCCCTCCTTGACCTTCTTCTTCCAGGCCGCGAGCGTCGCCGCGCCGGCGTAGTCGTCGTTGAGGGCGCGGCCATTGACGGCGGCGGGCGTGTAGAGGTTGCGCACGTAGTCGCGCACCATCCGGGTCG
>CAWAIW010000044.1:0-9208 GCA_963782035.1 uncultured Actinomycetota bacterium
TCACGAGTCCTCGCACGAGGACGAGACGTCGCACGCGGACGGGCCCGATCACGATCACGGCCACGGTCATGGGCACGGTCATGGGCACGGTCATTCGCACCGCGCTCACGTGGCCGTGGTCGACCGTCCCGTGCCCGGTGGGACCCAGCCGTCGCTGGTCTTCCCCGAGCTCACGGAGGGCAGCTACGAGCTGTTCGACAAGGGCGCCGACGAGGTGCTCGTGACCGCCGACATCGTCGGCGGAGAGGTCACCTTCATGGAGTGGCCGACGCTCTGAGAACACTGGTCCACCCCCAGGGTATGCAGGTCTAGCCCTGGGGGTGGGTCATGTGCGGGGGCCTGACAACGCCCGAACCTCTTGTTACCGTCGGGGCATGGGTTCTCTCCCCCCAGGAGCCCGGTTGTTCGCTGCGCTCGCGACGGCTACGGCATTCTGCCTGGCCGCCGTCGCGGTTCCCGCGTTCTCCGGAGCGACGACGACAGTCATCGACAAGACCGGTGAGCCTGCTGCTCATCCGGCCAAGCGCTCGACGGTGCAAGGCACCATGGGCGACGACACGATC
The DNA here is from genome assembly GCA_963782035.1 of uncultured Actinomycetota bacterium. GTDB lineage: Bacteria > Actinomycetota > Actinomycetes > Propionibacteriales > Nocardioidaceae > Nocardioides. The sequence continues at coordinate 564 of CAWAIW010000044.1, forward strand.
ATCACCAAGCGCTACGGCCAGCGCGTGCTGGGCCTCGCCGGCGACGACTACATCCGGCTCGGCAGCGGCGACGACGTGGCCTACGGCCAGGACGGCAACGACTGGCTGCACGGCAACGACGGCAACGACGTCGTCTCGGGTGGCCCCGGCGACGACCACCCACAGGGTGGCACCGGGAACGACCGGGTGTACGGCGGTCCGGGCAACGACGAGCTGGACGGCGACCAGGGCAACGACCTGATCTTCGGCGGGTCCGGCGACGACTCGATCACCGGCGACGAGGGCGACGACGTCATCTACCCCGGGCCCGGCGCCGACGAGGTGTACGGCGAAGAGGGCATGAACAAGATCATCGCCACCGACGACGGCGTCCGCGACGACATCTTCTGCAACCAGATCGTCGTGCCCGCGCCGCCCGGGATCATCGTCTACATCGGTCACCGTGACCCCCTCGACGTCCTGCGCAACTGCAAGGTCGTCATCAAGAAGTAGTGCTTCCGCTGGTCGAAGCGGGCCGTCAGCGCCCGTCACGAGACCGGTGACCCTCACGGGTCTCGTGACGGTCGCTGCGCGACCTCCTCGACCAGCGAAGGCCTAGCCGCGCACGTTGGCGAACCCCAGCAGGGCCGCGAGACCAAGGGCGCTGCGGGGTTCGTACGGCGCGCGCCAGAGGCCGCCGTGCACCGCGCCGTACGCCTCGTCCATCCAGGGGTGGGCGAACGTCGGGCGGTCGGCCATGAGGTCGTGGACGAGCAGCGCGGCCATCAAGGTGTTGGAGGTGGAGGGGTCGAAGACCTCGACGCCGAAGCGGTGCGCACCGGCGAAGGCGGCGGCGAGGGCGCGGTTCTTGACGACCGAGCGGGTGCGCGTGGACGGGGCGACGTGGAAGGACACCAGCCGTCCGTCGCGGCGCGCGGTGCTGGCTCGCCAGCGCTGGGCCCGCTTGGCGAGGGCGTAGTTGGGTCCCTGCTGCGGCACGAGGCAGTCGGAGATCCCGGGATCGGCGCCCGGGGCGTACTGACGGTGCAGCAGCCGCCCGCGAGAGACCCAGCGGAGAGGGCGGCCGACGACCTTGGCGGTGCCGGACCGCTCGGCGTAGGCCCGGCCCGACTGCTCGACGGCCTCCCCCGGGACCGCGAACACGTCCGTCGGCGTGGCGAGGAAGGCCAGGGCGGTGTCCGGCCGGGCCGCGGTCACCCGCGAGGCGAGCGCGTCGGCGGCCATCGAGACGCGGACGTGGGTGCCGCCGTCGGCGTACAGGTAGTTGCCGACGACGAGGCGGCCGTCGAGACCGGCCAGCCAGTCCGCGGTCTCGGGTACCTCGGCGAGCAGGTCGACTCCGGCGTCCTCGGTGCCGGGTCCGACCGGCACGAGCAGCCGGCCGGCCGCCTCGTGGGCAGTGCGCAGCACTCGCTCCCAGACGACGGACGTCGGCAGGTCGACGGCGGCGACGGTCGCGCCCCAGCGCAGCAACGGTCCGAGCGGGCCCATCTCCGCGCCGGCGCCGAGCACGCCGACGGTGCGCCCCTCGAGCCGCAGCCACTCGGGGTGGGCGGCCACCTCGCGGACGGCGGCCACGGCCGACGGCTCGAGCACGCCGGAGCGCTCCCACGACGCGAGCCGCGCGTCGAGACCGGAGCCGGTCAGCCGCTGGCCGCGGTACGGCAGGACGAGCTCGGTCAGTGGCTCACCCCCGCCGCGCACCACGAGGGTGTCGAGCGAACGCCGGCCGGTGGCATCCGCGAGCGACGCCAGCGGGAGGTCGCCGTCGTCGGTGGCCACGACCATGCGCCGGCGTACGGAGTCGAGGCCGGCGTCCGCGATCGCGTGCCACGCGTCGGCACCCGGCAGGCCGGCCTCCACCAGTCGCCGGAAGTGCAGCAGGTACCCGCTGCGCCAGGCGGTCTCGCGCGCGGCGGCGTCCGCTCCCACGGGGTCCACCGCCCGCAGCGCGTCGGCGACCACCTCTCGGGCTACTGCGGTGGTCGCCCGCTCGCCGTCGGACGTGGACGGGAAGGAGATCCCGTGGGTCGTCACGCGTAGCCGGAGGGCAGGCGCGGTGTGTACGGCGCCTCGAGCGCATCCACCTCGTCGTCGGTGAGCTCGAGGTCGACCGCCGCGACGGCGTCGGCCAGGTGGTGCCCCTTGGTCGGGCCGACGATGGGGGCGACGACCGACGGGTGGCGCAGCACCCACGCCAGCGCGACCTGGGCCATCGGCACGCCGCGCGCCTCGGCGACCTGCTGGACCGCGCCGACGATCGGGATGTTGGCCTCGTCGACGTACCGCTGACCCATCGGGTCGTTCTCCGAGCGAAGGGTCGTCTCGCCCCAAGGCCGCGCCAGGCGGCCCTTGGCCAGCGGGCTCCAGGGGATGCTGCCGACCCCTTGGTGCGCGAGCAGCCCGAACATCTCCCGCTCCTCCTCGCGCTGGAGCAGGCTGTACTGGTTCTGCATGGAGACGAATCGCGTCCAGCCGCCGAGGTCGGCGGCGTGCTGCATCGAGGCGAGCTGCCAGGCCCACATCGACGAGGCGCCGAGGTAGCGCGCCTTCCCGGCCTTCACGACATCGTGCAGCGCCTCCATCGTCTCCTCGACCGGGGTCTCCGGGTCGAAGCGATGGATCTGGTAGAGGTCGACGTAGTCGGTGCCGAGACGCGTGAGGGAGGCGTCGATCTGCTCCATGATCGCGCGGCGCGAGAGCCCGCGGCCGCCGGGACCGTCGCCCACCGGGAAGAACACCTTCGTCGCCAGGACGACGTCCTCGCGCCGGGTGTACTCCTTGATGGCGCGGCCGGTGATCTCCTCCGACGAGCCGCTGCTGTAGACGTTGGCGGTGTCCCAGAAGGTGATGCCGAGGTCGACGGCCTGGCGGAAGATCGGCTCCGCCGCCGCGGCGTCGAGCGACCAGCCACCGCCGACCTCGCCGCTGCCGCCGAAGCTCATGCAGCCCAGCGCGACCCGGCTGACCTTCAGGCCCGAGTTTCCGAGGTTCGTGTAGTCCATGACGCCAGTCTGCCCCCGGCCCCGGTGACCTCGGCGTGGGGGCGGCTCTGCCACAGCGCCCAGTCGGCGCTGACCTCGCCGGCCGCTCGGAGCAGGTGCGGGAGGTGGTCGTCGAGCAACGTCTCGACGCTCGTCTCGGCGGCGTGGACGGTGACGTTCATGGCCGCCCGGACGGCGCCCGTCCCGTCGCGAACGGGGACCGCGACGGAACGGACGCCGGGGGCGAGCTCCTCGTCGGCGAGCGCCCACCCACGGGCACGCACCTGACGGAGCTCCTCGAGCAGCTGCTCGATGCTCGTGCCGATGTACGGCGGGAGGCCGGACTGGCTCGGCTGCGCCAGCACGTCGGGGACCTCGGCCGGAGGAAGGGCGGCCAGGAGGACCTTGCCCTGCGAGGTCTGGGCGACAGGGAAGCGGGTGCCGATCTCGACGCGGAGGGCGATGATCTTGGGCACGCTGACGCGCGCGACGTACACGATGTCGGACCCGTCGAGCTGTGCCATCGACGAGGACTCCCCCGTGCGGCCGACGAGGTCCTCGAGGTGCGGGCGGGCGACCTCCCAGAGGCCCTGCGAACCGACGTACGCCACCCCGAGCCGGAGGACGCGCGCGGTCAGGTCGTAGGCGCCGTTGGTGACGCGGACGTAACCGAGCTCCTCGAGCGTGAGGAGCAGCCGTCGCGCGGTCGGCCGGGCCAGGTCGGCTGCCGTGGCGACCTCGGCGAGCGACATCGGGCCGGCGGCGAGCGCCTCGATCACGTCGAGGCCTCGGGCGAGAGCCTCGACGAAGTCGGGTCCGGTGCCGCGTCCGGCCACTACTGCGACTCTTCCGATTCCTGGCCCGAGCCCGGCTCGCCGAAGATCGAGCCGCGGGCGCCGTGGGTGTCCTCGGACTTGTAGTCGGTGTACTGGTAGGGGTTGTCGAGGACCTCGGGGTTGGGCAGGTCGGGGTTCATCCCGGACTTCCAGACGTCCTCGCCCATCTCGCCCTTGAGGAAGTCGACGGTGTTCTCGACCGCCGTGCGGGCGGACGCGAGGTCCGCTCCGACGAGCCTGCCGCCGCTCTTCACGACGTGACCGTCGACGACGACGGTGTGCACGTCACCGCGCTGGGCCTGGAAGGCGACGTGGCCGTAGGGGTTGAGCAGCGGGAAGGAGACCGGCGAGTCGTCGTTCTTGATGAGCACGACGTCGGCCTTCATGCCCGCGGTGAGCTGGCCGAGATCGTCGCGGCCCAAGGCACGGGCGCCGCCGCGGGTGGCCCAGTCGACGACATGCTCGGCGCGCAGGCTCGAGTGGGTGACGGTGTCGCCGTTCGCGTGCGCCTCGAGGTGCTCACGGCTGCGGTCGGCGCCGAGGGTGCTGCGCATGGCGCTGAACAGGTCGCCGCTCCACCACACGCTGGTGTCCATGGAGAGCGAGACGGGGATGTCGTGGCGGCGGACCTGCCAGGTGGGCGGGTACCCCTGACCCGCGCTCTGCTCGGACTCCGTCGACACCGAGACCGAGCCGCCGGTGGCGGCGATGCGCTGGTAGGAGTCCTGGGTCAGGGTCGCGGCGTGCACGTAGATGTTGTCGGGCCCCATGAAGCCGTTCTCGTGCATCAGCCGGATGCCGTTGTCGTTGGTCGCGCCCCAGACGCCGGCGTGCGTGGTGTGCGGGAGGCCGAGCTCGCGGGCGAAGGCGAACGCCGGCCCCTCGGGGAAGGACTCCTCGCCGAGCACGTCGAAGGCGAGCTGGAAGGCGAGCAGGTCGTCGTCGGTGCGTCGCCGCTCGAAGAACGACTTCACCGCCGGGTCCGCGGTCCACTCCCACGGCGCGGCCTGGATGTTGCCGTAGGCCAGCACGAACCTTCCCGGGACGGCCTGGAGCGCGTCCACCGCGGCGTCGGCGTGGTCGACGGTCTGGAGCCCGTGGGACCAGTCGACGGTGGTGGTGACGCCGGACTCGAGCGACTCCCAGCCGGAGAGCACGTTGCCGGAGGCGATGTCCTCGGGACGGAACAGCCGGCCGTGCTCGAGGTAGTACCAGACGAAGTACTGGGTGAGCGTCCAGTCGGCGCCGTAGGCCCGCATCGCCGTCTGCCACATGTGGCGGTGGGTGTCGATCATCCCCGGCATCACGATGCCGCCGGTCGCGTCGACCTCGACCGCGCCGTCGGGGGCGGTCAGCCCGGTGCCGACCTCGGCGATCTTGTCGTCGACGACGAGCACGTCCCCGCCCTGGACCACGGTGTGCGCGTCGTCCATGGTCAGCACGGTCCCGTTGCGGAACAGCACCGGTCGACGGTCCGCCATCGCTTCACTCCCTGTCTCGGACGCATGTCCGTCTGACGGTCCCCCGAGTTCTTGCCCAGCACCCTGACCCCGCGTCGTACGGGCTGTCAAGGGGTGTTGACAGGCTCACAGGAGCCTGACGAGAGTGGGCGCGGACGAGTGTCCGTGAGACCGGGAGGTGACGCATGGCGGGACCGCTGGACGGGCTGGTCGTCGCGGACTTCTCCCGGATCCTGGCCGGTCCGTACGCCACCATGCTGCTGGCCGACATGGGCGCCGACGTCATCAAGGTCGAGGGGCCGGCGGGCGACGACACCCGCACCTGGATGCCGCCGGTCGACGAGCGCGGCGTCTCGACGTACTTCCTGGGCGTGAACCGCAACAAGCGCTCGATCGCGCTGGACCTCAAGGACGACGCGGACGCCGCCGTCGCGCGCCGGCTGGCGGCGCGCGCGGACATCATGATCGAGAACTTCCGGCCCGGCGGGCTGGCGCGGTTCGGGCTCGGGTACGACGACGTCGCGGCCGCCAACCCCGGCGTCGTGTACGCCTCGATCAGCGGCTTCGGCAGCGGTCCCGGGGGCGCGAAGCTGCCCGGGTACGACCTGATCGTCCAGGCCATCAGCGGCCTGATGAGCCTGACCGGCGACCCCGACGGCCCGCCGTACCGCGCCGGCATCTCCGTCTTCGACGTGATGGCCGGCCTGCACGCGACCATCGGCATCCTGGCCGCGCTGCGCACGCGCGCCGAGACCGGCCGCGGGCAGCACGTCGAGCTGAGCCTGATGGCGTCGGCGCTGTCGGGACTCGTCAACCAGTCCAGCGCGTACGCCGCCGGCGGCACCGTCCCGTTCCGGATGGGCAACAGCCACCCCAGCCTGTTCCCCTACGAGCCGTTCCCGTGCTCGGACCGCGACCTGATCATCACGGCCGGCAACAACGCCCAGTTCCGCAAGCTGGTCGAGGTGCTCGGGGTCCCCGAGCTCGCCGACGACCCGAGGTTCGCCCGCAACGAGGACCGCACCGCGAACCGCGACGAGCTGCGGCCGCTGCTGGCCGCACGGTTGAAGGAGCGCCCCGCGCTGGAGTGGTTCGACGCGATCATCGGCGTCGGCGTGCCGTGCGGGCCGATCAACACCGTCGACGGCGGGTTCGCCTTCGCCGAGAGCATCGGGCTCGACCCCGTCGTCACCATCGGCGACGGCGACGACGCCTTCCGGTCGGCGCGCCACCCGATCGCGTTCTCCGAGACGCCGGTGCGCTACGACCGGCCGCCGCCGGCCCTCGACGAGCACGGCGCGGAGATCCGCGCGTGGCTGGAGGAGTCATGAGCGACCTGCGAGTTCCCGACGTCCCTCGGCACCTCGACCGCCGACGAGATCCGCCTGCTCGGCCAGGACCTGACGGCCGACCTGATGGGGAAGGTCGGCTTCGGCGAGCTGGCCTTCTGGCTGGTGGCGATGCGCCGGCCGACGCCCAGGAGATGCGCGTCTTCGAGGCCGTCCTCGTCGCGCTCGCCGACCACGGCTTCACCCCGACCGCGATCGCGGCCCGCCTCACGTACCTCTCCGCGCCCGACTCGCTGCAGGGCGCGCTCGCCGCCGGGCTGCTCGGCGGCGGCTCGCGGTTCCTCGGCGTCACCGAGGACTGCGGCGCCTACCTGCACGCCGTCCTCGACGACCTGCGACGAGCGAACCCACCGACGACGCCGGCTGGGACGCGGTCGCGCTGGACGCCGTACGTCGCACCCGTGAGGCCGGCAGGTACGTGCCGGGCCTCGGCCACCCGGTGCACAAGGTCCAGGACCCGCGCACCCCCGTGCTCATCCGGATCGCCGAGGAGGAGGGCCTGCACGGCCCGCACCTGCGGCTGTTCGAGGCCATCGGCCGGGACACCACGAGCAGGTGCTCGGCCGGAAGCTCCCCCTCAACGGCGCGGGTGTCTGCGGCGCGGCGCTGGCCGACCTCGGGCTGCCCGTCGAGCTGCTGCGCGGCTTCGCCCTGCTCGCCCGCGCCGCCGGGCTGCTCGGGCAGATCGCCGAGGAGCGCCGCCGCCCGATCGGCATGGACGCCTACCTCGCCGTCGACCGCAACGCGGTCTACGTCGAGCCCGACCGTAAGGACGTGGTTTCGAGGCTCGGCCGTGGCCGGCCTCGCACCTCAACCACCGAGTGAGGAGCCAGTGGCGCAGGTCGTCGCGGTCATCGCGTCCACCCACCACCCGTTCTACTACCGCGCGAGCACGTCGACCGGCGCGGACCGGCCGCCGTTCGCCGACGAGTGGGTCAGCAAGATCGAGACGTTCCGGGAGACGCTCACCCGCGCGAACCCCGACGTCCTGGTGATGGTCGGCAGCGACCACTTCCACCAGCTGTGGCTGGACAACATGCCGCAGTTCCTCGTCGGCAAGGCGCCGTTCTACGACGCCAACTGGCACAACGAGGAGCGCGAGTTCGGCCTCCCGCGGATGACCCTCGCGCGGCGAGGAGGACCTCTCCCAGCACATCCTCCGCAACGGCCTGGACGCCGGCTTCGACCTGGCCTTCAGCAACGAGCTGCGCATCGACCACAGCATCACCTGCCCGATCATCACGCTGCGGCCCGAGCACGACCTGCCGATCGTGCCGATCTACACCAACATCTTCGCCCCGCCCCTGCACCAGCCGCGGCGCTTCGTCGAGCTGGGCCAGGACGATCCGGCAGCTGGTCGAGTCCTGGCCCGACGACCGCCGCGTCGCGATCATCGGCACCGGCCACCTCTCGCTGGAGCTCGGCGGCCCGCGCCAGTTCGGCCCGCACGGTCCCGACCCGGACTTCGACCGCAAGGCCGTCGAGTGGATCGCGAACGCCGACATCGAGGGCTGCTGCGGCGAGGTGACGCTCGAGAGCCTGCACCTCCCCGGCAACGCCACCCACGGCTTCATGGACTTCATGCTGATGATGGGCGTGGCCGGCGAGGGCAACCGCGGCCGACCACGTCGACTCCCTCGACCTGTTCCACACCATGGAGGCCTACTTCACCTGGTACCCGACGAAAGGGGCCCGTCGTGAGCAAGTACCTGCTGAACAAGTTCCTCTTCACCATCGACCGCGACCCGGCGCTCGTCGAGCGCTACCGCGACGACCCCACCGGCACGGTCACGTGGTGGGAGGCCGAGGAGGCCAACCGGATCCTCAACTGCACCAGCGACGAGAAGTCGACCTGGCTGGCGTTCACCGACGAGGAGCGCGACGTGCTCGTCCGCCAGGACCACGTGCGGCTCTTCGAGCTGGGCGCGCACCCGTTCCTGACGCTCACGCTCTTCATCGCGATGTTCGAGCGCGACCACGGGCCGCTGGAGTACCAGATCGCCTACGGTCAGGCGA
>CAWAIW010000045.1:0-14680 GCA_963782035.1 uncultured Actinomycetota bacterium
CACGCGCAGGGCGTCCAGCTCCGCGTCGTGCTCGGCGCGCTTGCGCGGGTCGAGCAGCACCTCGGCGGCCTGGTTCAGCACGCGGAAGCGGCGGTCGGAGGGGTCGAGGTCGGCGATGGCCGACTTCCAGGCGGTCCGGACGTCCTTCTCGGAGGCGTCGGGGGCGACGTCGAGGACGTCGTACCAGCTCGGGGTGGCGCGCACGTCGCGGGTGGTCACTGCGGCGCTCATGGTTGGGCTCCCGTCACCGGAGTGAAGTCGTCGACCAGCCAGGTGCCCTTGATCTTCACCAGGTCCACCTCGATCCGGAACGGCGCGGGATCGCGCTGACCGGTCTTGGGGTAGCTGTCGGTGAACGACCCGGCGACCAGTGCCGTGGCGGAGTCCTCGTCGATGGAGGAGACACCGGTGGCGAACACCGCCGCCTGGCGCGAGATCTTGGCCTGCGCGACCAGCTGCTCGGCGGTCGAGGCCTCCTTCTCGAAGGACACCGCGAACTTCGGGGTGATCACGTCCTCGACCCGCTTGCGGTACTCGGGCATGCCGCCGTTGTCGTCCAGCAGGTCCGGCCCGTACGTGCCCATCCGCAGCATGAACTGCTCGGTCTGGGCCATCACGGCCTCGCGCTCGGTCTGGACGGTGTCCTGGCCGCCTCCGGTGAGGCCCGGCACGGCATCGCCGCGGCCGAGCGTCAGCCACCCGAGCACCAGCGCGCCGACGACCGCGAGGGCCACCAGCACAGCGAGCAGGCCGCGGCGGAACCGCGGGGACTGCACGGGCGCGTCCTCCCCGACGCGCTCTCGCTCCCTCAGCAGGACTGTCATCTGTCCTCTCCCGACTGCATCAACGGCTGCAGGAACAGCCACTTCCACGAATCCCCTCCCAGGGTTCTCGGTGCCAACGAGCCGGGAGAGGAAAGGTCACGAGGGACGCGGTCGCCCCAGCGCAGGTGACCCGTCGACGGGTCGTAGGTTGCCACCACCGGCGGCCCGACAGCGGACCGGTACGCCGCCGGCGCGCGGGGGGCGTTCTGGGCGCCGCGGGCGTCGGACTGGGTCGGCGGCTCGGCGCAGTGGGCGCCCTCGTTCATGGGCCGGTTGGAGCCGTCCGTCGGCAGTCGGCGGTCGGTCGACTCGTACCCCGCGTGGCAGACCTCCGGGGTGTTGGTCAGCACCATGCCGAAGTGTGCGTCGTACAGCCCGGTGTCCGGCGACCGGGAGACGACGGTGAAGCCGCCCTCGACGATGTAGGGGTAGATCACCAGGATCTGCTCGACCCCGTCGAGGTGACGCACCACGACCTCGCCGGTGGTGACCAGCTCGTTGATCAGCTCGGAGAGGTCGACCTTGTTCTCGTCGAGGAAGGTGCGCAGCTCGTTGGCGGTCGCCGAGCCGTTGTCGATGACCTTGCGCAGGTCCTTGTCCGAGCCGGCCAGGGTGCCGGTGAAGAGCTTGAGCTGCTTGGCGAAGGTCCGGATGGAGCTCGCCGAGGCCACCTGGCCCTTGAGCACCGTGTTGCCGTCCTTGATCAGGGCGGTGGTGGTGTCGAAGTTGGCGTTGGCCGCGTCGATGAACGAGGTGCCGCTGTCGATGATCCGCTGGAGGTCCCGGCCGGTGCCGTCGAACGCCGTGCCGAGCTCGCCGACGGTCGTGCGGAGGGCGTCCTGGTCGACCGACTCGACCGTGGTCGAGAGGTCGCCGAGGAGCGTCTGGGTCGGGAGTCGGGGTCCGCGTGTCGTCCATCGCGATCTGGGACCTGTTGCGCAGGTAGGGCTTGGCGTCGGACTGCGGCTGGAGCTCGACGTACTGCTCCCCCACCGCCGACCGGTTGCCGACGACCGCCAGCGCGTCGGCCGGGATCCGGTCGAAGCCGTTGTCGATGTCCAGGTAGACGTCGACACCGGCGTCGGTCAGCTTCAGCTTCTCCACCTGGCCGACCCGCACGCCGCGGTAGCTCACCTCGCCGCCGGCGAAGATGCCGCCGGAGTCGGCGAAGTGCGCGACCACCGTGTACGACGTGTCGACGAACAGGCGGTCCAGTCGCGCGTACCGGGCGCCGACGAAGCTGACTCCGACCAGCGTGATGAGGACGAAGACCAACAGCTGGATGCGCGTACGTCGGGTGATCACCGGTCCGCACCCCCGTCCAGGACCATCCCGGGCACGAGCAGGCTCACCAGGTCCGGGTCGTAGAGGTCCATCAGCTGCTGCATGGTCGGGCCTCGTCTGCCGTAGTCCAGCTTCGCCAACCCAGTGCCCGGGCGCGGGAGCAGCGGCGGCAACGTGACCGACGGGAGCGAGGTCAGGATCGAGGTCAGCTGGGTGGCCGGGATGGAGGGCGTGTCCTGCGTCGGCAGCCCCGGGATGAGGGCGAGCTGCTTGCAGACCGTCTTGTCCTGGTTCTCCTGCTTGGCGCACTCCTCGCGGAGCTTGAGCAGCTTCTCCGGGATGAGCAGCACCTTCTGGCACTCCGGGCTGGCCAGGTTGCCGCTCTGCAGGCAGGCCAGCACGTCGCCGATGATCACGGTCGGGTCGATGATCGTGGGCAGCGTGGTCGGCAGGTTCGTGGGCAGGCCCGTGGGCAGGCCGGTGGGTAGGCCGGTCGGGAGCGTGATGCCGGTGTCGACGTTGATGTCGAGGGTGATCGAGAGGTTCGTGTAGTCGCCCATGTGCAGGTTGCGGGCGACCTGCGGGTCCCGGCCGACGACCTCGTCGACGAAGGGGTAGGTCAGGAACACGTTGAAGGCGTTGACGAAGTCGTCGCCGGACGCCGCGATCTGGGACAGCACCGGGGTGAGCTGCTGCAGCGAGTCGATGGTGGCGGCCTTGGACGCCTTGATGACCCCGACTCCGACGTCGCTGAGGTCGGCCAGGGCGTGCAGCAGCTTGACCAGGTCCTTGCGCTGGTGGTCGATCGAGACCAGCGCCGAGGGCAGCTCCTCGAGTGCGGCGTCGATGCTCGACCGCTGCTTGTTGATGGCCACCGAGAGGTCGTTGAGCTTGTCGATCGCGTTGACGATGTCGGCCTTGTGGTCGTCGAGCTGGGTCATCAGGGTCTGGATCTGACCGAGCACCGACCGCGTCGTCCCCTCACGACCCTCGAGCGCGAGGTTCAGCTCCCGGGCGATGGTCCGAAGCTGCGCGACCCCGCCGCCGTTGAGCAGGAGACTCAGCGCGCCGAGCACCTCCTCGACCTCGGGGTTGCGGCCGCTGCGCTCGAGCGGGATCACGTCACCGCTCTGGAGCGGGTTCGCGCTGGCGCCGGACTCGGGGGCGGCCAGGGAGACGAACTTCTCGCCGAGCAGGCTGGTCTGACGGATGGTGGCGACCGCGTTGTCCGGCAGCTTCACGTCGCGACGGAGCTGGACGGTGACGTCGGCGGTGGCGCCGTCGAGCGTTGACGTCGGTCACCTTGCCGACGTTCACGTCGGCGACCTTGACGGTCGACTGCGGCACCAGGTCCAGCACGTCGCGGAACATGATGTGCACGGTCACGGGGTTGTCGCCGACGTCGGTGCCGCCCGGCAGGGGCAGCTTGTAGATGTCGATGCCGCAGCCGCTGATGGCCAGGGACCCCAGCAGGGCGAGCACGAGGAGCTTGAGGCGGGTCACTTGTCCCCCACCTCCACGAGGCCGCCCAGCGACGGGTCGAACTCCTCGGGCGCGCGGGCGCCGCCGAGCGCGCCGGCCCGCGGCACCGCCGGGAGCGTGCCGAGCACGTCCTTGATGACGTCGCAGACGTCACCGGGCTTGTTGGCCTGGTTGACGATGCCGCAGAGGAAGGCGGCCGGGTCGCTGGTGATCTGGTCGCCGAACATCCCGAGGTTGGCGCGGGTGTCGAGGGTGCCGGCCTGCGGGTTGTAGGTCAGGGCCAGGTTGTTCAGGGCCACGGGACCCGCAGACAGGATCTCGTCGAGCGCGTCACGCTGCTTGACCAGGACCTTCGCGACCCGGTTGATGCCCTTGATGTTGCTGCCGAGGAGCTCACGGTTCTCCTTGACGAAGCCGGAGACCTGCTTCATCGCGACCGCCAGGTTGCGCAGCGACGCGGACAGCTCGTCGCGCTCGCCGGAGAGCATCGTGGAGACCGACGCGAGGGACCGGTTGAACCGGCGGACGGTCGAGTCGTTGTTCGCCAGCGTGTGGATGAAGCCCTCGAGCGCCTTCGCCGAGCCGAACAGCTCCTCCTTGTTGTCGTCGAGGGTGCCGGTCAGCTGGCTGAAGTCCTGGATGGTCTGGTGGAACTTGGCGCCCTGTCCACCGAAGTTGGCCGCCGTCGTCTCGAGCAGGTCGGTCAGGGCGCCCTTGGAGTTCGCGCCGTTCGGCCCGAGGGCGACGGTCAGGTCGTCGAGACTCTGGTAGATCTGGTCGAGCTCCAGCGGTACGGCGGTGTCGTCGGTCTCCAGGGTGGCGCCGCTCTTCATCACCACGCCGCCGGTGTAGACGGGCGTGAGCTGGATGAACCGGTCGCCGACGATCGACGGCGACACGATGACGGCCGCGGCGTCGGCCGGGATCTTGACCTTGGCGTCGTACGACATCGTCACGACGACGTCGGTGCCCGACGGCGTCACGGTGTCGACCTTGCCGATCGGCACGCCGAGCACGCGGACGTCGCTGCCCTCGTAGATCGAGACGGTCCGCGGGAAGTGCGCGGTCAGGGTCTTGGTCTCGCCGCCACCCAGGAACGTGAACGCCGCGGTCGACCAGGAACGCGACGATCACCGCCGGGATGACGAGCTTCTTCAGAGGTCCATCAGCTTGGGTCCATCGCTCAGCCCACCTGCGGAACGGGAGGGATGTTCTGGATGTAGGTGTCGAACCACGGCCCGTTGCCGAGCGTGTTCGCGAAGACGCGGTAGAACGGCGCCATCAGCCGGAGGCTGTTGTCGATGTTGTCCTCGTTCTTGTTCAGCACGTCGACCACCGACTGCAGGTGGGACAGCGCCGGCTGGAGGTCCGCGCGGCTCTGCCTCACCAGCGCGGTCAGCTCGGTCGACAGCGTCGAGGTGGACACGAGCAGGCGGTGCACCGACTGCCGCCGCTTGACCAGCGCGCGGAACAGCACGTCGGAGTCGCGCATCAGGCCGACGATGTCCTGGTCGCGGGCGTCGCAGGACCTCCGAGACGTTCTGCAGGTTGCCCAGCAGGGTGTTGATCTGGGCGTTCTTGGCGGCGATGTTCGTGGACAGCCGGGACACGCCGTCGAGGGCCGAGCGGAACTCCTCGGGGGTGTTGCGGGTCAGGTCGGCCAGCGTGGTGAGCGACTGCGGCGAGCTGGTCGGTGTCGATCCGGTCGGAGGTCTCGGCGAGACCGGAGAAGGCCTTCACGACGTCGTACGGCGAGCTGGTGCGCTCGACGGGGATCTCCGCGCCCGTCGGGCAGCTGGCCCGAGCCTGCGGGCTCGAGGACGAGGTACATGGCGCCGAGCAGGGTCTTGACCTTGATGTCGGCGCGGGTCTCCTTGCCGAAGTCCGCGGCGTCCTCGATGCGGAAGGTCACCTCGACGTGGTCGCCGTCGAGCTCGACCTTCTCGACCTTGCCGACGCGGACGCCGGCGACGCGGACCTCGTCGTTGGCCTTGAGGCCGCCGGCCTCCTTGAAGGCGGCGTAGTAGACGTCGCCACCGCCGATGATCGGGAGGTTCTGGGCGTTGAACGCCGCCAGGATCAGGCCCGCCACGACGGCGAGGCTGATCGCCCCGACCACGACGGGGTTGCGCTCACGGAAGGGGACGCTCATTGCAGCGCACACCTGTCGGAGCCGGTGTTGTACTGCACCGGCACGGTGACGCCGGCGACGGTGACCTTGCCCTGGAACTGGCAGAGGTAGAAGTTGAACCACGAGCCGTAGATCGCGGTCCGGCCGACCTTCTCCAGCTTGATGGGCAGCACCTGCAGGGCCCGGTCGAGCTCGGCCTTGTTGCGGTCGATGTTCTCGGCCACCGCGCGCAGGTGCTTGATGTCCTCCACGAACGGCTTGCGGATGCCCTTCACCAGGCCGGCCGTCTGCACCGACAGGGTGGAGATCTGGTCGAGCGAGCCGAGGATCGCCTGCCGGTCGTCCTTGAGACCGCCGACGAACGTGCGGAACGTGGTGATCAGCCGGTTGAGCTGCTCGTCGCGGCTGCCGATGTGGGCCAGCACCTCGTTGAGGTTGTCGATGAGCTGGCTGATGATCTGGTCGCGGTCGGCGAGCGTCGAGGTGACCGAGGCGGTGTGGGCCAGCAGTCCCTCGAGGGTGCCGCCCTCGCCCTGGAAGACCTGGACGATCTCGTAGGACAGCTGGTTGATGTCGCTCGGCGTACAGCGCCTCGAAGAGCGGCTTGAAGCCGTTGAAGAGCACGGTGAGGTCGAGGGCCGGCGACGTCTGGCTCGACCGGGATGGTGGCGCCCTCCGGGAGCCGGTCGCGCTGTCGCCGATCTCGTTGCTCAGCGAGATGTAGCGCTGGCCGACCAGGTTGCGGTAGCGGATGTCGGCGCGGGTCGCCTTCGACAGCGTCGTGGTCTCCTGGACGCTGAACGTGATCAGCGCGCGGGTGCGGTCGACGATCTCGACGTCCTTGACCGTGCCGACCTTCACGCCGGCGATCCGGATGTCGTCGCCCTTGTTGACGCCGGTGGCATCGGTGAACTCCGCCTTGTACTGACGGCTGCGTGCCGAAGTCGAGGTTGCCGATCAGTGATGACCAGGACGCCGGTGGCCAGCGTGGTCACCACCATGAAGACGACCAGCTTGACCAGGTCGACGGTGGTCTTCTTGTCGAGGACCTTCATCGCTCGATCCCCAGGGTCACCTCCGCCCCGCGCGCCATGGGGCCGACGAGCAGGGACCCGAGGTCGGGTACGTCGTCGGCGGTGAGCCCGAGACCGGGGCCCAGCAGCGACTTGAGGATCGCGGCCTCGTCCGCGGTGCCGGCGTACCCACCCGGGAGCCGACGCGCGAGGTGCCCTTGCCGGTCGGGGTGTTCACGCCGTCGACGAAGTCGGGCTGGTGGCGCAGCGGGTTCTCCTGCGACCACGGCGGGACCGGCAGGTGCAGGCAGGCTGGGGCCGCGCTTGTCGCCGAGCACCGGGACGTCGGCCGCGTTGTAGCCGCGCGGCTGGTTGGGCAGCGTCTCCAGCACGATGTGCAGGGTGAAGCCGCGGAACGCCTCGGCCTGGAGCTTGCCGGCGTTGACGATGCCGCCGGTCAGGCAGGGGTACTCCGGCGCGTACTTGGCCAGCACGCGCAGCTGGGCCGCGCCGAGCTGGCCGAGCCGGATGATGTTGTCGCCGTTGTCGCGCAGGAAGACACGGGCGTCGTCGGAGAAGCGGGACAGGTCGTCGAAGAAGGCGTTGAGCTTCTCCTCGCGACCCTCGAGCGTGGTCGTGGTCGTGATGGTGTTGACGCAGGATCCGGGCGATCTCGGGCATCACGTCGGCGTAGGTCGTGGACACCTTCGCCGTCAGCCGGAGGTCGTCGACGATCGCGGGGATCTGCGGGTTGAGCCGCTTGAGGTAGGCGTCGACCGTCTCGAGGTTCTCGCCGATCAGCTCGCCGCGACCCTCGAGGGCGGTGGCGATCGCGTTGAGGGTCTGGTTGATCTCGGCCGGCTGGACGGCGCGCAGCAGCGGGTAGAGGTCGTTGAGGACCTTCTCGACCTCGATCGCGACCTGGGTCCGCGTCGATCGTGGCGCCGGCCTCGATGTGGTCGGGCGACGGGTCCTGCGGCACCTCGAGCGAGACGTACTTCTCGCCGAACAGCGTCTTGGGCACGATCGAGCCGGTCACGTTGGCCGGGATGGTGCGCACCTGGTCGGGGTAGAGCCCGAGGGTGACCTTGGCGCCCTCCTCGTCGGTGTCGAAGCCGAGCACCTCGCCGACGATCACGCCGCGGATCTTCACGTCGGCGCGCTCGGGGAGCTGGAGGCCGAGCGTCGAGGTCTGCAGGGTGACCTTGTCGTAGTCCACGAACTTCTTGCTGAAGATGCCGTAGGTCAGCCACACGCCCGCCAGCAGCAGGCACAGGAAGATGACGCCGAGCGCCTTGTGGTTGACCCGCACGTCTCAGCCCGCCAGCCGAACCGTCGTGGTGGTGCCCCAGATCGCCATCGACAGGAACAGGTCGAGGACGTTGATCGCGACGATGCTGGTGCGCACGGCGCGGCCGACCGCGACGCCGACGCCGGCGGGGCCGCCGGAGGCGTTGTAGCCGTGGTAGCAGTGGATGAGGATCACGGTGACCGCGAAGACCAGCACCTTGCCGAAGGACCACAGCACGTCGCCGGGGGGCAGGAACTGGTTGAAGTAGTGGTCGAAGGTGCCCTCGCTCTGCCCGAAGAACTTGGTGACGGTCAGCCGCGTCGCGTAGTACGACGACAGCAGCCCGACGACGTACAGCGGGATGATCGCGATCAGCCCGCCGATGATGCGGGTGGTGACGAGGAAGGGCAGCGACGGGATCGCCATCACCTCGAGCGCGTCGACCTCCTCGGAGATCCGCATCGCGCCGAGCTGGGCGGTGAAGCCGCAGCCGACGGTCGCGGCCAGGGCGATGCCGGCGACGAGCGGCGCGATCTCGCGCGTGTTGAAGTAGGCCGAGACGAAGCCGGAGAACGCCGACGTGCCGAGCTGGTTGAGGGCGGCGTACCCCTGCAGGCCGACCTCGGTGCCGGTGAAGAAGCACATCGCCGTGATCACGCCGACGGTGCCGCCGATGACGGCGAGCGACCCGGAGCCGAGGGTGACCTCGGCGAGGATCCGCAGGATCTCCTTCTTGTAGCGGCGAGATCGTCCGCGGGGTCCACGCCAGCGCCTTGAGGTAGAAGGCGAGCTGGCCGCCGAGGTCGTCGAGCGGACCGCGCGGGCGTCTGGTAGAGCGACTTGAAGCTGGCCATGGTCGTCAACCCGTCTTCGGTGGAACGAGCTGGAAGTAGATGGCGCTCATCACGAAGTTGATGACGAACAGGAGCATGAAGCTGACGACGACCGACTCGTTGACCGCGTCACCCACGCCCTTCGGGCCGCCGTTGGCGTTCATCCCCTTGTACGACGCCACGATGGCCGCGACCATCCCGAACACCAGCGCCTTGGCCATGCCCTGCCAGAGATCTGGTAGCTGTGCGAGCGCGGTGAAGCTCGCGAGATAGGCCCCGGGTGTGCCGTCCTGGAGCACGACGTTGAAGACGTAGCCGCCGGAGACGCCGACGACGCTGACCAGGCCGTTGAGGAAGACCGCCACGAGCATGCAGGCGAGCACGCGGGGGACGACGAGGCGCTGGATCGGGTCGATGCCGAGCACCATCATCGCGTCGAGCTCCTCGCGGATCTTGCGCGCGCCGAGGTCGGCCGCGATGGCCGAGCCGCCGGCGCCGGCGATGAGGAGCGAGGTCGCGATCGGGCCGGCCTCGCGGACCACCGCGAGGACCGAGGCGGAGCCGACGAAGGACTGGGCGCCGAACTGCTTGATCAGGCCGCCGACCTGGAGCGCGATCACCGCCCCGAACGGGATGGCGACGAGCGCGGTCGGGATGATCGTGACCGAGGCGATGAACCAGGCCTGCTGGAGGAACTCCCGGGTCTGGAAGGGCCGGCGGAACAGCCCGCGGCCGACGTCGAGGCCGAAGGCGAAGAGCTTGCCGGCTGTCCCGATCGGCGCGAGGACCTTCGAGGCCGTCATGGAGGACATCGGCGTCACGCCCCCGTGCTCATGGTCATGTTCGGCTCGAAGGAGCCGGGAGGCGGCGTGACGCCGTTCTGCTTGCACCACTCCCCCGGCGGGCGCTGGCTGCGGCGCGGGATCCCGTTGGACGGCTCCTGCTGGAGCGGGATCGGCGGCAGCGGCGGCAGCTCCTGGCCCTTCTCGGACTCCAGCTCGTCGGCGTCCTTCTCCTCCGACATGCCGATCGGCCCGATCCGCTGGGCGTTGAGGAACTGGCGGACGACCGGCTCCTCGGAGCTGAGGAGCATCTCGCGCGGCCCGAACATCGCCAGGTGCTTGTGGTAGAGCAGGCCGATGTTGTCGGGCACCGTGCGGGCGGTGTTGATGTCGTGGGTGACGATCAGGAACGTCGCGTCGATCTGTGCGTTCAGGTCGATGATCAGCTGGTTGAGGAACGACGTGCGCACCGGGTCCAGGCCGGAGTCCGGCTCGTCGAACAGCACGATCTCGGGGTCCAGGACCAGGGCCCGGGCCAGGCCGGCACGCTTGCGCATGCCGCCCGAGATCTCCCCGGGGAGCTTGGTCTCCGCGCCGACGAGGCCGACGAGGTCCATCTTCTCCATCACGATGGCGCGGATCTCGGACTCGGACTTCTTGGTGTGCTCGCGCAGCGGGAAGGCGACGTTGTCGTAGAGGTTCATCGACCCGAACATCGCGCCGTCCTGGAACAGCACGCCGAACAGCTTGCGGATCTCGTAGAGCTCGCGCTCGGAGCAGCTGGCGATGTCGGTGCCCTCGATGACCACCGAGCCCCGGTCGGGCTTGAGCAGCCCGATGAGGGTCTTCAGCAGCACCGACTTGCCGGTGCCGGACGGTCCGAGCATCACGCAGATCTCGCCCGCGGGGACGGTCAACGTCACGTCGCCCCAGATGAGCTGCTTGCCGAAGGACTTGGTGAGTCCATCGATCTTGATCTCGACACCCATCGCGCCTCCCTCGCCTCGACGTGCCCGTACGACGGCAAGCGCCTCCCGTTCGCTCGCTCCGGGGGGACAACGGGCATCGGGCGCGAAAGTTACGGCCCGGTAGCCGCTCCGGATGCGGCCGATGCTACGAACGCGCGGACGATCGGGTGGATCGGCGCGCCGGTGGGCGTCCCGCTGGTCGAGGAAGGCGCGCCAGCGCCTGTCCCGAGACCCGGCGACAGGTCAGCGGTCAGGTCACCGGGTCTCGTGACGGTCGCTGCGCGACCTCCTCGACCACCGGAAACGCGAAGGGCGGGCACCCGGTCGGGTGCCCGCCCTTCGACGGTGGCTCCTAGGAGCCCAGAGGATCAGTCCAGGGTCACTTGAGGGTGACGGAGGCGCCGGCGCCCTCGAGGGCCTCCTTGGCCTTCTCCGCCACGTCCTTCGCCACGCCCTCGAGGACGGGCTTCGGCGCGGCCTCGACCAGGTCCTTGGCCTCCTTCAGGCCGAGGGAGGTCAGGGCGCGCACCTCCTTGATGACGTTGATCTTCTTCTCGCCGGCGGCCTCGAGGACCACGTCGAACGAGTCCTGCTCGGCGGCCTCCTCGCCCACGTTGCCGGCACCGGCGCCGGCCGGGGCGGCGGCGGCCACGGCGACCGGAGCGGCCGCGGTGACGCCGAAGGTGTCTTCGAACTGCTTCACGAACTCGGAGAGCTCGATCAGCGTCATCTCCTTGAACGCGTCGAGGAGCTCGTCGGTGCTGAGCTTCGCCATGGTGGCGTTTCCTTCCAATCGGTGGTGTTGACCAGTAAATGCGGTGGTGTGACCGGGGCTCAGGCCTCGGTCGACTCTTCCTCGGACTCGGTGGTCTCGTCGGTGCCGTCCTCGGCGCCGGCGTGTCCGTCAGTGGACTCGTCGGCCTCCTCGGCGCTCTCCTCGGAGACAGCCTCATCGGTGACCGGCGCATCTGCCGGCGCCTGGCCATCAACTACTTGGCCGGCACCACCCGCGAGGATCGAGGGGTCCTGCCCTTCTTCTGCCCGCTTGGCCTGGAGCGCGCCGACAATGCGCGCGGCCTGGGCGATGGGGGCGTTGAGCAGGTAGACGGCCTGGCTGAGCGACGCGAGCATCGCGCCGGCCAGCTTGCCCAGGAGCACCTCGCGCGACTCGAGGTCGGCCAGCTTGGCGACCTCCGCAGCGTCGAGGGGCTTGCCGTCCAGGACGCCACCCTTGATGACCAGGGTGGGGTTCGCCTTGGCAAAGTCACGCAGACCCTTGGCCGCCTCGACCACGTCGCCGTTGATGAAGGCGATGGCGGTCGGGCCGGTCAGCAGGTCGTCGAAGCCGCTGATGCCGGCCTCGTTGGCGGCCAGCTTGGCCAGCGTGTTCTTGACCACGGCATAGTCGGCGTTCCCACGCAGTGAACGACGCAGCTCCTGGAGCTGCTTCACGGTGAGACCGCGGTACTCGGTCAGGACGGCGCCCGATGCCTCGTTGAACGAGTCAACGATCTCGGCAACTGCCGCAGCCTTCTCAGCCCGCGCCATGGATCTCCTTCCGGTGGGAGACCGCTGCGGCACGGTGCCGGGCCCATCAACGACGAACGCCCCGAGCGCAGGCTCAGGGCGTGGGAACGACCGGCGGACCGGCGGCTCGTGCTCCGTCACCTGCGCGGGTCGCCCACCGGGGTGGGACCTTCGGACAAGACTGCGCAATTCTTCTGGCAGCTCGCCGACCAGCGGTCTCTGGTTTCAGCGGCCAACGGTACGGCGCGTCGTACGAGCCGACAAATCGCCGGGCCCGGGTCGTCCTTTCGGTCAGTTCTGGGGACCTCACCGGACTAGTCCGATTCTACCGAACGGTCACGCCCCCGCCCGCGATCTGTTGCAATGGGAGCGTGGACCCAAAACTGCATTCGCTCGCCACGATCCTGGATCGTGCCGACTCGCGGTTGAGGTCTCCGGACTCCTCGGTGCGCATCTGGCCGACGGGGTTCCCGCTGATCGACGATGTCCTCGGGGGCGGCCTGCGGGCCGGGGCACTCAACTTACTTGCCGGACCGCAGGGTCAGGGCAAGACCACCATGGCTCTCCAGATGGCGCGCAACGCCGTGGTGTCTGGCCGGTCTGCGATCTTCTTCTCCTTCGAGCTCGACGCCGAGGGGCTGCTGCAGCGCCTCATCGCGATGGAGTCGGGCCTGATCGGCGGCATCCACGCCCCCGGGCTGACCCAGATCCGGGCGGCGTTCGAGGGCAACGACAACCGGTCCGGAGGGCTGCCCGAGCGGTTGGCCGGCACGGCCGGCATCGAGGCGATCATGCGGATCCAGGGGTACGCCGACCGGCTGGTCGTGCACCGCTCCACCACGACCGCGACCGACATCCCCACGATCGCCGCGGCGGTCAAGGAAGTGATCGGTGAGACCGGGCAGCCGCCGCTGATCATCATCGACTACCTCCAGAAGGTGAAGTTCGACGACCCACGCCTCTCCGACGAGGAGAGCATCACCAAGATCACCGAGCAGCTGAAGGACCTGGCGATCGACTTCGAGGCCCCGGTGTTCGCCATCGCGGCCGCCGACAAGCAGGGCCTCGAGCCCGGGCAGCGGATGCGGGCCCGGCACATGCGCGGCGGGACGGCGCTGGCCTACGAGCCCGACGTGGTGCTGATCCTGAACACCAAGTCCGACGTGGTCGCGCGCAACCACCTGCTGTTCGACGTCAACGGCCTGGACAGGTACCGCGAGTGGACGGTCATCACGGTCGAGAAGAACCGCCAGGGGCACGACGCGGTGGAGCTGGAGTTCCGCAAGCGCTTCGCCCAGGCCCGGTTCGAGACCTCGGGCAAGCTCGTGGCCGAGCAGCTCGTCGAGGAGCGCCTGTTCGCCGACAAGTGATCCGACGACGGTCGGCACGAAGACCCCATCACGCCCCACCCGGACTGGTCCGGGTGGGGCGTGGGTCTGTCTAGCCCTCTTCTGGCCCCATCGGGCCATGCACACCCTTCGTTTGGACCAGATCCCACCGTTCCGACCGACTGGCCAACCGCGATTCGGTGGAATTGGTGGCATGGACCAGAAGCTGACCTCGCTCACGACCGTGGTCGAGCGCTCGGACTCGCGCCTGCGCTCGCCCGAGGCCGAGGTACAGATCTGGCCGACCGGCTTCCCCATCCTCGACGACGGCATCGGCGGAGGCTTCCGGGCCGGCGCCCTCAACGTGCTCGCCGGCCCCCAGGGCCAGGGCAAGTCGACGATGGCGCTCCAGATGTGCCGCAACGCGGCGGCCGCCGGCTGCGCGGCCGTGATGTTCTCCTTCGAGCTCGAGGCCGAGACACTGCTCCAGCGGCTGATCTCCATGGAGGCCGGGCTGATGTTCGGCACCAGCGCCCCGCCGATCTCACAGATCCGGGAGGCCTTCGACGGCAAGGGCCAGAGCGGCGGGCTGCCCGAGCGGCTGCTCGAGGCCGCCGGCCCGATGGCCATCGACGCGCTGATGTCGATCGGGCAGTACTCCGACCGGCTGGTCATCCACCGCTCCACCTCGGCGCACACCGACATGGCCGCGATCGCCGACAACGCCAAGGAGGTGTACGCCGAGACGGGCCAGCCGCCGCTGATCGTCGTGGACTACCTCCAGAAGGTGAAGCCCTTCGACCGCACGATGTCGGAGGAGCAGCAGATCACGCTCATCACCCAGCAGCTGAAGGACCTGGCGATCGACTTCGCCAGTCCCGTGCTCGCGCTCTCGTCCGCCGACCGTGACGGCCTCAAGCCCGGGCAGCGGATGCGCGCCCGTCACCTCAAGGGCTCGACCGCCCTGGCCTACGAGCCCGACGTCGTGATGATCATGAACACCAAGGCCGACATCGTGAACCGCGACGCCCTGGTCTACGACATCAACGGCCTCGAGCGGATGCGCGAGTGGACCGTCGTCACCCTGGAGAAGAACCGCCAGGGCTCCGCCGGACTCGACATGGAGTTCCGCAAGAAGTTCCTCCAGGGCCGCTTCGACGTCGACGGCGCCATGGTGTCCGAGCGCATGGTCGAGGAGCGCCTGGACGGTTGAGCCG
>CAWAIW010000046.1:0-11408 GCA_963782035.1 uncultured Actinomycetota bacterium
CGAACGATGAAGCTGGTCGACTACCTCGACAAGGGGGCCTCGCTCGGCCCGGAGGCCCCCTGCCTGACCACCGACGGCGAGACGCGCACGTACGCCGAGGTGCAGGCCGACTCGCACCGGATCGCCGACGCGCTGGCGCGGCACGGCGTGGCGCCGGGCCAGTCGGTGGCGATCCTGTCGGCCAACGACCCGACGTCGTTCACCTGCGTCTTCGGCATCTCCCGGGCGGGCGCGGTCTGGTGCCCGATCAACCCACGCAACGAGGCGGCCGAGAACCGCGAGCTGCTCGACCTCTTCGACTGCACCGCCCTCCTGTTCCAGGCGTCGTTCGCGCCGCTGGTCGAGGTCGATCATCCGCGACCTGCCCAAGGTGACGCTGCTGGTCTGCCTCGACGGCGACGCGGACGGCGCCGCCCTGACGTGGAGTGAGTTCCTGGGTCTCGACAAGCTCGACCGAGCGGTCGGTCCGCGACCACAGTCGGTCGAGCCTGTCGAGACCACGGCGCCCAACCCCGTCGCCGAGTCCGGGGTCGCCGACCTGGCGATGATCGTCGGCACCGGCGGCACGACCGGCACGCCGAAGGGCGTGATGCTGACCAACGCCAACCTCGAGACGATGACGGCGCTGACGCTGATGGGGTACCCGTTCGCCGGCCGCCCGACGTACCTCGCCCTCGCGCCCCTCACCCACGCCGCCGGCGTGCTGTGCTTCCCGGTCCTCGCGCTCGGCGGCGAGATCGTGATCATGCGGGCGCCCGACGTCGGCGGCTTCCTGACGCTGGTGGAGCGGCACCGGGTCACCCACACGTTCCTGCCGCCGACGCTGATCTACATGGTGCTCGGCCACGCCGACCTCGACGCCGCGGACCTCCGGTCGCTGCAGTGCTTCTGGTACGGCGCCGCGCCGATGTCGGTGGCCCGCCTCGAGGAGGCGCTCAACCGGATCGGCCCGGTGATGGCCCAGCTCTTCGGGCAGACCGAGGCGCCGATGATGATCTCGATGATGCGGCCCGAGGACCACCTCGGACCCGACGGCATGCCGCACCGGAACCGGCTGGCCTCGGCCGGCCGCCCCGCGCCGCTGGTGCAGGTGGCGATCCTCGACGAGGACGGGCGTGAGCAGGACCGGCAGCCAGCGCGGCGAGATCTGCGTGCGCAGCTCGCTCGTGATGGCGGGCTACTACAAGAACCCCGAGGCCACGGCGGAGGTCGGGAGGCACGGCTGGCACCACACCGGCGACATCGGCTTCCTCGACGGCGAGGGCTTCCTGCACATCGTCGACCGGGCCAAGGACATGATCATCAGCGGCGGCTTCAACGTGTACTCCACCGAGGTCGAGCAGGCCCTCCTCGCCCACCCCGACGTCCAGGACGCCGCGGTGATCGGCGTCCCGGACGAGAAGTGGGGCGAGAAGGTCGTCGCCGTCGTGCAGCCGTACGCCGGCGGGTCGGCCGACCCGGACGCCGTACGCCTCTTCGTGCGCCAGCGGATCGGCGGCGTGAAGGCGCCCAAGGAGGTGCTGGTCTGGGGCGACCTGCCACGGTCCAAGGTCGGCAAGGTGCTCAAGACCGAGATCCAGTCCGCTGTGGTTGCTCGCCGTCCGTGACGTATTCGTCGTCAGAGGGCCGGTGAGACGACAAGTTCGTCACGGACGGCGGCTTCCCGCGCGTCCAGCTCGGCCTGCCAGACGGCGGGCCGGGGGACCGAGCGGATGGTGCGGGTCAGGGTCGGGATGAGCGCCGCGAGGGCGGTCAGGGCGCCGATGACGAGCACGGCGTCGCGACCGCCGATGCGCTCGAGGAGCACGCCGCCCAGGATCGGCGCCAGCCAGATGACCGACATGCCGAGGAACTGGCCGGCCGACTGCGCGCGGCCCTGCAGGTGCGCCGGTGTGTGCGCGATGCGGTAGTTGCTGCCGCTGGCGTTGCCGGCCGGGTTGAGCAGCATGATGAAGCCGAGGGCGCCCGCGACCACGGCCGGGTTGTTCCAGAGGGCCATCGGGATCACGAAGGGCACGAAGCTCCACGCCGTCGCCACGACGAGCTTGCCGGTAGGCATCCGCTCGATGATCCACGGGGCGACGAGCGCACCGAGGATGCCGGCGACGCCGGCGGCCGTGGAGACCAGGCCGATCGCCCTGGGGTCCACGCCGTCCTGGACGAGCCGCAGGATGGCCACGAAGAACATCGCGTTGACGAGCAGGTTCACCGACGCGCTGAAGACGGCCAGCGCCCGGAAGTACGGCCAGGACAGGATGAAGCGGATGCCTTCGGCCACGTCCTGCGTGGGCTTGCGCGGCGGGCCGACACGCTCCGGGGCGGACAGGTCCGTCCGCAGCCGGCCCAGCGCGAACCACGACGCCGCGAAGGAGACGCGTCGAAGGCGAACGGGACCCAGCGCGCGACGCCGTACAGGATGCCCCCGAGCGGACCGCCGAGCAGCGAGGCCACGTGCTGGCGGGCCTGGCTCTGGCTCAGCGCGGTCGGTAGCTGCTCGCGGGAGACGACCGAACGCAGCGAGGACATCTCGGCCGGGCCGGAGATCCCGGTGGCCACCCCGGTGAGGAGGGCGACGGCGGCGAGGTGCGGGATGGTCAGCGAGCCGACGTACGCCGCGACCGCGAGCGAGGCGTACAGCAGGGCGCCGCCGCCGCTCGCCGCCCGCATGACAGCCGGCGGTGCACGCGGTCGGCGAGCACGCCGGCCGGGCAGCAGCGCACCGCACAGCCCGACGAGGAACGCCGCCTCGATGACCGCGGCCCAGATGGCCGACCCGGTCAGGGCGTAGGTGACGAGCGGGAAGACGAACATGCTCACCTGGCTGCCCAGGTCGCTGATCGTCTGGCCCGTCCACAGGATCGTGAAGTCACGGTTCTTGGAGAGCTCGCGGTAGCCAGTGCGGTTGCCGGCCATATGCGCACCGGTATAGTGCGCAACTACACGTGCGCAATGGTGCGTGCGGAATTCCGCTAGCATGGGGACATGTCCGCCCCGCGACATCCCCAAGCTCACCGACGTGCGGATGCTGCGCGGGATCGCGCACCCGATGCGCAACCGGATCCTGGAGGAGATGAGCGCCGGCGGGCCGATGCGCGCCGCCGACGTGGCCGAGCGGATGGGGATCCCGGCCAACCAGGCGTCGCTTCCACCTGCGTCAGCTGGCCAAGTACGGGCTGGTCGAGGAGGCCCCCGAGCTCGCGCGCGACGGCCGCGACCGTGTGTGGCGGGTCGGTCCACGAGAGCGGGCTGAGCGTGAACCTCGAGGATCTGGCGGACCAGGAGCGGCGGCAAGGCGGCGATCACGGTGTTCCGCCGAGCAGTGGACCGCGGAGGCGCACGCCGCGATCGACCGGGCCGACCAGCCCGAGAGGCGAAGGACGCGATGGTCGCGGTCAGCACGCCACGCCCTGCGGCTGACCAAGGCGGAGGCCAAGGAGCTCGCGGGCGAGATCAACGACCTGGTCGACGGCTGGCGGGAGCAGGAGCAAGGGCGAACGACCGGTCGGACCTACGAGGTGCTCTGGGTGCTCCAGCCGGCCCCGGACGTGGAGTCCTAGGCTGGCCGGTGCCGGTCCGACTCCGCATCGCTCGCGCGGCCGAGGTGGCCGCGGCGCTGGCCGCGTCGCTCCGCGCAGCGACGAGCAGACGCGACTGCTGGTGAAGCACTTCCTGGCGGTCCTCGGGGTCGCGTGCGCCGGGGCGTTCGGTGGAGGTGCGGGTGCCGCCGTACGCCGCGGTGCAGGCGGTCCCCGGGGTGCGGCACACCCGGGGTACGCCGCCGGCGGTCGTGGAGACCGACGCGTCGACGTGGCTCGCAGCTGGCCACCGGTGAGCTCGTCGTGGGCGGACGCCGAGGCGGCCGGGCGGGTGAGGGCGAGCGGGGAGCGGGCCGACCTGACGGCGTACCTGCCGCTGGTGGATGCCTCGTGATCGTCTCGGTGCCGTTCGCCGCGCTTGGCGTCGGCGGCGGGCGACGGTCGACGGGGTCGAGTACGTCGTGTGGGACGGCTCCACGCCACCGCCGCGCGACGACATCGAGCTGGTGGTGCTCGACTACCGCAACCTGCGCGGATGACGCTCGACCAGCTGGCGGCGCTGCCGTCCCTGGCGGTCGTGCAGACCCAGACCGCCGGCGTGGACGGGATCGTCGAGCACCTGCCCGACGGGGTGCTGCTCTGCAACGCCCGCGGCGTGCACGACGACGCGACAGCCGAGCTGGCGCTCGGGCTGACGCTCGCTTCGCTGCGGGGGATCGACTGCCGCGGTGCGGCGGCACGGGCACTGGGAGCGGGGTCCCGAGCAGCGGTCGCTGGCGGACAGCCGCGTAGCCGTGCTGGGGTACGGGTCGATCGGCCGCGCCCTCGCCGTGCGGTTGCTGGCCTGCGGTGCGGTGGTCACCGCCGTCGCGTCCGCGCCGCGTGACGACGACCTGGTGGGTTCGGTCGTCACCGCCGCCGACGTCGACTGGGCGGCGCAGCATGTCGTCATCGTCGTGCTGCCGCTGACGTCTCGACCCGGCACGTGGTCGACGCCTCCTTCCTGGCCGGGCTCTCCGACGGCACGCTCGTCGTCAACGTCGGCCGCGGGCCGTTGCTGGACACCTCGGCCGTTCTCGCCGAGGCCGGGCCGGCTGCGGTTCGCCCTGGACGTCACCGACCCCGAGCCGCTGCCCGACGGCCATCCGCTCTGGTCCGCGCCCTCGGTGCTGATCACTCCCCACGTCGCGGGAGGTACGACGGCGATGCTGCCGCGGATGGCCGCCCTGCTGCGCGACCAGCTGACGGCGTACGTCGCCGGTCAGCCGCTGCGGAACGTGGTGGACACCGATGGCTGAGCTGGGTCCGCTCCTGCGCCAGGCCGGCAAGTGGGCGGCCGCCAGGGGACGGTCGCTCGATGCCGACCTCCTGACCGGGTTGCTCGAGCTGCGCGCGACCCACGACGACCTCAACGAGGTCCAATGGCCGCCGGGGAGCGTCGAGCGTCTGCTGCTGGTCACCTGGCCGGCGTACGGGCCGACTCCGCCGGACGAGCAGGTGCTGCTCCGAGACGCTGGACACGTACTGGATGTTCCTCCGCGCGACGGGCGGTTGGCCGGGCGCTCGGCGGCGCCGGCCGAGCTCCGCAAGGAGGCGAAGCGTGCGCTGCCGCGGATGCGGGCGGCGTACGACGACCCCGCCCACCACTCGCAGGGCCGGGTCCTTGCCGACTTCGGCCGGTCGATCGGGATCGACCTCGACGGTGCCGCCGACGATGGAGGAGCTGCAGGACCGTCTGGATCGGGTCCAGGACGCGTGGAACGCGCTGCCCCAGGAGGAACGCTTCAGGCTGATGCCCGATGCCTCGCCCAAGAGCGTGCGGGGGCAGGCGTGGACGCGGTCGGTCAACGGGCCGCCCGACGAGGAACCGCTCGAGGAGAGCTTCCGGCCGGGCACGCTGTCCGGCGCCGCTCGGGCGGTCCGTGAGTCGGCGTACGTCCGGCAGTGCCTCGCCCTCGCGGACTGGGTGGGCGCTGGTCGCGAGTCCACGCAGGCGGGTCTGCTACGCCCGGCCGTGGCGCGGGAGGCCTACCAGGAGCTGGACCTCTGGCCATGGGAGCGGGAGCTGGACCGTCGCAGATGGGCGCGCACCGAGAGCATGTGTACGGCCGAGGATCCCGGAGGTGGACCGGCTGATGGCCGAGTCGGCCCTGCACGGCTGGCAGCAGCGCCGGAGACTGCCTGCCGCTGGACCGCCTCTGGTACCCGGCCGTCGCGGCCGGGCTGATCCAGGTCGGAGCGCGACGCGCGACCAGGCGCGGCGAGGCTCCCACGGACGACGAGGGGTGGGCGGCCCTCGGTTCGTTTGTTGTTCTACGCCCTGGCGATGCGCCTCGGTCGCTACGTCGTCGAGCCGGCGCTCGGGGTCATCGCTCTGCCGGGTCTCCAGGAGCGGCCGGTGCCGCTCGCCGAGATCCGGGAGTGGTGGGACGGCGAGTGCCCGCGAGGCACTGAGCAGCCTGATGGATCACGGGTGGCAGGAACGCCTCGACACCGCGATGTGGCACTTCGCCGACCTCGGGATGTTCTCGGTGGACGCGGCCGGGATGGTGTCGATCTCCGAGTTCGGGCGCGACTGCGTCGTCATCCTCACGAAGGTGATCGACGAGGACGTGTTCGAGTTCTGAGCGGCTCAGCCCTTGAACGACTCCATCACCGCGACGAAGGCGGCGACGAGGGTGTCGATGTCCTCCTCGGAGGCGACGAGCGGGGGAGCGAGTCGGACGGTCTGGCCGTGGGCCTCCTTGGCGAGGACGCCGTGGCCGAGGAGGGCCTCGGTGACCTGGCGGCCGGTGGCGACGCCGTCGGTGATGTCGATGCCGCACCAGAGGCCGCGGATCCGGACGGCGTCGAAGCCGTTGCCGACCAGCGGCGCGAGGCCGGCGTCGAGGCGAGCGCCGAGCTCGACGGCGCGGGCCTGGAACTCGCCGGTCTCCAGCATCGCGACGACCTCGCTGCCGATGGCCGCGGCCAGCGGGTTGCCGCCGAACGTCGAGCCGTGGCTGCCGGGCGTGATGACGTCGAGGACGCGGTGGTCGGCGGCGATCGCGGAGACGGGGTACAGCCCGCCGCCGAGCGCCTTGCCGAGGATGTAGATGTCCGGGACGACGCCCTCGTGGTCGCACGCGAACGTCGTACCCGAGCGGCCCAGGCCCGACTGGATCTCGTCGGCGACCATCAGCACGTCGGTCTCGTCGCAGAGCGCACGTACCTCCCGCAGGAAGCCCTCCGGCGGGATGATCACGCCGCCCTCGCCCTGGATCGGCTCGAGCAGGACGGCGACCGTGGTCTCGTCGATCGCGGCGCGGACGGCGGCGATGTCGCCGTACGGCACCATCCGGAAGCCGGGCGTGTACGGCGCGTAGCCGGTCGTCGCGTCGGAGTCGTTGCTGAAGCTGACGATCGTGGTGGTGCGGCCGTGGAAGTTGCCCTCCATCACGATGATCGAGGCCTGCGCCTCGGCGACGCCCTTGACCTCGTAGCCCCAGCGGCGGCTGACCTTGATCGCGGTCTCGACGGCCTCGGCGCCGGAGTTCATCGGCAGGATCAGGTCCTTGCCGGTCAGGCCGGCGAGGGCCTTCGCGAACGGGCCGAGCTGGTCGTTGTAGAAGGCCCGGCTGGTCAGCGTCAGCGTGGCGAGCTGCTCGGTGCGCGCGGGCGACCAGGCGCGGGTGGCTGTGGCCGAAGTTGAGGGCGGAGTAGCCGGCGAGGCAGTCGAGGTACCGCTTCCCGTCGACGTCGGTCACCCACGCGCCCTCGCCGCTCGCCAGCACCACCGGCAGCGGGTGGTAGTTGTGCGCGGCGTAGGTCTCGGTGAGCTCGATGTGCTCCTGGGTGCGGGTGTCCGTCGGTGCTGCTCGTCATGGCTGCATCCTCGCTCACGGAGGGCCACGCTTTCCCAATCATTGTCAGACAATTTGTGACGTGTCGCCGCCGTGGCCGTGAGTGACCACCCGCTCGCACCACTACCCACCCGCTCGAGCGGGTGGGTAGTGCCCTCGAGGGGGCGTTACTCGCAGCCGCGAGCCCTCGCTAGGGTCGCGAACATGGCGACGACACCCACGACCGACGAGCTCCGCGCGAAGGTGGCCGACGTACTTCCCGGCGTACGCCGCGACCTCGAGGCCCTGGTCCGCATCGAGTCGGTGAGCGCCGACCCGGAGCGGGCGTCGGAGGTACGACGGAGCGCCGAGGCCGTGGCCGCGTTGCTGGAGGCCGAGGGGTGCTCGACGCCGCATCACCAGCGCCGACGGCGGGGCGCCGGCCGTGATCGCGCACAAGAAGGGGCCGGAGGGCGCGCCGACCGTGCTGCTGTACGCCCACCACGACGTCCAGCCCGAGAACGACCACGCCGACTGGGACTCGCCGCCGTTCGAGCCGACCGAGCGCGGCGACCGCCTCTACGGCCGCGGCGCCGCCGACGACAAGGCCGGCGTCGCCACCCACCTGGCCGCGCTGCGGGTCTTCGGCGACGACCTGCCGGTCAACGTCGTCTTCTTCATCGAGGGCGAGGAGGAGGTCGGGTCCGAGACGCTGCCCGCGCTGCTGAAGGAGAACCTCGACGACCTCCGCGCCGACGTCATCGTCATCGCCGACTCGGGCAACTGGGACATCGGCGTCCCGGCCCTGACCACGAGCCTGCGCGGGCTGGTGCGGATGGACGTCGAGGTCCGCACCCTGACCCACGCCGTGCACTCCGGCATGTGGGGCGGCCTGGTGCCCGACTCGCTGATG
This sequence comes from uncultured Actinomycetota bacterium, assembly GCA_963782035.1. GTDB lineage: Bacteria > Actinomycetota > Actinomycetes > Propionibacteriales > Nocardioidaceae > Nocardioides. The sequence goes on from CAWAIW010000046.1 coordinate 8,271, forward strand.
ACGCTGGCCCGGCTGATCGCGACCCTCCACGACGACCGCGGCAACGTCGCCGTCGCCGGCCTCCACTCGGGCCCGGCCGCCGACGTCGAGTACCCCGAGGAGCGGCTGCGCGCCGAGTCCGGCGCCGTGCCCGGCATCGAGTGGATCGGCGAGGGCTCCACCGTCGAGCGGCTCTGGACCAAGCCGGCGCTGTCGATCACCGGCCTCGACGCGCCCAAGGTGGCCGGCGCCTCGAACACCCTCGTCCCCGCCGCGCGCTGCCGGATCTCGATGCGCATCGCCCCCGGCGACACCACCGAGAACGCCGAGGCCCGGCTCCGCGAGCACCTCGAGAAGAACATCGCCTGGGGTGGCGAGCTCTCGATGACGACCGTCGACACCGGCGAGGCCACGCAGATCGACGCGACCGGTCCGGCGTACGACGCCGCGCGGAACGCCTTCACCGAGGCCTGGGACGGCACCGCGCCCGTCGACATGGGGGTCGGCGGGTCGATCCCGTTCATCGCCGAGTTCCTCGAGGCGTTCCCGGCGGCGTCGGTGCTGGTGACCGGCGTCGAGGACCCCGACACCCGCGCCCACGGCGCCAACGAGGGCCTGCACCTGCCGGAGTTCGAGAAGGTGCTGCTCGCCGAGGCGCTGTTGCTGCGAAACCTCGGCTAGCTCCGCTGGTCGAGGAGGGCGGTCACGCCCGTCACGAGACCCCGTCACAGGACCGCAGGGCGCTCACCGGGTCTCGTGACAGGCGCTAGCGCGCCTTCCTCGACCAACGGTGGGTCAAGCGGTCACCGCGTAGAGGAAGCACTGCGGCAGCACGGTCCGCACGTGCACGGTGTGCACGTCGGGCAGGGCGAGCAGCTTGTCGACGTGCGGCGCGAGGTCCTCGTCGGCGACGAGGGTGTTGTGCTCGTAGTTCATGGTCCCGTCGGCCCGGTACGTCCGCAGCACCCGCGGTCCGCGACTCGAGCTCGGCGGGCAGCTCGCCGCCGTCGTGACCCGCGCAGCGGGAGGCGTGCACGTAGACCGGCCCGACCTCGCGCCAGGGCGAGACCTGCTCGAACGGCGCGAAGGAGATGAGGGCGATCGGCTCGCCGGCCCGCGCGTACCTCAGGCAGCAGCGCAGCGGCTCGCCGTCGCCCGAGGCGGGGTACGGCGTGAACGCGTTGCCGTGGCCGTCCTTGCCGGCGGCGCGGATCGCGTCGAGTCGGTCGGGAGTGATGGCGTGAGTCGTGGTCATGACACCAGCGTGGCGCACCGCTCGAAGAAGAACTGGCGGGAATCGGACCGCGCGATCCGTCAACGTCATTGACGGATCGCGCAGACACGTTTATCGTCAATGTAGTTGACGAAAGGAACGGACATGGGAGTCATCACCCGACCCGCCCAGGCCACCCACGACCTCGGCGGCACCCGCTTCACCTCGCTCGCCACGCCCTCGCGCGGGAGCGCCGAGACCTCGGTGTGGGCCGTCGAGATCGACCCGGGGACGCCGGCGACGCCGCACTCCCTCACGCGCGAGGAGGTCTTCGTCGTGCTCGACGGTGTGGCCGCGACGCGGGTCGGCGAGGTCGACGGGGTCGCCGAGACCGGCGACGCGATCGTCGTCCCGGCCGGCGTGCGACTTCGAGATCGCCAACGGCGGCGAGGAGCCGCTGCGCCTGCTGTGCTGCCTGCCCGTCGGCGGTCAGGCCGTCACCGACGGCGGGCCGTTCACCCCGCCGTGGGCCCAGTAGGCGAGCCGGTGAACGACGTCCCTCTCGCGCGCCTGCTGGCGGTCGCCTACCGCCAGCTCATCGACGGCCTGCACGACCGGCTCCGCGAGCTGGGCTGGGACGACGTCCGCCCGTCGTACGGCTTCGTCCTGCTCACCCTCCGCGACCGCGAGGCGTCGGTGTCCGACCTGGCGGCCCTGATGGGGGTCAGCAAGCAGGCGACGTCAAAGCTGCTCGACCAGATGGCCGAGGGGGCGTACGTGTCGCGCGAGGCCTCGACCTCCGACGCCCGCCAGGTGCGGGTCGCGCTCGCGCCACGCGGGCGCGAGCTGCTCGGCGTCGTCGAGGCGATCTACGCCGAGCTGGAGTCCGAGTGGGCCGCGGTCGTCGGCGCGAGGGAGGTCGCCCGGCTGCGCAAGTCCCTGACCCAGGTGGTGCTGTCGGCCAACGCGGGGTCGTTCCCGGAGGTTCGTCCCGGGCCCTGAGGGGTGGTCAGCCGATCCGGCCCTCGAACAGCTCGCGGAACTTCTCGTGCCACTCCAGCGGCTTCCCGTCGGGGTCGACGTTGACCTCGACGACCCGCGAGCGGGCCATCACCCGGTCGCCGTCCGTCGGGTCGCGGATCTCCGACTCGAGCGTCACCGACGTCCGGCCGACGGCCGCGACGCGCGACCACACGTCGTACGCCTCGGGCCGCAGGTTCATCTGCGCGAGGTGGTCCATCTCGTTGCGCACCACGACGGTCTCGACGGTGCCGGAGACGTGAGCCTCCTGGAAGACGCCCATCAGCACCTCGACGTAGGCCTCGTGCGCGTAGTCGAAGTACCGCACGTTGTTGACGTGGCCGAGCAGGTCGACGTCGGAGAACCGGACGTGGATCGGCCGGCGGTGCACGGTCCCCGCGTCCCACGTCGGCACCGGGGTGCGCGCGTCCTCGAACGGCGGCTCGTCGCGGTTGGTCTCGAGGCGGGCCCGCTCGTCGGCCGACAGCCGCCGCGGTCGCTGGGAGGCGAACACGAACGCCGCCAGCGTCGTCGTCGCCCGCGCGTGCACGCCGGCCGAGGTGCTCAGCTCGTAGGCCAGCGTGAACGACGCGGCCCGCAGCTCGCTGACCCACGTCTCCACGGACAGCGGGGCGTCGTCGTACCGGATGGGGGTGAGGTACTCGACCACCGTCCGCACCACGACCAGTCCCTCGCCCGGGTTCGGCGTCGGGGAGGTGTCGTGGTGGCGCAGCAGGTCCAGCCGCGCCTCCTGCAGGTAGTCGACGTAGAAGACGTTGCCGACGGTCCCGTCGCCGTGCAGGTCCGCGCGCCTGACCTGGCACTGATAGCTGTGTCGTCGGGAATCGGGTCGCACCAGCCCAGACAAGCAGACGAGGCTGCGGTCATGGGACTGCGCATGCAGGCCGTCATCGTCAACTGCCACG
>CAWAIW010000047.1:0-41731 GCA_963782035.1 uncultured Actinomycetota bacterium
TGCTGGAGCTGGTAGGCGTCGTTGTTGCCCTCGGCCCCGGCGCGGTCCAGCGCGTCGATGATCGGCTGCTTGATCTCGTCGAACGTCGAGATGTCCTCGGCGAAGCCGCGGGCGTGGATCTCCGGCCCGCCGGAGACCTTCCCGCTGACCGAGTCGACGATCACGATCACCGAGATGAAGCCCTCCGAGGCCAGGATGCGGCGGTCCTTCATCGAGGACTCGCTGACGTCGCCGATCGAGGAGCCGTCGACGAAGACGTACCCGCAGTCGACCTTGCCGGCGACCGAGACCCGTCCGTCGACCAGGTCGACGACGACGCCGTCCTCGGCGACCACGACGTTCTCGGCCGGGACGCCCGTACGGCGTGCCAGCGCGGCGTTCGCGCGCATGTGCCGGATCTCGCCGTGCACCGGCATCACGTTGCGCGGCTTGACGATGTTGTAGCAGTAGATGAGCTCGCCGGCGCTGGCGTGGCCCGAGACGTGCACCAGCGCGTTGCCCTTGTGGACGACGTTGGCGCCCCAGCGGGCGAGGCCGTTGATGACGCGGTAGACGGCGTTCTCGTTGCCGGGGATCAGGCTGCTGGCCAGGATGACGGTGTCACCCTCCTCGATGTGCACGAGGTGGTGGTTGCGCTGGGCGATCCGGCTGAGCGCGGACAGCGGCTCGCCCTGGCTGCCTGTCGAGATCAGCACCTGGCGCTCCGGCGGGAGCTCGGCGAGGTCCTTCACGTCGACCAGGACGTCCGGCGGCACGTGGAGGTAGCCGAGGTCGCGGGCGATCGCCATGTTGCGGACCATCGAGCGCCCGACGTACGCCGCCTTGCGGTGGTGCGCCACGGCCGCGTCCAGGATCTGCTGGACCCGGTGCACGTGGCTGGCGAAGCAGGCCACGATGATCCGCTGCTGGCTGGTGTGGAAGACCTGGTCGAGCACCGGCCCGATGTCCCGCTCGGGAGTGGTGAAGCCGGGTACCTCGGCGTTGGTGGAGTCGGTCAGGAAGAGGTCGACGCCCTCCTCACCCAGTCGCGCGAAGGCCCGCAGGTCGGTGATGCGGTCGTCCAGCGGCAGCTGGTCCATCTTGAAGTCGCCGGTGTGCAGCACCATGCCGGCCGGGGTACGGATGGCCACGGCCAGCGCGTCCGGGATGGAGTGGTTGACCGCCACGAACTCCAGGTCGAAGGGGCCGAGCGCCAGCCGATCGCCCTCGCGCACCTTGTGGTGCACGGTCTCCTTGAGACGGTGCTCGCGGAGCTTGGAGTCGAGCAGCGCGAGCGTCAGCTCGGACCCGACGAGCGGGATGTCCTCGCGCTCGCGCAGGAGGTACGGCGTGGCGCCGATGTGGTCCTCGTGACCGTGGGTCAGCACGAGCGCCTCGACGGCGTCGAGCCGGTCCCGGATGGCCTCGAAGTCGGGCAGGATCAGGTCGACGCCGGGGTGGTGGTCCTCGGGGAACAGCACCCCGCAGTCGACGATGAGCAAGCGGCCGTCGTACTCGAAGACCGTCATGTTGCGGCCTACTTCGCCGAGGCCGCCGAGGGGGATGATGCGGAGCCCTCCGTCGACCAGAGGGGCCGGCGTGGAGAGCTCGGGGTGGGGATGACTCAAGGGATTCCTTAGCTAGATGAGGGCGGAGGCGGCCAGGCCCTCGCGGAGGGCGTCCACCTCCTCGTCGGTGAGCGGCACGAGTGGGCCGCGGACGTTGCGGTTGTCGAGGACGCCGAGGAGCTGCAGGCAGGCCTTGGCGGTCGTCGCACCGTAGTTGGGGACGCCCATGATGGCGTCGGTCGCGGGCAGGAGACTCGTGTACGCCGCCAGCGCGGCCTCGTGGTCACCGGCGAGGAAGTCGCGGACCATGCCCGCGATCTGGTCGCCGGCCGCGTGGCCGACCACCGAGACGACGCCCTGGGCGCCGTGGGCCAGCCAGCCGAGCGTTGACACGTCGTCGCCGGAGTACAGGTCGTAGCCCAGGCCCATGATCTTCACGCCGCGCGCGTAGTCGCCCACGGCGTCCTTGACCGCGACCACGTTGTCCCACTCCTTCGCGGCGGCGTAGGTCTCCAGGTCGATCTGGGTCGCGGTGCGGCCGGGGACGTCGTAGAGCATCACCGGCACGTCCGTGGCCTCGACCACCGTGCGGAAGTGGTGGAGGACGCCGGCCTGGCCGGGCTTGTTGTAGTAGGGCGTGACGAGCAGCAGCCCGTCGGCGCCGAGCTTCTCGGCCTGCCGGGCGAGCTCGACGGAGTGCGCGGTGGCGTTGGTGCCGACGCCGGCGATCACCACGGCCTGGCCGCCGACCGCGTCCTTCACGGCGCGGAGGATCTCGCCGTCCTCGGACACGGTGGTCGTCGGGCTCTCCCCCGTCGTGCCGCTGACCACGACACCGTCGTGGCCGTGCTCGACCAGGTGCGCCGCGATCCGCGCGGTGCCCTCGAGGTCGACCGCGCCGTCGTCGCGGAAGGCGGTCGCCATCGCGGTGAGCATCCGCCCGAAACGGGGAGCGGATGCCGTGGACGTCATGACCCCCAGGCTATCGGGAGAACCTCGCCCGCTGGTCGAGGAGGGCGGTCACGCCCGTCACGAGACCTGGTGGGAGGTACGCCGACCTGTTCCGGGGTCTCGTGACGGGACTTCGTCCCTCCTCGACCAACGGTCAGAAGTGCGGCATCACCTCGGCGGCCACCAGGCGGAGGTGGTCGAGGTCGTGGAGGTCGAGGGTCTGGAGGTACAGGCGCGTCTGGCCGGTCTCGACGTACCTGCCGACCTTGTCCACCACCTCGCTCACCGTGCCGCCGAGCTGCTCGCCGCGCAGGGTGTCGGGGTCCTGGCCGATGTTCGCCGCGCGCCGCTGGAACTCCGCCTCGTCCTTCCCGACGCAGAGCACCAGCGCGCTCGAGGTGATCAGGCCGGCCGGGTCGCGGCCGGCGTCCTCACAGGCACGCTTGACGCGCTCGAGGATCGGCAGGCCGTCCTCGAAGGGCTTGAACGCGAGGTTGTACTCATCGGCGTACCTCGCCGCCAGCGCCGCGGACCGCTTCTTGCCGCTGCCGCCCATGATGACCGGAGGCTTGGTCTGGTGCGGCTTGGGCAGGCCGGGCGAGTCGACGACGGAGTGCTGCTTGCCCTCGTAGGTGAAGCCGACGCCGTTCTCGTGGTCGGTCGCCCAGAGCCCGGTGATGATCGCCAGCTGGTCCTCGAGCATGTCGAAGCGCTCGGACGGCTCCGGGAAAGCGAAGCCGTACGCCGCGTGCTCGCGAGCGAACCACCCCGCGCCGATGCCGAGCTCGACCCGGCCACCGCTCATCTGGTCGACCTGAGCGACCTGGATGGCCAGCAGCCCGGGCGAGCGGAACGTCACGCTGGTGACGAGCGTGCCGAGCCGGATCCGGCTGGTCTCACGGGCGATCGCGCCCAGCGTGACCCACGAGTCGGTCGGACCGGGCAGGCCGTCGGTGCCCATGCCGAGGAAGTGGTCGGAGCGGAAGAACGCCCCGAACCCGAGCTCCTCGGTGAGCTGGGCCACCCGCAGGAGGTCGTCGTAGGACGCCCCCTGCTGCGGCTCGGTGAACACCCGCAGCTCCATGCCTGCCATGCGACCTACCCAATCAGATGGTCGGGGACAGGGCTTTCGTGAAGAACACCCGGTGGTACGGGCCGACCTGGTCACGGTGCGTCTCGACGTACCCGTGCCGCGGGTAGAAGGCGAGGTTCTCGGTCATCACGAAGTTCGTGTAGAGCCGGACCTCCGGCAGACCCCGTGCGCGGGCCTGCTCGTCGGCGACGTCGAGCAGGCGGGTGCCGATCCCGGTGCCGTGGCGCTCGGGCGCGACGCCCACGATGTCGAGCAGCAGGTGGTCCTCGTGCGGTTCCAGCACGAGCAGCCCGACGACCTCACCGGAGTCCTCGGCGACCCAGGTGTGGCCGGCGCCGATCTTCTCCGCGTAGTCGACGTGCATCGGCCAGGGCTCGATGTCGCCGAGGCGGCCGACGTACGGCGCGAACGACGCCACCGCGACGGCCGCGACCGCCTCCGCGTCCTCCGGTCGGGCCGGCCGGATCTGGATCACGTCAGCTGATGATGCCGTGGGCGTGGTTCCAGCGCACGGCGCCCTGGTACGCGTCGACCATCCCCCAGATCCACAGCACCATGGCGCCCAGCAGGGGCACGAGCAGGAAGAAGAGGAAGAGACAGGCGAAGTAGCCGACCAGGATCCCGATGCCCTTGTTGACCTCGCCGTTGAGCATCGTCCCGAGACCGGGGACGAAGAAGGACGCCAGCAGCGAGATGCCCGGGCTCTTGGGCGCCACCATGTAGCCGACGCTCGCGGGCGGCGGCGACCACGCGCCGTACGGGCTGACCGGGCCGGACACGGAAGGATCGGTCCCGTAGTGACCCGCGGCGTTGAGGGGCGCGGTCGGCGGTGGGGGCAAGGGACGGCTGTGCGCGGTCCAGGCCTGGCCGTCCCACCAGCGCTCGGAACCGTCGTCCTGCGGGTACCACCCGGCGGGCGCGTTCTGCGGCATGACGGCACGGTAGGCGACGCGCGCGCCGTCGGTGGCACGATCGGCCCATGACCACCCTCACCCTGTCCGACGGCCGCGAGCTCGACATCCACGACGCGGGCGGCGACGGGACGCCGCTGGTCTTCCACCACGGGACGCCGGGCTCGGTGACGCCGCTGCCACAGATCGCCGAGGCGGCGGAACGGTGCGGGCTGCGGCTGGTGACGTACTCACGGGCGGGGTACGGCGCCTCGACCCGGCGCGCCGGTCGCACCGTCGCCGACGTGGTCACCGACATGGACGAGCTCCTCGACCAGCTCGGCCTCGACCGGTGTGTCACCGGCGGCTGGTCGGGCGGGGGCCCGCACGCGCTGGCCATGGCGGCACTGCGACCCGAGCGGACGGCGGGCTGCCTGGTGATCGCCGGCGTGGCGCCGTACGACGCCGACGGTCTGGACTTCCTCGCGGGGATGGGCGAGCAGAACGTGGAGGAGTTCGGCGCCGCGCTCGAGGGCGAGGCGGCGCTGCGCCCCTACCTCGACGCCGAGCGACCGGGCCTCCTGGAGGCCGACGGCCCGGGGATCATCGAGTCCCTGGCGACGGTGCTGCCCGACGTCGACCGGGCGCTGCTGACCGAGGAGTTCGGCGCCGCGCTGGCCGCCAACATGCATGAGGGCCTGCGCACCGGTGTCGACGGCTGGCTGGACGACGACCTCGCGTTCACCGTCCCCTGGGGCTTCGACCTCGGCTCGATCACCGTCCCCACCTCGCTGTGGCAGGGCGCCGAGGACCTGATGGTGCCGTTCGCGCACGGCGTCTGGCTGGCCGACCACGTCGCCGGCGTGACGCCGCACCTCCTCGACGGCGAGGGGCACCTGTCGGTCGGTGTCGGGGCGCTGGACGAGATGTTCCGCGACCTGGCCGCGACGTACTGAGGGGCCGCGTGCTCCTTCAGCTCTCCGGTGTGCCCGGCACCGGCAAGTCGACGCTGGCCCGGTCGCTGGCGAGCTCCCTCGACCTCGTGGTCCTGGACACCGACGTGGTGAAGAGCGCGCTGATGGCCAGGCACGCTGGGCTCGCGGCGGCCGGGCCGGCGACGTACGCCGCGGTGCTGGCGCTCGCCGCCGACCTGCTCGGCCAGGGACGGTCCGTCGTCATCGACTCGCCGTGCCGCTACCTCGAGCTGCTGGAGTCCGGGCGAGCCGCGGCCGCCGCGGCCGATGTGGCCTACCGGTTGGTCGAGCTGTGGGCCGACGACCCGGCCGACCTGCTGCCACGGCTGACGGCTCGATCCCCGCTGCCGTCGCAGGTCACGCCGGCCACGCCCTTCTGGGAGCTCGGCTCGCCGGTCGACACGCTGCGCGGCTGGCAGGAGCAGCTGGTCCGGCCCGAGACGGGCTGGCTGCGGGTCGACGCGCTCGCCGATCCCTCGGCCGTGCTGGCCGAGGTACGGGAGTGGCTGGTCGGGCCGGCCGGCGGTGAGTGAGGGTCGGTACCCGGGCTGCCTGGAGGGTCACTCGCGGTCGGGATACCCGGCTCACCGGGTGTTCCGTCGCCGAGTGACCCCGGCGACGTCCGACTCACCGGTGTCAACCTGCACTCAGGGTCACTCGATCTCGACCTGGCCACGGGTGCGGATCGCCCAGGTGGCGGAACCGACCCTCACTCACCGCCGCTCCCACCAGACCCACTCGAGCCCGGGGCCGGGCTCTCGACGTACCTCGGCCCACTCGGCCCGGTCCCACTCCGGGTAGGACGTGTCGCCCCCGGGCGAGAGATGGACCTCGGTGAGGACCTGGGCGTCGGCGACGGGGAGGGCCGCGGCGTAGACGGCCGCCCCGCCGGCGATCATCACCTCACCCGGCAGATCGACGGCGAGCGCGAGGGCCTCGTCCAACGACGAGGCCACCGAGACGTCCGGCGCGGACCACGACGGGTCGCGGGTCAGCACGATCGTGGCCCGGCCGGGGAGGGCTCGGCCGATGGAGTCGTACGTCGCCCGGCCCATCACCAGGGTGTGGCCGAGGGTCACCCGCTTGAAGTGGACGAAGTCCTCGGGGATCCGCCAGGGGATGCCGCCGGCCGCGCCGATCACCCCGTTGTCCGCGACGGCGGCGACGAGGGTGATCCGGCCCCCGCTGTATTCAGACGGCAATGGGGGCCTTGATGGCGGGGTGCGGGTCGTAGCCCTCGACCGAGACGTGCTCGAGGTCGAAGGCGTCGAGCTCGCGGACCGACGGGTCGAGCACGAGCCGAGGCAGGGCCCGTGGCGCGCGGGTCAGCTGGAGGCGGGCCTGGTCGAGGTGGTTCACGTACAGGTGCGCGTCACCCAGGGTGTGCACGAAGTCGCCGACCTCGAGGTCGGTCACCTGGGCGACCATGTGGGTGAGCAGGGCGTACGACGCGATGTTGAAGGGCACGCCGAGGAACACGTCGGCGGAGCGCTGGTAGAGCTGGCAGGAGAGGCGGCCGCCCGACTCACTTGGAGCGACGTAGAACTGAAAGAGCGCGTGACAGGGCGCCAGCGCCATCTGCGGGATGTCCGCGACGTTCCACGCCGAGACGATGTGCCGGCGGCTGTCGGGGTTGTCGCGGATCTGCCGGACGACCTGGGCGATCTGGTCGACGTGCGAGCCGTCGGGCGCGGGCCACGACCGCCACTGGTAGCCGTAGACCGGCCCGAGGTCGCCGTCCGCGTCGGCCCACTCGTCCCAGATCGAGACACCGCGGTCCTGGAGCCACTTGACGTTGGTGTCGCCGCGCAGGAACCACAGCAGCTCGGCGAACACCGACCGGGTGTGGACCTTCTTGGTGGTGACGAGCGGGAAGCCCTCGCGCAGGTCGAAGCGCATCTGGTGGCCGAAGACCGACCGGGTGCCGGTGCCGGTGCGGTCGGACTTCTCCACGCCCTCGTCGAGGATCCGCTCCAGAAGATCGAGGTACGCCCGCATGGCGCCAAACCTACTCGCCGAGACCGACCGTCCCGGTGATGGAAGTCCGCGCGTCACCGCCCACCCACACGGTGTCGCCCTCCCGCTCGACGAACACCCGCCCGCGGCGCCCGAGCACGGTGCCCTGCGAGGCGACGTACGCCGCCGGCAACCGGTCTCCGGCCAGCCACTGGCCGACTCCCGCGTTGAGGCTGCCGGTCACCGGGTCCTCGCTGATGCCGTACCCCGGGCAGAACGCCCGGATCTCCACGGCGCACTCGCTGCCGTCGGGGTAGGCGCCGACGACACCGATGTCCATGCCCATCGCCGCCGACCAGTCGGGTTCGATGGCGAGCACCTCCTCGGCGGAGTCGAGCAGCACGCCGACCCACCCGGGGCCGTTGTCGATCCACTGCAGGTCCTGCACCTGGGACGGGTCGATCCGCAACGCCCGGACGATGCGCTCCCGGTCCTCCTGCGACACCTCGCCGGACCGGGTGAACGGCGGGCCGGCGAACGAGATGCGGTCGCCGAGCCGGAGCTGGACGAGTCCGGCCGCGCACTCCTGCACCAGCTCACCCTCGGTACGCGGCACTCCCCCGGCCTCCAGCCATGCGTGCGCGGACCCGATCGTCGGGTGGCCGGCGAAGGGCAGCTCGGCACTGGGAGTGAAGATCCGCAGCCGGTAGTCGGCCTCGTCGGTGGTCGGGGTCAGCAGGAACGTCGTCTCCGAGAGGTTGGTCCAGCTGGCGAACTGCGCCATCTCTTCCTCCGAGAGCCCGTCGGCGTCGTGCACGACGGCGACGGGGTTGCCCCGGAACGGCTCGGCGGAGAAGACGTCGACCTGGCGGAAGGTGCGCATGAGGCATTGAACCGCGACGGGTCAGGTCGACGGGACCAGGCCCGGCTCGCCGCCGGCGAGCACCGGCACGCCGTGGAGGTCCAGCCGCGGGGTGCACGGTTGGGAGCCGACGTCGAAGGAGTTCATGTTCTCGCGCGACACCAGGCAGTCGATCAGGGCGTAGGACCCGACGCGCGCGACCGACCACACCGCCCGCCCTTCCGCGGTGAAGGCCGCCGCCATGGTGGTCCAGTCGCCCGGGAACCAGGTACCGAGCGCCTCCCCCGTGACGGCGTCGTACGCCGCGGGGCCACCCGGTCGCCCGACCGTGATGACGAACCGGCCGTCCGGCGACAGCTGGCCGGAGCTGCCCGGGACGGTCACCTCGTGGTGGTCCAGCGCCTGGACGACCGTCATGGACCCGCGATCGGCCCACAGCTGCGCGCCGATCGCGACGTCGGTCAGGGCCCCTCCCCGCAGCGAGATCGGTGGGGAGACCGTGGACACCACCAACCCGTCGCCCCCGAGGGTCGCCGACTCCTCGATCCCGTCGTCGCGGAGGTAGAGCCGCTCCCGGTCCCAGCCGAGCACCGCGGCGTCCCGGGTCATCGCGAGTGACCCCTCGACACGCCCGGTGGAGGCCGACCACACGACCAGGTCGCCGTTCGACGACTCCAGCCAGGCAACCAGCCCGGCGCGCGGCGAGGAGACCAACGGGGTACCGACGTCCATCGTGCCCAGCTCCACCCGGGACCCGTCCTCGGCGACGGCCACGACCAGGCCGTCGCCGTCGCCGTACACGACCTGGTCACCCGCCTCGACGAGGTGCCGCACCCCGGGCACGCGGACGGTGCCGTGCTGGAGGTGCAGCTGGCCGTTGAGCCACCACGCCAGGCCGACGGGGTTCTCCTCCGATGTCACCTCGAGCGACGCCAGCCGCGGCGTGGGTTCCGGCCGCAGCAGCAGCGCCGCCGTCACCGCCACCAGGACGAGCGCGGCCGCCACCGCGACGCCCGCCCCCCACCGCCGTCGGCGACCGGACCGCGAGCGGACCGCGATCTCGGCCAGGTCGGGGGGCGAGACGTCGATGGCCGCCGCGGCCTCGTGGCAGGCCGAGTCCAGTGGGCCGAGGTCCAAGGTCTTCGCGGCATCCTGGAGGCGGTACTCGACGGCGGCCGGTGGCTGACCCAGCGCGGCGGCGGTGTCGGCGGCGTCCAGACCCAGGACGTGGTGCAGCACGACCGCGAGCCGCGTCATCTCCTGGAGGTCGGAGAGCCCGTCGCCCAGCCGGGCCAGCAGAGCCAGCCGCTCCTCGAGCTCGGAGGTCAGCAGGCGCGGAGCCGGCACGGCGACCGGAAGCGGGGCCGCGACGCCGGCTCGTGTCCACCGGTCCAGGACGACGCGCGCCACCTCGACATCACGGTCGCCCTCGTGCCGGAGGGATCCCCACGCCGGCATGACATCGGCGAAGACGTCGCTCGCCCATTCCTCCGCATCGGGCGTCGGCACGCCCAGCAACACGTAGGCCCGGACGACCCACGGCCGGCGTGCGACGACGTACGCCGTGAAGTCCGGGTCGGCGCGCACCTCACCATCTTGCCCCCCGAGGGGTCACGACGGATCGGTCACCAGCCCCGGCCGCACGTCGGCGAGGAGCGGGACGGCCCCCACGTCGAGCTGGGGCTCGCAGTGCTGCGCGTCCGGGTCGAAGGCCCGGTTGACGTCCTCCGGCACCTGGCAGTCGACCAGCCCGTAGCTGCCGTTGTGCTCGTCGACGACCCACACGACGCGGCCGTCCTGGGTGAAGCTGGCTCCGATGGCGCTCCACGACGCGTCGTACCACGGGCCTTGCTGCGCACCGTTGCGTGCGTCGTACGCCGTGGGGACGCCGTCGCCGTCGACCGCGAGCACCCAGTTGCCGTCGGTGGACAGCGCGCCGTTCACACCGGGGACCGGTGAGGTGACGCTGAAGAACGGGAGGGTCACCGACAGCACGCCGTCCTGCCGGCGCAGCTCGACCCCGGCGGCGACGTCGACGATCCGCGACCGGTCCAGTCCCTCGGGCGGGATCGCGTCCGCCACGGCGGGGCCATCGAGGTTGACGAAGGTCATCTGCTGGTCGCGGCCGTCCTGGCTGAAGTAGAGGCGATCCCGGTCCCAGCCGATGATCACGGTGTCGGCCGTGCGGGGGACGTGCGCCTGGACGCGCTGGGTGGCCGCGTTCCACACCACGAGATCGCCGCCCTCGGGCTCCAGCCAGGCGACCTTGCCGACCTGCGGCTGCGCGACCAGGGCAGAGCTCAGGTCCATCGTCCCGAGCCGCTCGCGCGCACCGTCCTCGGTGACCCAGACGACCGAGCCCCTGCTGTCGACGTAAGCGACGCCGAGTCCGGCGTCGGCGAGCTGGACCATGTCCGGCACGTCGGCGGTGCCGTTGTCGAGGTGGAGGGTGCCGTCCAGCCACCAGACGACACCGACCGGGTTGTCGACCGGCGTGACGTCGAGGGCGTCGAGTGGCGGCACCGCGGGCGGGTCGGGACGGGTGACCATGAAGGCCACCCCGGCGACGAGGACCAGCACCGCGATCACCGCACCCGCGAGCAGCCCACGCCGTCGACGGCCGGCCCTCACCGTCGCGACGATCCGGTCGACGGGCGGCACCGGGACGTCGATGGCGTGGCCGGCGTGGTGGCAGGCCGGGTCGAGCGGCACCAGGTCCAGGGCGTGAGCGGCGTCGGCCAGCCGCCGGCCGACCTCGCCGGGAGGCTCGTGGAGCACGTCGCCGACCTGCTCGACCTCGAGCTCGGCCACGTGGCGGAGCACGACCGCCAGCCGGGTCGGCTCCTCGCAGCGGGCCAGTCCGTCGCTCAGCCGGGCCAGCAGCGCCAGCTGCTCCTCGAGCTCCTGGGTGAGCAGTCGACCGGCGGGCACGGGCGCGGGCGTGGGCTCGCGCGCCGCGCGTGCACCGCCGCGCTCGCGGGCCCAGGCGTCGAGCAGCAGACGTCCCAGCTCGACGTCGACGTCGCCCTCGCGACCCAGCCGCGCCCACTCCGGGAGCAGCCGCGCGAACACGCCGACCGCCACGTCCTCGGCACGCCCCTCGGGGATGCCGAGGAGCACCAAGGACCTGAAGGCGGGCGACCAGCGCGCGACGACGTACGTCGTGTAGTCGGGGTCCGCGCGCACGCGCCCATCCTGCCCTCTCAGGACGAGGAGTCCCGGGCAATCAGCGGTGGGCCCGTCGCCTCCAGGTCGTCGGGCGAGGCGCAGTCCATCGGCTCGCCCGGCGAGCCGCAGACCACGAGGACCGCGTGCCCGTCGTCCCGGACGACGAGCCACGCCACCCGGTCGTCCTCGGTGAACGCCGCGTCGAGCACGCGCCCGCCACCCGGGTACCAGGTGTCGAGCTGCTCACCGCTGCGGGAGTCCAAGAGCTGCGGAGCGCCGCCGATCGGCCGGGCGATCACCCGCCGCCCGTCGGCCGAGAGGGCGCCGTCCACGCGGCCCGGGAAGTACGTCATCCGGCCGCTGTGCGTGTGCACGACCCGCAAGGTCAGCCCCACCTGCTCCAGCCGGCTGCCCGCGACCGTGTCCACCAGCGTCGTCCCCTGGTCCCCGTCGGCCTTGGGCGCCCCGTCCCCGGTCTGGCGTGCCTCGCCGCCGCGCGGGTTCCAGACCCAGTCGCGGGTGCCGGTGCGGAAGGTCAGCCAGTCACCGTCGAAGCCG
The DNA here is from genome assembly GCA_963782035.1 of uncultured Actinomycetota bacterium. Lineage (GTDB taxonomy): Bacteria > Actinomycetota > Actinomycetes > Propionibacteriales > Nocardioidaceae > Nocardioides. The sequence goes on from CAWAIW010000047.1 coordinate 12,000, forward strand.
GTCGGCTCGGTGCTGAAGGCCGACACGACGACACCGGAGACCTTCCGGTCGGCGCTCAGGTCCCACACGACCAGCCGCTCCACCCCCGTGCTGCCCATGTCCACCCAGGCCACCAGGCCGGCTCGCGACGACACCAGGGACGAGCTCGGCGCCGGCCGGCCGAGAAGGGTGCGGTGCCCGTCGGGGTACGCAGCGACGAGCCGACCCCGGCCGTCGACGTACGCCGCCGCATCACCGGCCGCGACCACGCGGCGGACCTCCCCGACGTCCAGCGCGACATCGGCCAGGTGCAGGGTGCCGTCGGCCCACCACACCACGCCGGTGTCGTTGGCGACGGCGGCGACCGCCACGCGGCCCAGACCTTCGTCCGGTCTGTCGGGCGGCGGCTGCGCGGACCCATTGACCAGCGTGGCCACCACCAGCGCCACGGCTGCGGTCCCGGTCAGCACGCCGCCGATCCGCCACTGCCGGCGGCGGCGCCGCCCCAGCACGGCGCGGACCCGGTCGTAGGAGAAGGGCGATGCCGGCGGGACCGACTCGTCGTCGTGCAGTGCGTCGACCTCCCCCTGCTGGAAGAAGCAGTCGTCCAGGTCCCCCGAGTGCGCGAGCTCGGCCCAGTCGCCGCGCAGGTCCGCGAACGCCTCCGCGGCCGCCGACTCGGCGCGTGGCAGCGGAAGGCCGCGCCTCACCAGGCAGCGCACCAACGTCGGGCCGCGGGCCTCGACGTACGCCGCGTAGTCCTGGTCGCGCGTCACCCACCCAGTGTGCGCGTCCGCCGGCCCGGCTACCCAGCAGAGAGAGACATGGGGCCGTACACGGCCCGGTCGCCGTCGAAGAGCGTCACGCCCGCGACGCCCTCCTCGGCGAGCTCCGCCCACGTCTCGCCGACCCAGGACTCGGCGTCGGCCTGGGAGACGAAGCGCTGGTCGGCGTGCTCCTCGGCCACCGCGACCTCCTCGCCCGAGGAGTCCTCGAGGCGCCACCACCACGGCCGCTCGGCCGCGGTGGGCGGGCGGAAGGTCGGGGGCTGGTCAGGGAGGTTCACGACTCACGCACCGAGGGGTCGAGGAAGGGGAGCTTGGTGGACCGGAACAGCTCGCGGCGGCCGCGGACGTCGACGGTCAGCTCGGCCTCCGGATCCACGAACGGCGGCAGCAGCGCCATGCCGATGCCCTTGCGCAGCGTCGGGCTGAAGGTGCCCGAGGTGATCGAGCCGAGAGGCACGTCGGCCGACAGGAACACGAGCATCCCGGGACGCGGGATGCCGCGACCGTCGGCGACCAGGCCGCGGAGCTGGCGCTGCGGCCCGGACTCCTTCTCGGCCATCAGGGTCTCGCGACCCCAGAAGCGGTCCTTCTTCCAACCGACCGCCCAGCCGAGGCGGGCCTGGTTGGGCGTGACCTCGATGGTGATGTCCTGACCGTGCAGCGGGTAGCCCATCTCGGTGCGCAGGGTGTCACGGGCGCCGAGGCCGCACGGCAGCATGCCGTGCTCCTGACCGGCGGCCATCAAGGCGTCCCACAGGTCCCCGGCCACCTCGTTCTCGGCGACCAGCTCGTAGCCCCGCTCACCGGTGTAGCCGGTCCGACAGACCACGACACCGCTGCCGTTGAAGTCCGCCTCGACGAACGACATGTACTCGTGGCCGGCGGGCAGCCCGACGGCCGTGAGCACCTCGTCGGACTCGGTGCCCTGGACGGCGAGCACGACGTACTCCGTGTGGTGGTTCACCACCTCCACCCCGTCGGGAGCGGCCTCGGCCAGCCGGCGGACCACCTCGGCGGTGTTGGCGGCGTTCGGGACCAGCAGCACGTGCTCGTCGTCGTGGTAGTAGGCGATCAGGTCGTCGACGATGCCGCCGGTCGCGTCGTCGCAGCACAACGTGTACTGCGCCTTGCCGGGCGCGATCTTGCCGAGGTCGTTGCTCAGGGTGGCGTTCACGTGGGAGGCCGCCCCGGTGCCGTGGACCATCGCCTTGCCGAGGTGGCTGACGTCGAAGATGCCAACCGCCTCGCGGACAGCGGTGTGCTCCTTCACCACGCCCGTCGGGTACTCCAGCGGCATGCTCCAGCCGCCGAACTCCGCGAACTTCGCACCCAGCGCGACGTGCCGGTCGTGCAGCGGGGACTGCAGGAGGTCGGCCATGGCGGGAACCTTACCCAGACCGGCGGCCGGACCCGCGGCGGGAGAAGCACGGGCCTGACGCGTGGCTAGAGTGCCCGGGTGACGACGTACCACCTGCGCAGCGCCAGTCCGGCCAAGACCCGATCGGACGTGGTGGTGGTCGGCGCCGAGCAGTCCGGCAAGCACGTGCGGCTCTCGACCGGCGCCGAGGACGTCACCGAGGCCTACGGCCGCAAGCTGCGGCCGCTCCTCTCGACGCTCGGCTTCCACGGCAAGGCCGGCGAGGTGGTGAAGGTCCCGACCGGGGGCACGCTCTCCTCACCGCTGCTGGTGATCGTCGGGCTCGGCGAGGACCCCGGGAACGTCGCCATCCGGCGGGCCGCCGGTGTCGCGGCCCGGGCGATCAGCAACGCCTCGACCGTCGCGCTGGCGCTCCCCGCCGACACCCCGGAGCGGGTGCGCGCGGTCGTCGAGGGCTTCGACCTCGGCGCCTACACGTTCACGACGTACAAGCACGGCGGCGGCAAGGAGAGCGCGAACACCGTCTCGGTGCTCACGCCGGCCGCCCGGCAGCAGGCCGTCGTCACCGCCATGGACGAGGCGCTCCTGGTCGCCGAGGCGGTGCGCGACACCCGTGACTGGGTGAACCTGCCGGCCGCGGACCTGCGGCCACCGGAGTTCGCCGACGCGGTGGTCAGGGCCGGCAAGAAGCTGGGTCGCGGCGTGAAGGTGACGATGAAGGTCTTCGACGAGGACCAGCTCGCCGAGCTCGGCTGCGGCGGCATCCTCGGCGTCGGCGGCGGCTCGTCCGCACCGCCCCGGATGGTGGAGCTGACCTATGAGCCGAAGGACCCGGTCGCACACCTGGCCCTGGTCGGGAAGGGCGTCACCTACGACTCGGGCGGCCTCTCGATCAAGCCGGCCTCCGGCATGACCACGATGAAGATGGACATGGCCGGCGCGGCCGCCGTCGTGCAGGCGACCTTCGCGATCGCCAAGCTCGGGCTGCCGATCAAGGTCTCCACGTTCGCGCCGATGGCCGAGAACATGGTCTCGGGCAGCGCCATGCGTCCCGGTGACGTGATCACCCAGTACGGCGGCACCACCATCGAGGTGATGAACACCGACGCCGAGGGCCGGCTGATCCTGGCCGACGCGATCGTGCGTGCGGTCGAGCGCGACCCCGACGTGATCCTCGACGTGGCGACCCTGACCGGCCACATGGTCATCGCCCTCGGCGACCGGCTCGCCGGCGTGCTCGGCTCCGACGAGGTCGTGGGAGCGGTGCTCGCCGCCGGCGAGACCGCGGGCGAGGCGATGTGGCCGATGCCCATCCCCGACGCGGTCGTCGACCGGGTCAAGGCCAGCAAGATCGCCGACCTGCTCCAGCACGACGGCATCCGCTGGGGCGGCGGCCTGTTCGCCGCGGCGTACCTTCGCGAGTTCACCGACGGCCGCCCCTGGGCCCACCTCGACATCGCCGGCCCGGCGTTCAACACCGGCGGCCCGTACGGCCACATCACCTCGGGAGGTACGGGCTTCGCCGTCGCCACCCTCGTCGACTACGCGCGGTCCCTGGTCGACGCCTCCTGACCTGTCTCGGTGGTTGAGGTGTGAGGGCCGCCAGGCCCGAGCCTCGAAACCACGTGTCGGGCACGTTGGCACCACCGTCTCGGCTCGAGGGTGTCCCTGCGGCGCGACACGGTGCTTGTTTGCGCCTCCGCTGCGCTCCGGCGCGTGTCCGGCGCGGCGGAACATCGTGTCTTTCCCTCGTCAGCGCGGTCGCAGGTCGTCCAACCGCTCACGGTCAGCGGTAGGGCGACCACGCTTCCTCAGTCCAAGCCACGATGGCCGCGCCGGACGGTGCTGAGCAGACGATCTACAGACCCTGCTGCTTCTTGCGGCGGTTGTAGTCGCGCATCCGCTGGGGAACACCGACGACGGCGGCGTCGTAGGACGGGACCTGGTGGCGGTTGCAGAACTTGTGCGCCCAGTCGACCGACGGGACGCGGCGGCGGGTCCACTCACCGTCGTGAGCGACGAGCAGGAGGGTCACGTCGCTGACCGCGGTGCGCGGCTCGACGAAGCCCTCCACGCCCTTGCGGGAGGAGACGAACTCCAGCAGGTGCGTCTCGTCGGCGCCGTCGGAGGCGCGGACGCGGGTGGATCCGGTGCGGGCGGCGTTGCGTGAAGGCGCGCGCATCCGCGTGGTCGAGCTCCTGCGGAACCGGTCGAACAAGCCCATGGCCCTAGTGTGCCCTGCCGCAGGTCGGCCGGGGTGGAGACAGGCGGCAGACCGGTGTGGACACGGTTGGCAGAAGTGCAAGGATGGGTCGGCCAGGAGAACAGTGACGGAGGGGAAGGACCAGCGTGTCGGCCGAGTTCGACGTACTCATTCTCGGGGCAGGGTCGGGCGGTTACGCCTGTGCGCTGCGGGCGGCCCAGCTGGGCCTGAACGTCGGCCTGGTCGAGAAGGGCAACCTCGGCGGGACCTGCCTCCACGTCGGCTGCATCCCGACCAAGGCACTCCTCCACGCGGCTGAGATCGCCGACTCCGCTCGCGACTCCGAGCAGTTCGGTGTCCGCGCCACGCTCGAGGGCATCGACATGGCGGGCGTGAACTCCTACAAGGACGGCGTCGTCGCGCGGCTCTTCAAGGGCCTCAGCGGCCTGATCAAGGGCCGTGGCATCACCGTCATCGAGGGCGAGGGCCGGATGACCGGACCCCACGAGGTCACCGTCGACGGCACGGCGTACGTCGGGAAGCACCTCGTGCTCGCGTCCGGCTCCTACTCGCGCAGCCTGCCCGGCCTCGACATCGACGGCCAGCGCGTGGTCACCTCCGAGCACGCGCTCCAGCTGGGCGTCGTCCCGACGTCGGTCGTGGTGCTCGGCGGTGGCGTCATCGGGTGCGAGTTCGCGAGCGTGTGGCGGTCCTTCGGCGCCGACGTGACGATCGTCGAGGCGCTCCCCCGGCTCGTCGCCGCCGAGGACGAGGCGTCCTCGAAGGTCCTCGAGCGGACGTTCAAGAAGCGCGGGATCGTGGTGCGCACCGGCACGCCGTTCCAGTCGGTGAAGGTGACCGACGACGGCGTCGCGGTGACCGTCGAGGGCGGGGACCTGATCGAGGCCGAGCTGCTGCTGGTCGCGGTCGGCCGCGGACCCTCGACCGACGGCCTCGGGTACGACGAGCAGGGCGTCGCCCTGGAGCGTGGGTTCGTCCTCACCGACGACCGCTGCCGCACGAACCTCGACGGCGTCTACGCCGTCGGCGACATCGTCCCCGGCCTCCAGCTCGCGCACCGCGGCTTCCAGCAGGGCATCTTCGTCGCCGAGGACATCGCCGGGCTGGCGCCGGCCACCATCGACGAGGCCGGCATCCCCCGCGTCACCTACTCCCATCCCGAGGTCGCGTCGGTCGGGTTGACCGAGGCGCAGGCCACCGACAAGTACGGCGAGGTCGAGGCGCTGACCTACGACCTGGGCGGCAACGGGAAGAGCCAGATCCTCAAGACCCAGGGCTTCGTGAAGCTGGTCCGCCGCAAGGACGGACCCGTCGTCGGCATCCACCTGGTCGGCGACCGCGTCGGCGAGCTCGTCGGCGAGGCCCAGCTCATCTACGGGTGGGAGGGGTACGCCGAGGACGTGGCGCCGCTCGTCCACGCCCACCCGACCCAGAACGAAGCGCTCGGCGAGGCCCACCTGGCCCTGGCCGGGAAGCCGCTGCACGCCCACTCCTGATCAACCTGCCCTGACCGCCCGACCCCCACCTCTCGAAGGAGCCTCATGGCCACCGAAGTCACCCTCCCGGCACTGGGCGAGTCCGTCACCGAGGGCACCGTCACCCGCTGGCTCAAGCAGGTCGGCGACGCGGTCGCGGTCGACGAGGCCCTGCTGGAGGTCTCCACCGACAAGGTCGACACCGAGATCCCGTCGCCGGTCGCCGGCACGCTGCTGGAGATCAAGGCGGCCGAGGACGAGACCGTCGAGGTGGGCGCCGTGCTGGCCCTCATCGGCGCGGAGGGTGAGGGCGGCGGGTGCCGGCGAGTCGAGTGACTCCGGTGAGTCCGGTGACTCAGACGCCGCCGAGGACGAGGGTGACGCGCAGGCCGAGGCCTCGACCGAGAGTGGCACCGACGAAGAGACGCCCGCCGAGAGCGACACCCAGGAGGAACAGCCGGAGCAGGAGCCCGAGCAGCCGGCCGCCGAGCAGGAGCAGCCCGCGAGCAGCGGTGGGGGCAGCGGCGGGTCCGGGAAGACCACGTCGGTGACCCTCCCCGCGCTGGGCGAGTCGGTCACCGAGGGCACCGTCACCCGCTGGCTCAAGCAGGTCGGTGACTCCGTCGCGGTCGACGAGGCGTTGCTCGAGGTCTCCACCGACAAGGTCGACACCGAGATCCCGTCCCCGGCCGCCGGCACGCTGCTGGAGATCAAGGTCAACGAGGACGAAACCGTCGAGGTGGGCGCCGAGCTCGCCGTCATCGGCGAGGAGGGCGCGGCTCCGTCCGGCGGGGACTCCGGTGGCGACGAGCCGCAGCAGTCCGACCAGGCCGACCAGCCCGAGGAGCCCCAGCAGCAGGAGGAGCCCCCGGCGCCGGAGGAGAAGGCCGAGGAGCCGGCCCAGGAGGAAGCCCAGGAGGAGGCCCAGGACGAGGCCCAGGAGGAAGCCCCGGCCGAGCCCCCCGCAGCGCCGCGGGAGCAGCCGGCGGCCGAGGCCGCCCCTGCCGGCCGCGAGGACCCGACCGGCTACGTGACCCCGCTGGTCCGCAAGATGGCGGCCCAGCACGGCGTCGACCTGGCGTCGGTGAGTGGCACCGGCGTCGGCGGACGCATCCGCAAGCAGGACGTGCTCGACGCCGCGGCGAAGCAGGGCACGACCGCGCCGCCGCCGACGGCGGCGGCCCAGGCGGCCGCCACCCCGGCCGCCGCGGCACCGGCCGCTCCCGCTGCCGCACCCGTGGCCGCGACCGGACCAGCGGCGCCGACGGCGTCGACCGTCCCGTCGTCCCTGCGCGGCACGACGGAGAAGATGAGCCGGCTGCGCAAGGTGATCGCCACCCGGATGCTGGAGTCGCTGCAGACCAGCGCCCAGCTGACGACGGTGGTCGAGGTCGACATCACGTCGGTCTCCCGGCTGCGCGACGCGGCGAAGGCCGACTTCGCGAGCCGCGAGGGCGTGAAGCTGTCGTTCATGCCGTTCTTCGCCAAGGCGGCGGTCGACGCCCTCAAGGAGCACCCGAAGCTCAACGCGGCCATCGACACCGAGAAGGGTGAGATCACCTACTACGACCGCGAGAACATCGCGATCGCGGTGGACACCGAGCGCGGCCTCCTCACGCCGGTGATCAAGGACGCCGGCGACCTCTCGATCGCCGGCCTGGCCCGCAAGATCGCCGACGTGGCCGAGCGCACGCGCACCAACAAGATCACCCCCGACGAGCTGTCGGGTGGGACCTTCACGCTGACCAACACCGGCAGCCGCGGGGCGCTCTTCGACACCCCGATCATCAACATGCCGCAGGTGGCCATCCTCGGCACCGGCGCGGTGGTGAAGCGAGCGGTCGTGATCGACGACCCGAACCTCGGCGAGACGATCGCGGTGCGCCAGATGGTCTACCTCGCACTGACCTACGACCACCGGCTGGTCGACGGCGCGGACGCGGCGCGGTTCCTCAGCGACGTGAAGGCACGCCTGGAGACCGGCACGTTCGAGGTCTGATGCGCTTCCTCGTCGCGGGCGCGTCCGGGTTCCTCGGCAACGGGCTGGTCGAGGCGGCTCGGGCGCGCGGCGACGACGTCGTCAAGCTCGTCCGCCGAGCACCCGAGTCCGACGACGAGGTCCGCTGGGACCCGGCCGCCGGTGAGCTGGCGCCGTCCGCGCTCGACGGCATCGACACGGTCGTGAACGTCGCCGGCTCCCCCACGATCGGCAACCCGTACTCCTCGAAGTGGCGGACCCAGCTGCGCGAGAGCCGGCTGTCCACCACCACCACGCTGGCGCGCGCGATCGCCGCACACGACGCGCGACCGACGTTCCTCGCGGGCAACGCGCTCGGCTGGTACGGCGACCACGGCACCGAGGTGGTCACCGAGGACGCCGACAGCCGCGGCGACTCGATGATGACCCTGCTGTGCCGCGACTGGCAGGCGGCGGCCGTGCCGGCCGCCCAGGCGGGCTCGCGCGTCGTCTACCTGCGGACCGTGCCGGTGATGGACCGCGACAGCCCGCCGCTCAAGCAGCTCCTGCCCCTGTTCAAGCTCGGCCTCGGCGCGCGCATCGGCGCCGGCCACCAGTTCTTCCCGGTCGTCTCCCTGCGCGACTGGACGGGTGCGGTGCTGCACCTCGCCGACCATCACGGTGTGCACGGGCCGGCCAACATCTGCGCCCCGCAGGCGCCGACGCAGGCCGAGTTCACCCAGGCCCTGGCACGGGCGGTGCACCGCAAGGCGTTCCTCGCCGTACCGTCGCTGGCGATCAAGGTGGGGGCCGGTGACCTGGCCGACGAGGCTCTCGGTTCGGTCAACGTCCGGCCCGACGTGCTCGAGGACTCCGGCTTCACCTTCGCCGACGACGATGTCGACGACGTGCTGGCGTCCGCCCTCGCCCGACGGCGCTGACCTCGGCCGCCTGGCGGGAGCGCGACCTGTAACAGCACGTTCGTTCATCTTCACGATCGTTTGAACGGTCGTGAAGATGGTCGAACGTGCTGTTACAGCTGGGTGGGGCGCGCGTGGACCGGACCCAGCAGGGCGGGCGGCACCGCGCTCAGTCGACCGCGTAGGCCTCGGCCACCCGCCACTCCCCCGCGACCAGCACCAGCTCGACGCGACGGGTGGAAGGCCGGTCGCGCGGCAGCGCCCAGCCGCGAGTGCCCGTCGACGCGACCGCGCCGGCCAGGACGTCGGTCACCTCGACGATCAGCCGGTGCGACGTACGCCGGACCACGTCCACGCCGAGCACCTGGGTGCGCATGCCGGTGACGGTCAGGTCCCGGCTGATGTACCCCCGGAGGACCCGCACGTCGGCCCGGCCGGTGCGCGACCCGGCGACGTACAGTCGGCGCAGCGCCGCCGCGTCGCCCCGGGCGTAGGCCCGCGCGCGGCGGCCGTCCCAGTCGCGCAGCAGGGTCACCGCCTCGCTCTCGACCCCCGGCCGCGAGACCACCGGCGCACTCTCATCACGACCTCCCGACGCGACGACGACCGCGGTCGCGCCGGTGCCGAGCCCGAGCACGACGGAGACCACCAGCACCGCGAGCGGCATCCTCGTCACGGCACCAGCGTGCGCCCGATCGCCGCCGGGCGTCGGCGGTCATCCACAGGGGTCGGTACCGTGGCAGCGTGAGGTTGGACTTCCGGCACGAGGGCACCGTCGACTACCTGGACGCGTGGGAGCTCCAGCGGCGGGTGCACGCGGAGGTCGTTTCCGGCGAGCGGCCGCCCACCGTGCTGCTGCTCGAGCACCCCCCGGTCTTCACGGCCGGCAAGCGCACCGACCCCCTCGAACGCCCCGCGGATCCCGGCGGCGCCGCGGTCATCGACGTCGACCGCGGCGGCAAGATCACCTTCCACGGACCCGGTCAGCTCGTCGGGTACCCGATCGTGCCGCTGCCCGACCACGTCAAGGTCGTCGACTACGTGCGCCGCGTCGAGGAGGCGCTGATCGGCGTCTGCGCCGAGCTCGGCGTCACCACCGCGCGCGTGCCCGGACGCAGCGGCGTCTGGCTCCGGGCCGACGACCGGGGACCGGAGCGCAAGGTGGCCGCACTCGGCATCCGCGTCAGCCGGGGTGTGACCATGCACGGCTTCGCCCTCAACTGCGACGTGGACCTCGGCTGGTACGACCGGTTCGTCCCCTGCGGCATCGCCGACGCCGGCGTCACCTCGCTCAGCCAGGAGCTCGGCCGCCGCGTCACGGTGTCCGACGTGCTGCCCTCCGTGGAGCGGCACCTGACCGAGATGCTGGCGTGGGCGCCGTACGACGCCACACCGGACTACGAGCCGCGGCCCGAGCCGGGGCGTGCGCCGAGGATCGAGCTCCTCACTCCCTAGGGGCGTCGCGTTGTGCCCGGTAGTGGTCCGACATCGCCGGGTAGTAGTCGCGCTCGAAGTCGGCGGTCTCCGGCGGTGCTCCACCGGTCTCGACGGCGACCAGGCGGTCCAGGTAGTACTCCCAGCCGGGTCCCACGCTGAGTGAGTCCTCATGGTCGACGTCCGGCTGGCTGAACGAGAGGGTCGTCAGGCCGTCGGCCTCGCTCAGGTCGACGTCGAGGTACCAGCGCTGCTCACCGACCCGGGACGTCACGGCGAGCCGCCGCGGCGGCGTGCACTCCCGGATCTCCATCTCGTCGCCCGGAGGCTCCTGGCCCTCGAACGTCATCGCGAACAGCACCCGCCCCGAGGCCGGGTCGCCGGTCCACGTGCCGAGCCAGCGGCCCAGCCGGTCCGGTTCGGTGATGGCCGCCCAGACGTCCTCGACCGGCGCGTCGAAGGTCCGGGTCAGGACGAGCGTGAGACGGCCGTCGATACGCTCGATCCGGCCGGTGGGATGGACGGTCATGCGGTCTCCTGTCGTGGGGTCGAGGTACGGCGGTTGCGCGAGGTACGTCGTACCTCGGTGGCGAGGGCGTCGAGGGACTGCGAGGTCACCGGAGTTCCGGCCAGCGCGAGGCGGTCCATCAGCGCCTGGACCGGAGCCAGGCCGCTGAGAGCAAGGCGGTAGTGCCGCTCGCGGCCGCGGTCTTCCGCGGTCACCAGGCCGGCCTCGGTGAGGACCGCGCAGGTGCTTGCTGACGGCCGGCCGGGACACCGGATGTTGTGCGGCGAGGTCGACCACGCGGGCGGGTCCGCGGGCCACCTCCAGCAGCAGCGCCCGGCGCACCGGATCGGCGATCGCCGCGAACGCGTCCACGCCCCGAAAGGTAACCCTAGCGTTACCAGTTGGCAAGCCGGCCTTGCTCAGCGGTCGAGACCTTGGCGATGCCGGAGGCATTGGGGCCTCGGCGTAGTCTTGGGCACCGTGACCATCGCTGCCGACGGACGGAAGATGCTCCGCCTCGAGGTCCGCAACGCTGAGACCCCGATCGAGCGGAAGCCGGAGTGGATCAAGACGAGGGCGCGGATGGGTCCGGAGTACACCGCTCTGCAGTCGCTGGTGAAGTCCGAGGGTCTGCACACGGTGTGTCAGGAGGCGGCCTGCCCCAACATCTTCGAGTGCTGGGAGGACCGCGAGGCGACCTTCCTCATCGGCGGGGACCAGTGCACCCGGCGTTGCGACTTCTGCCAGATCGACACCGGCAAGCCGCAGCCGCTGGACCGCGACGAGCCGCGCCGGGTCGCCGAGTCCGTGCAGAAGATGGGCCTGCGCTACGCCACGATCACCGGCGTCGCCCGCGACGACCTGCCCGACGGTGGTGCGTGGCTGTACGCCGAGACGGTGCGCGTCATCCACGACGTCAACCCGGGCACCGGTGTGGAGAACCTGATCCCCGACTTCAACGGCAAGCCCGACCTGCTGGCCGAGGTCTTCGAGTCCCGGCCCGAGGTGCTCGCGCACAACGTGGAGACGGTGCCCCGGATCTTCAAGCGGATCCGGCCGGCGTTCCGCTACGACCGGTCGCTGGACGTGCTCACCCAGGCCCGCGACTTCGGCCTGGTCACCAAGTCCAACCTGATCCTCGGGCTCGGCGAGACGCGTGAGGAGGTCAGCCAGGCGCTGCGCGACCTGCACGAGGCTGGCACCGAGCTGATCACGATCACGCAGTACCTCCGCCCCTCCGCGCGGCACCACCCGGTCGAGCGCTGGGTCAAGCCGGAGGAGTTCGTCGAGCTGGCCGCGGAGGCCGAGGAGATCGGATTCTCCGGCGTGCTGAGCGGACCGCTGGTGCGTTCGTCGTACCGCGCCGGCCGGTTGTACCGTCAGGCGATGGACGCCCGCTCCGGCGCCGGCGTCTGAGCACCCACCCACGACCGGAGAGCCCACGCATGGCCAAGACCCCCGAAGCGCCCAAGATGAAGCGGCGCGAGCAGTTCGTCGAGACCTTCAAGATGGCGCGACGCGGCGACCCGCGCCTGGTCTGGTGGCTGCTGGGTGCCTTCGTCCTCGGCGCGGCCGTCGGCTTCGTGGTCTTCCTGCTGCTGCCCGGCACGGGCACCCTCGCGCTGGTCTCGGCGATCATCGGCGCGCTGATGTTCGGCCTGCTGGCGACGCTCATCGTGTTCTCCCGGCGGGCCCAGGCCGCGGCGTACGCCCAGCTCGAGGGCCGCCCCGGCGCCGCCGCCTCCGCGCTCACCACGCTGCGGCGCGGCTGGAAGTCCGATCCGGCCATCGCGCTCAACAAGCAGCAGGACGTCGTGCACCGCGTCGTCGGCCCGCCCGGCATCATCCTGGTCGGCGAGGGCAACCCCCACCGCCTCAAGTCGCTGATGGCCTCCGAGCGCCGGCGTCACGAGCGGGTCGCGGCCGAGGTGCCCGTCCACGAGGTCGTCGTGGGCGACGGCGACGGCCAGGTCGCGCTGCCCAAGCTCACCAAGTACGTGCAGAAGATGGGCCGCCAGGTGAAGCCGGCCGAGATGACCGACGTGCTCAACCGCCTCAAGGCGATCGACGCGGCCCGGCCGGTGGCCCCGATGCCCAAGGGCCCGGTGCCGACGAGCATGAAGGGCCTCCGCGGCCAGATGCGGGGCCGCTGACCCCCCTCCCTCCGGGTGGTTCGGGTGCTCCCCGGCTTGCCTAACGTGAAGAAGGTGACCCCGCCCACGGGTCGCACACTTCCGGGGAGGGAAGCAGATGACGAAGCACCATCCGGTCAGCTGGCTGGCCGAGCACACCCGCGAGCTGCCGGCGACCATGGGTCGCGTCCTGGAGAAGGCGGTCACCGAGCCGGCTCACCTGGCCGCCGTGAAGGTCTCGGACAACACGCCTTTCGGGGACAGCGTGGAGGCGCGTCTCCAGCGTGCCGACGCCGCGCTCGAACGGGCCCGCGAGCTCGAGACCGAGGCCGCCGAGAGGGCCGCCCGCGCGCGTGAGGCGTCCGAGGAGGTGGACGCGACGCGCTCGGAGGGCGAGGACGAGGTACGTCGCGCCCGTGAGGAGGCGGACAAGCGGGTCGAGTCGGTGGTCGCCGAAGCGCAGCGCGAGGCGGACGAGTACGTCGCGGCCAAGCGGCAGCGGGCCGAGGAGCACGCCGACCAGGACGTCGCCGACGCCGACGACGCCGCCCGCAAGCGGACCGAGCGCGCCGCGCGCGAGGCCGAACAGCGACGGGCCGAGGCCGAGGAAGCCGTGGCTCGCGCGAGCCAGCAGATGGCCGACGCTCGTCGGCTCGCGGAGGACGCGGCCCAGGCTGCGCGCGAGGCCGCCGACGAGGCCCGGCAGCGGGCGGAGCGGCTCGCGGATGACGCCAACGTCCGGGCGCAGGAGGCCGACGAGCGCGTCGCCGCCGCCGAGCGCCGCAGCGAGGCCGTCTCGGAGTCCGGCCGAGCGCTCGCCCGCGACGCCGCGCCCGCGGAGCTGGACGAGCTGACCAAGGCCGAGCTCCTCGAGCTGGCTGACGGGATGGGCCTGGAAGTCAACGGCCATCAGCGCAAGTAGGAGCTCGTCTCCGCCATCAAGCGCTCGCGGCGCTGACGCCCACCCACGACGAGAGGAGCCCATCATGCTCGGCACCAAGACGATCGGACGGACCCTGGTCTTCGGACTGGGCTACCTGGCGGGCACCCGCGCCGGCCGCGACCGCTACGACCAGATCCAGCAGGTCGGACGGCAGCTGGCCGTGCGGATGCGCGACCAGATGCAGGCCGCCCCCGACAACAGCCCCCGCTCCGTGGCCGGCGCGGCCCGGCGGGCGTGGGACGACAGCGACATCACGCTCGGCCGGTCGTGAACCGTCGTGCTCGTCAGCATCCACCTGGTGGCGCGACTGCTCCGGATGCCGATCCTGCGGATCGACGGTGACATCCACCTGCGGGACGAGCCGCGCGGCCCGAGGGTCGTCGAGCCGCGGCGGCTGCCGAGCTCCGAGCGGCCTGCCGGCAGACTGCTCGGCCTTGCGATGGCCGACCTCGAGCAGGCCGAGCGGCTGGAGCAGGCCCGCCGCAACGGCTCCGGGCCCTGAGGTCACACGAGTCGGTTCTCGAAGGCGAAGGCCGCCGCCGCGGTGCGCGTGCCGACATCGAGCTTGGCGAAGATGTTCGAGAGGTGCCGGGCGACGGTCTTCTCGCTGAGCACGAGCGTGGCCGCGATCTCCGGGTTGCTCGAGCCGCGCGCGACCAGGCGCAGCACCTCGACCTCCCGCGCGGTGAGCCCGGCCGGGTGCGTCGGCGCGAGCAGTCGCTCGACCTCGCGCGCCGCGGGAGCCGCCCCGATCTCGTGGAAGGCGCGCAGCGCGGCGGTCAGCTCCCCGGTGGCTGACTCCGAGTCTCCCAGGCCGGTCAGCGCCAGGGCCAGCAGCACGCGGGAGCGTGCCGACTCGTACGGCGCCTCCAGCGACTGCCAGGCAACCATGGCCCGCCGGAGCTCGACGACGGCCGCACCCGCGTCACCCGAGGCGAGCAGCGCGGCGCCCTGGGCGTGCCGAGCCGCTGCAGACAGGCCCGCGCACCCGAAGGACTCGGCGAGCCCGGCCAGCTCCGCAGCTGCCACGCCGGCGTCCTCGACCTCGCCGGCGGCGAGCAGGACCTCGACGGCCCCGGGGAGGAGCTGGGACCGCTGGACCGGGCCCCGCTGCTCCGCGAGCAACCGCTGCACGGCTCCGAGGGCGGCCGTCGTCCGCCCGAGCGCGAGCCACAGCAGGGCCAGGCCGGGCTGCGCCTCGTAGCCGAAGCCGATGGCCCGTTCGTACGCCGCCTCGGCGGCGGGCAAGTTCCCCAGGAGTCGGTGCACGTCACCGCACTCGGCCATCGCCAGGCCGGCCGGGGCGGGCGTGCCGGCGACGGCGTACCGCTCGGTGGCCCGCTCGAACTCGTCGACCGCCGCAGGGAAGGCGCCGCGGATGCGCATGATCTGGCCTCGATGCACCGCGCACTGGCCGGTGAACGCCACCAGACCGGGCTGGGTGTCGACCCACGCGGTCAGCGCCGAGGTCCACTGAGCGGCCCGGGCGTAGTCCGAGATCTCCTGACAGGCCTCGACCAGCGAGCAGTAGATCTCGCCGGCGAAGATCGGGGAGACGTCTCCCATGGAGATCCCGACCATCGCCTCGTCGAGCAGCGCCAGGCCTTCGGGCACGCGCCCGGCGTACACCAGCATCCGGCCCTGCATGTTCAGACCCATCGCGACCAGGTCGGGCTCGGCGAAGCGGCGCCCGTAGTCGGTGACCTCCACCGCGATGGGCAGGGCGGCCTCGTGCTGGCCGCTGAAGACGTGCTGGAGCGCCACGATCGTCAGCACGTAGCCGCGCTCGACCACGTCGCCGGCGACGTCGGAGAGCAGCCGTTGGCAGCGGCCCAGCCACCCGCTCGCCACCGCCGCCTCGCCGTTCTGCAGCAGGACCATCGTCAGCTCGAACCCACTCCTCACGGCGCCGAGAGGGTCGCCGACGTCGAGGTGCGCCTGGTAGGCGCGCTGCCACGCCTGCACGCAGTCGTTGACCCGGCGGAGCAGGAGCGCGGCGACGGCGAGCCGTGCGAAGTCCTCGGCCGCGAGGTCGTCATCGTCGACGTCGGTCAGGCGTTCGTACGCCGTCACCCACTCATGCCGCTCGTAGGCCTCTCGGGCCCGAGCCAGGTCGTCGACCACGCCCATCGCGCACCACCCTTCCTGGGAGGATAGCGACGGCACCGCGCGCTCGTCCCCTCAGGCGGCGGCCGGCATGCGAGCGGCGGCCGGGGTGCGCGCGTCGATCCGGCCGGCGACGTACTCGGCGTCGCGGCCGACGCCCAGGAACACCATCGAGCTGAAGGCGTACTGGAAGGACAGCCCGCAGAAGAACAGCCCGGGGACCGAGTCGACCACGCCGCGGTACTCGCGCGGGTAGCCGTCGTCCATGAAGATCGGCAGGTCGATCCAGTCGAAGACCTGACGGAACCCCGTGGCCCAGACGACGGTGCCCGTGTCGACCACGCGGCCGTCGTCCAGGACGGGGCGGCCGTCGCTGACGCCGGTCACGCGGGAGAGCACCCGCTCGACGCCGCGGCTGCGCAGGTCGTCGCGCTTCACCCGCACCATCGGGCCGCCGTGATGGCGGACCTCCGGCATCTCCTTGCGGCCGATGGGAGTACGCCGCGTCAGGACGTGCCGCCATGCGAACGCGATGACGGGGAAGGCGTAGCGGAGCAACCGGGAGTTCCACCGGATGGGGATCTGGCCGCGATCCGGCCCGACCAGCACGGTCGGCCGGTGCTCGGCGGCCTCGTAGGCGATGTCGCAGCCGGAGTGGGATGCGCCAACGACCAGGACCGGCCCGGGGGCGAGCTGGTCGGGCCGGCGGTACTCGCTGGAGTGGAGCTGACGGATCGACGGGTCGAGCCCGGCCGCGACGTCCGGCACGTTCGGGGTGCGGCCGAAGGTGCCGGTCGCCACCACGACGTTGTCGCAGGTGATGGTGTCCTCCCCCAGGCTCGCGGTGAACCCACCGCCCGACCTCGACTCGAGGCGATGGACCCGCGTGCTCATCCGGACCGGCAGGTCGGCCCGCAGCGCATAGCTCTCGAGGTAGTCCGCGACCTGCTCCTTGCCGGGGAAGGACCAGGGCGGCGCGGGGAACGGGAAGCCGGGGAGGCCGTCGTACTTCGCGGGGCTGTAGAGCTTGAGGGTGTCCCACTGGTGTCGCCAGTTGTCGCCGAGGCGCTCGTGGCCGTCGACGACGAGGAACGGCCGGCCGAGCCGCTGGAGGTGGTAGCCGGTGGAGAGGCCGGCCTGGCCGGCGCCGATGATGAGTGTCTCGATGTGTTGGGTGGTCATGACGCCACGCTAGGAACGGAGGCGGGTGTGCCGCGTCGGGCGATCTTCGCATCTGCTTCGAGGTCGGCATGGGTGAAACCACGCAGGTCGCCGTACCTGACGAACCAGACGAGCATGAGAGCCGTGCTCGTCAGGCAGTAGGCGGGCAGCACCCACAGCGGCCCGGGCGGCAGGCTGAAGACGTGGACGGAGTGCACAGCGTTGCCGACGTTTGCCAGGCCGATGTTGCCGAGGCTGTACGAAGACAGGTCACGGGTGCGGTACGCCGTGACCAGCATCGGCAGGGTGCTGGCCGCGAAGATCAGCGTGGACACCACGCCGGCGAGGATCGGGACATTGCTCATGCCCCGACTGTCGTCGGGGCACGGCCTCATCGCGTCGGGCTGGCTACCCATCCCACCCCAGGAGGATGGGCAGATCGCGTCAGGTGCCCGGTGCGGTCATCACCTGGTCGGCCGGCGGCGCCTTGATCTCGACGGGCTCGCCGAAGTTGCTGAGCGTGGTCTCGTACGTCGCGCCCTGACCGAGCTCGATCGAGCTCTTCGCCATCCGGCCCTCGTCGTCGAGCCAGACGTCGGCCTTGAGCTCCTGCGGCAGGCCGGCTGCCTGAGTCGCCGAGCTCAGCTTCGAGGTGTCGATCGTCATCAGGTAGTGCGCGAGCGTGTCCCCGTCGACGTCCTCGTCGCCGAGGGACTGCACCGAGGACAGCGCGTCGGCGAACTGCGCCATCGACTTGGCAGGGTCGAGCTGGTCGACGAACTGTGAGCCCAGCGGGTTGGTCGGGTCGGTGAGGTCGTACTTCATGAACTTGCCGGGCGCCTGGGGCGACTCGATGTACATGACGCCGTCGACCATCACCATCTGCATCTTCTGGCCGGAGATGTTCATGGTCATCTGCATGTTCGGCGGCTTGGCGGTGTAGTCGACGTCCCCGTCGCCGGTGAACCCACCCGCGCCGTCGGCGCCCGTCGAGAACACGACGTGGGCGGTCGTCGTCTTGGCGATGCCGTCCTTGATCATCTGGGCGAACTGGTCGGGGGCGATCTCCCCGCCCTCGTCGATGTCGGCGGGAGCGTCGCTGGAGGCGGACTCCGACGGCTCCGTGGTGGTGCTGGAGGCGGCCGTGGTGTCGCTGCCTGCCGGGTCCTGGGCGCTCTCGGAGTCCTCCGAGCCGCCGCAGGCGGTGAGGGTGACACCCAGGGCCAGGGCCG
This sequence comes from uncultured Actinomycetota bacterium, assembly GCA_963782035.1. Classification (GTDB taxonomy): domain Bacteria; phylum Actinomycetota; class Actinomycetes; order Propionibacteriales; family Nocardioidaceae; genus Nocardioides. The sequence goes on from CAWAIW010000047.1 coordinate 30,237, forward strand.
CGAGGCCGCCGGTCAGGCGCTGGATGGTGGGACGAGAGGTGCGCATCTGGGTGACCCCCGTGGTCGTCGACAGGACGCGGGAAGCCTAACCCGAGGAGCCTGACCCCGAACCCCGAACGGCCCTGCTCACCGGAACGGTCGCCGTGCCCACCGCCAGGTCGTGGAGCCCCCGGCCGTCCGGCTTGTAGATCACCGGCGGCACCACCAGGCAGATCAGCACCGCCCGCAGCAGCGACCGGAGCAGGTCGAGGGGACGGCCGCTCCCGTCGAGCCTGGCGACCCGGAGACCGGTGGCGAGCTTGCCGAAGGAACCGCCGACCAGGGCGGTGAACACCGTCGACTCGAGCACGAACACCAGCAGTGTCCACCAGCCCGACACGCGGCTCTCGCTCCAGCCGGCAAGCCCCATGACGGCGATCACCACGAGGGTGGAGGCCGCCCAGTCGACGAACAGCGCGAGGATCCGGCGTGGCCAGGACGCCGTACGGACACCCGAACTCCTCAGCCATCCCGTCAGCGTAGGCAGAGGGCTCCGAGATCTGTTACATGGGTGAAACACGAGGGACACTGACGGGAAACTGCCTCTTCCTACGTTGCAGTCAGCCATCCCGCCCCGACCCAGTTACCGGCCGGTCGCCCCTACCCCTGGCGGCCAAGGAGGACAGATGTTCGCGAACAGCGACGAGCTGCTGAAGTACGTCAAGGACGAAGGCATCGAGATGATCGATGTCCGGTTCTGCGACCTGCCCGGGATCATGCAGCACTTCACCGTGCCGGTCTCGTCGTTCGGCCAGGACGTCTTCGACGACGGCCTGAACTTCGACGGCTCCTCGATCCGCGGCTTCCAGGCCATCCACGAGTCCGACATGTCGCTCTTCCCGGACCCGACAACGGCCTACATCGACCCGTTCCGGACCGCGAAGACACTGGTCGTGAACTTCTTCATCCACGACCCGCTCACCGGCGAGGCCTACTCGCGGGACCCGCGCAACATCGCTCGCAAGGCCCAGGCGTATCTCTCCTCGACCGGCATCGGCGACAAGGCGTACTTCGCGCCGGAGGCCGAGTTCTACGTCTTCGACTCGGTCCGGTTCGAGACCAAGGTCAACGCCGGCTACTACCACATCGACTCCGAGGCCGGCGCCTGGAACAGCGGCTCGGAGGACAACAACCGCGGCTACAAGGTCCGGTACAAGGGCGGCTACTTCCCCGTGGCGCCGTACGACCACTTCGGCGAGCTGCGCGACGAGATGGTCAAGGAGCTCGAAGCCTCGGGACTCATCGTCGAGCGGGCCCACCACGAGGTCGGTACCGCCGGCCAGGCCGAGATCAACTACCGCTTCGACGAGCTGCTCAAGGCCGCCGACGACGTGATGAAGTTCAAGTACATGGTGAAGAACGTCGCGTGGCGCAACAACAAGACCGCGACCTTCATGCCGAAGCCGATCTTCGGCGACAACGGCTCGGGCATGCACTGCCACCAGTCGATCTGGAACGGCGACGAGCCGCTGTTCTACGACGAGACCGGGTACGCCGGCCTCTCGGACATGGCCCGCTACTACATCGGCGGCATCCTGGCCCACGCCCCGTCGCTGCTGGCGTTCACCAACCCGACGGTGAACTCCTACCACCGCCTGGTCCCGGGCTTCGAGGCTCCGGTCAACCTGGTCTACAGCCAGCGCAACCGGTCGGCCTGCGTGCGCATCCCGATCACCGGCTCGAACCCGAAGGCCAAGCGCATCGAGTTCCGCTGCCCCGACCCGTCGGCCAACCCCTACCTCGCGTTCTCCGCGATGTTGCTGGCCGGCATCGACGGCATCAAGAACAAGATCGAGCCCCACGAGCCCGTCGACAAGGACCTCTACGAGCTCCCGCCGGACGAGCACGCCGACATCCCGACCGTGCCCGCCTCGCTGAACGCCGTGATGGACACGCTCGAGGCCGACCACGACTACCTGCTCGAGGGCGGCGTCTTCACCTCCGACCTCATCGAGACCTGGATCGACTACAAGCGCGTCAACGAGATCCAGCCGATCGCGCTGCGCCCGCACCCGCACGAGTTCGAGCTCTACTACGACATCTAGCCCCTCTAGGCCTCTGACCTGGGCTTTTGTCTGGCCTGCGTCGCCGTAGTCCGCAAAAGTCCGCAAGTCGGCCCGTTTCTGTTTCGGCAGAGACGGGCCGACTCGGTTGGCGGCCGTTGTTCTCGGTTGTCATCGCGGCGGCGGTCGTCGCGGTTGCATGGCTGGCAGGCGCTCGAGGCGCTCAAGCGACGGGTTGCGCGAGACGTCCGCTCATACCGCAGAGCGGCCGCCGGATCGTGCCCATACGCGTTGAGCGTGGCCCCGGTCGCCGGGCCACGGTCCACAGAAGACGTTCATCGGGTGGCTTACGAGGCGATACGCAGCCACACGGCCGAGCGTCCTGTGCCCTGCGGCTTGAGGAGTCCTTCGTCCTTGAGTTCATTGAGGACGAGTCGGATGGTCGGATCGCTGATTCCGGGTAGCGCGGCTCTGATATCGGAGATCGCAAAGACCGGCGCGCCGTGCCTCAAGACGTGCTCACGGACACGTTCGGCTTTGGTACCTCCGGACCTGTCCGCAGCGACGCCCTCAGAGAACCGGGCGTAACCGCGAGCAAGAAGCCGGCTGAAGTACTGCAGCCAGGGCCACGGGTCGTTGGCGTGGTCGTTCCAGTCGTGAGTTGAGTCGAGCAACGCCTGGTAGTAGTCGTCGGCAGATTCGGCGATGAGTTGTTCGAGGGACACATAACGACCGACCCCATAGCCCGCCTCCGCAAGAAGTGCGTTCGTGAGCGCGCGTGCCACCCGACCGTTGCCGTCGTCGAACGGGTGGATGATCAGCACATCGAGGACGAATAGCCCGACGAGTAGCACCGGGTGGTGTTGGTTTGCCTTGACGGCATCGGCATAGCGGTCGATGAGGTCAGCGGTGTAGTACTCGGTGCGAGCTGCAGGGACAGGCTTGAATCGGACGGTCTGGATTCCGTCGGGAGACCGGTCGACGACGAGGTTGTCGCTCTCCTTGAAGGTCCCACCGGTGGCCTTGGTCTCCGCGAACAGCAGCCGGTGCAGATGAAGAAGCAGGCCGACGTTCAAGGGACGCCATTCCTCGGCGAACAGGTAGTCGAGAGCAGCACGGTACCCGGCGAGTTCTTGTTCGCTGCGGGTTCGCAACTCGATGGGCTTGTTGGCGATGATGGCGGCCGCACGGCTGCGGTTCTTAACAACGACGCCCTCGAGGGCAGATGACGCCGTGATGCTGGCGACCCGCGCCCGGTTCGCCAGCTCGGTGAGCAGGTCAGGCACCTGATTGAGGTACAGACCCTCGCTGCCTTGGCCGCGGTCGATGTCGCGCAATGTCATCACCAAGGGCGCTGGCACGGCGCCAAGGACTCGATCAAGGTCGACGAAGGAGTGCACCAGAAGCCCTCACAGACGGTCTAAACTAGATAATGCGACGGGTTGATTATGTAGTTTAGACCCTCGATGAGGGTAAGTTGCTGGCACTACGTCGTCACGCCCATCGTTGTCTGCCTCGGACCGCTCAAATTCTGACCGCACTAGTCGGGGCTCCGTCTAGCAGGGTGCTTGCCGCCCCGCAGCCCACACTGAGTCGACCAGCCGTGAGCGGCGACGCTGCTTCTGCTGATCCTCATCTCCGGGCGGGCAGCTGGGACGGCTACCTGGTCTCCGGCATCGGCCGACCTGACCCAGCTCGTCCTTGCCATCGTGCTCGTGTTCATCATCGTCTGATACTGAAGGTCGACCCGGCATGACTCCGGTTGGCTGCTGGCGGCCATCCGGCATGCCACGCTGACGCGGCCGACGTGCGTGGAGGGACGGTCACCCGCGGCTCATTCAAGCAGCACCGTCCTCCGACCGACAGCCGCACATGCCTAGGCGTCGGTCCGCAGAAAGTCCGCAATCTGATCCAAAACGATGGTTCTACAACCGTAGACGAACAATGATGTTTCCGCAGGTCAGAGGCACTTCTCGACAACCGTCGACAACGACGGCTTACGCGGGGCCAGTCCGAGCTCTACTACGACATTGAGTAGGAGTAGAGCTCGAACCCAGAGTTGGACCGGGGGACTCCGGAGGTGCCGGGGCGCCCTTGGGCCCAGCCTGACGCTGGCCCGCGGAGCGACATTCCGAACCGCCTACGCCCACGAATCGGCCCGTCTCGGCCCTCTCGGCAGGGCTTTCCGCTCATTCGCCGCATGGCGGGCGCCGAGGGAGCCGGGTGTCCACTCAACCGGTTGGTCGCCACGGTCGGCCGCACGTAGTCCAACGACTGCCCACCTAGGTGGAGTCGAACCGTCCGGAATAGGCCACCGCGAGCCTGAACACCGCCCAGAGCACGCCGCCCACCCCCGACGCGATCAGCGCCAGCCCGAAGTCTGGTTGGAACAGGCGGATCGTGCTGAGTGGCGCACCGAACAGCCTCGGCACCACACCGAGCATGACCCACGCCGCCACGGTTGTCGTGAGCAGGGGGAACCACAGGCTGAACCGCCCTGAGACGCCCGACTTGGCGCGGATCTGTCTGCGATGACGCCAGGCCCAGACGATGCTGAGCAGGTAGACGATCGGCAGCAGCACCGTGCCGAGGAAGAGCACCTGCCGAGGCCAGGGAGAGCCCTCGCCGCCGTAGTCCAGACCCAGGGCTCTGGCGGTGATGCCGTTACGGAGCTCGACCGTCTCCCCGAAACCCATCCCACTCCCGGCGTTGACGAGGACCACGACGCCGTTCCTCTGCTCGGGCGCCATGGTCGCGAGGGTCTCGAAGCCGGGGGTCGACCCGTCGTGCCAGACCGTCGCCGTCTCCGGGTCAAGGAACCAGCCGAAGCCGTAGTGCGGCGACTCTGCATTGGCCGGTCTGAGCATCTGCGCCTTGTCCGCCGCGGTGACCACGTCGTCCTGGCCGTTCATCATCATCTGCAGATAGAGCGCCAGATCCCCTGCGCTAGCGACGATCCCGCCGGCGGGAGCCATGCCTCGTCCGGGAGGGCTGTCGCGGATCGACCGTTTGGTGCCGAACCACGGGGTGTGTCCGGTCGCCATCGTGTCGTGGGGCTCGCCGTCGGCCACGAAGCTGTGTTCCATGCCGATCGGCTTGAGGATGTGGTCGGTGACGTATTCCTGGTAGGACCGCCCGCCCACCACCTCCACCAGACGGCCGAGGATGAGGTAGTTGGCGTTGGAGTACTCCCACCGCTCGCCGGGTCCGTGCGCCGGGGCCTCCGTCGCGAGCCCGTCGACCCGACGAGCCAGCTCGTCCTCCCTGCCGGAGACGTCGGCGTGCGAGGAGTTGCCCTGCCGGGTGGAGTAGCCGCTGGTGTGGCTGAGCAGCTGGCGGACCGTGACTGTGCCGGCGGGTTGGAGCGAGAAGTCGTCGAGGTAGTGCGAGATCCCGGTGTCGAGATCGACCTCGCCGGCCTCGACGAACTGCATCACGGCGAGCGCGGTGAAGCCCTTGGAGACCGACCCGGTCACGAACGGGGTGTCGCCCGTAACCTCGGCGTCTCCGCCCTTCTCGACCACGCCGTGCCCCTGGACCGTCGTGATCTCCCCGTCGGTGACCACGGCATAGGCAAGGCCTGGAGCGCCGGACGCCGGCAGCTCATGGCCGACGAAGTCCTCGATCGATCCCTCCGGGATCGATGACACCGAAGAGGCGGCGCCGATCGCCAGGACAGCGAGGAACAGCCGCACAGCCACACTCCTCGGTAGGTCCGCTGGGTAGCACTTGTTCGACGCGCCCCGATCGAGGCGCGCGGTCTCAGCGCAACTAGGTCGGTGCGAGCGGCGCCGAGGTCGCTGTTTGCTCCCCTGCGCTGACCGTAGGGGGCGTGCGACGGCCGGTGGCCACCAGCAGCAGCCAGACCGCGAAGCTCATCTCGCCGATGATCGAGGGGACCGCGACGATGGCGAGGAAGAGGTTCGCCGAGGCCTCATAGTCGGCCAGGGCCAGGTGGGCGACCGTGTCCACGACATAGGCTGCGCCGGCGGCGAGCAGGAACCAGGCGATCCAGCGCAGGCCGCGGGCCTTGAGAAGCAGCACCCCTAGGAGTACGAGGTGCGCGCCGAACGCGGCGAGTCCGGCGACCCAGGTGAAGTCGAAGGTCTGCAGCGCCAGCAGGATCGCGTAGTCGTGCCCGTCGCCGAGGGCATCGGGTGTGGCGCTCAGCCACAGGGCGGCGTAGAGGAAGCCGAGTGCGGCGCCGAGCACCACGGTGTAGGTCAGACGCAGCCACGCCGCCAGCAAGGACAGGTCGCGGTGGACCGGGCGGAAGAGCACCCATAGCGCCCAGGCGATGATCACATCGATGACGAAGATGCCGAGGAAGCCCACCGCCCCGAGACGGAACGAGGTCTCGGAGTCACGCAGCGCCGCTGCGGTGCCCGCGGGGTCGCCGGGCTGCAGGACGGGCGCCAGCGCCAGGAAGTTGGCGAAGATCGCCAGGACGAAGACGGCGAGATATCCCCCGGCCGCCCATCCTGCGGCCGCGCGTGGGCTGGTCGTGGTGGCAGTCACCTGTTCGCTCCCGTCGGGTGTGGTGGTCAGTGGGGTGCCTCAGATGGTGATCGCGACCTTGCCGCGGGCATGGCCGGCCGCCACGTGGTCGATCGCCATGGCTGCCTCCTGCAGTTCGAAGGTGCGCTCCAGCATCGGTTGGATCTGGTCCTGCTCGACCAGCCGGGTCAGCTCGGCAAGGTCTTCCGCGCTCTCCTTGCTGATCATCGAGGTGAGCCGCTGCCGCACGAACGGCGACAGGACGATCGCCGCCAGCTGGCGGTGGACACCTCCCAGCCAGCGGTCTCCTCCCTCGCCGCCGAGGATGACCAGGGTGCCGCGCTCGGTCAGTAGTCGGCGTAGCTGTCGAAGGGGGCGACGGCCGGCGATGTCGAGGATCACGTCGTAGCGGGTGCCGTCGGCGAGGTCCTCGCGGGTGTAGTCGATGACTCTTTTGGCGCCCAGGGAGCGCACGAGGTCGGCCTTGGCTCCGCTTGCCACGCCGGTGACCTCGGCGCCGTAGGCCGTGGCGATCTGGACGGCGTAGGACCCGACGCCACCCGATGCGCCGATCACCAGCACCTGGTCATCGGGCTTGACGCGTCCGGCGTCCCGAACCGCTTGCAGCGCGGTGAGTCCGGAGACAGGGAGCGCGGCGGACTCCGCGAAGGAGAGTCGATCCGGCTTGGGAGCAACCCGGCTCTGAGGGACCAGCGTCAGCTCGGCAAACGACCCGTCCGCGGTGCCCATGACCTCGTCGCCGACCGAGACGCTGGTGACTTCCTCGCCGATCTCGGACACGACGCCAGACACGTCACGACCCGGCACCGGATGCCTGGGACGGCGCAGGCCGAACATGAGGCGGACGGCGTATGGCTGTCCGGTCATCAGGTGCCAGGTGCCGCGGTCGACCCCGGCAGCCCGGGTTCGGAGAATCACGTCGTCGGGGCCTGCAACCGGAGCCGGGATGTCGGCGAGGGAGAGCTGCTCGCTGCCGCCGTACTGCTGCTGGATGACTGCTCGCATCAGAACCACCTTGTCTCCGAGGAAATGAATGATCGGTCAGGGCGTCGAGTGGACGCCCGAAGGCTCAGTAGCCAGCAGCCGCCCGACTGTAGGGGTGGGGATTGCTTGGGGCCGGCTTCCGTAGGCTGCCCTGGTGAAACCCCTCACGATCAGCCACAGAGCCAGGGTGATCTCGAAGAGCGCGCCGGGGATGAGAAGCCAGAGGCTGATCGGCAGTCCGAGAATCTCGGCGCCGGCCCCGGCCATGTGCGCGGCGTAGCCGATCAGGCCAGTTACGGCCAGCCAGCCGGGGATGAGTCGACTGCGCAAGAGCAGAGCGCACAGGAAGAGGCAGCCGAAGGCAACGAGAGCTGGCCGATTTGATATGCCGTCTCGTTCGCGTCGACCGCAAGCGAGGCGAGGGCCTGGGCTGACTCAGCGCTCTGTTCCCCAGCCGCCACCCGGTCGGCCAACGGGAGAATCATGAGCAGAGCCAGCACGCCGACCGTCATCATCGCCATCTCGAAGACCATCGTGGCCAGGTAGGCCACCGCAGTGCGTATCCCATGCGGCGCGAGCACCGGGTAGAAGAAGACAGCCTTGCCGATGTCGACCGCCGTGGTCGCGACCATCAGGAAGGCTCCGAACGCCAGCGTCGTCCGCTCTGCCTCGACACCGGCCAGGAAATCTGGGCCTTCGACGACCGAGGTGACCAGGATGCTGCCGATTCCGTAGGTCAGGAAGCCGACCAGGAACAAGACGCCGATCAGTCGGGACGACCACATCCGACTCATGGTGCGCGCGGGCGCTGCCGCGTCATGGGAAGGGCGGCGGCGCCCCATCCCGGCCTGCGCTCCTTCCGTGCTGACCATGTACTGCGTCCTTCCTTGGCTGCATCCACCCCGCCCGGCTCGTTGTCGCAGTCGTTGGTTCGGCCAGCCCTGCCCGGCGCCTACCGGCTCGCGTTGCCCACGCCGCATTCGTCCCGTCAGGGCTTCATGGGCTTGTCAACGTTCGCGTGAGGCCCTGACACGTTCGATTCTTGAGCCCGCGCGATCACTTGCCCATCGGGGCGCCACCCCAACTTCCCTGCCATGGGCGAGCTCCCGGACCAGGGAGTTACGGTGTCGACTCCATTGCGTGGGGTGGGGTGAGCATGTGCGGACCACGGCGGATGGATGCACCTGTGACCCGGGGCCGGATCCGGTGCCGCCCGTTACCGTGAGTCGATGAGGCATGTTGTGCTCGCCGACGACGTTCGCATAGCCCTACTCGAGCAGGGCGAAGGAACGCCGGTGGTGTTGTTGCATGCGTGGGGTGAGACCCATCGGTCCTTTGACCGGCTCGCGGCGCTGCTTCCCGCTGACCTGCACGTGATTGCGCCCGATCAGCGTGGGGTCGGGGAGAGCGACAAGCCCGCCGTGGGCTACCGGCCAGAGGCTGCTGCTGCCGACGTGGAGGGTCTACTGGACGCACTCGACATCCCGGCCGCCTGGATCGTGGGCACCTCCAGCGGTGGCTACGTGGCTCAGCAGCTAGCCGTGGACCATCCGGAACGTCTCCTCGGTCTGGTGCTGATCGGAGCGCCTCTCAGCCTTGCCGGGCTCGACCCCTTCGGCGAGATCCTCGAGGGGTTCCACGATCCAGTGACCGCCGAGGACGTCAAGGCTCTCAACCGAAGCTTGGCCGTGCCCCCGTCGATCCCGCGCGACTTCATGGCCGTCCAAGAAGCTGCCGCTCTGACGATCCCTCGCCACGTGTGGGTGGCCGGCTACCGCGGCCTCGTCGAGGCCACCGCCCCAACCGCAATCGGGACCATCCGAGTGCCGACGCTGGTTCTCAGCGGCGCCGAGGACGACCTGCTCGACCCGGCTGACACCAGGAAGCTCGCCGCTTCCATTCAGGGCAGCCGGCACCTCGTCTACGACGAGACCGGGCACTTGGTGCTCTGGGAACGCCCCGATCGGGTTGCTCGGGACCTCGTCGACTTCGTCACCCGACGATCAGAGGCCGAACGCTCCCGCACCGCCGCCGAGGGCGGATGAACCCGCCGACGGCGGTGCCCGCCGGCGTGGCGAGCCTGTGCGCAGGTGCCGCAGCCTCGACGCCGGAAGGAAAGGGAACCGGTCCTTCAGTAACCGACTGTCCGGGTGTTCACCCGAGGCAAGTCGGCGCCGCCTGGCAGTAGCGCAGCATCCGCGTCCGGCTCGTCGGCGAGCTCGGCGAGCAAGAACGCCGTGACGTAGTGCTTGATCACGGCCCGGGCCTGCGTGCGGTCCCAGGCCGGGTCGTTGCAGAAGCCCATCGGAACCAGGGCCATGATCCGGCGCACGCTGTCGCAGCGACCCGAGAACACGAAGTGCTCTGCGCCGTCGAGGGCGACCTCGACCCTACGGTCGCTGGCGGCCCCCTCATAGGCGAGCCGCGTACTCCAGTCATACGGCGAGTCGCGGTCGGCGGTTCCTCCGATAACCAGCAAGGGTGCAGTGAGGGACGCGAGTCCTGGTTCGCCGAACATGGCGGCGTCGCCAGCCAGCGACACCACAGCATCGACCGGCTTCGCGTTGGCGGCCGAGCGCGCGGCGGCGTCGACGACATCGTCGAAGCGCGGTTCCAGCGCGTCGCAAAGGAAGACGATCGGGTCGTCGTCCTCGCGGGCGGAAGCGCAGCTGGCGTTGAAGGCGTCGGCGTCCAGCCGGGCGCCGCCGGAGGCGAGCGCGGTGTAGCCGCCGTAGGAGTGGCCGAGCAGGCCACGGTCGAGGCGTCTACCAGCCCGGTCAGGTCGCCGCCCGGTTGAGTCGCGGCGTCGATGTAGGTCCGGGTTCGGGCGATGATGTCGGGCCGGTCGATCGCGGCACGCCACAGGGTCCCGGGGTTGAGGGTCTCCTGATGCTGCGGTGCGACGACGACCATGCCATGGGAGGCGAGGTGCTCGGCCAGCCAGGCGTAGCTGCCGGACGTGATCGCGAACCCGGACGACAGCAGGACCAGCGGGTACGGGCCATCCGCGAGGTCAGGGGCGACAGCGAACCGCGCGGTGCCCTCGTAGGTGGCCAGCGCCGTGGACGAGTTCGGACCAAGCACGGCCAGCGCGTAGGAGTAGGTCATCGGGGGCTCCCCTGTGACCGGCCCCGCGGCGGGGTACCACAAGGTCATGTCCAACGGAGCGTCGTCGGGTCCGATGCGACGGACGCCGACGAGGTGCTCACCGCCGGCGGCGAAGCTGAGCCCGGAGTACGCCGACTTCGCCGCGCCGGGAGCGGGTGCGGTGAATCCGAACAGGTAGACGCCTACCTGGGCCACCAGCCCCACGACCACGAGTCCGACGATGCCGGCGACAATGATGCCTTTGCCGAGGATCCGGCGGACGGCCTTCAACGTGCGCATCTGATGACCAATTTCGGGCTCACACTGAGGCCTGGAATAGGCAGGCACGGGCGTGGGCCACGATGCTTACCAGGGCTCTAACGGTGACGGTCGCAAAGAAGTGGGTGCGGCGTGAGGCCTCGAGGACGGGGTTCATCGGGCCATCTTTCGGTCATCGTCCTTGTTCTCAGAGCCTTGTCCGCTCTGCACGGAGGGCCGCCGCGGACCACTTGTCCTCATCGATGCCCTTGATCAGCAGCCAGAGCGCGAACACCAGTTCGCCGGGGATGGCGAGCACCAGCACAATCAGAGCCAAGGTGTCGGTCAGGTCGGGGACGAGGAAGGTCCCGAAGCTCTGGACGAAGTAGCCGATTCCTGCCAGGGCGAGCAGGATTCCGGGCATCTGTGGCAAGAAGCCCGAGCGGTGGACGAGCCAGCCGGTCAGCACGAGCGACAGCGCGAAGAAGAACCCCCACAGCAGCACGATGTCGTTGTTGGCCTCCTGGAAGAACAACGCCAGGGCATCGCGCTGATCAGCATCGAACGCAGAGAGGTTTCCGGTTCGGTGACCACCAGCAGGGTGAA
>CAWAIW010000048.1:0-8871 GCA_963782035.1 uncultured Actinomycetota bacterium
AATTCCTGGGTCTGTCCCACGCCGCCTCACCGGCGTAGCGTCGTTCGCTGACCGCTCCACGGCGGAGTGGCCGCTCGGGAGAGGAGGCAGCGATGTTCATCCAGGTCATCCAGGGACACGTGAAAGGATGCCGACCGGCTCAGGGAGCGGGTCCTCGAGGCTGGGAGCGGCACCCTCGGCGCCGGCGCCGACGGGTGGCTGGGGCTCGACGTCCGGCGTGACTGGGGACGGTACGTCGGTGGCGATCGTCCGCTTCGAAAAGCCGGGCCAGCGCCGACGCCAGCTCCGCTCGCCCCGAGCAGGACGCCTGGTGGGCCGAGACCGCCACCTGCTACGACGGTGAGGTCACCTTCCGCGACTACGACGACGCGTTCACCATGCTGGACGGTGGCTCGGATGACGCCGGCTTCGTCCAGGTCATGCACGGCCGGACCTCCGCGACGCACCCAAGCTGCCGCGCCTTCATGCAGGGGACCGATGGACGGCCTGCGCGACATGCGCCCCGAGATCATCGGCGGCACGGTGGCGATCGCCGCCGACGGCGACTTCACCCAGACCATCTACTTCACCTCCGAGGCCGCCGCCCGCCAGGGCGAGCAGCAGGAGATGCCCGCCGACGTCTGGCCCGACAATCAGCGATGGGCGAGATGACCGTCGAGGAGGTACCTCGACCTCTCGAGCCCCTGGTACACCGGCCGCGCCTGACCGACCTTCGGCGTCGTTCCCGTCGCTTTGTGGGGGTTGCAACCGGCACAAAGCGACGGGATACCCGGTCGGCCGGTATCACTGCACGCTCAGGTGGATCGCTTGCGGGGCGAATCCTTTCTGGTGACCGTCTTCTTGGCGACGGCCTCTTCGCCGGCGCCTTCTTCGCGGCGGCCCGCTTCCTCGCCGGCGGCCGAGGCTCCCTGGGGGCCGGGCGGGGCTCGCCCGGCCAGTGCGCGAGGGTGTCCTCGAAGAGCGCCTGGACCTCGCGGGTCTTGTTGCGGACCTGGTCGGCCGGCCAGGCCAAGACGTCGATGGGCGGCAGGACGGCGACCTGGACGGTGCCGGGCTTGATGGTCAGGGAGTCGCGCCACATCAGCTCGCCGGCGTTCCGGATCACCATCGGGCACGACGGGGACGCCGGCCTCGCGGGCGAGGTGGAAGGCGCCGGTCTTGAACTCGCCGAGGGTCGGGGTGAGCGAACGCGTACCCTCCGGCGCGATGACCACGGAGATGCCGACCTGCAGCTTGGCGACGGCCGGCGCGAGGGCGTCGCGCGGGTTGCCCCCGCTCTTGCGGTCCACGAAGGCCACCCCCGCGAACCGGAACAGCGGCCCGAAGATCGGGTCCTTGGTCAGCTCCTGCTTCGCCACGCCGGTGAAGTCGCGGCGCAGCAGGTGGCAGATGACGAACACGTCGAGCTGGCTCTGGTGGTTGAACACGAACACCGCGGGCCGCTGCTCCCACACGTGCTGCTCGCCGATGGTGTCGACCTTCACGCCGGCGAGCGCCAGGGAGTACTCCGAGGACAGCGCCATGATCGAGGAGATGGCCGTGCGGCGGCTGCCGTTGAGCAGCCCGAACGCCGCACCCGTGCCGATGCCGGTCAGGATCCCGCCCATGGCCGCCGCCGACCGCGCGATCGTCGCCACGCTGGGGAGCCCGCGCGAGCGGAAGTCCAGCACCGGCCACCTTCCGAGGTCGCGTGCTCGCGCAGGCGGTCCTCCGGCGTGGTCGCGGCCGGGAAGCCCACCTGGCTGAGGAAGTCGATGTCCTCGTTGCCGTTGGAGTAGGCGTACGACGCCTCGAGGTCCACGCCGTGGAGGTCGGCGAAGTCCCGGACGGCCCGCGCCTTGCCGGCGCGCCACAGGGTGGGACCGTCCGCGCGGCCGGTGAGGATGCCGTCCTCGCCGGCTTCGAGGGCGGTGCTCAGCACGTGGTCGATGCCCAGCGTCCGAGCCGCGGCCTCGAGCTGGAACCGTGTCGCCGACGACGCCAGCACCACGGTGTGGCCCATCCGGTGGTGGGCCTGCACCAGCTGCCACGCCTCGGGGTAGACGCGGGCCGCGAGCTTCTTGGCGAACACCCGCTCGCCGACGGCCGTCACGTCATCGGTGTGGTGGCCGTCGAGGCCGCTCAGCCCGATGGCGATCAGCTTGTCGAAGTCCTCCTCGGTCTCGATCCCGCGCACGGCCATCGCGGTCGTGCGGATCGCCTCCAGCGGCCCGACCTTCCCGCTGCGGATGCGGTCGAGGTAGAAGTCGACGGCCGAGAAGCCGTGGATCAGCGTTCCGTCGAAGTCGAAGAACGCCGCGACGTCCGGCCCCTCCGGCCCGGCGTACACCTGCTCCAACCGGTCAGACAACAACACCAGTGACCTCCGCTCGGTTGGCCGCGTCGAGGGACTCGATGACCGAGGCCCGCTCGATCAGGCTGGTGACGAACTCCAGATGATGGGTACGACGGCGCTGCAGGTCCTCGGGCGACTCGCTGTCGCGGGCGGCGAGCAGCCCGAAGTTGTCCTTGAGGTCGAGCGCCGAGGCGAAGAGCTCCCGGGACACCGACTCGGGGGAGTGCAGCCGGCGCTGGAGGAGCATCTGCTGGCCGACGCGGTCGCAGTCGTCGAGCAGGGCCGTCTTGTCGACCGGCGCCGTGGGGTCGAGGTGCGTGAGCCGGTCGGCGACGACGAGCTGGGCGTCCAGGAACGACCGCAGCACGCGGTGAGCCATCAGCACCCCCGAGCCGCGCAGCGCCTCCAGGGGGTCGGTGGCCCCGGGGGAGAGCAGGGAGAGCTCGTCGCGGAGCTCGGTCTCGAAGGTGTCGCGGTCGGGGAAGAAGAACTCGAACTTCAGCAGGTCCCGGATCCGCTTGGCCTCGGTCCAGCCGGTGAGCTCAGGGTTCTCGGACGCTCCTGCTGGGAGGTCCACAACAGGGACAGCTCCAGGATCGCGCGGTTCACGAACCAGTGGATGGCGTTGTTGCGGTAGAAGGCGGCGACCAGGTGCTGGCCCCGCTCGATGGCGTAGATCGGCTCCTCGCCCTTGTCGAAGACGGTCACGACCTTCGCCCGCACCAGGTCGCCGAGCACGCTGGTCAGGCCCTCGTCGTCGGACAGCAGCTCGAGCCCCGTCGACGGCAGCGCGCGCGCCTCGATGTAGGCGAGCACCGGCCGCAGGATCTGCCGGATCTGGGTGAGCGTGAGCGACTGGTCGCGGACGCCGAGCAGCGTCAGTGCGAGCAGACCGTTGGCCGTCAGCGGCGAGGTGTGGTTGATCCCGACCGCGACCTCGAAGGCGATCTTGTGCAGTGCGGCCCGGTTGTCTTCGTCGGACGCGTCGGCCCCGGGCAGCCACGAACGCATCGCGATCGGCTCTCCGAACCGGACGTGGGCCGACCCGCCGTGCGTGCGCCGCTGGGAGCGGGCGTACTCGGCCAGCCACTTCAGGCCCTCCGCCTGCTTCTTGGCGCCGGCCTGCTCGGCGGCCATCTTCGAGACCTCGAAGAGGCGGTCGTAGGTGATCGACGTCGGCACCAGGTAGACGTCCTCGACGCGACCGCTCTGCACGGCCTGCGCGACGTACCGGAGCAGGCCGTAGCGCGGCGAGCGGATCTTGCCCGTGCGCGAGCGGCCGCCCTCGAAGTACCACTCCAGGTTGAACCGCTTGGACAGCAGGAACGCGAAGTACTCCTGCACCACGGACTTGTAGATCTCGTCGTCGCCGAAGCTGCGCCGGATGAAGACGATGCCCGCACGACGCGCGAGGTCGCTGATCGGCCAGATGCGGAGGTTGGCGCCACCCATCACGTGGTTGCGCGGGAAGTCGTTGCGGGCGAGCACATCGCCCAGCACGAGGGTGTCGGCGTAGGACCGGTGAGCCGGGAGGAAGACCAGGGCGTAGCGCTTGTTGAGCTCGCGCAGCCGGGCCAGGCCGGACTCGTCGGCCAGCACCCGCCAGGTGGAGGAGTGCAGCGGCTCCATCATCGCGTAGAACATGTCGACCGCCGCGCGGCTCTGGACCGCGACCAGCTCGTCGAGGCATTCCTCGGCCTTCTCCAGCCCCTCGTCGGCCGTCAGGCCCATCTCGGCGGCCACCCCCGCGATCTCCTCGCGGAACTCCTTGCGCGCCAGGATCTCCTCGCTGACGGCGTGCGGCACCTTGTAGCGGTTGCCGATCTCCGCGCGCTCCTCCCGCTCGAGGGTGACGACCGCCGACCGGCGGACGTAGGCACCGAACGAGTCCGGGTCGGTGGCGTCCCCAGAGGTATCGGTGAAGCGCTTGCGCAGCTCGGAGAGAAGAGCCGGCTCGCCGTCGATCACCCGTCGCCGGTTGGGGGAGAGCGCCGTGAGTCGGCGTGACAGCCAGGTGGCCGGCCGCTTCGGGGTCGCGAGCAGGGCGAGCTCGGAGAGCCGCGAGGTGCCGGGCCGACGCTCCACGGTGGGCAGCCAGGCCACGCGCACGGGGACGACGAGCGCGTCGTCGTACGCCGCCAGCGCGGCGCCGAGTCCCTCGCCACTACCGGTCACCGCGTCCAGGACCGTGGCCACGGCCGGTTCGTGCTCGCGGGCCCACGCGTCGATGACGGGTCGTTCCACCGAGGCGGCGTCGACCGCGACGGCGATGACCGGGACGTCACTCAACGGCTCTCCTCTGGGTCGGCGTTCATCATCGCAGAGAGAGCGAGGGCCCCACCGGAAGGTTCCGGTGGGGCCCTCGGTCGTCAGCGACCAGCAGGTGTCAGCCCTCGCGCGAGGACGACTCCTCCCGACCGGCTGTCTGCTTGCCGGTCTTCCCGTGCGGCTTGCACGTGGAGACCACCACGTTGTCGACGTACCAGCCGAACAGCCCGCCACAACCGTCGCGACCCATGTTCAGCCGGATCCGGATGGTGTCGCCCGGGTGCACGCCCGCCGCCGCCAGGTCGATGATCGACTGGCCCCACTTCGTGGTGACCTTGCCGCCGTCGGTGCCGGTGAAGGCGCGCTCACCCGCCATCGGGTTGGTGTTGCCCGCCGCCGCGGTGAGCAGCGTCGAGTTCGGCCCGTTGAAGGCGTACGCCGCGGTCGGGACGAGCGTGAACGCCCCACCGTTGATCGACAGGCTCACGTTGCCGCCGTCGACGTTGAACTCCGAGGCGATGGAGTGGTCGAACGTCAGCCGCGGCGCCTTCTGCTTGGCTCCGGGCAGGTCGATCGCCGGACTGGTGATCCAGTCCTTGCTGGACGCGTCGCCCGCGCCGTTGCTGCAGACGCCGTCGTCGGTCGCCTGGCCGTAGGCCACCGCGCCCTGGTGCTCCGGGGCGTCGGTGATCGTCTTCCACGGGAAGCCGATGCCACCCGGGAACTTGATCTGCTGGCCGGCCGTCCACGCGCCCAGCCCGGACTCGAAGCCGTCACTCCACACGACGTTGCGCTTCGTGCCCGGACCACACGTGCCGGGGTTGTCCTGGCTGAACAGCGGCTGGAAGTTGCACTGCGTCGGCGCGCGGCGCAGCTCGGTGGCCGTGATGACGTTGGCCACCGACTGACAGTCGGCCGCCCCGATCGGCGTCGCCGGCTGAGGCGTGCCGTTGGCCGCGACCTGCACCTTGCTGATCGGCTGACCGGTCAGCGCCGTGCACGAGGCGACCAGACCGTCGGCGAACTCCGGGAAGCCGGAGGTCGGCGTCAGGAAGTGGGTCTGGTTGTAGAACCACAGGTTGGCCGCCTTGTCGATGCCGATGCCGGTGACGTTCACGCCGTTGGACGTGCCGCCGTCGACGAGCAGGGCGTAGGCGTGGTTCGGCACTCCGCTGTTGGAGTGGACGCCGCCGGCGTCGGAGGTGTCGCAGAAGTACTCGGCGTCCGAGACCTTGCCCGGGTCGCCGAGACAGGTCGGCTGCCACATGTCGCGGATCGCTCCACCGAAGGCCGTCGACTTCTCGCCCACCAGCCAGCGGTAGGAGTCGGTGCGGTTGCCGCCGTTGTCCTTGAGCGTGACGTTGACAGCGCTGGTGCTGAGCGCGGTGACGATGCGGTCGCGGTCGGAGAGCCGGACCATGACCGACGGGATGGTGATCGACGGGTCGGCGCCGGCCATGCCGGCCACCACGTCGACGTTGTTGCCCACCACGACGCCGATCGCGCCGGCGTTCTGTGCGTTCTTCACCTTGATCGCGAAGGCACAGGCACCGCGGTCGACGAGAGCGACCTTGCCGGCCACCGAAGCGGCGTTGGTGATCGCCGTGCACGCGTCGGTGGTGCTCGGTCCTGTGGCGTCTGCCGCGTCCAGAGCCTGGACGATGTCGGCCGTCACGCCGGTCGCGTTCACCTGCGGACCGAACGCCGCGGCGCCGGCCTGGCAGACCTTCGCCGCCGAGGCCGGGGAGTTGATCACGACCACGGGCAGCGCCGGGCTGTGGGTCGAGCACGCGTTGTCCGCACGCTTGGCGGTCAGGTCACCTTCGCCCTCGTCCTGCTGGCCGTTCATGAGGTCGACGGTCTCGCCCCACACGTCGGAGTAGGACTCGTTGAGCGCGCCGGGCTGCCACTGGTAGATCAGGCCGGAGGTGTACTCGGTGTAGGCGTGGCCCCACTCGTGGGCGACGACGTCGTCAGAGGTGACGCCGTTGCAGTAGTTGGTGGTGACGCCGTTCCAGTTGGCGTTGGGGCAGTTGATCCGGCCGTCGTTGTTGACGGTCGTCATCGAGTGGCCGAGGCCGTCGTAGGAGTCACGGCCGAAGGTGTCCCGGAAGAACCAGTAGGCCATGCCGGTGCCCTCGACCTCGCGCTGCTGGTCAGCGTTCAGGGCACCCGGGAAGTCGTCGCCCTCCTTCCAGACCTCCTTGAACGTCGTGGGGTCCTGGCTGCCGGCCGCCTCGATGAGGTGGCGCTCGAGCGCGTCGGCGGCCATGGAGTAGCGGTTGACCGGCTTGCCGGTGCGGGCGTCCACGAACACCATGTCGCGGATGTTCGAGCGGTTGGTCACCTCCACCATGTAGGTCAGGAGGGTCTTGCCGGGCTCGCCCTTGACCGCACCGGAGCGGTAGACGACCAGGCGGCTGTGGGCGGCCTTGATGCCCGCCACGCTGCCGACCTTGCCGTTGTCACCCGTCGGTGGCTGCGAGCGCACCAGTGCGACGGCGTGCCGGGCGGCCTCCTGCTTGCCGAGGGACGGCGAGGTGGACAGCGTGAGGTTGGGAGCCGCGAAGCCGTTGACCGAGGTGAGCCGGCCGTCCTTGGCGATGTTGGCCATCAGCCGGGCACCGAAGACGGGGACACCGCGGTAGTGCTGGGTGAACGAGACGGTCCAGCCGTAGCGGTCGGCGTGCACGCCGGAGCGGCGCAGCTCGGCGCCTCGGGCGCCGAACGCCGCGGCGTAGGTGCGCAGGTACGCCGCCGCCTTGCGGCCGGCGGACGCCTTCGTGTCCGCGGTCCGGTCGGGCGCGAGGTCGCCGCTGGTGCGGACCATGCCGATCGTGCCGGTGGCGCGTTGACGGCTGAGGCGGACGACGCCGCTCGCCTCGGACTTCATGCGGTCGACCATGGTGTGGCCGGCGGTGGACGGGGCGGCCGGTTGGCCGACCGCGGTGCTCTGGAGCGCCGGGACGGCGGACAGGGCCGCTCCCGCGAGCGCCAGGCTGAGAACAAGCCTGATGGGTCTCACATTTCCTCCCGAGATGGATCGTGGTGAGGTGGGTCACCCTAGGTGCACCCGCCGACGACGTCCACGCCTGCCCCAGGTCGACTCTCGACACGCACTGGGGTCCGTGTGACTGGAGTGACGGTGGCCTACGTTTGGTGTCATGGCGACCCGTACGTCTTCCCCGCCGGGTTCGCGGAGCAGGAGCACGTCCAAGTCCGGCCGGTCCAGTTCGTCTGGGCGGGCCGGCGGCGGAGGCGCCGGCACCCGAACCCGGAGTACGACCACCAGGACCGCAGCGAAGAAACGGTCCTCCAGCAAGCGCGCGCCCTCGCGGACGCGACGCCCGGCACCGCGGGCCGTCCGCAGCGGGCCGGGGCCGGTCTTCCGCGCGTTCGCGGCCCTCGGCCGCGGCGTGGCCGCGGTGTGGCTGGGCATCGCCCACGCGATCGGCGCCGTGGCGCGCTCGATCGGGCGGAGCGCCCGCGACCTCGACCCCGAGCAGCGTCGCGACGGTGTCGGGCCTGTTCGTCATCGGGCTCGCCGTCGTCGCCGCGGCCGCGGTCTGGTGGCAGCTGCCCGGCGCCGTGATGGAGTCGACCCGGACCGTCGTGGCCGGGTCGGTCGGCAAGGTCGGCTGGCTGGTCCCGCTCGTCCTGGTGCTCATCGGTTGGCGCAACATGCGCGACCCCGAGCGCAACGGTCCCGCGGGCCGTCAGGTCGTCGGCTGGGCCGCCCTGGCGCTGGGTGTCCTCGGCATCGTGCAGATCGCCAACGGCAACCCGCAGCCGGAGCTCGGCGACTCCTCCGACCTCCAGACCGCCGGCGGGGCCGTCGGGTACGTCGTCGCCTCGCTGCTCCTCGACCTGCTACGCACGCCGTACGTCGTCGTCCCGCTGCTCGCGCTGCTCTGCGTCTTCGGCGTCCTCGTCATCACCGCGACGCCCGTCTACCAGGTGCCTGCCCGGCTCCGCGCCCTGCGCGACCGGTTGCTGGGCCGCCACGCCGCCGACGACGCGGAGGCCTCCGTGGAGGAGGGCGAGCCCACGCAGCCGATCCGGGTCCGCGGCTCGCGCCGTTCGCGGGTCGGCGTGATGGCCGACGGCGACGTCGACACCGACATGGGTGACCCGGCGTACGACTCGCCGGTCCTCGAGGACCGTGAGATGCGCAAGCGCGGTCGCAAGAAGGGCGCCGAGATCGACCCCGACCTGACCGCCGAGGTGGCCGCGGTCGACGGTGCGGACGGGGAGCTCGAGCCGCCGCC
>CAWAIW010000049.1:0-24502 GCA_963782035.1 uncultured Actinomycetota bacterium
CGTGGGTCACCGAGGCCGAGGTCCACCAGGTCGTCAAGTTCGTCAAGGGACAGCTCGCGCCGACGTACCGCGAGGACGTCACCGTTCCGGCCGCTGCGAAGCGGGAGCTCGACGACGACATCGGCGACGACATGGACCTGGTCGTCCAGGCCGTCGAGCTCGTGGTGTCCACGCAGTTCGGGTCGACCTCGATGCTGCAACGCAAGCTGCGCGTCGGGTTCGCCAAGGCCGGCCGGCTGATGGACATCCTCGAGAGCAGGGGAGTGGTCGGGCCGAGCGAGGGCTCCAAGGCGCGCGACGTGCTGGTGAAGCCCGACGAGATCGACGGTGTGATCGCGACACTTCAGGGGGAAGCCCAATGAGTGACCAGACGGACCAGGAGAACTACTGCGACGACGAGATCGTCGAGTTCGACGTGCCGACCGAGTTCGGGCCGCTGCCGCGACCGGTCGCCGAGGTCGCGGACACCGAGTCGGAGCCCGAGCCGGTGGTGGTCGAGGTGCGTCGCCGCGCCGGGCTGGCCGCGCTCATCGGCGTGCTCGCCGGCGGCATCGCGACGCTGTACCTCACCCGAGCCGTCGACTCCGGCTCCGGCCTGGACTGGACGGTGTTCGCGCTGTTCGGCCTGGTGGCGCTGGCCTACCTCGGCGTGCTGCTCGACTCGCGCACCCCGCTGCTCGTGGCCGACGAGCAGGGGCTGCGGCTGCGCAACGGCCGCTCCTGGGCCGGCTTCCCGTGGGGTTCACTGACGCGGGTCGACGTCCTGGAGCAGGTGGGGCTGCGCGACGGACGCCTGGTCGCCCAGCCCCGCGACGGGGACGAATCGCAGCTGCGTGTCCCGCTGTCGCTGTCCACCCGTGTCACGGGCACCGACGACCTGCTCGCCTCGCTGGTCGCCCTGGCGGGTGACCGGACCGAGGTCGGCTCCCCGGTCCTCGCCGGGTCCACCGATCACCACCTGCCCGACCCGCGCCCGACCCTGGCCCACGGCATCTCCGTGGTGGCGGCCCGGCTGCGGAACCGGCCGGTCGACGAGCCGGTCCCCGACGAGGTGATGACGCCCGCGCCCACGGTGGTGGCCAGTGCGACGCCGTCGCCGCTGCGCTCCCTGGTGACCGGGCGACGTACGGAGGTCACGCGGGAGCTCGTCGCCGGCGCCAACGCGCTGAAGGCGGACCCGGCGTCCTCCGAGTCGGCCACGGGCGCGCTGCCGGAGGCGTTCGTGCTCCGCCGACCGGACCTGGACGACTGGGACGTCGTCCTCGACGAGGGCGTCCGCCCCATCGCCCTGCCGGGCGAGGTGCTCGAGACGATCGTCATCGAGGACTTCGCGATCGAACCCGCCGACGAGCCGGTCATCGGTCCGGAGTTCACCGCCGCCCGCACCCACCTGGGCCTGTCCGTCGACCAGCTCGCGGAACGTACGCGCATCCGCCCGCACGTCATCGAGTCGATCGAGGCCGACGACTTCGTCCCGTGCGGCGGCGACTTCTACGCCCGCGGCCACATCCGCACGCTCGCCCGGATCCTCGGGATCGACGCGGCGCCGCTGCTGGCGTCCTACGACGAGAGGTACGCCGACGCGCCGGTCAACCCGCGCCGCGTCTTCGAGGCCGAGCTGGCGCACAGTGGCGGCCTCCGCGCGACCCGTGGCGGCCCGAACTGGTCGGTGCTCGTCGCCGCCGTGATGGCCATCGTGCTCGCCTGGTCGATCGCCCGTCTGGTGATGGACGGCCCGGTCGACCTCGGCGACCAGCCCGTCCTCAACGGCTCCGGAGGCCCGAACCATCGCGGTGCCGCCGTGGCCCCGGCCGTCCCGGTCGTGATCTCGGCGCCGGCTTCGGGAGCCCGCGTGATCGTCCGCGACGGCGCCGGCTCGGTCGTCTTCAACGGCGACATCGCCTTCGGCGCCTCCAAGTCCCTGTCGGTCTCCCCACCCGTCCGCATCCAGGCCAGCGACGGCTCCGTCACCGTCTCGGTCAAGGGCGAGGACCGCGGCCCCCTCGGCTCCTCCGGCTCCCCAGGTTCCGGCACCTTCGTCGTGCGCTGACGGGCTTCGTCTCGTCCTGTCGTTCGGGTCACTCGGCGGCGCGATACCCGGTGCACCGGGTATCCCGACCGCGAGCGACCCGAACGACATCCGCGCGCGCGAGTTTCGCCTGCGAACCGGGTCACTCGAGGTTGTCCACAGGTGGCGACGAGGGGGGTTCCGCGGGTGTGGCGACCGGGCAACGTGCCTCCATGGGGGAGAGCAGATGGGGAGTACGCGCACCGCGGCCGGCCGGACTGGTCTTGCCGGTGCGCATCGACCCCACCGGTCTGAGGGGTCCGACCCGGGGACAGGCTCAGGGTCCGCACTGGGTGTGCACCTCCTGCGGCTGGTACGTCCCAACGAGCAGGCCCGTGCTCGTCGAGCAGCGGATCATCGAGCAGGGCCGGCGGCTTCGGCACGGAGCCGTCACGGGCTGGGCGGCGCTACGTCTGTGGGGCGGTGGCTACTTCGACGGCTACGAGCGTGACGGACGTACGCCGATCAGAGTCCAGGTCGCCGCGAACGGTGACCGGCTGCGCTCGGACGGCCACGTCCGCGTCATCCGCTCGGAGTTCCGCGAGGCCGACGTCGTCGTCCTGTTCGGTGTCCGGGTCCTGCGACCGGAGCCGGCCCTGTTCGACGAGATGCGGCGTACGGGCGATCTGCGGGAGGCCGTCGTCGCCGCGGACATGGCGGCCGCCGCCAAGTTGCTCACCTGCGCGGGGATGAACCGGTACGCCGCCACGCGCCCGGGTGCGCGAGACGTGGAACTGGTCGCCTGCGCGCTGGGCTTGTCCGTGGACGACTCGTGGTCACCGATGGAGACCAGGCTCCGGTTGATCTGGGTCCTTGACGCGGGCTGGGAACGGCCTCTCCGCAACCCCGCCGTGCTGGACCCGGGGGGTCGGCTGATCGGTCATCCGGACCTGATGGACTGGCGGCACGGCGTGCTCGGTGAGTACAACGGGGCCGACCATCGGGGCGTCGATCGGAGCCGGCGCGACATCGGCCGGGAGGACCGGTTCCGCAGGGTGGGTCTGGAGCCGTTCACGGTCGTGGGCGGCGACCTCGACGACGTGCCGTTGGTGGTCGACCGCATGGCGGCCGCCCTTGACCGGGCCGGCGCGCTGCCCCAGACCTGGTCCGTTGCCGGCACACCTGGCCGGGCTCGACTGACCCCGATGCCACCCTGGCAGCGCTGATCGGGATGCTGCCCGGGTCACTCGCCGGCGGGATACCCGGCCCACCGGGGATTCCGACGCCGAACGACCCACCCGTCATACTCGAAGCCCTATGTCCTCCACCCAGTCCGTCGCGCTCGTGACCTTGGGCTGCGCGCGCAACGAGGTGGACTCCGAGGAGCTGGCCGGGCGGCTCCAGGCGGGTGGGTTCACGCTGGTCGACGACCCGGCCGACGCAGACACCGTGGTGGTCAACACCTGCGGGTTCGTGGAGCAGGCCAAGAAGGACAGTGTCGACACCCTGCTCCAGGCCGCGGACCTCAAGGCCGACGGCAGGACCAAGAACGTCGTCGCGGTGGGCTGCCTGGCCGAGAGGTACGGCGCCGAGCTCGCCGACAGCCTCCCCGAGGCCGACGCGGTGCTGGGGTTCGACGACTACCCGGACATCGCCGCCAAGCTCACCAGCATCGTCCAGGGGGAGCGGCACCACCCGCACACCCCGAAGGACCGTCGCAAGCTCCTCCCGATATCCCCGGCGGCACGGCAGCAGGCACCCCAGAGCATCCCCGGTCACGCGCCCGCGAGCCTGCGGGTCAGGCTCGACAAGGGGCCGACCGCCAGCCTCAAGCTGGCCAGCGGCTGTGATCGGCGCTGCTCGTTCTGCGCGATCCCCAGCTTCCGCGGGAGCTTCGTGAGCCGCCGCCCGACCGAGATCCTCGACGAGGGCCGCTGGCTGGCGAGCCAGGGCGCCCGGGAGCTGTTCCTGGTCAGCGAGAACTCCACGTCGTACGGCAAGGACCTCGGCGACCTCCGCCTCCTGGAGTCCCTGCTCCCCGAGCTCGCCCGGATCGACGGGGTAGGACGCGTCCGCGTCTCCTACCTCCAGCCCGCCGAGACCCGCCCAGGACTGGTCGACGCCCTCGCCGGGACCGAAGGCGTCGCGCCGTACTTCGACCTCTCCTTCCAGCACGCCAGCGGCCCGGTGCTGCGACGGATGCGCCGCTTCGGGGACGCCGAGTCCTTCCTGGCCCTGCTGGACACCGTCCGCGCGAAGGCCCCGCACGCCGGCGTCCGTTCCAACGTCATCGTCGGCTTCCCGGGTGAGACCCAGGCCGACCTCGAGGTGCTCACCGACTTCCTCGTGGCCGCGCGGATGGACGTCACCGGCGTCTTCGGCTACTCCGACGAGGACGGCACCGAGGCGGCCGGCTTCGACGACAAGCTCGACGAGGACGAGGTACTCGCCCGCGTCGCCCACGTCACCGGTCTCGTCGAGGAGCTCACCGCCCAGCGCGCCGACGAACGGATCGGAGAGGCCGTCGAGGTCCTGGTCGAGTCCGTCGGCGAGGAGGTCGTCGGCCGGACGGCGTTCCAGGGACCGGAGGTCGACGGTACGACGCGGCTCATCGACGCCGATGACGTCACCGTCGGGCAGATGGTCAGCGCCACCGTGGTGGCCAGCGAGGGCGTGGACCTGGTGGCCCGCCGATGAGCGAGCAGCAGGCCGTCAGCAACTGGAACCTCCCCAACGTGCTGACCGGCCTGCGCATCGTGATGGTGCCGTTCTTCGCCGTGGCCCTGCTCCACGACGGCGGCGAGGACATCGGCTGGCGCATCGCGGCGTTCGTCCTGTTCGTCGGCGCGGCGATCACCGACAAGATCGACGGCGACATCGCCCGGGCCCGCAACCTGGTCACGAACTTCGGCAAGATCGCCGACCCCATCGCCGACAAGGCCCTGACCGGCATGGCCTTCATCGGCCTCTCGATCGTGGGCGACGTCTGGTGGTGGGTGACCATCGTCGTGCTGCTGCGCGAGTGGAGCGTCACCCTGCTACGGCTCTCCATCCTCAAGCAGGTCGTCGTCCCCGCGGCGCAGTCCGGCAAGGTCAAGACCGCGCTGCAGGCCACCGCCCTGGCGACGTTGTGCCTGCCGCTGCGCCACGTGACCGGCGAGCCCTTCGAGACCGTCGGGACGCTGCTCTTCTACGCCGCCCAGATCCTGCTCGCGGGGGCCGTGGCGATGACACTCTGGTCGGGTTACGAGTTCTTCCGCGACGTCTGGAAGCAGCGCGGCAACATCCGCCAACCGACCGTTCGCTGATTCGTCACTTCTTGGCCGGGTGGAGGCCCCCCGTACGCGGGTTAGGGTGACGGCGCCCACACCCGTCCCCGGGTGGCGGTGCGTCCTCTTCCCCGCGGTGTCACGTTCATGTTCTTCGAGCGTTAGGAAACGCATGTCCACATCCCCCAAGCGCCTCGCCACCCTGGCGAGCGCCGCGGTGGTGGCGGCCGGACTGACCGTCCTCGCCCCACCCGCACAGGCGAACCCGGCAGGTACGGGCGTCGTCATCAACGAGGCCTACCTGAACGGCGGCTCGGCCGGCGCGACGTACCTGAACCGGTACGTCGAGCTCTACAACCCGACCGGCATTGCCATCAACCTGTCGACCTACTCGCTGCAGTACCGCGCGGCGGGCAGCTCCGGGAACTCCACCACCGTCGTTCCCCTGTCGGGCTCCATCGCCTCTCACGGCTACTGGACCCTGGTCGGCGGCAGCAACGGCGCCAACGGCATCCCGGTGCCGGGCGGCGACCAGACCGCGACGGGCTTCAACGCCAGCGGCTCGGCGGGCGGGACGATCACCCTCGCCTCGGTGACCACGGCCGTCGACCCGTCGAGCGGCACCGACATCGCGGACAAGCTCGGCTACGGCACCAGCAACTCGCCCGAGACCACCGCGGCCGGCACCGGCTACAACGTCACCACCAGCCTCGGCCGCAGCGCCACCAGTGCGGACACAGACGTGAACCTCGCGGACTTCTCCGCCCAGGGGAACCTGACGCCCGACGCCGTCAACCAGACCAACCTGACGCCCTTCACCGGCACGATCGCCGAGATCCAGGGCAACGGGCCCAACGCGACCAAGAACAACACCCTGGCGACCACCTCCGGCGTGGTGACCGCTCGCTACACGACCGGTGGCTTCGACGGGTTCTACATGCAGACCGCCGGCTCCGGCGGCGCGGCCGACCCGACTCCCAACGCCTCGGACGCGATCTTCGTCTACGTCGGCTCGTCCAAGGTGGGTCAGATCCCGCCCGTGGGCAACACCGCCAACGTGGTCGGCGCGGTCAAGGAGTTCAACGGCCTGACCGAGATCGACATCAACACGTCCGGCGGCTCCCTCGCCGACGGTGGCGCAGCCACGCCGATCGAGCCGCACACCGGCCCTCTCCCGGGCACGGACTGCGTACTGCCAGGCACCGCGGGCACCGCGTGCTTGACCGATGCCGCTCTGGCCGCCGTCCAGGAGGCCCACGAGGGTGAGCTCTGGCAGCCGTCCGGCGACATGACCGTCACCGACGCCTACGATGGCTCGGCCTTCGGCGGCGACGCCTGGGGGACCTCCTCCTCCAGCAGCATGTTCGGAGAGGTCGGCATCGCCGCCAACTCCGACCAGCCTCTCGTGGCGCCGACCGAGGTGGTCGACGCCCAGGACCACGCCGCCATCGACGCGCGCACGGCCTACAACAAGGCCCACCAGCTGGTCCTCGACGACGCCGCGAGCATCACGTTCTGGAACACCGCGGGCACCGCTCAGACCAACGTGCCTTTCTCCTACTTCACCCCGACCAACCCGATCCGCGTGGGTTCGACCGTCGACTTCAACGACCCGATGATCTACAGCGACAGCTTCGGCACCCGCCGTCTGCTCCCGCTGCAGCAGGTCACCGACGACGGCTCGAGCGCCGGGATCGACTTCACGAACACGCGTCCCGCCGGGGCCGCCGACGTGGGCGGCGACATCAAGCTGGCCACCTTCAACGTGCTGAACTACTTCCCGGTCTCGGCCGCGGAGTACGTCGCGCTGAACCCGGCCACGAACGCCTGCTCGGCGTTCCTCGACCGTGACGACAACCCGATCGCGGTCAACTCCTGCACGCCCAACGGCCCCCGTGGCGCCTGGGACGACACCAACCTGCGCCGCCAGCGCAGCAAGATCGTGAAGGCCATCAACGCGCTCAACGCCGACGTGGTCTCGCTGGAGGAGCTGGAGAACTCCGTCGAGTTCGGCCGCAGTCGCGATGACGCCATCAGCAAGCTGGTCGTCGCGCTGAACGCCGACGCCGGCAACAACCGGTGGGTCTACGTTCCGTCGCCGGCTGCCGCCGACCTGCCGCCCCTGGCCGAGCAGGACGTGATCCGCACGGGCTTCATCTACAACCCGGCTGCGGTGGTCCCCGTGGGCGCTTCCAAGGTGCTGGTCGGGAACGCCGACTTCAACAACGCGCGTGAGCCGCTGGCCCAGGCGTTCAAGATCCGCGGCACCGGTGATGCCGACTCGTTCGGCGTGATCGTGAACCACTTCAAGTCCAAGGGCTCGGGCACCGCCGACCCGGACGGTCAGGGCAACTCCACCGCCGACCGGATCAAGCAGGCCAACGGGCTGCTCGACTTCGCGGCGCAGTTCAAGACCGACCGCGGCATCCAGCGGATGTTCCTCGTGGGCGACTTCAACGCCTACAGCGAGGAGGACCCGGTCCAGGAGATCGAGCAGGGCGTGGACAACCTTGCCGGCAACGCCGACGACTACCACGCGCTCGAGGACAGCATCGACGGCGACGAGTCGTACAGCTTCTCGGGCCTGTCGGGCTCCCTCGACCACATCTTCGCCAACGACGCGGCCCTGGCCGACGTCGTGGACTCCGACGTGGTCGACATCAACGCCAGCGAGTTCGTCTTCAACCAGTACAGCCGCTTCAACTACAACGCGACGCAGCTGTTCAACCGCAACACGATCTACGCCTCCTCCGACCACAACCCGGAGGTCGTCGGGATCAAGAAGCCGAACGACGGCATCGAGATCCAGATCCTGGGGACCAACGACTTCCACGGCCGCATCGCCAACGACCCCGGCTCGGCCGCGGCCGGTGCTGCGGTCATGGCGGGCGCGGTCAAGCAGCTGCGGGCGGAGAACCCGAACACCGTGTTCGCGGCGGCCGGTGACCTGATCGGCGCCTCGACGTTCGAGTCGTTCATCGACAAGGACAAGCCGACGATCGACGCCCTCAACTCGGCCGGCCTCGAGGTGTCCTCGGTGGGCAACCACGAGTTCGACCAGGGGTACGACGACCTGGTGAACCGGGTGATGGCTCCCTACAACGCAACCACCAACCCCAAGGGCGGCGCCGGCTGGGAGTACCTCGCCGCCAACCTGGTCAAGAAGGGCACGACCGACCCGGTCGACGAGATCGCCCCGACGTGGACCAAGACCATGCACGGCATCAAGGTCGGCTTCGTGGGTGCGGTCACCGAGCACCTGCCCGAGCTGGTCGCGCCGGCGGGCATCGCCAACCTCGACGTCACCGACATCGTCACGTCGGTCAACGCCCAGGCCGACGAGCTCAAGGCCGACGGCGCGGACATCGTCGTCATGCTGGTGCACGAGGGTGCCGGTGGCACCGACTGCGCCACCATGGACGACGACCCGACGTCGGACTTCGGCAGCATCATCACCGGCATCGACTCCAACGTCGACGCCATCGTGTCCGGGCACACCCACCTGGAGTACAACTGCGACTTCACCGTGCAGGACTGGGTGGACGAAGGACGCAAGGTGACCAAGCGTCCGGTGGTCTCGGCCGGCCAGTACGGCGCAGCTCTGAACCAGATCGCCTTCGACGTGAAGCCCGGCACGGGTGAGATCATCGCGAAGCGTCAGTCCGTGCTGCGTCTGAAGGTCGCCAACGGCGGTCCGTTCAACTACCCGTCCGACGCCGCAACGGCGGCCATCGTCAAGACCGCTGTCGACAACGCCGACGTCCTCGGTGCCCAGCCGCTCGGTCAGCTGGCCGACGGCTTCCGGCGGGCCAAGTTCAACAACAACACGTCGGAGAACCGCGGTGGCGAGTCCACGCTCGGCAACCTGGTGGCGGACGCCCAGCGCTGGGCCACCCGCAACCCGGAGTCGGGCTCGGCCCAGATCGCGTTCATGAACCCCGGCGGTCTGCGGGCGGACATGATCGGGGGCAGCAACATCCCCAGCGATCCGTTCCCGCGCACGCTGACCTTCAAGCAGGCAGCGACCGTCCAGCCGTTCGCCAACACCCTGGTGAACATGCGGCTGACGGGTGCGCAGATCAAGGCGACGCTCGAGCAGCAGTGGCAGCCGGCCGGTGCGTCTCGTCCCTTCCTGCGCATGGGCACCTCCCAGGGCTTCACGTCCACCTACGACGCCTCGAAGCCCCTGGGCTCGCGGATCACGGGGATGTGGCTCGACGGCGTGCCGATCCAGCCGGGCACGGTCTACTCGGTGACGGTGAACTCGTTCCTCGCCTCCGGTGGTGACAACTTCACCGCGCTGGCCGGCGGGACGGGCAAGCAGGACACCGGCAAGACCGACCTGCAGGGCATGGTCGACTACATGGCGGAGTTCGCCTCGGGCTCGCCGCTGCCGGTCGACTACGCCCAGCACCAGGTGGGGGTCACCTTCCCGGCGGGCGCTCCGGCGTCGTATGCGCCGGGTGCGCACGTGACCTTCGACCTGTCGTCGCTGTCGATGACCGACCCGCTGGACACGCGGGACACCTCGGTCACGGTCAAGCTGGGGAGCACGACGCTGGGGACCTTCCCGGTCACCACGACGCTGCGCCCGCCGGCCGACGCCAACAGCAACGACGACTCCGGCACGGCCTCCGTCGACGTGGTGCTCCCCGCAGGGACACCCGCCGGCGCGGCTCAGCTCGTGGTCACGGGATCCGCGACCGGGACGTCTGCCCTGGTCCCGATCACGGTCTCGGGCGGCACCACGCCGCCGCCGACGCCCGTCTCGACGACGGTCGGCGCCAGCGTCAAGCCGTTCACCTACGGCACGGCCGGCTCCGTGAGCATCACGGTCAGCCGGGCGAACGCCACGGGTCAGGCCGACGTCCTCGACGAGGACGGCACCAAGCTGGGCACCGCGACGATCACGGCCGGCCAGGGCACCCTGGTCCTCGCCGCGAAGTCGCTCCAGCCCGGCGTGCACACGCTGACCGTGAAGTACCTCGGCAACGCCGAGTTCGCGGCGTCGCAGTCGACGGTCGACGCGCGGGTGCTCAAGGCCAAGCCGAAGGTGAAGCTGAAGGTCGCCGACCAGGTGAGCAAGCACGGTGGCGACAAGGTCGTGATCAAGGTGTCGGCGGCCAACGGGGTCAAGGTCACCGGCAAGGTCAAGCTGGTCATCAAGGGGACCGGCAAGTCGATCAAGGTCAAGCTCGTCAAGGGCAAGGCCGTCTTCGAGATGCCGAAGATCGGCAAGGTCGGCACCTACACGCTCAAGGCCAAGTACCTCGGCAGCAAGCTGCTGAAGAGGGCGGCCGACAGTCAGAAGGTCGACGTGACCAAGTAGCACGCACAGCACACGGCGTCCGGCCCGTCCTCGCTCACGCGGGGGCGGGCCGGCGTCGTCTCCGCAACGATTTTGCCTTTCTCGGCCCAGATCGCGAACTTCTCCGGCTCTCGAGGCGTCGGAGCGGGTGTACGGGGAGGTTCTCGCGCGCATCGATGGTGCGCGCCGCCCGCCGTACGTGCTCTCACGGATCAACTACGACCGGAAGGCAGAACCTGTGCGACATCGCATGAATGGGCGGCTGGCGTTCGGGGCCTCGGTGAGCCTGGTGGCGGGATCTCTCGCCATCGTGGCCGGCACCATGGCACCCGCGCATGCCGCCGACGGCCAGATCAAGATCAACCTCGTGGGCGTCAACGACTTCCACGGCCGCATCGACGCCAACACCGTCAAGTGGGCCGGCACCGTCAAGAAGCTGGAGCTCGACACCCCCGGGACCTCGCCGAACGCCTCCCTCATCGTGGGAGCCGGCGACCTGATCGGCGCCTCGGTGTTCGCCTCGGCGTCGGCGAACGACCAGCCGACGATCGACGTGATGAACGAGATCGGCATGGACGCCTCGGCGGTGGGCAACCACGAGTTCGACAAGGGCTACGCCGACCTGCGCGACCGGGTCATCGCCAACAAGACCAACGCGAAGTGGGACTACCTCGCCGCGAACGTGTACCAGAAGGGCACCCAGACCCCGGTCCTGCCGGAGTACGCGACGTACAACCTCACCGACACCGACGGCGACGCCGTCAGCGTGGGTGTCATCGGCGCGGTCACCCAGGAGACGCCCAGCCTGGTCAGCCCGGGTGGTGTCAGCACGATCGACTTCGGTCCTGCCGTCGCGGCGGTCAACCGGGTCGCGGCGCAGCTCAGTGACGGGAACCCCGCCAACGGCGAGGCCGACGTGCTGGTGGCCAGCTTCCACGCCGGCTCGAACGTGACGTCGAGCTACGCCGACGCGTTCGCCGCCGGCGGTGAGTTCGCCGCGATGGCGAACCTGGACCCCCGCATCGACGCGGTCTTCAACGGGCACACGCACCAGAAGTACGTGTTCAACCAGCCCGTGACCGGCGGCGACCAGGCGACCCGGCCGATGGTGCAGACCGGCTCCTACGGCGAGAACGTCGGACAGGTGCTGCTCGACTTCGACACCACCACGCACAAGGTCACCGCCAACGCGGCCAGCAACACCGCCCGCGTGACGACCAGCGACGCGGACCTGATCGCGAACCCGACGTACGGCAGCAAGTTGCAGGAGGTGAAGAACACCGTGGACGCGGCGATCGCGGCCGCCAAGGTCGTCGGCGACCAGCCGGTCGGCAAGATCTCCGGCGACATCACCACCGCCTACTCCGGCGGGGCCTACACCAACGGCAAGTACACCGGCGGCGCCCGGGACACCCGGGAGCTGGAGTCGACCTTGGGCGATCTGGTCGCCAACGCCCTGCGCGACGGGATCCCCGCCGACCAGGGCAAGGCGGACCTCGGCATCGTCAACCCAGGCGGGCTGCGCGACGAGCTCGTGTACGCCGGCAACCCGGCCGCCAACCCGGCCAACACCGACGGCGTGGTCACCTACGCCGAGGCCAACGGCGTGCTGCCGTTCGTCAACAACATCTGGCTGGTCCAGATGAGCGGTGGCGCGATCCGGCACGTGCTCGAGCAGCAGTGGCAGCCGGCGGGTTCGCAGCGCGCGTTCCTGGCGCTCGGCCTGTCCGACAACCTGCGCGTCATCCAGGACCCCTCGCGGCCGGTCGGCAAGCGCATCAAGACCGTGCTCCTCAACGGCGAGCCCCTGAAGTGGAAGCAGACCTACACGGTCAGCACGTTCAGCTTCCTGGGCACCGGTGGTGACAACTTCACCTCCTTCAAGGAGGGCACGGCCAAGGACACCGGTCTGGTCGACCGCGACCTGTGGATCGGGTACCTCAAGCAGGCCGGCACCATCGCCCCGGACTTCGCCCGCCAGCAGGTCGTGGCGAAGAACATGAAGCGCAGCGTGAAGCCGAACAAGAAGTACACCTTCCGGGTCGACGACCTGGACCTCACTTCGCAGGGCAGCCCCGAGAACACCGAGGCCGGCGTCTACGCCACCACGTTGCACAAGGGCAAGCCGGTCCAGGTGAAGCTGGGTGAGTTCCCGGTGAAGGACGGTCTCGCGAAGTTCAACTTCCGGACTCCGCGGATCCGGTTCTCGCAGCTGTCGGTCGTCGCCGAGCCCTCGGACACGACGGTGGGCATCTTCCACGGCACGTTCACCCACCAGATCAAGGCCAAGCCCCGCCTCCACACGAGCAAGGCACCGAAGCCGGCACTCGTCGGCAAGACCCGCACCTCGGTCAGCATCGAGGTCAAGGTCCCGGGCATGGACCCGAAGGGCTGGGCCGCGGTCAAGATCGGCAAGAAGCAGTACAAGGGCAAGCTCGTCGACGGCAAGGTCAGCATCAAGCTGCCGAAGTTCAACAAGGTCGGCAAGCAGCGCCTGAAGGTCAAGTACATCGGCGACAGCCACTTCAAGCGCGCCTACAAGTACATCAACCTGTGGGTGGTTCGGGGCTGACGGAGACTGGCGTTTGGGACCAAACGCCACCTTGGAACGTTCCAGGGCTGGCGTTGGTGACCAATCGTCGAAGCCGGAGGGGTCTGCGCGGGGGGCGCGGACCCCTTCGGCGCGTCAGCGCACGGTGCCGGCGGAGCTGCGCAGGCGGAAGGCCGCCTGGACGAGGGTCAGGTGGCTGAAGGCCTGGGGGAAGTTGCCGACCATGCGGTGGTTGACGGGCGTCGTACTCCTCCGACAGCAGGCCGACGTCGTTCACGAGGCCGACGAGACGGTCGAAGAGGGCGTGCGCGTCATCGAGGCGGCCGGCGGCGGCGTACGCCGAGACCAGCCAGAAGGAGCAGGCGAGGAAGGGGTGCTCGCCGCCGGGCAGCCCGTCGACCTCGGTCTCGGTGCGGTAGCGCATCAGCAGTCCGTCGCGCATCAGGTCCCGCTCGATCGCCGCGATCGTGCCGAGCATCTTCGGGTCGTCTCCCTTGATGAACCCGATGAGCGGCAGCACCAGCAGGGAGGCGTCCACCTCGGAGGTCTGGTCGTGCTGGGTGAAGGTGTTGCGGTCCGCGTCGAAACCGTGGGTCATGATCGCGTCGCACACCTCGTCGCGACATTCGCGCCACCGGTCGACCGGCCCCTCGAGACCCTCGTCCTCGACGGCCCGGACGACACGGTCGAAGGCCGCCCACACCATGGCGCGTGAGTGGGTGAAGTGCCGCTGTGGGCCGCGGATCTCCCAGATGCCGTGGTCGGGCTCCCGCCAGGTCTCGCAGAGGCGGTTCACCAGCATGCGCTGGAGGTTCCAGGAGTCGTCGTCGGCGTCGAGGCCGGCGGACCGTGCCGCCGCAAGCGCGATCATGACCTCGCCCATCACGTCGGTCTGCCGCTGCTCGACCGCGCCGTTGCCGACCCGCACGGGCGTCGAGCCGGCGTACCCAGGGAGGTGGTCGAGGGTGTGCTCGGGCAGGTGCCGGGCGCCGTCGACGGCGTACATGATCTGGAGGTCCGCCGGGTCGCCGGCCACCGCGCGCAGCAGCCAGTGGCGCCAGAACATCGCCTCGTCGGTGTAGCCCGCGTCGATCAGCGACTCGATCGTCAGCGCCGCGTCGCGCAGCCAGCAGTAGCGGTAGTCCCAGTTGCGCTCCCCGCCGAGCTCCTCCGGCAGGGACGTGGTCGGCGCCGCGACGATGCCGCCGGTCTGCTCGTGGGTCATCAGGCGCAAGGTGACCAGCGAGCGGCGTACGACGTCGGCGTGCGGCACGTCGTCGTGGCACCGCGACGCCCACTCCGTCTCGTCGGCGATCGTCTGGGCGATCGGCGGATCGGCGCACGGCGGCGTCCGCTCGAACGACGGGATCCAGGTCATCGAGAAGGTGAGCTCGTCCCCGGCGCCGACCGCGAACTCGTCGCGGTGCGAGCCGTCGTGGGCCACCGGCAGCCGGGGCCCGCGCAGGACGAGCTTGTCGGGGCCGGCGACGGCGGTGATGACCTCCTCGCCGTGGATGTCCCGGCGGCGCACCCACGGCTTGATGGCGCCGTAGTCCATCCGCACGACCCACTCGTGCCGCATCCGGACCGACCCGCTCACGCCGGTCAGGCGGCGGACGACGTCGGCGCGGTGGTCCCCGGTCGGCATCACGTCGAGCAGCGTGACCTCGCCGTCCTCGGTCGTGAAGGTCGTCTCCAGGGCAGCGGAGTCGTCGATGTACCGGCGCGTCACCTCGTAGGCGCCCGTCGGCTCGAGCTGCCAGTGGCCGTGGCTGTCGTCGCCGAGCAGCCCGGCGAAGCACGCGGGGGAGTCGAAGCGGGGCAGGCACAGCCAGTCGATCGAGCCGTTCTTGCCGACCAGTGCGGCGGTGTGCCGGTCGCCGATGAGGGCGTAGTCCTCGATCGGGAGCGGCATGGCTGGAACAGTAGTCGGGTGAGGTTCGGCAGCAGGTCACCCGATCGAGGGGGTCGTCCGGCGGCCGCCGACCTGCTCGATGCCCTCCGCGAGCGGCGCGCGACGTTGGCCACCGCGGAGTCCCTGACGGGCGGCCGGCTGGCGGCGTTGGTGACCGAGGTCCCCGGTGCGTCGGCGGTGTACGTCGGCGGCGTGGTGAGCTACGCGACCGACGTGAAGGTCGCCGTGCTCGGAGTGCCGGAGGAGCTGGTCGAGCGGTACGGCGTGGTCTCGGCCGAGTGTGCGGTCGCGATGGCGCGCGGCGTCCGCGGTCTGACCGGGGCGACGTACGGCGTGTCCACCACCGGTGTGGCCGGTCCCGAGGAGCAGGAGGGGAAGGCGGTAGGCACCGTGTACGTCGGGGTGGCCGGTCCGGACGGCGACAGAGCGCTCGCCCTGGAGCTGGTCGGAGACCGTGCGGCCATCCAGGACCGCACCTGCCGCGAGGCCCTCGACGCGCTGCTGTCGACCGTGTTGGGGAACCTCCGAGGGGAAGAACCAGGCCTCGGGTAGCGTTGGGCAGGTACCGCGACACCGGACGTGTGACGGAAAGGGTGAGGGCATTGGTGCTGTTCCGCCGGCTGCTCGGCGACGTGCTCCGCGACAAGCGGACCGAACGCGGCCTCACCCTGCGCGAGGTCTCCGCCGAGGCCCGGGTCAGCCTGGGCTACATCTCCGAGATCGAGCGCGGCCAGAAGGAAGCATCCAGCGAGCTGCTCTACTCGCTCTGCGACGCCCTCGAGGTGCCACTGTCCGACGTGCTCCGTGAGGTCTCCGACGCGGTCGCCCTCGAGGAGGCCGCCGCTCAGCTGACGTCGCTGGAGCCCATCCGGGTCCGCCAGCGCGGCGAGGTCGTGGCCTCCGCCGCCTGACCTCCTCGCGACCTCTATCGCGGCGGTTGGCAGGACGGGCACCAGTACGCCGCCCGCGCGCGGCCGGGCTCGCCCAGCTCGGCGTACGCGATGGGCGTGCGGCAGCGCAGGCAGCGGGCGCCCGGCTTGCCGTAGACCCAGAGGCTGCGGCCGCGGCGCTTGTCCCCCGTGGTGGCGATCTGCGGGAGGTGCCGGTTCTGGACGAGGAGCTGGTGGGCCAGCCGGACCATCCGTTGTGGGTCGGCGACGACGCCGACCGGTGACCGCGGGTCGTAGCCGGTGAGGAAGCAGAGCTCGCTGCGGTAGATCGTGCCGATCCCCGCGAGGTTGCGCTGGTCCAGCAGCGCCTCGCCGAGGGGCCGGTCGGGGTCGGCGGTCAGCCGGCGTACGGCCTCGTCGGGGTCCCAGTCGGGACCGAGGAGGTCGGGGCCCAGGTGACCGACGATCCGGTCCTCGTGCTCACGGAGCACGAGCTCGGTGACGCCGAGCTGGAAGCCGACGGCGGTGTGCGTCTCGGTGTGGAGGGCGACGCGGGCCAGGTGGCCGGCCTTGCCCCACTTCTGTCCGTGCTCGTAGACCCGCCAGGACCCCTCCATCTTGAGGTGGGTGTGGAGCGTCCAGGCCTGGTCGTGCTGGATGTGCGTGAGGAGGTGCTTGCCGCGGGAGAGCGTCTCGATGACGGTGCCGCCGGAGAGGTCCGCGGTGGCGATGGCGGGGACGCGGAAGTCGGTCCGGGTCAGGCGCTGCCCGGAGAGGGCTTGGTGCAGCTTGCGGGCGGTCCTCCAGACCGCGTCTCCCTCGGGCACGAT
The DNA here is from genome assembly GCA_963782035.1 of uncultured Actinomycetota bacterium. GTDB lineage: Bacteria > Actinomycetota > Actinomycetes > Propionibacteriales > Nocardioidaceae > Nocardioides. The sequence goes on from CAWAIW010000049.1 coordinate 16,772, forward strand.
GCGCCGTCAGCCGCGCAGGCGCAGGCCGCGCGGGGTCGAGAGGAAGCCCGCCGAGGTCAGCGCCAGCCGGAGCGGGGTGAGGCCGGTGCCGAGCACCTGCTCGCCGTCGGCGCGCTCGACGGTCATCCGACCCAGCGCGCCACGTCGAGCGGCTTCGGCCAGGGCCTGGGCCGCGGGCTCGAGCAGCCCATCGTTGCCTGCCTCGTCGGGCCAGGTGAGGAGGGTCTTGCCGCCACGCTCGACGTACAGGGTGAGGGCGCCGTCGACCAGCACGACGATGGCGCCGGCCTTGCGACCCGGCCGGTGGCCCTCGCTCCCCTCGGGCCGGCCGGGCCAGGGCAGCGCGGCGCCGTAGGGGTTGGCGGGGTCGGTGGCCGCCAGCGCGATGGCCACGGGCTTGGCGTCGTCCGGGACCTCGGCGAAGGTGCGCAGTCGGTCGACCGAGCCGGACGTGCCGAACTGGGCGGCGCCGAGGGAGGCCACGAAGTAGCCCCGGCGGCAGCGACCGGTCTCCTCGAACGCGGACAGCACCTTGTAGACCGACGCGAACCCGCCCGTCACGCGCTCGCTCATCACGGCCCCGCGGGTGACGACGCCGTGGCGGTCGAGCAGCCGCTCGGCGACGGCGTGGGCGCGGCGCGTCGGGTCGTCGTCGAGGGTGGGCAGGATCGCCCAGCGGCCCGCGGTCTCGGGCGGGCCGCCGCGGCTCGGCATCCGCGCCCGGCCGGAGACGGTGGTGCGGGTGCGGGCCGGCGCCTGGCGGGTGCGGTGGGCGGTCTTCCCGCCGCGGATCAGCGCGCGGAGCGGGGTCAGCGTGTCGTTGCTGATCCGTCCCGCCCAGACCAGGTCCCACAGGACGGCGGCCAGGGCGCGGTCGTCGGTGGCGCCCACCTGGTCGCTGAGCTGCCGGAAGAACCACGCCCCGCCGGGCACGAGCGCGTCGAGGACGGACTGATGGAGCTCGGAGTGCTCGAACGGCGTCGGCGGCGGCAGGGTGAGCGGCGCCTGGTCGGCGAGGTGCAGCGCGACCCAGCCGTCGTTGCCGGGCAGGTCGCCCTGGCCGGCCCAGATGACCTCGCCGGCGGCGGTGAGCTCGTCGAGGTACGCCGGCTCGTAGTCGCGCACCCGGGCCGCGAGCACGAGCTGCTCGAGGGCCGAGGCGGGGACGGGAGCGCCGGCCAGCTGGTCGATCGCGGTCAGCACGCCGTCGACGCCGCGCAGCCCGCGGCGACCCGAGGGGTTGCTCTCGGCGACGGACTGCCAGGCGGGCAGGAAGCGGGCCAGCGCGTGCGGGTCGACCGGCTCGACCTCCTGGCGCAGCCGCGCCAGCGACCGGCGGCGCAGCCGGCGCAGCACCTCGGCGTCGCACCACTCGGACTCGGTGCCCGCCGGGCGGAACTCGCCGTCGAGCACCCGGCCCTGGCCGCCGAGACGGTGCAGGGTGTGCCGCACGACGGCCGCGCCGAGGCCCAGCGCGGTCGCGAGCTGGTCGACGGTGAACGGCCCGTGGGTGCGGGCGTAGCGGGCGACGATGTCGCCGAGCGGGTCCTCGACGGGATCGGTGAAGACCGCGGGGACGCCGGGAGGTACGGGCACGCCGAGGGCGTCGCGGAGCCGGCCGATGTCCTCGATGGCCGCCCAGCGCTCCTCGTGGGCCATCCGCACCAACGCCGCGCGGCGGCTGTCGCCGAGGCGGGTCAGACATTCGGTGACGTCGGTCCCGGGCACGGAGCGGGCCTCGATCTCGGCCACCGTCAGCGGGCCGAGGAGGCGCAGCAGGTCGGCCACGCCCTCGACGTCCTTGGCCTTGCGGTCGTCGGTGAGCCGCTGCAGCTCGGCCTCGACCTCGGCCAGCACGTCGGGGTCCAGCAGCTCGCGCAGCTCGGCGCGGCCGAGCAGCTCGGCCAGCAGCCCCTGGTCGAGGCTCAGGGCGGCGGCCCGGCGCTCGGCGATGGGTGAGTCGCCCTCGTAGACGAACTGGGCGACGTACCCGAAGAGCAGGGTCCGCGCGTAGGGCGACGGGGTCTGCGTCTCGATGTCGGTGACGCTGACCTGGCGCTGGTCCAGCCGCTTCATCAGGCCGACCAGCGACGGCAGGTCGTAGACGTCCTGGAGGCACTCGCGGACGGCCTCGAGGACGATGGGGAAGGACGGGTACTTCGCGGCCACCTCGAGCAGCTGGGCGGCGCGCTGGCGCTGCTGCCAGAGCGGTGAGCGGCGGCCCGGGTCGCGGCGGGGGAGCAGCAGGGCCCGGGCGGCGCACTCGCGGAAGCGCGCGGCGAACAGCGCCGAGCCGCCGACCTCGTGGGTGACCAGCTGCTCGATCTCGTCGGGCTCGAAGACGATGAGCTCGCCGCTGGGCGGGTCGACGTCGGTGTCGGGGATCCGGATGACGATGCCGTCGTCGGAGGCCATCGCCTGCCCGTCGAACCCGAAGCGCTCGCGCAGGCGGGCGTTGATGGCCAGCGCCCAGGGGGCGTGGACCGGGACGCCGTACGGCGAGTGCACGACCAGCCGCCAGTCGCCGAGCTCGTCGCGGAACCGCTCGACCAGGAGCGTGCGGTCGCTGGGCACGATGCGGGTCGCCTCGACCTGCTCGTGGACGTAGGTGACGAGGTTGTCGGCGGCGTACGCGTCGAGGCCGGCCTCGGCCGCGCGGGCGTTGGCCTGCTTGGTCGGGAGGGCGGCGAGCTCGCGGGTGAAGCCGCCGATCGCCTCGCCGAGCTCGGCCGGGCGGCCGAGGGTGTCGCCCTTCCAGAAGGGCAGCCGGCCGGGGATGCCCGGCGCGGGCGTGACCATGACCCGGTCGTGGGTGATGTCCTCGATCCGCCAGCTGGTGGCACCGAGAGCGAAGACGTCGCCGACGCGGGACTCGTAGACCATCTCCTCGTCGAGCTCGCCGACGCGGCGGCCGGTGCCCTCGCCGACCAGGAAGACGCCGAACAGACCGCGGTCGGGGATGGTGCCGCCGCTGGTGACGGCGAGGCGCTGCGCGCCCGGCCGGCCGGTGATGGTGCCGCCGACGCGGTCCCAGACGACACGGGGGCGGAGCTCGGCGAACTCGTCGGACGGGTACCGGCCGCTGAGCAGGTCGAGGGTGGCCTCGAAGGCGGACCGGGGGAGGGCCACGAACGGTGCGGAGCGGCGTACGAGGTCGTAGAGGTCGTCGACGCCCCAGGCGTCGAGGGCGGTGACGGCGACGACCTGTTGGGCGAGCACGTCGAGGGGGTTGGTCGGCACGCGGAGGGACTCGATCGCGCCGGTGCGCATCCGCTCGACGGCGACCGCGGTCTGGGCGAGGTCGCCGCGGTGCTTGGGGAAGAGCACCCCGCGCGACACCTCGCCGACCTGGTGTCCGGCGCGGCCCACGCGCTGGAGGGCGCTGGCGACGCTCGGCGGCGACTCGATCTGGATGACCAGGTCGACGGCGCCCATGTCGATGCCGAGCTCGAGGCTGCTGGTGGCGACCACGCAGGGGAGCCGGCCGCGCTTGAGGTCGTCCTCGATGATGGCCCGTTGCTCCTTCGAGACCGAGCCGTGGTGGGCCTTGGCGATGACGACCCCTTCACTGCCCGTGCCGGCGCTGGCTCCTGACTGGGCCATGATCTGCGCCGGTGGCTTGCCTCCCGTCTCGGGGAGGTCGCCTCCGGCGCGGGTGGTGGCGATCTCGTTGAGGCGGGCGGTCAGCCGCTCGGCGAGCCGTCGCGAGTTGGCGAAGACGATGGTGGACTGGTGCTGCTCGACCAGGTCGACGACGTGCTCCTCGACGTGCGGCCAGATGGAGCCGGTGCGCCCGTCGTCGGCCCCCTGGTGCCCGTCGTCGGACTCGACCTGGTCGCCGTCGGGAGCGGTCATGTCCTCGACGGGGACGACGACCTTGAGGTCCCAGCGCTTCTCGGCCGGCGGGGCGACGATGTCGACCGGAGCGTGGCCGCCGAGGAACCGGGCCACCTCGTCGAGCGGACGGACGGTCGCGCGACAGGCCGATGCGCTGGGCGGGCTTGTCGAGGAGGGCGTCGAGGCGCTCGAGGCTGACCGCCAGGTGCGCGCCGCGCTTGGTGCCCGCGACGGCGTGCACCTCGTCGAGGATGACGGTCTCGACGCCTCTCAGGCTCTCCCGCGCCTGGGAGGTGAGCATCAGGAACAGCGACTCGGGCGTGGTGATGAGGATGTCGGGCGGGCGCGTGCTGAGCGTGCGGCGCTCCTGGGCGGTGGTGTCGCCCGACCGGACGCCGACGGTGAGGTCGGGCAGGCCCTTGCTCGTGTCCCAGGCGGTCGGCGGTGTGCCTGATGCCCGCCAGCGGCGCCCGCAGGTTGCGCTCGACGTCGACGCCGAGCGCCTTGAGCGGGGAGATGTACAGCACCCGGCACCGCTTCGCCTTCTCCGGCACCTCCGCGGTGAGCAGGCGGTCGATGGACCACAGGAACGCCGCCAGCGTCTTGCCCGACCCCGTCGGCGCGACCACCAGCGCGTGCCGCCCCGCCCCGATCGCCTCCCACGCCCCCGCCTGCGCCGTCGTCGGCTCCGCGAACGCCGCCGCGAACCACTCCCGGGTGGGTTCGCTGAAGCGGGTCAGGGCGTCGTGCACCCCTTCATCCTGACAAACGCCACCGACAGGGCGCTGCCGCGGGATTTCTCCGGCCGACCGGAGAAAGCCGAACATGACGTACGGCGGAGCAGTACGCCAGGTTCAGGGAAACGCTACGCCAAGTACGTCGTCAGGCGGCGGCCGGCCGGAACATCGACGCGGATGCGGGCAGCGGCTGATCTCGGGCTGGTAGAGGTCCGCCCAGACCATGCGGATGCATCGCCAGCCGGTGAGTCGGCAGATCATGTCCTCGCGCCGCTTCTCGCGCACGACGACGTCGGAGGCTCGCTCGCCGGGCTTGAGGAGGCGCTCGTACTTGACCTTCCCGTCGAACTCGAGGAACAGCGCCGAGCTCGGGCCAGGCCAGGTCGACCCGTGCCACCTCGCGCCCGCGCTCGTCGTGGATGGGGTAGTTGACCTCCGGTGCCGGGAGACCGTGGGCCAGCACCAGGTAGCGGGTGCGCGTCTCGCCGACCGACTCGCTCCGTCCGTCCGCGAGCCGCAGGACGAGATCGGTGATGAGAGTGCCTGGCCAGTGCGTCATCGCGGCATACCGCAGCGCGGAGCTCAGCGAGCGTCGACGAGCTTGCGGTGCAGCAGGTCGTCGATCTCGACCAGGCTGTGCTCGACGTCCGCGAGGGTCGTGTACTCGAGGGCCGCCCGCACCGGGACTTGACGAGCAGCCCGTTGATGCTCGACGACGTCGCCTCGATGAGGGCGCCCCGGTGCTGATCGGACCTGCGCGTAGCGCCGCTGAGTGTTGCCGTCTGGCCGCGTCAGGTGCACCTCGGTCAGATCGCGCCTCCCACAGCGGGCAGTCCCACTGGGCGAGCGAGCTGGTGTGGCTCAGCGACCACGGGCGTCCTGGCCTGGCGGACGGCCGCACGGCACAAGCAGGTCGTAGCGCCGCGTCGAGAGTCAAGCTCGCGCGTAGATCTGCGCCGAGTACGTACGCCCCGCGACGCACGCGGACCCACCGCCCGCTGGCGACTTCTCGTCGGCAATGGCCTGGTCGTGATAGCCGAGTGCCTCCGCCTCGCGACGGAGGAACACGCCGTGTTCGCGGCAGATGAGCTCGAGCATCGGATCCACGCTGACAGCAGTCGCTGTCCCGGCCAGCCGAGGGAAGCGAGCCTGCATCCGTGGATCTGTGGACAACGGCCTGCTCACGAGCGCGGTCACCGTGGCGGCCGCCGGACTCGGCGTACGTTTCCCGCACTTGGCGTACGGCGCATCGTCACGCCAAGTTCGGATTTCTCCGGCCGGCCGGAGAAATCCCGACGACCTAGCGGGCGAGCCAGGCGGCGTACGCGTCGAAGGTGTAGGGGCGGCCGAGGAAGTCCTCGACGAGGTCGGCGGCGTCCTTCGTACCTCCCGGCGCGAGGATGCGGTCCCGGTAGCGGTGGGCGACCTCGGGGGCGAAGAGGTCGTCGGGGTCGAAGGCGCTGAAGAGGTCCTTGGCGATGACGAGGGACCACATGTAGGTGTAGTAGCCCGAGGAGTACCCCTCGAGGTGGCCGAACCCGGCGAACATGTGGGTGTCGGGGACGTAGGAGAACATCGAGTACTTGTCCTGCAGCGACCGGGTCGCCTCGGTGAGGTCGGCGGGGCGGTCGGTGTGGAACCAGTAGGACATCGACGCGTAGAACATCTGGGTGCGGGCGTGGTAGCCCTTGCCGAAGTCGTCGGCCCGCTTCATGGCCGCCACCAGGTACGCCGGGATCGGCTCGCCGGCGGCGTTGAGGGCGAAGCTCTGCAGCACCGAGGCGTCCCACGCCCACTCCTCGAGCAGCTGGCTCGGCGCCTCGACGAAGTCCCACTCGGTGGCCACGCCGGCGAACCGCGCCCAGCGCACCCGCCCGGCCAGGATGTGGTGCACGAGGTGCCCGAACTCGTGGAAGAGCGTCACGACGTCGTCGTGCTCCATCAGGCCCTTGGGGAAGTTGCAGACCAGGATGCCCTCGGGCTGCTGCCGCCCGGCGAGCCCGTCGGTGAGGGTGAACTGCGCCGCGTGGTTGTACTTGTTCTCGCGCGGGTGGAGGTCGAGGAAGATGCGACCCGAGGACCTCGCCCGCGAGCGTCACGTCGTACGCCGTCACGTCCGGGTGCCACAGCTCGACGTCGGTCACCGGCGTGTAGGACAGGTCGAACAGCCGCCCGGTCACCTCGAGGAGCCCGGCCCGGACCGCCGTGAAGTCGAAGTAGGTGCGGACGACCTGGGCGTCGACGTCGTACTGCTCCTTGCGGACCAGCTCCTCGTAGAACGGGTAGTCGACGCCGCCGATCGTGACCTCGTCGGGGTGGTCCTGCTGCAGGCGGGCGACCAGCACGGCGCGGTCGCGCTCGCCGGAGGACTGCGCCACCTCGGCGATCCGGTCGATGAACTCCGGGATCGCCGAGCCCTTGCCGATCATCTTCACGTCGGCGTCGTAGTCGGCCCAGGTGTCGTAGCCGACGAGCTTGGCCAGCTCCTCGCGCAGCTCGAACATCTCCTGGAGCAGCGCCTGGTTGTCCGGCCAGCCGATGTTGAGGAACGCGTCGACCATCTGCGCGCGCACCTCGCGGTCGGTGCAGAACGTGCGCACCGGGATCGCGTCGGGGTAGTCGCTGGTGAGGGTGACCAGGCCGTCGTCGCCGGCCGGGTGGGCGTCCAGCCAGTCCTGCGGCATGCCGGTGAGCCGCGCAGGCTCGACGCGGATGGACCGCTTGTCGTCGCGGAGGTTCTGCCGGAACGCCAGGCCCACCGTGGTCAGCTGCTCGTTGATCTCCGTGATGCGGGCCCGCGTCTCGTCGTCGCGGTCGACGCCGGCGCGGCGGAAGTCGCGCAGCGTCTTCTCCAGCAGCCGCGCGGCCTGCGGGTCGAGCGTGCCCGCGTCGAGCGCCGCGAACACGTCGTACAGCTCGCGGTCGAGCCCCAGCTCGGTGTCGAGCTTGTGCACCTCTTGCACGGCGGCGTCCCCGCGCTCGCGCACGGCCTCGTCGGGGTGCACCTCGCTGAAGACCGAGCCGCAGGCGATGGCGTTGCTCATCCCGACCTGGCCCTCGTCCCAGATGCTCAGCGCCTCCTCGGCCGAGGTCGCCTCGCCGGCCTTGAGACGGTCGACCGCGGCGCGCGCGGCCGCGAGGCCGGTGGCACATCGTT
>CAWAIW010000050.1:0-4889 GCA_963782035.1 uncultured Actinomycetota bacterium
TCAGGCGGTGAACGAGCTCCGCGCGGTGGACGGCTTGTACGTCGCGTTGCCGAGGTACTTGGCGATCAGCTTGTAGGTGCCGTGATCCGGCACGTTCCGGAACGCCTTCCTCGCACCTCCCTGGTCGGAGAGCCGCACCGTGGCGTTGTGGATCGTGACGCCGTTGCGCTTCAGGATGAACGTGACCCGTCCGCGTGCCGGCGAGGAGCTCGAGTCCATGACCCGCGTGTGGGCCATGATCTTGTCCTGCTTCGGGTGGTAGCCGAGGGCCGCTGTGCTCTTCGTGGCCAGTCGCGAGGCCGAGTACGTTGCCGTGCCGGTCGACGAGGTCTGCAGGGCCGGGTCGTTCGGGACGAACCGGGCCGTGACGAGCTGCTGGCCGGGACGCGCCGCCGGCAGCTTCGCCGTCGCCGTCCCCGACACGACCCCGGTGGTCACCGAGCTCCCGTCGACCGAGAACGTGACCACTCCCGAGGGCTTGGCGCCGTTGGAGGTGACCGTCGCCGTGGCCGTGTCGCCCTTGACCGTCAGTCCGGTCGTGGTCGTCGCCGCCACCACGTCGTACTGGTCCACCACCGCATCGGCGGCCGGTACGGAAGCGTCGAGCGTGCACGAGGCGGTCGTGAGGTAGGCGTTGACCCCGTCCTTCTGGAACCCCACGCTCACCTGGAGCGCGGTCGTCAGCACGTGGTGCCCGAGGCTCGACGCGGGGATCTGCGTGGGGAAGAGTCCCGACACCGCCGTCGTCCACGCCCAGGCACCAGGGCCGGTGGGCACGGGCATCAGCGAGGTCGCGGCGTACGTCGTCCTGTCCAGCGGGACGTTGTCGATCGCCGGCGTCAGGATCGCGCCCGCCGCCAACGTCGTGAATCCCTGGTCCACCGCCCACTGCCGGAACGAGTCCGGCGCCACCAGCTGGACCGTCCAGCCCGTCGGCCGGTCGGGCCCGTACGGCACGGCCGTCGGTACGTCGGAGTCCAGCACGGCCGTGAACGAGTACGACGCCGCCGTTCCGAAGCCTGGCCCGGTGCACGAGTAGAGCGACGTCCCGGTGGCCGCGGTCGCTGCCCCTGTGGGGAGCCACGTCGTCAGCCCGAGGAAGAGCGCCACCAGGGCGACGCGGACAGTGTGCTTCGACATGGTTTCTCCTCGGGTTCGTCTGACTGGGTAGATGTCCGGCCGAGCTCTTCGGTTCGGCAAAGAATGTCCGAACGCTGTCCCGCCGGATCGAGTCGGCGCTTACCGTCCCCTGATGACGACGACGTCTCAGCCCGACGAGAAGCGCATGCGGCTGAGGTACGCCGGCACGTGCCGCGTCTGCGCCGCCGACCTGCCGGCCGGTGCGCCGGCGATCTACGGGCGCTCGACGAAGACGGTCCGGTGCGTCGAGTGTGCGCCGCCCCCCGTGGTGGCGGAGGTCCTCGATCCCGGAGTGCCCGGCGCGTCCGCGCGCCGAGAGTACGAGCGCCGCAGGACCAAGCGGGAGGAGCAGGTCCGCACCCGGCACCCGCACCTCGCGAAGCTCATTCTCGCCGTGACCGATGACCCGCAGAGCACCCGGGCCTGGGACACCGGCGCCCTGGGGGAGGAGGCCCTCGGCACCGGCCTCAACAAGCTCTCGTCCAGCCGGGTCCGGGTGATGCACGACCGCCGGATCCCCGGCACCAGGGCGAACATCGACCACCTGGTCGTGGGACACGCCGGCGTCTGGGTCATCGACGCCAAGCGCTACCAGGGCCGCCCGACGCTGAGGGTCGAAGGGGGCCTCCTGCGGCCGCGGGTCGAGAAGCTGCTCGTCGGTCGCCGCAACTGCACCAAGGTGGTCGACGGGGTCCTGAAGCAGGTCGACGTCGTGCGGGGTGTCGTCGATGACGACGTACCTGTGCATGGCGCGCTCTGCTTCGTCGACGCGGACTGGCCGCTCATCGGAGGCGCGTTCACCACGCGAGGCGTCGCCGTCCTCTGGCCGAAGAAGCTCTACCCCCGGCTCCAGGAACCCGGCCCGCTGTCGCTCGACGACATCGACCGACTGCACCGGGCCCTCGCTCGGGCCTTGCCGCCGGCCTGACGTCGTGGGCGCCGGTAATCGCGCAATTGCGGCCGAACCGCACATTTCGGCGGCGAGAATCTGCAGTTCCGCCGCAATTGCGCGATTCCGGGCGCCCAGGCAGGCATCAACCACGGAACCTCCCCGGTGGCTACCAGTCCTCCATCAGCAGCGAGACGAGCGCGAGGACCTCGCCGGTGCCCCAGTCGATCGCCCCGCCCCGCGAAGGACTCGCTGCGCGTCGACGGGCGACGGACAAGCTCCTCGACGACCTCGCGGTGCCTGTACGGCAGCGCATCGCGAGTTCGCCTCACCTGTCCGATCGGCCATTTCCTGACAACTCGGTGACAAAGGTTCGAGATTCGTCTGACAGCGGTCAGAGGGCGGCTTACGGTCCGGGCAGAGATCCTGCTCCACTCACCAGCTGACGTCGGGGACCGCCATGAAGACCCTCAAGACTGCCGTCGCGCTCGCAGCGGCGACGCTCGCATCGATCGCCATCGCCGTGCCCGCCGACGCGGCGACCGCGCCGCACAAGTTCGCCAACTGTGACGCCATGCACCGGGTCTTCCCGCACGGCGTGGGTCTGGTCGGCGCCAGGGACCACACCACGGGAACGCCCGTCACGAGCTTCGCCCGCGCCCCCAAGTGGTACGCCCAGAACACCGCCTCGGACCGCGACGGCGACCACATCGCCTGCGAAGCGGCGTGACGCAGCCACAGGCACCCGCCCAGCCGCGACCAGGTTGGTACGGCGACCCGGGCGTCCCGGGGGCGATCCGCTACTGGGATGGCGCGGAGTGGTCGGGCTACACGCTGCCGAAGCCTCCCGGGTGGGACCAGCAACGAGGCGCCACAGCCCTCCCCTGGTGGAAGCGTGGCTGGCCGGTCGTGGCGGCCATGACGACCGCGTTCCTGCTGTTCCTCGTGGTGGCCGGGATCCTGTCCGGTGGCGACGAGAAGCCCTCGCAGGCAGGGCCCGACACCACGTCGACTCCTGCGGCCTCGGCCGAGCCGACACCAGCTGTCGAGACGAAAGCGGCGAAGCCGAAGCCCCGTAAGTCCACGGTGCCGCGCGTGGCCGGTCTGGCCGACAATCAGGCGGAGCGAAAGCTGGCTGCCGTCGGGCTCGTCGCCTTCGTGGCCCGCGAGGTCCCGTCGCCACGACCGATCGGCACCGTGCTGCGACAGCTCAGGGTTGCCGGTGCCTCCGTCCGCGAGGGCTCCTCGGTCGGCCTCGTCCTCGCGGCGCCGTACCCCGCGGTGCCCGGGACCGCCGGCATGACCCAGGCCAACGCCGCCCAGCGGCTGCGTGGCGCCGGCTTCCAGGTACGGGTGACCCAGGAGGTCGTCACCTCCGGCCGGGAAGGCGTCGTTCTGCGACAGAGTCCCGTCGGTAGCCGGCTGGCACGGCCACACTCGGTCGTCACACTCGTCGTCGCCCACGTCGTCCGTCCCGTGGTGGCCCCGCCGCCGTCGAACTGCACCCCGGGGTACTCGCCCTGCCTGCCGCCGGCATCGGACTACGACTGCGCGGGCGGGTCCGGCAACGGCCCGGCGTACACCGGGTTCGTGCGCGTCACCGGATCTGACCCCTACGACCTCGACGCGGACGGCGACGGTCTCGCGTGCGAGAGCTGAGAGCGGGATGGGCTTCTCACTGAAGATCGCGCCGGGCGTTCGAGTACGGGCGTCCAGTCGTGGTGTTCGCACCAGCATCGGACCGAGGGTGGCGCGCGTGCACGTAGGCGCGGGACGCACCGGCTTCTCGACCGGTGTGGGCCCGGTGGGCTACTACACGAGTGTCGGTCCATCTCGTCGACGCGCGACGACAGGCACCGTGAACCGCCAGGTGGCTGCCGTGGCGCGCCAGCAGGCGCTGGCCGACAAGGCCGCGGAGGCGCAACGACTGCGAGGCGCGTTCGAGGCCATCTTGGCCCTCCATCGCGAGCACTTCCCACCCGCTCAGCGGCGAGTGCTGCCCCCGCCACCGGAACCGCCGGCCACGCAGTTCCGGCGCATCCACCGCGCCGAGGCTCGACGTACCTCGAGCATCTTCGACCGGTCGTCAAGACGTCGGGCCCTGGAGCAGGCCGAGAGGATGGCGACCCGCGACGCCGACTGGGCCAGAGCTGAGCTCGTGCGTCAGGCGGCTCTGCACCAGTCCCAGCAGGATGCCCGATGGAACTCCCTGTTGGAGTGCGACGCCGAGACGGTCCTGCTGGCACTCAACGTGGCCTTCGCCGACAACGAAGCGGCCGCCTCGGCCGTGGGTCTGGAGGGGACCGAGGTCACCCTGCTGGTCCTGGTACCGGACGACTCCGAGATCCCGGAGCGCAAGCCGACCGTGACGCCGGCCGGCAACCTGTCACTGAAGAGGCTCACCAAGACCGAGAGCGCCGACTTCTACAAGGAGCTCGTGTTCGGCCACGTCGTCGTGACGCTCCGAGAGGCGTTTGCCGTGGCGCCCGCGATCCAGGCCGCACGGATCGTGGCCATCCGCCCACGATCTCGCGACGCGCATGGGCGCACCGAGCCCGAGGTGATCGCGGCCGCACGGTGCACACGTGATGCTCTCCTCGGCGTGCGCTGGGACCAGGTCGGCGCCGTCCAGGCCTTCGACGAGAGCTGCACAGAGAAGCTTCTGCTCCAGAAGGGATCCACCCGCGCCCTCCAGCCTCTCCCGCTGCAGACCGAGCCCGAGCTGCGGGCCTTGCTTGCCACAGTGGACATGACGGAGCTCATCAGCGACGGGCCTTGAGGGCCGGACGCCGAGACCCCCGTCCGATCCGGACGGGGGCCGTGGTGGCGCCGAGGCGGCGTACCCGGCGTCAGGCGTTGA
>CAWAIW010000051.1:0-9869 GCA_963782035.1 uncultured Actinomycetota bacterium
CGGCGACGCCGCGAACTTCACCTCGCTCCTCGACGACGTCGAGGCGAAGGTGTTCGCGACGCTCCCCGACGAGACCTGGTTCTACCCAGGCCACGGCGGCGACTCGACGCTCGGCGAGCAGCGTCCGCACCTGGCCGAGTGGCGGGAGCGGGGCTGGTGACCGTGGCTCGGCGAGACCCCGACACACACCGGGTCTCGACACGCCTCGCCTAGCCGCTCGGCGACCGCGACGCCGTCCGGGTCGACCGGCGGGCTCTCTCCCGCCGGCGGGGAGATCGCCGTCACCGGCACGTCGCCCGGCAGGCCGTCGGCCGCCCACGGCGGCGCGAGCACCGCGAAGGCCAGGGCCGCCATCACGACCACGAGCGCGAGGACCCGCCGACCCTGCATGACGACATACTGGCCCCCGTGGACCGCCCGCGCGACGACTTCGACGCCCGGGTGGACCGGTGGCGGCCCGACCTGACGGCGGCGCTGACGCGGCTCTACGACGACCCCGACGCCGTCGCGGACCGCCTGCTCGACATCGCCGGAAAGGCCAGCGACGCCCGCCCGGCCGAGCTGCGCGACCTCGACCGGCGGCGGCTGGACGAGCCCGACTGGTTCCAGCGCAGCGACGCGCTGGGCTACGCGGCGTACGCCGACCGCTTCGGCGACACCCTCAAGGGTGTCGCGCAGCACGTCGACCACCTGGCCGATCTGGGCGTCACCTACCTGCACCTGATGCCCCTGCTGACCCCGCGGCCGGCGCCGAACGACGGCGGGTACGCCGTCGCCGACTACACCCGGGTACGCGACGACCTCGGCGACGCCGACGACCTGCGCGAGCTCGCCACGACGCTCCGCGACGCCGGGATCAGCTTGTGCATCGACCTGGTGCTCAACCACACGGCGCGCGAGCACGCCTGGGCCCAGGCCGCCCGTGCCGGCGACGCGGCGAAGCGGGACTACTACCTCGTCTACCCCGACCGCCACGAGCCCGACCGGTACGAGCAGTCGCTGCCGGAGGTCTTCCCGGACTTCGCCCCCGGCAACTTCACGTGGGACGACGGCCTCGAGGGATGGGTCTGGACGACGTTCAACGACTACCAGTGGGACCTCAACTGGGCGAACCCGTCGGTGCTCTGCGAGTTCGCCGAGATCCTGCTCGGCCACGCCAACCGTGGCGTCGAGGTCTTCCGGCTCGACGCCATCGCCTTCCTCTGGAAGCGGATGGGCACCAACTGCCAGAACCAGCCGGAGGTGCACGACCTCACCCAGGCGCTGCGCACCGTCGTCCGGATCGCCGCACCGGCGGTGCTGTTCAAGGCCGAGGCGATCGTGGGGCCGGCCGACCTCCCGGGGTACCTGGGCACCGGCCTGCACACCGGCAAGGTCTCCGACCTCGCCTACCACAACAGCCTGATGGTGCACGTCTGGTCGATGCTCGCCTCGGGGGAGGCGACGCTGGCCAGCACCGCGCTGCAGAGCCTCCCGCAGCCGCCGGCGACCACGTCCTGGGTCACCTACCTGCGCTGCCACGACGACATCGGCTGGGCCATCGACGACGGCGACGCCCGGCGGGCCGGCGTCGACGGGTTCGCGCACCGGCGCTTCCTGTCCGACTGGTACGCCGGCGCGTTCCCCGGCTCCTGGGCGCGCGGCCTGGTCTTCCAGGAGAACCCCGCCACCGGCGACCGCCGGATCAGCGGGTCCCTGGCCTCCCTGGCCGGGCTCGAGTGCGAGGACCCCGGCGCCGTCGACCGGATCCTGCTGGCCCACGCCATCGTCCTCTCGTTCGGCGGCCTCCCCGTGCTCTGGATGGGCGACGAGCTCGGCCTCCTCAACGACCGGGGCTGGGCCGACGACCCGGCCCACGCCGCCGACAACCGGTGGGTGCACCGCCCCCGGATGCGGTGGCCGGTCCCGACGGAGACCCACGGCATCCGCGAGGGGCTCGCGCACCTGCTCGCCGTACGTCGCTCGCTCCCCCACCTGCACGCCGCGCACGCCACCGAGATCTGGGACCCGCGGGACCCGGCCGTCCTGCTCGTCGTACGCCGGTCCGCGCACGGTCCGCTGCTGGCCGCGGCCAACGCCTCCGACCGACCGGCCCGCGTGCCCCGCGACGTCTTCTACTGGCTGGGGATGGCCGCGAGCGACCTGCACGACCATCTCACCGGCCAGGGGCCGCGGTTCGACGGCGACGCGATCACTCTGGCGCCGTACGCCGCCGCGTGGCTGACCGCCTGATCCTCACCGGTCTCTTGACGGGCGCTGGCGCGCTCTCCTCGACCAGCGGGTACCTTCTCGCCGTGTCCGCGCTGATCCCGGTCGTCTTCGGCGGCTTCCTCGCCCTCGTCGCCGTCGTGGCGTTCGTCGGGTGGCTCCAGGCCAAGCGGCGCCGCGAGGGCATGGCGGCCTACGCCGCGTCCCGCGGCTGGACCTACGTCGAGGACGACCCGAGCCTCCTCGACCGCTTCGAGGGGGCGCCGTTCGGCGAGGGCCACGACCGCCGGGCGTTCAACGTGCTGCGGGGCACCGACCGCGACCGGCCCGCGGTCGTCTTCGACTACGAGTACGTCACGACGAGCACCAGCACGGACGCCGAGGGCCACACCAAGACCGAGGACCACACCCACTCGTTCTCCGTCGTGGCGGTCAACGCCGGCGCCGTCATGCCGGCCCTGTCGGTGACGCCGGAGGGCATGTTCTCGCGGTTCTTCGGCCGGCTGACCAACTCCGACATCGAGCTGGAGTCCGAGGACTTCAACCGGGCGTTCCGGGTCACCTGCCCCAACCGGCGCTTCGCCTCCGACGTCCTGCACCCGCGGATGATGGAGATGCTGCTGCAGTGGCCGGACCTGGCCTGGCGCTTCGACGCCGACTCGCTGCTGGCCGTCCGCGACGGCGGCCAGGACACCGCGGAGATCGAGGCCAGGCTCTCCGCCCTCGACGCGATCCTCGACCAGGTGCCGGACTTCGTCTGGAAGGAGGTGCGCGGCCGATGACGCCCGTCGCCTGGGTCGTGACCGGACTCGTCGTCCTGCTGCTGGCGAGCCTGCTCGTCATGTACAACCGCTTCGTGCGCCAGCGCACGCTCGTCGACGAGTCCTGGGGCGGCATCGACGTCGAGCTCACGCGCCGGCACGACCTGATCCCCCAGCTGGTGGAGACGGTGAAGGGGTACGCCGCGCACGAGCAGGCCCTGCTCACCCGCCTGGTCGAGGCACGGGAGGCCGCCGGCGCGCACCACGACGACTCCCCCGCCCGGCGCCAGGGCTACGAGCAGTCCCTCGGTGGCGCGCTCCAGCAGGTGCTGGCCCGCGTGGAGGCCTACCCGGACCTCAAGGCGAGCCAGGGCTTCCTGGCGCTCCAGGAGGAGCTCACCAACACCGAGGACCGGATCGCGGCCAGCCGCCGCTTCTACAACGGCAACGTGCGGGCCTACAACACCCGCGTCCGTACCTTCCCCTCGAACCTCGTGGCCGCCGTCTTCGGCTTCCGGCCACGGGAGTTCTTCGAGCTCAGCCAGGGGCCCGTGGGAGGCTGACGGCATGGCTGAATCCTCAACCACCCGTCCCGTCGTCGTCGTGGGCGGAGGACTGGCCGCCGGCACCGTCGTCACCGAGCTCCGCGAGGGCGGGTACGACGGACCGATCGCGGTCTACACCGACGAGGCCCATCCGCCGTACGAGCGCCCGCCGCTCTCCAAGGACTTCCTGCTGGACAAGGGTGCGCTGGCCGACGCGCTCGTCCACCCGGAGGAGTGGTACGCCGAGCACGCGGTCGACCTGCACACCTCGACCCCGGTCACCGCGATCGACCCCGCGGCCCGCACGGTCACCGCCGGAGGCGAGGAGACGGCGTACTCGACACTCGTGCTGGCCACCGGCTCACGAGCCCGGCACCTGCCCCTCGCGGACGACACCGGGGCCGAGGTCCACTACCTGCGGCAGTGGGACGACGCCGAGCGGCTGCGTGCGGCGCTGACCGAGGGGTCGCGCCTCGCGATCATCGGCGGCGGCTGGATCGGGCTCGAGGTGGCCAGCGCCGCCCGCAAGCACGGCGTCGAGGTGACCATCCTCGAGATGGCACCGCAGCCCCTGCACGCCGTGCTCGGGGACCAGGTCGCCTCCCTCTTCGCCGACCTCCACCGCGCCCACGGCGTCGACCTGAGGACCGGCGTGAAGATCGGCGCCATCCGCCGCTCCGACACCGGCGGCGTCGAGCTCGAGGTCGACGGCGACACCGTCACCGTCGATCGCCTGGTCGTCGGCATCGGCGCCGCTCCGGACGTCTCGCTGGCCGAGGCCGCCGGGCTCACCGTCGACAAGCAGACGGGGGGCGTCCGCACCGACAGCCACCTGCGGACCAGCGCGGCGGACGTCTACGCGGCCGGCGACGTGGCCAACGCCGACCACCCCGTTCTCGGCCACCCCCTGCGCGTCGAGCACTGGGACACCGCGATCCAGCACGGCAAGGTCGTCGCCGCCAACATCCTGGGCAAGGACACCGCGCACGACGCGCTGCCGTACTTCTTCACCGACCAGTACGACCTCGGCATGGAGTACGTCGGCAACCCGGGCCCGGCGGGCTTCGACCGGGTCGTGGTCCGCGGCACGACGGGGGGAGACGACGGCGGGCAGTTCACCGCGTGGTGGCTGCGCGACGACGGGTCATCGGCCCGGGTCGTGGCGGGGATGCACGTCAACGACTGGGACGCCATCGACCAGGTCCGGCGCATCGTCGGGACCTCGGTGGACGCCGACCGGCTGGCCGACGACCAGGTGGACCTGGCCGACGTCTGATCGGCTCGCCGTACCCCGGTGCTTGCCACCGGAGGGGCAGGGAGCGAGAGTGTCCCGGGTTCCCCTTCTATCTCTCGGTTCCCTACTCGGATGAGGAGACTCATGTCTGCGTTGCCCAGCCCCACCCGGCTGATCAGTCGGCCGGGGGCTCGCCGGCTGGCCGGATGCGTGGCCGCCGGAGCCGTCGTGCTGACGACGGCCCTGGCCACGACGTCCCTGGCCTCGGCCACATCGGCCGGCCAGAGCGCCAAGCCCGGCACCACCCACGAACGCTCGACCGGACGGCCGGCGGAGTCCCGCGGCTTCTACGACGCCCGCAACGGGCAGTCGAGCACGGCCCGGGCCACGACCGCCCGCAACGCCAGCAAGGCCGCCGGCCGACTGCCGGCGAAGAAGCTGGCCGCGTCGCTGCCGGGGAAGGCCGTCTTCGACATCGACGGCACCACGGGCACCGTCCGCTCGCTGGCGCGCCTCGACGGCACGCTCACCGGCCGGAGCAAGAGCCCCGCCAAGAAGGTCGCGCTGAAGTTCGTCAAGCACAACCACGCGGCCCTCGGCCTCACCACCGGCGACCTGAAGACGTTCAAGCTCAAGCGCGAGTACGTCGACATCGCGGGGACCCATCACCTCTACTGGATCCAGCGGATCGGCGGCCGCACGGTCTTCGGCAACGGCCTCACCGCGGCCGTCGCCAAGGGCGGCAAGCTGCTGATGGTCGGCGGCTCCCCGGTGAGCAAGGCGAAGACGCCGGCTCCCGTCCAGCCCGAGATCTCCTCGGCCGCCGCCGCGATCGCCGACGCCCGGACCCGTCTGGGCGCGACCGACGACCTCGCCGGCAGCTCCGACCGGGCCGAGCAGGTCCTGTTCGTGACGGCGCACGGCTCGTACGTCGCCTGGGCCACCACCGTGATGTCCGTCGGCCGACCGGCGACCCAGGTCGTCGACGCGGCCAGCGGTCACCTGCTCTACCGCAACCCGCTCGGTGACGACGCGGCGGGCGAGGCCACCGGCACGGTGTTCCTCAACTACCCCGGCGCCAAGCACGGCGGATCGGCGCACCCGCTGAACTTCACCCGCCAGGGCTGGCTCCCGCGCGGGGCGAAGGTGCTCAAGGGCAACTACTCGCACACCTACTCCGACGTGAACGACGACAACAAGGCCAACCCGAGCGAGGAGGTGCACGTCGGTCCCGGCGGTCGCATCAACAAGGCGCTCAAGCCGTTCATGGTCAAGGGCATGTCCTTCTGCAAGCAGTTCCCCTGCTCGTGGAACCCCGAGAAGCCGTTCTCCTGGAAGGTGAACCGCGCCCAGAACGCCGCCCAGGTGTTCTCCTTCGTCAGCCGCTGGCACGACCACCTGCTGGCCAAGCCGATCGGCTTCACCGAGGCGGCCGGCAACTTCGAGGACGTCAACTCCACCCGTCAGGGCAAGGGCCACGACGCGGTCCAGACCCAGACCATGGACGGCGCCTCGACCAACGGTGGCGTCCCGGACGGCGACCACGTCGACAACGCCAACATGAACACCCCGCCCGACGGCACGCCGCCGAGGATGCAGATGTACCTGCAGCACTTCTCCGGCACGGAGTACTCCGTCAACGGAGACCCCTTCCCGGCCAACAACACCGGCGACGAGGCCAACACCGTGTACCACGAGTACACCCACGGTCTCTCGAACCGCCTCGTGGTCGACGTCAACGGCAACAGCACCCTGGGCCCGATCCAGGCCGGCGCGATGGGCGAGGCCTGGAGCGACTGGTACGCCAACGACTACCTGGTGAGCCAGGGCCTGGAGGTCGACAAGAAGGGCAAGGCCGACATGGACATCTACGTCTATGACGGTCTCGGGGGCGCCTTCGTGCGCACCCAGGGCATGGACTGCACCCCGAAGTCCCCCGCCTCCGCGTGCCCGGGCGGCGCGACCGGACACGCGGGCGGTTACACGTACGCCGACTACGGCAAGGTCATCGGCCTGCCCGAGGTCCACGGCGACGGCGAGATCTGGGGCCAGACGCTGTGGGACCTCCGCGACAAGCTCGGCTCCCGCGTCTCCCTGAGCCTGGTGACCCGCGGCATGGAGCTCTCGCCGTCCAACCCGTCGTACCTCGACGTGCGCAACGCGATCCTGATCGCCGACACCGCGCTCAACAAGGGCCGGTTCCACCGGAAGATCTGGAGCGTGTTCGCCAAGCGCGGCATGGGCTTCTTCGCCGGTTCGCTGGGCGGCAACGACTCCGCGCCGGGCGCCAACACGAAGACCCCGCCGAAGAAGGTCGAGCGCGGCAGCCTCACGGGCGTCGTGACCGAGCTCGGCACCGGTCTCCCGGTGGCGGGCGTCCCGGTGACCCTGGCCTTCCAGGGTGAGGGCATCGCCAACCCGACGGCGGTGACCGGCGCCGACGGCCGCTACACCCTGGGCCCGGTGCCCGCGGGCACCTACACCAAGCTGGTCGTCAACGGGGCGGGCTTCGACCCGATCCGCGCGACGGTCCAGGTGGGCAAGACCACGACGACCCAGAACTTCTCGGTCCGTCGTGACTGGGCGGCCACCAGCGGTGGCGCCAAGGTGGCGGCGTTCAACGGGCCGGACTACACGCAGTTCGGCTGCGGTCCCGAGCAGGCCCTGGACACCTCCCAGGGCACCGGCTGGGGCAGCACCACCGGCGACAACAAGGGCACGCCCACCAACCAGTTCGCGCCCAAGTTCCTCACCGTGGACATGGGCCGGCGGGTGAACATCACCCAGTTCGGTGTCGACCCGACCGCCACGTGCGGTGACGGCGGCAGCGCCTCGACGGGCAAGTTCCAGATCGAGACGTCGGTCGACGGCGTCTCCTGGACCGTCGCCTACAGCGGTGAGTTCACCGAGGCCGACCGCGGCAAGCTGGTCCCGCTGACCCCGACCACGGGCGTCAACGGCGTGCAGTTCGTGAAGTTCAACATCCTGGGCAACCAGACCCCGGACTTCGCCAACAGCTGCCCGAACGGCGCCTTCGACGGGTGCTCGTTCACCGACCTCACCGAGCTCGAGGTCTACGGCACGGCCGCTCCGTAACACCTGTTCCACCTCGAAGGGGCGGGATACCCGGTGCACCGGGTATCCCGCCCCTTCTTGTGGGTTGCAACCCCCTGGAAGGTCCCGACACGCCCAGGAAGGTCGCGTCAGGGGACGTCGGCGATCAGGGCTCTCAGGACGGCGACGTGCGAGGTGACCGCCTTGCGGCCGCGCGTGGTGAGCGAGACCCACGTCGTACGCCGGCCCTGGTGGACGCCCTTGCGCACCTTGACGTACCCCGCCTCGGACAGCGCCGAGAGGTGCTTGGAGAGCACGGAGTCGCTGACGTCCAGCCGGTCGCGGACCACCACGAACTCGGCCTCGGTCACGGCCGTCAGCATGGTGGCCAGCTTCAGGCGGGCCGGAGCCTGGAGGTGCGGATCGAGGTCCGCCATCAGCTCTGGGTCACCAGGAGCACCAGCCCCGCGGCCGCGAGGCCGACCAGCAGGGCCATCCACAGCGCCGACTCCGCGCGGCCGAGACGGGCGGGCTCCTTGCGGTAGGCGCGCAGCCAGCGACGGCCGCTGAGCACGTACAGCAGGCCGCCGGCCAGGGCGGCCAGCCCGGCCAGCCACCACAGGTCGCGCAGCGCCGCGACGTACGCCCCGACCAGCGCCGCGGCGTACCCGAAGGACGCCGTCATCGCCGACCCGAGGATGACCCGGCTGACGAAACCCTGCACCCGGACACCGTTCAGTCGCCGGAAGCGGACGATCTGCAGGACCGCGACCACGCCGAAGGCCAGGTTGCCCACGACCAGCACGGTCCGCGCCCAGGCGTGGTCCACGGTCAGCCCGACGACACTGGAGGCGATCTGGACCGCCACCGCGGCACCGATCACGAGGTCGTAGCCGGGCGGCACCACGAGGTCGGCCGCCAGGTCGTCGCGGGCGCGCTCGGCGTCGTACAGGGCGGCGGCGTCGGCGCCGTGCTCACTTTCCATGTTGGAAAGCATGCCTCGAACTTTCCCATTTGGCAAGTAGAACCCGAGCCTCTGTCTGCAGAGGTAGGTCCACACCTGCCCGGTCTGATGGGAGGCGCGCCGCGGCTCACCATCCGCCGGCTGCTCAACCACACCAGCGGTCTCTACGAGTTCAACGACATCCCCCGCGTCCTCGCCCCCTACCTCTCAGGGCATCTCGGGCACGTGTGGTCCCCACGGCGCCTCGTCCGTCTCGCCCTCACCTACGACCTGATGGCCCGCCCCGGCTCCGAGCACCACTACTCGAACACCAACTACCTACTGGCCGGGCTGGTCGTGCAGGCCGTGACCGGGCACCGGCTGGGCGACGTGCTCCGCCAGAGCGTGTTCGCACCGGCCGGGCTGACGTCGACGACCTTCACCCGGTCGCGGACGCTGCCCGCGCCCGCCGCGCACGGGTACTTCGTGTTCTCGGGCGACCAGCCCACCGACATCACGCCCCTCTACCCGTACCCGTGGGCGTCGGGAGCCGCTGTGTCGACCGCGCCGGACGTGGGGCAGACTTCCGGGCTACATCACCTACGGCGATACTCATCGCCGGACGGGCAACGCCAGAGCGTCCTGACGCTGAACGAGGACCCGTCCTCGCTCGCGCAGGCGGTCGGGCCCGACTTCATGCGGGTGCTGAACCAGTCGTTCTGCGGCTGACGCGTTCCCCGCGCCCCCGGCGATGTCTCGTCGGGGGCGCGCGGGGCATCCAGACAACGGCCGACCACCTCGCCTCGGCACAATGAGCCCATGGCCACCCTGGACAGCTGGACACAGGACCTCCACGAGAGCGCCGACGGCACCACCCGGCCGACGTACCGGAAGGGCACGGGTCCGGGCGTCGTCCTCATCCACGAGCTGCCCGGGCTGACGCCCAAGGTCGTGGACCTCGGCGAGGAGCTCGTCGCGGCCGGCTACACCGTGGTCATGCCGGTGATCTTCGGCCGGCCCGGCGCGGAGAAGTCCTTCCCGTCGCTCACGAGCTCGATGATCCAGGTCTGCACGAACGCCGAGTTCGTGAAGCTCGCCACGGGCAAGACCGCGCCGATCACCGA
>CAWAIW010000052.1:0-9980 GCA_963782035.1 uncultured Actinomycetota bacterium
GACCACCTTGACGTCTCGCGAGGCGCTCGACTGTCCGGACGACAGCGGTCGCAAGGTCCACGGGTACGTCGCCGACGAGATGCGAATCGGGGCGGTGAACGTCGAGTCCCCGTTGGAGATCCGCATGGTCTGAGCTCCCTGCGGCCAGTTCAGCTTGAGGGTCACGGAGGTGTCGTTGGTGGTGTCGACGTCGCCGGTGGGGCTGAGGATCGTGACGTACGGCGGGTTGCCGACGTCCGGGGGGGTAGGGCCCGCGGGGCAGCCGTTGTACGGCGCGCTGGCCGGGACGCCGGCATCGGTCGGGCAGTTGTCCTGACTGTCTTGGATCCCGTCCCCGTCCGCATCCGGGCAGCCCTGGGCGCTCGCCTGGCCGGCCACACTCGGGCACTGGTCCTGGCTGTCGGGCACGCCGTCGGCGTCGCTGTCGTCCGGAACGAACGTGAACTGGAGGACCGTGTCACCCCCGGCCGGGAGGGCGCCGTTGGTCTCCTGGCAGGAGGAGGGGTCGTTCTGCGTGGGGCAGATGACGCCGACCTGCACGTAGTAGTCATGGTCGCGGGTCACCTGGAAGCAGGCACCTGAAGGGCAGTTCGTGCCGATGCGCTCGGTCGCCCCTGCAGCGGCCAGGTAGGAGCACGTGATCGACCCGGTGAGGTTGGCCAGGGTGGCGCCGCCGTACGGCGCCTTGTTCGCCCCGAAGAGGTTCATCTGGGCGTCGTAGCCGGTGCTGGCCAGGATCCCGACCTTGCCGTCGACACCGGGGTTGATCCGCAGCCAGGCGGTGCGGCCGACGAACTGGGCCGTGCCCGGCGCGACGATGCAGCCGTTGTAGTTGGGGTTGTTGCCGTTCTCCTTGATCGGCGCCTGCTGCACCGTGAAGCCCGCCGTGGAGAACGTCTGCGTCGTCCACGATCCCGCGGCGACCAGGGGTTGCTCCTGGCCGTTGACGACGGGATTCACCGTGACGGCACCGAAGGTGTCGTACGCCGCGGGATCGGCGACGGGGATGCTCCTCGCCGGCCTGTCGGGCGCGACAGGAGTGGAGACCGCGGGTACCGCGATCGTGATGGCAGGAACCAGGGCCAGGAGCATCGCCAGCCCCCCGATGAAGCGACGCATGGGGCGGATGCTAGGCAGCCCGGGCTCGGTTGGGTATGGGTCGATCGGTCGGAGTTCGCGCGGTCTAGCGCGGCTCTGCCGATCGGATCGCGGTGAAGTTTTCCTCCGCGAAACACCGGCGAACCTGTCCGGAAACGGCGGCGGCGCACCATCGGCGCATGCTGTGGCGAGTGCGTGCGACGCTGCCCGACCGGCCCGGAGCCCTGGCGGCGCTGGCCACCGAGTGCGGGCACAGCACGGTGAACATCCTCGGGTTCCAGATCTTCCCGGGTGTCGACCGGGTGACCGACGAGCTCGTCCTGGACACGCCCGCCGGCTGGTCGAGCGACGATGTCGCGGCGCTCGTCGGCCGGTCCGGAGGCACCGCGGTGAGCATCGCGCCGTGCACCGAGGCGGCGCTGACCGACCAGCCCACGAGGTACGTGCAGGCCGCGCGGTCGGTGCTGTCCGCGCCCGCGAGCTTCCCTGAAATGCTCGCGCGGCTCTTCGACGCCGAGGCCGAGCCGCCGACCGGGGAGTCCTCCCAGGACGTCCTCGACGTGACGGTCGCCTCGGTGCTCGTGCAGGTGCGGCGTACGGCGCCCTTCACGGCCACCGAGCACGCCCGGGCCTCGGCCCTCGCCGGCCTGGTCGACGACGTGCTCGCCCGACCCGCCGTACCTGCCGCCGCACCCGGCCCGAGCAGCGCCGAGCCGCGGTGGGTCAGCGAGGACGGCCGGGTGACGGCACTCGTCGGCGAGACCGTCGTCGGACACGCCGCGGTGCGGCCCGCCGTCGACGAGGTCGACGTCTGGGTGCTCTCCTTGACCGTCGACCCGCAGTGGCGTCGCCGCGGGATCGGCGGCCGGCTCCTCGGCGAGGCGGTGCGCCACGCGGCCTCCCGCGGCGCGGCCGAGCTGGTGCTGACCACGCGCGCCGACAACCAGGCCGTGCTGCCGATGGTCCTGGCCGCGGGACTGCGCGGCCGGATCCGGATGTCCGGCGACCGCCTCACGGTTCGGATCCCGCTGGCGGCCCTGCACCGCTGAGCACTTCTGCCACGATCGGCGGTATGGACCTCAAGGGGGCGATGCTCCGCCCGTACGGCGCGCCGTTGCGGCTCGCCCATCGGGCCGTCGTGAGCACCCAGCTCGGATACGTCGCCACCTACGACGCCCTCCGGCGCCGGCGCGACCCCGACGTGGACGCCTGGCTGGCCGAGCGGCTGACCATCACGGCCAAGACGTTCCTGCGCCCGGCCACCGCACGTCGGATGGTGCGCACGGCCCGCCGGACGTTCACCGGCCGCATCGTCATCGCCGACGACTCGCACGTGCCGATGAAGGCACCCGACGACCGCACGACGGTCCTCGCCCTGCCCTTCAACAGCGGTGTCCCGCGCGGGCGGAACGCGGCACTCGCGGCCGTGACGACGCCGTACGCCATGGTCACCGACGACGACGTCGTCTTCACTCGGGGAAGCAACGTGGTTGCGGCGGTCGCCTACCTCGAGGAGAACCCCGAGGTGGACGCCGTCTGCGCCACGCTCATCGAGCTACCGCGTTGGTACCACTGGCCCTACGGGGACGAGCGGGAGCTGCTGCCCGGCCACCTGCCCCCGAAGCTGCCGTACGGAGCGGTGGTCGACGGGCTTCCGGTGGTGATGAAGGGGCCGCAGGTGTTCGTCGGGCGAACCGACCGACTCCGCGAGGTGCCCTACGACGAGCACATCCGGATGGTCGACCATCGCGACTTCTTCAGCTCCGCGGCCGGTCGGCTCGTGTTCGTGCAGGACCCCGAGGTGGCGGTCTTCCACGCGCGCACGCCGTTCAACCGCGAGTACACGTCCTACCGGGACGACGTCGGGGCCGACCTCGCCTACCTGCACCAGAAATGGCGGGACGCGCCCCCGTAGACTGGGCAGCACCGCCGCGCGAAAGGTCGTTCACCGCCCGATGACCCCCGCTGAGTCACCCGATGTCCCCGAGAAGTTCGCCAGCCTCGGCCTCACCTACGACGACGTCCTGCTGCTCCCCGGGTTCTCCGACCTGGCGCCGAGCGACATCGACACCAGCACCCGCCTGACCCGCGAGATCTCGATCAAGGCGCCGTTGGTCAGCGCCGCGATGGACACCGTGACCGAGAGCCGGATGGCCATCGCGATGGCCCGCGAGGGCGGCATCGGCGTGCTGCACCGCAACCTCTCGGTGGAGGACCAGGCCTACCAGGTGGACCTGGTCAAGCGGACCCAGACGGGGATCATCTCCAACCCGGTCACCATCGGCCCCGACCAGACGCTCGAGGACCTGGACCGCATCTGCGGGGAGTACCGCGTCTCCGGTCTGCCCGTCGTCGACACCCAGAACCGGCTGCTCGGCATCATCACCAACCGCGACCTGCGCTTCACCCCGGTCGCGGAGTGGGCGACCACCAAGGTCGACGAGGTGATGACGCCCATGCCGCTCATCACCGGCCCGATCGGCATCGGCCGCGACGAGGCGACCAGCCTGCTCCGTCAGCACAAGCGCGAGCGGCTCCCGCTCATCGACGAGCAGGGTCACCTCGGCGGGCTGATCACGGTCAAGGACTTCGTGAAGGGCGAGCAGTTCCCCGACGCGTCGTACGACGCGCACGGACGTCTCCTCGTCGGCGCGGCCATCGGCTACTTCGGCGACGCCTGGAAGCGCGCCACCACGTTGATCGAGGCAGGTGTCGACGTGCTGGTGGCGGACACCGCGCACGGCCACGTGCGGATGCTGCTGGAGATGGTCGAGCGGCTCAAGACCGACCCGGCGACCAAGCACGTGCAGGTCATCGGCGGCAACGTCGCGACTCGCGAGGGCGCGCAGGCCTTCGTCGAGGCCGGCGCGGACGCGGTCAAGGTCGGGGTGGGTCCGGGCGCGATCTGCACGACCCGCGTGGTGACGGGCGTCGGGGTCCCGCAGATCTCGGCCGTCCATGAGGCCGCTGTGGCCTGCAAGGCCGCCGGCGTGCCGGTCATCGCCGACGGCGGCCTCAAGTACTCCGGCGACATCGCCAAGGCGCTGGTCGCCGGTGCCGACTCGGTGATGGTGGGCTCGCTGCTCGCCGGCTGCGAGGAGTCGCCCGGCGAGCTGATCTTCGTCAACGGCAAGCAGTTCAAGGCCTACCGCGGCATGGGTTCGCTCGGCGCGATGTCGAGCCGCGGCAAGAAGTCCTACTCCAAGGACCGCTACTTCCAGGCCGAGGTCACCAGCGACGACAAGATCGTGCCCGAGGGCATCGAGGGTCAGGTCGCCTACCGCGGCCCGCTCTCGGCGGTCGCCCACCAGCTCATCGGCGGCCTCAACCAGTCGATGTTCTACGTCGGCGCCCGGACGATCCCCGAGCTCCAGGAGCGCGGCCGGTTCGTGCGCATCACCCAGGCGTCGCTGGCCGAGTCGCACCCCCACGACGTGCAGATGACGGTCGAGGCGCCCAACTACAGCGGTCGTTGACAGGTATCCGTCAGGTCGACCCCGCCCCTGCGGGGGTGGTCCGCCCCGGCCGGGCCGCGCCAGGGTGGAGCGCATGCCTCCCTCCGACGTCCCCTGGATCGCGCAGTCGCGGACCCGTGTGTGGCTGTCCTGCGCGGTGGCGTGCCTGATCGCGGTCGCCGCGTTCGGGCTCATCGTCACGCAGGACCGCTCACCCCTCGACTCCTTCGACCACCTGGGCATGCGGGCCGAGCGGTGGGCCCACGGGCACGCCACCGTGATGACGGTCCTCCACGCGATCGAGATCGCCTTCGCAACGATCGGGATGACCATCTGGACCACGCTGATCGCGGTCGTGCTGCTCGCCCGCCGGCGCTGGCGCGCGGCGGCGTTCGTGGTCGTCGTCATGGTGTCCACCTCGCTGCTGACGACCGGCGTGAAGCTCATGCTGGGCAGGTCGCGTCCCCAGTGGCAGGACACGGTGGACACACTGACGAGCAAGTCGTTCCCCTCGGGACACGCCTCGTCGTCGGCCGCCCTGGCCGGCGTCATCATCCTGCTGGTGTGGGGCATGGTCCGGGGCGGTGCGCTCCGCACGACGTTGACCTGCCTGGCGATCCTCATGTGGGTCGTGGTGTGCCTGGACCGGGTGTTCCTCGGACGACACTTCCCGACCGATGTGCTCGCCGGCTCCTTCCTGGGCGTGGCCGTCGTCCTGATCGCCATGGTGGTCTTCGACCCGCTCAGCCACCGCCGACCTAGCGCCACCGACGCCGAGGAGGCGGCCGAGTCGATCGTGGCCCCGCACGCCGACAAGACGGCCTGATGTACTCCGAGACCATCGCCGTGCACACCGGCGACCGGGAGACGGTCCACGACCTCACCCGCGCCTGCGTCACCTTCGTGGACGGGCGGGGTGACGGGCTCCTCCACGTGTTCGTCCCGCACGCCACGGCGGGCATCGCGATCCTCGAGACCGGCGCCGGGTCCGACGACGACCTGCTGGCCGCCCTGCGCGACCTGCTCCCGGCCGACGACCGCTGGCGGCACCGGCACGGCTCGCCCGGGCACGGCCGCTCGCACGTGATGCCGGCCCTCGTGCCGCCGTACGCCACGGTCCCCGTCATCGGCGGCCGGCTGGCCCTGGGCACCTGGCAGTCGATCTGCCTGGTCGACCTGAACCTCGACAACCCCGACCGCGAGGTCCGGCTGTCGTTCCTGTCCGACGACCGGGACGAGGTCACGTCGTCGCTAGGGTGACGGCGTGACCGAGATCGACATCGGCAAGGCCAAGCGGGCGCGCCGGGCGTACTCCTTCGACGACATCGCGATCGTGCCCTCGCGGCGTACGCGCGACCCCGAAGAGGTCAACGTCGCCTGGCAGATCGACGCCTACCGCTTCGAGCTGCCGATCCTGGCGGCCCCGATGGACTCGGTCATGTCGCCGGAGACGGCGATCGCCTTCGGCCGCTACGGCGGTCTCGGCGTGCTGAACCTCGAAGGTCTCTGGACCAGGTACGAGGAGCCGGAGCCGCTGCTCGCCGAGGTGGCCGGGCTGCACGGGGTCGAGGCGACCAAGCGCCTGCAGGAGATCTACGCCGAGGAGATCAAGCCGGAGCTGATCACCATGCGGCTGCACCAGATCCGCGAGGCCGGCGTGACGGTCGCCGGGTCGCTGTCGCCGCAGCGCACCAAGCAGTTCGCGAAGGCGGTGGTCGACGCGGGCGTCGACATGTTCGTCATCCGCGGCACGACGGTCTCCGCCGAGCACGTCTCCTCGCAGGCCGAGCCGCTGAACCTCAAGGAGTTCATCTACGAGCTCGACGTGCCGGTGATCGTCGGCGGCTGCGCGACGTACCAGGCTGCCCTCCACCTGATGCGCACCGGCGCCGCCGGGGTGCTGGTCGGGTTCGGCGGAGGGGCGGCGCACACGACCCGGACGGTGCTGGGCGTCTCGGTCCCGATGGCCTCGGCCGTCGCCGACGTGGCCGCGGCCCGCCGCGACTACATGGACGAGTCGGGCGGGAGGTACGTGCACGTGATCGCCGACGGCTCGATCGGCAAGTCCGGCGACATCGCCAAGGCGATCGCCTGCGGCTCGGACGCGGTGATGGTCGGGTCGCCGTTCGCGCGTGCGACCGACGCGCCCGGCCGGGGCTTCCACTGGGGTGCCGAGGCGCACCACCCCGCGCTGCCGCGCGGTGAGCGGGTGGAGATCGGCACCGTCGGGACGATGGAGGAGATCCTCTTCGGCCCGTCGCGGGTGGCCGACGGCACGATGAACATCGTCGGCGCGCTGCGGCGCTCGATGGCCACGACCGGCTACACCGAGCTCAAGGAGTTCCAGCGGATCGAGGTCGTCGTCCAATGATCCTGCGGGTCGCCGCGGCCCAGGACGTCGCGGTCCCCGGTGACCTGGAGGCGAACGTCGCGACGGCCGCGGGCCTGGTGCGGCAGGCGGGCGCCGAGGGCGCCGCCGTCGTGGTGCTGCCCGAGGCCTTCCTCAACGGCTACGACCTCGAGGTCTTCGCCGCGGACCTCCCGTCGCTGGTCGACCTGCCTCTCGCGCCGCTGGTCGAGGCGGCCCGCGATGCGGGTGCGGTCGTCGTGGTCGGTGCCGCACTCGAGGCAGAGGGCGTGAAGACCCTGTCGAGCGTGGTCGTGTCGCCCGGCGGCGCCGTCGACGTGCCGTACGACAAGCAGCACCTCGACGGCGACGAGAAGCAGCACTTCACCCCGGGCAACCACGGCGCCTCCCTGCGCGTGCGTGGCCTCGAGCTCGGCCTGTCCATCTGCTACGACGGCTGCTTCCCCGAGCACGCCCGCGCCGCCGCCGAGGACGGCGCGGTCGGCTACCTCAGCTCCTCGGCGTACTTCGCCGGCGCCGACCACCGTCGCGACCTCTACTACGCCGCCCGCGCGGTCGAGAACGGCATGTACGTCGTGTTCGCCGGGCTCACGGGTCCGTGCGGGGCGCGCGAGTTCAGCGGTGGCTCAGCGGTCTACGACCCCGAAGGCCGGCCTCTCGTCCGCCTCGGCACCGAGCCCGGGGTCGCGGTCTCCGACATCGACACGGCCGTCGTCGAGGCCACCCGAGCCCGGCACACGATGCTCGCCGACCACCGCAGCGCGCTGGGCGAGCGAGTCCGGCTCTAGGTCGGGCGCTTCCGGGTCAGCCGCACCGCGAGCCAGACACCGCCGACAAGGAGCACGAGCACGAGCAGCGCACCGACGTCGCCGGGCAGGAGGTGGTGGTCGTCGTAGATCACCTGGCGGACAGGGGTGTCCTCGGCGGCCGGTTCGAAGGTGAGGTCGGAGGTGATGGCTGATGGGTCGGGGAACCACTGCGAGGTCTTGGTGAGGTACGGCGTGGTGGCCAGCCAGCCCTCGAGGTCCCGGGAGCGGACGTCGGCGGGCGAGACCTGGCCGGCGAACCAGGTCTCCGGGCGGGTCGCGCCGGTGGCGAGTGGGTCCGTGCGCAGCATCCGGTGCTGTCCGAGCACGTAGACCAGCGGCTGCTGGGAGTCCGAGGCCGCCGACGACATCCGCATCGGGTACACCGCCTCCTTGCTCGCGAAGCGCATCGCGATCGGCGGCAGGTCACCTTGGAGGGTGTCGCCCGGCGTGGTGTGCAGCTGGAGCGCGACGAAGGTCCAGGTCTCCTGCACGTACGGCGCCAGCGACGCGAGCAGCTCCGGCGACGCGTCGAAGTCGTGGGAGCCCAGCCACTGCTGGAGCGCAGGGGTGTTGGCGGCCGCGATCGTGGTCGCCTGCAGCGGGCCGAGGTCGACCGACGACAGGACCTGCACGCCGCCCGGGGCGCCCGGTCCACCGGCCGAGTCGCCGTCCCCTCCGCCACCACCCAGCAGGGGCGGTCCGAACAGGTGCCACCGCGACTCCTCCCTCGGCCGGGTCACGTCGGCAAGGTCGGTGAACACCTGCTCGTCGCCGAGCTCGACGGTCGCCGGCGACGGCGTCGGCACGATCAGCCCGGCGCTCACCGCGTCGGTCCGCGTGCTGAGCCGGAGCAGGATCGTCTCGTCCGTGCCGTCCCAGACGACCAGCGCGGTCTCGGAGGTCACCGACGTGTCCCGACCCGGCTGGTCGACCACGCCGCCGCACGCGCAGGCGTACGCCGGCGAGGTCACCGTCAGGGTGCTGCCGAGGAGCAGGGCTGCGACCAGCAGCCTCACCGCAGGACCAGTCCGGGCGCGTGACCGAGCAGGTGCACGGCAGCGCGGGTCGCCGCGAGCGCCTCCCGCAGCCGAGCCTGGTCGCCGGCGCCGTGTGCCAGCGCCCGCACCACCCGCTGCACGCGGATCGGGTGGCCGGCGGAGTAGTGGTTCCAGTACGTCGGCACGTACTCGGCCCGCGAGACGACGAACCCCCGGTGCTCCGTCTCCCGGAAGGTGAAGCCGACGGTGATGCCCTCGTAGGCCCGCGGTCGCGAGACCTCGCTCTGCGCCACCGCGTTGCCCAGCCCGTAGACGACCCACTTCCCGTTGACCTTCGTGATCGGCTGGACCACGTGGGCGTGCTCACCGACGACCACGTCGACGTACGGCGACGCGGTGAGCGCCCGCGCGAGCGCGACCTGCTGGGCGCTGGGGGTCGCGGAGTACTCGTCCCCGCCGTGGTACTTCACGATCACGATGTCGGCACCGG
This sequence comes from uncultured Actinomycetota bacterium, assembly GCA_963782035.1. Taxonomy (GTDB): domain Bacteria; phylum Actinomycetota; class Actinomycetes; order Propionibacteriales; family Nocardioidaceae; genus Nocardioides. The sequence continues at coordinate 9,219 of CAWAIW010000052.1, forward strand.
CCCGCCGGGCGGCGCGCGCCTGGGCGAGGAGGTTGCGCGCGTCCCACATCGACACCGACCACTCGTGCCCGGCGGGGAGTGGGAACCCGTTGAGGCTGTAGGTGCCGCTCACGATCCCGACCTTCACCCCGGCCCCGGTCGTCAGCACGACCGGCGTCCGGCGCTCGCGCAGGGTCCGGAACGTGCCGACGTGGGCGACCCCCGCGGCCTCGAGCAGGTCCGCGGTGCGCACCAGCCCGTCGTACCCCTGGTCGACCGCGTGGTTCGACGCCGTCGTGCACGCATCCCAGCCCATCGAGCCGATCCAGCCGGCGATGGCGGGCGGCGCGGCGAAGACGGGATAGCTCTCGTACGGCGCCCCGGGCGCCGCGAACGGCACCTCCTCGTGGCAGATGGCGAGGTCGGCGCTCGCCACGAGCGGCTCGAGGGCGGCGAACATCGGGTCGAAGTCGAACCCATGACCGGTCCTGGTGGTCCTGGGTCGGACCGGGCGCTGGCCCAGACGGTGTCGTGCCAGAGGAGGTCACCGCTGAGGACGATGCGCGCCGTGCGCAGCAGGTCTCGTGACGGGCCTTGACGGCCCTTCTCGACCACCGGGTCGTCGCCAGCGCCGGTCTCGAAACCTGCCAACGAGATCGACGGAGTCTCGTGACGGGCCTGACGGCCCTCCTCGACCAACGACATCCAGGGCGTGCCGACAGCCGCCACCGCCAGCGTCAGGCAGGTGACCAGGCCGATGCCGGCGTACGTGCGGCCTACCAA
>CAWAIW010000053.1:0-6078 GCA_963782035.1 uncultured Actinomycetota bacterium
TCCAGGTCGCCTAGCAGGCTCCTAGACCTGCTTCGACACCACCCAGCGGTGCTTGCCGACCTTGCGCTCGCGGGTGAAGCCGAGCCGGTCGTACGTCGACAGCGCACCGTGGTAGAGGAAGCCGGCGGACACGTCGGCGGCGTCCTCCGGGTACCCCTCGACGAGGCCCCCGCCCAGGTCCCGGATCAGGTCCACGGCCCCGGCGATCGCCGTGCTGTTGACGCCCTGGCGCCGATGGCCCTTGCCGGCGTAGCAGCAGCCGATCCGCCAGTCGGGCCACGCGTGGTCCTTCTCCACGGCCGGGCGGTTCTTGATCCGCGCGACCTCGGCCGGAGGCCCGAACTGCGCCCAGCCGACGCACTCCTCGCCCTCGAAGACGAGCGCGGCGTGCGTCGTACCCGCCCGCACCATGGCGTGCTTGCGCTCCTTGTTGCCCTCGGCGCCACGCGGGTCGAAGCCCTCGGGGTGCATGCCCACGCACCAGCAGCCGCCGAAGATCCCGCCGTTGGCCTCGACCAGCGCCGCGAACGCCGGCCAGGTGGACTCGTCCAGGGGTCGCACCTCGAACGTCACGACCGGCCTCCCGTCACCTCGTCCAGCTCGACCAGGTCCTCGGCAGTCGGCTGCCACCGCAGGGCTGCCGCATTGGCACGCACCTGGTCGCCGCGCGTGACCCCCGAGATGACCGACGCGACCGCGGGCTGCGCCGCCAGTCCGGCGATCGCGACGTCGAGCAGGGTCAGGTCGCGCTTCTCCGCGTACGCCGCGAGCGCCTCGATCCGGTCCCATTCAGCCTCGGCCAACCACTGCGCGCGCCCCGGGTCGAGCGCCGCCCGCGAGCCCTCGGGCGCGGCCTCGCCACGCCGGTACTTGCCGGTCAGCAGGCCGTACTCCAGCGGGAAGTACGGCAGCATCCCCAGCCCGAGCGCCTCGCACGCGGGGATGACCTCCTCCTCGACCGACCGGTCCAGCAGCGAGTAGCCGTTCTGCGCGGAGACGAACCGCTCGTACCCCGCCGTCCGCGCCGTCCAGTCCGCGTCGACGACCTGCCAGCCGGCGAAGTTGGAGCACCCGACGTACCTCACCTTGCCCGACCGCACGAGCGAGTCCAGGGCCGAGAGCGTCTCCTCGATCGGCGTGACGTCGTCGGGCACGTGCAGCTGGTAGAGGTCGATGTGGTCGGTGCGCAGCCGTCGGAGGCTGCCCTCCACCGCGTCGAGGACGTAGCGACGAGAGCCGCCCGGTCCGCGCTCGTGGGCGACCTGTCCGCCGCCGAACTTCGTGGCGATCACGAACTCGTCGCGCTGCCCCTGGAGCGCGACCCCGATCATCTCCTCGCTCGCGCCGTGCGTTGCGCCGTACACGTCCGCGGTGTCGATGAGCGTCACACCGACGTCGCGCGCGGCCCCCACGATGTCGGCGACCCCGTCCTGGTCGACGCGCCGCGAGAACGCGTTGGTGCCGATGCCGACCGCGCTGACGCGCAGCCCCGAGTCGCCCAGCTGGCGGTAGGTCATGTCGCTCACGCATCGACCCTAGGCCGCCCCGCCACCCGTTGGTCGAGGAAGGCGCGCCAGCGCCTGCCACGAGACCCGGCGGCCTCACGGCGGAGGTCACCGGTCTCGGGACGGGCCTCGAGGGCCTCCTCGACCAACGGCGGCCTGGTGCGACGATGACGACGTGAAGATCCTCTCCATCCAGTCCTCGGTGGCCTACGGACACGTCGGCAACTCCGCGGCGGTCTTCCCGCTCCAGCGGATCGGCCACGAGGTCTGGCCGGTCTTCACCGTCCACTTCAGCAACCACACCGGGTACGGCGCCTGGCGCGGGCCGCTGCTCGCGGCCGAGGACGTGCGGGACGTCATCACCGGCATCGAGGATCGCGGCGCGCTGGCACAGGTCGACGTCGTGCTGTCGGGGTACCAGGGCGGCGAGGAGATCGGCGACGTCATCCTCGACGCGGTGGCGCGGGTGAGGAGGGCCAACCCGGACGCGACGTACACCTGCGACCCCGTGATGGGCAACGCGAAGTCCGGCTGCTTCGTCCACCCCGCGATCCCCGTGCTGCTGCGCGAGCGCGTCGTCCCGCAGGCCGACCTCATCACGCCGAACCAGTTCGAGCTCGGGTACCTCACCGGCACCGAGCCCGCCGACCTCGCGAGCACGCTGGCCTCCGCGGACGCCGCCCGGGCGATGGGTCCGTCGAGCGTGCTGGTGACCAGCGTCGAGCGCCCGGACGCCGACGACGGGACGCTCGAGATGCTCGCCGTCACGCCGGACGGCGCCTGGCTGGTCAGCACGCCGCGCATCCCGCTCAAGGCCAACGGGTCCGGCGACGTGACCGCCGCCCTGTTCACCGGCCACTACCGCAGCACCGGTGACGCCGCCGACGCGCTCGCCAGGACCACGTCCAGCGTCTGGGACCTGCTGCGAACCACCCACGAGTCCGGCGAGCGCGAGCTCCAGCTGGTCGAGTCGCAGGAGTACTACGCGCACCCGCGGATGCAGTTCGAGGTCACCCAGGTCCGCTGACTACGATGACCCGGCCACCCTCGCCGCGTTAGCTCAGTGGTAGAGCACCCGCCTTGTAAGCGGACGGTCGTCAGTTCAATCCTGACACGCGGCTCTGGTCTCGTGACGCGACTTCGTCCCTCCTCGACCCACGAGACTTGAACCTCGATCGAGGTTGAGCAATGGTCTGAGCATGACCGACCTGACCATCGGCGAGCTCGCGGAACGTTCCGGCGTCGCCACCTCGGCCCTGCGCTTCTACGAGGAGCGCGGCCTCATCGAGTCGCGGCGTACGACGGGCAACCAGCGCCGCTACCCACGGGCGACGCTGCGGCGGGTGGCGTTCGTCCGCACCGCGCAGCGGGTGGGGCTCACGCTGGAGGAGGTCTCCGAGGCACTCGCCACGCTTCCGCAGGGCCGGACGCCGACCAAGGCGGACTGGGCCAGGCTGAGCCGGTCGTGGCGACCACGCCTGGACGAGCAGATCCGCCGGATCGAGCTGCTGAGGGACCGGCTGGACGGGTGCATCGGCTGTGGGTGCCTCAGCCTGCGTACCTGTTCCTTGATCAACCCCGGCGACGTGCTGGCCGAGGAAGGCCCCGGTGCCGTCAGGCTGAAGCCCTAGCGGCGCGGAAGGCCTCCAGCCACTGCTCGAAGTCCTTGGCGCCCATCGACCCGATCGGACGGGCGGGCAGGGGCAGCGCGGCCAGCTGGCAGGTCACCACGACCTTCGCGGCGGCCACGTCCTCGGCGCTCTTGCGCTCGGCGCTCCGGCTGAAGAACCCGAACCGGCGGACGTCCTCGCGGGCTTTCCGCAGCTCGCGGACCGACTCCTCGGTCTGCGCCTCGCGCGCGGCCGGCCCGGACCGCGCCCGCTCCTGGAGGATCTCCTCGGTCCGCGCCCCGTGGTCGGAGACGCCCGGGAGGTGCACCGCCTGCACCCACGGGCCGACGTCATGGGTGCCCACGAGGACCGGGACGGCAAGCGCCAGGCCGCGCTCGTCGAGGTCGCGGATCACGGCCTGGTGGAAGCGCAGGTGCAGGAACCACCACCCGAGGTACTCCGCGACCGCCTCGTTCGACAAGGTGGCCTGGCCGTTGGGGTTCCACGGCTCCACGCTGGCGTGGTGCAGCAGGGCGCCGTTGGTCGCGCGCAGCCCGGTCACGGTCAGGTGCGCGGTCTCCTCGCCCAGCGCCTGGTCGGTCCACGGCGCGGGGTAGCTCTCGCTGAGGTCCATCAGGTCCTGGCGCCGGCTCTCGGAGAACGGGTAGACGTCGTCGGTGTACACCGCGAGCTCGACGACCGGCTCCTTGTCCCACCAGGAGTGGCCCTGCTCGTCGCTGTAGTTCGACAGGTCCAGGCCGATCGCGGTCACCGCGCGGCCGCGCCGGCAGAGGTCGACGAGGTCGGCGTCGACCTCGTCCCAGCCGGAGAGCGTCACATGCCCCTCGGCCACGCCACGGCAGGCGGTGGCGATCGGGCCGGGGTACGCCGTGAGGTGCTCGACCAGCACCTTCTCGGCCTGGTCGTACTCACGGCGGCGCAGCAGGCCGGCGATCTCGCCGCCGAACGACCGTCGCCCCGTCCACGTGGACAGGAGCTGTGCGAGGTCGTCGGTCATGCCGGGAAATGTAGGTCAGCCGAGCCCCCGGCCGCGCCGTTTTGGCCCGAGATCACCCGGTCGGAGGAGGCCGCCAGCCGTCGAACGGCGCCCACCAGCGGTCGTCGTCGTCCAGCAGCCGGATCACCTCCGCCGCCGCGTGCAGCACCCCGAGGACCTGTTCCCCGGTCATCCGGCCGGACCGCACCATCGCGGAGAGGTCGTCCACGTCCTTCCACTCGCGCCGGCCGTCGGGATGCACGATGAGGTCGAGGCCGTGGTCGTCGGTGTCGAAGGAGCCTTCGTGACGCACGACGGGCGCCTCGAAGTTCACGTACCAGCACCTGAAGGCGCCCGCGTCGAAGAACATCCAGACGGAGTACGCCGCCCCGTCGCGGTACAGCTGGAGCACGACCGGCCCCGACCATCCGGCGTACGACGCCCACGGGTGCGCCCCGAAGGGATGGTCGAGGAACCTGAACGGCGATTCCGGCCCCAGCTGGACGGCCAGCACCTCGCCGTCGTCGGCCACGACACTCACCGGGGACTCCATCCACGGCCGGCCGTGCAGGACCTCGCGACGGATGATCCGGGCTCCGGGCACGAAGGGCACCCTGGCGATCCTATGCCGGTGGCCGTGACCGAAACGTGACCTTGCTCGTCGGTTCCGTTACAGATCCGTTATCGGGGTCTCATGGGTCCCCGCCTACGTTGACCAGGGTTCGACCGCGTCCGGGCCACGACCTGGTCACGGCGCGGAAACCCGTGAAGGAGAACACGTGAAGAAAACCGTCCACTGGTCCGCGGCCATGGGCTCGGCCATGATCCTCGCCCTCGTCGGGCTCGGGCCGGTCGCCACCGCGACCGCCGCTCCGCACGCCGCCGCGAGGGTCGCCGCCAACGCTCCGGCCGGTGTCGAGAACGTCGGCAAGGAGGCCGTCCTCGAGGCCATCGACCCCGGTGACTACGAGTGCGGCCGCACCCTGCTCGACGACTACGTCGACCAGCTGATCAACTCGATGACCGACGAGGAGTTCTTCTTCCTCATCGCCCACATCGACACGATCTTCGACGTCCCGACCTACGACCCGCTGCTGTTCGGCACCGCCGGCGACCCGGCGTACGCGCTCACCCTGCACGCCAAGCAGCTGGAGAAGACGTTCCGGGAGGTGAAGGCGTTCTGGGACATCAAGAGCGACGACATCCAGCTGATGGCCATGCACCCGGACCCGCTCTTCAGCGCCGCCCGCATCGCGCGGACCAACAAGGTCCTGCACGAGGGTGAGATCCCCGACGCCGACATCGAGGCCGAGGCCGCCGAGGTGGCGACCTTCATGCAGGCGCACCCGGGCTTCGCGAGGAACCCGCTGTTCACCCTCAACGCCTTCGCCTTCAGCGGCGTCGACGAGGACCCGCCGTTCAACCAGATCCCCGACAAGCTGGTCTTCGGTGACGGTTTCATCCAGGCCTACGACGCCCTCGGGCTCGGCGACGTGGGTCCTCGCGTCGTCATGGGCCACGAGTTCGGCCACCACATCCAGTACGAGGACAACCTTTTCGAGACCGACCTGACCGGCCCCGAGGCGACCCGCCGTACCGAGCTGATGGCCGACACCTTCGCGGGCTACTTCGGGACGCACAAGAAGGGCCTGACCCTCAACAAGAAGCGGGTCGTGGACACGCTGCTCACCTTCTACACCGTCGGTGACTGCGCCTTCGACGACCCGGGCCACCACGGCACGCCCAACCAGCGTGAGCGGGCGGCTCAGTTCGGCGCCGACCTGGCGGCCGCCGCGAAGCCGAAGAGCTACGTGCTGCCGTCGCTGACGGTCGCCCACCTCTTCGAGGACGAGCTGCCGACGATCGTCGCTCCGGACGCTCCCTGAGGTCGTGGCCGCCGCACCGCTCGACGTGAGCGGTGCGGCGGCCGCGTTCGTTCACTACCGTGGCGCGCATGGCGGCCCCC
>CAWAIW010000054.1:0-10253 GCA_963782035.1 uncultured Actinomycetota bacterium
CCGTGACGGAGTCCAGGCTGAACGTCTCCCAGGCCTTCCCGACCGACGTGTCGTCGCCGGCGTCGAACACGACGGTCGCTCCCCCCGCGTCCCCGACCGCCCGGGCCACCTGGTCCATGCCGATGTTGTCGTGACGGTCGGCGATCAGCAGGACCACGGTCTCCCCGTCGCCCGGCTGCTGCAGGTCGAGGTCGCGGGCGCCGGCCGCCGCCTCTCGGTAGAAGGTCTTGCTCCGGTCGTAGGTCGAGATCGCGCTCTCGATGAGCCGCCTCGTCTGGTCGGTCGTGACGTCGCCGCGCACCTCGAGGTCGGCCACCTCGTCGGGCAGGGACACCTCGGGTCCGAGGAACTCCGAGAGCGGCATCCACCGCTGCCCGGCGGCGACCCCCGCCTCGTCACGCTCCCACGGTTGCCACCACAGCACGGCCCCCATCGCGACCACCAGCCCGACCTCGAGCAGCCGCAGCCGGCGTACCTGGTGGAACAGCTCGGCACGACGCCGTCGCCCGACCAACAGCCAGAGCCCGATCGGGGCCAGACCCACCACCGCTCCTCGCGCCAGGGCCGACACGATCATCTCGCCGAGGGCGTCCCGGACCTTGGCGACCTGGCCCTCGGGGGCGGAGGCGATCGCGGCGTACCGCTCCAGCAGCTCGTCGACGGACGTCGCATCGGTCTTCCCCAAGGTGATGTCGACGCCCAGCCGGCCCGTGGACGGCTGCCTGACGTCGGGCAGCACCGGCCCGGTGTGCAGCACGACGTAGCGGTCCAGCGACGGCCGCAGCTCGGCGTCGTGGGTCGCGAGCACGAGCGTGCGGCTGCTGTGCAGGAAGATCGCCAGCCCGCATGCCGAGGTCACCACCAGCCACACGGCGAGCACCACGGCGGCACCGGCGACCTGCCGGCGCCCGGGTTTGCGCAGCGACCTCAGGCCCGCGCCCGGGCGACGGCGTAGAGCGCGACACCGGCGGCGACGCCGGCGTTGAGGGACTCGAGCTGGCCGGCGATCGGGATGGAGACCAGCTGGTCGCACGTCTGGGCGACGAGACGGGAGAGCCCGGCGTCCTCGGAGCCGACGACGACCACCAGGGGGCCGTCGCCGAGGTCGAGGTCGGGGAGGCTGACGTCGCCGTCGGCGGCCAGGCCGATGACCATGCAGCCCGCCTCCTGGTAGGCCTTCAGCTGGCGGACCAGGTTGACCGTCTGGGCGATCGGCAGGCGGGCGGCCGCGCCGGCGCTGGTCTTCCAGGCCGACGCGGTCATGCCGGCCGCCCGGCGCTCCGGCAGCAGCACGCCGTGCGCACCGAAGCCGGCCGCGCTGCGCACGACGGCGCCGAGGTTGCGGGGGTCGGTCACCGAGTCGAGGGCCACGATCAGCGGCGGCTCCCCCATCTCGGCCGCGCGGTCGAGGAGGTCGTCGGGATGGGCGTACTCGTACGCCGGGATCTTCGCGGCCAGCCCCTGGTGCACGGCCCCGTTGGTGAGCCGGTCCAGCTCGCGACCGGTGACCTCGAGCAGTCCGATGTGGTGCTCGCTGGCGAGCTTGAACGCCTCGCGCAGCCGGCCGTCGCGCTCCGCGCCCTCGGCGACGTACAGCGTCTTGACCGGTACGCCGGCGCGCAGCGCCTCCACGACCGGGTTGCGGCCGGCGATCCACTCGGCCTCGGAGCCGGTGTTGCGGCGACGCGGCCGGGCCGACGCGGCCTTGTCGGCCTTGGCGTGCTGCTTGTAGACCTTGTGGTTCGGACGGTCCTTGGCCTTGGGTGTCGGACCTCTGCCCTCGAGGCCGCGCTTGACGCGACCGCCCGACCCCGCGGTCGGCTTCTTGGCGGTCTTGCGGATCGCGCCGCGGCGCTCTGAGTTACCGGGCACTTGAATCCCCTAACGTCCACACGGGACCGGCCGGGGTGTCCTCGACCTCGATCCCGGCGGCCTTGATCTGGTCACGGATCCGGTCGGCGCGCGCCCAGTCCTGGGCGGCCCGGGCCGCGGCCCGCTCGTCGAGCAGGCCCTGCACCAGGGCATCGACGGCGTCGGTCAGCCGGCCGTCGGCACCACGTCCGGCGCTCGGCCACGCGGGATCCGTCGGGTCCAGGCCGAGCACCTCGAGCATCCCGTAGACCTGCCGCACGGCGGTGGTCAACGGGGCCGACGGCCCGGCCGCCAGCTGCTTGTTGCCCTCGCGGACCGTCTCGTAGATCACCGCGACGGCGGCCGGCGTACCGAGGTCGTCGTCCATCGCGGCCACGAAGGCGTCGGGCAGCGGCACGTCGGCGGGCGCACCGGCGCGTGCGACCGTCGTGGGTCGTTCGTCGTGGCCGATGCCGATGGCGGCAGCCCGGTCGAGGAAGTTCTCGATCCGCCGGAAGCCGGCGGCGGCCTCGTCGAGGGCCTCGAAGCTGAACTCGACGTGCGAGCGGTAGTGGGCGGCCACGATGTAGAACCGCAGCTCGATCCCGCGCACCCGCTTCAGCACCTCGGGGATGAGCAGCGAGTTGCCGAGCGACTTGCTCATCTTCTCGCCGGCGGTGGTGATCCAGGCGTTGTGCATCCAGTACGACGCGAACGGGTACCCGGCCGCGCGCGACTGGGCCTGCTCGTTCTCGTGGTGCGGGAACCGCAGGTCGACGCCGCCGCCGTGGATGTCGAAGGCCTTCCCGAGGTACTTGCCGGCCATCGCCGAGCACTCGATGTGCCAGCCCGGGCGGCCCGGACCCCAGGGGGACGGCCACGCCGCCGTCTCCGGCTCGGACTCCTTCTTCCAGCCCTTCCAGAGGGCGAAGTCGCGCGGGTCGCGCTTCCTGGCCATCGTGGGCGGGTCGGCGTCCCCGGCGGGCTCCATGTCGTCGAGGCCCTGGTTCGTGAGCTCGCCGTACGCCGCCCACGACCGCACGTCGAAGTACACGTCACCGGAGCCGTCCTCGGCGGGGTACGCATGGCCCCTCGAGATCAGGGCCGTGATCAGCTCGACCATCTCGGGGATGTGTCCGGTGGCACCGGGCTCGTAGGTCGGCGGCAGGACGTTGATCGCGGCCAACGCCTGGGTGAGCTCGCGGTGCATGTCGAAGGCAAGGTTGAACCACGGGCGGCCCTGCTCGGCCGACTTCACCAGGATCTTGTCGTCGATGTCGGTGACGTTGCGGATGAACGTGACCGCGTGACCCTCGTGCGTCAGCCACCGGCGCAGCACGTCGAAGTTCACCGCCGACCGCACGTGTCCGACGTGCGGCTCGGACTGGACCGTCAGCCCGCACACGTAGACGCCGGCCTTCCCCTCCTCGAGGGGCACGAAGTCACGCACCTCGCGGGTCGCGGTGTCGTAGAGCCGGAGTGTCACCTGGGAAGTCTATGGTCGATCGATGTCCAGACCCGTTTCCCGACTGGTTTCCGCGCTGCTCCTCGCGAGCGCCCTCCTCGGCCCGGTCGGTAGCCTCGCGCCCGTGGCAACGGCGTCGACGAGGACCTCGGTGCGCGACATCACCTTCACCCGCTGGCAGGGCGGGGCGATGAGCGCCGGCACCAACCGCGGCACGGTCGTCTCCGACGCCGGCGTCGCGTTCGGCACGCGCACGGGCAAGCGCGAGTACGGCGGCCGCCCCTACGAGCGGGCCCGCTGGACGGCGCCCTGGCAGATGTCGGCGTTCTCCTTCACCGAGCTGATCGCGTCCTGGGAGGCGACCACGCCCGGCGACAGCTGGATCGAGGTCGAGGTCCGCGGCCGCAACAGCAAGGGCGTCACGTCGAGCTGGGACGTGCTCGGGAGATGGACGTCCGGCGACAAGTTCGTGAAGCGGACGACGGACTCACCACAGCGCGACGACCTGGCCTCGGTCGCCGTGGACACCTGGCGGACCGGCGGCGTCGGCCTCGTTTCTTGGCAGCTGCGGCTCTCGCTCTACCGGAAGGCCGGCACCACCGGCCCGACCGTGTCGTCGCTCGGCGCGATGGCCAGCCGCCTGCCGACGTCCTCGTCGGTGCAGGTCTCCAGCCCGGGCACGCACGTGGGCACCGCGCTCGACGTCCCGGCGTACTCCCAGATGGCGCACGCCGGCCACTACCCGCAGTGGGGCGGCGGCGGCGAGGCGTGGTGCTCGCCGACGTCGACCTCGATGGTGCTCGGCTGGTACGACGCCCTCCCGCCGCGATCGGCCTACCGCTTCGTGCCGGCCGGGCACCCGGCGCCGTGGGTCGACTACGCCGCACGTCGCACCTACGACACCGACTACGCGGGCACCGGCAACTGGCCGTTCAACACCGCGTACGCCGCCCCGCTCGCCGGCGACGCCTTCGTCACCCGGCTGCGCTCGCTGCGCGAGGCCGAGGCGTTCATCGCGGTCGGCATCCCGCTCGTCGCCTCCATCTCCTGGGGGCGAGGCGAGCTCACCGGAGCGCACGTCACGGCCAGCAACGGCCACCTCGTCGTGATCGTCGGCTTCACCGCCGAGGGTGACGTGGTCACCAACGACCCCGCGGCCGACACGGCGGCCGGCGTGCGGACGACCTACGACCGGGCCCAGTTCGAGAACGCCTGGCTGCCGACCTCGGGCGGGCTGGTCTACGTCATCCACGACGCCGCCCACCCGTTGCCGCCGGCGCCCGCCCAGGCGAACTGGTAGCCGCCGCCACGGGTGCGCAACTCGTTGACAACCAGGTCGCCGACGACCGAATTCGTGGCGCATGGAGCCCTCTTCCACCGATGTCGCGCGAGCTGTTGAGAAGGTAACAAAGGGAACGTGCCGTGAACGTAAGGTCGGGCTTCCAACCACTCCTCCACCCCCCAGGAGAAGTCGAATGACGGTGTCTCGGGAAATCCAGCCCATCGACGACGAGCTGATCGTCTTCTGGCAGCAGGTCGCACTCGCGCGACTCGCGAGCCGGCCCCCGCGCCTGGTCGGAGGCTGATGGTGACCGCCTGGCTCGTCGCCCTGATGAGCATGGTCGCGACGTATCTGGGTCTGCTCTGGACGCTCCAGACCGTGGGCGCCTGACTACACGGCCGTGAAGTGCACCTCGTGCCAGCCCGACGCACCGTCGGGGAGGACGTCGGCCACCACGCTGGTCTGCACCTTGCCGTCGTCGTCGGTGGCGCGGACCCGCAGCGTGTGGTCGCCCTTCTCGACCGGCAGCGAGGCCGACCACTGCGCCCAGCTGTCGATGGTGTCGGCGTTGCCGAGGTCGGCGGACTGCCAGGGGCCGCCGTCGAGGGAGACCTCGACCGCGCTGATGCCGGTGTTCTGGCACCAGGCCATGCCGCCGACGCGGGTGTCGCCGGCGCTGATCTCGTCGTCGCGGCGAGGTACGTCGATGCGCGAGGACAGCTTCACCGGGCCGAGCTCGGCCCAGCCGCGCTCGGTCCAGTACGCCGAGATCTTGTCGAAGCGGGTCACCTCCATCTCCACCACCCACTTGCAGGCGGAGACGTAGCCGTACAGGCCGGGGACCAGGGTGCGGACCGGGAAGCCGTGCGCGATCGGCAGCGGCTCGCCGTTCATCGCCACGACCAGCATCGCGTCGCGACCGTCGGTGAGGGCGGCCAGCGGCGTGCCGCAGGTCCAGCCGTCGTCGGAGGTCTGGAGCACGGCGTCGGCGCCGTCCTGGACGCCGGCCTCCGCGAGGATGTCGGCCAACCGGACGCCGCTCCACCAGGCGTTCCCGATCAGCGGGCCGCCGACCGGGTTGGAGACGCAGTTGAGGGTGACCCAGGCCTCGGTGAGCTTGCGCTGCATCAGCTGGTCGTAGGTGATGGTCACCTCCTGGTCGACCATGCCGTGGATGCGCAGCTGCCAGGACGACGGCTCGATGGCGGGCGGCACGATCGCGGTGTGCACCTGGTAGAAGCCCGTCGCGTCGGTCGCCCACGGGGTGATGCCCTGGAGCCCGACGCCGGTGCCCGCCGGTGCGACCGGCTCGGTGACTCCGGGGAGGCGCAGCAGGCTGCGGGCCGCCTCGACCTGGCGGCGCCCTTCGCTGAGGACCCGGCCCAGCACGCCGACGCCGACCGAGGCGACGACCATCACGCCGGCACCGATGAGGAACCCACGCCGCCCGGGGGTCGAGTCCGCCGAGGGACCGTCCGCGGCCTGGCCCTCTCGCCGTTCGGCCGCGCGGAGGTTGTCGGTGAGGATCGAGAGGCAGATCAGCCAGGTGAGGAAGCCGACCGCGACCGGCACGTAGTCGACCGCGCCCGCGTTGCGCTGCTGCGACACGGCGTACGCGCCGATGGCGGTCACGGCCGCGAGCAGTCCCAGGGACGTCCACCAGGAGCGACGGGCCAGGGTGCCCATCCAGGCGAAGATGACGGCCAGTCCGATGAGCACCACGGTGACCAGGACCGGCTTGTCCTGGTGGCCGAGGGTCTGGATCGCGTTCTCGGCGAAGGCGCCGGGTGTGAGCTTGATGATCAGCTCGGCCACGGCCAGGACCGGCGAGGCGCGCACGCTGAGCAGCTCGGCGGCGAAGTAGCTCGTGCCCAGGCCGGCGACACCCGTCGCCAGCCCGGCGATCCACCAAGCCTGCCGCGCGATCCTCACCCTCCGATTGTCGCTCAGGCATGATCGCTCCGTGAGCCACGACGCCTTACGCAACGGTGACGTCGGCGCGGTTCCCCGGATCGGGATCGGCGTGGACGTGCACCGGCTCGCCCCCGGCGTACCGATGCACCTGGCCGGCCTGGCCTGGCCCGACGAGGACCAGGGCCTCGAGGGTCACTCCGACGGCGACGTGGCGGCCCACGCCGCGTGCGACGCGCTGCTCTCCGCGGCCGGCCTCGGCGACCTGGGCAGCCAGTTCGGGACGTCCGACCCCGCGTGGGCGGGCGCGGCGGGTACGGCGCTGCTCCGCGAGACCGCCTCCCGGGTCCGCGCCGCGGGGTTCACGATCGGCAACGTCGCGGTCCAGGTCATCGGCAACCGGCCCCGCCTCGGCCCGCGCCGCGACGAGGCCGCCGCAGCGCTCTCCGAGGCCGCCGGCGCTCCCGTGACCGTCTCGGCCACCACCACCGACGGCCTCGGCCTCACCGGCCGCGGCGAGGGCGTCGCCGCCATCGCCACCGCCCTCGTCGTCCCTGCCTAGCCGTTGGTCGAGGAGGGACGAAGTCCCGTCACGAGACCCCGGTCAGAGGTACGCCGACCCGTTGCGGGGTCTCGAGCGCGACCAGCGATCGGTCACGAGCCCCCGAACAGACCCAACGTCGCGTTGACGACGGGCGCCCAGGAGGTGGCGCTGTCCTCGAACTCGTCCGGCGGGGCGTGCTCGGCGGTGATGATGACCGCGGTGCCGTCCTGCCGGACGGCGCAGATCAGCAGGCCCTGGAGCGGTACGGCGGCCTGCTGGTCGACCCAGGTGGCGCGGTACTGCATGCCGGCGATCGAGACCACCGAGCCGAAGGACTCGAGGGGCGCGATGTCGGTCTTCTCCAGCTGGGTGTAGCTCTGCGGCGGGAGGACCGACTCGAGTGACGCCGCGATCACCGACGCGGCGTCCGTGGACGGGTCCACGATGCCGGTGACGGTGTAGACGTAGCTGTTGTTGCCGTCCCCGAGCAGCACGTCGGCGTCACCCTGGCCGACGACCTCCCAGCCCGGCAGCACCGGGACCTGGACGCTGCCGCCGATGGTCACGACGTCGGTGCCGTCGGTGGTGGTGGTGCCGTCGAGCGTGGCGGACGGGCCCTCGGTCGGGATGCCCGGGAGGGACGACCCGTCGGAGGGCTCGGGGGTGGGCTCGTCACTGGCGTCGGGGGACGGGCTGGCCGAGCCGAGGGGCGTCGGGTCGAGGATGCCGCCACCCTCGGCGCTCGGGCTGACCTGCGTGGCCGGTTGGCCCGTACCGACGGTGGTCGGGCCGAAGGAGTCCTCGCCGGAGAACACCAACCAGGCAAGCGCACCGAGGACGCCGACGATGACCACGCCGGCGACGATCAGGCCGATCGTGCGGACCTGGCTGGACCTGAAGTTCGGGCCGGGAGCGGGCGGCGGGGCCGCCGGGGCCTCGGTCGGCTGCTCGGGAGGAGCCGTCGTCATGCCACACCTCCCGGGTTCGGCGAGCTCATCGTTCGGCGGGCCTGGCGGCTGCTGGAACGGACCGAGGTGCCGCAGACCATGCAGAAGTTCGAGCCGGCCAGCAGGTGGTTCTCGCACTCGGGGCAGTAGCTGTCGACGACCGTCGCGCGCTTGGATTGCTCACCGTCCACACGGACGGCATCCTCGACCGCGGCCTCGAGCAGGGCGGCCTGCATGGTCGTCCGGATCCGGATGACGAGGATCGCCAGGATGACGAAGCCCCAGAGCAGGCCGAGCGCCTGGCCGAACGGCACGTACGACAGCAGCCGCACGCCCAGCCAGTAGCCGACGTTCGCGGCCACCGCGAGCCCGAAGGCCATGAAGTACGACGGCGTGAACCCGTCGTACTTCTCGCCCTTGCCGGAGAAGGCCGCGACCGCGATGCCGGTAGCCGTGCCGTAGATCAGCGACTTCACGACCATCAGGTTCACGACCACGACGGCCCACGAGGCCAGCCCGGTGGTCGTCCGGAAGTCCGGTGAGGTGAAGACCGAGGAGTAGAGGACGAGCGTCTCGAAGGCGGCGTACGCCGTCCCGGCCGCGATGCCGAACGTCAGGCCGTCGACCATGTCGTCGTACTGCGGCCGGCTGGCCAGGAAGATCCCGCCCAGGTTCTTGACGACCTCGGCGACGATCGGCAGCAGCACCGCGAAGATCAGCAGCGCCTGGAAGGACAGCGAGTCCACGCCCACCCGGGCGCCGGCCGCGAACGAGTTGAACTCGTCCTCGAAGCCCCAGCGGAAGAAGAACAGCGAGACCAGCACGGCGAGCAGGCCGGTGACCAGGAAGAGGCCGGCCACGACCGGGATCGGGGCGTCCTCCCACATGTTCACGTCGTAGACGTAGACGAGGTAGGCGATCGGGATCAGGAACGCCGCGGCCGCGACCGCGATCGGCAGCAGGCCCAGTCCGGTCGCGGCGACGATCAGCACGGCGCTGGCGATCATCGCCCAGCGGTAGTTGTCGGCGGTCTCGCGGTTGGAGTGCGGCATGATCGTCGAGATCAGCGCGAACTGGTTCACGCCCTCCGCGGACTGCACGGCGTAGGAGCCGGTGCGCTTGGAGGAGCCGCCACGCAGCGGGGTCCCGCAGCGGTAGCAGTAGAGCGCTACCTCCGGGTTGTCCGTGGCACAGGTGGGACAGGACAAGGGTCGACCTCCGTCAACGCTGGTGTGGATCTCGGCCGTCAGGTGGCTGCAGGCTATTTGGCCCAGGAGGCCCGCGGAAGATCTTTTCCCCGATTGGCCGATGCCGGAATGGGTCGAATGGGTGAGAATCTGCCCTCATGAGCCGCCAGCCGCTGACGCGACGACTCCTCGTGCTCCCCGTCATCGTGGCCCTGGCCCTGGTGCTCGCGGCCTGCGACGGGAACCGGTCCCTGGGTCAGGACCAGCCGCGCCCACGCACCCTGGTGCCCTCGGCGGCGTACGCCGCGGCGAACCCCGACGTCGACGTGGCCGCCCGCCTCGCCGAGCTGCAGCGGGTGGTCGACGGCCTCCGCTCGAGCACCGGCTCGGGCTGGGTGGGCCGCCAGGACGACGTGACCGGGTACCTCGGCGAGCTGTCGGGTGGCCGGTGGGCACCCGAGGACGGCACGGACGGGGCGGACCCGGCGGGGACGGCGACGGCGTTCGTGGCCGAGTACGGCGAGGACCTCTTCGGCGTGCCCGCCGAGCAGGTGAGCGTCGCGGCCGCCGGGGAGACCGACGCGTCGGGCGCCACGGTCCTGGACGCCGCGCAGGAGATCGCCGGGGTGCCCGTGCTCGACGGCGGCCTGGTGATGACGTTGGGCGGCGACGACGACCAGTCGCGCCTCAACAGCGTGCGCGGCCGCGTCTTCCCGGGTCTGGACCTGTCGACCGACCCCCGCATCCCGCCGCGGCTGGCGAAGCGTCAGGCCCGGCAGCTGACCCAGGGCGAGGTCGTGGGGCAGCCGAGGCTCACGGTCCTGCCGACCGGCACCGGGCAGCTGGCGTGGGAGCTGAACGTCGTGGCCGCCGGCACGTCCGAGGCAGGGATCCAGCTCAGCGACGGGCTCTACTACCTGGACGCGGTCACCGGCGACCTGCTCGACGTCCGCCCGACCAGCGCCGAGCTGGCCGCCCCGGGCGTCTACAGCAAGCTGCTCTCGAAGGCCTCGCCGAAGGTCTCCCGCAACCTCGCCCGGATGGCGCTGGCCGGCCTGTCGAGCGT
>CAWAIW010000055.1:0-261183 GCA_963782035.1 uncultured Actinomycetota bacterium
AGCGCGAGGCCCCGGCCGACGGCGACCAGCGTCCGCCGCGCCCGCCCGCCGGTCGCGGTGAGGGCCGCCCCGGCATGCCGCGTCCCAACCCGGCGATGATGCCCAAGTCTCCGGCCGCCTTCGGTGGCGGCCCCGGTGGCCGCAGCGCCGGTCCCGGTCGCGGCGGACCTGGTGGTCCCGGCGGCGGACGTCCCGGAGCTCCGGGACGCGCAGGTGCGGGTGCCGGTGCCGGTGCTCCCGGCGGCGGTCGCCCCGGCGGCTTCGGCCCCAGTGGTGGCGGCCGTCCCGGCGCCAACCGTGGTCAGCGTGGCCAGACCCAGGGTGCCTTCGGGCGTCCCGGCGGTCCGTCGCGTCGTGGCCGCAAGTCGAAGCGCGCTCGTCGTCAAGAGTTCGAGCAGATGGAAGCCCCGACGATCGGTGGCGTGCGCGTCCGCAAGGGGAACGGCGAGACCGTTCGCCTGGCCCGCGGCGCGTCCTTGACCGACTTCGCGGAGAAGATCAACGTCGACGCCGCGTCGCTGGTGCAGATGCTCTTCTCGCTCGGCGAGATGGTCACGGCCACCGAGTCGGTCAACGCCGAGACCCTCGAGCTGATCGGCGACGAGCTCAACTACGTCGTCCAGATCGTCTCGCCCGAGGACGAGGACCGCGAGCTGCTCGAGTCCTTCGACCTCGAGTTCGGCGAGGACGAGGGCGGCGAGGACGATCTCGTCATCCGCCCGCCGGTCGTCACCGTCATGGGTCACGTCGACCACGGCAAGACCAAGCTCCTCGACGCGCTGCGCAACGCCAACGTCGTCGACAAGGAGGCCGGTGGCATCACCCAGCACATCGGTGCCTACCAGGTCGCCACCGAGGTCGACGGCAACGACCGTCGCATCACGTTCATCGACACCCCGGGTCACGAGGCGTTCACCGCCATGCGTGCTCGTGGGTCGAAGTCGTCCGACATCGCGGTCCTCGTGGTCGCGGCCGACGACGGCGTGATGCCGCAGACGGTGGAGGCGCTCAACCACGCCAAGGCGGCCGGCGTACCGATCGTGGTCGCGGTCAACAAGATCGACAAGCCGGACGCCGACCCGACCAAGGTCCGCGGCCAGCTGACGGAGTACGGCCTGGTGCCCGAGGAGTACGGCGGCGACTCGATGTTCGTCGACGTCTCGGCCAAGTCCGAGCTCAACCTCGACAAGCTGCTCGAGGCGATCGTGCTGACGGCCGACGCGTCGCTGGACCTGCGGGCCAACCCCACGCAGGACGCCCAGGGCCTCGTCATCGAGGCGCACCTGGACAAGGGCCGAGGCCCCGTGGCGACCGTGATCGTGCAGCGCGGCACCCTGCGGGTCGGCGACTCCATCGTCGCCGGTCCGGCCCACGGCCGCGTCCGCGCGATGATCGACGAGCACGGCGACCCGATCGAGGAGGCCGACCCGTCGCGTCCCGCGATGGTGCTGGGCCTGTCCGCGGTCCCCGGCGCCGGCCAGAACTTCATCGTCGTCGACGACGACCGGATGGCCCGCCAGATCGCCGAGAAGCGCGAGGCGCGCGAGCGTGCCGCCAACCAGGCCCGCTACCGCGTGCGCCGCACCCTCGAGGACTTCATGGCCTCCATGGAGAAGGGCAAGAGCCAGGAGCTCAACCTGATCCTCAAGGGCGACGTGTCCGGTTCGGTCGAGGCGCTCGAGGATGCCCTGGCCAAGATCGACGTGGGCGACGAGGTGTCGCTGCGCGTGATCGACCGTGGTGTCGGTGCGATCACCGAGACCAACGTCGACCTGGCCGCTGCCTCCGACGCGATCATCATCGGCTTCAACGTCCGCCCGCAGGGCAAGGCGACGGAGCTGGCCGACCGCGAGGGCGTGGAGATCCGCTACTACACGGTGATCTACCAGGCGATCGACGAGATCGAGGCGGCCCTCAAGGGCATGCTCAAGCCGGAGTTCGAGGAGTCGACCCTCGGCCAGGCGGAGATCCGCGCGATCTTCCGCTCGTCCAAGATCGGCAACATCGCCGGCTGCATGGTCATCGACGGAGTCATCCGCCGCAACGCCAAGGTCCGTGTCATCCGGGACGGTTCCGTGGTGGCCGACAACCTCGACCTCGCCTCGCTCAAGCGCGAGAAGGACGACGCGTCCGAGGTCCGCGAGGGCTTCGAGTGCGGTCTGGTGCTGCGGAACTTCCAGGACATCAAGGAGGGCGACATCGTCGAGGCCTTCGAGATGCGGGAGATTCCGCGGGCCTGATCCATCGCCGAGTCGGCGCCAGTTGCCAGAAACTGGCGCCGACTCGGCTCCGCGACCGAGGCAACTGGCGCCGACTCGGCGCAGGAGGAAGAACCATGGCCAACCCGCGCGTGCGCAAGATCGCCGACCGGATCCAGGTGCTCGTGGCCGAGCTGCTGGAGCGGCGGGTCAAGGACCCGAGGCTCGGGTTCGTGACCATCACCGACGTCCGCCTGACCGGCGACTCGCAGCAGGCGACCATCTTCTACACCGTCCTCGGTGAGGACTTCGAGCTGGCGAACACCGCCGCCGCGCTCGAGTCGGCCAAGGGGCTGCTGCGCTCCGAGGTCGCCAAGCAGCTCGGGATGCGGCACGCCCCGTCCCTGACGTTCGTCCCCGACGCGATTCCCGAGGCCGCCCGTCACCTCGACGAGGTGCTGGCCCTGGCCAGGGAGTCCGACGCCGAGGTGGAGGCGGTGCGCGCCGGCAAGACGTACGCCGGCGAGGCCGACCCGTACAAGAAGCCGCGCGAGGACGACAGGACGACGAGCGACGAGGGCGACGAGGGCGACGAGGACGACGAGCACGGCCTCGGACGGGGAGTGACCGCCTCGGGCCTGGTCGTCGTCGACAAGCCGGGCGGGATGACCTCGCACGACGTGGTCGCGCGGATCCGGCGGCTCGCCGGCACCCGCAAGGTCGGGCACGCCGGCACGCTCGACCCGATGGCCACCGGCGTGCTCGTACTCGGCCTCGAACGCGCCACCCGGCTGCTCGGGCACCTGATGCTCACCGAGAAGGCGTACGACGCCACGGTGCGGCTCGGGGTCGCCACCACGACGGACGACGCCGAGGGCGAGGTGACGGCCGTCGTGTCGGCCTCGGAGCTCGACGAGGCGACCGTCCGCGCGGCCGCCTCGGACTTCGTGGGGACGATCGAGCAGGTGCCGTCCGCGGTCTCGGCCGTGAAGGTCGACGGCCGCCGTGCCTACGCCCGGGTGCGGGCGGGCGAGGACGTGGTGCTCGAGCCGCGCACCGTCACCGTCCACGAGCTCGTCGTGCACGAGGTCCGTCCCTTCGACGGCACGGTTGACGTCGACGTCTCGGTGCGGTGCACGAGCGGGACCTACATCCGGGCGATCGCGCGCGACCTGGGCGCCGCCCTGGGCGTGGGCGGGCACCTCACCGCGTTGCGGCGTACGGCGGTCGGTCCCTACGACCTCGAGGTCGCGCGCTCCCTCGACGACCTGGCCGAGGACTTCGGCGTGCTGCCGCTGGCGCCGGCGGCGCGCGCGGCGTTCGAAGCGATCGACCTGGACGACGTCGCGGCCGCGGACGTGAGGTACGGCCGCGCGCTCGACCTGGAGCTGGCGGGAGTCACCGCGCTGTTCGACCCGGCGGGGGAGTTCCTGGCGCTCTACGAGCCGCGCGACGGGCGGGCACGCGCCGTCTCCGTCTTCGTCTGATTCCGTCGATAGTCTTCGGTCCGTGCAGATCTGGCGCTCGTTCGACGAGGTACCCGCGGACCTGCGCCGCGACGGCCGTGGTCATCGGCAACTTCGACGGCGTGCACCTCGGGCACCGGCGCGTGCTCGCCCGCGCCGCGGAGCTGGCCCGACGAGCGCGACCTGATGGTCGTCGCGGTCACCTTCGACCCGCACCCGATGGCGGTGCTCCGACCCGAGCACGCGCCGATCACCGTGACGACGATCGAGCAGCGCGCCGCCCTGCTGGGCGAGGCCGGCGCCGAGGCCGTCCTGGTGCTGCCGTTCTCCCGCGAGATCGCGAGCTGGTCGCCGGGGGAGTTCATCGACCGGGTGCTCGTCGACCTGCTGCACGCCGGCGCGGTGGTCGTGGGCGCGAACTTCCGGTTCGGCAGCCGCGCGTCCGGCGACGTCGCCACCCTGACGGCCGCTGGAGCGGAGCAGGACTTCACGGTCGAGGGCGTCGAGCTCGACGGCGGGCCGCAGGTCTGGTCGTCGACGTACGTCCGCACCTGCCTGGCCGCCGGGGACGTCGCCGGCGCCGCGGAGGCCCTCGGCCGTCCGGTGACGGTCCGCGGTGTGGTCGCGCGCGGCGAGCAGCGCGGTCGCGAGCTGGGCTTCCCGACCGCCAACGTCCCGGTCGGCACCGGCGGTGGCGTGCCCGCCGACGGCGTGTACGCCGGGTGGTTGCGGCGCCTGGACACCGGCGAGAGGCTGCCCGCCGCGATCAGCGTCGGCACCAACCCGACCTTCGACGGCGTCCGCGACCGGCGCGTGGAGAGCTACGTGCTGGACCGCGGGCACGACCTGGAGCTCTACGACCTGGAGGTCGAGGTCGAGTTCGTCGCCCGGCTGCGTGGCATGGTGCGCTTCGACTCGGTCGAGGAGCTGGTCGACCGGATGCACGAGGACGTCGCGGAGACCCGCGACCTGCTGGCCGGCTGACCGTGAGCGACCCGGCTCGCGCGGCCGAGGAGTGGTTCCTCGAGCACGGCCTCCCGTACTTCGTCGACGACGTCCGCGCGGAGGTACGTCGGCGGCTGTCCCGTCCGCGCATCGTGGCGGTGCTGACCCTCTCGGTGCTGCTCTCGGCCGCCGCGGGTCTGGCCGTCGGGCTGGCCAGCGGCTCGGCGTCGTTCGGGTTCGCGACCGGAGCGTGGGCGCTGCTGGCCGTCGTCGCGGCGTACGCGCTGTTCGTGCTGCGCATGCACGACATCGCGGGCTGGGCACTCAAGCGCGCGTTCGCCAGCCTGGGCCTGCTCTTCCCGCTGGCCACCCGGGCCCTGCCGATGCTGTTGCTCTTCGTGACGTTCCTCTTCATCAACACCGAGGTCTGGCAGGTGACGTCGGCCATGGACGCCGGTGTGCTCTGGACCGCCGTGCTGTTCTTCGGCGTCGCCGCGACCGGGTTCCTGCTCGCACGGCTGGACGAGGAGCTCGACGCGTTCGACGACGACATCACGGCCGAGACCCTGCTCGACGTCACCGCGGACACGCCGCTCGGCCCGACGGCCCGACGGCTCGTGGACGAGGGAGCCGACCTCCGTGCGCAGGCCGAGGTGGGCGGGCTGCAGAAGGTCAACCTCGTGCTCGCCCTGTTGGTGGCGCAGGCCGTCCAGGTGCTGCTGCTCGCGATCGCGGTGTTCGCGTTCTTCGTCGTCTTCGGCGTGGTGGCCATCGACGACCAGGTCATCAGCACCTGGGTGACGACCGAGGGCGTGCCGCACTACGACCTCGGGCAGCAGCTCGTCAGCAGCGAGCTCGCGCGCGTGTCGGTCTTCCTGGCCGCCTTCAGCGGCCTCTACTTCACGGTGTACGCCGTGATGGACACCAACTACCGCGCGCAGTTCTTCACCGAGATCGAGCGTGAGCTGGCACGAGTCGTCGGAGCCCGCATCTGCTACCGCGAGCTCCGCGACTCGACGTCAGGCACGTCCGGCTAGGCGTCGAGGTCCTGCTCGACGAGAGCGGCGATCTTGTCGACGGCGTCCTGGTCGTCTGAGGAGACCTCGATGCTGTCGCCCTTGCCGGCGCCCAGGGTCATGATCATCAGCGCGGAGCTCGCGTCCACCGGGTCGTCACCGGGGGTCGCCAGCGTGACCTCGGCGTCCAGCTCACCGGCGGCCTCGGAGATGATCGCGGCGGGACGGGCGTGCAGGCCGACGGCGGAACCGACGACGACGGTCTTGCTGGGCATGGTGCTCCTTCGTGGTGGTGGATGGTGCGTGAGGGTTCAGCCGACGGGGAGGAGGTCCTCGTCGCGGGCGGGCCACACGGTCTTGGCCGCGATCACCGCGGCCGCACCGATGGCCACGCCGACGAGCAGCGCGAAGATGTATCCGAACACGTTGTGCACCGCGAAGAGCACGAAGATCCCGCCGTGCGGCGCGCGCACCGAGACGTTCAAGGCCTCGGAGAGCGCACCGGTCACGGCGCTGCCGATCATGATCGACGGGATGACGCGCAGCGGGTCGGCGGCTGCGAACGGGATCGCGCCCTCGGTGATGAACGACGCACCGAGCAGCCAGCCGGCCTTGCCGTTCTCCCGCTCCGGGATGTTGAAGAGGTGCGGACGCACGACGGTCGCGAGCGCCAGTGCGATCGGCGGCACCATGCCGGCCAGCATCACCGCGGCCATGATCTTCAGCCGTGGGTCGTCGGGGGCCGCCGTGGCGGCGGCGCCGACGCCGGCGGCCGCGAAGCTGTAGGCGACCTTGTTGAGTGGTCCGCCCATGTCGAAGGCCATCATCAGCCCGAGCACCACACCGAGCAGGATCGCGCTGGACCCGCTCATGTCGTTGAGCCCGTTGGTGAGCTTGTCCATCAGCCAGCTGATCGGGCGACCCAGCACCACGAGCATGACCAGGCCGGCCAGGATGCTGGTGAGCAGCGGGATGACCAGCACCGGCATGAGGCCGCGTGCCCACGTGGGGACCTTCCAGCCGGTGATCCACTTGGCGATGATGCCGGCGAGCACGCCGCCCACGATGGCGCCGAGGAAGCCGGTGGCGGGCAGCCCGTTGCCGGCCGCGTCGGAGAAGCCGCCGATGTTCGCGGCCAGACCGCCCATCACGAAACCGGGCGCGATGCCGGGTCGGTCGGCGATCGCGTAGGCGATGTACCCGGCCAGGGCCGGGACGAAGAAGGCGAAGGCCGTCTTGCCGATGACGAAGAAGATCGCGCCGAGGTAGGCGAAGAAGCTCGACCCGAACAACGCGTGGTCGAGGCCGGAGCCACTGACGTCGGGAAGGTTGAACAGCGTGTTGTGGGCGACGATCTCGCCGAACGGGTTGACGATCTCGTAGCCGCCGAACAGGAAGCTCAGGGCGATCAGCAGGCCGCCCGCGGCCACGAACGGGATCATGTACGACACACCGGTCATCAGCACCCGACGCGCGTGGCTGCCCCAGGACTCGCCCGCTCCGGAGGCGTGTCCGGAGTCGCCACCGCCGGCCGTGCCTTCGACGCGCGGGGCGTTGGGGTCGGAGGCGTTGCGGACCGCCTCGGCGATCATCGCGTCCCCGTCGTCGATGGGTCGCTTGACGCCGGAGTTGACGACAGGCAGCCCGGCGAACCGCTGCCGGTCGCGCACCCCCACGTCGACGGCGAAGATGACCGCGCCGGCGGCGGCGATCGTCTCGCGGGGCAGGGGAGTGGCGCCGGCCGAGCCCTGGGTCTCGACGTGGATGGTGACGCCGGCCCGGGCCGCTGCCGCCTCGAGGGCCTCGGCGGCCATGTAGGTGTGCGCGATGCCGGTCGGGCAGGCGGTCACGGCCACCAGCGACACCGGTCCGGCCGCGACGGGAGGCGCCGGAGCGGCCGCGGCGGCCGCCGCGGCCTCGGCGGGCGGGCCGTCGCCCACGACGTCCGAGACCAGCGCCACGACCTGGGCGGGCGTGGTGGCGGCGCGCAGGCTGTCGGTGAACTCCTTCTTCACCAGCGCGCGGGCCAGCTTGGCGAGCAGCTTGAGGTGCGAGGCGTCACCGCCGGCCGGGGCGGCGATCAGGAACGCCAGGTCCGCGGGCCCGTCCTTGGCGCCGAAGTCGACGCTCGGCGAGAGCCGGACGAAGGCCAGCGTCGGCACCTCGACACCCGTGCTGCGGCAGTGGGGGATGGCGATGCCACCGTTGAGGCCGGTGGCCGCAGTCCGCTCTCTCGCCAGCGCGTCGGCGGCGAGCTGCTCGACATCGGTCGCGCGACCCGCATCACCCACGATGCCCGCCATCGCGTTGATCACGTCGGTCTTCTCGGCACCGAGGTCGGCGTCGAGCCGGACCAGTCGGTCGTTGATCAGCTCAGCCATGGCCTAAGACTCCACCGATGTGACCCACTTCACCAGCACCTGTTCGGGATACGTCTGATCAGGTTGCGGGATGGTCGTTCCTGGTAAAGAGGCCGCCGCGCTGCCGTAGGCCACCGCCAGTGCGAGCCGTTCCTCGGGCGACCCGCCGCGCACGTCGCCGAGCAGGTAGCCGAAGAGGCTGGAGTCCCCGGCGCCGACGGTGCTGACCACGGTGGTCGGGGGAGGGGTCGCGTGCCACGCGCCGTCGGTGGTGACGAGCACCGCCCCGGCGCCGCCCAGGGTGACCAGCACGGCACCGACGCCCCGGTCGATCAGCTGGCGCGCCGCGACGGCCGCGGTGGCGGGGTCCGACTCGTACGTCGCCTCGTCACCGCCGACGAACGACGCCAGCTCCTCACCGTTGGGCTTCATCAGGTCGGGGGCCGCACCGGGGAGTGCCGCCACGAGGGCGGACAGCGGCCCCTCGCTGGTGTCGACGGCGACCTGGGCCGGCGTGGTGTGCAGGGCCTGCACCAGCTCGGCGTACCACCCGTCGGGTGCCCCCGGCGGCAGCGAGCCGGCGAGCACCACCCACGCGGCCTCGGCGGCCCGGTCGAGCAAGGTGGCCGCGAGGTCGTCGAGGTGCCGGCCGGAGACGGTCGAGCCGGGGCTGTTGAGCTTGGTCGTGGTGCCGTCGGGCTCGGTGATCGCGAGGTTGATCCGTACGTCGCCCGCGGGCGGCGCGGGGGAGCATGCGATGCCCGCGGCCACCAGCTCGGTGACGAACGGGTCGTCCGGTCGGGCCGGGAACACCGCGTCGGTCCGCAGCCCGGCGGACACGGCGGCCCGGGAGATGTTCACGCCCTTGCCGCCGGCCTGCATGGTGACCGACAGCAGCCGCTGAACCGCGCCGCGCTCCAGGGGCCCGGCCAGGGTGACGGTCCGGTCGTTGCTGGGGTTCGGGGTGAGGGTGACGACGAGCGGCGCGGTCATACCGCGATCACCTCGACGCCCAGCTTCTCGATGGCACGGCGGTCACTGGCAGTGATCTCCTTGTCGGTGACGAGGGCGTCGATGTCGGACAGCTCGGCGAACTTCATGGTGCGCTCCACCCCGATCTTGCTGGAGTCCGCCAGGACCACGGTCCGACGGGCGCGCTGGATGATGGCTCGTTTCACCGCCGCCTCGGTGCGGTCCGGTGTCGAGAGACCGTGCTGCACGGTGATGCCGTTGGTGCCGAGGAACGCGAGGTCGGCGCGGACCTGGTCGAGGGCCTCGACGGTCTCCGGGCCGACGGCCGCGTGCGTGTGCCGGCGGACGCGGCCGGGCAGCAGGTGCAGCTCGATCTGCGGGGAGCCGGCGAGCTGGGCCGCGATGGGGACGGCGTGGGTGATGACGGTCATCCGGAGGTTGGGCGGGAGCAGCCGGCTCAGCCGCACGGTCGTGCTGCCGGCGTCCAGGATCACCGTGGAGTCGGCGCGGGGGAGCAGGTCCAACGCCGCGGCGGCGATGCGCTGCTTCTGCTCGATCCGCGACACGTCGCGGTCCGGCAAGCCGGCCTCGAGCAGGGTCAGCGCGTCGGCGGGGACGACGCCACCGTGCACGCGCCGTACGAGGTGACGGTCCTCGAGCACGGACAGGTCACGGCGTACGGTCTCGGTCGTGACGTCGTAGCGCTCGGCCAGCTCGACCACGGAGATGCGCCCACGCTCGCGCACGAGCTGGGTCATGGCCTGCTGGCGCTCCGCTGCGTACACGGGCTCCTCCCCAGAAGTGACCTTGCGTGGGCTATGTGGGTTTTGATCTGTGTTTCTGTTGTTCTACGCCCGAATATGTTGACTGTCAAGGAGGCCCGCTGTTGAATGCGGACATGACGCACCTCCAGGGCACCCCCGTCGTCGCGGGCGTGGCCCACGCTCCGGCCCTCCTCGTCCGCGGAGAGGTCGACCCAGCGGCGATCGAGAGGTTCGGGGACGGCGGCTTCGCCGATGCCGATGCCGCGCTCGCAGCCTACGACGTGGCGTCCGACGGGGTCTCGAGCCGGTTCGCCGCCAAGGCCGCCCAGGCGTCCGGCGCGGCCGCCGAGGTCCTCGCCGCGAGCGCGGGCCTGGCCCGCGACAAGGGGCTGCGCGGCGCGGTGAAGAAGTCCCTCGCGGCCGGTGCGCCGCTGGTGGCCTCGGTGCACGCCGCCGTCGAGCAGTTCGTCGCCGTGTTCACCAGCATGGGCGGCCTGATGGCCGAGCGTGCCACCGACCTGCGCGACATCGAGCGCCGCGTGGTCGCCCACATCGTCGGGGAGCCCGAGCCGGGTGTCTCGTTGCCGACGACGCCGGTCGTGCTCGTGGCCGAGGACCTGGCCCCCGCGGACACCGCCGGCCTGGACCCCACCATCGTGATGGCGCTGGTCACCGAGAAGGGCGGGCCCACCAGCCACACCGCGATCATCGCCCGGCAGCTGGGCATCCCGTGCGTGGTCGGCACCGCCGGAGCGCTCGAGCTCGCCAACGGCACGCGGCTGCTGGTCGACGGGACCACCGGCACGATCGAGACCGACCCTGACGCCGCGGAGGCCGACCGCATGGTCGAGTCCGACCGCGACCAGCGCGCCGCCCTGGCCGCCTGGGCCGGCCCCGGCCGCACCAAGGACGGCAACCCGGTCAAGCTGCTGGCGAACGTCGCCGACGGAGCCTCGGCCCGCAAGGCCGTGCAGCAGCCGGTCGAGGGCGTCGGCCTGTTCCGCACCGAGCTGTGCTTCCTCAACCGCCAGGAAGAGCCGACGGTCGAGGAGCAGATCGACATCTACGCCGAGGTCCTCGAGCCCTTCGCCAAGGGAGGGCACAGCGGGCAGTACGTCGTCGTCCGCA
Source organism: uncultured Actinomycetota bacterium (assembly GCA_963782035.1). GTDB lineage: Bacteria > Actinomycetota > Actinomycetes > Propionibacteriales > Nocardioidaceae > Nocardioides. The sequence continues at coordinate 10,850 of CAWAIW010000055.1, forward strand.
CCCTCGACGCCGGATCCGACAAGCCCGTGGCCTTCGCCACCCTCGAGGGCGAGGAGAACCCCGCCCTCGGCGTGCGGGGCCTGCGTCTCTCGTGGGGCAACCCGGCGCTGATGGAGCACCAGCTCGACGGCATCAAGGGCGCCGCGGACCGCACCGGCACCGAGACCTGGGTGATGGCGCCGATGGTCGCGACCGTCGCCGAGGCCAAGGAGTTCGCCGACCAGGTGCGCGCGCGAGGCCTCAAGGCCGGCGTGATGGTGGAGATCCCGTCGGCCGCGCTGCTGGCGCACCGCTTCCTCGAGGTCGTCGACTTCTTGTCGATCGGCACCAACGACCTGACGCAGTACGCCATGGCCGCGGACCGGATGGCCACCGACCTCGCGCACCTCACCGACCCGTGGCAGCCGGCGGTGCTGCACCTGATCGCGATCACCGCCGAGGCCGGCAAGCAGGCCGGCAAGTCCGTCGGCGTCTGTGGCGAGGCAGCGGCCGACCCGCTGCTCGCGTGCTGCCTGGTCGGGATGGGCGTCACGTCACTGTCGATGGCTGCGGCGGCGGTCAAGGGCGTCGGCGCGCGGCTCGCCACGGTCACCTCGCTCCAGTGCCGCGAGATGGCCGAGATCGCGCTCGCCGCGGCCGACCCGACGGCCGCCCGGGCCGCCGTACTGGCCCACCTCGAGGGCTGATCTACGACGGGATCCGGTAGCTCTGCTCGGTGATCTCGTACCCCGCCCGTTCGTAGAGCACCTGTGCGCCCGGGTTGTGCCCGAAGACGTTGAGGCCGAGCTCTTCGGCGCCGAGCTCGCGGGAGGCGAGCGCGCCCGCGTCGAGCACCTCCCGCCCGTACCCGCGCCGGCGCTGGTCGGCGTGCACCTCGATGTCGTAGATGTATGCCGTCGGCCCGTCGACGGCGATCCACAGGATGCCGACCGCGGTGTCGCCGTCGTACGCCGTCCAGAGGTGCTGCCCCGGAGTGTCCGGGCCGTCCGGCAGCAGGTCCCTCGTCGACTGCTCCGAGGCGTCGAGGGCGGCGGCGAGGTCCGCGAAGGCCCCGATCTCGAAGATGTCCTGGGCGTACTCCGCGACGAGGCGGGCTCGGTACGCGGGGAACTCGGTGGTCATCGGCCGCAGGGTCACCCGCGGCGGCTGCCCGATCGGCAGCGCCAGGTCGAGCCGCATCTGGGTCGCCTTGACGGGCAGCTCGCGCCCGGCGACCGCGGCCGTCAGCACGGGGTCGTCGACCTTGACGTCGACGGCCACCGAGTCGGCGTCGAGCGCGCCGAGCAGGGCGTCGAGGGCTTCGGTCGCGTCGGCCTCGGGGACATCGAGCGCCTTGACCAGCGGGCCGCCCCGGCGGACGTTGGTCGTCGCGGCGCCGATCGGGGAGCCGTCGCGACGCACCTCCCAGGTCACCTCGTCGCCCTCGCGCGAGGTCTCGACGGCTCCGATCACGCCGGCGCCACGGTGACCGCGACCCCGCTGAGCGCGGCGTTGCCGGAGAGGTCGAGGGCGTCGGGGTCGGTGAGGTCGTTGATGGAGACACCCGGCACCTTCGACGCGCGGGACAGGCGTGTGCCGTCGACCTGGTGGCCGTAGCCGTGGGGGAGCGAGACGACGCCGGGCATCATGTCGTCACTCGCCTCGACGTCGACGGTGACCTCACCGACCCGGGACGTGACGGTGACCAGCGCTCCGTCCTCGATGCCGCGTGATGCCAGGTCCTCCGGATGCATCAGCAGCTGGTGCCGTGGCCGCCCGCGGTTGACCCGCTCGATGTTGTGGAACCACGCGTTGTTGTCCTGCTTGTGGCGACGCCCGATCAGCACCAACCCGTCCGGGGAAGAGGCGAGCCGTTCCTCGAGCCACGCCCGCAGCCGCGGCAGGTCGCCGACGACGAGGTCCGGGGCCAGGTCGATGCGATGGTTCTTCGTCTGCAGCCGCTCGGGCATCGTCGGCCGCAGGGGTCCGAGGTCGATGCCCTCCGGGTGCGCCCGCAGCTGCTTGAGAGTGGTCACGCCGTTGGTGCGCAGGAGTCCGGCCAGGATGCGCGTCGGCGTGAGGGCCAGACGCGCCCGCCGCTGGAGCCGGGTGCGGATGGAGGAGCGCCGGACCAGCCGACGCTGCACCCGGAGGGCGAGCTCGCGGTAGATCTCGTGGTCGTGCAGAGCGCCCTCCGGCTTCGGCAGGGCGGCCGGCGTGAAGCGTGCGGTGTTCCGGACGGCCAGGCCGTGGAACACGATGTCGTAGTGGTCGCGCTCCAGCGCGGTCGTCGGCGGCAGGATCACGTCCGCGTGCTTGGTGGTCTCGTTGACGTAGATGTCGATCGCCGCCATGAAGTCCAGTGATTCGAACGCCTCGCCGAGCCGGCGACCGTCGGGCGTGGACAGCACGGGGTTGCCGGCGATCGTGAGCATGGCGCGGATCTGACCCTCGCCCGGGGTCTCGATCTCCTCGCGCATCACCGCGGCGGGCAGCTCGCCGCCGTACTCCGGCACGCCCCGCACCCGGCTGCGCCACAGGTCGTAGTGGCCCGTGCCGACGAACCTGCGCGCGACGAAGTCCACGGCCGGCTCGGTGAAGAGGACGCCGCCGGGGTGGTCGAAGTGGCCGGTCAGGATGTTGAGGCACTGGATGCCCCACTGCGCCAGGGAGCCGAACCCCGTGGTGGAGACGCCGATCCGGCCGTACGCCGCGCCGCCACCTCGACCGCCGGCCGCCGCGAGCTCGCGGGCGAGCCGTCGGACGTCGTCGGCCGCGATGCCGCTGACCCGCTCGGCCACCTCGGGGGTGAACGGCTCGACGAGCTCGCGGACCGCCTCGACGTGGTCGACGTACGGCGCCGGCCGGGTGAGTCCCTCCGCGAACAGGGTGTGCACCATCGCCAGGATGACCACCGCGTCGGAGCCCGGCCGGACGAAGTGGTGCTCGTCGGCCGCCTTCGCGGTCTCGGTGCGGCGTGGGTCGACCACGACCATCCGGCCGCCGCGGGCCTTCAGGGCGCGGAGTCGGTTCGGGAAGTCGGGCACGGTCATCAGCGAGCCGTTGGACGCCATCGGGTTGGCGCCGAAGACGAGGAAGTACGACGTGCGGTCGATGTCCGGGATCGGCAGCAGGAGCTGGTGGCCGTACAGCTGCCAGGCGACCAGCTGGTGGGGGATCTGGTCGACCGAGGAGGCGCTGAAGCGGTTGCGGGTGCGCAGCGTCTTGACCATGGCCAGCCCGTGGGTGGCCGAGCCGAGGGCGTGCGCGTTGGGGTTGCCGAGGTAGACGCCGATGGCGTCACGGCCGTGCTCGTTGACCGCACGCGCCAGGCCGTCGGCCACCAGGTCCAGGGCCTCGTCCCAGCCGATCTCGACCCACTCGGCGGCGGCGCCGTCACCGACGCGGCGTACCGGCCGTCTCAACCGGTCGGGGTCGGCGTGCACGTCGGCCAGGGAGACGCCCTTGGGGCAGATGTAGCCGCGCGAGAGCGGGTCGGTCGGGTTGCCGCGGATCCCGGTCACCCTGGCCGACTGACCGGCTCCCTCGATGGTCAGCTCGAGGCCGCAGATCGCCTCGCACAGGTTGCAGACACCGAGGCGGGTGGGCACGGCGCCATCCTCCCACGGAGACAGGGGTGGGCCGGGCTATCCTGCCGCTGGTGCCGTCAGTGGGGCGGCCGGCAGAAGGGACCGGCATGGGATACGGACTGGGAGTCTTCCTCCTGGCGATCGGGCTGATCTTCGCCCTGGCCGTCCAGGACCGCATCGACGCGGTCAACCTGACGCTGATCGGGTGGATCCTCGCAGGGTGCGGTGCTCTCGTGATCGTGCTCGTGGCCCTGCAGGCCAACCGCACCCGTGGTGCCTCGGCCGTGGCCACCACGACCCACGCCGACGGCACGCAGACCACCACCGAGAAGCGGACCCAGAGCGACCCGCCGCCGCCGGCCGTCTGACCGGTCGGCGTACCGCAAGATCGGGGTGACCCGTCGCGCCCAGGCCGTGCTGTGGGCCGTGCACCACGACCTGGCCCCCCAGGCCTGAACCGTCTGACCTGGCTAGGCGACGGCCGCGGGGTCGCTCGGGATGTCCTCCTTGTGGGCGTTGATGAGCACGATCGTCGCCACCAGTGCGCAGGCGAACAGGACCGCGCCGGCGAAGAAAGCCACGTGGTAGCCGTGGATGAAGGCGAGCGGGAGGCTCCGCTGGGCCTGGCCGGGACTGGTCGGCGGATGGTCGGTGAAGTAGGCCGTGACCGCCCCGGCGAACAGGGTGTTCAGCAGCGCCGTGCCGAGCGAGCCGCCGATCTGCTGCGAGGTGTTGAGCATCGCCGAGGCGACGCCCGCGTCGTGGCTCTCGACCCCGATGAGCGAGGTGCTCGCCGCCGGGATGAAGACCCCGGCCAGCCCGACCGACATCAGGACCATGGCCGGGAACACGAGCTGCCAGTAGTTGGAGTCCTGGTCGATCCGGGTCAGCAGCAGCATCCCCACGATCGCCATCGCCAGGCCGGGCAGCATCAGCGCCCGGGGACCGAGCCGGGGGAGCAGCTGGGAGACGAACCCGGCCGCGAGGATGATGCCCATGCTGAAGGGCAGGAAGGCGAAGCCGGCCTTCAGGGGCGTGTAGCCGAGGTTGACCTGGAAGTAGTAGGTCAAGAACAGGAACATGGCGTAGAGCGCCGCGCCCACGAACAGAAACGTCAGGAACGACCCGCCACGGTTGCGGTCGAGGACGACCCGCAGCGGCAGCATCGGGTTGCGGGCCCGGCGCTCCCAGACCACGAAGCCGACGAGCAGCACCACGGCGAGGGCCAGGAACGTGAGCGTGCTGGGGTCGCCCCAGCCCTGCACGGCCGTGGACGTGGGGTCGTCGGGGTTCTTGGCGCGGGCGGCCTCGGTGAAGCCGTACACCAGCGAGAAGAAGCCGAGCGTGGCCAGCAGGACGCCGGGGACGTCGTACCGCGTGTCGCCGTGCGACTTGGACTCGCGGACGAGCGGCACCGCGGCCGCCGCGACGATCACGGCGAAGGGCACGTTGACGCCCAGGCACCAGCGCCAGGAGGCGTACTCGGTCAGCACGCCGCCGACGATCAGGCCGATCGCGGCACCGCCGCCGGAGAGGGCACCGAAGACCCCGAACGCCTTCGCGCGCTCCTTCGGCTCGGTGAAGGTCACCGTCACGATGGACAGCGACGCGGGAGCCATCAGGGCCGCGAAGGCTCCCTGGAGTGCGCGTGCGCCGAAGAGCATCTCCTGGTTGGGGGCCAGGCCGCCGATCGCCGACGCCACGGCGAACCCGATCAGCCCGATGATGAACGTGCGCTTGCGGCCGGTGTAGTCGGCGATGCGGCCGCCGAGCAGCAACAGCGCGCCGAAGGCCAGGGTGTAGGCCGTCACCATCCACTGGCGGTCGGCGTTGCTGATGTCGAGGTCCGCCTGCGCCGACGGCAGCGCGATGTTCACGATCGACGCGTCGAGGATGATCATCAGCTGCGCGGCTGCCAGGACGACCAGCGCCCACCATCGGCCCGGGTCGGGCTCGGTCCTCTCCGACGGGGTGCCGGCTGCAGGAAGGGGTTTGCTCATGGTGACTCCTCAGGCCACGGTCCGCTTCCGAGATCGGTTCGAGACAGCAAACCACGAAGGGCCGACAGGGGTTCGTAGGCTGGGGCCGTGACCGATCCGCTCGACCTCGACGCCGTGGACCAGCGCGTGCTGGGCAGCCTGCTGGAGAAGCAGCGCACCGTGCCGGCGGGCTATCCGATGACGCTCAACGCCCTCCGGTCGGCGTGCAACCAGACCAGCAGCCGGGAGCCGGTGACCGACTACGACGAGTCGATGCTCCTCGAGCGGATGAAGAGCCTGAAGGAGCGCGGGCTGGTCCGCATCGTGTGGGCGGACCGGGGGCCGCGGACGCTGAAGTACCACCAGCTGCTCGACGAGCGCCTCGCCGTCGGCGAGGACGAGCGGGCGCTGCTCACCGTCCTCCTCCTGCGCGGCGCCCAGGCACCCGGCGAGCTGAAGACCCGCACCGACCGGCTGCACCCCTTCGCCGACCGGGCCGAGGTCGAGCAGGTGCTGCGCCGGATGGCCGGCGCACCCGACCCGCTGGTGCACGAGCTCGAGCGACGGCCCGGCCAGCACGACGCCCGGTGGGTGCACCTGCTCGGCCCGGTCGAGACCGGGACGCCGGCGCCGGCGGCTCACCCGGACGTCGACCGCGAAGGCGTGCTGGCCGAGGGGCCGGACGCCCGCGACGCGAAGGTCCGGGCGACCTACGACACGGTGGCGACGGCGTACGGCGACCGCCTCGGCGACGAGCTGGACCGCAAGCCGTTCGACCGCTGGTTGCTGGACCGCGTGGCCGCGCTGGCCGACGGCCGCCCGGTCGTGGACGTCGGGACCGGACCCGGTCACGTCGCGGCGTACCTCGCGGCCGCGGGCGCCGACGCGACGGGCGTCGACCTCTCGCCCGGGATGGTGGAGGAGGCGCGGCGGCGGTTCCCGGACCTCACCTTCACCGTCGGCAGCCTCACCGGCCTGCTCCGTCCGCCGGCCGCGGCCGGATGGGGCGCGATCACGGCCTGGTACGCGCTGGTCCACCTGGCCGGGTCCGAGCTCGCCCCGGCGATCGCCTCGCTGGCCCGCGTGCTGGCGCCGGACGGCCGGCTCGCACTCGCCCTGCACGCCGGATCCGACGTGCACCACGCCGACGAGTGGATGGGGGAGCCGGTCGACGTCGACTTCGTGCTCCACGACCCGGACGCGGTGGTGGGTGCGGTACGGGCGGCCGGGCTCGTCGACGTGGAGTGGTATCTCCGCGGCCCGCTCGAGGGCGAGGTCGAGACCGAGCGGCTGTACGTGCTGGGGCGACGGCCCTGAGCCGCCGTTGGTCGTGGAGAGACGAAGTCTCGTCACGAGACCCGGGGAGAGGTCCGCGTTCCGGTGACCGGGTCTCGTGACGGGCGCTGCGCGCCCTCCTCGACCAGCGGAGCGCTAGAGACGCAGCTGCATCTCCAGCGTCCGCTCGACGTCGCGGAACCCGAGCACCTCGTTGACGGCGTTCATCGGGGCGTTCACGCCGGCGACCGCGGTGAAGACGTAGCGGCAGTCGGGGTACGTCGCCCGGACGGCGCGGAGGTTGGCGAGCTTGAGGGCCAGACCCAGACGGTGACCGCGATGGCCCCGGACCACGAGGGTGCCGCCCTGGAGCGCGCGCCACGATGCCGCCTCGTTGACGAACAGCTCGGTCGTGCCCACGCACGTCCCGTCGGCGGCGTACGCGAGGACGCCGAACTGGCGCCGGCCGGTGGCGAGGTAGCGCTCGTCGCGCTCGGCGACCCGTTCGGGCGACCAGACCTCGTCCTCGAGGTCGAGCTCGCCGAGCGGAGCCTCGCTGTTGAACGCCTCGCCCATCTCGCAGTACCCCGCGACGAGAGCCTCGGGGATCCGGTCCTGCCACGGTTCGAGCCGGTAGCCCGCCCGTGTCGGGTCGGCCGCCTCGGCCAGGGCCACCCAGCCGGGTTCGCTCTCGTCCAGGTCGCAGACCTGCTGCATCTCCGCGATGCCCAGCTCGAAGCCGCGGGCGTCGAGGAACGCCTCGCCGGGGCCGGGCGTGAGGGGGGCGAAGCCGCGGGCGTCGAGGAACGCCTCACCGGGTCCGGGGCCGTCGACGGGTGAGTACGGCGCGGTCATCAGCACCGTGCGTCCCGCCGACCCGGCTGCGGTCGGTCACCGTGGACAGGAGGGCCGACCCGATCCCGCGGCGCCGGTGGTCGGGGTGGACGAACAGCCCGACCATCACGGCGGTGTGCTGGTTGTCGAGCCGGGGCAGGGCGAGCTGGGCCATCCCCACCACCTCCCCGTCGAAGGCGGCCGACCACAGGACGTCGTCCTGGTCCTCCCGCGGGGTGGTCCAGGTGCGGTGGGCGGTGGGCCACGGCGCCCACACCTCGAACGGCCGGTCGGCCCGGGCGGCCGCCGAGACGTCGTACATCTCGCGCAGCACGGCCTCGTTGGCCGGGTCGAGGGGGTCGACCTCGGCGATCCTGACGTCCATGCCCGCACCGTAGGGACAGCCGACGGCCACACGCCCGCGATTTAGCGCCCTCCACGCCCGTTGGATAGTCTTCCGAGGTTGTCTCCGACGAGACGACCGCCGTGAAATCGGCCGCGGATTCCAGTGCCCGGGTGAACAGGCCCCGGCGCGCCGCGCAACGAGAATCGAGAGGAGCCCCGTATGTCGATCGGTACCGACGCGGAGACCAAGAAGAAGATCATCGCCGAGTACGCCACGACCGAGGGCGACACCGGTTCCCCCGAGGTCCAGATCGCGCTGCTCAGCCACCGCATCGCCCACCTCACCGAGCACCTCAAGATGCACAAGCACGACCACCACAGCCGTCGTGGCCTGCTGCTCCTCGTGGGCCAGCGCCGTCGGCTGCTGAACTACCTGCAGAAGACGGAGATCGAGCGCTACCGCTCGATCGTCGAGCGTCTCGGCCTGCGCCGCTGACGTCCTGAAGGGCCTGCTCGGCAGGCCCTTCGCTACATTTCAAGAAGAAAATCCAACAGGAGCGATCCGCGAGGCAGCCTCCGGTCCTCGGTAGTGACCTTCAGAACCGCCACGCACGTGCGCGCGATCTGCGGGTCTCGATCGAAGACCGGCTTCCAGAAGAAGTCGCGGGTCATGTCGCGGGATCGCTCCGCGCACAGATAGGAGAGCCTTTCGTGGCTCAATCCACTGCAGAACCCATCATCTCCGCCGTCGAGACCATCATCGACAACGGCAAGTTCGGCACCCGCACCATCAAGTTCGAGACCGGCCTGCTGGCCCGCCAGGCGGCCGGTTCCGTCACGGCGTACCTCGACGACGAGACCATGCTCCTGTCGGCGACCACCGCCGGCAAGACCCCCAAGGACCAGTTCGACTTCTTCCCCCTGACGATCGACGTCGAGGAGCGGATGTACGCCGTGGGCCAGATCCCCGGCTCGTTCTTCCGCAGCGAGGGTCGTCCCGGCGAGGACGCGATCCTCACCTGCCGCCTGATCGACCGCCCGCTGCGCCCGACGTTCAAGAAGGGCCTGCGCAACGAGGTCCAGGTCGTCATCACCGTGCTGGCGCTCGACCCGGCCATGCCCTACGACGTGCTGGCGATCAACGCCGCGTCGCTGTCCACCCAGCTCTCCGGCCTGCCGTTCTCCGGCCCGGTCGGTGGCGTCCGCGTGGCGCTGATCGACGGCCAGTGGGTCGCGTTCCCCAGCCACGGTCAGCTCGAGGACGCCGTCTTCGACATGGTCGTCGCGGGTCGCGTGACCGAGACCGGTGACGTCGCGATCATGATGGTCGAGGCCGAGGCCACCGAGCAGACGTGGAACCTCGTGCAGTCCGGTGCCCAGGCGCCGACCGAGGAGATCGTCGCCGGCGGGCTCGACGCCGCCAAGCCGTTCATCAAGCAGCTGTGCGAGGCGCAGTCGCAGCTGGCCGCCGAGAGCGCCAAGCCGGTCATGGAGTTCCCGGTCTTCCTCGACTACGAGGACGACGTGTACGCCGCCGTCGAGGCCACCGCCAAGGACGACACCTCCGCCGCGCTGCAGATCCCCGGCAAGCAGGACCGCCAGGACCGGCTCGACGAGATCAAGGCCGTCGTGCTGGAGAAGGTCGGCTCGGAGTTCGAGGGTCGCGAGAAGGAGATCGGCGCGGCGTTCCGCTCGCTGAACAAGTCGCTGGTCCGCGAGCGCGTGCTGCGCGACAAGGTCCGCATGGACGGTCGCGGCCTGGCCGACATCCGGCCGCTGCACGCCGAGGTCGCGGTGATCCCGCGGGTCCACGGCTCGGCGCTGTTCGAGCGCGGCGAGACCCAGATCCTGGGTGTCACCACGCTGAACATGCTGACCCTCGAGCAGAAGCTCGACACGCTGTCGCCGGAGAAGACGCGCCGCTACATGCACAAGTACGTCTTCCCGCCCTTCTCCACCGGTGAGACCGGTCGTGTGGGCTCGCCCAAGCGCCGCGAGGTCGGCCACGGTGCGCTCGCGCGCCGCGCGCTGCTCCCCGTCCTGCCGACGCGTGAGGAGTTCCCCTACGCGATCCGCCAGCTCTCCGAGGCCATGGGCTCCAACGGCTCCACCTCGATGGGCTCGGTCTGCGCCTCGACCCTGTCGCTGCTGCAGGCCGGTGTGCCGCTGAAGGCTCCGGTCGCCGGCATCGCGATGGGCCTCATCTCCGGCGAGGTCGACGGCGAGACGTCGTACGTCGCGCTGACCGACATCCTGGGAGCCGAGGACGCCTTCGGCGACATGGACTTCAAGGTCGCCGGCACGCGGGAGTTCGTCACCGCGCTGCAGCTCGACACCAAGCTCGACGGCATCCCGGCGGAGGTGCTGGCCGCGGCGCTGACCCAGGCCCGCGACGCCCGCCTGGCGATCCTGGACGTGATGAACGAGGCCATCGACGCTCCCGAGGAGATGTCGATCTACGCCCCGCGGATCATCACCATCAAGATCCCCGTGGACAAGATCGGTGAGGTCATCGGCCCCAAGGGCAAGATCATCAACCAGATCCAGGACGACACCGGCGCCCAGCTGACGATCGAGGACGACGGCACCATCTACATCGGTGCCACCAACGGCGAGGCGGCCGAGGCGGCCAAGAACGCCGTCAACGCGATCGCCAACCCGACGATGCCCGAGATCGGGGAGCGCTACCTCGGCACGATCGTCAAGACGACCAACTTCGGTGCGTTCGTCTCGCTGATGCCCGGCAAGGACGGCCTGCTGCACATCACCAAGCTGCGGGCCCTCGTCGGCGGCAAGCGCGTCGACAACGTCGAGGACGTCGTCTCGGTGGGCCAGAAGATCCAGGTCCAGATCGCCGAGATCGACGACCGCGGCAAGCTGTCGCTCATCCCGGTCGTCGAGGAGGACGCAGCCGCGGCCGCGCCCGCCGAGGCTCCGGCCTCGAGCTCCGACGAGGAGTGAGCAGCACCCGCACGCTGAAGACGGTCCGTGACGCCACCGGTGTGGTGACGTCACGGGTCCGTCGTACGGTCCTGCCCGGTGGCCTGCGCGTGATCAGCGAGCAGGTCGCCGGGGCCCGGTCCGCCAGCATCGGGGTGTGGGTCGACGTCGGGTCGCGTGACGAGACGCCCGCCCTGCACGGGTGCTCGCACTTCCTGGAGCACCTGCTGTTCAAGGGCACGTCCGAGCGGTCCGCCCTCGACATCTCGGTGGCGCTGGACGCGGTGGGCGGCGAGTTCAACGCCTTCACCGCCAAGGAGTACACCTGCTTCCACGCGCGGGTCCTCGACGAGGACCTGCCGCTGGCCATCGACGTGCTCGGCGACATGATCACCGCCTCCACGATCACGCCCGAGGACGTCGAGGCCGAGCGGGACGTCATCCTCGACGAGATCGCCATGCACGACGACGACCCCGACGACGTGGTGCACAACCTCTTCGCGTCGCAGGCCTACGGCGACACCCCGCTGGGCCGCCCGATCGCCGGCACCGAGACCTCCATCAAGGAGATGTCGCGGGACCAGATCTGGCGCTTCTACAAGCGGCACTACGCGCCGCCGCACATGGTCGTCGCGGTCGCGGGCAACCTCGACCACGCCTCCGTCGTGCGCCGGGTGAAGAAGGCCTTCGCCCGCAACGGCTTCCTGGCCGACTCTGCTGCCGTGCCGGCCGAGCCGCGCCGGGGTCGCCTGCGGCGCGGGGTGTCCGGCTCCGCCTCGGCCAAGCGGCCCTTCGAGCAGGTCAACGTCGTGCTCGGCGTGAACGGCGTACCCCGCGGCGACGACCGTCGCTTCGCCCTGGGCGTGCTCAACACCGCGCTCGGCGGAGGCACGTCGTCGCGCCTCTTCCAGGAGGTACGTGAGAAGCGCGGCCTGGCCTACTCGGTCTTCTCCTTCGCCTCCCACCACGCCGACGCCGGCCTGGTCGGCGTCTCGGTCGGCTGCCTCCCGGCGAAGCTGGACGAGGTCCTGTCGGTGGTCCGCGCCGAGCTCGCCCGCGTCGCCGCCGACGGCCTCACCGACGACGAGCTCCAGCGCGGCAAGGGTCAGCTGCGCGGCGGCCTGGTCCTCGGCCTCGAGGACTCCGGCTCCCGCATGTCCCGCCTCGGCAAGGGCGAGCTGGTCGGCGACCCGCTGCTGTCCATCGACGAGGTCATCACCCGCATCGACGCCGTCACCCTCGACGACGTACGCCTCCTCGCCAAGGAGCTCTTCTCCCAACCCGAGATCCTGGCGATCGTCGCGCCGTAACGCCGGCCGCCAGCTTCTTGTAAAAGCACGTTCGGTCACCCTTACGACCGTTCCAACGGTCGTGAAGAGCGACGAACGTGCTGTTACAGCTGCCGCTTGCGACGCCGGCCCGGCCCACCAAGCGTCCACAGGACAGGGGCGGACGCGGTCGTCCACAGGCGGACAGCCGAGGCGAGCGCGGACCTGCGTACGTCGCGCACGATGCGGGCATGCACGGGTACGACGGTCATCCGGGGGTGGCGGCGGTCCTGGCCCGACAGTGGGGGTTGATCACCCGGCGTCAGGCGCTCGACCTCGGGATCTCCGCCCCGCACATCGGGGCACTGGTGCGCACGGGCCAGTGGCGGCTCGTCCGCCGTGGGGTCTACATGCCGAGGGAGTGGTGGGTCGCGCTCGACCCGTACGTCGGGGTCGCACGCGCTCGGGCCAGGGCGGCGCACCTGCAGATGCGGTCGGCGCACGTGCTGAGCCACGGGTCCGCGGCCGACGAGCTCGAGATGCCGGTCCTCGCCCCGGACGAGCCGTTGATCCACATCACCCGACGCACGCCCTGGACCAGCGGCGTCATGCACGGGATCAAGCGGCACGTCGCTCCGTACTCGGACTCTCAGGTGGTCGTCGTCGACGGCGTACCGGTGCTCGACGCGGCGCGGACCGCGGTCGACATCGCGCGGGAGCAGGGTTACGTGCACGGGCTGGTCGCGTGCGACAGTGCCCGTCAGCTCGGCGCGAGCCTGGGGGACTTGTGGGAAGCCGTGGCGCCGATGGTCTGCTGGCCGGAGGTGACGGTGGTGCGCGCGGCCGTCCAGGACTCCGAGCCAGGTGCGGAGAGCGTGGCAGAGACGCTCGGCCGCATCCTGGTGGTCGAGGCGGGGCTGGGACCGGTGCAGACGCAGTTCGAGATCCGCGACGGCTCGGGCGGGGCGAGGTGCGACATGCGCGTGGGTCGCCACCTCATCGAGTGCGACGGACGGAAGAAGTACGTTCCCCAGGAACGCGGCGGCCTCGCCCTCGTCGACCCGGACCAGGTGTTGTGGGAGGAGAAGCGGCGCGAGGACTGGCTCCGCGGTCACCGTCTCGGCATGACGCGCCTGGTCTGGGCCGACTACTGGGGTGCGCGGCGCGAGCTCGCCAAGGAGCGTCTGCGCCGGGAGTACGCCGCGACCTGCCGAGCCTTCGGCACCGACATCGCCGACCTCGCGCACCTGGTCGTCGGACGCGCGAGCTGAGTCGGCCGGCGGCGTACACCGCCTTGTAACAGCACGTTCGACCAACTTCACGACCGTTTGAACGATCGTGAAGAACGACGAACGTGCTGTTACAGCCCGCGGCGGCGCCGGCGACGAATCAGCGTTTGCCGATGATGGCGACGACGGGTGGGGCCTTCTGCTCGACGAGGGAGACGCGGAAGCCTCCGGACTCGAGGGCCTCGGTGGCCTTGGTGACGATGTTGGGGACCAGCTCGCGCTGGGCGGCCTCGTAGAAGAGGTACACCGCCCCACCGGGGACCACCCGCTCGTGCAGGAGGGCGACCTCGTCGGCGCACTTGCGCACCCAGAACAGGTTCACGTTGAACGCGAAGACCTTGTTCAGGCGCTTGACCGGGACGCGCAGCGTCGCCAGGTCGATCTGCCGCACGGTGAGCCGGCCGGCCTCGACGTACTTGGCGCAGCGGCGCTTGGTGCGGTCCACCCCGGACTCCGAGCGGTCGATGGCGAACAGCTTGCCGGTCTCGAGCCGTTCGCAGATCAGCTCCGCGCCCGCGCCCGATCCGCAGCCGATCTCCAGGATGCTGTCGCTGGGCTGCGGGTCCATGAGGTCGACGGCCCACTTGATCCGCGGGGGGATCAGCGTCTTCGCCATGGGCCCCAGCCTGCCAGACTCCACCGCTAAGTTGGGCGTGTGGTCGAGAGCATCAAGGTGGGCGTCATCGGCGCGCGCGGCAAGGTGGGGGCCGAGGTGTGCCGCGGCGTCGAGGAAGCCGAGGGCCTCCAGCTCGTCGCGCAGGTCGACGTCGGCGACGACCTCGGCGCCCTGGAGGCCTCCGACACCCAGGTCGCCGTCGACTTCACCCACCCCGACGCGGTGCTCGCCAACCTCGAGCACTGCATCTCGCACGGCATCCACGCGGTGGTCGGGACGACGGGGTTCGACGAGGACCGGCTGGCCGCCGTACGCCGCCTCCTCGAGGCCGCGCCGGCCGTCGGGGTGCTCGTGGCGCCGAACTTCTCGGTCGGCGCGCTGCTGATGATGCGCTTCGCCGAGCTGGCCGCGCCGCACTTCGAGTCGGTCGAGATCCTCGAGATGCACCACCCCGACAAGGCCGACGCGCCCTCCGGTACCTCCCGGCGTACGGCGGAGCTCGTCGCCGCGGCCCGGCGCACGGCCGGGCTCGGGCCGGTGCCCGACGCCACGGCCACGGCCCTCGACGGCGCCCGCGGCGCGGACGTCGACGGGATCCGGGTGCACAGCCAGCGGGTCCGCGGCCTGGTCGCGCACCAGGAGGTGCTGCTCGGCGGGCCGGGGGAGACCCTCACGATCCGGCACGACTCGCTGGACCGGGTGAGCTTCGTGCCCGGCGTGCTCGCCGGTGTCCGCGCCGTCGCCGACCACCCCGGTCTCACCGTCGGACTGGAGCACTACCTCGGCCTGTGAGGCCGAGGAGCCGGTGACCTGCAACTTCTCGCACTGCAATTTCCTGGGGGTGACCATCTCTTCCTGCGCTCGTTGAGCCCGAGCAGGGTGACAAGGGAACACCCCTCGGGAGACAGGACGACCATGCCCAAGAAGATCAGGCGCAGGACGATTCGAACCCAGCTGGGACTGGCCACGGTCTCGGCCCTGGCCCTCGGCACGCTCGGGCTCCAAGCCGCCACCGCCGGCACGCAGGCAGCAGCGAGCGGAGGTCCCGACCGCTCCGCGGGGGCCGCGATGCGCGCGCTCGCGGCACACCCGGGCTCAGCCCTCGACAGTCGCGGCACCGGTTTCGTGGTGACGGGCCGCGTCGTCGACGCCGACGGCACCACCCACGTCCGGATGGACCGCACGTACCACGGGCTGAAGGTCCTGGGCGGCGACCTGGTCGTGCACCGCAGCCCCCAGGGCGACTGGCGCGGTGTCAGCCAGACGCTCACCGCACCGGTCCGCACCGGCACCACCGCGAGGATCGCGGCCCCGCAGGCACAGTCCGTCGCCACGGCGCCCGCGGGCGCCACCCGCTCCGTCAAGAACTTGCACGCCACCGGCACCCCGCGGCTGGTCGTGGACGCCACGAGCGGTACGCCGCGACTGGCGTGGCAGGTGACCAGCGCGGGCCGGCACACCGACGGCACGCCGAGCCGCATCTCGACCTACGTCGACGCCAGGACCGGCCGGGTGATCCGCCGCGAGGAGGGCATCGAGACCGTCGACGGGTCCGGCCAGTCGCTCTACAGCGGGACCGTGCCGCTCCAGCTGACGCAGTCCGGGTCGACGTACCAGCTCAAGGACCCGACGCGCGGCGGCACGTACACGACCGACCTGAACAACAAGACCGACTCGATCTTCTGCCAGCTCTTCGGCTCGGGCTGCTCCGCCGGGACGCTCTTCACCAGCCCCGACAACCTGTTCGGCAACGGCACGACGTCGAGCCGTGAGTCGGCGGCCGTCGACGCGCAGTACGGCACCAACATGACCTGGGACTACTACAAGAACGTCCACGGCCGCAACGGCATCTTCGGTACCGGCGCGGGCTCGTACAACCGGGTCCACTACGGCTCGAACTACGTGAACGCGTTCTGGGACGGCACCAAGATGACGTACGGCGACGGCGACGGCGTCAGCTACGGCCCGCTCGTCTCCCTCGACGTGGCCGGGCACGAGATGAGCCACGGCGTCACCGAGCACTCCGCGAACCTCACGTACTCCGGCGAGTCCGGTGGCCTCAACGAGTCCACCTCCGACATCTTCGGCACGCTCGTGGAGTTCTACGCCAACAACGCCAACGACCCGGGCGACTACCTGATCGGCGAGGAGTTCGACCTCGCGAACCACGTCGGCTTCCGACGGATGGACAACCCGCAGTCGGACGGCAGCTCCTTCAACTGCTACTCCGCGACGGCCGGCCAGGCCGACGTCCACTACTCCTCGGGCATCGGCAACCACTTCTTCTACCTGCTGGCCGAGGGGTCGGGCAGCAAGGTCATCGGTGGGGTCACCCACAGCTCGACGACCTGCAACGGCTCGACCGTCACCGGCATCGGCCGCGACGCCGCCGGGAAGATCTGGTACCGCGCGCTGACGGTCTACATGACGTCCAGCACGAACTACGCCGGCGCCCGCACGGCGTCGCTCAACGCGGCCCGCGACCTGTACGGCGCCGGTTCGGCGCAGTACAACGCGGTCGCCGCCGCCTGGAGCGCGGTCTCGGTGAACTAACACGCGGCACCGCGAGCGGCCCGGACGGAAGAGACGACTCACCGTCCGGGCCGTCTCACGTCCGCGTCAGAAGGCCAGCCGCAGCAGAGCGGCGGCCAAGGCGGCGCCGAAGACCACGACGAGGAACGGCGCTCGGAGCACGAGGAGGACGACCGCGACGCCGAGCCCCGCGGCCCGGGCGTCGACGGTGAGGTCGTGGCCGGTCGTGAAGACCTGGACGGCGATGAGCGCCGACAGCAAGGCGACCGGGATGAGGTCCGCGACCCGTTCGACGAGCGGCCGCTCGAGGACCCGTGAGGGCACCGAGAGGCCGGCCACCTTCAGCAGCCAGCAACCGAGCGCGGCCACCCCGATCGCGAGCCAGGTCACGAGGCGCCTCCTCGTCCGCAGCAGCACGCCGGCCAGCAGCGCGACGCCGCCGGCGGCCAGCACGGGGACACCGGCCGCCGTCACCGGCACCAGCAGCAGCGCGACGGCCGCGGCCGCCAGCCCGACGCCCACGTTGCGCCGGTCCCGCAGCCGCGGCCACAGCAGGGCCAGGAAGGCCGCGCCGACGGCGGCGTCCAGCCCGAAGTCGCGCGGGTCGCCGAGGGTGCTGCCACCGATGGCGCCGAGGAAGGTGAACAGGTTCCACAGCGCGAAGACGCTCAGCCCGGTCCAGTAGAAGCCCGTCCGCGCCAGCTCCGTCGTCGGACGGGTCACCGCCATCGCGGTCGACTCGTCGATCACCAGCTGGGCGGAGGTCAGGCGGCGTACGCGGCCGAGCCTCAGCAGCGGTGCCAGCTTCAGCCCGTACAGCGTGTTGCGCGTGCCGAGCAGCAACCCCGTCAGCGCACCGGACAGCGGGCTCCCGCCGGACGCCAGCACGCCGATGAAGGCGAACTGCGTGGCTCCGGTGAAGACGAGCAGGGACATCGCGCAGGTCTGGAGGACGGTCAGCCCGCTCGTGACGCCGAGCGCCCCGAACGACGTGCCGTACACGCCCGTCGCGATCCCGACCCCGAGGCTGTCGCGGACGACCGACCGCCGCTCGTGGGCGTCCGACTCCTCCCGAGACTCCGGCACGGGACTGAGCCTACGGAGGGTCGAGGGAGCTCAGGTCGGACGGCACGTCGACCGAGTGCTCGGCCAGCACCTCCAGCGGGATCACCTCGAGGGCACGCTCGTTGGTGGCGGCCAGCACGACCGGCGCCGGCGCGCCGTCCTCGTAGGCCTGCCGCCAGCGGACCGCCACCACGCACCAGCGGTCGCCCGGAGCCAGTCCCGGGAAGCCCCACTCGGGATGCGGGGTCATCAGGTCGTTGCCGACGCGGCGCTGGTGCTCGAGGAACTCCGGCGTCATGACCGCACAGACGGCGTGCAGACCCTGGTCCTCCGGGCCGCACCGGCAGTCGCCATCGCGGTAGAAGCCGGTCAGCGGCTCGGTGCCGCAGGCCTCGAGTGCCTCACCCAGCACGTTGCGTTCGGTCACCGCCGGTGGTGCCGGACGGGCTGCAGCCTCTCGGCGGTGTGGGTGGCGGGGTGGACCAGCGCGTAGCTCACGACCAGTCCGGTCAGGCCACCGACCACCGCACCGGCTCCGACGGCGACGGGTACGGCGGTGAAGTGCGCGATCCAGGCCCCGGAGCCGATCGCGGTCATCAGCGTCGCGACGACCACCACGATCCGGTGGAAGTACGGCAGCGGACCCAGCATGGTGCCCTCCGATCCTGAGCGGCCCGAGTGCCGCTGTGCTGCCTCCATCGTCGCCGACCGGGACGGGAAATCAAGAGTGGGCCCGGTCAGACGAGCTGACCGGACCCACTCGGGTGCTGGCGGTGCTACTGGACCGTGATCGCCTGGATCAGCGAGCTCGACGCCGTCTCGGTGATCCGAGCCGTCGCGGGAACCGGCACGATGAACGCGATGCTGGTCTTGCTGCTGCCCCGCAGGGTCAGGGTCGTGGGACCGGTCACCGTGACCATCCGGTTGATCTCGACCGTGGCGGTGCCGGAGTAGATGCCCGCGAACACGATCACCTGGCCGGCCTCGGCCTCGCAGCTCTCGTAGGCCGAGTCGAGCACGGTGGCTCCCTGCACGAGCTGGGCCTTGGCCCAGGCGAAGGGCTGCTGCGGGTTCGGGTTGGCCGGCGTTGCGCCGTCCGACCCGTCGTAGGTGCACAGCACGGGCATCCTTGCACTGATCAGGTACTTGCCGGCGTGCGGCAGGTTGATGTTGACCAGGTTGACCGGGTTGTCCTCGGTCTTCTCGATGTCGACGTCGCCGGCGGCCTGACGGGCCTCGACGTACTCCCCGCCGGACGCGGCCACGATCTGCGCGACCGTCAGGCCGCCCAGGGTCGAGGCGTCGTTGAGGTCGGTCTTGGCTGCGGTCGAGAGGTCGTTGAGGCCGACCTGACCGTCCCCGATGTCGGCCGAGGTGACCTGGCCGTCGCCGATGTCGGCGGTCGAGACCGATCCGTCGGCGATCTCGGCGGAACCGACCTGCCCATCCTTGATCTTCTTGGCGTTGACGGCGTTGTTGGCGAGGTCCTTGCTCTTGACCTGGCCGTTCTTGATGGACTTGGACACGACCGAGTTCTTGGGTGCGATGTTCACCGCCGCGTAGGCGCCGGTGCTCATCGCGACGACGAGCGCGAGGATCGAGATGACGAGCGAAGGGCTGACGCGCAGCCGCCGCTGGGTTTCAGGCATGCTTTTCTCCAGATTCCGAGGAGTAGGGGCAGACGAAACGTAGGACGCTTCCCGCCCCCAGGAGCCGCGGCGTACCCAGCGGGATACTCCGGACTAGACCAGTTGAACTCTTGACCAGGTCGGTCAGAGGGCCGTGTGCAGCCGGATCTGCCTGACCGTGGTCGCGCCGGTGCCGTCGAGGTCCAGCTCGCGGTGCGCGCCGTCGGGCGCCCAGCCGGCGTCGGTGAAGAAGGCCCGCAGCGCGTCGTCGGCGGCCGTGGTCCAGGTCACGGCGCGGGTGAAGCGGTCCGCGACCAGCGTGTCGGCGGCGGCCTGGAGGAGCCGGGAGCCGTGCCCCTTCTTGCGCTCGTCGGCGTCGACGGTGAGCTCCTGGACCTCCCCGTCGGCCAGTGGGTCGCAGTCGGGGTCGGCCGCGGGGGAGAGCACCGCGAAGCCGACGACCCGGTTCCGCTCGAGCGCCACCAGCACGCGGTTGCGGGCGTCGCCGGGACGGCGCAGCGCCTCCGACCAGGCCGCGGCGGTGGCCTCGGGGTCCAGCGCGTACGCCGCGCCCCAGGCGCGCGCCTGGACCTGAGCGATCGCCGGGGCGTCGTCGGTCCACGCGATCCGCACCGAGACGTCGGCGGTGGGGGAGGCCATGCGGCCAGTCTCGCAGCGCGCGACGTCGTGTTACAGCAGCACGTCACAGATGCCGAAAGCTGTTACAGGGCCTGGTACCGTGGCGGGCGTGTACGGCAACGACTTCGGCACCCCCGACCAGGAGCGGCAGCGCCCGCAGATGCCGCCTGGGCCGGCCGACCTCGACCCGGAGACGTTCGTCGGTCTGCTCGCCGAGGAGTCCCGCGTGGAGCCGCGTGACGACATGCCCGAGGCCTACCGGAAGACGCTGATCCGGCAGATCGCCCAGCACGCCCACTCCGAGATCATCGGCATGCAGCCCGAGGGCAACTGGATCTCCCGGGCCCCGAGCCTCAAGCGCAAGGCGATCCTGATGGCCAAGGTCCAGGACGAGGCCGGGCACGGGCTCTACCTGTACGCCGCCGCCGAGACGCTCGGCGTCGACCGGGCCGACCTGATCGACCAGCTGCACAGCGGTCGGCAGAAGTACTCCTCGATCTTCAACTACCCCACCCTCACCTGGGCGGACGTCGGCGCGATCGGCTGGCTGGTCGACGGCGCCGCGATCACCAACCAGGTGCCGTTGTGCCGGTGCTCCTACGGCCCTTACTCCCGCGCCATGGTCCGGGTCTGCAAGGAGGAGTCCTTCCACCAGCGCCAGGGCTTCGAGATCCTGTGGACCCTGTCCCACGGCAGCCCGGCCCAGAAGGCGATGGCCCAGGACGCGGTGGACCGCTACTGGTGGCCGTCGCTGATGATGTTCGGCCCGCCTGACGACGACTCGCCGAACTCCGCGCAGTCCATGGCCTGGGGCATCAAGCGCTTCTCCAACGACGACCTGCGCCAGCGGTTCGTCGACATGACCGTGCCGCAGGCCGAGGCGCTCGGACTGACCCTGCCGGACCCGGAGATCCGCTGGAACGAGGAGCGTGGCCACTACGACTTCGGCGAGATCGACTTCACCGAGCTGTTCGAGGTCGTCAAGGGCAACGGCCCCTGCAACGCCGAGCGGATGGCCCACAAGGTGACGGCGCACGAGGACGGTGCGTGGGTGCGGGAGGCCGCGGCGGCGTACGCCCAGAAGCAGGCCGCCCGCACGGAGGAGCACGTCGCGTGACCACTCCTGCGACTCCCTTGTGGGAGGTGTTCATCCGCGCGCGCCGTGGCCTCAACCACGTGCACGCCGGCTCCCTGCACGCCGCCGACGCGGAGACAGCCCTGCGGAACGCGCGCGACGTCTTCACCCGCCGCAACGAGGGCGTCTCGATCTGGGTCGTTCCCTCGGCGGAGATCACCGCGTCCAGCCCCGACGAGCGCGACGCGTTCTTCGACCCGGCCGGCGACAAGGTCTACCGGCACCCCACGTTCTACGACGTCCCTGAGGGCGTGGAGCACCTGTGACGGGCTCGGTTCCTGGGCACGTCGACTACGTCCTCGGCCTGGCCGACGACGCCCTGGTCACGGCCCAGCGGATGGGCTGGTGGATCAGCCGCGCGCCCGAGCTCGAGGAGGACGTCGCGCTCGCGAACATCGGGCTCGACCAGCTCGGTCAGGCGCGGGCGCTGCTCCAGCACGCCGGCGCGCTCGAGGGTGACGGTCGCTCCGAGGACGTTCTCGCCTACTGGCGCGACGAGCGCGACTTCCGGTGCGTGCACCTGGTCGAGCGGCCCCAGACCGACTTCGGCGTCGCGATGGCTCGGCTGTTGATCCTCTCGGCCTACCAGAACGAGCTGTACGCCGCGCTGCTCGACAGCAGCGACCCGATGCTCGCCGGTGTGGCCGGCAAGGCGGTCAAGGAAGTGACCTACCACCTGGACCACGCCCACCACTGGGTCGTCCGTCTCGGCGACGGCACGCCCGCGTCGCACGAGCGCATGCAGGCAGCACTCGACGCCGAGTGGCCGTTCGCCGAGGAGCTGTTCACGCCGGTCGACCCGTCGCTGCTCGACTCCGGCGTCGCGGCCGACCCGACGACGTTCCGCGGCGCCGTCCTCGACCGGGTCGCGAAGGTGCTCGACGAGGCCACGCTGAAGGTGCCGGACGTGACACCGCGGCTCGGCGGCGGCCGCCAGGGCCGGCACACCGAGCAGCTCGGCTACCTGCTGGCTGAGATGCAGCACCTGGCCCGCTCGCACCCAGGAGCGCGCTGGTGATCACCCCAGCACGACACTCGCTGCGCTCGCGCGCCGGGGACCCCGAAAGCGTGAAGACGGAGACCCGGCGCGGACGCGCCTGGGTGCTGGCCGCAGAGGCACCGGACCCGGAGATTCCCGTCGTCACCATCGAGGACCTCGGCATCCTGCGGGACGTCACCGAGGACGACCGCGGCTGGGTGCACGTGCAGGTGACGCCGACCTACTCCGGCTGCCCGGCCATGGACGCGATCGCCGACGACGTGGTCGACCGGCTCACGCAGGCCGGCTACCAGCACGTCGACGTCGAGTTCGTGCTGTCGCCCGCCTGGACCACCGACGACATCTCCGCGGCCGGACTGGCCAAGCTCGCGGCGTACGGCATCGCTCCGCCGTCGCCGACCGGCACGGTCGCGCTCACGCTGAGCGTCCGCTGCCCACAGTGCGGCAGCCCGGACACCCGCGAGTCGAGCCGGTTCGGCTCGACGGCCTGCAAGTCGCTCTGGGTCTGCCAGTCGTGCCGAGAGCCCTTCGACCACTTCAAGGCGCTCTGAATGCCGAGCTTCCACCCGCTGCGCGTCGCGGCGATCGACGACCTGACCGACGACGCGGTCGCGCTGACCTTCGAGGTGCCGGAGCACCTGCGGGACGAGTACCGCTTCGTGGCCGGGCAGCACCTCTCGATCCAGGGCGTCGACGACAAGCGACGCAGCTTCTCGATCTTCACTACCCCGTCGAGCGGGCGCCTGCGGGTGGGCGTCAAGAAGCTGCCCGGCGGCACGTTCAGCGAGCTGGTGCTCAGCGGGCTGGCGATCGGCGACGAGCTCGACGTGATGACTCCCGCGGGCCGGTTCACGGTCGTGCCGGACCCCGAGGCGAAGCGCACCTACGTCGCGATCGCGGCCGGCTCCGGCATCACGCCGGTCCTCTCCATCATCACCACGCTGCTGGAGGAGGAGCCGGACGCCGACGTCACGCTCGTGTACGCCAACCGCACCCACAACTCGGTGATGTTCCTCGACGAGGTGCACGACCTGAAGGACCGCTTCCCCGAGCGGTTCCAGCTGCTGCACGTGCTCTCGCGGGAGCAGCAGGACGTCGAGCTGCTGTCCGGCCGGCTGGACGGCGAGCGGCTGCGGCGGATCATCGACGAGCTGCTGCCGCCGCGAGAGGTGGACGCCTGGTTCCTCTGCGGACCCCAGCAGATGGTCATCGACCTCCGCGAGACGCTGCTCGAGGTGGGCGTCTCGTCGAGCGCCGTGCACACCGAGCTGTTCCACGCCGACCCGGTGCCGCGCAAGCCGGTGGCGACGCTCGAGGGAGCCCCCGAGGGTGCCGCGCACGTCACCTTCAGGCTGGACGGCCGGACCTCCGAGATCGACCTCCGTCCCGACGACGTCGGCGTGCTCGAGGCGGCGCTCCGTGTCCGCTCGGACCTGCCCTTCGCCTGCCGCGGCGGCGTCTGCGGCACCTGCCGCGCCCTGCTCGTCGAGGGCGAGGTCACCATGGACGTGAACTACGCCCTGGAGCCCGAGGAGATCGAGAAGGGGTACGTGCTGACCTGTCAGTCGCACCCCGCCTCGGAGAAGGTCGTGCTGGACTACGACGCCTGAGCGGGCTCGGTCGAGGGGGCCGAGACGCCCACGCCGCTCAGCATGACCGCGCCGAGGGTCGACAGCACCAGGCCGGCGACGATCCCGGGCCACCAGCCCTCGCGCACGCCGTCGCCCAGGAGGACCACGCCGATCAGCGACGGCAGGAACGTCTGCACCACGATCAGCGGCGCGGACGCCGAGGAGACCGGTGCGCGGTCGAGTGCGACGGAGTAGAGCCAGAAGCCCAGCAGTCCGTAGATGCCGACCGTCAGCCCGGCGGCCACGCCGACCGCGTCGGCCGACTCGGCTCCCCGCACGGCGACCGCCGAACCGGTGTACCCGAGGCCGGCCAGGGCCGCGATCACGGCTCCCGGCCAGTGCACGCCGACCCGCGCGGCGAGCACGAGGACGACGACGCCCACCCACAGCGTCACCGCGAACCAGACCGACGAGAACAGCTCACCCGGGTCACCCGAACCCACGGAGAGCAGCACCAGGCCGACCGACACCAGTCCGACGGCCAGCCAGTGCACGGGCCGGAGACGCTCGCCCAGCACGACCGACGCGATCGCGGTCACCGGAAGGGACACCGCGACGGTCGCCTGGGCGAGGTAGAGCGGCAGGCCCCAGATCGCCACCACGTGCAGGGCGAACCCCAGCAGGTAGGCCGCGACCACCCCGAGCGTCCACGGGTCGCGCAGGGAAGCCCGGACGAAGTCCCGCAGCCCGTGCGCGCGCCGTTCCTGGCGACGTACGGCGTGCGCCTGTGCGACCGCGCCGAGCCCGAACAGGACGGCGGCCGCCAGACCGGCGGCCAGTCCCCAGCCGAAGCCGGGGTTCACCGATAACGCTCGGAGAGCTTCTGCCCGATCTTGATCTGCGACTTCGGGAGCCGCATGAACTTCATCTGCAGCGAGCGCATGACGGCGTAGTAGGTGGTGCCCTTGGTGGGCTCGTCGGGGAAGCGCGTCGCGAGCTCGCGCTTGAGCTTGAACCGCAGCCGGACCAGGTCGGTGATGATCAGCAGCAGCATGCCGAGCAGGATCGCGTTGCCGTAGGCCGCGATGCTGGAGCTCCCGGACCACGCCATCACCGTGGTGATGAGCAGCACCGGGATCATCAGCTCGACGAAGGAGAAGCGACTGTCGACGTAGTCGCGCAGGAAGCGCTTCACCGGGCCGCGGTCGCGCGCAGGGAGGAACCGCTCGTCGCCGGTCTTCATCGCCTCGCGCATCTGGGAGCTGCTCTGGCTGCGCGCCAGCTTCTGCTGTGCGGCCTGCTCCTTGCGCGTGCGAGGCACCTTGGCGCGCGCCTTCGCGGCGGCCTCCGCCTCCTTGCGGGACGGCGTCGGCCGACCTTTGCCACCGACCTTCGCCGCCTCGTTCTCGACGGGAGTGGTCTCGGACTTGCTGCGACGGAACACAGAACGCCTTCGGTGCTGGGTGACTGGTGGGCTCGGGTGATGGTGGTGTACGCCGCGGATTCTATCCGGCCCCGCACCCCTCGCCCGTGTTGGCGAGGGGGCCTAGGGTAAGAGGACTGACGAGACGAGCGCACGCAGAGGGAGGACTCCCGCGATGGGTGTCTGGCAACGCATGACCCTGATCTTCCGGTCGAAGGCCAACAAGGCCCTCGACCGCGCGGAGGACCCGCGGGAGATGCTGGACTACAGCTACCAGCGGCAGACCGAGCTCCTGGTGAAGGTGCGCCGTGGCGTCGCCGACGTGGCCACCAGCAGGAAGCGGGTGGAGCTCCAGATCGGGCAGCTCGAGCAGCAGTCCGCCAAGCTCCAGGGCCAGGCGGAGAAGGCCATCGGGGTCGACCGCGAGGACCTCGCCCGCGAGGCACTCACCCGCAAGTCCGGGCTCACCAACCAGATCTCCGACCTGAAGGTGCAGCTCGCGCAGCTCCAGGGCGAGGAGGAGAAGCTCACCCTCGCCCAGCAGCGGCTGTCGGCGAAGGTCGAGGCCTTCCGCACCCGCAAGGAGACCATCAAGGCCACCTACACCGCGGCGGAGGCGTCGACCCGGATCAACGAGGCCGTCGCCGGCATCGGTGAGGAGATGGGCGACGTCGGCCTCGCGATCCAGCGAGCCGAGGACAAGACGGCCCAGATGCAGGCCCGTGCCAGCGCCGTCGACGAGCTGATCGCCTCGGGCGCGCTCGACGACGTGACGGCGATCGGCGGCCACGACGACATCAGCCGTGAGCTCGACTCGATGAGCTCCGACTCCGACGTCGAGTCGGAGCTGGCCCGGCTCAAGGCGGGCTCGCAGGGCGGCGCCATCGGCGGCTCCTCGTCGGCCGGCGAGCTGGGCGCGGCGGCCCCCGCCGATCCCTCCATGCAGGCCGGCGCGGAGACGCCGGTCCAGCAGCCGGAGGAGGGCCACGCGTGATCGTCCGGATCCTCGGGGAGGGCCAGTACGACGTCGACGACGCCGCGCTCGACCGGCTCAACGAGCTGGACGCCGCGGTGGAGGCGGCCGTCGAGGCCGGTGACCAGGAGGCGCTCGGCAGCGCCCTGACGGCATTGCACGACGCCGTACGGACCGGCACTCCGCACGACGCCGACTCCCTCGACGAGTCGGACCTGATCCTGCCGCCGTCCGGCGCCACGGTCGCGGAGGTCCGCGACCTGCTGGGCGACGACGGTCTGATCCCCGGCTGACCTTCTCAGCGATCTCTCAACCACGACCCTGGGAGAATTGCCCCGTGGCCAACTCCCGCTTCATCCGCGACACCGGTCTCACCGTGCGCATGACCACGGTGATGTTCCTGCTCGGCGCGGCCTTCGTCGCGATCGTCGTGGCGCTGATGTTCGTGCTTCCCAGCACGTACGCACCGTTCATCGCCGTCATCGCCATCGGTTTCGCCTTCTACCAGTGGTGGTCCTCGGACAAGGTCGCCATGCGCGCGATGCGCGCCCGCGAGGTGACGCCCGAGGAGGCACCGGAGCTGCACGGCATGATCGACCGGCTGTGTGCCATGGCCGACATGCCCAAGCCCCGCGTGGGCATCGCCGACCTCGACCTCCCCAACGCGTTCGCCACCGGCCGCTCGCCCGAGCGCGCCGTCGTCTGCGTGACGACCGGGATCCTCGGCATGCTGACCGCCGAGGAGCTCGAGGGAGTGCTCGCCCACGAGCTGTCCCACGTCGCCCACCGCGACGTGCTGGTCATGACCCTGGCGTCCTCGGCGGGCATCCTGGCCGGGATGGCGACTCGCGGAGCGGCCTGGGGTGGCTTCGGCATCTTCGGCCGGCGCAGCAACAACGGCGGCGCTCCCACCGTGCTCATCGCGATCGTTCTCAGCCTCGTCGTCTACGCCATCAGCTTCGTCCTCCTGCGGTTGCTCTCGCGCTACCGCGAGCTCTGCGCCGACCGCGCCGGTGCCTACCTCACGATGCGCCCGCAGGCACTGGCCTCGGCGCTGCAGAAGATCTCCGGCGAGGTCGCGGCCATCCCGCAGCGCGACCTGCGCGCTAACCAGGCGATGAACGCCTTCTTCATCGTGCCGGCCATCTCCGGCGCCTCGCTGAAGACCCTCACCGCGACCCACCCGTCACTCGAGCAGCGGCTCGAGCAGCTCGCCAAGATCCAGGCCGAGCTCGCTCGGCCCACGTGAGCCGCGGGTGAAGATCTGGGACTCGATCACCGGGCGGTCGCGGGCCAAGGCCAACAACCTGGACGCGCTGTTCAACATCCCGAACGCCGCGATCACCCTGCAGACGGCGGCCGGCTTCGTCCCCACGGGGGTGGGCTCGGTCTGCTTCCGGTCGGCCGCCGGAGCCGCCTTCGCCCAGACGCGCGACGAGGTCGTCGCGTTGATCCGCGAGGACCCGCAGGCGCCCGAGGTGGAGGTCACCGAGGACGGCTTCGGCTTCACCTGGGTCGTCGTGCACCGGGACCCTGCGGACATGTCCGGGCTGTGCACCGACCTGCACGCCGTCAACACCAGCCTGGAGATCCAGGGCTTCGCGTCAGGTCTGCTGTGCTCGGTCGTCCCGTTCGTCGACCCGGCCGGGCGACACGTGGGGCTGGTCTACCTCTACAAGCAGGGCAGCTTCTACGCCTTCGCCCCCACCGGTGACGGCCGGACCCGCGACAACCTGCTCGAGATCTCGGTCCGCGACCAGCTCCAGGGGGAGCTGCCGATGGAGACCGACCTGTCGCGGTGGTTCGCGCTCTGGGGAGCCCCCGGCCTCTAGGGCAGGCTGACGCAGGCCTTGTTGCCATCGGGGTCGGCCAGGATCGTGAAGCCGTCCTCCTCGCTGACCACGGTGCCACCGGCCGCGAGGGCCGCCGCGATCCGGCCCTGCGCGTGCTCGCGGGGCACGAACACGTCGACGTGGAACCGCTGGCGCGGCGTCTCGTGCTCCTCGGTCTCCTGGAACCAGAGGTACGGCACTCGTCCCGCGACGTCGCGCACGTCGTTGCCGATCGTGCCCCGGCCCTGGGCCTCCTGGCCGCCGGTGAGCAGCGCGGACCAGAAGGGCGCCAGCTCCTTCTCGTGGGCGGTGTCGAGGGCGAGCTCGATGTTCATGATGCCGGCGGTGTCCGGCGTCGCTCCGAGCCCGTCGGCCACCCGGGTGATGCCTTCGGCGAGATCGAGGTCCGGCTGGGTCACCCACTCCACGACGTGGTCGGTGCCCTCGCCGTCGCGGTGCACCGCGTCCAGGCTGATCAGCTTGAGGTCGACGTACCCGTCCCCGACCGTCGCCCGCAGGTGGTCGCCGACCTCGATCCCCGCGTCCGCCACGGCCGCCAGCAGCCGCGCACCCGCGGCGAAGTCGGCGACGACGTACCGCGCATGCAGTCCCTGCGCGAGCTTGCGCCAGTCCCTGAGCTGCGCCTGGTCCACCTGTTCCCCGGAGAGCATCGTCATGGTCGCGACGCTAACTCCCTGTCCGGACGGTTCGCGTCCGGATGTGGCGCCAGCGCTGCTTGTAACAGCACGTTCGGTGTCCTTTCCCGACGTTCCAACGATCGTGAAGGGCGACGAACGTGCTGTTACAGCTCGCGCACGTCAGCTCGTCGAGGCGCACGCGATGCAGAGGCGGGCGGTGGGGCGGGCGTCGAGGCGGGCGGGGGAGATGGGTGCACCGCACCGCTCACACGTCCCGTACCGACCGTCCCGGACCCGCGACAGGGCCGCGTCCACCTCCGCGAGGTCGTCCGTCGTCAGCCGGAGGACCGAGGCCAGCTGGGCGCGCTCGAAGGCGATGGTCGCGCCCTCGGGGTCGTGCTCGTCATCGGCGTTGGAGCCGCGGGAGGCGGCGACCATGCCGTCGTACGACGCCTGGAGCTCGGCGACCCGAACGCTCAGCTCCTCCCGCAGGGCCAGCAGCCGGGTGGCCGGGTCGGACGGGTCAGTCGCGATGGGACTTCCCGGGCAGGTCCAGCATCCGCTGCAGCGCCACGTTCGCCCAGTGCTCGGTGTCGGGGTCCACCACGATCTGGTTGACCACGACGCCCTCGACCAGCGACTCCATCGCCCAGACGAAGTGGGGCAGGTCGATGCGGTTCATCGTCGCGCAGTAGCAGACGGTCTTGTCGAGGAAGGCGATGCGCTTGTCGGGGTGGGCGGCCGCGAGCCGCTTGACCAGGTTGAGCTCGGTGCCGATCGCCCAGGCCGAGCCGGCGGGCGCGGCCTCGATGGTCTTGATGATGAACTCGGTGGATCCGACCAGGTCGGCCTTGAGCACGACCTCGTGCGTGCACTCCGGGTGCACCAGGATGTTGATGCCGGGGATGGTGGCGCGCAGGTCGTCGACGACGTCAGGGGTGAAGCGGCCGTGCACCGAGCAGTGTCCGCGCCAGAGGATCATCTTCGCGTCACGGAGCTGCTCGACGGACAGGCCGCCGTTCGGCTGGCGCGGGTCCCACACCACGCAGTCGTCGAGGGTGAGCCCCATCTTGAGCACCGCGGTGTTGCGGCCGAGGTGCTGGTCGGGCAGGAAGAAGACCTTGGTGTCGGGGCCGTGCTGGGCGAACGCCCAGTCGAGGGCGGCCTCCGCGTTGGACGACGTGCAGACGGCGCCCCCGTTGCGGCCGCAGAACGCCTTGATGTCCGCCGACGAGTTCATGTAGGTCACCGGCACGACCGCAGAGGCGACGCCCGCCTCGACCATCGCGTCCCAGGCGTCCTCGACCTGCGCGAGCCGGGCCATGTCGGCCATCGAGCAGCCCGCCCCGAGGTCGGGGAGGATCACCTTCTGCTCGGGAGCGGTGAGGATGTCGGCGGACTCGGCCATGAAGTGCACGCCGCAGAAGACGATGTACTCCGCCTCCGGACGGCCGGCGGCGTCGCGCGCGAGCTTGAACGAGTCGCCCGTCACGTCGGCGAACTGGATGACCTCGTCGCGCTGGTAGTGGTGTCCGAGCACGAACACCCGGGACCCCAACGCCTCCTTGGCCGCGCGCGCCCGTGCGACCAGGTCGGGGTCGGACGCGGCCGGCAGGTCGCCGGGGCACTCGACCCCGCGCTCGGAGGAGAGGTCCTGGCCCCGGCCGAGCGGCAGCAGGGGCAGGTCGACCGTGGTGCTCATGACGAAAGCGTAGAGGCAGCTCAGAGAAGCGAGCCGTGGTGCAGGTACGGCGCCGGGGGACGCATGCCGCGCAGGGCCAGGTACCCCTCCTGCACGAGGTCCAGCCGGGCGGCCAGCCCCACGTCGATCGCCCACTCGTTGGCCGCGGTGACGTGCGGGACGCGCACGCGGTCGCCCGAGGCGGCCAGGCACTCCCACAACAGCCGGATCGCGGTCCGCCGGTTCGTCGCCGCGAGCAGTGCGGGCATCCCGTCGGGGGCGTGGTAGGCGTAGCCGCTGCCGCTCGTCGTGTCGGAGACGACGAGCCGGAAGGTACCCGCCAGCCAGGCGTGGTCCGGACCGTGCGCGGCGCCCCGCACCCGCCGGTCGATCGAGTCCATCAGCTCGAAGTCGGCCGCCGAGCCGTCGCGGACCCGCTCCACGACCGGGATCGCCGACCGGTCGACACTGCCGGCCAGGTACATCTGCGGGTGCAGCGAGAAGCCCGCCGCGCGGTACCGCCGGATCGCGGCGATGTCGGACGACGCCGAGAGCATGCCGCGCAGGCACCCGCGGCCGTGGTGCAGCGCCGCGGCCAGCAGCCCCCGCCCGATCCCGCGGCCCTGCAGCCCCGGCCGGACGGCGTACGACGCGAGGATCCACATCAGCTCACGGGTGAACGACGTCGCGAAGCCCACCATGTCGCTGTCCACCTCGGCCACCCAGCACCCGCCGGGATCGGTCGCGAGGTAGTGGAGCGTGCGCCCGACCCACTGCGTGCCGCGTTCGGGGGAGCGGGGCACGGCCTGCGGATCGGCGCGCCGGTCGGTGCGGGCGTCGACCTCGAAGTACGCCGCCGAGCTCAGCCGCTCCGCGGCGACGACGTCCTCGGGCCGCATCGGCCGGATCCGGGCGTCACTCACTCCGAGGAGCCTAATGACCGGCCAGCCGATCGGCGCGAGCTCGGCGTTCACGCTCGCCCTCGTCCGTGGCTGACGCGCAGCACTGACAGGATGACGCCGTGAAGGTGCTGGTGGCCCCCGACAAGTTCGCGGGCACGCTGACCGCCCTCGAGGCCGCCGAGGCCATCGCCGCCGGCTGGCGCCGTCAGGCACCGGACGACGAGCTCGACCTGGCCCCGATGGCCGACGGCGGGCCCGGGTTCGTCGACGTCCTGCACGAGGCGCTGGGCGGCGAGCTGCTGGCGGTGACCGTCAGCGGCCCGTTCGGCGACCCGGTGCCGGCGACCGTCCTGCTGGCCGAGGGGACGGCGTACGTCGAGAGCGCTCAGGCGTGTGGCCTGCACCTGACCCAGAAGGAGCGACCGGAGACGTCGACCACGCGGGGCGTCGGCGAGCTCGTCGTCGCGGCCGTCGCGGCCGGCGCGCACACGGTCGTGGTCGGGCTCGGGGGGAGTGGCACGACCGACGGCGGCGCGGGCCTGCTCGCTGCGCTCGGGGCGACCGCGGACCGGCCGCTGGACGAGGGACCCACCGCCTTGGCCGGGATCACCCGCGTCGACGTCTCGGTCTGCCGCGAGCGGCTGGCCGGCGTCGCGCTGCACGCGGCCAGCGACGTGGACAACACGCTGACCGGGATGTTCGGGGCCGCGAAGGTCTTCGGCCCGCAGAAGGGCCTGGACGAGGACCGCATCCTCGCCGTCGACGGCCGGCTGGAGGAGTACGCCGCGGCGCTCGACCGCCGTACCTCCCTCCTGCCGGGAGCTGGGGCCGCCGGCGGGCTGGGCTACGGCCTGCTGGTGCTGGGGGCCGTCCGCGGACCGGGCTTCGACCTGGTCGCCGAGGCGACCCGACTCCGGGAGCGGGCCCGGGCCGCCGACCTCGTGCTCACCGGTGAGGGTGCCTTCGACTTCTCCAGCCGGGCGGGCAAGGTGCCGTACGGCGTCGCCCAGGTCGCCGCAGAGGTCGTGCGGCCCTGTGTGGCGCTGGCCGGCAAGGTGCTGGTGGGAGCGCGGGAGATGCGTGCGCTCGGGGTGGAGTCGGCCTACGCGATGGTCGACCTGGTGGGGGAGGAGAGGTCCTTCGCCGACCCCGCCGCCGCGCTGTCGGACCTGGCGGAACGGGTGGCGCGGACGTGGTCCCACCAGGACGGTCACCGGGGCGGTTGAGTCTCCGGAATAACCGTCCGTGTGGGACCATTGAGGCTGGTAGCACCCGCTGACGAAGGAGCCATCGCTGATGACCGAGACGGTCGAGACCACCGAAGAGCGCCGCACCGACCAGATCAACCTGAGCCCGGTCGCCGCCACCAAGGTGAAGAGCCTGCTCGAGCAGGAGGGTCGCGACGACCTCCAGCTGCGGATCTCCGTGCAGCCCGGTGGCTGCTCGGGGCTGCGCTACCAGCTGTTCTTCGACGAGCGGAACCTCGACGGCGACGTCGTGACCGACTTCGACGGCGTGGCCGTCGTCGTGGACCGGATGAGCGTCCCCTACCTCAACGGCGCCCAGATCGACTTCGTGGACAGCATCGAGAAGCAGGGGTTCACCATCGACAACCCCAACGCCACCGGGTCTTGCGCCTGCGGCGACTCGTTCCACTGACCTGAGCTGAGCAACTGATCCCCAGCACGGGAGTGCTGGGGATCCTTGCTGTCCGAAGCTCCGTCCGCGCGCGCCCCTCGGTCTGCACGACGAGCGAGGAGTCAGGTCGCGTAGCGAGCTGGACGACGAGCGAGGAGGAAGACCGAGGGTTATAGCGCGCGGACATGCGAGCGGAGCGAGCCAATCAATCGAGATGCAGGTGCAGTGCGTTGGCGATCCGCTGGGCGGCCTCGTCGACCCGGATCTCACGCTTGGGGACCTCGCGCGGGAAGTCGTCGTACCGCAGGCTCGGCGCGGGCTCGACGGCCACGCGGGCGGCCCGCTCGAGACGCAGGTGGTCTCGCGTGGCTCGGGCGTCGGCGTACATGTCGGCCATGTCCGCGACGCTAGGGGCTACCCACCAGTAGGGCCAGAAATCGGCGGCACCCGCGCGCGCCGGTAGGGTGTCCCGACGTGTCCCTGCTGATCTGCGGATCCATCGCCACCGACCACCTGATGACGTTCGGGGGCAAGTTCCGCGACTCCCTCGTGGTCGAGCAGCTGGACAAGCTCTCGGTCTCCTTCCTCGTCGACGAGCTGGAGATCCGCCGCGGCGGCGTCGCCCCCAACATGTGCTTCGGGCTCGGCATGCTCGGCCTCGAGCCGGTGCTCGTCGGTGCCGCCGGTGACGACTTCGCCGACTACCGCTCGTGGCTCGAGCGGCACAGCGTCGACTGCTCCTCGGTGCGGATCTCCGAGACCCGGCACACCGCGCGGTTCGTCTGCACCACGGACACGACGATGGCGCAGTTCGCCTCGTTCTACCCCGGGGCGATGGCCGAGGCGCGGCTGATCGAGCTCAAGCCGATCGTGGACCGCGTCGGCGAGCCGACGTTCGTGCTGATCTCCGCCGACGACCCCGACGGCATGGTGCGGCACACCCACGAGTGCCGGCAGCGCGGCTACGCCTTCATCGCCGACCCGAGCCAGCAGCTGGCGTTCAGCGACGGCGAGCTGATCCGCGACCTGATCGACGGGGCGGCCTACCTGTTCTCCAACGAGTACGAGTCGCACATGATCGAGTCCAAGACCGGCTGGTCGGCCGAGGAGATCCTCGACCGCGTCGGCGTGCAGGTCACCACGCTCGGCAAGGACGGCGTGCGGATCCGCCGGCGGGGCCAGGACGACATCGTCGTGGCCGCCGCCAAGGACGTGGTGGCGGTCGAGCCGACCGGCGTGGGCGACGCGTTCCGCTCCGGCTTCCTCGCCGCCCTCGAGTGGGGCCTCGGGCACGAGCGCGCCGCGCAGGCCGGTTGCGTGCTCGCGGCGTACGTCGTGGAGACGGTCGGCACCCAGGAGTACGACTTCACGCCCAGCGAGTTCGTCAAGCGGGTCGAGCTGTCCTACGGCATCGAGGCCGCGACGGACGTCTCCCCGCACCTCACCTGAGTCGGACCCGGTAGACCGAGGGCTCGTCGGAGCCGAGGTACTCGTGCTCGCGCATCCGGCACCAGGCGGGGATGTCGACCGCGGCCGCCGGGTCGTCGGCCAGCACCACCACCGTGTCCCCCGGCGCGAGCGTGTCGGCGGTCAGGGCCAGCTCGATGACCGGGAGCGGGCAGACCTTCCCGCGGCAGTCGAGCTCGACCTCGGTCACCGGCCGACCTCGGCCCGCAGCCGCGCGACCACGCCGGGCAGCACGTCGAGGAACCCGTCGACCTGGTCCTGGGTGGCGTCGCGCGTCAGGGAGAGCCGGACGTTGCCGTGGGTCAGGGAGCCCATGGCCGCGAGGACGTGGCTCGGCGTCAGCGTGGACGCGGTGCACGCCGACCCGCTGGCCACGGCGTACCCGAGCCGGTCGAGCTCGGTGACCAGCGCCTCGCCGTCGACGTAGAGGCAGGAGAAGGTCACCAGGTGCGGCAGCCGGTCGTCCGGGTCGCCGGCGACGTCGACGTCGGGGATCTCGGCGACCCGGCGACGTACGTCGTCGACCAGCGCCCGCTGCTGCAGGCCGACCTCGTCGCGCTCGGCCACGACGGCCTGCAGGGCCGCGGCGGCGGCGAGCGCGCCGGGTACGTTCTCGAAGCCCGGCGCGCGTTCGTCGATCCGCTCGTCGGCCGGGAACGGCGGCCGCCAGCGAGCGCCCTTGCGGACCAGGAGGAGCCCGACGCCCGCGGGTCCGCCCCACTTGTGCGCGGACGCGGCCGCGGCGCTCCAGCCGTCGGGCAGGGGCAGCCGGCCGGCGGAGGCGCAGGCGTCGACGAACAGCGGTACGCCGCCCGCGACGGCGGCCAGCCCGGTCACGGGCTGCGTGGTGCCGACCTCGTGGTTGGCGGACTGGACGGCGAGCACGGAGGTGCCGGCCGGGGGAGGGGCCACCGCGACGCGGCCGAGCCGGTCCACCGGGACCTCTACGCCGCCACCGGCCCACGGTCGCCGCGTGCAGGACCGCGGAGTGCTCGACGGCCGAGTACGCGATCGACCCGGCGCGCGCGCCGCGGTGCAGGCCCAGGAGACCCAGGTGGACGGCCTCGGTGCCCGACGAGGTGAAGGTGACCTCGTCGGGGCGGACGGCGAGTGCCTCGGCCACCGCAGCCCGGGCGTTGTCCAGGATGAGCCGCGCCGAGCGGCCCGGCCGGTGCTGCCGTCGGGGGTCGGCGTACCCCTGGTCGAGGGCCGCGAGCAGGGCCTCGCGGGCGGCCGGGTGGAGGGGCTCGGAGGACGCGGCGTCCAGGTAGAGCGAGCCGCGGGTCATGCCTGGGAATCTAACCGCCGAACCGATGGGCCGACCCGGGGTACCCACCCGCGAAGAAGCGGCCGGATTCGGATAGTCTGCCGAAGTCAGTGCTGACGCGAGTGGAAGGCTGTGTTGCGTGGGTGACCAGGCCACCAACGGACCGGTTCGGCGACCGGCGGTGAGGCTCACCCGCCTCGCGCTGCTGGCCGCAGTCCTGACCACGACGGTCGTGCTCTCGGGCTGCTCGGAGCAGAACCGGCACGAGTGGAAGAACCTCGCCATGCCGGACCCCGCGTCCGAGCAGGGCGAGCACATCTTCACCCTGTGGCGCTGGTCCTGGGTGGCCGCCCTGGTCACCGGCGGCATCGTCTGGGGCCTGATGTTCTACGCCATGTGGCGCTTCCGCCGCCGCCCCGGCGACCCCGAGGTCCCGGTGCAGACGCGCTACAACCTGCCCCTCGAGATCTTCTACACGATCGCCCCGGTCGTGATGGTGATCGTCTTCTTCGTGCACACCGTCGGCACCCAGAACGCCGTCCTGGACGACACCGGCAAGCCCGACCACACCGTGTACGTCGTGGGGCAGCAGTGGGCGTGGACGTTCAACTACGTCGACGAGAGCGCGGTCGACGTCCCGAACGTCTGGGAGGCCGGCACCGCGTCGTACATCCCGACGCTCGTGCTGCCGGTCGGGGAGACGACCGAGTTCCAGCTGCGGTCGCCCGACGTCATCCACGACTTCGGCGTGCCCGGCTTCCTGATGAAGATGGACGTCATCCCCGGCCGCGAGAACCACTACCGGATCACGCCCACCACGATCGGTGACTACCGCGGCAAGTGCTACGAGCTCTGCGGCGTCTACCACTCGCGGATGCTCTTCAACGTCAAGGTCGTCAGCGCCGATGACTTCGACACCTACCTCCAGGGTCTCGACGAGGCTGGGCACACCTCCGACGAGCCGCTGCTCGGCGGCTCCAACGCCAGCACGCAGGCAGGACTTTCCGACGAGGGGGTCACCGAATGACCACGACCGCAGGACGCCCCATCGTCGGCGGCGTCGAGGCACGTCGGCCGCTCGGCCAGCAGATCGTCCGGGTCATCACCACGACCGACCACAAGATCATCGGCAAGCTCTACCTCGCCACGTCCTTCGGGTGGTTCCTGATCGCCGGCCTGATGGCGATGGTCATGCGCTCCGAGCTGGCCTACCCGGGCCAGCAGATCGTGAACGACGAGCTCTACAACCAGCTCTTCACGATGCACGGCACGATCATGCTGCTGCTGTTCGCGACGCCGCTGTTCTTCGGGTTCGGCAACGTGATCATGCCGCTGCAGATCGGCTCGCCCGACGTGGCGTTCCCGCGCCTGAACATGCTGTCGTACTGGCTCTTCCTCTTCGGCGGCCTGATCGCCGCCTCCGGCTTCCTCTCGCCGCAGGGCGCGGCCGACTTCGGGTGGTTCGCCTACACGCCGCTCTCGGACGCCGTCCGCTCGCCCGGCGTCGGCGGCGACCTGTGGGTCATGGGCCTCTGGATGGCCGGCCTCGGCACCATCCTCGGCGCCGTGAACTTCATGACCACGATCATCTGCATGCGCGCACCCGGCATGACGATGTTCCGGATGCCGATCTTCGTGTGGAACACGCTGGTCACGTCGCTGCTCGTGCTGCTGGCGTTCCCGGTCCTGGCCGGCGCGCTGCTCTCGCTCGAGGCCGACCGCCTGCTCGGCGCCCATGTGTTCGACACCGCCCACGGCGGGGCGATCTTGTGGCAGCACCTGTTCTGGTTCTTCGGACACCCCGAGGTCTACATCATCGCGTTGCCGTTCTTCGGCATCATCACCGAGATCCTGCCCGTGTTCAGCCGCAAGCCGATCTTCGGGTACGTCGGCCTGGTCGGCGCGACCCTCGGCATCGCGATCCTGTCCGCGGCGGTGTGGGCGCACCACATGTTCGTCACCGGCGCCGTCGACCTGCCGTTCTTCTCCGGCATGACGTTCCTGATCGCGGTGCCCACCGGTGTGAAGTTCTTCAACTGGATAGGCACGCTCTGGGGCGGGTCGATCACCTTCGACACGCCCATGCTCTGGTCGATGGGCTTCCTGACGACGTTCCTGTTCGGTGGCCTGACCGGCATCATCCTGGCCAGCCCGCCGCTGGACTTCCACGTCTCCGACTCCTACTTCGTGGTCGCGCACTTCCACTACGTCGTGTTCGGCACGGTGGTGTTCGCGATGTTCGCGGGCTTCTACTTCTGGTGGCCCAAGATGACCGGCCGGATGCTCGACGAGCGGCTCGGCAAGCTGCACTTCTGGCTGCTCTTCATCGGCTTCCACACCACCTTCCTCGTGCAGCACTGGCTCGGCGTCGAGGGCATGCCCCGTCGCTACGCCGACTACCTGCCCGACGACGGGTTCACCACGCTCAACCAGGTCTCGACGATCGGCGCCTTCATCCTGGGCGCGTCGACGTTGCCGTTCCTCTACAACGTCTGGATCAGCCGGCGCGCCCCGCTGGTGGAGAAGGACGACCCGTGGGGCTGGGGCCGCTCGCTCGAGTGGGCCACCAGCAGCCCGCCGCCGCGCCACAACTTCGTCACGATCCCGCGGATCCGCTCCGAGTCGCCGGCCTTCGACCTGCACCACCCCGAGGTCGCCGCGATCGAGCTGGCGCACAACGAGGCCGCCCGCAAGGGCAACTTCGCCGACGCCCCCGACATGGAGGGCCGCGAGGAGATGCTGAAGGAGCGCGGCGCCGTGGTCACCGAGGAGCCCCCAGCCGATCGTGGGGACGACGACAAGAAGGACGGGGACGCCGAGTGAAGATCGAAGCCTGGATCTTCGGGCTCTCCACGGCCTTCTTCGTCATCGTCAGCCCGGCCTACTGGCTGATCACCAACGACTGGACGGGCACCTCGGCGCTGGTCATGACGACCCTCCTGGTCGCCATGATCACCCTCTACCTCGGCTTCCACGCCGCGAAGATGGACCCGCGCCCCGAGGACCGCAAGGACGCCGAGATCGCCGACGGTGCCGGCGAGCTCGGCTTCTTCCCGCCGTACTCCTGGTGGCCCCTCTGGTGCGGAGCCGCCCTGGCCGTGATGGTCTACGGCATCGCGATCCACGCCTGGTGGCTGTTCATCATCGGCACGTTCCTGGGTGCGCTGGCGCTCTGCGGCCTGGTGTTCGAGTACTACAAGGGCGAGCACGCGCATTAGCGACCCGCAGGTCGAGGAGGTCGCGCAGCGACCGTCACGAGACCCGGTGAGCGGGCCGCGAGCCTGTCGCCAGGTCTCGTGACAGGCGCCAGGGCGCCTTCCTCGACCAACGGGTGCGCTTCGTCCGCGCCACAGCCCCGTCGAATCGGTTTGGCAAAGGCCGCGGGTTACGCTGGGACGGCAACCTTTACCTGCCACGGGGAGTCCCAGAAGCATGTCCCTTCGCCGATCACGCCTGCTCGCCGTGGTGCTGACGTGCGCCTTCGCGACGACGCTCGCGGGCTGCAACGACACCGAGACCCCCGACACCGCCGCTCAGCCGG
This sequence comes from uncultured Actinomycetota bacterium, assembly GCA_963782035.1. Classification (GTDB taxonomy): domain Bacteria; phylum Actinomycetota; class Actinomycetes; order Propionibacteriales; family Nocardioidaceae; genus Nocardioides. Next base: position 49,897 of record CAWAIW010000055.1, read on the forward strand.
GGTCCGTCCAGTCCGGCAGCTCGTCACCGTCCGCCGAGGAGTCCGAGGCGCCGAAGGTGCCCTCGGTCCGGCTGATGTCGAACGTCGAGAAGGGTGCCCGTGACGTCCCGGTGGACACCCGGCTGACCCTCGAGGCGGAGAACGGCACCCTGCAGGCGGTCAGCGTCACCTCCGCCGCCGGCGACGTCGCCGGCAAGATGTCGGGCGACAACGCGACGTGGGTGGCCGGGTCCCTGCTCGAGCCCGGCGCGTCGTACGCCGTCACGACCGTCGCCCGTCGCGTCGACGGCAGCGACGTCACCAAGCGGTCGACGTTCAGCACCGTCGCGCTGACCCTGGACCAGCAGACCTACCCGTCCGTGGCGCCGCTGGACGGCGAGACCGTGGGCGTGGGCATGCCGGTGATCGTGTCCTTCGACGTCGCGGTCAAGGACAAGGCGAACATCGAGAAGCACCTCGCGGTCACCGCGACCCCCAAGCAGCCCGGCGCCTGGCACTGGATCAGCGACCACGAGGTGCACTGGCGCCCGAAGTCGTACTGGAGGGCCGGCACCGACGTGAGCGTCGACGTCGACATCAACTCGATCCCCGCCGGCGCCGGCATCTTCGGCCAGGAGGACCGGCACGTGGAGTTCCACGTCGGGTCGGCCAACGTCTACAAGGTCAACGCCCAGACCCACCAGATGCAGGTGTTCAGCAACGGCAAGATGCTGCGGACCATCCCGATCACGACCGGCAAGGCCGGCTTCACCACCCGCTCGGGCGTGAAGGTGATCATCGAGAAGTTCCGTCACCACCGGATGAACTCCGAGACCATCGGCATCGGCAAGAACAACCCGGAGTACTACGACCTCGACGACGTCGAGTACGCCATGCGCCTGACCTACTCCGGCGAGTTCATCCACGCCGCCCCGTGGTCGGTCGGCTCCCAGGGGTACGCCAACGTCTCTCACGGCTGCACCGGCATGAGCACCGACAACGCCGCCTGGCTCTACTCCATCTCCAAGCGCGGCGACGTCGTCGAGTACACCGGCACCGACCGCCCGATGGAGTTCACCAACGGATACGGCGACTGGAACGAGTCCTACGCGACGTACGCCAAGGGTTCCGCGCTGAAGTAGCCCGCATGAGCCGTTGGTCGAGGAAGGCGCGCCAGCGCCTGTCACGAGACCCGGTGACTGGAGCGCGGAGCACTCACCGGGTCTCGTGACGGGCCTTCGGCCCTCCTCGACCAATGGGTGCGACGCACGAAGGCCCCGCCCGTACCCGGGCGGGGCCTTCGTGGTGGAACGGGGCCTAGTGGCCCGGCTGCTCGTCGGCGTCGTCGTGCTGACCGCCCGCGCCGCCCGAAGCCGGACCGGAGCCGGCACCCGCCGTCTCGCCGTGGCCGCCGCGGAGGGGGACCTCGTCGGCGGTGCGGAGGGCGTGGTCGTCGAACTCGTGGCCGGAGGCGGGGTGGTCGAGGCCGGCCTGGAGGGCGTGCTCGTGCTCGGCGTGGTGCCGGGCCTCCTCGAGCTCCTCGCGGGACGGCTTCTGCACGTTGTCGGCGTAGAAGAGCTCCGACAGCTTGCCGCGCACCTTGTCGAGGCGGCCGCCGCGGGCCGCGACGCCGTTCTCGTCGACGCCGGAGCCCGGGGTGAAGACCTCGTCACGTTCGCGCGCGGTGAGGCTGTAGGCGCGACCCTCGCTGACCGGCAGGTGCCGCTCGCTGTAGCCGCCCTCGGCCGAGCGCATGATGATGCCCGACTCGTAGCCGTGCAGCAGCATCTCGGTGTCGTGCCGCTGCAGGGAGATGCACCACCGCTTGGTGATGATGAACGCGATCACCGGCCCGATGAAGACCGCGGCCCTCATGAAGTAGGTGATGTGGTTGATCGACAGGTGCATCTTGATGGCGATGATGTCGTTTCCGCCGGCGGCCCAGAAGAGGCCGTAGAACGTCATCATGCCGACCATGAACGCCGTGCGACCCGGCGCGTCGCGGGGTCGCTGGAGGATGTGGTGGTCGCGCTTGTCGCCGGTGATCCAGGCCTCGAGGAACGGCAGGATCAGCAGGACCATGAACGCCACGACCGGCAGGATCAAGATGGGCAGCATGACGTTCCAGCTGATCGTGACGCCCCAGATGTGGGTCTCGATGCCGGGCATGATGCGCAGCGCGCCGTCCGGCCAGCCCATGTACCAGTCGGGCTGGGAGCCGGCCGTCACCTTCGATGGATCGTAGGGGCCGAACTTCCACACCGGGTTGATGGACAGCAGGGCGCCCATCATCGCGATCACGCCGAAGACGATGAAGAAGAAGCCACCCGCCTTGGCGGCGTAGATCGGGAGGAGCGGGTACCCCACGACGTTCTGCTCGGTGCGACCAGGGCCGGCCCACTGCGTGTGCTTGTGGTAGACGAGCAGCAGCATGTGGGCGCCGACCAGCGCGAGCAGGATGCCGGGGATCAGCAGCACGTGCACGGTGTAGAGGCGCGGGATGATCGACTCGCCGGGGAACTCGCCGCCGAAGAGGAAGAACGACATGTAGGTGCCCACGACCGGCGAGGCCTTGATGAACCCGTCGGCGGCCCGGATGCCGGTGCCGGAGAGCAGGTCGTCGGGCAGGGAGTAGCCGGTGAAGCCCTCGAGCGTGCTCAGGATGAGGAGCAGGCAGCCGATCACCCAGTTCAGCTCACGGGGCTTGCGGTGCGCGCCGGTGAAGAACACCCGCAGCAGGTGCACCATCATCGCGCCCACGAAGAGCATGGCCGCCCAGTGGTGCATCTGGCGCATCAGCAGGCCGCCGCGCACGTCGAAGGAGATGTGCAGCGTGGAGGCGTAGGCCTCCGACATCTGGATGCCGCGCAGCTGGTTGTAGGAGCCTTCGTACGCCGTCTCGCCCATGCTCGGGGTGAACCACAGGGTGAGGAAGACGCCGGTGAGGAGCAGGATGATGAAGCTCCACAGCGCGATCTCGCCGAGCATGAAGGACCAGTGGTCCGGGAAGACCTTGCGGATCTGCTTCTTCATCGCGGTCGCGAGCCCGAGCCGGTCATCGGCCCAGGTCGCCGCCGCCCCCACGGGGTTCGCCTTGGCGGCCTTGGCCGGGGTGCCGGCGTTGGTGTCCGCGACCTTGCTGGTGTCGATGCTCATACGTGCCTCGTCCCGGAGGTACTTGGATGGTTGGCGTGCTCACGGTGCGTGCATCGCAAGGCGCCGGAGCGAAGCCGTACTTGATCGTCCAGCGAGCGACGGCAACGCCGCGAGGTGTGTGCTGTCAGTGCGCGAAGCGCCCAAGGACTTCCGGGACGAGGCACGACTAACCACGCTCCCAGAAGCTGGGCCCGACGGGTTCGGTGAAGTCGCTCTGCGCCACGAGGTACCCCTCGTCGTCCACCTCGATGGGCAGCTGAGGCAGCGGCCGGGCCGCCGGGCCGAAGATGACCTTGCCGTTGTCGGCCAGGTCGAACGTCGACTGGTGGCACGGGCAGAGCAGGTGGTGGGTCGTCCGCTCGTTCAGCGAGATCGGGCAGCCGACGTGGGTGCAGATCTTGGAGTAGGCGACGATGCCCTGGACCGACCAGTTCTCCCGGCCCTTCCACGGCGTGATGTCGTCGGGCTCCATGCGCAGCAGGATGACCGCGCCCTTGGACTTGGCGACCTGGAGCTCGACGCCCTCGAGAGGCTCGCCGTCGGGGCCGCCGTTCGACAGGGCCTCGGGCTCGCAGTTGACCAGGTCGCCGATCTCGAGGTCGGAGACCTTGATCGGGGTGTAGACGACGTCGCGGACGACGCGCATGCCCGGCTTCCAGATCGTGTGGTAGAGCTTGTCGTGCGGCAGCGGACCGAGGTCACGCAGCATCAGGATCGGCGCCAGCCCGACCAGCCCGAGCGCACCGAGCAGCGAGTTGCGCACCAGCGGACGCCGGCCGATCCCGGAGTCGTCGAGGCCCTGCATGACCATGCCGACGGTCTCGGTGCGGTCCTTGTCGCTGGAGGCCGCCGGGTGGCGCAGCTCGACCATCTCCTGGTCGGTCATCAGCTTGCGGGCCCAGTGGATCAGGCCGATGCCGATGCAGAGGAAGGCGATGCCGAGGGTGCCGCCCAGCATCAGGTTGGAGGCGCCCAGCCCGCCGATCGTGTCCCAGTCGTCGCCGACCTGGTAGACGAAGTAGGAGACGAAGAAGCCGAGGAGGGCGAGCGTGGCGACCCCGAAGAGGGTCGCGACCTGGCGCTCGGCGCGCTTCTCGGCGCGCGGGTCCACGTCGGTCGGACGCCACTGGTGAGCGGGGAGACCGGGGTTCGGGATCGGCTCGTCGCCCTCCGGAATCGCCGGGAGATTGCCGTGATCGCTCACGCTTCGACCTTACTCTTGCTCGTCCGGGTGGTATGGGCGGCGATCCAGACCGCGAAGCCGACGCAGGCGCCGATACCGACGATCCAGGCGAACAGTCCCTCGCTCACCGGCCCGAGGCCCCCGAGGCCGAACCCGCTGTAGCTGGGCTGGTCCTCCAGGGACTGCAGGTAGGCGATGACGTCGCGCTTCTCGTCGGGCGAGAGGTTGCCGTTGGAGAAGGTGTCCATGGCCTGCGGGCCGGTCAGCATGGCCTCGTAGATGTACTTGGGGTCGACGCCCCGGATCTTCGGTGCGAAGCCGCCGCGCGGCATGGCCCCGCCCGAGCCCTCGAAGTTGTGGCAGGCCGTGCAGTTGGTCAGGAAGATCTGGCCGCCGCGGACGATGGCCTCCTCGCGCTCCTGGTCGGAGAGGCCCGCGATGCTGTAGTCGGACTCGTCGGGGACGGCGGGGCCGATGCCGAGGGAGGCGACGTACGCCGAGAGGGCCGCGATCTCGTCGGGCGTGTAGACCGGGGGCTTGCGCTGCGCCTGGGAGCCGGGCTGCGCCATCGGCATCCGGCCGGTGCCGACCTGGAAGTCGACGGCGGCGGCGCCCACCCCGATCAGGGTGGGGCCGAGGATCTTGCCGTCACGCGTGCTGTTGATGCCCTCGCCGTTCTGCCCGTGGCAGGTCGAGCACCCCACGATGAAGAGGTCGCGGCCCTTGGCCACGAGCTCCTCGTCGGTGTCGGCCCGGCCGGCCTGCGCGGGCGCGAAGGCGGCGTACAGGGAACCGGTCAGCAGCAGGCCCATGAGCAGCACGGCGAGCCCGGCGACCGGCCGACGGCGTACGCGGGACAGTCGACCTGCGGAGCGATTCAGAAAACGCACGGTGAGGGTCCTCGGGTCGTGGTGTCCATGGAGTAGTTCGTCACGAAGACGCGGTCCGGTTGCCTACTGGATGACGTAGATCGTGAAGAACAGGCCGATCCAGACGACGTCGACGAAGTGCCAGTAGTAGGACACGACGATCGCGCTGACGGCCTGCTCGTGGGTGAAGCGCTTGGCCATGTAGGTGCGGCCCAGCACGAACAGGAAGGCGATCAGCCCCCCGGTCACGTGGAGCCCGTGGAAGCCGGTGGTCAGGTAGAACATCGAGCCGTACGCCGAGTCCTGGATGGTGGTGCCCTCCTGGACCAGCGAGACGTACTCGGTGGCCTGGCCGGCGACGAACACCGCACCCATGATGTAGGTGAGGATGAACCACTCGCGCAGGCCCCACTTGCCGACCTCGAGCACCCCGCCCTGACGACCGACCTGGCCCCGCTCGGCCGCGAACACGCCGAGCTGGCAGGTCAGCGACGACAACACCAGGATCGTGGTGTTCACCGAGGCGAACGGCACGTTGAGCTTCTCGGTGTTCAGCGCCCACAGGTCGGGGCTCACCGCACGGATGGTGAAGTAGGACGCGAACAGGGCGGCGAAGAACATCAGCTCGCTGGACAGCCAGATGATGGTGCCCACGCTGACCATGCTCGGCCGGTCGTGATGTCCGTGCAGCCGCGAGGCCGGGATCGCTTGAGCAGTCGCCACCCGCTCATTATGTCGATAGGGCTGCCCGAGGCCACCCCCGACCCCCCGCCAATACGCGGCCTATTCTCGCAAGGTGCCGGTCCTGCCGCTCCACTCCTCCGACTACCTGCCGCGGTTCACCCTCGGCACGGTGTTCACGGGGTGGGAGCTGGCCGCGGTGCTGGCCCTCCTGACCCTCGCGGCGGCCGGCCTGTACGCCGCCGGGGTGAACCGTCTGGCCAGCCGCGGAGACCGGTGGCCGGTGGGCCGGACGGTCGCCTTCGCGGCCGGGATCCTGGCCTTCGTGCTGGCCACGCAGAGCGGGCTGGCGGCCTACGACACCACGCTGCTCAGCGTGCACATGGCCCAGCACATGATCCTGTCGATGGTGGTGCCGCTGCTCGTCGCGCTGTCGGCACCCGTCACGCTCGCTCTCCGCACGCTTCCGGCCCGGCCGCGGCGCTGGCTCCTCGCGGTGCTGCACTCCCGGGTCGGCCGGGTGCTGACCTTCCCGCCGCTGACGCTGCTGCTCTACGTCGTGTCGCCGTGGGCGCTGTACTTCTCCGGCTGGTACCCCGCGTCCCTGCACTCGACCGCCGTCCACGAGCTGATGCACGTGCACCTGGTGGTGGTCGGCTCGCTGTTCTTCTGGCCCATCGTGGGCGTGGACCCGGTGCCCGGCCGGGTGGAGTACCCCTTCCGGATGCTGCTGGTGCTGCTGACCCTGCCCTTCCACGCCTTCCTGGGCGTCACGATCATGGCCCAGACCAACCTGATCGGCGGCGACTGGTACCCGAACCTGCACCGAGGTGACCTGGACTCGTGGCTGCCCGACCCCGCCGCCGACCAGCACCTGGCCGGAGGCCTGCTCTGGAGCTCCGGCGACCTGGTCGGGCTGGCGATCTTCGCGGTGCTGTTCGTGCAGTGGGTCCGCTCGTCGATGAAGGAGGGGGAGCGCGAGGACCGACGCCTGGACCGCCTGGAGGCGCAGGCACGGTCCGGCGCGGAGAAGCAGGTCGAGCCTCGGTAGGGTGCCCCCGTGAACGCTGCGCCTCCGAACGACCAGCCCTTGAAGGTGCTCGTCTACAGCGACGACGTGAACACCCGGCAGCAGGTCATCCTCGCGCTGGGCCGTCGGCCGCACCCGGACCTGCCCGAGCTCACCTACGTCGAGGTGGCCACGGAGCCGGTCGTGATCCAGCACATGGACGCCGGTGGCGTCGACCTGGCGATCCTCGACGGCGAGGCCGTGCCCGCCGGCGGGATGGGCATCGCCAAGCAGCTCAAGGACGAGATCTACCAGTGCCCGCCGGTGCTCGTGCTCACCGGTCGCCCGCAGGACGCCTGGCTGGCCACCTGGTCGCGCGCCGAGGCCGCGGTCTCGCACCCCATCGACCCGCTGCGGCTGGCCGAGGCGGTCATCGGGCTGCTCCGCCCCCGCGTCGCCGGCACGCCCGCCGTCCGCGGCGACTAGCCGTCGTGTCGACCTGGCCCGAGGTGCTCGCGGCCCTGGTCGCCCGCACCGACCTGTCGGCTGGGCAGACCACGTGGGCAATGGGCGAGATCCTCGCCGGTGAGGCGACCGAGGCCCAGATCGCCGGCTTCGCGATCGGGCTCAAGGCCAAGGGCGAGACCGTCGAGGAGGTCACCGCGCTGGCCGACGCCATGTACGCCGCCCGCACGCCCATCGACGTACCCGGCCGGCTCCTCGACGTGGTCGGCACCGGAGGCGACCGCTCGATGAGCGTGAACATCTCCACGATGGCCGCGATCGTGGCCGCGGGCGCCGGCGCCAAGGTCGTCAAGCACGGCAACCGCTCGGCGTCCTCGCAGTCGGGCAGCGCGGACGTGCTCGAGGCCCTCGGGATCCGGCTGGACCTGCTGCCCGGGCGGGTCGCGGAGGTGGCCGAGGAGGCCGGCATCACGTTCTGCTTCGCCGCGGCGTTCAACCCGGCGATGCGGCACACCGCGATCCCGCGACGCGAGCTCGGCGTGGGCACGACGTTCAACATCCTCGGTCCGCTGGGCAACCCGACCCGACCGGCCGCCCAGGCGGTGGGCTGCGCCGATCCACGGATGGCGCCGGTGATGGCCGGCGTCTTCGCACTCCGCGGCGTCGACGCGTGGGTGTTCCGCGGCGACGACGGCCTCGACGAGCTCACCACCACGACGACGTCCTCGGTCTGGCAGGTGCACGGCGGGGAGGTCCGCACCGCGACGATCGACCCCGCCGCCTTCGACCTCGCTCCGGCCACCACGGAGTCGCTGCGCGGCGGGGACGCCCAGCACAACGCCGACGTCGTGCGCCGCACGCTGGCGGGGGAGCCGGGTGCGGTCCGGGACGCCGTCCTGCTGAACGCCGGCGCGGCCCTGGCGGTCTACGACGACCCGGCCACTCCGGCCGAGGACGCCCTGGCCGCGGGGCTCGCCCGAGCGCGCGGCGCGGTCGACTCGGGTGCCGCCACCGCCGTGCTCGAGCGCTGGGTGGACGCCACCTCCCGCTGAGCCGGGCCACGGGGCCACGCGGGCCCTCGACCGTTCTCGTGCGTCCGCGTAACATTGGACAAATGTTGGACAAAATTGCCCGTCCCGGCAACCGCATCCTCGTGGCGAGCGAACCAACCGTCGTGACATCCATGGCGGAGGGCCAGGCGATCGGCGTCCGCCTCGCCCGCGGCGACGAGTCCGCGCTCGAGGACGCCTACGCGGCGTACTCGCGCAGCCTGCTGTCGTTCCTGCGCCGCTACGTCGGCGCCGACGAGGCCGAGGACGTCCTGCAGCGCACGTTCCTCGACGTCTGGCGCAGTGCCCACCGCTACGACCCGAAGCAGCGATTCACGACCTGGCTGTTCATGCTGGCCCACCGCCGGGCCGTCGACACGCTGCGGGCGCACCGGCACCAGGTCGTGGACGTCGACCTGCTGCGCGACCTCGTCGGCGAGGACGGGCGGGAGACGGTCGACCGGTACGCCGACGCCGCGGACGTGCGCTCCGCCGTCGGCCGCCTGCCCGAGCACGAGCGCGAGGTCATCGAGCTGGCGTACTTCGGGGACCTGACCCAGCGCGAGATCGCCTCCGCGCTGGACGTGCCGCTCGGCACCGTCAAGGCACGGGCGGCGCGCGGCACCCGCCGGCTCGGCCGCCTGGTCACCGAGGGCGCTGCGTGACCGCCGTGTCGCACGCCGACCTCGTGGGTCTGCTGCGCGGTGAGCTGAGCACCGGTGCCGTGGAGTCGTCCGGTACCCACCTGCGCTCGTGCCCGGACTGCCGGGACGAGCTCGTGGAGAACGCCGTCGGCCACTCGCTGCTCACCCGCTCGGGCCGGACCCTCGGCACCGACACGGCGACCCCGCCACCTCTGCCACCGGTCGCCCAGCTGGCGGTGACGCACGAGGTGGCCCGCCGGCGACCCGGACTGCGGCTGCTCGTCCTGGCCGCGGCCCTCACCGGTGCCGCCGGTGTCGGCGCGTGGTCGCATGCGCAGGTGGGCGGGGACCCGGCCCCACGGCCGCAGCGCTCGGCGACCCTGGCGGCCGTCTCCGGGACCGGCAGCGGCACCGTCGCGATGACCGAGTCCGACGGCCGCACCAGCATGACGATCAGCACCCACGACCTGCCCGCGGCCCGTGAGGGGCAGTTCTACTACGCCTGGTTGCTCGACCCCACCACGAACAAGATGCTCCCGCTCGGCCAGGTCGGCCCGAGCGGGACGGCGTCCTTCGAGGTCAGCGACCGGCTGCTGGCGGCGTACGCCGCCGTCGACGTCAGCCTCGAGGACGACGACGGCGACCCCCAGCACTCACCGACCTCGGTGCTGCGCGCGACCTACGCGTAGCCACCGCGGACCCACCCCACCACGAAGGAGACATCATGACGATCCGTACCCTCGCCGGCGCCGTGACGGCCGGCACGCTCCTGACCGCGACGGCGCTGATGGCCGGAGCGACTCCCGCACAGGCCGCCCCGGCCCGCGGGCTGGGCACGACGAGCCTGGCGACGGTGCTGGGCGCCGACGGCCAGAAGTTCGACAAGAAGGGCGGTGACTTCGACATCGTCGAGGCCGCGGTCTACGCCGTCGCGGCCGCCAAGCCCAAGAGCCCGGTGCTGATCCTGGCCGACGGGACGAAGCGGGCCACGGCGTTCGCGCCGACCGACCGCGCGTTCCGCCAGCTGGTCGAGGACCTGACCGGGACGTCGTACGCGTCCGAGGCCAAGGTCTTCTCCACCCTCGCCGGCCTGGTCGACGTCGACACGCTCGAGACGGTGCTGCTCTACCACGTCGTCCCGGGCGCCACCATCACGGCGGCCAAGGCGCGTCAAGGCCGATGGCGCCAAGCTGATGACGGCCGCCGGGATCAAGGTCAAGGTCAAGGTCAAGAACGGCCACGTGATGCTCGTCGACAAGGACCCGGACGCCGCGAACGCGACGGTGATCGTGCCCGACATCAACAAGGGCAACCGACAGGTCGCGCACGGCATCGACACCGTGCTGCGTCCGAAGAACCTCTGACTCGGACCGTCGGCCCGCGGGCCGCGTCGTCCCACCCCCGGACGGCGCGGTCCGTTGCGCCGGCGGACTACTGGGGTGCGTGCAGCAGCATGATCTCGTCGCTGCGCTCCATGACCGACCAGTCCTCGGGTGCTGGAGGTCGTAGGCCAGCTGGCTCCCGGGGACCTGAGCAGGGCGTACTCCGCGTCCGAGCCTGCTTCACCACGCGTCCCAGCCGGGCAGCGTCTCGTCGAGCTGGTAGTTGCGCTGGAGCTCGGAGTCGGTGAAGAGGTCGCCGTAGCCGTTCATCATGAAGTCGAGGTCCGGGGAAGCGCCACATGAGGTAACCGCCCTCGCCCCAGTCGTTGATGATCTTGGTGCCAGCGGGCAGGTCGGCCACGGTCGTGGCGTACCAGCTCGGGGTCCTTGCGGCGGCTGGTCGGCGGTCCGTGGGCACCAGCACCGCCAGGACGGCGAGGCAGGCCACTGCGCCCGGTGAGGACCGCGACGGTCTCGCGGCGGACGCGCGGGTAGTAGATCTTCAGGCCGTCCTGGGTGGCCATCGCCGCGAACGGCACCAGCATCACGGCCGCCACGGTGACCGTGCGCTGGTGTAGAGCGCCCAGCCACCGGCAAGCGCGACGAGGCGGATCTCGGTCCAGGAGAACGACGCCTTGCGGCGCGACCAGCGCAGCAGCACGAGACCCAGCCAGGATCAGCAGCGCGATGCAGTTGGCGCTTCTGAAGTTCGGCGGCTGCCACTCGGCGAAGTAGTGGCCGCGCGAGTTGACCTCAAGGACGGCCGAGTAGAGCTTCGGGCCCGACCGGTGTCAGGGCCGCGCACCACCAGCGGACAGCAGGGGGATCGCGGCCAGGCGGAACCACTGTCGCTGGGGCACCGCGCGGTCCAGCGCGAGACCGACAAGCGGCGACGACGCCGATGATGATGCCGATCGACCACATGCCGTGGACCATGGCCCACACCCACGTCAGCGGGACCAGCCACCAGCGCGCCTTGCCGTCCTCTCGGGTGCGCAGCCAGGCGTCCGTCGTGAGCGCGATGAAGAGGTAGCTCAGCACCTGCGGGCGCATCGACATGCTCGGCCCGCTGACGGCCAGGACGGCGACCACGATCACCGGCGCGGCCCCCAGCGGGCTGGCGTAGCGACGGGCGATCGACCAGAGGGTGTAGGCGAGCAGCGAGGTAGAGCAGCCCGGATAGCCAGGCCACGCCGGCCAGCCCGAACCAGTCCTCGAACTGGGCCATCACGACCTGCGGCAGCCACTGGGTCGGCACCCAGTCGTTCGTGCCGTACGTCGTCACGCTGCCCGGGTCCCACAGCGACCAGTGGCCGTGCAGGAACTCGTGCCCGAACCGCAGGTGGAAGTAGGTGTCGGTGTTGGTCAGCGGGTCCTTGGCGTGGTTGGTCAGCACGGCGAACATGCCGATGACGATCACGACCGGCATCACGAACCGGAGCACGACCAGGACCGGCGACTGCTTCGTCAGGCGCTCGGCGGCCGTGGACTCCTCGGGCCGCGCGTCCGGAGCCGTGGGTCGGGTCCAGGTTCTCGGTGCTCATCGCTCAGACCGCCAGCACGTACGACGCGCCCTCGCGACGGAAGCCGACCCGGGCGTAGTAGGGGTCCACCATCGAGGGCGACGTGATCACTCGTTGGATGCCGAGGTCGCGCAGCAACCCGCTCTCGCGCCAGACGAACTCGCCCGGCGAGAAGTCGCGGTAGCGCCGCGTCACGTAGTCCAGCTCGACGTGCGCGTCGCTGCCGTCCACGCGGATGATCACCACGCCCACGGTCTCGTCACCCTTCACGATCAGGAACGGGCGGCGGTCCTCCCGCGGCACACCGTCCCAGGAGAAGTCGGGCTGGTGCCGCTGCACGTCGGTGCGGTGCACCGCCAGCACGTGGGCGAGGTACAGGTCGTCGGACTTCACCGCCAGCACGTCGAAGGCCGTCGTGTCGTGGCGCTGGCGTAGCAGGCGGTTGATGAAGAAGACGTTGATCCCGCTGGTCGCGAGGTTCATCGCGACCATCGGCCAGACGCCGATCAGCGAGTTGAAGACCACGAGCATCAGCCCGGCCGTCAGGTTGAGCACCCGGAACCGCAGCACCCTCGCCTGCAGCAGGGAGACGATCAGCAGCGCGGAGCCGGCCCACCCGAACAGGTCGAGCCAGTGGTCGGCGAGCCAGGTCACGGCGCGACCCTACCGGCGCACACGTGCGGACAAACGGCACGACGGGGCCTCCGGAGGGATCGGTTGTCGATCCCAAGTATTGGTAAAGAGGAGCAAGAGCCGATGGCTCTTTGCCGATATTCGTGCTCAGTCGAGGCCGAGGGCGAAGGCCGACTCGAGGTCGTGCTTGGAGTACGCCCGGAAGGCGATGTGGGTCTCGGTGGAGGTCACGCCGGCCACCTTGTTGAGGCGGTCGGCGACGACCTCGGCGATCTCTTCGTGGCGGCGTACGCGGACCATCGCGATGAGGTCGACCTGTCCGGTCACGGAGTAGACCTCGCTGACGCCCTCGATCGCCGCGACCGTCTCGGCGACCTCGGGGATGCGCGAAGGCCGACTCGAGGTCGTGCTTGGAGTAGGCCCGGAAGGCGATGTGGGTCTCGGTGGAGGTCACGCCGGCCACCTTGTTGAGGCGGTCGGCGACGACCTCGGCGACCTCTTGGTGGTGACGTACGCGCACCATCGCGATGAGGTCGACCTGTCCGGTCACGGAGTAGACCTCGCTGACGCCCTCGATCGCCGCGACCGCTTCGGCGACCTCAGGGATGCGGGCGACGTCGGCCCTCACGAACACGATGGCGGTGATCACGGGGTCAGACTACGAGCCTCGATCCCGGCGGCGCTGGGCGCCGGGTCGGTGTCGGTCTCCTTGGGGTGGAGAAGCCGCGGGATCGCGGCCAGTAGGGCGAAAGTGCCCTCCCCGACCACGGGGCTGACCACGAGCATGCAGACCGGCACCAGCCAGCGACGGTCGGTCCGCGCCGCGAAAACGAGCAGGACCAGACCCACGGGCAGTCGGTAGACGAGCGGCGGGATGAAACCGATCCCCGGGGTGGTCGAGGAGTTGTCTACAAGAAAGTCGAGCCACTGACGCCAGAGGGAAGGATCGAGGCCGACGGACACCGCGCCGAGCGCGACCGCGACCGCGACGAAGGCGCCCAGCCGGCGCCACTCGCCGCGGACGAGGAACCAGATCGGCCCCAGGCAGGGAACGATCTTGGTGAAGGCGGCCACGCACCAGGGGGCGCCGCGGGTGAAGCCGGCCACGGTGCACAGAGCCAGCAGCCAGAAGATGTTGCCGGACAGGATCTCGGGCAGGCAGAAGATCCACATCGCGACTGCCATGGGCATGCTGAGCGGCTTGACCAGCCAGGCGATTCCGATCGCGGCCGCGCCGACGAACAGCGCGCAGAAGACGGGCCAGGGCAGGTGGGTCAGCGGCCAGACCACCTGTGCGAACAGGGGACTGTAGTTGTAGGCGTCCTTGGTGCCTGGCGGGACGTCGTAGAGCGTCCCCTGCCAGGCGACGTAGTAGGCGTGGGCGTCCCAGCCGACACCGAACTGCTTGGCCATCAAGTACGGAGTGCCAGCCGAAGATCACCGGCCACGGCCAGAGAGAGGTCGCGGGGCAGCCGCCGCAGCGAGACCTCTCTCATGGAACGAAGGTTAAGCCGCGTCCGCGGTGGATCAGCTTGGATTCGACAAACTCGCGGGTGTCAGCGAGCGGGTTGGTGCACCGGGGAGATGCTCCGGCGCTCGTCGAACGGCACCAGGGTGAGCCGGCTCTGGTTGACCGCGTCGTGGAGGGCCAGGTGGCGGGTCGCCCCGCCGACCGGGCACGTCCACTCGCCGTCGACGTCGACCAGCCGCACGCCCGGCGACTCCAGCCAGCGCAGGATCCGCTCGCTCTCCTCGGCCGTGGCCGACGGCACCGGACCGGGGGAGGAGAGGGACACCGTCTCGGCCGAGGCCCGCAGCTCCTGGACGTACTGCTGGGCGTCGGTGCCCGGCGGGATGACGCCCGCGGCGGCCAGCCGGCCGTGCCGCACGACGTGCACGGCCCACCGCCCGTCGCCCTCGCGGCGGGTGGCGACCATCTCGGGGATCCGGGTCAGCGCGCCGAGGCGCTGGGTGCGGGCGGCCGCGCGCACGAAGGCGGCCAGCCGGTCACGGTGCACGCCGGCCTCCTCGAACCTCTGGTCGGTGGCCAGGTCCGACATGCGCTGGTTGATCGCCTCGACGACCTCGTCGGGGCTGCTGAGCAGGCTGTCGCGCAGCTGCCGCACGACGGCGGCGTAGGTCGAGGCGTCGACGCTGCCGTCGCACGGGGAGAGACAGCGGCCCATCTCGGCCAGGACACAGGGCGAGCGCGAGGACGTCCGGCTCATCCGGTCCGAGCACTGGCGCACGGGGAACGTGTCGTGCAGTGCGGCCAGGCACAGCTCGGCGGTGCGGCGCGAGCGGAAGGGGCCGAGGTAGTCGGCGCCGTCGTCGACGACGCGCTTGACGAGGGACAGACGCGGCCACGGCTCGGCGGTGAGCTTGATGAAGGAGACCTTCTCGGGGAAGCGCGAGCGCCGGTTGTAGCGCGGCTTGTGCTCGGCGATCAGCCGCAGCTCGCGCACCTCGGCCTCGAGTGGGGTGGCGCACTCGATCCCCGTGACCTCGCTCGCGAGGCCGACCATCTCGCCCATCCGGCTGCGGGTCTCCGAGGAGGTGAAGTAGGAGCGGACGCGCGCCCGGAGGTCGCGGGACGTGCCGATGTAGAGGACGCGGCGGTGGTCGTCGCGGAACAGGTAGACGCCGGGGGAGTGTGGGAGGTGCTCGGCGAGGTGCCGCTTGCGCCGCACGGCCGGGCTGACGCGGGAGGAGAACGTCTGGAGCTCCTCCAGCGTGTGCACGCCGAGGCCGCCGAGCCGCTCCATCAGACCGTGCAGCACGTCGACCGTCGCGCGGGCGTCGGACAGGGCCCGGTGGTTGGGCGTGGTGCCGGAGCGGAAGACCTTGGCGAGCGAGGAGAGCTTGCAGTTGGGTGCGTCGTCGCGGGTGATCACGCGGCGCGCGAGCAGCGCGGTGTCGAGGACCTCGAAGCGCGGCCACGGCCGGCCCTGGACCTCGGCGAAGTGGCGTAGGAAGCCCACGTCGAACGGCGCGTTGTGGGCGACCAGCACGCACCCCGCGGCGAACTCCAGGAAGGCCGGCAGGGCCGCCTCGATCGGCGGCGCGTCGGCCACCATCGTGTTGGTGATGCCGGTCAGCACGGCGATGAAGGGCGGGATGGCGGTGTGCGGGTTGACCAGCGTCTGGAACTCGCCCAGCACCTCGCCGGCCCGCACCTTGACCGCACCGATCTCGGTGATCATCGAGCCTCCCTCGGCCGACCCGCCGGTCGTCTCGAGGTCGACGACGCAGAAGGTCAGGGCGTGCAGGGGGCGGCCGAGCTCGTCGAAAGTGCGTTGCGGCTCCCAGCGCGTGGGCGCACCCTGTGACGCGGCGGCGGGCGCCACCCGGGTGTCGCGTGCCAGCAGACCCATGGCCCGGACGCTAGACGCGGTCGCCGACAATCCCGGGCAGCCCACGCGGCATAGGCTTGAGTAGGAGCCGGACCACCATCGACATCAGGAGGAGCCATGGGCGCAGCGGAGCTGCCCGGCCCCGGTGAGCGCTGGCGGTGCGGCGGCTGCGGCAACCTGACCCGGTTCGACGTCGCGCGCACCCGCCGGACGGTGGAGTTCTGGCACGCCGACCTCGCGGGCGAGCCGTCGGTCGAGGACACCGAGGTCCGTGAGGAGACCGTCGAGTCGGTGACCTGCCGCTGGTGCGGCCGGTCCGACGCCATCGAGACGGTCCCGCGGGCCGAGGCCGGCTGAGGCAGGCCCCCGATGGTGAGCGAGCCCGTCCCGCCGCCGGAGGCGTTCGGTGACCTCGCGGCGCTCCCGGAGCCGGTGCGCGCACGCATCCTGGCGCTGGGCGCCGAGGTGCTGCCGCTCGTCGCCGGCCTGCCGGCGGCGCTCGGCCGCGTCGCCGGGTTCGCCCCGGCCCGCCGGGTGCGCCTCGGCGGCACGGCGCTGGTCGAGGCCCTCGGCGACGGCGAGGTCCGGGAGCGGATCGCGGTGCAGGTCGCCGCTCGTCCCGGGCGCGACGACGCGGTGGACGCCGCGGCTCGCGCGTGGCTGTCCCGGGGCGAGGACTGGACCGAGGTGGTCGCGCGGGCGGGCTCGGCGGTGGCCGGCCGGGCCGGCGTACGGGCGGCCGAGCGCGAGGAGGCCGAGCTCGAGCGGCTGCGGCGACGCCTGGACGAGGCGGAGGCGGCCGTCAAGGACGCGCGGGCCAAGGCCCGCACCCAGGTCGACGGCTACAAGGCCGACAACGCGAC
The DNA here is from genome assembly GCA_963782035.1 of uncultured Actinomycetota bacterium. Taxonomy (GTDB): domain Bacteria; phylum Actinomycetota; class Actinomycetes; order Propionibacteriales; family Nocardioidaceae; genus Nocardioides. The sequence goes on from CAWAIW010000055.1 coordinate 66,686, forward strand.
CCTGCGCCGCAAGCTCGGGGAGGCCCGGTCCGCCGAACGGTCGGCCCGCGAGGCCGCCGAGGAGGCCCTGGGCCTGGCCGAGGAGGCCCGGACCCGCGCCGCGACGCTGGAGGCCGGGCAGGACAAGGAGCTCCGCCGGCTGCGCTCACGGGTCGAGCAGCTGGAGGCCGACCAGACGACCTCGCGCCGAGCGACGCGGGCGGACCGCGACGAGGCCACCGTGCGGGCCCGCCTGCTGCTGGACGCCGTGATCGACGCCGCCACCGGACTGCGGCGCGAGCTGGCGCTGCCGGCCGTCGACGGTGCGCCCGCGGACCGCGTCGAGGCCGCGCTCGCCGACGAGAGCACGGTCGGCGGGATCGCTGGTCCGGGCAGCGCCGCCATGCTGGAGCAGCTGCTCGCCCTCCCGCGGTCCCGGCTGATCGTGGACGGCTACAACGTGAGCAAGACCGCGTGGCCCGACACCTCCCTGGAGTCCCAGCGGCAGCGGCTTGGTGCGCGCGCTGGCTCCGGTCGTGGCCCGCACGGGCGCCGAGATCACCGTGGTCTTCGACGCGGCGCGCTCGACGCACCGCCCGGTCGTGGCGGCGCCGCGCGGGGTGAGGGTGGTCTACAGCCCGCCGGACGTCATCGCCGACGACGTGATCCGGGACCTGGTGGCGGCCGAGCCCGTGGGCCGGGTCGTGGTCGTGGCCAGTGACGACCAGGAGGTCGCCCGGGACGTCAAGGGGGCCGGTGCCCGGCCGGTGGCGGCCACCACGCTGATCGGTCTGTTCGACCGGGGCTGAGGCCGGGGATCGCTCCACGGAGGGGTGTCGGTGGTCGGTGCCAGAGTTCGGGACATGACGACGAGGATCGACTGCGACACCTGCGTGGTGCGGGGCCTGGCGTGCGGCGACTGCGTGGTGACCGTGCTGCTCGGCCCGCCTCCCGAGCTGACCTTCGACGACGACGCGTGCCGCGCGCTCGACGTCCTCGCCGCCGGCGGGCTGGTCCCGCCCCTGCGACTCGTGCAGCCGATGACCGCCCCGGAGATCGAGTCCGCATGAATACCCCACGAAGTTCTCCGCTGCGCTCCGAACTCCGCGGGGACCCCAAAGGATGAGCGTGACCACCCATGGGACGGATGGGCCGCAGGTGACGGTGGTGACCTGTGTGACACCTGGTCGCGACCGACCGGTGGACGGATCCCGGACACTCCGGTTGAAGTTTGGACGGTCGGCCGGACCCCCATTAGTGTGTGCCGCTGAGGTGCTCGTGGAAGTGGACCACCAGGGTCCGCGCGGGCGCCGCGCTGAGTCCGGGCCATCCGTGTGGTGGCCGGGAGCCGGGGAACCAACCCATCTGGGGTGAATCCCCTCCGAGACTGGAGAGCGGGCCGACAGGCCCGGTCGACGAGGAGGAGGGGTAGGGCATGTCGTGCCCGAATCCGTCAGCTCACCCGGTAGGCGTACGACAACCAAGGGAGACCGCCCGCTCGTGCTGAACGGTCGGAGGCGTACGATCGCCGCCATTTCTGGTGTCCTCCTCGCCATCGCGATCGGCTCGCTGCCGTCGTCGCCGGCGCAGGCCGAGCCGACGATCGACGAGGTCCAGCACCGCGTCGACCGTCTCTACCGCGAGGCCGAGCAGGCCTCGGAGCGTTACAACCAGTCGAAGGTCGAGCTCGACGAGCTCCGCAAGGACCTGGACGCGCTCGAGTCCGACCAGAGCCGGCAGGACGGCCGACTGGCCACGGTCCGCCAGCAGGTCCAGGACTCCATCATCAGCCAGTACGAAGGCACCAGCATCTCCGCCGTCGGCCAGGCTGTGGTCTCCGACGACCCCGGCGCCTTCTTGTCGCAGCTGGCCACGATGTCGGCCTACAACGACATCCAGACCCAGCTCTTCACCGACTACTCGACCGAGCTCAAGACGCTCGACATCCGTCAGTCGGCCACCGACGACCGTCGCGCCCAGATCGCGTCCATCGAGCAGCAGCTGGCCGACGACAAGGCCGCGATCGACGACAAGCTCGCGCAGGCCAAGGACCAGCTCGCCGGCCTCAAGGAGGACGAGCGCCAGGCGCTGCTCGCCTCGCGCAGCGGCAGCGTGCGCCTGCCCACCAACGTGCCCGCCTCCGGTCGCGCCGCCGCGGCCGTGCAGTACGCCCTCGCCCAGGTCGGCGACGCCTACGTCTACGGCGCGGCCGGCCCGAGCGCCTTCGACTGCTCCGGCCTGACGATGATGGCGTGGGCCCAGGCCGGCGTCGGCCTCCCGCACTCCTCGAGCGCCCAGTTCGGCTCCGGTCCGCACGTCTCCTCCGGCGACCTCCAGCCCGGCGACCTGGTCTTCTACTACAGCCCGATCAGCCACGTCGGCATCTACATCGGCAACGGCCTGATCGTGCACGCCGCGAACCCGGGCGCCGGTGTCCTGGTGGCGGGTGTGTTCTCGATGCCGTACTCCGGCGCGGTCCGCCCTGGCTGACCCCCGACGCCGGTGGGTGTTCGCCCTCCTGGTTGCGGGAGCCGTCCTGGGACTGGCGGCCTGGTGGCTGCTCCACGACTCCTCCTACGTCGCGCAGCCGCCCGGCCAGGCGGCCCCCCAGGCCCATCCGGCCGGGGCCGCCGTCGCGCTCCAGAGCCTGGCCGAGGCGCTGGACGACGGCGACGCGCGAGCGGCCGCCGCGCTGGCGCCCACTGGTGACGCGACAACTGCGGACCTGCTCGCCGCCGTCGCCAGGAACGCCGCTGCGCTCGGGATCCGTCCCCGGATGCGGTACGTCGACGAGTCCGGGGGCGTTGCGGCCAACGGGCGCTGGGCCGCCGCGGTCTCGCTGACCTGGCGCTACGCCGACGACCCGGGCACCGATCCGGGTCGGGCCGAGGTCACCGTCGACTTCGCACCGGCCGATGCGGCCGAACCCGCCGGGGACGTGGCGGTGGCCGGCCTCGGGGCCGACGACTCGGGACGGCTGCCCGTCTGGATGTCGGGCCCGGTCGTGGTCCGGCAGGACCCGGGCGTGCTCGTCGTCGTGTCGGGACAGGGAGCGATCGGGCGCGCCGAGGCGGCCAGGTACGTGCGGCTCTCGGAGACCGCCCTGCGCGTCGTCCACCGGATGCTGCCGGCGTGGCACTCACGCCTCGTCGTCGAGGTGCCCGCCTCGGGAGCCGGCGTCGACCGGGCGATCGGCGCCGAGCCTGGACACTCCCGGGGGATCGCGGCCGTCACGGCCCCCGTGGACGGGTCGACCACGGGCGGAGCCCCGGTGCACGTCTTCGTGAACCCGGACGTCTTCGACACCCTGCGACCCACCGGCGCCCAGGTCGTGCTCAGCCACGAGGCGGTGCACGTGGCCACCGACGCAGCCCGCAGCGCCATGCCGACGTGGCTGCTGGAGGGCTTCGCCGACTACGTCGCCCTGCGCGACGTGGACATCCCGGTCGGGACCAGCGCCGGTCAGATCATCCGCCAGGTGCGCCGGAACGGTGTGCCTGGCGCCTTGCCCGGCCCGGCGGAGTTCGACACCGGTACGACGCATCTCGGGGCGACGTACGAGGGCGCGTGGCTCGCGTGCGTCGTGCTCGCCGACCGGCGCGGGGAGCGGGCGCTGGTCGGTCTCTACGAGGACGTCGACGCCGGCCGCGGCCTCGGCTCCTCGCTGGAGCGGCGGTTCGGGCTCACCGAGACCGCCCTGACGCACCTCTGGCAGCGGCGGCTCGAGGCGCTGGCCGGCGGCTGAGAGACTGCAGGCGTGACGCGCGAACGACGGGTGGCCGCCGCCGTCGCCGCACTCGGAGCCCTCTGCTTCGTGGTCATCGCCGCCTGGCTCGTGCCGTGGCACCCGGTCCCCGGCGGTGGCCCCACGTCCCTCCCGGGGGTGGACACGATCCTGACCGGGCCGCAGCTGTCGCGGGCCGCGGCCTACTCGGGTCCCGCCCGGATCCTCGGCTACGTCTCCCTGGCCGTCTCCCTGGCCGTGACCTGCTGGCTCGGCTTCACGCGAGCCGGCCGCCGCTTGGTCGGCCGCTTGCCGGGCTGGTGGTGGGTTCGGGTGCTGCTGGGGGTGCTCGCGTTGAACCTGGTCGGACGGCTGGCCACGCTGCCGTTTGCCTGGGTCGGCTACCGCCGCCGGGTCACCTACGGCCTCTCGACGCAGCACGGGCCGGACTGGCTGCGCGACGTCGCGCTGTCCTGGCTCGTCAACGCGGTGGGCGTCAGCCTGGTCCTGCTGGTCGTCGTCGGCACCGCCCGACGCTGGCGGACGTGGTGGCCGGCCGTCGCCGGCGTGACCTCCGTGGTCCTGCTGATGCTCGGCTCGTTCGTCTACCCGGTCGTCGTCGAGCCACTGTTCAACACCTTCACCCCGCTGCCCGACGGCTCGCTGCGCTCCGGCGTCCTCCGTCTGGCCGACGAGGAGGGTGTCCACGTCGACGACGTGCTGGAGGCCGATGCGTCACGGCGTACGACGACGCTCAACGCCTACGTGTCCGGGTTCGGCGGCACGCGACGCGTGGTGCTCTACGACAACCTGGTCAACGACGTCCCGGAGGACCAGACGCTGTCGGTGGTGGCTCACGAGCTCGGCCACGCCCGGCACGACGACGTGCTCACCGGGTCGTTGCTGGGAGCGGCCGGGGCGGTGACCGGGATCGGGCTCCTGGGCCTGGTGCTGGCCGGCCGGCGGCGGCGAGAGGAGCGGGAGGACGCGACGGACACGTCCGGGGCCGCGGACCCGGCCGTGGTGCCGAGGATCCTGGCCCTGGTGGCGATCGCGGGGATCCTGGCCAGTCCGATCCAGAACGGGATCAGCCGGCGGATCGAGACCCGCGCCGACGTCGATGCCCTGGTGGCCACGAAGGACCCCAGGGCGTTCATCGAGGTGCAGCGACAACTGGCCGTCCGGTCGCTGTCGGACCTGTCGGGACCGGCATGGTCCCAGTTCTGGTTCGGCAGCCACCCGACGACGCGTGAGAGGATCGCGGTCGCCGGGTGGCTGTCGGACCGGGCGGAGTTGAGCGTTCAGCAGTTGTCTGGTTGAGGTTCTGGCCGATGGAGTTGCAGGTCTTGGTGAAGAGCTCCACGAAGATGCCCTGACCGAACAGGAACACGGCCGCCACGATGACGGCGGCGATGCCGGCGACCATGAGGCCGTACTCGACGGCGGAGGCACCTCGCTCGTCGCGACGGATCCCCAGCCCGAGCACAGCGGTCGCGGACGACGACGCTCAGCAGCGAGAGGGGGTTTGCAGGCATGGTCTGCTCCTAGTGTGGCCGTGGCCATGGGCCTGGCAGAACCAGACCCACGGCCACGAGCGAGTTCAGATCGAGCTGGCGCTCGGTCAGTTGCCGGTGCCGGAGGAGATCGAGTTGTTCGTCTTGGTGAAGACACCGCTCAGGGTGCCACCGAGCAGGAAGACGATCGCCACGATGACGGCGGCGATGCCGGCAACGAGCAGGCCGTACTCGACGGCGGACGCGCCGCGCTCGTCCATCTTGGCGAGGCGGGCGTTCAGCATGATGCGGAGGTAGTCCAGCATTTCAGTTGCTCCTAGATAAGGGGATTTGAGTTCAAGAAGGCCGGAGGCCTCCGGAGAAAAGTTTCCTCGACCTGCCCGCCCGCCGAATCGGGTGAACGTCTGCTGTCGAGTAGTCCTTTCGGACTATGTTTCCCTGGCCCGGGAAGGTGCGCAGGAGAATGCCGAAATTCGCCTCTGACCTCGGGAAACGTGCCGTTGGGCTCCCCGTCGCGGGACCCCGTGCCTCAGTCCCGGAGATCGCGGCTGGGGAGGCTGCTGAGCAGCCCGATGCGCATGGCCGTCACGAGGGCCTGGGCGCGGTTGCTGGCGCCGAGCTTCTGGTAGATCCGGGCGATGTGCGACTTGGCCGTGGACTCGCTCAGGTAGAGCTTGCCGGCGATCTGGCCGGCACCCAGTCCGTCGGCCAGCAGGACCAGGACCTGGTGCTCGCGGTCGGAGAGTCGCGTGGACTCCGCGGAGGCCCGGCGCATCATCGCCCCGACCAGTCCGGCGCAGAGGAACGAGCGCGGTGAGACGACGGCGTGCCGGGCGGCCTTGACGACCTCCGCGCTCGGGGCGTCCTTGCCGACGAACGCCGAGGCGCCGGCCTCCATCGCGGCGAAGATCTGGTCGTCGCCGGAGTGCATGGTCACCACCACCAGGCCGGCCTGCTGGTTGGTCTTGCGGACGGCGCGGATGATGTCGAGGCCGGTCCCGTCGGGCAGCTGCAGGTCGGTGACCACCACGTCGGGGAGGTGCGTCTCGTAGGCCTGGAGGGCCTCGTCGACGGAGTCGGCGTCGCCCACCACGGTCATGTCCTGCTCGCGGGAGAAGGCTCCGACGAGTCCTTGCCGGATCAGCTCGTGGTCGTCGACCACGAGGACGCGGGTCTGTCCTTCGGACCGAGCAGCTGTCATGACGTCAAGCCTTTCACAGGGACACGCGGTTCAGGCGTCTCAGCGCTGGAGGACACGCGCACTCGTCGGGCCGCGGGCGGGGCGGTCCGGGGTGGTGTCGGGACGGTCGGTGCCCACGAGGACCGAGACGCTGGTGCCCTGGGGCTCGCGCCCCTCGACGGTCAGCCGGCCCTCGATCAACCGAGCCCGTTCGGCCATGATCTCCAGGCCGTGCGAGTCCTCACGGCGGCCGCGGATGCCGCGACCGTCGTCGGCGACGATGATCTCGGCGCGCGGCGGTGCGACGGTGCACTGCACCTCGATGAGCTGCGCCCCGGCGTGCCGGACGGCGTTGTTCATGGCCTCCTGGGCGATGCGGAGCAGCTCGGCCTCGACCTCCGGCCGGAGACGCTGGGTGCTCTCGTCCAGGGTCACCTGGATCGCCACCCCCGACCCGGCACTCAGGTGCCGCGCGAGCGAGCCGATGGCGGTGCCGAGCGACTCGCTCTCACCGACCTCGGTGCGCAGCGTCCGCACGGAGCGACGTACCTCCCCGACGACGGCGCTGAGCCGCTCGCGGAGCACCTGGAGCTGGAGCCGGAGCTCGGGGCTCGTGGTCTCGGCCAGCAGGTCGTCGACCAGGTAGCCGAGCGAGGCCATCTCCTGGGCGACCCCGTCGTGCATCTCGCGGGCCAGCCGGCGCCGCTCCTCGGAGGTGGCGGCGTCGCGGAAGGCCGCGAAGAGGAGGGCGGTGTCGAGGTGCACGGTGTCGGGCTCGAGGCGCGCGGCCAGGTCGCGCAGGGTCTGGTCGAGGCCGAGGGCCTCCGGGTCCAGGCCGGGGGACAGCAGGCCGGAGACCACCGCCACGGTCCCGCCGCTGCTGGTCAGGGGAAGGGCGAACGCCCGCTCGTCCACGAGGATCGTGGCGTGGTCGAAGGCCCGCTCGGCCAGGGCGTTGGCGACGGCCACGTCGTCCTCGGTGCCGACGTGGTCGTCGATGATCGGGGTCAGCTGCTCGCCGCGAGGGACGTGCACGACGAGCCCGCGGACGGGCAGCTCGTCGTGGACCGCGCTGGCGATGGCGGCGGCGAGGGTGACCGGCTCCAGGCCGCGGTTGAGGCTGCCGGACAGGCCGATGAGCTCACGGATGAGTCGCTGGGCGCTGCGGTAGGAGTCGAGCGGGTCGGGCTCGCTCAACAAGATCGCGTGCACGAAGCACCCGATCAGGCCGAGACCGAGGCTGAAGATCGACCAGGTGAGCGCCGCGGTGACCTCGGCCTCGACCAGCGACCCGGAGATGGCGATCGCCGTCGCGGCGACCGCGCCGAGCTCGCACACCAGCGAGACCACGACCCCCCGCGGTCCGCGGCGCAGCGCCGCGGTCAGCGGTGGGAACGCGAGGACGGTGAGCACCTGCAGGGAGCTGCGCATGGCCGCCGCGGCGACCAGGCCGATCATCAGCGACTCGACCGCGATGATGGCCGGGCGGGGGAGGGAGGTTCCCTCCGCGACGGTCGCGGCGCCCCACACCGCGCCGAAGGCGACGGCGGCGAGCACGGCCGTCGCGTCCCGGGCGAGCAGGCCGGCCACCACCAGGGCCACCAGCGCGAAGACGCGCGTGGTCGCCGCCAGGAAGCCGTACTGCCGCGCCCGGTCGGACATCACTTCGCGATGCCGGCGAAGTTGTCCATGATGTGGATGGCGGCGGGACCCATGACGACGGTGAACAGCGCCGGCAGGATGCAGAAGATCAGCGGGATGGTCATCTTGACCGGTACCTGCTGGGCCTTCTCCTCGGCCCGTTGCCGACGTTTCACGCGCATCTCGGAGGACTGCACGCGCAGGACGTTGGCGATCGGGATGCCGAAGGCGTCGGCCTGCACCATGGCGCTCACGAACGAGCGGAGCTCGGGCAGGTTGGAGCGCTCGGACAGCGCCCGCAGGGACTCGCCTCGCGACGAGCCGATCTGCATCTCGCGCAGCATTCGGGAGAACTCGTCGGCGAGCGGGCCCTCGGTGTTCTGGGCCACCTGCTGGAGCGCGGCGTCGAAGCCGAGGCCGGACTCGACCGAGATGGTGAGCAGGTCGATCGCGTCCGGCAGCTCGCGCTGCATCCGCTTGGACCGGTCGTAGGTGCGCTGGTAGAGGTACATGCTCGGCGCGAAGAAGCCCGCCATCGTGACCGCGGCGATCACCAGGAGCTTGGTGGTGGCGCTGCCGAGCATGAAGGAGAACAGCAGCCCGGCGGCGAAGCCGGCCATGGCGCCGACCACCTTGCCGCTCATGACCCGGTCGACGCTCCACCCGGGCGGGTTGCCGGCGAGGTCGAGCTTCTTGCGGATGCGCTCGGCGCTGTCGGCGCCGGAGAGCCGGCGGCCGAGACCCGAGAAGCGATTCTGCAGCGGGACCATGACCCGCTCGCCGAACGACTTGTCCAGCTCGCGCGTCAGCTCGCTCGGCGCGGTCGTCATCGCCTCGATCAGCTCGATGGAGCGGGCGACGCCCGTGCTCGGCGCCGTGCCGCGCATCGCGGTGCCCACGAGGACCAGCGCGGTGAACACGAGCAGGGCGCCCATGATGAAGAGCATCGTCATGACTTCAGACCTCCACCTTGATGATGCGAGACATCCAGAAGGCGCCCACGCCCAGGATCACGGCGCCACCACCGAGCATCAACCAGCCCAGGGGACGAGTGAACAGCACGCTCACGTAGTCCCACTTGGTGAACACCAGGTAGATGAGGAAGATCGGCGGCAAGCCGCCGAGCACGAAGGCCGAGAGCTTGCCCTCCGCGGCCAGCGCCGCGACTTGGCGGCGCATGTACTCGCGCTCGCGGATGGTGCCGGCCACGGTCTCCAGCAGCTCCGCCAGGTTGCCACCGACCTTGCGCTGGATGTTGATCGCCATCACGACCCACTCGAAGTCCTTGCTGTGGAACCGCTCGCCGACGCCGGTCAGCGCGACCTCGAGGCTGACTCCGAGTCGGGTCTCCACGAGGACCCGTCTGAACTCCGAGGCGATCGGCTCGGAGCCCTCGCGGACGATGGTGTCGATCGACTTGCGCCAGCGAAAGGCCGGCCTGCAGCGAGCCCGCCATGAGCTGCAACGTGTCGGGCAGGCCCATGTTGAACGCCTTGCGGCGACGCGAGCGGCGGAACCCGAGGTACATCCAGGGGATCACGCCACCCAGGAGCAGGAACAGGATGCCGACGAACAGGTTGCCGCTGCCGAGGACCGTGCCGAGGAACCCCGCGACCAGGGTGATGCCGACATGCATGAGGAGCCACTCCGAGGCGTTGAGCTGGCTGCCGGCCCCCTCGAGCCGCGCGTTGATGCGCATCTCGAGGCTCTTGTTCCGTTGGAGCAGGTTGGCCGCCGCCGACTTGGCGGTCGCCAGCTGGTCCTCCTGGACGGGGACCCGGGAGCCGCCGATCGCCCGTCCGGTCGTGTACATGCTGACGGTCTCCTCGACCGTCATCTCCCGCTCGCGGGGCACGGCCAGGGTCAGCACGGCCAGCAGGCCCAGCCCGATCCCGCCGAGGCCCGCGTAGAGCGACCAGGACGGCAGCTCGAGAGCCGCCGCGACGAGCTGAAGGGTCATCGCAGGCCTCGCGAGAAGAGCATCGGGTCGACGGTGACGTTGGAGTGCGTCATCTTCTCCAGGAACTTCGGTCGCAGACCGGTCGGGATCAGGCCGCCGAGGGCGCGGCCCGAGTGGTCGAAGCCGGCGGAGTGGTCGTAGACGAAGATGTCCTGGAGGGTGATCACGTCGCCCTCCATGGACTCGACCTCGGTCACGTGGGTGACCCGGCGCGAGCCGTCCTTGAAGCGGGTCTGGTGCACGATCAGGTCGACCGCGGAGGCCACCTGCTCACGGATGGCGCGGACCGGGAGGTCCATGCCGGCCATCAGCACCATCGTCTCCATGCGGGCGAGGGTGTCTCGGGGACCGTTGGAGTGGAGGGTACAGATCGAGCCGTCGTGACCGGTGTTCATGGCCTGGAGCATGTCGAGCGCGGAGGCGTCGCGAACCTCACCGACGATGATGCGGTCGGGTCGCATACGCAACGAGTTCTTCACCAGGTCGCGGATGCTGACCGCACCCTTGCCCTCGATGTTGTTGGGGCGGGACTCCAGGCGCACCACGTGGTCCTGCTTGAGCTGGAGCTCCGCAGCGTCCTCGATGGTGACGATGCGCTCGTCGCCGGGGATGAACGACGACAGCACGTTCAGCGTGGTCGTCTTGCCGGCGCCGGTGCTGCCGGACACGATGATGTTGAGCCGGCCGCGGACGCAGGCGTCGAGGAAGTCGGCGGTCTTGTCCGAGATCGAGCCGAAGTCGATCAGGTTGTGCACCGTCAGCGGGTCGGACGCGAACTTGCGGATGGTCAGGCAGGAGCCGTCGATCGCCAGGGGCGGGATGACCGCGTTGACACGGCTGCCGTCGGGGAGGCGGGCGTCCACCATCGGGCTGGACTCGTCGACGCGGCGGCCGATGCGGGACACGATCTTGTCGATCGTGCGCCGCAGGTGCGCCTCGTCGGCGAACTGCGCCTTCACCGGGGTCAGCCGGCCGTCCTTCTCCAGGTAGATCTGGTCGTGGCCGTTGACCATGACCTCGGAGACGTCGACATCGCGCAGGAACGGCTCGATCGGGCCGTACCCGAGGATGTCGTCACTGATCTCCTGGGTGATCCGCTGCCGGTCCGCGTTGCTGATCGGCCGGTCCTGCTGCGAGAGGACGTCGCTGAGGACCTGGCGGACCCGGCTCTCCAGGTCGGCCTGGTCGACGTCGGCGGCGTACAGGTGCGGTCCGAGCTGCTTGACCAGCTCGGTGTGCACGTGACCCTTGAGCTCCTCGATGCGCTCGGTGTCCGACCCTCCGGCGCGACGCCGCGAGACGGGCTCCGGTGCCTTCGCCTGACGGCGGCGGGCCTCGGACTCGGCCGCGTTGGCGGCGGCGCGGTTCCCGGCGGACGCCGAGGTGGGGCCGGCGGCACCGCCCTGGGCGGCACCGTCGGCCGGACCCGCCTGGGCGCCGTCCGCGGGCTGACCCGGCTGGTCGGGCTGGCCGGCTTCGTCACCGGTGGGTGGGGCCTGGTCTCCCTGGGACGCCTGCTCCGCCTGACGGCGGGCGGCAGCCAGACGCTCGGCAAGGCTGCTCATGGCGGTTACCTCCTGATCCTGAAGATGCGGGACCGGCGTTCGCCCTCGTCATCCACGTGCCGGCCGGGGCCGGCGGGGGAGACGGGGTCACCGGAGAACGACGCCGCCAGGTTGCGGACGGCGGCGCTGGACGGGTGGTTGGGGGACGACGTCAGGATCGGCACGCCCGAGTTGGTGGAGGCGGCGATGTCGATGGACGTCGTGATCTGGGTCAGGATCTGCATCCCGAGGATCGACTCCACCTTCTGGGCGTCGATGCCGACGGCGTCGTCGGCGCGGTTCAGCAGCAGGTGTCGGTGACCGCGGCCGATGTTGAGCATCTCGAGGGTGTCGAGGGCGACCTTGACGTTCTTGAGCGTCGGGACGTCGAGCGTCGCGATGATCACGCACTCGTCGCTGTCCTCCAGGACGGTCAGGGTCTGCTCGTCGAAGGCCGGAGCCGTGTCGATCACGACGTAGTCGAACATCGAGCGGAGCGTGTTGATCGTCTGGCTGATGAGCGCCGGGCTGATGCGGTCGCGGACGTCGGGGTGGCTCGGCGCCGGCAGCACCTTGAGCGAGTCCTGGTAGCGCGCCAGCAGCGAGTCGAGCAGCGCGATGTCGACATTGTCCTCGGAGCCGACAGCGTGCTCGATCGTGTGCGTCGGGAACAGCTGGAGGGTGATCGCGACGTCGCCGAACGCGAGGTCGAAGTCGACCAGGCAGACCTGACGGTTTCCCTTGTCGGTCAGCGCCAGGGCCAGGTTGACCGCGACGGTGGTCTTGCCGACGCCACCCTTGGGCGAGAACACCGAGATGACGGTGCCCTGGTGCTCGGCCGCCGAGGGCCCGCGCAGGGCGATGGAGAACTGGTGAGCCCGGGTCACCGCGCCCGCGATGCTGTCCAGGTCGTTGATGCCCACCACCTCACGCGCGCCGGCCTGCATGGCGCGCGCGAGAGTCTGGGTGTCGAAGCTCTCCCGGACCAGCACCGTCCCCGTCATCGGACGGCTGACGCGCAGTCCCTCGCAGACCGCCACCGCGTCCTCGAACCGGACGTTGGGTCCGAGGACGACGACGTACTCCTCCTGGTGGAGCGAGAGCCAGGGGAGCAGCCGGTCGGTGGAGTCGACGGACTGGCACCCGGGAGGCAGCGCGCCGAGGAGACGACGGACGGCCCCACTGTCGGGATCGACGATGACGGGCATGGCCTACCTTTCCGGGTGGGCTGGAGTTAGGGGAGCAGGTCGGTGGTGGTGGTTTCCGGGACGTCGGTGACCTTGCTGTCCTTCGTGAGGAGTGCGAACGTCAAGTTCAGCGACTTGGAGGACAGGATGACCTTCTGTGCCTCCACCTGGTCCACCGCCAAGGTCAGCAGCGTGCGAGGAAGCTGCTCGGCCACCTGCGTGCCGTCCTGAGCGGTGGTCGTCGTCGTCACCGGTGTGGTGCTGCCGACGCCGAGAACGGTGACTCGGTCCAGCAACAGCTTGGTCTTCTGCCCGGCGTCACCACCACCCGTGATGAAGATGGCGACCTCGGAGCCCGGGTTGACGAAGCCGGCCACGCGGTCGGGGTCGGTCAGGTTGACCGAGATGGCCATCTCGTTGTCCGGGATGCCCAGGGGCGAGACCACGTCGGCGACGTTGGTCCCGAACTTGGCGGCGACGATCTGCTCGCCCGGAAGGATGCTCTGCAGCGCCACCTGGCCCTTGAGGGCGTCGGGGCTGGTCTGCACGTTGGCCAGCAGCTGGCTGCGCGCCACGCCGGTCGGCGTGATCTTGCCGGCGGCCAGCGCGGCGTCGTAGCTCTCGCCGATGGCGATGGGCTGGGTGGCGGTGAGCACCTGGACGGCGTCGATGCTGTCTTGAGCACGAGCGTCGGCGGTGCGGACGTAGAGGAAGACGAGGAGCGTGCCAAGAGCGGCGACGACTGCGGCGATGAGGAGGAGGATCCTGCGGCGATCCATCGGCGGTGACCCTTTCGGTGCCTGGCGGTCGACCCAGCACCCCCCAGCGCTGAGTGTGGCGAAGTGGATGGTTGAGCGAACGTCTGTGCGAATGAGTGGGGATTGAGGAGCCAGCGGCTCGACGTTTGGAATCGTAAAGGCGTGATCCGGGCGCGTGGGCCTTTTCGTAAAATCTTCGCGGCTCCGGACCGCGGTCCGGGCGAGGTTCTGCCCCCGACCGGCCAGGTGGGGCAATCGCCGGACCGGCTCGCAGACTCGGGGATACGGTGCGTGCGCAGCCAGGAACGCCTCCATCCCGGGACCCCGACAGCGGAGCCACGAGTGACCCGACCACGCCGCCTCGAGCGGCTCCGCGCGCCCGACCCGCCGGCCGGGCGCTGGTTCGCCCGTACCTTCGGGCTCGCCGTGGTCGGCCACCTCGCGGCGAACGCCCCGGCGCACCGGGTCTTCGACGGCAGCAGCGCCCTCGACGTGACGTCGGCGGTGCTGGGGTTCGTCGCGCTGGCGCTGGTCGTCCGCCCGACCCGCGCCCTGCTCGCCCTGTGTGCCGCGCTGGTGCTGGTGTCGGTCTGGTTCGAGGCGCCGTTCCTGAGCAACCACTGGCTGCTGATGGGCTTCGTAGCCCTGGCCGTCCTCACGTCGGTCTTCCGGCGCGACCCGTGGCCGTCGCTGGCGCCGACCGCGCGCTGGGTCCTGCTGGGCTTCTACTGCTTCGCGGCGTTCGCGAAGTACAACGCCGGGTTCCTCGACCCGGTCGCGTCCTGCGGCCTGTTCTACGCCAACGAGTCGCTCGGCTCCTTCGGGCTGCCGACGCTCTCCCACGCGAGCCCGCTCGCATGGCTGACCGTGATCGGGCCGATCGCCACCGAGACGTCCGTGCCGATCCTGCTGGCGTTCACCCGGACCCGGCGCGCCGGCGTGCTGCTCGCTCTCTGCTTCCACACCGTCATCTCGCTGGACCTCGACCAGCACTTCTACGACTTCACCTCGGTGCTCGTGGTGCTGCTGTGCCTCTTCCTGCCCGAGGAGACACGGGCGGACCTGGAGGCGCGGGCCGCGCGGATGTCGCTGCCCTTCGCGGGTGCGGTCGCCATCTGCGTCGTGGTGGTGGCCACCGCGGTGACACCGCGCTTCGACGGGACCGATGCCGTCCTCGAGGTGCTGCCCTTCGTCGTGTGGTTCCCCTTCGCCGGGTGGCTGATCTTCCGCGTCGCCCGCGGCGGCCTCGGCGGCGTACCCCTCGACATGCGGCTCCCGTCACCGGTCGCCTGGGTCCTGATGGCCGTCATCGTCCTCAACGGGCTGACGCCGTACCTCGAGCTCAAGACCGGCTACGGCTTCAACATGTACGCCAACCTCTCGACCGTCGCGGGGGAGTCCAACCACCTCGTGGTCCGGAGGACCGCCCACCTCACCGACGTCCAGGACACGTTGCTGACCGTGGTGCGGTCGAGCGGTCCGGAGCTCCAGGCGTACGCCGACCGCGGCTACCTCTTGCCCCGGCGCAACCTGCTCGACTACCTCGCCCGACACCCCACCACGACCGTGGTCGTGCGGGACGCGTCCGGCGCCGAGCACACCTTGGACGGCGGCGACGGCGTCCGGCAGCCGCTGCTCGTCGAGAAGTTCCAGCTGTTCCGGGCCGTCGACCCGCAGGACCCGCCGCGCTGCCAGGACGTCTGGCTCCCTGCGCGCTGACGGGTGCCCGAGAGGGGGGTACGAGGGTTCAGGGGTCTCGTGACGGGACTCCGTCCCTCCTCGGCCAGCGGTTGGGTCAGGCGTAGAGGTCCGCGACGTCGTCGCGGTGCTCGCGCATCACGACGACGCGCTTGAGCTTGAGGCTCGGCGTGAGCTGGCCGCCTTCCTCGGTCCAGTCGGTGGGCAGCACGGCGTACCTGCGGATCGACTCCGCCTTGGAGACCGCCTTGTTGGCGTCCTCGACGGCGGCGTCGATCTCGTGGCGCAGGTCGGGGTCGTCGACCAGGTCGGCCGGCACCGGCGACTTGCCGTGCGCGGTGGCCCAGGTCGCGACGGCCTCCTCGTCGAGGGTGACCAGCGCGGCGATGAAGGGGCGGCCGTCGCCGACGACCATGCACTGGCTGACCAGCGCGTGCGCACGGAGCCGGTCCTCGAGGGCGGCCGGGGCGACGTTCTTGCCACCGGCGGTCACCAGGATCTCCTTCTTGCGCCCGGTGATCCGGACGAAGCCCTCGTCGTCGATCTCGCCGATGTCGCCGGTGTGGAACCAGCCGTCGCGCTCGAGCACCTCGGCGGTGGCGGCCTCGGCCTCCGCGTCGCCCGGCCAGTACCCGGCGAACACCTGGCCGCCCTGGAACAGCAGCTCACCGTCGTCGGCGACCCGGACCGACGTGCCCGGCAGGGGCCGGCCGACCGTGCCGACCTTCACCGCGTCCGGGGTGTTGACGGTGAGGGCCGCGGTCGTCTCGGTCAGCCCGTAGCCCTCGAGCACGGTCAGCCCGATGCCCCGGTAGAAGTGGCCGAGCCGCTCCCCGAGCGGCGCCCCACCCGACACGGCGTAGGCGCACCGACCTCCCAGCGCCTGGCGCAGCCGCCCGTAGACCAGCCGCGAGAACACCGCGTGCTGGGCGCGCACCGCGGGCGACGCGTGGCCGCGCGGGGAGTCCAGGCCGCGGGACCAGGCGATGGCGACCTCGGCGGCCCGCTCGAAGACCCGCCCGCGGCCGTCGGCCGTGGCGTTCTGGGCTGAGGTGTTGAAGACCTTCTCGAAGACCCGCGGCACGGCCAGCACGAACGTCGGGGAGAACTGGCCGAGGTCGCGCACCAGGTTGCGGACGTCGGCGCTGTGCCCGAGCCGGACGCGCGCCTTGACCGCGCCGACCTGGATGATCCGGGCGAACACGTGGGCCAGCGGCAGGAAGAGCAGCGTCGCCGCGTCCTCGCCCGCGAACAGCTCGTCCAGCTCGGGCACCGCGACGCCGAGCTCGGTCAGGAAGTTGCCGTGGGTGAGCATGCAGCCCTTGGGGCTGCCGGTGGTCCCGGAGGTGTAGATGACGGTGGCGAGGTCGAGCGGCGTGACCGACGTCCGCCGGGTCTCGAGGTCCGCGTCGGAGATGTCGGCGCCGAGCCGCGTCAGTACGTCGACCGCGTTGTCCTCGATCGACCAGACGTGGCGCAGCTCCTCGAGGTCGCTGCGCACCTCGGCGATCCGGGTGAGGTGGGCCGGGCCCTCGACGACGACGGCGCGAGCGCCCGAGTCGCGGAGGATGTGCCCGACCTGCTCGGCCGAGGACGTCTCGTACACCGGCACGCTCACGGCGCCGGCGAACCAGGTCGCGTAGTCGAGGAGAGTCCACTCGTAGCGGGTCGGCGAGATGATCGCGAGCCGGTCGCCGGGCTCGACACCGGAGGCCACCAGCCCCTTGGCGACGCCGCGGACCTCGGCCAGGAACTCCGACGCCGTCACGTCGCGCCACTCCTGCGACCCGGGGTCTCGTCGCGCCAGCACGACGAAGTCCGGCGCCTCCTCGGCGTTGCGCACCACGTCGTCGGTGAGGTTGCCCGTCGCCGGGAGGCTGACTGACAGGGGAGTGGAGAACTCGCGCACGCTGCGGACCTTCACGGGTCGGGGGTCGATCCGGGGGCGAGGCTACCGCCAGGTACCACCCGAGCCATCGGCTAGCCTCCGGGCCATGGCCGAGCAGACCTCATCGTCGATCGTGATCGACGCCGCGCCGTCGGCCGTCATGGACGTGATCGCCGACTTCCCGGCGTACCCCGCGTGGGCCAAGGGCGTGAAGGAGGCGACCGTCCGCTCCGAGCAGCCCGACGGTCGCGCCCAGGAGGTCTTCTTCGCCCTCGACGTCGCGCCGATCAAGGACGAGTACACGCTCGCCTACACCTGGAACGGCGACCGTGACGTCTCGTGGACCCTCGCCGAGGGGAAGATGCTGCGGGCGTTGGACGGCGCCTACGTCCTGGCCGACCGCGGCGACGGCTCCACCGAGGTCACCTACCGACTCGCGCTCGACGTCTCCATCCCGCTCATCGGGATGATCAAGCGCAAGGGCGAGAAGATCCTCATCGACACCGCGCTCAAGGGGCTCAAGCAGCGCGTCGAGTCGCTGGCCTAGGCCCCGAGGGTGCGGGTCCTCCTCTTCACGGGCAAGGGCGGCGTCGGCAAGTCGACGCTCGCGGCCGGTACTGCGGCGCTCGCGGCCGCGTCCGGGCTGCGCACGCTGGTGCTCTCGACCGACGCCGCGCACTCGCTGGCCGACGCCTTCGGCCTGGCGCGGGCGGCCGGGACGCTGAGCGAGCCGGTCGAGGTCGCCGAGCGGCTGTGGGTCCAGCAGGTCGACGCCCAGCTGCGGTTCGAGCAGTCCTGGGCCGACATCCAGCGCTACCTGCTCTCGGTCCTCGACGCGACCGGCGTGGACCCCGTCGCGGCCGAGGAGCTGACCGTCGTCCCCGGGGCCGAGGAGGTGCTGGCCCTGCTCGAGCTGCGGCTGCACGCCGCGTCGGGCAGGTGGGACGTGGTCGTCGTCGACTGCGCGCCGACGGCCGAGACCCTGCGCCTCCTCGCGCTCCCGGAGGCGCTCGGCTGGTACATGCAGCGCGTCCTGCCGATCGAGCGCCGTGTGGTCAAGGCGCTCCGGCCGGTGCTGACCAGGGCCGCCGGCGTGCCCATGCCGGGCGACTCGGTCTTCGACGCGGTCGAACGGCTGCACGCCGAGCTCGACGAGGTGCGCACGCTGCTCACCGGCCCCGGATCGACCGTGCGGCTGGTCCTGACGCCGGAGGCCGTCGTGCTCGCCGAGGCGCGCCGGTCCTACACGACGCTGTCCCTCTTCGGGTACCGCGTCGACGGTGTGGTCGCCAACCGGCTCTTCCCCGCCGACGGGGCCGACGACTGGCGGGCCGGGTGGGTGGTGGCGCAGGACGAGGTGCTCGAGGAGGTCGCCCAGTCGTTCGCCGGGTTGCCGGTCTGGCGCTCGGAGTACAGGGCCGGTGAGCCCGTCGGCGTACCGGCCCTGACGGCGCTGGCGCGGGACGCGTACGGCGACGCGGACCCGCTCGCCGTACCGGACGGCGACGGACCCTTCCGGCTGACCCGCGACGCGCGCGGTGCGGTGCTGCACCTGGCGCTGCCCGGCGTGACCAGCGCCGAGGTCGATCTCGCGCGCAACGGCGACGACCTCGTGGTGACCGTCGGGTCGTATCGTCGTCTCCTCACGGTGCCCGCCGGCCTGGCGCGGCACCACGTGGCGGGCGCCCGGGTGCGGGCGGGCGAGCTGCAGGTGCGGTTCATGGAGGCGAGCGAGGGGGTCGGCGGGTGAACGAGGCCCCTGACGAGTCTGCCGGCGAGCCCGTGGGATCCGTCGCCGAGGAGGCCGCCAAGCTCGTCGGCGCGATGTCGGACTGGGCGCGCGAGCACGGCACGCCGGCGTGGGCCGACAGCCTGGGCGCGCTGACGCACGACGTCGACGAGCACCTCGCCAACGGCGAGGACTGCCGGTACTGCCCGCTCTGCCGCGGCATCCAGGTCGTCCGTTCGGCCTCTCCCGAGGTCCGCGAGCACCTGGCCGGCGCGATCTCCTCGCTGGCGCAGGCCGCGACGGCGTACCTCTCGACCTCGCCCGGCGGCGGGCGCCAGACCGGGGTGGAGCACATCGACCTGTCCGACGACCGGCGCGACGAGTGGCCCGAGGACGAGACGTGAGCCTCACCATCGGGGTCGACGTCGGCGGTACGAAGATCCTGGGCGGCGTCGTCGACGAGGAGGGCAAGGTCCTCGAGGAGCTGCGCGTCGTCTCGCCGGCCACCGACGTCACCGCGATCGAGGAGGCCATCACCCGCCTCGTCGTCGAGCTCGCCGGCCGCCACGAGGTGGAGGCCGTCGGCGTCGGGGCGGCGGGGTACATCGACAAGGCGCGCTCGGTGGTGATGTTCGCGCCCAACCTGGCCTGGCGCGACCTTGACCTGCGGGCCGAGCTCGAGGAGCGGGTCTCCTTGCGGTTCGTGGTGGAGAACGACGCGAACGCCGCCGCGTGGGGCGAGTTCCGCTACGGCGCCGGCGAGGACTGCGCGGACGGGGACGACCTGCTGCTCGTCACGGTCGGCACCGGTGTGGGCGGCGGCGTCGTGCACGACGGCCGGCTGTTCCGGGGTGGGTACGGCGTGGGCGGCGAGGTCGGCCACATGCGGGTGGTGCTCGACGGCGTCCTGTGCGGCTGCGGCAACCGTGGCTGCCTGGAGGCCTACGCCAGCGGCTCGGCCCTCGTCCGCGAGGCCCGGGCCGTCGCGGCCACCGGCTCGCCCTTCGCACGGACCCTGCTCGACCGCGCCGGCGGCGACCCCGCCGCGATCACCGGCCCGCTGGTCACCGAGTGCGCCCAGGCGGGCGACCGGTTCTGCGTCGAGCAGCTGGCGAACCTCGGCACCTGGCTGGGCGACGGCGTCGCCTCGCTGGCGGCGGTCCTGGACCCGGCCGTCGTGGTGATCGGCGGAGGCGTGAGTGCGGCCGGCGACCTGCTGCTCGACCCGCTCCGGGCGGCGTTCGCGCGTCAGCTCACCGGGCGTGGCCACCGCCCGCTGGCCGAGGTCCGGCCGGCCCTGCTCGGCAACCGCGCGGGGCTGATCGGCGCCGCGGACCTGGCCCGGCACCGGTGATCGTCGGGTGAACGTCGGGTGATCGTGGGCGTCGACATCGGCGGCACCAAGGTGCTGGCCGGGGAGGTGACCGAGGACGGTGAGGTACGGCGTACGGCGCTGCGCTTCACCCCCGGCCGCCGGGTGCCGGCGCACCTGGTCGAGAACGCGCTGACCGAGGCGGTCATGGAGGTGGCCGGCGACGAGCCCCTCGAGGCCGTGGGCCTGGCGGCCGCCGGGTTCGTGGACGCCACGCGCACCCGCGTGCTGTTCGCCCCACACCTGCCCTGGCGTGGCGACGACGTCGTCGCGGTGCTGTCGGCCCGGTGGGGCGTGCCGGTGATCATGGACAACGACGCGAACTGCACGGCCCTGGCCGAGGCGGCGTACGGCGTTGCGCGAGGCTCGTCCTCGACGGTCCTGGTCACGCTGGGCACGGGCATCGGCGGCGCGATGATGTTCGGCGACCAGCTGTGGCGCGGGGTCGGCGGCATGGCGGGGGAGTTCGGCCACCAGCAGGTGGTGCCCGGCGGGCTGCCCTGCCAGTGCGGGCGGAGCGGTTGCTGGGAGCAGTACTGCAGCGGCAACGCCCTCGTCCGGCACGCGCGGGCCCGGCTGGGAGCCTCGCCCACGTTGACGAGCGTCACCGATGGGGACCCGGGCGCGCTGACGGGGCCGATGGTCACCGACGCCGCCTCGGCCGGCGATGCCGTCGCGCTGTCGGCCTTCGGGTCGGTGGGCGACTGGCTCGGCGTCGGGCTGGCCAACCTCGTCGCCTCCCTCGACCCCGCGCTCCTCGTCGTGGGCGGTGGCGTGTCCGCGGCCGGCAACCTGCTGCTCGACCCCGCCCGTGCCGCCCTCGCCCGCAACCTCGTCGGCGCCGACGACCGGGTCATCCCGCCCCTGGTCCCGGCGTCGCTCGGCCCGCAGGCCGGCCTGGTGGGCGCCGCCTGGCTGGCGCGCTCGATCCGCCTGTAACAGCACGTTCGTCGAACTTCACGACCGTTAGAACGGTCGTGAAGAGCACCGAACGTGCTGTTACAAGCGGGCGCCGTCGTCGAAGGGGTCGCGAGGGCCCCGCGGCATCTGGGCGACGAGGTAGCCGAAGCCGCCGAGGAAGCCGAGCACCAACGTCCAGGCCAGCAGGGACGGGAGGTGGAGGCGGAGGACGGTGGCGACCAGCAGGATCAGCGGCGAGAGGAAGACACCACACCAGGCGAGCAGCCGGTCCACGGGCAGGCGCGGGAGGGGCGGCGGGGGAGGCGGCACGAACCGCTCCTCCAACCAGGTCTCGGCGGCGAGCTCGGGGTGCGGGTCGGGCTCGGGCTGCGGCTCCGGTGCCTTCGACGGGGGCTCGGGCGGGGGGTCGAGGACCGGGCGGTCGCCATAGTTGGCGATGATCTCCGCCCAGGCGGCATCCCCGTCCTGGCCGGCTCCGTTCTGGCCCGCACCGTTCTGGCCCGTCACGCCCCCACCGTACGTCTCCTCTGGGCTCGGTCCGCTCGCCTGTCCGGTCGCTATGACCTCCGTCCTTCCTCCTCGCTCCACAAGGGCGGCTCGCTGCGCTCGCGTCAGGTTCCGCTCGTCGTGCAGGCCGGAGGACGCTCCCGGACCCCAGGAGTGCCCTAAGACACAGTCACGCGGGCGACGAAGGCCGCCGACTCCTCGAAGATGATCGGCGCGTCGTTGTCGAGGGTGGCCACGTGGTGGCTGTCCTCGAGCAGCCGCTCGGTCACGTCGCGGCTCGAGACGCGGCTGGTGATGATCGGCGCCGAGGCGGAGTCGACGACGTGGTCCTCGACGGACCGGAACATCAGCAGTGGCTGGGTGATCCGTGGCAGGTCGGCGATCAGCGGCTTCCACTGCTGGACGAAGGAGTGGAGGGCCTTCAGGGGCGTCTTGGGGTACGGGTACTCGTTGCCCCCCGGCTTCTTGATGTCGTTGCCGATCGCCGGGAAGCCGCCGACCACGTGCTTGAGCACGGGCAGCGCCAGCAGGTCCTTGCGCCGGCTGGCCAGGGCGGGGTTGACCACGACGATCCCGGCGACCTGGTCCCCGCGGTCGGCCGCGAGCCGAAGAGCGAGCGCTCCGCCCATCGAGAGGCCGCCCACCACGACGGCGTCCGTGGAGTCACGAAGGCGGTCGAAGGTCGCGTCGATGACGCCGTACCAGTCCGCGAAGGCCGTCTTGTTGGCGTCCTCCCACGTCGTGCCGTGGCCGGGGAGCAGCGGCACCTCGACGGCGTACCCCCGGTCGGCGAGGTACTGGCCCCACGGGTTCATCGAGGTCGGGTTCCCCGTGAGCCCGTGGCTGAGCAGGACGCCGATGCGGCGCCCTCCGGTCAGCTCCGGTCGGGCAGGTGCCGAGAGCGTCTCGCGCGCGATCTCAGGAAGTGGGGTGGACGGCGCCATGGGCGGCATTGTGCACCAACGGGGCTAGGCTGACCCGCGGGGTGCTCACGGGAGGAGTCGGCGGTTGTTCTACTGGTTCCTGAAGTGGATCGCGTTGGGTCCCTTCTTGAAGCTGATCTTCCGTCCCGTCGCCGAAGGCGCGGAGAACGTCCCCGACGAAGGCCCGGCCATCCTGGCGAGCAACCACCTGTCGTACTCCGACTGGATGTTCATGCCGCTCACGCTGCCGCGACGCGTCACGTTCGTCGCCAAGGCCGAGTACTTCACCACGCCGGGCATCAAGGGCTGGTTCCAGAAGAAGTTCTTCTCCGGCGCCGGCCAGGTGCCGATCGACCGCGCGTCCGGCTCGGCGGCCGAGGGAGCGCTGTCCTCGGCCCGCCGCATCCTCGAGGAGGGTGACCTCTTCGGGATCTACCCCGAGGGCACCCGCTCGCACGACGGCCGCCTCTACCGAGGCAAGACCGGCGTGGCGCGCCTCGCGCTCGAGACGATGGTCCCGGTCATCCCGGTCGCCGTGGTCGGCACCGACGTCGTCGCGCCGCCCGGCAAGAAGTTCGGCCGGTTCACCCGCCCGCTGGTCCGCTTCGGCAAGCCGCTGGACTTCAGCCGCTACGAGGGCATGGAGAACGACCGCTACATCCTGCGCTCGGTGACCGACGAGATCATGTACGAGATCATGCGGCTCTCGGGCCAGGAGTACGTCGACCTCTACGCCTCGAAGGCCAAGGAGCTGGCCGTCAAGGCCAAGAAGGACGCGACCGAGCTGCCGCTCCCCGGCCCGGAGGCCGAGCCGGGCGCAGCGTCGGGCACAGGGCCGGAGGCCGAGCAGAAGAGGGCGTCCTGAGGAGTCTCACCGAGCTGCTCGCGACGTACGACGACTCGGCCGCGCGGGCCGTCCGTGGTCGGTTGCTCAAGGCCCTCGGCGTGCTCCGGGCGCTCCTCCTCCTCAACATGGTCGGGCTGAACCTCTTCCGCCGCGACAACTTCGAGCACCCCACGGCCGCCATCGTCGTGGTCGGCGTGCTGGCCGCCTGGACGGTGTTCGCCCTGTGGGCGTACGCCGAGCCGGCCCGCCGTACGCCGCTGCTGCTGGTCGTCGACCTCGCGTTCGCCCTGGTCGGGCTGGCGGTGTCGCCCTGGCTCAAGGGGGCGGACTTCAACGCCACCGTCGGCGGCTTCTGGGTGATGGGCGCGATGCTCGTGTGGTCCATCCAGTGGCGGGTGGTCGGCGGCCTGGTCGCCGCACTCCTTCTGTGCGTCACCGACGTGCTCGCCCGTGACCACATCACGCAGAGCAACTACGGCAACCTCTTCCTGCTGATGATCGGCGGCCCGTTGATCGGGTACGTCGCCGACTCGCTGCAGCGGTCGGGGATGGCGGTCGCGGCGGCCGAGCGGATGAGCGCCGCCCAGGGCGAGCGCGCCCGCCTCGCCCGGGCGGTGCACGACGGGGTCCTGCAGGTGCTCGCCCTGGTGCAGAAGCGCGGCTCGGAGATCGGGGGAGAGGCCGAGGTCCTCGGCCGGCTGGCCGGGGAGCAGGAGACGCGGCTGCGCGGGCTGATCCGCGCGCAGGACTCCCTGACACCTCCCGAGCTCGGTGACACCGCGGATCTCGCCGTCGAGCTGGCCCGGTTCGAGGAGCACGGCAACGTCACCGTGTCCCTGCCGGGTGTGCCGGTGCCGATGCCGGCGCACACCGTCGACGAGCTGGTCGCCGCGGTCGCGGCCTGCATCTCCAACACCCTGGTGCACGTCGGCCGCAGCGCGCCGTCCTGGGTGCTGCTCGAGGCGTTCGGGGACCGGGTCGTGGTCTCGGTACGGGACGAGGGGCCGGGCATCCCCGCAGGGCGGCTCGACACCGCAGCGGCCGACGGTCGGCTGGGGGTGGTCGAGTCCATCCGGGGCCGCGTGCGCGACCTCGGCGGTCACGCCGAGCTGACGTCGGGCAGCTACGGGACGGAGTGGGAGCTGACGGTGCCGAGGGACGACCGCGCGCCGGCACAGTGACTCGTCCGATCGGTCAGAGTTGACGCGGACTTCATGACAGGTGTGCGGACTTAACGCACACTGGCGAGGTGAGTGGTCTCGGGCGCGCCTGGACGCCAGGCCCCCGATGGGGTCCTGGCGGCGACCTGCGCACCGCCGTGGCGCCGCTCGTGGTGGGTGCCGTCTGGTTCATCGCCATCGCCCTGGCCGTGTGGAGCTTCGTCTTCTACCTCGTCGGCGAGCCCGGCTCGCTGGGGATGGACGCCCGCGCCTACCACCAGGCCGGTCACGAGGACCAGCCGTACCACGGGGCACCGGGTGACTCGTTCGCCGTCTTGTACTCGCCGGTCTTCGTGCAGGCGATGCGGGCCCTCGCCTGGGTGCCGTGGCCGGTTTTCATGGTCGGCTGGTTGCTCGCGAACGCCGTGGCCTACTGGTGGCTGGCGGCGCCGCTGGCCACGAAGTGGCGCGTGCCCGCCTTCCTCCTGTGCATTCCGGCCATCCTGATCGGCAACGCCTACGGACTGTTGGCGGCCTGCTTCGTGGCGGCGGTATTGGGCCACACCCGGTCCGCCCTCGGCGTCGTGCCGCTCGCCCTCACCAAGATCACGCCCGCTGGTGTGGTGGGGCTGTGGTTCCTCCTCCGGCGGGAGTGGGCCGCCCTCGCGGTGGCCGTGCTGACCACCGTCGCGCTCGCCGGAGTCTCCTTCGCGCTCGACCCCGGTCTCTGGCGCGACTGGTTCTCCTTCCTGGCCTCTCACTCCGACGACAGCATCGTGCGACTCGTGCGGATGGTGGCCGCGGTGGTCCTGGTCGTGCTCGTCGCGCGGCGTGCGCCTTTGTGGCTGCTCGGCGTCGCCTTCTTCCTCGCCTCGCCGATGGCGTCGCTGGTGGTCCAGGAGTTGGTTCCGCTCATGGTGGTCCCCCGCCTGTTGGCAGCCCAGCCACGCGCGACGGCGGGCGAGTCAGGAGCCTCCGGCCGCGTCTCGGTTCTCCTCGAAGTGAGGGCAGCCTGACCTAGACGGCCTGTAACTCGCGTGGACGGGTTTCCACGAAAACCCTCCAGGACGGTCGGGCGCGTCCCTACCTTGACGTCATGACGACGGACTCCGCCCCCTTTGCGGCGGTCCCCTCGCTCCGGCTTGCCCGGCGGCTGACGGTCACGCCGGCGGGCGTCCGCCTGGGCGCCCTCGCCGTCCTCAGCACCCTGTTCGCGGCCGTCGTCTGGCACCGCGGCTGGCCCCAGGACTACTTCTCGATCTTCGCCTGGATGTGGCTGCTCACGATCGCCTGGCGGGTCGACGCCCGGCCACGCACCCACCTCGTCTTCGTCCGGGACTGGTGGGGGCCGCTGGCGCTCCTCACGCTCTACTTCTGGAGCCGGGAGATCGCCGACAACCTCGGCATGCCGACGCACTACACGTGGCCGATCCGCTTCGACGAGATGGTGGGGTTCGGGGACACGCCGACCGCTCGGTTGCAGGCTGCGTTGTGCGGCACCCCGTGCGACCCGACGACGGCCGCGCACTGGTACGACACGTTCTTCTTCTTCATCTGGGTCAGCCACTTCACGATCGGGCTGAGCGTCGCGGTCATCTTCTGGCTCCGCAACCGTCAGGAGTTCCGGGCCTGGATGCGGCGCTACCTCGGCCTGAACGCGCTGGCCGTCGTCTGCTACGTCCTGCTCCCGACCGCCCCGCCGTGGATGGCGTCGGCCGAGGGTCGCCTGCCGTCGGAGGTCTACCGGCTCTCCGCCCGCGCCTGGGTCGGCCCTCGGCCCGAGGGTGTCGGCGCCGCGAACCCGACGGACTGGGCGGGCAACGCCGTGGCGGCCATGCCGTCGCTGCACGCCGGGGTGGCCTTCCTGATCGCCCTGTACGCGATCCAGCGCTTCAGCAGCCCCTACCGATGGCTGCTCCTGCTGTACCCCCTGGCGATGTCGTTCGCGCTGGTCTACCTGGGAGAGCACTACGTCGCCGACGTGCTCGGGGGCGCACTGTGCGCGGCCGGCGTGCTGGCCGCCTGCACCCGGTGGGAGCGGCGCCGCGACCGGCGTCGTGACCGGCAACGCGCCACCGTCGCGGTCGCCGAGCGCGAGCTCGTCGACGCCTGAGCCGGCCTACGAGGTCACCCGTCCTGAGATTCGACGCTGTGGACGACGGTGCGTCCGGGTCTTGAGCCCTCGCGCGTTGGCCGCGCGGCGCGACAGCTCGATGGCTGGGACACCAGCGATCGGCACGCCAGTGACGAGCTGGTGCGACCAGGGATTGGAGCCGGCCGGCTGAGAGGTCGCGCAGTCGCGAGCAGGAAGCTGTTGCCGCTCCAGGACTTGGTCCTCCGCCAGACGGTGCAGGGATAGAGCGACCCGATCGCGAACGCACAGAGCTGGAGGGCCAGGACGAACGGCAGCAAGGCCCGTGCGACAGCGTCCATGCGCAGGAGCGGCGATCGCGAACGCCGGGGTCGCGCACACCAGGAACTCGAGTCCCAAGCCGGTACCCGTAGAAGTTGTCCCCGCCCGTGAAGACGATCAGCCAGGACTGGAGCACGGTGTAGAGGAAGCCGCCCACGAGCAGGTACCTCGTCCAGTCCGGGAGGTCCTTCCAGTTGCGCCTTCACCGCGGGCGCGAGCAGGACAAGCGACCGGCGTCCAGATCAGGATGCCGCGGTCAGGGGCCACCCACATGCCCAGCTGGTTGGCCGACCTGGAGGGCTACCGCGCGGGCCCGACGTCGAACAGGCCGCCGCCGTAGGACGCGGTCGGGCTCCACGAGCCGTACATCCACTGGGTCCAGAGGCAGAGCAGCGCGAGGAAGAGAGCGCTGATCGCACCGATGACGACGACGATGCGCGGGTTGCGACGGTGCACGGCGAGCAGCACGCCGACGAAGGCGACCACGAGCGCGGCGTGCAGGCGGCCCCACAGGGCGATGCCGCCGAACAGCCCGACCAGCCACCAGCGGCTCGGTCGCGGCGCCGTACGCCATGCCGGCGATGCCGAGCACCGTCACGGTGTGCGGCCAGACGGCGTCGGCGGAGATGCTCCAGATGGGCGTGGCAAACGCGAAGGCGCCAGGCACGCGACGTCGCGTGGATCGGGCGCAGGTGCCGGCGCAGCGCAAGGAACATCATCAGTGATCGGCCAGAGCGGACGCGACGCGGCCGTGATCGCGCCCGGGAATGACGGTCATGTGGTCGGGGCGGGCGATCGCGTACGCCGGCAGCCCGATGGCGACCACGCCAGGGAAGCGGGAGATCACCGTGTGCCCGTTGGCCGCCTCCTTGATCCACACGTACGCCTCGGACGTCCCCGTCAACCCGTCGATGTGGACCCGTCGATAAACGGCGAGCCGGTGTGCACGAGGTGCCAGGAGGCGTAGTTGGCGGTGTAGTAGTCCCAGCTGCCACCGCCGTGCGCGCGGTCAGCAGGTAGACGACCACGGACCGCCAGGAAGAGCACGAGCGGCGGACCACCCACGAGCGCGCTGCCCGAGCGCGGCCGACAGCGCTCACGTACGGGTCGGCTCGACACCGGCCATTCTTCATCAGCCCCGCATGGACGGCGCGCGAAACGTCAAATCCCACGCGGGTGTGGCCGCCCTAGGCTCACCCGCGTGACCATCCACGCCGGGCACCCGTTCCGGGACCCCGAGCCCGACCCGGTACGCCGCTTCCGCGGCCGGTTCGCCGCCTCGGTGACGCTCTGGACCGCGGGGGAGGGAGAGGACTCCTCCGACTGGGCCGGCCTGACGGTGACCTCCGCGCTGGTGGCCAACGGCGAGCCCGCTCGACTGCTGGCGCTGCTCGACCCGGACAGCGACCTGGCCGGGACGCTCCAGGCCACCGGCGCCGCGGTGGTGTGCCTGCTGACGTGGGAGGACCGGGCCCTCGGGGACGCCTTCGCAGGCACGGCCCCGGCCCCGGGTGGGCCGTTCCGCCTGGCGGTGTTCGAGCAGACCCCGTGGGGCCCGCGGCTGGCCAGCGCGTCGACCTGGGCCGGCGTACGCCTCGAGTCCGCGGCCACCGTGGGGTGGTCCACGCTGGTCACCTGCGTCGTCGAGGACGTCACCGTCGGCGACGACGAGCCACTGGTGCATCGGCGAGGCCGCTACGTGAGGCCCGCGGACGGATGACCGGGCTAGGGTGCCCGCCATGAGCCCTGCTGGTGGACTCGCCCCGGACGAGCCGCGGACCCGGGTGATGGTCGTCGACGACCACCCGATGTGGCGCGACGCCGTCGAGCGGGACCTCGCGGAGGCCGGCTTCGAGGTGGTCGCAGTGGCAGCCGACGGCGACCAGGCCCTGGCGCGCTTCCCGGCCGCACGCCCGCAGGTCGTGGTGCTCGACCTCCAGATCCCCGGCCCGAACGGCGTCGAGGTGACCGCCCGCGTGCTCGAGCACGACCCGTCCGCACGGGTGCTGATCCTGTCGGCGTCCGGCGAGCAGGACGACGTCCTCCAGGCGGTCAAGGCCGGCGCGACCGGCTACCTCGTGAAGTCGGCCCACAGCCGCGACCTGGTCGACGCCGTCCGGCGGGTGGCGGCCGGCGACACCGTGTTCACGCCCGGGCTGGCGGGGCTGGTGCTGGGGGAGTTCCGCCGGATGCTGGAGCCCGCCAGCCAGGACCCGTCGGTCCCCGAGCTGACCGAGCGGGAGACCGAGATCCTCAAGATGGTCGCCAAGGGCATGTCGTACAAGGCCATCGCCGACCGGCTGGTGATCTCGCACCGCACCGTCCAGAACCACGTGCAGAACACCCTGCGCAAGCTGCAGATGCACAACCGCGTGGAGCTCACCCGCTACGCCATCGAGCAGGGCCTCGACGATGACGACGAGGAGTGAGCTCGTCGGCGCGTACCTGGCGCGACTCGGGTACGAGGGTCGGCCCGGCGTCTCGGTCGAGGAGCTGACCGAGCTGCACCGGCGCCACCTGGCCGCCGTGCCCTACGAGAACCTCGAGATCATGCTCGGCCGGCCGCCGTCCGTGGCCCCGCTGGACTCGCTCGCCCGGGTCGGACGGGTGGGCCGGGCGGGCTACTGCTTCCACCAGAACGGTGCGCTGGAGACGGTGCTCGGCGACCTCGGGTACGCCGTGGAGCGGCGCGCCGGTCACGTCTGGACGACCGACGACGACCGCTGGACCGGCGTGCTCAACCACCTGGTCCTGGTCGTCTCCGGCCTCCCCACCGACGACAACCCCGGCGGCCACTGGTGGCCGGACGTCGGGCTCGGCGACGCGATCGCCGAGCCGCTCCCGCTCGTGGTGGGTGAGTACGACCAGGGCGGCTTCGGCTACGGGCTCACCGACGTGGGCGAGGACGGCTGGTCCTTCCGTGCCGATCCCACGGGGTCCTTCGCGGGGGTCGAGGTCGCCGGACGCCCGACCGAGGAGCAGATCGCCGAGCGGCACCGGTCCCTCTCGACCCCTCCCGACGGACGGTTCGCGCGCGTGCTGGTCGTGCAGCGCCGGATGCCCGACCACGTCGACGTGGTGCGCGGCTGCCTCGCCCACACGATCACTCCGGGCGACGAGCCAGGCAGCTCGGGGACCGAGCTGACGACGTACGACGACTGGCGCGGCGCGCTGGTCGACGGCTGCGGCCTGTCGCTGGCCGAGGTGGGTGAGGAGGAGCTGCGCGCCCTCTTCGCCGGGCAGCGGGAGCTGCACCGGGTGTGGGTGGAGGCTGGGCGGCCATGAGCGATGACCTGCTGGACATCGCCGACGAGCTCTACGGCCTACCGATGGCCGAGTTCACGCCGGCCCGCGACGCCCGGGCCAAGGAGCTCAAGGGCACCGACCTGGCGGCGCCGGTGAAGGCCCTCAAGAAGCCGACCGCCGCGGCCTGGGTCGTGAACATGCTGGTCCGGCACGAGACCGAGCAGGTCGACCAGGTGCTCGCGGTCGGGGCGGCGCTGCGGGACGCGGCCGAGTCCCTCGACGGCAAGGAGCTGCGCGAGCTGACGCGTCAGCGCCGGCAGCTCACAAGTGCGGTCACCACCCGGGCGCGCGGCGTGGCGTCGACGCTGGGCCTGAAGGTGACCCAGGCGGTCGCGGACCAGGTGGAGGGCTCGCTGACGGCGGCGATGCTCGACCCGGACTGCGCCAAGGCCCTGCGCAGCGGTCTGCTCGTCGCACCACTGTCGGCGACGGGGGTCGGGGAGTCGGCCGCCGGTGCCGCCGTGGCCGTGCCGGAGGCGCTGGGGTTCACCGCGACGTCGGCGCCGCCGGCCGCCGACGCGCCGTCCGGCCGACCGGACCTCAAGGTCGTCCCGGACCCGGACGCCGAGGCCAAGAAGCTGGCCGCCGCCGAGGCAGCCCTCGAGGCGGCGGTGACGGCCGAGGACGCCGCGCGGGCGACGTACGACGAGGCGGACGGCGCCGTCACCGAGCTCGAGGCCCGGACCATGCAGCTCCAGGCCGAGATCGAGGAGCTGAAGCGGAAGCTGGCCGACCTCGAGGAGTCCGTCGAGGAGGTCGAGGAGGAGCTCGACGAGGCCGAGGACACCCGCACCGAGGCCCGGACCGCGTTGCGCAAGGCCGAGCAGGCGCGCGAGCAGGCCGAGGCCGCGAGGGACCGGCTGACGAAGAAGAAGAGCTAGCGGCGCTGCTCCTGCGGGAGCGCGCAGGCCGCGGTGCCGCCCGGCATCCGGTGCCGGTTGCGGGCGACCACGCGGTAGACCGCGTCGGCGAGCGGACGCACCGCCGGCACGAGCAGCACCCGCCCAGCCAGGGACCAGACCCCGCGGCGGGCGACCAGGGCGCGGCCGATGGCTCGCGAGGAGTGCTCGACCGGGCGGTCGTCACTCAGCCACCAGACCGACGTGGAGACCTGCTCGACGCCGAGGCCGACCTGGTCGAGGTCCAGGAACTGCCAGGCCACGATGCCGACCCGGCCATCCTTCGCCAGCCACTGCGCCGACGACGTGCAGAAGGCGCAGTCGCCGTCGAAGACGAGGCGCTCGGTCATGCGTCCATCCTCCCAGGCGGGAAAAGGTCAGGCCCAGGCTTTGGACCTTTCCACGGCCCTCAGCCACAGCGCGTGCGCGGCGTCGGCCCTGGTCCGGTCACCGGCGGGGTCGAACGACCTCTCCAGCTGCCAGGTCTCGCGCAAGTCCTCGGTCGAGTCCCACACGCCGACGCCCAGGCCGGCGAGGAACGCGGCGCCCAGGCCCGTGGTCTCCACGACACGCGGCCGCTCGACCGTGCGCGCGACCTGGTCGGCCTGGAGCTGGCAGAGCAGGTCGTTCGCGGCCGCGCCGCCGTCCACCCGGAGAGGCGTCGTGGGGTCGCCGGGCATCGTCTCCAGGACGTCACGTACCTCGAAGGCGATGGCCTCGAGCGTCGCCCGCACGATGTGGGCCCGGGTCGTGCCGCGGGTGATGCCGATGATCGTGCCGCGGGCGCGCGGGTCCCAGTGCGGGGCGCCGAGGCCGGTGAGAGCCGGCACGAACACGACGCCGTCGGAGTCGTCGACGGTGGCCGCCACGGCCGCGGTCTCGGCCGCGGAGCCGACGATCTGCAGCCCGTCGCGCAGCCACTGCACCGCGGCGCCGGTCACGAAGATCGCTCCCTCGAGGGCGTAGGTCAGCTCGCCGTCCGGTGAGCGCCACGCCGCCGTCGACAGCAGCCCGGCGTCGGAGCGCTCCAGCGACGTCCCGGTGTTGGTCAGGATGAACGAGCCGGTGCCGTAGGTGCACTTGGCGTCGCCGGGGTCGAAGCAGGTCTGTCCGAACAGCGCCGACTGCTGGTCCCCGGCGATCCCCGCGATGGGCAGCGACAGGTCGCAGAACACCGACGGCTCGGTCGTGGCCACCTCGCCCCAGTTCGGCACCAGGTCGGGCAGGGCGTCGCGCGGGACGCCGAAGAGCCCGCACATCTCCTCGGACCAGTCGCCGGCGGCCAGGTCGAACAGCAGCGTCCGCGAGGCGTTGGAGACGTCGGTGACGTGCCACGTGCCCCGGGTCATGCGGGCGATGAGGTAGGACTCGACCGTCCCGACGGCGTACCTCCCGGACTCGACGAGCGCCCACGTGTGCGGCTCGTTCTCCTTCAGCCACACGAGCTTGGTCCCGGAGAAGTACGGGTCGAGGCGCAGGCCGGTCACCTCGGCGACGCGGTCCTCGTGGCCCTCGTCACGGAGCCGGTCGCAGATGTCGGCCGTCCGCCGGTCCTGCCAGACGATGGCGCGGCGCGGCGACCCGAGCGTCTCGCGGTCCCAGAGCACGATGGTCTCGCGCTGGTTGGTGATGCCGACGGCCTCGAGGTCGCCCCCGTCGACCTTCTTCAGCACCTCGCGGACCGCCTCGAGGGTGGCCTGCCAGATCTCCTCGGGCGCGTGCTCGACCCAGCCCGGCTGCGGGAAGTGCTGGGCGAACTCCTGGTAGCCCTTGGCCACCAGGGACCCGGACCCGTCGACGACCAGCGCGGTGACGCCGGTCGTGCCGGCGTCGATGGCGAGCACGCTCATGGCGCTTCTGACGACCCGGTGTCGCGGAGGATCTCCAGGACCCGCTCGTCCAGCCACTCCCCGTCGGGATCGGCCCGCATCTCGTAGTTCTCGGTGCCGAGCCACGCGTTGAGGTCCGGGAACCCGAGGGCTTGGACCTTCGCGTCGACCTCCGCCCTCTGCTCGGCGGTCAAGTGGACCTTCTCCTCCTCGGTGGAGGCGGTGAGGTACAGGTCGTTGAGGTCCAGCAGCCGCGCCAGCTCGGTGACGGGGTCCTCGTGGTCGTCGATGCGCAGGTCCACGGCGATGTCGTCGCCGCCGCCGTACCCGGCCCCGTCCCGTACGACGAGCAGTGCGGCCGACTGGCGCCCGCGCTTGTCGCCACCGGCGTCGTCGCCCGCGGTCAACGCGGCGAGCAGGCGGCGGCCGAGCGGCGCGTCGTCGTCGCTGGTCTCCCAGGCCGCCTCCATGGCCAGCACGACGTCCTCCCCGGCCAGGATGTTGCCCTGGATGGCGTACCCGTCCCCGGTCAGGGAGCCGGCCCACTCCATGCACGCAGGGCCGGTGTGGCTGGCGGCGCCGCCGTCGACGTCGACCAGGCCGACCTGCCGCGAGTCGCGGCCCGGGTCCTCCTCGATCAGCCGCTGCAGCGCGACCGAGGCCGTCGCCCCGTCGTCGAGGTGCGCGAGGGCCTGGCCCTTGTAGGCCACGTTGGCGTCGGCCTGGGTCGCGATGGCGCCGACCCCGGCGACCGCCGCGGGCACGGCCGACCCGACGGCCAGGAACTTGGAGGCCACGGCCACGCCCCACGACTCCCCGTCGGCGGAGCGGGCCACGATCGAGAACGTCATGGCGCGACCCTAGCGAGACCGAAACGCGCTTGCCCTCGACCGCACTCGAGGTTGCACGATGGCAGGGTGCTGAACAGGCTCGGGTTCCCAGAGGTCGGTCGCCACCGCCGCTTCGTGACGGCGATCGGCATCGACGCGGTCGGCTCGGGCGTGTGGATGCCGGTGTCGATGATCTTCTTCCTGGCGACCACGGACCTGTCGCTCGTTCAGGTGGGGCTGGCGCTCTCCCTGTCCTCGCTGCTGTCGCTGCCGGCGGCCGTGCTGGTGGGGCAGCAGGTGGACCGCTTCGGGTCCAAGACCGTGCTGCAGGCCGGCAACCTGCTCCAGGGCGCGAGCTTCGTGCTGTACCCCTTCGCCGACCACGTCTGGTCGGTGGCGCTCGTCGTGAGCGCCTCGGTCATCGGGCGGACGGCGTTCTGGGGCTCGTACTCGCCGATGGTCACGCTCATCTCGCCGCCGGGGGAGCGGGAGAAGTGGTTCGGGTTCCTCGGCGCGTTGCGCAACGCCGGTTTCGCGATCGGTGGCGTGGTCGCGGGTGCGGCGCTGACGGTCGACGCCCTGTGGCTCTACTACGCGGTCGCGCTCCTCAACGCCGCGTCGTACCTCCTCTCCTTCGCCCTGCTCGCCGGGGTCGCCGCACACGAGTCGGAGCACGGGCTCCACGTCGACCCCGGGGAGGTCGTCGGCGGCTGGGGCACGGTCCTGCGCGACCGGGGCTACGCGTGGCTGGTGGCCACGAACTTCACCTACGCGATGGCGTCGGCCGCTCTCAACGTGGCGATCCCCGTGTACGTCGTGACGATGCTCGGACTGCCTGGGTGGGTCTCGGCGGCGGTGTTCGTCATCAACACGCTGCTGATCGGCGTGGGCCAGGGCCTGGTGGTGGTGCGGATGACCGGCGCGGTGCGGTCGCGGATCGTGGCCCTCGGCCTGGTCTGCTCGGCGGCCTCGTTCCTGGTGCTGCTCGGCGCCGAGCCGCTCGGTGTCGTGGCGGCCGTCGTCGTCGTGCTGGTAGGGGCGGTCGTCTACACGCTCGGCGAGCTGGTGGCCGGCCCGGTGCTCGCGACGCTGGCCGCGGAGTCACCGCCGGTCGCACTGCGGGGGAGGTACCTGGCGACCTACCAGCTCTCCTGGAACGTCGCCACCGGCGTCGCGCCGCTGCTCTACGCCTGGCTGCTGGACCTCGGCAGCGGGCCGGCGTGGCTGGGCATGGCGGCGATCGCGCTCGCTGGCGCGTGGATGACCGTGCCCATGCGTCGCTCCCTCGACCACGCCCGGCGGCTCGTCACCAACCGGCCCGACGAGGTACCGGCCTAGTCCCGAGGCGTCAGACGGCGGTGAGCTGGAACCGCTCGAAGGCGGCGAACTGGTCCATCAGGTCCAGGTGGGCCTGGGCGTGCGCCTCGTACTGCGCGACGCCGTCGACGTCCTCGCCCCGGACCAGGTGGAGGCGGACCAGGTGGTCGCCGATCCGGCTCAGGTGCGTGCCGTTGCGGATCTCGCCGCCGTCCTGGGAGCTGAGCAGTGCGCGGAAGAACAGCTTGCCGGCGCGGTGGACGGGCAGCACCTCGTCCAGACGCAGCCGTGAGGCGGCGTTCCCGGCGCCGATCACCACGATGTCCTGCCCGGTCGCAGCGGTGAGGTCGGTGAACGACGGTACGGCGCAGACGAGCGACATGATCCCCCCAGATCCAGCGGATCCCCCCGGATCCACGTCCCCAGACTGCCAGAACGGTGGTGATCGTGGAGCATTTCGACGGGATCGGTCCAGACCGCCGGCCCCATCGCCGCTCCTGCGTCCACGGAACGGGACTGCTGGTGGCGCTCGTGCGGCTGCTCTAGGCTCGTCGCGGCCTGGAACGATCCAACGTGAGTCAGGAGAGTTGACCTTCATGAAGGTGGGAGTGCTCACCGGAGGCGGGGACTGTCCCGGCCTGAACGCCGTCATCCGCGCCGTGGTCCGCAAGGGCGTCAACGGCCACGGCTTCGAGCTCGTCGGCTACCGCGACGGCTGGAAGGGCCCGCTCGAGGGCCTGACCATGAATCTCGGCATCAAGCAGTGCCGCGGCATCCTGCCGCGCGGCGGCACCATCCTGGGCTCGAGCCGCACCAACCCGTTCAAGATCGACGGCGGCGTGGAGCGGATCAAGGACAACCTGGCCGCCGAGGGTGTCGACGCGCTGGTCGCCATCGGCGGTGAGGACACACTCGGCGTGGCCACCCAGCTGGCCGACCTGGGCGTGCACGTGGTCGGCGTGCCCAAGACGATCGACAACGACCTCTCCGGCACCGACTTCACCTTCGGCTTCGACACCGCGGTGAACGTCGCGACCGAGGCCATCGACCGGCTGCACACCACGGCCGAGTCGCACCACCGCGTGCTCGTGGTCGAGGTGATGGGCCGGCACGCCGGCTGGATCGCCCTGCACTCCGGCATCGCCGGCGGTGCCAGCACCGTGCTGATCCCGGAGCAGCCCTTCGACATCGACGCCGTCTGCGAGCACGTGAAGAAGCGGTTCGAGACGCAGTACGCGCCGATCATCGTGGTCGCCGAGGGCGCCATGCCCCGCGAGGGGGGCGACATGACCCTCGTGTCGACCGAGCTCGACGCGTTCGGCCACGTCCGCCTCGGCGGCATCGGTGACCGGCTCGCCAACGAGATCGAGCAGCGCACCGGAGCCGAGTCCCGCGCCGTCGTGCTCGGGCACATCCAGCGAGGCGGGACTCCCACGGCGTTCGACCGCTGGCTGGCGACCCGGTTCGGGCTGCACGCCATCGACGCGGTGGCCGACGGCGACTTCGGCGTCATGGTCGCGTTGCGCGGCAAGGACATCGTGCGGGTGCCGCTCATCGAGGGCACCGGCGAGCTGAAGCTGGTCAGCCCCGAGGAGTACGCCGAGGCCGAGGTCTTCTTCGGCTGACCGGGGCAGGCGTGCCCCGCCCGTTCGCCCAGCGAGTCAGCGACGGTAGGACGTCGGCACGTCGATCGGTGTGTCCGGTGGGAGTGGTGCACCTGGACCACCGAATGACGAGCGGGAGGCGTCTCGCCTTTGCCGGTGATCTGGGCCACGATGAGCCCTTCCCCGACCTCGGAAGCAGGGAGCCAGCATGACCACGAGTCACCAGCCACCCGGCAGCTACGACGTGAACGACGACGAGCCGGACCTGGTCCGGGTGATGGGGCCGAAGCTGCTCCTGTTGTTCATCGTCGGCGACATCCTCGGCACGGGCGTGTACGCGCTCACCGGGCAGGTGGCGGGCGAGGTCGGCGGGGCCGCGTGGGCACCGTTCCTGGTCGCCTTCGTGGTCGCGACGATCACCGCGATGTCCTACCTCGAGCTCGTCACCAAGTACCCCCAGGCGGCCGGTGCCGCGCTCTACACGCACAAGGCCTTCGGCGTGCACTTCGTGACGTTCCTGGTCGCCTTCACGGTCATGTGCTCGGGCATCACCTCCGCCTCCACCGCCAGCAACGCCTTCGCCGGCTTCCTCAACGACGGCTTCGACCTCGGGTTCGAGGTCGGCGGCACCGGCCTGATGGTGACCGCGCTGGCCTTCATGGCCCTGGTGGCCGCCGTCAACTTCCGTGGCGTCGGCGAGAGCGTCAAGGCCAACGTCGTGCTGACGCTGGTCGAGCTCTCCGGGCTGCTCCTCATCATCATGATCGGCCTGTGGGCCGTCACCCAGGGCAACGCCGACTTCTCGCGCGTCGTGGTCTTCGAGAGCTCCGATGACCGCAGCGTGTTCTTCGCGGTCACCGCGGCGACGTCGCTGGCGTTCTTCGCGATGGTCGGCTTCGAGGACTCGGTGAACATGGCCGAGGAGTGCCACGACCCCGTGCGCGACTTCCCGAAGGTGATGCTCACCGGCCTGGGCATCACCGGCACCATCTACGTCCTGGTCTCGATCACCGCGGTGGCGCTCGTGCCGGTCGGCGACCTGACCGACCCCGACAAGGGCCAGGCCCTGACCCAGGTCGTCGCCGCCGGTGCGCCGAACCTGCCCTTCGACCAGATCTTCCCGTTCATCGGCATGTTCGCGGTCGCCAACTCCGCGCTGATCAACATGCTGATGGCCAGCCGGCTGCTCTACGGCCTGGCCAACCAGGACGTGCTCCCGCGGGTCTTCGGCGAGGTGCACACCCGGCGGCGTACGCCGTGGGTCTCGATCCTCTTCACGACCGCGATCGCCTTCGGTCTGATCATCTACGTCGTCCACGCCAACGCCTCCGAGGACGGCGCCGCGAACGTCGCCCTGCTCGGCGGCACGACCGCCCTGCTGCTGCTCTGCGTCTTCACGGTCGTGAACATCGCGCTGCTCATCCTGCGCAAGCAGCCCGTCGACCACGACCACTTCCGGACGCCGACGTTCCTGCCGTACCTCGGCGCGGTCACCTGCTTCTTCCTCGCCGGGCCGTGGGCGCGGACGTCGGAGCAGATGGACCAGTACAAGATCGCCGGCGGCCTGCTGGTCCTCGGCATCGTGCTCTGGGCCTTGACCTGGTTGACCAACCGCGGCGTGCGGGCCAAGAAGACCGGCTTCCGCGACATCGAGCACCTGGAGAAGTAGCCGCCGGCTCGGTACCAGCACGGTTGCCGCCGCGCCGCGGCCACGAGGATCATCGCGGCCATGCGGACGCGGTGGGTGCTCGCGGGCACGACCGCGCTGCTGTACGTCGCGGGCTCCGTGGTCGACCTCCTGGCCCAACGTGCGAGCGGCTGGTACGCCGGGGGGCTCGGTGAGCTGTTGCTCTTCGCCCCCGTCCTGCTGTCGTCGTTCGCGGTCGGCTGGCTGCTCGTGCTGCGCCGGGCCGGTGGCGCGATCGGCTGGCTGCTGCTGGCCAACTGGCTGGTGATGCTGTCCTTCGGGTTCGCCTCGACGTACGCCGGGTACTCCTACTCGCCGACCAGCCACGCCCACCTCCCCGGCGCCCGCTTCGCGGCGGTGTGGGACACCCACGGCTGGCCCCTGCTGTTCGCGCCGTTCGTGCTGGTCCTGATGCTGCTGCCGAACGGCACGTTGCTCTCGCGCCGCTGGCGGTGGGTGGTGGTGCTCGGCGTCCTCTCCTTCGGTGCGGTCACGGTCAACGGTCTGCTCGGCGCGGAGCGTCTGGACCGGCCCTTCCAGGACATGTCGTCCTACGACGTCCTGCCCGCGCCCGTGCGCGCGGTGCTGGGCCTGGGCCTGCTGGGCATGACGGTCACGGTGCTGCTGGCGGCGGCGGCGCTCGTGCTCCGGTACCGGCGGTCCGACGCCCTGGTGCGGCGCCAGCTCAAGTGGATCGCGCTGGCCGGCTGCCTGCTCCCGGTGGCGATCCTGAGCTCGACGTTCCTGGACGACACGGGCGACTCATCGGGGGTGGCGACCTTGCTGCCGTTCCTGCTGCTGTTCCTGGCCCTCCCTGCGAGCATCGGCGTCGCCGTGCTGCGCTACCGCCTCTACGACGTCGACCGCGTGGTCTCGACGACCGTCGTCCTCGCGACCCTGAGCGTGGTGCTGGGCGCGACCTTCGCGGGGATCATCGTCCTCGGCGGAGTGCTCATCGGCGGAGGCAGCCCGGTGACGACGGCGGCGGCGACGCTGGCGGTGGCCGTCGCGTTCCGCCCGCTCCGGGCCGCCGTGCAGAGCCGGGTCGAGAGGGCCTTCGACCCACGGCGATGGTCGGGGGAGCAGCGCGTGGACGACTTCCTCGCCGACCTCCGCGCCGGCCGGGTCGAGCCGGAGTCGGTCAGCGAGACCCTGGCCGGTGCGACCGGCGACCCTTCGCTCCGCCTCTACTACTGGCTTCCCGGCTCGCAGTCGCACGCCGACGCCCGCGGTGACCTCGTGCCCGAGCTGCCAGTGGATCCTCCGGGCCGCACCCTCGTCCGTCGCGGGGACCTGCGCCTCGGCACGGTCCTGCACGCGGACCGGTCCGTCGTACGTCGCGACCTCGACCACCTCCTCGTCCGGGCGGGCCTGGCGATCGAGATCGCCCGCCTGCGTGTGGAGGTACGCCGGCAGCTCGCCGAGGTGGAGCACTCCCGGGCGCGCATCGTGACGGCGGCCATGGACGAGCGGCGCCGGCTCGAGCGCGACCTCCACGACGGCGCGCAGCAGCAGCTCGTCGCCATCGGCCTCGACCTCCGGCACCTCCAGGCCGAGCTCGACCCCGGGTCGCCGGTCGAGCGCCAGCTGGACGCGTCCGTCGGCCGTCTCGGCGGGGCCATCCGGGAGCTGCGCGAGCTGGCCCACGGCGTCCGCCCGGCGAGCCTCGACTCCGGCCTGGCGACGGCGCTCGCGGAGCTCGCGGGCCGGGCGCCGGTGCGGACCGTGCTCGACGTGACCGGCGAACGGTTCGCCGTGGACGTCGAGACGGCGGCGTACTTCGTCGTCAGCGAGGCGCTCGCCAACGCCCTCAAGCACGCCACCCCTGCCGTGATCGAGGTGCTGGCGGACCGGGTCGACGGCCGGCTCGTCGTCGTGGTGACCGACGACGGCGCGGGCGGCGCCACCGCCGGGCGGGGGAGCGGCCTGACCGGGCTCAGCGACCGGCTGGCCGCCCTCGGCGGCACCCTCACCGTCGACAGCCCGCCGACCGGCGGCACGCGCGTCACCGCGGAGCTGCCGTGCGCGTAGTCGTCGCGGAGGACCAGGCCCTGCTGCGCGAAGGCCTCGCGCGGCTGTTCCGCGACGCCGGCCACGAGGTCGTGGGGCTCGCGGCCGACGCCGCCGAGGCTCGCACGGCGGTTTCGACGGGCGGTCCCGACCTGCTCGTGGCCGACATCCGGATGCCGCCCACGCACACCGAGGAGGGTCTGGAGCTGGCCCGCTGGGTCCGCTCCGAGCACCCCGACGTCGGCGTGCTGATGCTGTCGCAGCACGTGCACGGCGGCGTCGTGGACCTGGTCTCCGGGCGAGGGTTCGGCTACCTGCTGAAGGACCGCGTGCTGGACGTCGCGGAGTTCCTGGACGCGGCCACGCGGGTGGCCGCGGGCGGCTCGGCGCTCGACCCCGAGCTCGTCGCCACCCTGGTCCGCCGCGACGACGACGACCTCGACCGGCTCACGGCACGCGAGCGCGAGGTGCTCGGCCTGATGGCCGAGGGCCTGACCAACGCGGGCATCGCGTCCCGGCTGGTGCTCACCGAGCGCACCGTCGAGTCGCACACGCGCGCGGTGTTCATGAAGCTCGATCTCCACGGCGACGGTGACGGGCACCGGCGGGTGCAGGCCGTGCTGTCGTACCTGCGGGTCCGATGAGTCGGTCGGTGGCAGCACGCACCCGGAGTCCGGTGGTCGCCGCGATCCGCCCGAGCCGCCGGATTCCTAGCGTCGTCCCATGACCAACTACTCATCGGCGCGTGGCGTCGACATCGCCGGCCGTCAGTCCTCGTCCATCCGCTCGTCGTACGTCGCCCTCGTCCTGGGTGTCCTGTCCGTGCCGGGCTCCATCCTCACCTGGGGCTCCGGACTGCCGGGCCAGGGCTTCGTCTGGGGCCTCCCGCTCGCGGTCGCCGCGGTGGTCGCCGGCGTCGTCGCGGTCCGGGGTGGCGCGGGAGCCCGCTGGGCCGCCGTGACCGGCCTGGTGCTGGGTGGCGCGATGACCCTGATGATCGTGCTCTGGACGGCGTTCGGGTCCTGACCCACCCCGCCCCGTACGCTTGGCCGGTGAGCATCCCCTCGTTGGCTGACCTGCACGCCCGCGGCGCGGCGCAGCAGCCGACGTACACCGACCGGGACGCCGTCGACGCGGCCGTCGGCCGGCTCCGGAAGATGCCGCCGCTGGTCTTCGCCGGCGAGTGCGACGAGCTGAAGGGCAAGCTCGCGCACGTCGCCCGCGGCGAGGCCTTCCTGCTGCAGGGCGGGGACTGTGCCGAGACGTTCAGCGGCGTCACCGCCGACAACGTCCGCAACAAGCTGAGGGTGCTGCTCCAGATGGCGGTGGTGCTCACCTACGCCGCGTCGGTCCCGGTGGTGAAGGTCGGCCGGATCGCGGGGCAGTACGCCAAGCCGCGCTCCTCCGACCTGGAGACCCGCCCCATCGACGGCAAGGGCGTCACCCTGCCGGCCTACCGCGGCGATGCCGTCAACGGCTACGAGTTCACCCCCGAGTCGCGGGTCCACGACCCGCACCGGCTCGTGGAGGTCTACCACTCCTCGGCCGCGACGCTGAACCTCGTGCGCGCCTTCGTCACCGGCGGCTACGCCGACCTGCGCCAGGTGCACACCTGGAACACCGACTTCGTCCGCGAGTCCTCGGTCGGCCAGCGCTACGAGCGGATGGCCAACGAGATCGAGCGCGCGCTCACCTTCATGCAGGCGATCGGGGCCGACCCGGACGAGTTCCACCGGGTCGACTTCCACAGCAGCCACGAGGCGCTGGTGCTCGAGTACGAGCACGCCATGACCCGCATCGACTCCCGCACGGACACGCCGTACGACGTCTCGGGCCACTTCGTCTGGATCGGCGAGCGCACCCGTCAGCTCGACGGCGCTCACGTCGAGCTGCTCCGCCACATCCGCAACCCGATCGGCGTGAAGCTCGGTCCGGGCACCACGCCAGACGACGCCCTGGCCCTCGCCGACCGGCTGAACCCGGACAACGAGCCCGGCCGCCTCACGTTCGTCACGCGCTTCGGCGCGGAGCGGATCCGCGACGGCCTCCCGCACCTGGTCGAGAAGGTCACCGCCGCCGGCGTCGACGTCGCCTGGGTGTGCGACCCCATGCACGGCAACACCTTCGAGGCGTCGTCGGGCTACAAGACCCGCCGATTCGACGACGTGATCGCCGAGGTCCAGGGCTTCTTCGACGTGCACCGCTCGCTCGGCACCTGGCCCGGCGGCATCCACGTCGAGCTC
Source organism: uncultured Actinomycetota bacterium (assembly GCA_963782035.1). GTDB lineage: Bacteria > Actinomycetota > Actinomycetes > Propionibacteriales > Nocardioidaceae > Nocardioides. The sequence goes on from CAWAIW010000055.1 coordinate 109,356, forward strand.
ACCGGTGACGACGTCACCGAGTGCGTCGGCGGCGGCGAGGAGCTGCTCGAGATCGACCTCGGCTCCCGCTACGAGTCCGTCTGCGACCCCCGCCTCAACCGCGTCCAGTCCCTCGAGCTCGCGTTCCTCGTCGCGGAGATGCTGCGCCAGGCCTGAGACGGCCAGCACGCTGGCCGCCCGGCTGTTGTTCCTGGCTGTCGCCGGAGGTGTTTTCCGTGCAGAGTGAGGCACGGAGGCCAAGGATCGTGGTCCCACAAGAAGCTGACCACCGCGGGCTCCAGTCACTTCGACCCAGGCAAAAGGCTCGTGGCAGGCGCGTGCGCGGACGGCGAGAGGGGCCGTGACATCACGCTGGTCCCCGACGCTCTCGCTGCCCCAGGCCGCACCCGGAGCAGGGGTGTCCGAGCCTGGCAAACCTCGCTAGCGTCGCGGCGTCCCCGGACGCCGGCGAGACCCGTCGACGTGCCTCTCGGGGGGCCCTTGAGGAAGGAAGTTCGCATGAAACGACGCATGACCGCCGGGTGGGCGCTGGCCGCCGGGCTGACGCTCGGGCTGGTCCCCGTGGGGCTGGCCACCGCAGGAGCCGTGGGTGCCGACCGCGCGGCGCCCGCCGCCTCCTCGGTCCGCTTCCACGCCGCGGCGAGCACGAGGGCCGAGCAGGAGGCGGTCCAGGAGTACTGGACCCCGGCGCGGATGAAGAGCGCCATCCCGCTCGGCATCAAGAAGGAGCAGAAGGGCAAGCCCGGCGGTGGTGGCTCGACCGGCACCGCCGTCTCCGAGCCGGCGGTCCCCCAGTTCGGCAAGGTCTTCTTCACCGAGGGCCGGACCAACTACGTGTGCTCCGGCACCGCGACCACCAGCACCAACCGCGACCTCGTCACCACGGCCGGTCACTGCGTCAACGAGGGTCCCGGCGCCTACGTCACCAACTTCGCGTTCGTCCCGGCGTACAACAACGGCGCCGCGCCCTACGGCACCTGGGCCGCGAGGGGACTGCTCACCACCGACCAGTGGAAGAACTCCGGCGACTTCGACTACGACGTGGGCTTCGCGGTCATGGGCACGCTCAACGGCGCCCACCTGACCGACGTCACGCACAGCTACGCCCCGGCGTTCAACGCGCCGCGTCGCCAGACGATGAAGGCCTACGGGTACCCGGCGGCCAAGCCCTTCAACGGTCAGACGCTCTACTCGTGCACCGGTGTCGTCACCGACGACACGTTCGGCGGCAGCCAGGACCAGGGCCTGGCCTGCAACATGACGGGCGGGTCGTCGGGTGGCGGTTGGATCCAGAACGGCGCGCTCAGCTCGGTGACCAGCTTCGGCTACACCGGCCTGAAGAACGTGCTGTTCGGCCCGTACTTCGGCACGACCATCCAGTCGTACTACAACACGGCTCAGACCGGCTGACGCACTGATCCTCCGCGCCGCGTGGGCCGTCAGGGATCACTCCCGGGCGGCCCACTCGTCGGCGAGCAGCGCATAGGTGAACCCGTCCACCCAGCCGCGGTCACGGTGCAGCGCGTCCTTGACGGTGTGCGCCTCGCGGCGCATCCCGAGCTTCTCCATCAGCCGCCACGAACCGGTGTTGTCGGCGAAGCAGGTGGCGAAGACCCGGCGCAGCCCGAGCTCGCCGAAGCAGAGGCCGACCAGCGCGGTCACGGCCTCCAGGGCCAGGCCGCGACCCTGGTACGCCGGGTCGAGAGCCCAGCCGATCTCGGCCTGCTGGAGGTTCTCGCTGTCCTGCGCCTCGGCCTGGGCCCAGCAGTCGGTCCGGTCGAGGAAGAGGTCGCCGACGACGCGACCGTCGACCTCGATCACGAGCGTCCGTCGGAGGAAGTCGTCGTCCTCGAACCGCTCGGCCACGGCCGCCTCGTCGGTGGACAGCCGAGGCAGCCACTCCGAGACGTCCGGCAGCCGCCGGTAGGCGAAGAACGCGGCCGCGTCCTCCCGAGCCGAGGGCCGGATCGACAGCCGTTCGGTGGTCACCGGCCAGGTGAGATCGTCGAGCGAGGGCACGTGCCGAACGCTAATGGACGCATGGTCTGATGAGGCTCGTGCCCGACGTGATCGACCTGCGCAGCGACACCGTCACCCGCCCCACCGAGGCGATGCGCGCGGCGATGGCTGCGGCCGACGTGGGCGACGACGTGTACGGCGAGGACCCCACCGTCAACGCGCTGCAGGAGCGGGTGGCGGCGATGTTCGGTCACGAGGCGGCGCTCTTCACCCCCACCGGGTCGCTGGCCAACCTGCTCGCTGTCCGGTCCCTGGTCGCTCCGGGCCAGGAGGTGCTCTGCGAGTCCTCGGCCCACATCGCCCGCGCCGAGCTGGGCGCGCACGGCGCCGTCGCCGGCGTCACCATGCGCACGTGGACCTCGCCGCGCGGGCAGGTCGACCTGGCCGCGATCTCGGCGATGTTCGCCCCCGACATGGGTCCGTTCTTCGTCCGTACCACGGCCGTCTCGGTCGAGAACACCCACAACTTCGCCGGCGGCGCCGTCGTCGCGCTGGCCGACCTGGAGGCGCTGCGCTCCTGGGCGTCTGCCACCGGCGTCGCGCTGCACCTCGACGGCGCCCGCATCTGGAACGCGCACGTCGCAACCGGCACGCCACTGGCGGCGTACGGCGCGCAGGTCGACGTGCTGGCCGTCTGCTTCTCCAAGGGGCTCGGCGCCCCCGTCGGCTCGATGATGGTCGGCTCCGAGGCGGCGGTCGCCGAGGCCCGGGTCTGGCGCAAGCGGCTCGGCGGCGGCATGCGACAGGTCGGGGTGCTGGCCGCGGCGGCCGCCCACGCGCTCGACCACCACGTCGAGCGGCTGGCCGAGGACCACGACCACGCGCGGCTGCTCGCCGACGCCTGCGGGGCCGACCCCACCGGCGTCGAGACCAACATCGTGGTGGTCGACCGGCCGGACGCCACTCAGTACGTCGCGGCCGCCCGCGAGCAGGGTGTGCTGATCTCGGCCGTCGGCCCGCGGGCCGTCCGGCTGGTGACCCACCTCGGGGTCTCCGCCGCCGACGCCCGGCGCGCGGCCGAGGTGCTCGCTCGCCTCTGATCAGGTCGCCGGGGTGCCCATCAGGCTGACCTCGCTGACGGCGGTGTAGTTCCGCGCCGACCGGCCGGTCCCCGGCGGGCTGACCGACACCAGCCGGAGCGTCACGCTCGAGGTCGTCACCGGCGCGGTGAGGTCGATGGTCTGCATCTGCTTGGTGGAGCCCAGTGGCTGGTCGAGGGTCGTGCCGTCGTCGAAGACCCACTGGGCGGACAGGACGCGCCGGTTCCCGGCGTACCAGTCGAGCTTGCGGCCGCCGACGAGGGCGTTCTTCGCATAGCCGTTGATGAGCCCGACCCGGGTCAGCGTCGTCGGCGCCGCCAGCCGGAAGGTCAGCGAGGACCCCGTGCCGTCGCCGGCCATCCGCCAGCAGGTGCTGGGGCTGCCGTCGAGCATGTTGCCCGCGACGTACGTCGTGCGGTTGCCGAAGGCGTCCACGTTCGGCGGCGCGGTGCGCGGCGCCCGGGCCGAGGCCTGCCCGGCGACCTCCGTGGGGTCGCCGGCCGCCGCGCTGTCGCTGGGGGAGGGCTCGGTGGACGCACTCGTCTCCGGCGCGCTCGACCTGGGCGTCGGGCTCTGGTTGGCGCCGATCTTGGAGCTCACCGTCGGTGGCGGCGCGGTGTCGGTCGCCGACCCGTCGTCGCCGGAGAACAGCAGCCACACGCCGCCGACCGCGACCAGCACCATGACCAGCGCGAGGATCACCCACGGCAGCCAGGCGGGCGCCTCGCGCTCATCGTCCTCGTCGGGCTCCTCCACGAGGTACGGCGCCGGCTCCGGAGGGGTCTCGACGTGCGCCGAGACGCTCTCCCCCTCCTTCGGCCTCGTCGGCCTCGTCGGCCTCGTCGGCGTAGAGGGGGAACCGGGGCGGACCGGGCGTGGACGTGGCCGGGGCGGGCACGACCGGCGTCCGCACGGCGGGCCGCTCCGCGGTCTCGGTGCGCCAGTCCGGCACGGACGTGTCCTCGCGCTGCTCGAACGACTGGGCACCCGACTGGGGGGACAGGACCTTCTGGCCGCACTGCGGGCAGGCGGCGGCGTCGGCGACCTCGCTGCCGCACCGGGCGCAGGTGGTCATGCGGGGCCCTCCCCTCCGGCTCGCGGGCCTACCAACCCGTCAATGTAGAGCCATTCCCGCGGGGGTCAAGACCCGCTCACACCGTGAGGTGGGTGACCTCACCCTCCAGCCGGCGGCGCGGCACCAGCTCGACGACCAGCATCGCGGTGAGGACCAGCGCCCCGCCGAAGAGCATCCGCGCCGTCAGTGACTCCCCGCCCAGCAGCACCGCGAAGAACGCCGCGAACACGGGCTCCATGCTCATCACGATCGCGGTCCGGGTGGGCGGCAGGTGGGCCTGCGCCCAGGTCTGGCCGACGATCGCGAGGGCGCCGGGGATCAGGGCCATGTAGAGCATGGCCAGCCAGTCCGAGGTCCGGTCCGGCAGGACCACCCCGCCGGGGGCGGTGGCGACCAGGCACACGACTGCGACGACGGCCAGCTGGAGCGTCGCGAGCCCCATCGCGTCGCCGGGCGTGGACCAGGCACCGAGGCCCACGATGTGGAGGGCGTAGAGCAGCGCGGCCACGAACGTGAGGGCCTCGCCGTACCCGACCGAGAACCCGTCCAGGGTCAGCACGGCGAGGCCGACGAGCGCGAGCAGCACCGCGCCCCAGGTGAGCGGCGTGATGCGGGTGCGGAGCAGGACGGCGGCGAACAGCGGGGTGGCCACGACGTACAGGCCGGTGATGAAGCCCGACACGCTCGCCGGGGTGTGCGCGAGCCCGACGGTCTGGAGGATCTGGCCGAAGCCGTAGAGCAGCCCGAGCACGACGGCGTGCCTCCGGGCGTCGCGGCTGAGCCGCCCGAGGGCTCGCGGAGCCATCAGCACCAGCGCGACGGCTGCGATGGCGAAGCGGACACCGAGGAAGTCGAGCGCCGGCACCCGGTCGAGCAGGTCCTTGATGAGGAAGAAGGTGCTGCCCCAGCCCGCGGTGATCGCCAGCAGCGCCAGGGTGGCGAGCAGCGGGGTACGCCGCGACACCTAGATGAGCCAGAGCGTGACCGTCGAGCCCTTGGGGATCGCGGTGCCGGAACCGGGGTCGACGTCGTACACGAAGCCGAGTCCGAGGTAGTTGTCGATGTGCTGGATCTCGACGACGAAGCCGGCCGCCTCGAGCTCGCTCTGCGCGGACTCCACGCCCGAGGCGACCAGGCCGCCGGGGACCTCGACGAGCTCGGGCCCCTTCGAGACGACGAAGGAGACCTCGTCGCCGCGGAAGAGCGTGCCGTCGCTCGGGGACTGCGAGATGACGTTGCCCTCGGCGACGCTGTCGGAGTACTCCTCGGTCGAGGTGATCTCGAAACCCTTGCGCTGCAAGGCTTCCTGGGCGTCGTTGAAGGCCGAGCCGGTCCAGTCCTTGACCGTCAGCGGCTTGCGGCCCTTGCTCACCAACAGGTCCACGACAGTGCCCGGCCGCAGGGTCTGGCCGGTCGCGGGGTCGCTGCGCAGCACGGTGCCCTCGGGCACGGTCTCCGACCAGCGGCCGATCGCCTTGCCGAACGCCAGGTGGGTGGCGAGCAGCTCGTCCTGGGCCTGGTCCTCGGTGAGGCCGCCGAGGGTGGGGACGTCGTAGCGCTCCTTGCCCAGCGAGATCGTCAGCGTCACGGTGCCGCCGTCGAGCACGCGAGCACCGGCCGACGGGTCGGCGCCGAGGACGCGTCCCGCCGGCACCGTCTCGGAGTACGCCGGGTCGCCCACTGTGTACTCCAGGCCCGCGGCGTCGAGGCGCTTCTCGGCCTGCTGCTGGGCCATGCCGAGCACGCCGGGCGCGGAGGTGTAGCGCTCCCACCCGAACCACCAGGCCCCGGTGCCAGCTGCGGCAACGAGCAGCACGGCGAGCACCAGCAGGATCGGGCCGCGGCGCGAACGCCGAGGCCGGCGAGCGGTGGTGATCCGGCCGACCTTGATCGGTGGGGGAGGTGCCGGCCGGCGCTCGATCGCCGTGGTGCGGTGCACGAGCTGGGGCGCCTCGGCCGGTTCGGTGACCTCGGTGGCCACCACGCGGGCGAACTCGTCGACGTCGAACGGGTCGGGCTCGGTGTGCTCGGTCTCGGCCGACCACGGGGTGCGGAGCGCCAGGTCGCGGGTCAGGTCCTCGTCCTCGCGGACCCCGGTCCGCAGCGCCTGCCCGACCCGGTGCACCTGGTGCAGCAGCACGCCGGCGTCGGCCGGGCGCTGGTCGAGGTCACGGGCGGTCGCGCGGGCGACGAGCGCGTCGACGTACGCCGGGATGCCGGGCGCGAGCCGCGACGGCGGCGGGACGTCCTCGTGCACGTGCTTGTAGGCCACCGCGATCGGGGACTCGCCCTCGTGCGGCTTGGTGCCGGTGAGCAGCTCGTAGAGGAGCACGCCGACCGCGTACACGTCCGCACGGGCGTCGCTGCGGCCGTCGACGACGAGCTCGGGGGCGAGGTAGGAGACGGTGCCGATGAGGACGCCGCCGGTCGCGGTGTGCTGGGTGTCGGCGCTGACCGCCTTGGCGAGCCCGAAGTCGGCGACCTTGACCCGGCCGTCGTCGGCGATGAGCACGTTCTCCGGCTTCACGTCGCGGTGGATCAGGCCGGCACGGTGTGCGTGCGCGAGCGCGGACAGCACGGGCTCGACGAGCGCCAGCGCCCGGGCCGGGGACATCGGGCTCTCCTTGCGGACGGTGTCCCGCAGGGTGTGGCCGGCGACGTACTCCATGACGAGGAAGACCGTGCCCTCGTCGGCGCCCTGGTCGAAGACGGCGACCACGTTGGGGTGGTCGAGCCGGGCCGCCGAGCGGGCCTCGCGCACGAAGCGGGCGGCGAACTCCTCGTCGTCGCCCAGCCCGGCGTGCATGACCTTGACCGCGCACACCCGGTCCAGGCGCAGGTCCATGGCCTCGTAGACGCTGGCCATGCCACCCCGGGCGATGCGCGGTCCGATGCGGTAGCGGCCGTCGACGACCCGACCGATCAGGGGGTCGTTGAGGACGGCGTGGCCTGCTCGCCCATCGACGTGGGCGCGCCCATCTGGCTGCACTCGACCCTCCTGCGCACCGGTCGGGGAAGTGTCCGGTGCCCCCATCGTACGGAGCCGCGCACCCGGCGCCCCATCATGGCCGTCCCGGCGTGGCGTGGGTCACCGGCTCTGGTCGTGACAGAGTTGTCCCCATGCCTGAGCAACCCCTCGCGACGATGGATCTGTCCGCCCTGGTCGACACCTGGGTCGACTGGCACGCCGCCGCCGAGCTGCTCGGCGTCCCCGTCTCCAGGATCCGCACCATGATCCGCGAGCACGAGCTCGCCGCGGCGGTCCCGGAGCCCGGCGCCGGTCAGCGCGTCCCGGCCGCGTTCTTCCAGGACGGGTTGGTCGTCAAGGGCCTGCCCGGTCTGCTCACGCTGATGCACGACAACGGGTACGACGACCGCGAGATCATCGCGTGGCTCTTCCTCGACGACGACTACCCCGGCCGCCCGATCGACGCTCTGCGCGAGAACCGTGGCGCCGAGGTCAAGCGCCGCGCCCAGGCGATGGCCTTCTGATGAGCGGTCTCGCGGCCCTGCTGGCCCACCGCAAGGACCCGGCCATCTACCTCTGGCACGGTCACTTCAAGGACGAGGACGTGCGGCACACCGTCGAGCACGCGGGCTGGCGCTTCGCCCACGTCGACGGCTGGCACGGCGACACCAAGGCCGACTTCCTCCGCGCCGCGGGCGAGGCGCTGGCCTTCCCGGCCGAGTACGGGCAGAACTTCGACGCCCTCGCCGACGGCCTCGGCGACGTGCTCGCCGGTGACAGCGAGGGCTGGCTGTTCCTCTGGGACGGCTGGGGCCCGCTGGCCCGCGATGACGAGCGCGCCTTCTCCGTGGCCCTCTCCGTGCTCGGCGGCCGGGTGAACGCCGAGCGCGGCGGCCCGTTCGTCGTCGTCCTGCGCGGCGACGGCCCCGACGTCCCCGGCGTGCCCTCGCTCGACTGAGCGTTCGCTGGTCGAGGAAGGCGCGCTGGCGTCGGTGTTCGGTGGTCGAGGAAGGCGCGCTGGCGTCGGCGTTCGGTGGTCGAGGAAGGCGCGCTAGCGCCTGTCACGAGACCCGGTGAGGGGTACGGGTGCTGGTTGCGCGGGTCTCGTGACGGGACTTCGTCCCTCCTCGACCGAAGTGGCGCGAGGTCTCGTGACGGGACGTCGTCCCTCCTCGACCGACGGGCGGACGTCAGACCGCCCGGTCGGTCGCGGCGGCGGCGAGCTCGCGCAGTACCTGGCGGGCGGGCTCGTGGACCGAGGAGGCGTCGAGCTTGGCCAGGGACAGGGTGACCAGGTCGTCGATGACGTGCTCGAGCTGGGCGTGGGCGCCCGAGGCGTCGATGATCGCGCGCAGGTCCTCGACCTGGGCCTCGTCGAGAGCGGGTGCCGAGGGCGGCGTCCAGCCGTCGCGCGTCGGGCTCGGGGGCGGCGTCCAGGGCGAGGGCGACCAGCACGGTGCGCTTGCCCTCGACGAGGTCGTCGCCGGCCGGTTTGCCCGTGGCGGCCGGGTCGCCGTACACCCCGAGCAGGTCGTCGCGGAGCTGGAACGCCTCGCCGAGCGGCAGGCCGTACGCCGACAGCTCGGCCAGCTGGTCGTGCGTGGCGCCGGCGAGGAGCGCGCCGATGTGGAGGGGGCGCTCGATGGAGTACTTGGCGGACTTGTAGCGCAGCACCGTCATCGCCGCCTCGACGTCCGCCGTGCCGCGGGCCTGCACCGAGACGTCGAGGAACTGGCCGGTGATCACCTCGCTGCGCGTGTGGTCGAAGGCGGCCAGCGCGGCCATCACCCGGTCGGCCGGCAGCCCGCAGCGGCGCAGCAGCTCATCGGACCAGCTCAGCAGCAGGTCGCCGAGCAGGATCGCCGCGGACGCGCCGTACTGCTCGGGGTCACCGCGCCAGCCGGCCTCGCGGTGTGCGGTCGCGAAGGCACGGTGGGTGGCGGGCCGTCCGCGGCGGGTGTCCGAGGCGTCCATGTAGTCGTCGTGCACCAGCGCGCTGGCGTGCAGCAGCTCGAGGGCGGCGCACGCGCGCAGCAGGGCGTCCTCGTCGGGTACGTCGGCCGCGACCGCGCGGTGTCCCCACCAGCAGAACGCCGCGCGGAACCGCTTGCCGCCGGACACGCTGCGGCGGCCCTCGTCGAGCAGCAGAGAAGCGTCCGGTCCGAGCGGGCGCAGGCGCTCGGCCATCTCGTCGAGGAAGTCGTCGAGGGTCTTCTGGAGCCGCTCGCGGAAGCCCGGCTCGTCCCACGGCGTCATGGGGCGAGGCTAGTGGGGCGTCCACCTCCCTAGACTCCTGGCATGGTTCCGGGCCACGAGTCGCGTCCAGGAGCCAGGGGCGCCCCAGCATCGGCCGCCTCGTCCGCGAGGGCGGCCGGTCGATCTCGTTCGAGTTCATGCCGCCCAAGGACGAGGCCGGCGTCGAGCAGCTCTGGTCGGCCATCCGCGACCTCGAGCCGTACCAGCCGACGTTCGTGTCGGTGACCTACGGCGCCGGCGGCACGACCCGCGACACCACCGTCGCGATCACCGGCCGGATCGCCCGGGAGACCTCGCTGCGCGCGATGGGTCACCTCACCTGCGTCGGGCACACCCGGGAGGACCTGGTCGAGATCCTCGAGTCCTACCGCGACGCCGGCGTGCGCGACGTGCTCGCCCTGCGTGGGGACCCGAAGGAGGGCCCGCGCGCCGAGTGGACGCCGACGCCGGGCGGCCTCACCTACGCCAGCGAGCTGGTCGCCCTCGCCCGGGAGATGGGCGACTTCAGCATCGGCGTCGCGGCCTTCCCGGAGGCCCATCCCTCGGCCGAGTCCCGGGACGCCGACGCCCAGGTGCTCGTGGCCAAGGCCGAGGCCGGCGCGGAGTTCGCCGTGACCCAGCTGTTCTTCCGCGCCTCCGACTACGCCGGGCTCGTCGCGCGCGTGCGCGCTCTCGGCTGCGACATCCCGATCCTCCCCGGCATCATGCCGATCACGAACCTCAAGCAGGTCGCCCGGATGGCCGAGCTCTCCGGTGCCGAGCTGCCCGACGAGGTGGCCGCCCGCTTCGACGGGCTCGAGGACCCCGCCGACGTCCGTCGCGCCGGCGTCCAGGTCGCCACCGAGCTCTGCCAGGAGCTGCTCGACCTCGGCGCCCCCGGCCTGCACTTCTTCACCCTCAACCGCTCGCGCGCGACCCTGGAGATCTTCGAGGCCCTGCGCATCACCGTGTAGCCACCACCGCTGGTCGAGGAGGGCGCGCTGGCGCCCGTCACGAGACCCGGTGGGAGCTCCGAGGTCATCTCGCTGTTTCGTGACGGGACTCCGTCCCTCCTCAACCAGCGGCGGCGCGGCTAGCCTCGCGCCATGCGCACCGTCACCGTCACCGGGCAGGGCTCGGCCCGTGAGGTCCCCGACACCGTCGTCGTCCGCGTCGCGGCCAGCCATCGCGCGGCCGGGGTCGCCGACGCGCTGGCCGGCGCGAGCTCGGCGGCCGACGAGATCGTGACCGTGGCGCTCGAGCACACCGACCGCGGCAAGGTGCAGTCCACGACGCTGAACCTGTGGCCGGCCTACGACAACGAGGGCAAGCAGTCGGGGTTCGAGGCGCGCCACAGCCTGGCCATCTCCTGCACCGACATGGACAAGGCCGGCGCGATGCTGGGCGAGCTCGCCAGCCGCGTGGGCGACCGCCTCCAGGTGGAGAGCGTGGGGCTCGAGATCGGGGACGCGACGCGAGCCGTGCAGCAGGCGCGGTCGGCGGCGTACGCCGACGCGGTGGCGCGCGCCAACCACCTGGCCGAGCTCGCCGGCGAGCGGATCGAGGCCGTGCAGGCCATGGCCGAGGGTGGATCGTCCCCGATCATGCCCATGGCCGAGGCGGCCGGCGGCTTCGCGCGCGACATGAAGGCCGTCGCGATCCAGCCCGGCGAGACCAGCATCACCACGACGCTGACCGTGACGTTCTCGCTGGCCTGAGGTCCAGGTCTGGGGGTCAGGCCGGACCGACCAGCTGCGCGACGAGCGCGGCCGACAGGCCGACGTACGGCAGCCCCGCGCCGGGGGCGGCGTGCGCACCGGCGGCGTACACGCCCGCGACCGGCGTGGCCGGTCCCAGCCGGCGCAGCACCGTGCCCCGTCCCTGCCAGAGCACGCCGTACGGCGACCCGCCGTAGGCCTCGACCAGGTCCCGCGGCGAGCGGTCCACGCGGGCCACGACCGCCGGTCGGACGTCGACCCCGCGGCGCACCAGGGCGGTCACCAGGTCCTCGTCGACGCGCCCGCGACCGAGCAGTGTCCAGGCCGGGCCGGAGGCGCGCACGGTGATCGTCGGCTCCTTCTCGGCACCGTGGAACACGGTCTCGTGCGCGAGGTCCGGTACGTCGCCCTCCAAGCCCAGGTGCACCACGACGGGGGGCATCGCGGGCATCGTGCGCTCCACGTACCTCGCCAGCGCCGGCAGCCGGCGCGGGTCGCACGTGACCACCACGACGTCGGCGTCGACCGGCCCGTCGGTGGTCGACACCGCGACCGCGCGCCCGTCGCGGACGACCAGGTCCAGGACGTCGACCGACGTCCGCGCGTGGACCTTCCGCGTCGCCAGCCGCGCCACCAGCGCGTCGGCGAGCGCACCCATGCCGCCGGCGACGGACCACGCGCCGAACCGCTGCTCGACGTACGCCGTGACGCCGGCCCAGGCGGGTACGTCGCGGGGCTCGTGCCCCTCGGCCTGCGCCGGGTAGGTGGCCATCGCGCGGAGCCGGTCGTCCTTGAGCACACGCACCCGGCGGGCGAGCGTCTCCCGGCTGCGGAAGAGCGCCCGGAGCTCGGCGGGCAGGTGGTCGGGCGACCAGGGACGCTCGAGGTACTCGCGGCGCAGCACCTCCCAGTCCCCGGCGTAGGCCTGCACGTGGTCGGCCCACCGGCGCCCCAGCCCGGCGCCGAGGGCGTCGACTGCGGCCATCTGCGCGGCCCGCGACCCGAAGGGCAGTCGCACCGAGGTCCCGTCGGCGAACCGGTGCTCGCGGAGCACGTCGCGCTCGACGAGCTCGAGCTCGCGGTCCACGCGGCCGCCCGCTCTTGCGGAAGAGGTCACGCACCACGGCCGGCAGCAGGGTCGAGGACGGCCCGCCGTCCCACGTGAAGCCGTCCCGCTCGATCGGCACCAGGGCGCCACCGAGCCGGTCCGAGCGTTCGAGGACCGTCACGGCGTGCCCGAGCTTGGCCAGGCGCGCGGCGACGGCCATGCCGCCGAACCCACCCCCCACGACGACCACCCGCTTCACGGCGGCGACCGCAGGTCCGGGGCGATGGAGAGGTGGCCGGACCGCACGCCGTACTCACGCTCCAGCAGCTCGTAGAGGGCGAGGTTGACCCGGGCGAGCCGGACGCCACGGTGCAGTGCGGCGCACGGGTCCACCTTCGCGAACAGCCCGGACGGCGTGTCGGCCATGACGAGCACGTTGGCGGAGTCCACGCCCGGCCCGGCGATCTCGAAGCGGCTGCCGTCCCACGTCAGTGCCTCGGTGATGTCGCCGACCTTCACGTGCTTGGCGAGCGCCACCGCGCGGCCCGACGGCTCGGCCTCGACGAGCGGCAGCAGCGCCTCGACGTCCGCGACGCGCACGCCGGGGTCCTCGCCGAGGACGAGCGCGTCCTGGAGGAGCCCGAACATCCGCCGGTCGAGGTGGGTCACCTGCGTCCAGCCGGCCGACCCGCGGCTGTTGAGCTCGGTGGGCCGGAAGCCGTCGGCGGTGAGCACGCCGTCGACGCCGAAGGCGCCGCGATAGCCGTACGCCGCCCGCAGGTGCTCGCCGACCCGCCGCGCCGCCTCGCGCATCTCGTGCCGGTCGGCCTCGGGCGGCCGCCAGAACGTCGACAGGCCGCCGTAGGTGAAGGTGCGCGCGTCCTCGTCCCGCAGGACCGAGATCTCCACCGGCACCAGCACCGCGGTGCCGTCGGGCAGCACCATGCCGTGGATCGAGCACGGCACGCCGTCGAGGAACGGCATCACGCGGACCCGGTCGCACCGGGGGAGGAAGAACGCCAGCGCCCGAGCCTGGTCGGCCGCGTCGCGCACCCATCGCACGTAGTCGCCGCCGCCGTTGAACCCGTCGCGGGTGTCGCCGGACCAGACGGCGCCGAGCGGGCCGGCCCACCGCCGCGTCGCCGCGTCCAGCGCCGCGGGATCGGCGGCCACGATCTCGTACGGCGCCCGCTCGACGCCCGCGGCGTCCCAGATCCCGTCGGCGATCATCTTGTCCTCGAGGGCGAGGTACGCCGCGGGCCTGCCGGACACCACGGGCCGGCCGAGGATCGGCCGGTCGGTGGTCACGAAGGGTCCGCCCACCCACACCGCACGTCGCTCGGGGTCGAACGCCTCGATGGCCGCGACCGCGTGCTCGGGCAGGTGCCGGGCCAGGTGGTCCAGCACCCGCATCTCCTCGGTCACGCTCGAGGTCCGCGGTGGCTCCACGTCCACCACGACGCAGTCGGCGTCGGGCGGCTTCGGTCCGGCGCCGCGGGCGTAGGCGACGCACAGCACGGTCCCGCCCACCTCGCGCACCCACGACACGAGCTCGGTACGGGCCGCGAGGATCCCGGGGCCGACGACGACCGGCCGGCCGGCGTACCGCTGCATCAGCCGGTCGCTCAGCGCCGACCGCGTCGCGGCGTCGGTCAGGTCCACGCGGTCACGCTAGCGTCGCGCGCGTGCCCGACCCCACGCTCGGCCCGACGTTGGGCCTCGTGCTGCTGCTCGGCGGGGCGGTGCTGCTGGGGGCGGTGGTCCAGGGCAGCGTCGGCTTCGGGATCGTCGTGGTGGCGGCGCCGTTCGTGATCTGGGCCGCGCCCGAGCTGATGCCCGGGTCGATGCTGGTGATCGGCTTCGTGATGCCCCTGCTGCACCTGGTGACCCGGTGGCGCGACGTCGACTGGGTCAGCCTGCGCGCCGCCCTGGCCGGCCGGCTGCTGCTCACGCCCCTCGGCGTGTGGGTCGTGGCGGTGTCCAGCCCGCGGCTGATCGCCCTGCTGGTCGGGGTCCTGGTGCTGGTGGTGGCCCTCGCGTCGGCGTACGCGCCGCAGTTCGACGCCAACCCCCGCAACCTGTTCGTGGCGGGCCTGCTGACGGGGGTGTCCGGTACGTCGGCCGCGGTCGGCGGTCCCTTCGTCGCGATGACGCTGCAGCACGAGGACCCGGCGATGATCCGGGCCACCTTGGCGGCGTTCTTCACGTTCGGCTCGGTGGCGTCGCTGTTGGGCCTGGTCATCGCCGGCGAGCTCACGGGGACCCAGGTGCAGTGGGGCCTGATCTTCGTGCCGTTCCTCGTGGTCGGCTTCTTCGCCGCGGGGCCGGTGATCCGGAGGCTCGACGGCAGCCGGCTGCGGGTGGCGATGCTGGTGTTCTGCGTCGTGTCGGGGGTCTCGATCATCCTGCGGGCGGCACTGGGCTGAGGGGGTCACGTGCCTTCCATCGGCGCCAGCCGCGCCGGACCAGCTTCGCCACGACGTACAGCATGACCAGCCCGAGGACGAGGAGCACCGCGGCGATGGCTGCGGCCGCGCGCGGGTGCTCGATGGCGAACCACACCAGGGCCAGCACCGTGACGTCCTCGGCGAGACTGGCGCCGATGTTGGTGACCGGCTCCGGGGAGGAGTTGATCGCCAGCCTGCCGCCCGCCTTCACCAGGTGCGAGAGGAGGGCGGTGCCGCCGCCGACGACCCCGAGGGTGGCCTGCTGGAGGCTGTCGGCGTCGCCGGCCATCAGCACGCCGATCACGGCACCCGCGGTGGGGCGGATGAACGTGGAGACGGCGTCCCAGGTCGAGTCGATGTAGGGGATCTTGTCGGCGACGAACTCCATGGCGTACAGGAAGAACGCGACGCCCAGCACGTCCCAGCGGTGCAGGGCGTCGGGGATGGTCGTGGTCGGGTTCACCCGGTCGGCGATCCCGAGGACGAGCACCACGAGGTAGGCGTTGACGCCGCTCGCCCAGCCGCTCGAGAAGACGAGGGGCAGCGAGTCCAGGGGGTCAGTCCACCTCGATCTCGGTCGCGCCCGTCATCGCGAGCAGCTCGTCGTACGTCGTGGAGTAGACGGCCGCGGGGTGCCCGGCCGCCGCCCAGACGACGTCGTACTCACCGAGCTGGAGGTCCAGGTACGTCGGGACGGGTGACGGGTGGCCGATGGGGGAGACCCCGCCGATCACCTGGCCGGTGTGCTCGCGGACGAACTCCGGGGTCGCGCGCCTGAGCCCGGCGACGCCGATCCGGGCAGAGGCCAGCTGGGTGTCGACGCGGTGTGAGCCCGAGGTGAGGATCAGCACGGGGGAGCCGGCGGCGTCGAAGAGCAGGCTGTTGGCGATCGCGCCGACCTCGCACCCGAGGGCGGCCGCCGCGAGTGCCGCGGTGTGCACGGACTCTGGAAGGATGACGATCTCGCCCGCGCCTCCGCGGGCGGCGTGGGCGTCCCGGAACCGGGAGATCGCGGCGGGTTCGCTCGACATGTCCGCACCCTAGTGATCGGGGCGGGATGAGGAAGAGGAGGGTCATGGGTCGGCAGTGGCCGAGTTCGGTGGTCAACGCCCAGCGGGCCCTGGGCGTCCTCGCCGCGTTGATGGCGCTGGCCACCGTGCTCACCGTCTTCCTCGAGGACGACCTGATCCGGGCCTGGGCCCAGCGCAACGACGCGGCCAAGGAGATCCTCGACGAGGGCGGGATCGAGGGGCTGCGCGCCAGCTCGCTCGCGCTGCCGGCGTTCATCCCCGTCGTGGTGGTGATGTTCGTCGTGCTGCTCGGCCTGCTGGCGGTGCTGCGGGTGTTCTTCCGCGAGGGGTACGAATGGGCCCGCCTCTCCCTGGGCGCCGTCGCCCTCCTCATCGGTGTCGCCGCGGGCCTCATCGCCTTCCGCGAGGGGCCGCCGGCGCTGTTCGTGGTGATCTGCGTGCTCGCCATCCTCGACGACCTCGTCCTCCTCGCCCTGCTCATGCACCCCGACACCACCGCCTTCATCCGG
This sequence comes from uncultured Actinomycetota bacterium, assembly GCA_963782035.1. GTDB lineage: Bacteria > Actinomycetota > Actinomycetes > Propionibacteriales > Nocardioidaceae > Nocardioides. The sequence continues at coordinate 125,446 of CAWAIW010000055.1, forward strand.
GGCGCCTGGCTCGTGCACCACGAGGAAGCCGAGACCGCGGCCTGAGATCGGTGGTCGAGCCGTGAGGCCGCCACGGCCGAGCGTGTCGAGACCATCCCTTGACGGGCTGTCGGTGCCGCGAGGTACTGTTCCCTCTAGTCGAACACCTGTTCGATCCGATCCGGCGGGGGCGACCTCGACCCCGCTCCCCGCCGGGTCGGCCAGGGGTCGAAGCCGGCGAGAGGTGAGTGTGCGATGCGGCGGTACGACGACCCCGTGGAGGTCCGCAAGGGACCAGTGGGTGGAGTGGACGACCTGGGTCTCGAAGGGCCGGCGCAGTTCCTGTGGCGGGGCAAGCTGTGGAAGGTCCGGGCGGTGCTGGCCCACTGGGTGGAGACCGGCGCGTGGTGGCAGTCCGCCGGCGCCCGGGCGGTGATCGGCACCGACGACGGACCGCTGGTCGAGGAAGGCGCGCCCGCATCGTTGGTCGAGGAAGGCGCGCCCGCATCGTTGGTCGAGGAAGGCGCGCCCGCATCGTTGGTCGAGGAAGGCGCGCTAGCGCCTGTCACGAGACCCGGTGCCCGGACCGGTGACCTCCTGGGCGAGCGCGAGCTCTGGCGGGTGGAGGCCGGCGACAGCAGCAACGGCGGCGTCTTCGACCTGTCCTTCGACTGGGCCGACGGCTCCTGGCAGCTCGTCGGCTGCGTGGACTGAGGGGAGTGATCGCGATGAACCCCTACGCCCTGCCGGCCACCACCCACTCCTACCTCGCCCGCGCGGCCGAGTCCCTCAGCGAGGCGATGACGGCCACCGACGTGCCGACCCGCTACGCCTGCGCCCACGTGGCCGCGCTCCGCGCGGCCGCCGCGCTGCTCGCGGCCCGTGCCCATCCGGCGCCGGCCCGCGGGCGACGCCAGAAGAACGCCTGGGTGCTGCTCGCCGAGGTGGCTCCCGAGCTGGCCGAGTGGGCGACGTTCTTCGCCGCGGGCGCGGGCAAGCGCGCGGCGGCCGAGGCAGGCTCCACCCGCGCGGTCACCGAGCGGGAGGCCGACGACCTGCTCCGCGACGCCGACCGGTTCCTCGGGGTGGTCGAGCAGTCGCTGGGGCTGGCCCCGCACGTGCCCCAGTCGAATGGCCAGTCGAGTGGCCAGTCGAGTGGCCAGCAGGGCCGACTGCCGGTCCCCGTGCCCGTCCTCGCCACCCGCGCCGGCTAGGCGGCCGCCGTGGACCCCTTCGTCCACCTGCGCGTCGCGTCCGGCTACTCCCTCCAGCACGGCGCCTCCCACCCGCACGTCCTGGTGGAGCGGGCCGCCGAGCAGGAGATGGACATCCTGGCGCTGACCGACCGCGACGGCACCTACGGCGCGGTGAAGTTCGCGCAGGCCTGCCGGGCCGCCGGCATCCGGCCGGTGCTGGGCGTCGACCTCGCCTACCGGCCGGTGCTGCCCGGTGGCGCGGCCGCCCCGCGGTCGACCTCTCGCACCCGGACGCCGACCCGCGGCGGCGAGCTGCGCGACCCGGTCGGCGCCGGCCTGCCCCGGGTCACCCTGCTCGCCTCGGCCGGCGGTCCCGGGGGCGGCCGGGCGGGCTGGGCGGCGGTGTGCCGGATGGTCTCGGCCGCGCACCTCACCGGCGAGCGGAGCAAGCCGGTCGCCACCCTCGACCTGCTGGCGCCCTGGCTGTCCGGGGGCGACGTCACCGTGCTGCTCGGGCCCGGCTCCGAGGTCGGCGCCGCCGTCGCCCGTCACCGCGACGACCTCGCCGAGGCCGCGCTCGCGGCCTGGCGCGCGGTGGTCCCTGCCGGGCACCTCCACGTCGAGCTGGTCTCGCACCGGCTCGGCCCTGCCCATCACCGGCCGGGTCCAGGAGCGACGGGCGAGTGGGGACCCGGCTCCGCCCCGCACGCCGCCCGGATGGCGGGCCTGGCCCGCCGCGCCGGCATCGGCACCGTCCTCACCAACGCCGTCCGGTACGCCGACCGCCGCGACGCCCCGACCATCGACGTCCTCGACGCCTCCCGCCGGCTGGTCGCCCTCGACCGGCGCCACCTCGATCGGGCGAACGCCGAGGGGTTCCTCAAGTCCGGCAAGCAGATGCTCGAGATCGCCGAGGAGGTCGCCCGGCTCGCGGGAGAGGATCCCCTTCGCCTGCTGGCCCGCACCCGCGCCGTCGCCGAGTCCTGCGCCCTCGACCCCCGCACCGACCTCGGGCTCGGGGAGGTGCACTTCCCCGAGCTCGACGTGGCCGCCGAGCAGGCCGACGCGGTCCTGCGCGCCCGGTGCGAGGGGGCGGTCGGCGACCGCTACGGGTCGGCCCCGCGACAGCGGATCTGGAAGCGGCTCGACGACGAGCTCGAGCTGGTCCGCGGCCTCGGCTACGCGTCGTACTTCCTCACCGTCGCCGACGTCACCGACCTGATCCGCGAGCGCGGGGTGCGCTGCGCGGCGCGCGGGTCCGGGGCGGGCAGCCTGGTCAACTACCTGCTCGGCGTCTCCGGCATCGACCCGATCCGGCACCACCTGCTGATGGAGCGGTTCCTCTCGCCGCTGCGCGCCTCGCTGCCCGACATCGACGTGGACGTGGAGTCCGCGCGGCGCACCGAGATCTACGAGGCGGTCCTCGACCGGTTCGGCGGCGAGCGGTGCGTGTGCGTCTCGATGATGGACACCTACCGCGTCCGGCACGCCGTGCGCGACGTCGGCGCCGCGCTCGGCATGCCGCCGCTGGAGATCGACACGATCGCCAAGGCGTTCCCGCACATCCGCGCCCGCGACGCGCGGGTCGCGCTGCGCGAGCTGCCCGAGCTGCGGGCCAGCGGCATCGACGCCGAGCGGCTGGACCTGATGTTCGGGCTGGTCGAGCGGCTCGACGGGCTGCCCCGCCACATCGCGGTGCACCCGTGCGGGGTGCTGCTGTCGGACACCACGCTGCTCGACCGCACGCCGGTGGAGGCCAGCTTCGCGGGGTTCCCGATGAGCCAGTTCGACAAGGACGACGTCGAGGAGCTCGGCCTGCTCAAGCTCGACGTGCTCGGCATCCGCATGCAGTCCTCGATGGCCCACGCCGTCGAGCTGATCCGCGACACCACCGGCCACGACATCGACCTCGACGACCGGGCGCAGGTGCCGTTCGAGGACGACGACACCTTCCGGATGATCTCGGCGGCCAAGACCCTCGGGGTCTTCCAGATCGAGTCGCCCGGCCAGCGCGAGCTGGTCGGCAAGTCCGGCCTCGACAGCTTCGACGACATCATCGCCGACATCTCGCTGTTCCGGCCGGGGCCGGTGAAGAGCGACATGATCACCCCCTACCTCGAGTCCAAGCAGGGCTGGAAGGAGCCGACGTACCTCCACGACGACCTGCGCCCGATCCTCGAGGAGCACCCACGGCGTGGTGGTCTTCCACGAGCACGTCATCGAGATCATCGCCCGGTTCGCCGGCGTCGACTACGCCGAGGCCGACGAGTGGCGCCGCGCGCTCGGCGACGTCGAGGGGATGGCCGAGACCAAGGCGTGGTTCTGTCCCACGGCGCTGGCCCGCGGCTACGACCGGCGCGTCGTGGAGGGCATCTGGAAGATCCTCGAGGCCTTCGCGTCGTTCGGGTTCTGCAAGGCGCACGCCGCGGCGTTCGCGCTGCCGACCTACCAGTCCGCGTGGCTGAAGGCGCACTGGCCGGCGCACTTCCTGGCCGGCGTGCTCACCCACGACCCCGGCATGTACCCCAAGCGGCTGATCCTCGACGACGCCCGTCAGTGCGGGATCAGCGTGCTCGGGCTGGACGTCAACGCCTCGGAGAAGGAGTACGTCGCGGAGTGGCTCGATCCCGAGAGCCCGGTCGTCACGATGCCGCCGCCGATCCCCGAGTCCGGCGTCCCCGACGGCACCGCCTGGGGGATCCGGCTGGCGCTGGCCGAGGTGAAGGGCATCAACGAGGGCGAGGTCGACCGGATCGTGGCCGGTCGTTCCGAGGGCCAGCCCTACGGCTCGCTCACCGACTTCTGGCACCGCGCCCAGGTGTCCCGGCCGATCGTGGAGCGGCTGGTGCTGGCGGGCGGCTTCGACTCCCTCTACGACATCGGGGCACCGGACAGCTCATCGGGCGGCGCCGAGGGGGTGCGGCGGCGAGGCCGGATCACCCGCCGCGACCTGCTGCTCCAGGTCGCCCAGCTCGACCGGCACGCCCGGGCGCTGGACCGCGCGCAGGGTCGCAGCCTGCGCGGTCGCGGGCTGGCCTCCGCCAACCAGCTCACCCCGGCCGCCCACCGCGCCGCGGCCGCCGCCCGCCGCAACAGCACCGACCCGCACGCCCGCGAGCAGGAGGCCGAGACCCTGCCCGAGCGGCACCCGCTCGCCGAGCAGGGCGTCTGGGCGCGCGCGTCCGCCCAGGCCCAGGACACCCGGGCACCGCGGCCGGTCGACTCGGTCCAGCTGGCGTTCTCCCTCGGGGACGAGCCGCAGGAGACCGTCACCGGGCTGCCGGAGATGACGCCGGAGGACCGGATGCGGGCCGAGCTGGAGATCCTCGGCCTCGACGTCAGCCGGCACGTCATGGACACCTACACCGAGTTCCTCGACGCCCTCGGCACCACCCGCAGCAAGGACCTGCTCCAGCGCCGCAGCAAGGCCGAGCTGCTGGTCGCCGGGGTCAAGGTCGCCACCCAGACCCCGCCGATCCGCTCCGGCCGTCGGGTCGTGTTCCTCACCCTCGACGACGGCACCGGCCCCGTCGACGCCACGTTCTTCGAGGACGCCCAGGGGCCCTACGCCGCCACCGTGTTCGGCTCCTGGCTGCTGGTCGTCCGCGGTGAGCTCCGGCGTACCGGCCGGCGCGGCGTCTCCCTGCGCGCCACCGGCGCCTGGGAGCTGCCCGAGCTGCACGCGATCTGGCGGGGGCTGGGGATGGACGCCGTCCACGAGCACCTCGCCCGCGTGCCGGAGGGCTACGCCGAGGTCGGCGTCGAGCAAGGCGCCACGGGTGACGGCCCCAAGCCCGTGCGGGCACGGGTGCTGGTGCACTCCAGCGGCTTCCAGATGTCTCCCTACGCCGACGTCAAGCCGTCCGGCGAGGACGTCAAGGCCGTCGCCCGCAAGCTGTGGCACCGCAGTCCCGGAAGCCCCGGATGACCACTCTTTTCCTGGCCCTAGGCTGGGCGCCATGTCGACCAGCGAGCGGCGCAGCAGCGTCCGGACCGGCGTGGTCTGGGACGCCGTCGCGGCCCGGCTCCAGCCGGGAGCCGGCGTCGTCGACATCGGCGGCGGCACCGGCGGGTTCGCGGTCCGGCTCGCCCAGCAGGGGCACGCCGTCACCGTCGTCGACCCGAGTCCGGACGCGCTCGCGGCGCTCGGCCGGCGCGCCGACGAGGCCGGCGTCGCCGATCTGGTCACCGGGCTCCAGGGCGACCTCACCGACCTCGACACCCACGTACCTCCCGGCGCGGCCGACGTGGTGCTCTGCCACGGCGTGCTCGAGGTGGTGCCCGACCCCGCCGCCGCGCTGCGCACCATCGCCGGCGTGCTCCGCGACGGCGGACTGCTCAGCCTGCTCGTCGCCCAGCGCCACGCCGCCGTGGTGGCTCGGGCGATGGCCGGCCACTTCCAGCAGGCCCGGGCTCTCCTCGATGATCCCGGTCATCGATCAGGCGCCGGTGGCCGGGGTCGCCGCTACACCGCCGGCGAGGTCACCGCGCTGCTCGCCGACGCCGGCTTCACCGTCGAGGCCACCCACGCGGTCCGGGTCTTCGCCGACCTGGTCCCCGGCTCGCTGCTCGACCTCGAGCCCGGCGGCGCCGCCGGGCTGGTCGACCTCGAGCGTGCGGTCGCCGACCGCCCCGAATACCTCCCCCTCGCCACCCAGGTGCACCTGCTCGCGGTCATCGCGGAGCGATGACGAGGAGCACACTCGGCGCAAACGCAGCGGAGGAGCGAAGCGGGGGAGCGTGGCTTGCGCCGCGTGGGCGACCCCGGCCACGCGTCCGTCAGCGGCATGCGAACGGTGATCGTGGAGGGTCGGCTTGAACCCCGACCACGGCCGTCTCGCTGACGCGTCTGCCAGGTGCCCGATCCTGCACGTCGACATGGACGCCTTCTACGCGTCGGTGGCCGTCCGCGAGAAGCCCTGGCTGTGGCAGGTGCCGGTCATCGTGGGCGGCGGCGGGCGGGGGGTGGTGCTGTCGGCCAACTACCTCGCCCGCGAGTACGGCGTCCGGTCCGGCATGCCCGGCACCCGCGCCCGCCGGCTGTGCCCGCAGGCGGTGGTGGTCTCGCCCGACTACGACGAGTTCATCACCGTGTCCAAGGCGGTGATGGAGACCTTCCGCCGGATCACGCCGCTGGTCGAGGCGGTCTCCCTGGACGAGGCCTTCCTCGACGTCCGCGGCTCGGCCCTGCGGCTCGGCACGCCGCTGGAGATCGCCGAGCGGCTGCGGGCGATGGTGTTCGACGAGCAGGGCATCACCTGCTCGGTCGGCGTGGCCGCGACGGTGTCGGTGGCCAAGCTGGCCGGCAAGCGCGCCAAGCCCGACGGCGTGGTCGTCGTCCCTCCGGAGGCCATCACCTCCTTCCTGCACCCGATGGAGGTCGGCGAGCTGTGGGGCGTGGGGGAGAAGACCCGCGACCTGCTCCAGCGCTTCGGGCTGCGCACCGTCGGCGACGTCGCGCACACGCCGCTGGCGACCCTCCAGCGGGCGGTCGGCGACGGGCTCGGCACCCACCTCCACGAGCTCGCCTGGGGCACCGACCGCCGCGAGCTCACCCCGCGCAGCACCGCCGACGACCCCGAGAAGTCCATGGGCGCCAACGAGACCTTCGGTCGCGACACCGACGACCGCGACGTGATCACCCGCGAGCTGCTCAAGCTCACCGGCCGGGTCACCCGCCGGATGCGCACGGCCGGCGTGGCCGGCCGCACGGTGACGATCACCGTCCGGTTCGCCGACTTCACGACCATCACCCGCTCCAAGACGATCCCCGAGGCGACCGACACCACCCACGAGGTGCACCGCACCGCCGTCCGCCTGTACGACGCCCTCGCGCTCCAGCGTGCCCGGATCCGGCTGGTGGGGGTCCGGGTGGAGGGACTGGTGCCCCGAGAGACCGTGCACCGCCAGCTGGTGCTGGGGGAGCGCGAGCACGGGTGGCGCGACGCCGACCGGGCGGTGGACCAGGCGCGGTACCGGTTCGGGGACGACGTCGTCCGGCCCGCCAGCCTGCTCACCTGACGATCACCTGCACATCACTGGAACATCACTGGAACATCACTGGGACATCACTGGGCCCCCCGCCCACCCCGAAGAATGAGAGCAGGACACAATTTCGTCAGCCCGCTACCGAACGCCCACACCCCTGCCTAGACTGACGGGAACAGGCCACATCCAGGCGGGACACCGACGGGCCAACGGCGCCATCAGGAGGCAACCGTGCCGCTCTCCGAGGAAGAGCTGCGACTGCTCGAGCAGATGGAGCGCGCCCTCGTCGAGGAGGACCCCAAGTTCGCCTCGACCCTGCGCGGCACCACCCTGCGGCAGTCGGCTCGACGCAAGGCGATCCTCGCCGGCGTCGTCTTCGTCGGTGGCGTGGTCCTGTTGATGACCGGGGCCATCGCGGAAGTGCCCGTCGTCGGGATCCTCGGCTTCGTGATCATGCTGGTCTCGGCCACCATCGGGCTGACCGTGCTGCGTGGCCAGCGCGGCGTGAGCGGCGGCGAAGCCGCCCACCCCACCGGCTCCACGAGCCGCGGCGGCTTCACCGTCATCGAGGGCGGCCGCACCAGCCGCCCCCGCCGCCAGCGCAGCCACTCCCCGAAGAACGGCTCCTTCATGGAGCGCATGGAAGAGCGCTGGCGCCGCCGCCGCGAGGACAACGGGTTTTAGATCTCCCGTCCGCCGCGGCCATCGTGGCCTGCAGCGATCGGAGCGCGGGTGCGCGCCGTAGTCGGTCCAGCGCATGGAGAACGTGTGCGCGTGCACGCGCGGAGGAGCGAAGGACGCGATGTTGCGCCGCGGCGGACACGCGCCGAAGCGCAGCGGAGGCGCAAATGGAGCTAGCCGACGTGGTCGATGACGCCGCCGTACCGGGTGTCGTCGGTGGGGGCCGAGGAGCTGGTCGGGCGGCGGCGGGCGGCGACGAGGGAGCGGGGGAACCACTCGGCCCGGCGACGGGCGCGGACGGACACTCCGCCGACCAGCGCCAGGATCACCGTCTCGGCGTCGGCCTTGAGGATCGCGGACTGCTCGCGGCCGGGCGGGGCGTACCGCGCGTGCTCGATGGTGCCCACGATCCGGTCGAGGGCGGTCTCGGCCTCGGGCGAGACGTCGACCCCGTGGCGCGGTCGCGACGCGGTGTCCTCGCCGGGTGGTCGCCCGAAGTAGTGGACGAGGTAGGAGCCGGTCTCCCGCGGTGACCGGCCGAGGGGCCAGGTCAGGCCGAGGTCGACGACGGTGTCGCGCAGCTCGATCCAGATCGGCTCGGGGCCGTCGACCAGACGCGACTCGCGCCGGCGGCGACGGACGAGCCGCGGGACCAGCAGCAGCGCGACGAGGATGGCCAGCACGGCCAGGCCGATCACCAGGCCGCGCCACGGGAGGCTGAACCCGCTCGAGTCGGAGGACGACGCCTGGTCCTGCGGGTTCTTCTCCTTGGGGTCGATCGGCTGCCGGTTCTCGATGTCGTTCGTCGTGGTGCCGGAGCTGGGCAGGTCGTCGATCGGGTTCCGCGTGAGGTCGATGTTGGTGTAGTCGGGGGCGGTCGTGCCGCCGGGGCGGGTCGGCGGCGTCGGCTCGAACCGCACCCACCCGGCGCCCGGGAAGTACAGCTCGGGCCACGCGTGCATGTCCCAGGCGCTGTAGACGTAGGTGTCCTTGCCGATCCGCTGCGGCTCGAGGAACCCGACCGCCACCCGCGCGGGGATGTTGAGGGCGCGCGCCATCACGGCCATCGCCGAGGCGAACTGCTCGCAGTACCCCGTGCGGCCGCCGTTGCCCTCGGTGAGGAACGCCTCCAGGGCGTCGGTGCCGTTGCCGGACGAGGTGGCCAGCGAGTACTTGAAGTTGTCGCGGAACCAGTTCTGGAGCGCGACCGCCTTCTCGTACTTCGTGGTGTAGTCCGCGGTCTGGGCCAGCGCCTCCTGCGTCACGATGTCCGGCAGCCCGTCCGGCAGGTCGGTGAACTCGGTGCCGGCCAGGGCCGTGGAGGACGTCGCCGAGTTGAGCTCGTCGGGGTCGAGCTTCGGCTTCACGGCCGTCATCGTGTAGTGCTCGCCCTGGGCGTTCGTGTGCTCCTGGTCGAAGGACATGAAGTCCATCGTGTTGACGTCGTAGCGCCAGTCGCCGGCCGCGTTGATGCGCGAGATCGGCGCCTGGGTCGGCAGCCACGTGGACTCGAAGGCCTGCCCGATCGAGACGTCGTAGTCGTAGTCCGTGCGCGGCACGTCGTCGGCCAACCCCGTGATGGCCGGCATCTCGCCGAAGGCGCGCTGGTCCGTCGGGGCCTTGCGGTTGCCCGACGTCCACTCGTTGTCGGAGAAGCGGTTGAGCACGGCGATGCGCAGGTACGACGGGTCGGGGTCCTGGGTGACCACCGTGATCATGTCGATGTCGCGACCCCGGTCGAGGTCGCGCTTCAGGTCGGTCATCGGGTTCACGATCTTGACCTGGTCGCCGCCACCGGGGCCGAAGCCGTTGCTGAACAGGCTCAGCCCGAACGTCGGCACGAAGAGGGGGACGACGATGGCCAACGCCGTGGCGACGCCGCCGATCGCGCCCGCCGAGGAGCGCAGCGCACCGTTGCTCACCCCGAAGCCGCTCGGGTCGCTGGTGACGTCCTGACCGAGGGGCCGGCCCCACCGGGCGATCTGGCGGCTCTCCTGCAGGAAGAGCATCAGCAGAAAGCCGATGGTCGTGACCGTGAAGACGATGAGGGAGACGCCGCCGCCGAGGAGGCTGACGGGCACGCTGTAGATCGTCAGCAGCGGCAGTCCCGCCAGGGGCACCCGTCGCAGCGTGCCGACCGCGATGTCGACGAGCAGCAGGCACGCGGCGCCGCCGGAGATGAGGAGCGGGTCGATCGGCGGTACGCCGCGGGGCACCGGTGCGCGGTAGGCCTGCGCGGAGGCCGACGCGTCGCTGAAGACCTGGTGGAGCTGCGTCCAGCTGTCACCGAGCGGCAGCGGCGCACCGGTGAGCTGGAGGCAGACCACCACGCCCACGATCGCGACCTGCGCGAGCACCACGAGCGGCCCGGGGACCCGGAGCCAGCGCAGCAGCCCGCCGCTGGCGGCCACCACGATGGCCACCACGACCAGCGGACCCATGAAGCCGCCCCAGTTGAGGGCGAACCCCTTCCACGAGAGCAGCGCGAACCAGGTGGTCGCGGCCGCGACGCCGGACAGCACCAGCGCGTCGCGGAGGCCACCCCGCAGCCGGTTCGGGCGCCGGTAGGAGTACGTCGACGACGTCACGAGTTCACAGCCTCGCCTCGTAGCTCGTCGCGGGGGATCGACCGGGCGGTCCGGCCGAGCTCCTGCCACACGGTCTCCAGTCGGTCGCGCGGGCTCAGCCGCACGGCCCGCCAGCCCTGTTGGGCCAACGTCGCGGTCGCGCCGCCGTTCGTGCGGCGCACGGTCCCGGTCCAGGCGTCCACGTCGAGGGCCAGCGCCAGGCTGGCCGCCGAGTGGTGGTGCATCCGGCGGAGCACCGGCTGGTCGTGGTCCTCGAGGCCGCCGACCACCGCGACGATCAGCCCACCCTGCGAGGCCTCCGCCAGCCAGCCGGTGTCGATGCGCGGCTGCTGGATCGGCTGCACCACGGCCAGCGCCTCGAGCAGCGGTGCGGTGTTGAGGTCGGCGTCGCGGTAGTGCCAGGCGTTGCTGGGGTCCTCGCCGGCCGCGGTCACGAAGCGCACCATGAAGCCACGCTGGCTCAGGTGCACCGCGATGGACGCGGCGGCCGAGACGGCGGCCTCGAGCGAGGACGCGATGCCCTGGCCCCGGTGGGCGCGCAGCCGGTTGTCCAGGAAGAGGGTGGCACGCGACTGCCAGGGCTGCTCCTCGCGCCGGACCATCAGCTCGCCCATCTTGGCCGAGCTGCGCCAGTGCACCCGGCGGAGCTCGTCGCCGCGGCGGTACTCGCGCACGGTGACGTCCTCGGCGCTGCCGGTGGCGAACGCTCGCGGCCGGTTGTCGCCCGAGCCTGTCCAGGCACCGCCCAGCGGGATCTGGGGCAGCGGCACGGTGCGCGGCGTCACGGTCAGGGAGACCGTGGTGTGGAACGCCCGGCCGAGCTCGACGAGACCGAAGGGGTCCGAGACGCGGACGGACATCGGCCCGATCTCGAACTTGCCGCGGACGTCGGAGCGGACCTGGTACGTCGCGTGGCGACGCCAGCCCTGACCGATGCCGTCGAGCACGAACCGCGGCCGCGTGCCGAGGACGTAGGGGACCTGGTCCTCCAGCAGCAGCGCCCCGCTCGGGGTCTTGCCCTCGTTGGTGAGCGTCAGGTTGAGCCGCGCGGGCTGGCCGGCGGCCACGATCTGCGGGGAGAGCGTGCGAACCAGCGCGAGCCGGTAGCGGCTGCGCCCCAGCACCCACGCCGTCACCAGCGGCAGCGCCAGCACCAGCACGCCGACGCGGGTCAGCGCGTCCTGGCCGAGCAGCACCGCACACACGATGGCGGTGATCCCCGCGGCCACGAACGCCCGTCCTCGGACGGTCAGCCCGCTCAGCGCCTCACGCACAGTGCCTCACGACCCGAGATCGCTATCTGGTGCCCTCGGGCACCGGGACCTGGGCGACGATGCCGTCGAGGATCGAGCCGGTGTTGCGGCCGCTCATCGACGCCTCGACGCTCGGCAGCAGACGGTGGGCCAGGACCGGGCGCGCGAGCACCCGCAGGTCGTCGGGGAGCACGTAGTCGCGGCCGCTCATCGCCGCGCTGGCCTTGGCCGCCCGGACCAGGTGCAGCGTGGCGCGCGGGGAGGCGCCCAGGGTCAGCTCCTCCGAGCGCCGGGTGGCCGCCGCCAGCGCCACGGCGTACCGGTGCACGGCGTCGGAGACGTAGATCTGGTTGACGATCCCGACCAGCTTGCGGATCTCGGCGGCGTCGGTGACCGGCTCGAGGTCGTCGAGCGGGTTGGACTGGGTGTGGCTGTCGAGCATCGCGATCTCGGACGCCTCGACCGGGTAGCCGATCGAGAGCCGCAGCATGAAGCGGTCCCGCTGGGCCTCGGGCAGGGCGTAGGTGCCCTCCATCTCGATGGGGTTCTGGGTCGCGATGACCATGAAGGGCGACTCGAGGTGGTAGGTCGCGTTGTCGATGGTGACCTGGTGCTCCTCCATGCACTCCAGCAGCGCGGACTGGGTCTTGGGCGAGGCGCGGTTGATCTCGTCGCCGATCACGATGTTGGCGAAGACGCCGCCGGGCCGGAACTCGAACTCGCGGGTGTTCTGGTTGAAGATCGAGACACCCGTGACGTCCGAGGGCAGCAGGTCGGGCGTGAACTGGATGCGCCGCACCGTGCACTCGATGCTGCGGGCCAACGACTTGCTGAGCATGGTCTTGCCGACGCCGGGCACGTCCTCCATGAGGATGTGGCCCTCGGCCAGCAGGCCGATGAGCACGCTGCTGATGACGTCGGGCTTGCCCTCGATCACCCGCTTGATGTTGGAGCGGACCCGCTCCACGACCCGGGTCAGGGTCTCCAGATCGGCGCCTCCGCGCGCGGTCTCCGTGGCTTCCACGTGCTGTCCCTTTCCCAGTTCAAGCGTTGAGGACACGTTCGCCCCACCGGTTCCATCGGGTGGGGCGCTGGAAGAAACCTACGCGCCGAACCCCTAGGTGCCTCTGACTCCTGCCATCACGGTTTGGTTGCGGATTCCCGCCACCGGCCGCACGTCGTTGCGAGCCTAACCGACCCCTCCATTCCCGGGACCGGACTTCGGTGCTGCCCGAAGCCCCTCCGCACGGGCCCTACGGAAAGGGGGGCGATGTGGGTCGAATGTGGTTGACGGTGGAGTGAAGTGGAGTACAGTGGCGCAAAGTGGAGGACGGCGGAGGGAAAGTGGGGGGTTCGGGATGTTCCTGGGCACCTACACACCCAAGATCGACGACAAGGGCCGCCTGTTCCTCCCCGCGAAGTTCAGGGAGGAACTGATGGCGGGCCTGGTGGTGACGACGGGGCAGGAGCGCTGCCTCACCGTCTACAAGCTCGCCGACTTCGCCGAGGTCGCCGCCCGGGTGCAGGCCGCCCCGATCACCCACAAGGGCGCGCGGGACTACGGGCGGTTCCTCGGCGCCAACGCCAACCAGGACACCCCCGACAAGCAGGGCCGGATCACCATCACCCCGATGCAGCGGGAGTACGCCGCGCTCACCAAGGACGTGACGGTCATCGGCGTGATCAACCGCATCGAGATCTGGGACCCCGAGCGGTGGGAGTCCTTCAACACCCAGAACCAGGACACGTTCGCCGACATCAGCGAAGAGGTCTTCCCCGGCCTCTAGGCCGGCGCCACCCCGCTCCACCCCGCTCCACACATCAGAACAGCGATCGTCCGGCGAGGTCTCAGCCCGCTGGCGCCCACCTCCTGGGACACCTTCCCCGGCCCCAGGCGGTGATCTTCCCGATCCGCGTCCCAGCGGGCGGGGGCCTGGCCGGACGATCCCGCTCCACCAAACACCACCTGGGCTCCGCCAGCCGCTCCACCAACACGAGGGTCGAACTCATGAGCATCACGCCGGTGACGCAGCCGCCCACGCGAGTGCGGCACCAGGCCCGCGAGGCCGTGGCCCTGATGGCGTTCTCCGCGGCTACTTCGGTGACCCTCGCCGCAGCCCTCGTCCTGCTCGCCCACTGGGGACGCTGACCGCGAGATGAGCGATTTTGCCCACGTCCCGGTGCTCCTCGACCGGGTCGTGGCTCTCCTGGCCCCTGCCCTCGACCACGAGGGCGCCGTCCTCGTGGACGCGACCCTCGGCATGGGCGGTCACACCGAGGCGGTCCTCCAGCGCTGCGAGCTGGCCCGGGTCATCGGCATCGACCGCGACACCCAGGCGCTGGCCCTGGCCGGCGAGCGGCTGGCGGTGTACGGCGCCCGCTTCACCGGCGTCCACGCCGTCTACGACGAGATCCCCGACGTCCTCGACGACCTCGGCCTCGCCGCCGTCGACGCCGTGCTCTTCGACCTCGGCGTCTCCTCCCTCCAGCTCGACGTCCTCGAGCGCGGCTTCGCCTACCGCGAGGACGCCCCGCTCGACATGCGGATGGACGGCACGAGTGGGCTCACCGCCGCCGACGTCCTCAACACGTACTCGGCCCCGGACCTGGCCCGCGTGCTCCGCGAGTTCGGCGAGGAGAAGTTCGCGCGCCAGATCGCCAACGCCGTCGTCCGCACCCGCGAGACCCTGCCGTTCACCACCTCCGCCCGGCTCGTCGAGCTCCTGTACGACGTCATCCCGGCGCCCGCCCGGCGTACCGGCGGCCACCCGGCCAAGCGCACCTTCCAGGCCCTGCGCATGGAGGTCAACGAGGAGCTGGCCGTCCTGCGCCGCGCCCTCCCGGCCGCCATCGACGCGATCGCCTTCGGGGGGCGGGTGGTCGTGGAGGCCTACCACTCCCTGGAGGACCGCCTGGTGAAGCGGGCCTTCGCCGACGCGGTGGCGACCGACGTGCCCGAGGACCTGCCCTTCGTGCCGGCCGGCCACGAGCCGACCTTCCGCCTGGTCACCCGCGGCGCGGAGAAGGCCGACGCGGCCGAGGTCGACCACAACCCCCGCGCCGCCAGCGTCCGGCTGCGCGCCCTCGAACGACTCACCCCTTCTTCCCCGAGCGCAGGAGTCGCACCAGAGATGACCAGCCGATGAGCAGTCCCGCCTTCCAGATCAGGTCCGGCCGGCTCCGGGCCGGCACCCAGGGTCGCGTGTCCGGCCTGGCCGGCGCCGCGCTCGAACGGGCACGGCTCACCGTCGTCCCGCGGGCCCGCACGCGCACCAGCCCGGTGCCGTTCGTGATGCTGGTGTCGTTCGCGCTGCTGGCGGGCGTGATCGGGCTCCTCATGTTCAACACCTCGATGCAGCAGGCGGCCTTCACCGCCACCTCGATGGAGCGGCAGGCCTCCACGCTCGAGGCTCGCAAGGAGACCCTGCAGATGGAGCTCGACCAGCTCCGCAACCCGCAGCGCGTCGCCCGCGAGGCGCAGGGCATGGGCATGGTGATCCCGGCGACGCCCGCCTTCCTCCGTCTCTCCGACGGCAAGGTGCTCGGCACTCCCGTGGCGGCCACCCGCGAGAACCCGCTCCGCCTCCTCCCGCAGGCGCCGAAGAAGCCGGCCGTCCTCGACCCGCCGCCGAACGTCGTCACCGTCGTCGGCGAGCCCGTCACGACCGAGCACCACGGCCGGGGTAAGAACAAGAACCGCAACCACGGCAACGGCTGAGGAGACCTTCCCTGATGCCCAGCAAGGTCTCTCGTCCGGTCTCCCGAACCCGAGGCAACAACCCTCGAGGTGGCCTGCGCGGCTCACCGCAGCTGAGGCTCCGCTTCGGCTTCATCGTGATCGCGATGGTGCTGTCGATCTTCGGGGCCCGCCTGGTGCAGCTGCAGGGCGTGGACCCGCAGGCGTACGCCGCGATGGCGGCCGCCGAGGGCACCGTCACCCTCGAGCTCCCGGCCGAGCGGGGCGACATCCTCGACCGCAACGGCAAGCCGCTGGCCGACTCCGTCGACGGCGAGATGGTGGTGGCGAACCCGGAGATGACGCGGGCCAAGGCTCCCGAGCTCGCGAAGTTCCTGGCGTCACGGCTCGACGTCGACTACTTCGAGACCCTCAAGGCGCTGCGCCTGAAGGACAAGCAGTTCGCCTACATCGCGCGTCGCGTCCCGGCCAGCAAGGCCGAGTCCGTGGTGGCCGCGGCCAAGGCGGCCGGCTACGAGGGCCTGGACACCCGTCACGACCCGGTGCGCGACTACCCGGCGGGCGACGTCGCGGCGAACCTCGTCGGCTTCATGGGGATCGACGAGCCGCTGGCCGGCTTCGAGGTGACCTTCGACAAGCAGCTCGCCGGCACGGACGGGTCCGAGCGGTACGCCGTCGGCGACGGCAACCGCATCCCGCTCGGGAACGCCACGATCAAGCCGCCGGTCAACGGTCAGGACCTGAACACCACCATCGACCTCGACCTCCAGTGGTACGTGCAGCGCGTGCTGCGGCAGACCCGCGAGGACGCCCGTGCGGACTCGGCGTTCGCGGTCGTCATGGACACCAAGACCGGCGAGGTCCTCGCGCTCGGTGACGACCCGACGTTCGACGCGGAGAACCCGCAGGCCGCGCCCAGCAACAACCGGGTCTCCCGCGCGATGACCGACGTCTACGAGCCCGGCTCGGTGGAGAAGGTCCTCACGCTCAGCGCCCTCATCGACGCCGGCAAGGCCACGATGCGCACCCGGGTCACGGTGCCGCCGAGCCTGCCCAGCGGCGACCGGGTCATCCACGACTGGTTCGGCCACGGCACCCTGCACATGACGCTGGCCGGCGTGATCGCCCAGTCCTCCAACATCGGCACGGTGCTCGCGTCCCGCAACTTCGAGACCGGCCAGCTGCGTGACTACCTGACGAAGTTCGGCCTCGGCCAGAAGACCGACGTCGGGGTCGCCGGTGAGACCCAGGGGATCCTGCCGGACCCGAGCATCTGGACCTCGATGACGCAGGACCGCATCGCCTTCGGGCAGTCGCTGTCGGTCAACGCGCTCCAGATGGCGGCCGCGGTCAACACGGTCGCCAACGGCGGCGTCCGGGTCTCGCCGAGCCTCATCCGCGGGACTGCGGTCACCAACGACGGCCTGAAGGTCGGCACCGACACCGCGACCGAGGAGCGGGTGGTCAGCAAGCGGGCGGCCCACCAGATGTCGCTGATGATGGAGCGAGTGGTCGACCCCGACGTCGGGGTCGCCCCGGCCGCGCAGATCCCGGGCTACCGGGTCGCCGGCAAGACCGGTACCGCCCAGCGCGTCGGCCCCCTCTGCGGTTGCTACAACGGCACCTTCACCGTCTCCTTCGCCGGGTTCGCGCCGGCCGACAACCCGCGCTTCACCGTCTACGTCGTGGTGCAGAACCCGCGCAACGGCGGCGGTGGCGGCTCGGTCGGGGGGCCGGCGTTCGCGAAGATCATGAGCTACGCGCTGCGCCGCTACGGCGTCCCGCCGACGGGCACCGCCCCCTCCCACGTCCCCACCACGTGGAGGCCCGGCCAGGCGGCTGGCGGGCAGTAGCCTCGCAGTCGATGAGTGGCCGCCCCGAGCACCCGCCCCGCCGCCCGCTCTCGGAGCTGGCCGGCTGGTTGGCGACCGCGGATCCGACCACCCGCACCCGCGGCGACCTCTCGGCCGACGCGACCGGCGTGACGCTGGCCTCGCAGCGGGTGGAGCCCGGCGACGTGTACGCCGCGCTGCCCGGCAGCCGGGCCCACGGCATCGACTACGCCGACGCGGCTGCGGACGCGGGAGCCGTCGCGGTCCTCACCGACTCCGAGGGCGCGGGCCGGGTGCCCGACGGGCTCCCGGTGCTCGAGGTCGGGCTCCCGCGGGCTCTGCTGGGCCGCTTCGCGGCGTACCTGTACGGCGACCCCGCCACCTCGATGCGACTCCTCGGCGTCACCGGCACCCAGGGCAAGACCACGACCACCCGGCTGGCCGAGAGCGCGCTGCAGAGGGCGGGCGTCCCGGCGGCCGTGGTGGGCACGGTCGGCACCCGCATACGGTGGCGAGGAGATCAAGAGCCAGCTCACCACGCCGGAGGCGCCCGAGCTGCACGCCCTCTTCGCGATGATGCGCGAGCGGGCGGTCGAGGCGTGTGCGATGGAGGTCTCCAGCCACGCCCTCGTCCAGGGGCGGGTCGACGGGGTGCGGTTCGACGTGGCGGTGTTCACGAACCTCGGTCGCGACCACCTCGACTTCCACGCCGACGAGGAGGAGTACTTCCAGGCGAAGGCGACGCTGTTCACCCCCGAGCGCTGCCGGCGCGGGCTGGTGAACGCCGACGACGAGCACGGGCGGCGGCTGCTCGCCCGCGGCGGCGTCCCGCTGCAGACCTTCTCCGCGACCGGTGGCGCCGCCGACTGGCGCGCGGTCGACCTGGACGCCGCCCCCGACGGCACCCGGTTCACCGTCGAGGGACCGGACGGCCTGAGCGTGCGGGCCGGCTGCCCGCTGCCGGGCGGCTTCAACGTGGCCAACGCGCTGGCGGCCCTGGCCGGCTGTGCCCTGCTGGGCTACGACCTGCCGACGGTGGCCGAGGCCATGGCCGAGGGCGGCGGCGTACCGGGCCGTCTCGAGCTCGTCGACGCCGGCCAGGACTTCACGGTCGTCGTGGACTACGCCCACAAGCCCGACGCGGTGGCCGCGGCGATCGCGGCCCTGCGCCCGCTGACCGACGGCCGGGTGATCGTCGTGCTCGGCGCGGGTGGCGAGCGCGACCCGGGCAAGCGGCCACTGATGGGCGCCATCGCGGCGTCGGCGGCCGACGTCCTGCTGGTCACCGACGACAACCCGCGTGGCGAGGACCCGGCCGCGATCCGGGCCGCCGTGCTCGACGGCACGCGGGAGGGCAGCGCCGAGGTGCTGGAGGTGGGGGACCGGCGCGCGGCCATCCGCGAGGCCCTGTCCCGAGCGCGGGCCGGCGACGTCGTGCTGGTGGCGGGCAAGGGTCATGAGACCGGCCAGGAGGTCGCGGGTGTCGTCCACCCGTTCGACGACCGCGACGTGGTGCGCGACGAGCTGGCGGCGCTCGCGTGATCGCGATGAGCATCGAGGAGATCGCCGGCGTCCTCGGCGGGGAGGTCTCCGGTGACCCCTCGGTGCTGGTCACCGGGGCCGCGTTCCGCGACGACCGCGACCCTGTCCCCGGCGGGCTGTTCGTGGCGATCGCGGGGGAGCGCGTGGACGGCCACGACTTCGCACGGTCGGCCGTGGACCGCGGGGCCGCGGCGGTGCTGGGCTCCCGGCCCACCGGCGCGCCGACCGTGGTCGTGGGTGACGTGCAGGAGGCGCTCGGCCGCCTGGCGCGGGTCGTCGTCGACGCGTTACGCCCCGACGTGTTCGCGCTGACCGGGTCGCAGGGCAAGACCGGCACCAAGGACTACCTCGGCCAGGTGCTGGCGGGGTACGGCGAGACGGTGGCCACCCTCGGCAACCTGAACAACGAGTGGGGCGTCCCTCTCACCGTGCTGCGTTGTGAGCCGGGGACCGAGTACCTCGTGGTCGAGATGGGTGCTCGCGGCATCGGCCACGTCGCCGAGCTGTGCCGGATCGTGCCGCCGGACGTGGCCGCCGTGCTGAACGTCGGCACGGCGCACCTGGGGGAGTTCGGGTCGCGCGAGGCGATCGCCCAGGCCAAGGGCGAGATCGTCGAGGCGCTCGACCCGGACGGCTGTGCCGTGCTGAACGCCGGCGACCCGCTGGTCGCCGCGATGCGCGACCGCACGGTCGCCGAGGTGCTCACCTTCGGCGACGTCGCGACGGGTGCCGACGTCGCCTGGCGCGACGTCGTGCTCGACGACCTCGGCCGGCCGTCGTACGAGCTGGGGTACCGCGACGAGTGGCTGCCCGTCACCTTGCGCCAGCCCGGGGCGCACCAGGTGGCGAACGCGACCGCCGCCGCCGCGATGGCCCTCGGCGGCGGCGTCGACCTCGCGCACACGGCGCACTCGCTGACCAACGCCGTGCCGGCCTCGCGTTGGCGGATGGAGCTGCACGAGCGCTCCGACGGGCTCGTCGTCGTCAACGACGCCTACAACGCCAACCCGGCGTCGATGGCCGCCGCGATCGACGCGGTGGTCACCATCGGCGAGCGCCGGAAGGCCCGCACCGTCGCCGTCCTCGGCGTGATGCTGGAGCTCGGCGCCGCACACGAGGAGGAGCACGCTCGGATCGGCGCGTACGCCGCGGAGCGCGGCGTCGACGTCGTCGTGGCCGTCGGGCCCGAGGCTGCCGGCATCGCGGCCGGCGCGCTCTCGGTACCACAGTGGGCGGGCACCGCCCTCACCCCGGTGGGGCGTGACGAGGCGCTGGCCTGGGTGCGGAAGAATGCGGTCGCCGCCGATGGTCGGAACAGCGTCGTGCTCGTGAAGGCGTCCAGGGGAGCGGCGCTCGAGTCCATCGCAGAAGGCCTGCTCGATCACCAACCGGAGGAGGAGGAAGGGAGCCGATGAGAACAGTCCTGTTCGGCGGCGGTCTCGCCCTGGTCCTCTCGCTCCTGGGCACCCGCGTCGCCATCACCGCCTTCACGCGGATCGGAGCCGGCCAGCCGATCCGGGACGACGGTCCCACCAGCCACCACACCAAGCGGGGCACGCCGACCATGGGCGGCCTGGTGATCATCGTCTCGACGGTGATCGGGTACTTCGCCGCCAAGCTGATCACCCAGAGCGAGCCGTCGGCGTCGGCGCTGCTGCTCCTCTTCCTCTTCGTGGGCCTCGGGCTGGTCGGGTTCATGGACGACTACCTGAAGGTCAGCCAGCAGAACAGCATCGGGCTGCGCGGCCGGGCCAAGGTGGTCGGCCAGACCGTCGTCTCGCTGGTCTTCGGCCTGCTGGCGCTGTGGCACGAGCTCGCCGACTCGCGCGGCAACACCCCGGCCTCCACCCACATCTCGTTCCTGCGCGACATCCAGTGGCTGGCGCTGCCGACGGTCCTGGCCCTCGTGCTGTTCTGGGTGATCATCACCGGCACCAGCAACGCCGTGAACCTCGCCGACGGCCTGGACGGACTCTCCTGCGGCGCGTCGGTCATGGTGTTCGGCGCCTACACGCTGGTGAACATCTGGCAGAACAACCAGAGCTGCGCGACCGCGGCCGGCGCCACCTGCTACGAGGTGCGCGACCCGCTCGACCTGGCGGTCGTCTCGGCGGCGATCATGGGCGCCTGCTTCGGCTTCCTGTGGTGGAACGCCTCGCCCGCCGCCATCATCATGGGCGACACCGGTTCCCTGGGCCTGGGCGGTGCGCTCGCCGGCCTGGCGATCCTGACCCGGACCGAGCTGCTGCTGCTCATCATCGGCGGCCTGTTCGTCGTGATCACCCTGTCGGTGATGATCCAGGTCAGCTTCTTCAAGGCATCGCGGCGGTTCGCCCTCGTGCGCACGGTGTTCCGGGTCGGCCCGCAGCACCGGGTCTTCCGGATGACCCCGCTCCAGCACCACTTCGAGATGCTCGGCTGGGAGCAGGTCACGATCGTCATCCGGTTCTGGATCATCACCGGGCTCTGCGTGGCCGCCGGGCTCGGGGTGTTCTACGCCCAGTGGGTCGCCGGAGCGTGAACCCCGACGGCCTGGGACGGCACGACGACTGGTCGGGCGTGCGCGCCGTCGTCGCGGGCTTCGGCGTCTCCGGGTTCGCCGCCGCCGACAACCTGATCCACATCGGCGCGCAGGTCCGCGCGCTGACCGAGCGCGCCAGCGCCGAGGAGCTGGAGAAGGCCGAGCTGCTCGAGGTGCTCGGCGGGAGGGTCGCCATCCACGAGGGCGCGACCACGTCCCTGCCCGACGACGTCGACGTCGTCGTCACCTCGCCCGGCTTCCGCCCCGACTCGCCGCTGCTCCTGCAGGCCCGTGACCGCGGGGTCCCGGTCTGGGGCGAGGTCGAGCTCGCCTGGCGCCTGCGGGATCCCGAGCACGCCGCTCCCTGGCTCTGCGTCACCGGCACCAACGGCAAGACCACGACCGTGCAGATGCTGCACGCCGTGCTGACCGCGGCCGGCCTGCGCAGCGCGTCGGTCGGCAACGTCGGCCGCCCCGTGACCGAGGCGGTGATGGACCCCACGCCGTACGACGTGCTGGCCGTCGAGCTCTCCAGCTTCCAGCTGCACTACGCGAGCTCGGTCAGTGCCGAGGCCGCCGTGGTCCTCAACCTCGCCGAGGACCACCTCGACTGGTACACCGGTCCGACGGCGATGGCCGACTACGCCGCGGACAAGGGCCGCATCTACCAGCGGGTCGAGAAGGCCTGCGTCTACAACGTCGCCGACGTCGAGACCGAGCGGCTGGTGCGCGAGGCCGACGTCCTCGAGGGAGCTCGCGCGGTGGGCTTCACCCTCGGCACCCCGGCGGTCGGCATGGTCGGCGTCGTGGAGGACCTGCTCGTCGACCGGGCCTTCATCACCGAGCGGCAGACCAGCGCGGCCGAGCTGTGCGCGGTCGCCGACCTGCCCTCGCCCGCTCCGCACGTCGTGGCCAACGCGCTCGCCGCCGCCGCGCTCGCGCGGGCCCATGGCGTCTCGCAGGCCGCGGTCCGCGACGGCCTGCGCGGCTTCACCATCGACGGCCACCGGATCCAGACGGTGGCCACCCACGACGACGTCACGTGGGTCGACGACTCCAAGGCCACCAACCCCCACGCCGCCCAGTCCTCGCTGCAGGCCTTCGACCCGGTCGTGTGGGTCGCCGGCGGGCTCGCGAAGGGCGCGCGGTTCGACGACGTGGTGGCCGCTGCCCAGGGCCGGTTGAGGGGCGTCGTGCTGCTCGGCCGGGACCGCGGAGTCATCGCCGACGCTCTTGCGCGACACGCTCCCGATGTGCCCGTCATCGACACCGGTGGCGGCGAGGATGGAGCACACGACTCACCAGGAAGCGGCCCGATGGAGCGGGTCGTGGAGGCAGCGGCCCGGCTCGCCCGCCCCGGCGACACGGTCCTCCTGGCTCCCGGCTGCGCCTCCCAGGACCAGTTCCGCAACTACGGCGAGCGCGGAGACGCGTTCGCCGCCGCCGTACGACGACACATCGGAACCTGAGGACGGGAGCGGCCGCGCGTGGCGATCACGACCCCCAGCCGCCCCGTCACCGAGGAGCCCCGTCGCGTCCGTGGCTTCTTCACCTGGACCCGCGCACTGCGCCACGCGCTGGACCGGCCGCTCACGTCCTACTACCTGCTGCTCGGCGCCTCCGCGCTGCTGCTCACCATCGGCCTGATCATGGTCCTCAGCGCGTCGAGTGTTTACGCCTTCCGCGTCTACGACAGCTCCTACGCCATCATGGAGAAGCAGCTGATGTGGGTGGCGATCGGCGTGCCGTGCGCGTGGATCGCCAGCCGCCTGCCGTCGCGATGGATCCGCCGGCTGGCCTACCCCGGCTATGCCGTCTCGCTGACCCTGCTCCTGCTGACCGCGTTCCTCGGTGTGGAGCGCAACGGCAACACCAACTGGCTCGCGCTCGGCCCGATCGTGATCCAGCCGTCGGAGATCGCCAAGCTCGCGCTGATCCTGTGGGCCGCGCACGTCTACGCCAACAAGGACCGCCGGCTCGCCAGCACCCACCAGATCATGATCCCGGTGGTGCCCGGCCTGCTCATCGCCACCGGCCTGGTCATCTTCGGCAAGGACCTCGGCACGGCCCTGGTGCTCTTCGCGATCCTGCTCGGGATGCTCTGGGTGGTCGGAGCACCGGCCCGGTTCTTCCTCTTCAGCATCTCGGTGGTGAGCGTCCTCGCCCTCTACCTGGCGACGACGAACAAGGAGCGCCTGGACCGCATCACGACCTTCGTCGACCCCTTCAACGACTTCCACAACGCCGGCTGGCAGCCGGCGCACGGGTTGTTCGCGCTGTCGACCGGCGGGCTGTTCGGCCAGGGCATCGGGGCCAGCCAGCAGAAGTGGGGCCAGCTGCCCGAGGCGCACACCGACTTCATCTTCGCGGTGCTCGGCGAGGAGCTCGGGCTGGTCGGCACCCTGCTCGTGATCGGGCTCTTCGTGACGATCGCCTACGCCGCGATCCGCGTCGCCAGCCACACCGCCGACCCGTTCGTCCGCTACATGACCTTCGGGATCGTCGTCTGGCTGCTCGGCCAGATGATGATCAACGTCGGCATGGTCCTCGCGCTGCTGCCCGTCATCGGGATCCCCCTGCCGCTCGTGTCCTACGGCGGCTCGTCGCTCGTCCCCTCCTTGGTCGCCCTCGGCCTGCTCGTCGGCTTCGCACGCCGCGAGCCCGAGGCGGCCGCCGCGTTGCGTCAGCGCAAGCGCCGTCGGTCCGCCGGGCTGTCGGCCGGCCGGGTGACCGGCCGGGGTCTCTGAGCGCTCGGACCCTAGGCTCGACCCGATGCGCGTACTCCTGGCCGGCGGCGGCACCGCCGGGCACACGTCCCCGATGCTGGCGACCGCCGACGCCCTGCGCCGCTTGGTGCCGGACGTCGAGATCACCTGCCTCGGCACGGCCCGCGGCCTGGAGACACGGGTGGTGCCCGAGGCCGGGCTACCCGCTCGAGCTGATCCCGCCCGTGCCCCTGCCGCGCAAGCCCGGCGTCGACCTGCTCAAGGTGCCGACCCGACTGGCGCGGCGCCGTACGAGCGTCGGCCCGTGTCCTCGACCGGACCGGCGCGCAGGTGGTGGTCGGGTACGGCGGGTACGTCTCGATGCCGGCGTACCTCGCGGCCCGGCGCCGCAAGGTACCGATCGTGCTGCACGAGCAGAACGCCCTGCCCGGCCTGGCCAACAAGGCCGGCGCCCGGCTGGCCCGCCGGGTCGCGGTCTCCTTCCCCGACACCCCGCTGCCGCGCGCGGAGTACGTCGGCCTGCCGCTGCGGCCGATGATCGCGACCCTCGACCGCGCCGCGATGCGCGCGGAGGCCCGCCGCTTCTTCGACCTCGACCCGGACCGGCCCACGCTGCTGGTCACCGGCGGCTCGCAGGGCGCACGCCGGCTGAACCAAGCCGTCTCCGGTGCCTCCGCGGCGCTGGCCGGCGCGGGCGTCCAGGTGCTGCACGTGGTCGGCCCGAACGGTGAGGCCCATCCGATGACCGGCACCGAGCCCGGCCGCGTGCCCTACGCCGTGGTGTCGTTCGTGGACCGGATGGACCTCGCCTACGCCGCCGCCGACCTGGTGCTCTCCCGCGGCGGCGCCAACAGCGTGCTCGAGGCGGCCGCCGTCGGGCTGCCCGGCATCTTCGTCCCGCTGCCGATCGGCAACGGCGAGCAGGAGCACAACGCGCGGCCGGTCGTGGACGCCGGGGGAGCCCTCCTCGTGGCCGACGCCGACCTCACCGCGACCTGGGTGGCCGCGCACGTGCCCCCGCTCGTCACCGACGCCCCGCGCCTGGCGGCGATGGGGAGCGCCGCCGCGGCGCTCGTGCCCCGGGACGCCGACGAGCGGCTCGCCCGGATCGTCATCGAGGTCGTGGGAGCGGCCCGGTGAGGATTCCCGTCCCCGAGTCCCTGCTGCCCGCTCCCGAGCTCGGCCGGGTGCACTTCGTCGGCATCGGCGGAGCCGCGCTCTCCGCGATCGCACGCATCATGGCGCTGCGCGGCATCCCGGTCACCGGCAGCGACGACAACGAGACGCCGTTCCTCGGCGGCCTCCGCGAGCTCGGGGTGACCTGCTACCTGGGGTACGACGCCGAGCACCTCGGCGACGCCGAGACGCTCGTCGTCACCACGGCCGCCCGGGAGGACAACCCCGAGGTGCTCGAGGGCCGGCGTCGAGGCCTGCGGATCCTGCCGCGCTCGGCCGGCCTGTGGTCGGTGATGGCCGACCGCCGCGTCGTCGCGGTGGCCGGCACGCACGGCAAGACGACCACCACCTCGTTGCTCGTGTCCGCGC
The DNA here is from genome assembly GCA_963782035.1 of uncultured Actinomycetota bacterium. GTDB lineage: Bacteria > Actinomycetota > Actinomycetes > Propionibacteriales > Nocardioidaceae > Nocardioides. The sequence continues at coordinate 150,994 of CAWAIW010000055.1, forward strand.
TGGTCGCGGCCGGAGCCGACCCGACGTACGCCGTCGGTGGGGTGCTCGCCTCCACCGGCCACAACGCCGAGGTCGGGCAGGGGGACCTGTTCGTGGCCGAGGCCGACGAGAGCGACGGGGCCTTCCTGGTCTACCGGCCCCACGCCGCCGTCGTCACCAACGTCGCGGCCGACCACCTCGACGTCTGGGGGACCGAGGCGAGGTACCGCGAGGCGTTCGAGGAGTTCGCCGGCACCGTCGACCGCGACGGCTTCCTGGTGTGCTGCGTCGACGACCCCGGCGCCCGCGAGCTCGCCGTCCGCGCCGAGGCCACCGGCCTGCGGGTGGTCCGGGTCGGCGAGGCGGCCGACGCCGACGTCCGGGCGACCGACCTCGTCTTCGAGGGCAGCACCTCGACGTTCACGGCCGTCCGTGGCCACGAGGTGCTCGGCACCGTGCGGCTGCGGATCCCCGGTCGCCACTACGTGATCGACGCGCTCGCCGCGCTGGTCACCGGCCTGGAGCTCGGCCACGCGTTCGCCGGGTTGCGTGACGGCCTGGCGGCCTTCACCGGCTCGGGGCGCCGGATGGAGGCCAAGGGCGAGGCAGCCGGCGTGCGCGTCTACGACAGCTACGCCCACCACCCGGCCGAGATCGCCGCGGACCTCGACGCGGCCCGCGCGGTGGCGGGGGAGGGCCGACTGGTCGTGGCGTTCCAGCCGCACCTGGTCTCGCGCACCCGCCTCCTCGGCACGGCGATGGGCCGGGAGCTCGGCGCCGCCGACGAGGTCGTGGTGCTCGACGTGTACGTCGCCCGCGAGGCCGCCGACCCCGACGTCACGGGCCACCTCGTCGCGGACGCCGTACCGCTGGCGCCCGAGCTCGTCGCGTTCGCCGCCGGTCTCGAGGAGGCCGCCGCGGAGCTCGTCGCGCGCGCCCGCCCGGGGGACCTCGTGCTCACGCTGGGCGCCGGCAGCGTGACGTCCGTCGGTCCGCGGGTCCTCGAGCTGCTGGCCGCCCGGTGAGGAGCCTGCGCCGGCGCGCGCCCGTCGACCCCGGCGAGCGCACCGCGCTGCGCTCCCGGAAGCGCTTCACCCGCCGGCAGTGGCGCCGTCGCTGGCTGGCCTGGCGCTACGTCGTGATCGGCCTGCTGCTCGTGGCGCTGGTGGCGGGAGGTACGTGGCTCGTCTACTTCTCCAGCGTCCTCACCGTGAAGCGCGTCGAGGTCGGCGGGCAGCACCTGCTGTCGCGTCAGCAGGTGCTGGACACCGCACGGGTGCCGGCGGGGGAGCAGCTGGCCCGGCTCGACGTCCACGCGATCGCGGCCCGGCTGCGGGCGCTGGCCGAGGTCCGCAGCGTCGACGTGTCGCGCAAGTGGCCGGACGCCGTGCAGATCGAGATCAAGGAGCGCGTCGCCGTCGCCGTCATCGAGATCGGTGGGCGGCTGCGCGGCCTCGACAGCGAGGGCGTCGTCTTCACCTCATATCCCAAGGCGCCGCCGGGCCTGCCCCGCATCAGCTCGACGTCCGCGACCACGCCCGAGGCGCTGAAGGAGGCGGCCACGGTCGTCGCCGCCCTGCCCCGCGAGCTGTCGGCGATGGTCGACCACGTCGAGGTGCTGACCGTCGACCAGATCAGCCTGGTGCTGAAGGACCAGCGCGTCGTGGTGTGGGGGAGTGCGGACGACTCCGCCCTCAAGGCCGAGGTGCTGCTGAAGCTGCTGCGCCAGCCCGGCAAGGTCTACGACGTCTCGGTCCCCGGCCAGCCCACCACGTGCACCCTGCCGACCGTCGAGGCCTGCACGAGCACGGGCTGACCGCCCTCCGGCGTACGCGATGTATCTCCACGACCCTGCCGCGCTCTTCGAGGGCACTCACAGGGACGATCGGGCCGGGGGCACGGGGGTTGCCACCCGGCCCGACGTTCGTCCGCGCGGCAGCCGGCCCGTCGGGCGGGATACCCGGTGGACCGGGTATCACGGACGTTCCCGGGGGTTGCAACCCCCAGGAAGCGGCAGAAACGCCCACGAAGTCCTGCGCGACCACGGCGCGACCGGCGTGTCTGCGCGATCGGCGTACGGCGGCTGCCTACTGTCGTGGGCACGACGAGGTTGACATAACTATAACCCTCAGCCTGAGGGTGACAGTTGATCGACACGCCGGACCTCTTCCCCAGGCACCGACCATCCGACAGACCACTCAGTGAAGGGCGCAAGCCGTGGCAGCAGCGCAGAACTACCTGGCCATCATCAAGGTCGTGGGCATCGGTGGCGGTGGCGTGAACGCCGTCAACCGGATGATCGAGGTCGGGTTGAAGGGCGTGGAGTTCATCGCCATCAACACCGACGCCCAGGCCCTCCTCATGAGCGACGCCGACGTCAAGCTCGACATCGGCCGCGAGCTGACCCGGGGCCTCGGCGCCGGCGCGAACCCTGACGTGGGCAAGCAGGCGGCCGAGGACCACGCCGACGAGATCGAAGAGGTCATGAAGGGCGCGGACATGGTGTTCGTGACCGCCGGCGAGGGCGGCGGCACCGGCACCGGCGGCGCGCCCGTCGTGGCCCGCATCGCGCGCAGCATCGGCGCGCTGACGATCGGTGTCGTCACCCGCCCGTTCGCCTTCGAGGGCCGGCGTCGCGCCGGCTCCGCGGAGGAGGGCATCGCGCAGCTGCGCGAGGAGGTCGACACCCTCATCGTCATCCCCAACGACCGGCTGCTCTCGATCTCCGACCGCAGCGTCTCGGTGCTCGACGCCTTCAAGCAGGCCGACCAGGTGCTGCTGCAGGGCGTCTCCGGCATCACCGACCTGATCACCACGCCCGGCCTGATCAACCTCGACTTCGCCGACGTGAAGTCCGTGATGGCCAACGCCGGGTCGGCCCTCATGGGCATCGGCTCGGCCCGCGGTGAGGACCGGTCGATCGCGGCCGCCGAGATGGCGGTGTCCAGCCCCCTGCTCGAGGCCAGCATCGACGGCGCACACGGCGTGCTGCTCTCGATCGCCGGCGGCTCGGACCTCGGCCTCTTCGAGATCAACGAGGCGGCGGCGCTGGTCTCCCAGTCCGCGCACCCCGAGGCGAACATCATCTTCGGCGCGACCATCGACGACGCGCTCGGCGACGAGGTGCGGGTCACCGTCATCGCGGCCGGGTTCGACGGCGGCCAGCCGAAGCGTCGCGACCACGAGTCCGGGTTCAAGCGCACGCAGGCGCAGCAGACCCAGGAGGAGACGCGTCGCGCCGCGCAGGCGCTGGCGGCCGAGAAGGACAAGCCGGCCGGCGAGCAGCAGGCGTTCCAGCGTCCGCAGCCGGTGGGCGCCGCGGTACGTCAGGAGGCCTCCACGGCGGCCCAGCCGGCGGCCCAGCCGACGGCCAAGCCGGCGCCTCGCGAGACCCGTCCGATGCAGTTCGACGACGACGACCTCGACATCCCCGACTTCCTGAAGTAGGAGCTCGTCTGTACTCCTCGCGGCTCACCCACGGCCCCGTCGCGCTGGCCTTCACCGACCGGCACGGCGGGGTCAGTGGCGCGCCCTTCGCCTCGCTCAACCTGGCCTGGGCCGGCGACGACCCGGACGCGCTCGCCGAGAACCACCGGCTGCTGTCGGCCGACTTCGCGCCGGGCGACCCGGTGGCCGCGCTGAGCCAGGTGCACGGCAACGACGTCGCGTACGTCGGCCCGGAAGGGCCCTCGACCGAGCTGTACGGCCACCTCCACGCGCGCGCCGACGGCGTGGTCACCGACCAGCCCGGCATCACCTTGATGGTGCGCGGGGCCGACTGCGCGATGGTGCTGTTCGCGGACGCCGAGGCGCGGGTCATCGGCGGCTGTCACTGCGGCCGCCCGGGCCTGGTCGCGGGTGTGGTGCCGGCGACCGTGACGCGGATGCGGGAGCTGGGAGCCGGCGACGTGACGGCCTGGCTCGGCCCCCACGTCTGCGGCCGTTGCTACGAGGTGCCACCCGACATGCAGGACGAGGTCGCGACCGTGGTTCCCGAGAGCCGGGCCACGACGTCGTGGGGCACCCCGTCGGTCGACATCGGCGCCGGCATCAGGGCCCAGCTCGCGGCCATCGACGTCGCCTGCGTCGACCTGTCGGTGTGCACGCGCGAGTCACCCGACCTCTACTCCTACCGCCGCGACCGCCTGACCTCCGGCCGCCAGGCCGGCGTGATCCGGATGGCGTCCGCCTCATGACGGACACCGTCGAGCGCCGCGACGAGCTCGCCGCCAACCTCGATGCCGCGCGCCGCCGCATCGAGTCCGCCGCCACGAAGGTGGGCCGCGACCCGGCGGAGGTCACCCTCGTCGCGGTCACCAAGTTCTTCCCGGCCTCCGACGTGCGCCTGCTCGCCGAGCTGGGCATCACCGACGTCGGGGAGAACCGCCACCAGGAGGCCCAGGACAAGGCGGCGGAGTGCAGGGACCTGGGCCTGCGCTGGCACTTCGTCGGCGGCCTGCAGAGCAACAAGGCAGCGGCCGTCGCGTCGTACGCCGACGTCGTCGAGTCCGTGGACCGCGTCAAGCTCGTGAACCCGCTCAACCGTGGGGCGCACGAGCGGGTCAGCGGGTCGTCGGGGGTCGACGTGCTCCTCCAGGTCAGCCTCGACCCGCCCGACCGGGAGGGGAGATCGGGGGCGGACCCGGAGCAGCTGGACGCGCTCGCGGCCGCCGTCGAGGAGGCCGGGATGCTCCGGCTGTGCGGACTGATGGCCGTCGCCCCGCTCGGCGAGGACCCCGGGCCGGCCTACGACCGGCTGGCCCGGATCCACCGCGAGCTGCTCGTCGGACACCCCGGCGCCACCTGGCTCTCGGCGGGCATGAGCGGCGACCTCGAGGCCGCCGTAGGAGCGGGCGCGACACACGTGCGGTTGGGCACGGCGGTCCTCGGTCCGAGGCCTCGCAACTAGTAACGTCACAGGCACCACGAGGCACCACCAGGCAACCCGGAGGAAGCGACCATGAGCGGCGCGATGCGCAAGATCGGCGAGTACCTCGGCCTCCTCGAGGACACCGGCCGCTACGACGACGAGCTCGACGAGGACCTCTACGAACAGGCCGCCGTCGGCCAGTCCGCTCCGGTCCTGCGCGAGAGTCGTCCGGCCGCGGTCTCCGACCTGGCCGAGCGCCGACGCCCCACCCCCGTGACCGCAGGAGGCCCCATGAGCTCGACCGTGGCCGAGCTGTCCAGGATCACCACGCTGCACCCGCGCACCTACAACGAGGCGCGCACGGTGGGCGAGAACTTCCGCGAGGGCACCCCGGTGATCATGAACCTCTCGGAGATGGACGACTCCGACGCCAAGCGGCTCGTGGACTTCGCGGCTGGTCTCGTCTTTGCCACTCGTGGCACGATCGAGCGCGTCACCAACAAGGTGTTCCTGCTCTCGCCGCCCAACGTCTCGGTCTCCTCCGAGGACAAGGAACGGATCGCCGAGAACGGGTTCTTCAACCAGAGCTGACCCCGGCCTCCCGTGGGACAAGCCCCGAGAGCTGAAGGGCGCGCGTGACCGTCGTCGGCGTCATCATCGAGTACGTCCTGTGGTTCTTCATCGCCTTCATGTGGGTGCGGTTCGTGACCGAGTGGGTCCAGGTCTTCGCCCGCTCGTGGTCCCCGCGCGGGGCTCTGCTGGTTGCGCTCGAGGGTGTGTACTCCGTGACCGACCCACCGATCAAGGCGCTGCGTCGGGTCATTCCGCCCCTGCGGATCGGCAACTTCGCCCTCGACCTCAGCATGCTGCTGGTGTTCGTGGGCGCCTATGTCCTGCTGCGGCTGAACCGGGGCCTGCTGCTCTAGCACTGCTCTTCTGCTGCTGCAGTGACGCGTGAGCGCTCGGGGGTCCCGAGGGCGCTATGGTTCACACCGACAGAAACTGCTCCTGACATGAATTGGGTGAGGTCATGCCGCTAACGCCTGAGGACGTGAGCAACAAGCGCTTTACGCCTGTCCGCCTGCGCGAGGGCTACGACATGGGCGAGGTCGACCAGTTCCTCGACGAGGTGGAGGCCGAGCTGGCCCGCCTGACGAAGGAGAACGACGAGCTGCGCTCCAAGCTTTCGACCGCTCAGCAGGGTGGTGGCGGGTACTCCCAGCCCGAGCCCGCCGCGGAGCAGGCCCCGGAGGCGTACGTCGCTCCCGAGCCGGAGCCGGAGCCCGAGCCCGAGCCGGAACCGGAGCCCGAGCCGGCGTTCGTCGCCCCGGCCGTCGAGAAGCCGGTCGAGACCATCCGTGTGCAGACCGTGCCCGAGGCGTCCAACGCCGCGGCCCGCCTGCTCGAGCTGGCCACGCGCAACGCCGACGAGCTCGTGGACGACGCCAAGAACCAGGCCGACAGCATCATCGGCGAGGCCCGCACCAAGGCCGAGCGGCTGGAGTCGGAGTCGAAGGCCAACGCCGACCGCCTCGAGGCCGACGCTCGCAGCCGGGCGCAGATGCTCGACTCCGAGACCGCCCAGAAGCGCCAGATCATGTTCGGCGACCTGGAGAAGGAGCAGGAGAAGCTGAACTCCGAGGTCGAGAACCTCCGGCAGTTCGAGCGCGAGTACCGCTCCCGTCTGCGCAGCTACTTCAGCCAGCAGCTCGAGCTGCTCAACACCGGCGACACGAGTGCGCCGTCCGGGGAGGAGCAGCCCCAGCCGAAGCGGCTGCGATCCATCCTCGGCGAGGACGACGGCTGAGGGTCGCACCGACGAGCGTTCCTGTCCGCTTCACCCGTATGGGCTAGACGCCCGTCCACCCCCTGGGGTGGGCGGGCGTCCGCCTGTGGCGAGCCTGTTTGAGAGTGCCGTGTCGGGGCGTTACCCTCCGAGCCACCAGCGTGGCCCGCCGGACTCCAACGGCGCCACCACCAGGCCCAGGAAGGCCGGTTCCCGATGGCTCGCACCACGACCCGGAAGAGCACGGTCACCAGCACCGCGAAGAAGGCGGCCAAGAAGGTCACGGCCGCCACCAAGGCCGTCGCCAAGAAGGCCGCCCCGGCCAAGAAGGCCCCCGCGAAGAAGGCTGCTCCGGCGAAGAAGTCTCCGGCCAAGAAGTCTCCGGCCAAGAAGTCTCCGGCGAAGAAGGCCCCGGCCAAGAAGGCCCCGGCCAAGAAGGCCCCGGCCAAGAAGGCCCCGGCGAAGAAGGCGGCGCCCGCGAAGAAGGCGGCGCCGGCCAAGAAGGCGCCTGCCAAGAAGGCCCCGGCCAAGAAGGCGGCGCCCGCGAAGAAGGCGCCGGCCAAGAAGAGGCGCCGGCCAAGAAGGCGACCGGCCAAGAAGGCCGCCCCCGCGAAGAAGGCGGCCCCGGCCAAGAAGACGGCGCCCGCCAAGAAGGCCGCTCCCGCCAAGAAGGCGGCGCCCGTCCAAGAAGACCGCCAAGAAGACCGCCAAGAAGACCGCCAAGAAGACGGCGCCCGCACGTACCGCCGGCGCGACGGTGGCCACGCGGCCCACCGGTACGCCGGTGCGCAAGGCCGCGCCGACCCGCGCCTCCCGGACCCTCGTGGTCAAGGAGGGCGAGGAGGCCTGGACCAAGGCCGAGATCAAGGAGGTCCTCTCCGAGCTGCACGAGGACCGCGACCGGGTCGTCCGCACGCTCGCCGGTCAGGAGGCCGAGCTCGACAGCCTGATGCGCGACGCGGGTGACGGCGCCGGGCACGACCAGGCCGACATGGGCGCGACCAGCTTCGAGCGCGACCAGGAGATCATCGTCGTCCAGAACGAGCGGGAGAAGCTGGCGCAGATCGACCGCGCCCTGGCCCGCATCGCCGACGGCACCTACGGCATCTGCGAGTCCTGCGGCAACGCCATCGGCAAGATGAGGGCGATGGCATTTCCGCGTGCCACACTGTGCATGACATGCAAGCAGCGCGAGGAGCGTCGCTGACCTCCAGCGCCGCAGAGGGGTCCGGGACCCCGAACATCCGCCGACGCCGGGCCCGCACGATCCTGGGACTGGTGGCCCTGGCGGCGTACGCCGTGGACATCGGCGCCAAGACGTGGGCCGTCCACCGGCTGTCGCGCGGTGACATCGAGGTGCTCGGCGACTGGTTCGTGCTGCACCTGGTGCGCAACCCGGGGGCCGCGTTCAGCACCGGCACCGGGTTCACCATGGTGTTCAGCCTGATCGCGATCGCCGCGGTCTGCGTGGTGCTCTGGTTCGCGCGGCGGGTCGCCGACACGGGATGGGCGGTCGCGCTCGGCCTGCTGCTCGCCGGCATCGGCGGCAACCTGACCGACCGCATCTTCCGCGACCCCGGGCCGCTGCGTGGCCACGTGGTCGACCTGTTCATGGTGCCGCACTGGCCGGTCTTCAACGTCGCGGACGTCTGCATCGACGTGGCCGCCGGACTGATCCTCCTGCAGGCGTTCCGTAACATCCGGCTCGACGGCGCCCGAGCGTGACCGCGGTCGACCACCGGGTGCTGATGGTGCCCGACGGCCTCGCGGGCGAGCGCCTGGACGCCGGGATGGCGCGCCTGTTCGGGCTGTCACGGACCCGCGCCGCCGACCTGATCAGCGACGGTCTCGTCCACGTCGACGGGGCGACCGCGGCCAAGAGCGACCGGCTGGTGGCTGGTTCCCTGCTGGAGGTGGCGATCCCCTCGCTGGCCGACCCGCTCGAGGTGGTCCCGCAGATCGTCGAGGGCATCAAGATCATCCACGACGACGAGTCGATCGTGGTGATCGACAAGCCGGTCGGCGTCGCGGTCCACCCGTCGCCCGGCTGGCACGGCCCGACCGTCGTCGGCCACCTCGCCGCCGCCGGCTTCCGGATCGCCACCGGTGGCGCCTCGGAGCGGCAGGGGATCGTGCAGCGACTCGACGTCGGCACCTCGGGCGTGATGGTCATCTGCAAGAGCGAGCACGCCTACTCGGTGCTGAAGAACGCCTTCCGGCACCGCACGGTCGACAAGGTCTACCACGCCCTGGTGCAGGGCCACCCCGACCCGCTCGAGGGCACCGTCGACGCCCCGATCGGCCGGCACCCGAAGGCCGACTACAAGTACGCCGTGATGGCCGACGGCCGGCACAGCGTCACCCACTACGCCACCCTCGAGGCGCACCGGTTCGCCTCCCTGCTGGAGGTGCACCTGGAGACCGGGCGCACCCACCAGATCCGGGTGCACATGAGTGCCCTCAAGCACCCGTGCGTCGGCGACCTCACCTACGGCGCCGACCCGACCCTCGCGCAGCGGCTGGGCCTGGAACGCCAGTGGCTGCAGGCCATGCGCCTCGGGTTCGAGCACCCGGACACCGGCGAGCACGTCGAGTACTCCTCGACGTACCCCGACGACCTCGCCCACGCGCTGGAGCTGGTGCGCGGCCTGGACTGACGGGCTGACTCCACGGGCCGGCTGGCAGACTGATCGGCCGTGACCGACCTGCTCGTCCGTCCCGCGGCGCCGGAGGAGTCCGACGCGCTGGCCGCGCTGTACGGCCGGTCCCGCGCGGCCGCCGCGATGCCGCCCGGGATCCACACGGCCGAGGAGGACCGCGGCTGGTTCGCCGCCCGGCTCCGCGACGACGAGCACGAGGTGTGGGTCGCCCAGAGAGGGGACCAGCGGGACGGTGGCCTGCTCGGCTACGCGATGCTCACGCCGACGTGGCTCGACCACCTGTTCGTCGACCCGGCCGCCCAGGGGAGCGGCGTCGGCGGGGTCCTGCTGGACACGGCCAAGGGCATGCGGCCCGACGGTCTGTGCCTGTGGGTCTTCGAGGCCAACGAGCCCGCCCGCGGCTTCTACCGTCGCCGCGGGTTCGTCGAGCTCGAGCACACCGACGGGTCGGGCAACGAGGAGAAGGCTCCCGACGTCCGGATGGCCTGGCCCGGGCGGGACCCGGTCGCCTTCTTCCGCGGTCTCATCGACGACGTCGACGACGGTCTCGCCGACCTGCTGGCCCGGCGGATCGCGCTGACGGCCGCGGTGCAGGACGTCAAGGAGTCCACCGACCGCGACGCCGCGCGCGAGCGTGAGATCGCCGAGCGGATGGCGCGGGTCGCCCCCCAGCTCGGCGCCGACCGGCTGGCCCGCATCGTGCACGCCATCGTCACCGAGAGCCTCGACGCCGTACGCCGGTGAGGCAGCCACCGTTCTGGGCGGGGGAAGGGTGGCTGTCTCACCGCTGACCCGCCTCGGCCCTGGGTGCCGGTGAGCCAGCCACCGTTCTGGCCGGGGGAAGGGTGGCTGTCTCACCGCTGACCCGCCTCGGCCGTGGGTGCCGGTGAGCCAGCCACCGTTCTGGCCGGGGAAGGGTGGCTATCTCACCGCTGCCCCCGCCGACCCTGGGCGCCGGTGAGCCAGCCACCGTTCCGGCCGCGTAAACGGTGGCTATCTCACCGCTGCCCCCGCCGACCCTGGGCGCCGGTGAGCCAGCCACCGTTCTGGCCGCGGAAAGGGTGGCTATCTCACCGCTGACCCCGCCGACCCTGGGCGCCGGTGAGCCAGCCACCGTTCTGGCCGCGGAAAGGGTGGCTATCTCACCGCTGCCCCCGCCGACCCCTGACGGTCGGAACGCTCAGAGCACCTTCGTGCCGTACATCTCCCCGAGCGGGTCGGCGAGCAGCTCGAGGCGGGCGCCGTCCGGGTCGCGGAAGTAGAGGGAGGCGTCGCTCTCCTCGAGGTACTCGATCCCGGCGGCGTCGAGCTTGCCGCGCAGGTGCTCCCACTTCTCGCGGGTCACCGAGATGGCCAGGTGGTGCAGGCCGCCGAGCACCTCGGCGTACTCACCGAGGTCCAGGCCCGGGAGGTCGAAGAACGCCAGCAGGTTGCCCTGCCCGATGTCGAAGAAGAAGTGGTTGGAGCCGGCGTAGTCGCGGTTCTCGAAGATCTCGGTGAGCGGGAACTCCAGGACGCCCTGGTAGAAGTCGATCGTCGTGCGGACGTCGGAGCAGATGAGGGCGAAGTGGTGCAGCCCCCGGGCGCTGCTCTCGGGGCGGTCGGCACCCTCGCGCAGGTACTCCTCGCGGATGCGGTCGCGGTCGGCGTTGATGGCGTCCAGGTCGATCGTCATGGCCCCAGTATCGGCTACCCATCTCCCCGATCGGGACTGTCGGCGCGTGGTGCCAGACTCGCCCCGGCGGTCGCGTAGGCTGGCGGCCTTCCCCAGAAGGTCGCCTCGAGTCCCCTCCGAGGCCGCTGAGTCCCCGCCAAGAGACATGGCCAGCCGACCCCTGTGCAGGAGCTCCGAAACCGCAATGACGACAGGTGCCCGCGACTCCTTCGTCCACCTGCACGTCCACACCGAATACTCGATGCTCGACGGCGCCGCCCGCCTCGGGCCGCTCGCCCAGCGGGTCGCCGAGCTGGGGATGCCCGCCGTCGCGATGACCGACCACGGCAACGTCTTCGGCGCCTACGAGTTCTACAAGCAGGCCAAGGCGGCGGGGGTCAAGCCGATCATCGGCATGGAGGCGTACGCCGCCCCCAACATCAGCCGCTTCGAGCGCAAGGGCGTCAACTTCTACGGCGGCGGCCCCGACGACGTCTCCAACCGTGGTGCCTACACCCACATGACCCTGCTCGCGGAGTCGACCCAGGGCATGCACAACCTCTTCCGGCTGAGCACCGGGGCCTGGCGCGACGGGTTCTTCAAGGCGCCCCGGCTGGACCGCGACCTGCTGGCCCAGCACGGCCAGGGCATCATCGCGACCACCGGCTGCCCGTCCGGAGAGGTGCAGGTCCACCTGCGCCACGACAACTACGACGCGGCCCGCCAGGCGGCCGCGGACCACCAGGACATCTTCGGCCGCGAGAGCTACTTCCTCGAGCTGATGGACCACGACCTGCCGCTGGAGCGACGCGTCCGGGAGGGGCTGCTCCGGCTCGCCAAGGACCTGCAGATCCCGCTCCTGGCGACCAACGACTCCCACTACGTCGACCAGAAGGACGCGCCGTCCCAGGAGCACCTGCTCTGCATCAACTCCGGCTCCACGATGGACATCCCGGCCGGTGACGGGCCGGGCCAGCGGTTCGCGTTCAGCGGCACCGACTACTACATCAAGAGCGCCGCCGAGATGCGGTCGCTGTGGGCCGACAAGCACGGCCTGCCCGAGGCCTGCGACAACACCCTCCTCATCGCCGAGCGCTGCGACGTCAGCTTCACCGAGGGCAACGGCACCTACATGCCGCGCTTCCCGTGCCCGCCCGGCGAGGACGAGACCTCCTGGATGGTCAAGGAGGTCGAGCGCGGGCTGCGCGTCCGCTACCCCGGCGGCATCCCCGACGAGGCTCGCAGCCGCGCCGAGTTCGAGCTCGGCGTCATCACCCAGATGGGCTTCAGCGGCTACTTCCTCGTCGTGGCCGACTTCATCAACTGGGCCAAGGACAACGGCATCCGCGTCGGTCCGGGCCGCGGCTCCGGCGCGGGCTCGATCGTGGCCTACGCCCTGCGGATCACCGACCTCGACCCGCTGGTCCACGGGCTCCTGTTCGAGCGCTTCCTCAACCCCGACCGCGTGTCGATGCCCGACTTCGACATCGACTTCGACGAGCGCCGGCGGGGCGAGGTCATCAAGTACGTCAGCGACAAGTACGGCGAGGACCGCGTCTCGATGATCGTCACCTACGGGACGATCAAGTCCAAGCAGGCGGTCAAGGACTCCTCGCGCATCCTGGGCTACCCGTTCGCGATGGGCGACCGCATCACCAAGGCGATGCCGCCGGCGGTGATGGGCAAGGACGTCCCGCTCCAGGAGATCTTCAACTCCGAGCACCGCCGCTACTCCGAGGGCGGGGAGTTCCGGTCCCTGGTGGAGTCCGACCCCGACGTACGCCGCGTGGTCGACACCGCGATCGGCATCGAGGGCCTCAAGCGCCAGTGGGGCGTGCACGCCGCCGGCGTGATCATGTCCAGCGAGCCCCTCCTCGACATCATCCCGATGCTCAGGCGTCCCGCCGACGGCGCGATGATCACCCAGTTCGACTACCCGACGTGCGAGTCGCTGGGCCTGATCAAGATGGACTTCCTGGGCCTGCGCAACCTCACCGTCCTCGACGACTGCGTGAAGAACATCGTGGCCAACCGCGGCGAGACCGTCGTGCTGGAAGAGCTCACCCTCGACGACCCGGCGACCTACCAGCTGCTCCAGAAGGGCGAGACGCTCGGCGTCTTCCAGCTCGACGGTGGCCCGATGCGCGCGCTGCTGCGCTCGATGCGGCCCGACGAGTTCAAGGACATCTCCGCGGTCGGGGCGCTCTACCGACCCGGCCCGATGGGCATGGACTCCCACAACAAGTACGCCCGCCGCAAGACCGGCCGCGAGCCGGTCGTGCCGATCCACCCCGAGCTGGCCGAGCCGCTGGCCGAGATCCTCGACGAGACCTACGGCCTGCTGGTCTACCAGGAGCAGGTGATGGCCATCGTCCGCCGGGTCGCGGGCTACTCCCTCGGCCAGGCCGACCTGCTGCGCAAGGCGATGGGCAAGAAGAAGAAGGAGATCCTGGACGCCGAGTACGTCCCCTACCAGGCCGGCATGAAGGCCAACGGCTTCTCCGACGGCGCGATCAAGGCACTGTGGGACGCCCTGCTGCCGTTCTCCGACTACGCCTTCAACAAGGCCCACTCCGCGGCGTACGGCCTGGTCTCCTACTGGACCGCCTACCTCAAGGCCAACTACCCGGCCGAATACATGGCCGCCCTCCTGACGTCGGTGAAGGACGACAAGGACAAGATGGCCATCTACCTCAACGAGTCGCGGCGGATGAAGATCCAGGTGCTGCCGCCGGACGTCAACGAGTCGGCCACCAACTTCACCCCCGTCGGGCGCGACATCCGCTTCGGGCTGACCGCGGTGCGCAACGTGGGCCACAACGTCGTCGCCGGCATCGTGGAGGCGCGGGAGCAGAAGGGCCGGTACGTCGACTTCAACGACTTCATGGACAAGGTGCCCGCCCTGGTCTGCAACAAGCGGGTCCTGGAGTCGCTGGTCAAGGCCGGCGCCTTCGACGACATGAAGCACAAGCGCCGGGCCCTGGTGGCGATCCACGAGACGGCCGTCGACCAGTACGTCGACATCAAGCGCAACGAGGCGATCGGCCAGGACTCTCTCTTCGCCGGTCTCGACGGGCTCGACGGCGGCGGCAGCAGCAGCTTCGGGATCTCGGTGACCGTCCCCGACATCGACGAGTGGGACAAGACGACGCTGCTCGGCCACGAGCGGGAGATGCTCGGCCTCTACGTCTCCGACCACCCGCTGCTCGGCCTCGAGCACGTGCTCTCCCAGGGCACCGACTGCACCATCGGCCAGCTGCTGCTGGACGAGGAGCGGCCGGACGGCTCCTCGATGACGATCAGCGGCCTGGTCACCTCCGTGCAGCGCAAGATCACCAAGAAGGGCGACTCCTGGGCCATCGTCACGGTGGAGGACCTCGACGGCGGCATCGAGGTGATGATGTGGCCGAGCGTCTACCAGCTCGCCAGCACCTACCTCGTCGAGGACGCCATCATCACGGTGCGCGGCTTCTTGTCCCGGGAGAAGGACACCCCGACGATCAAGGCGCAGGAGGTGACGATCCCGGACCTGTCCGACGGACCGTCCGGACCGGTGGTGATCAGCCTGCCCTCGACCCGGTGCACCCTGCCGGTGGTCGAGCAGCTGAAGGAGGTGCTGGGCACCCACCCGGGCATGACGGAGGTCCAGCTCAAGCTGCTGACGCGGACGTCGACCACGGTGATGCGTCTGGACCAGGGTCTTCGGGTGACGCCTACCCCGGCCCTGTTCGCCGACCTCAAGCAGCTGCTCGGCCCGGGATGCCTGGCCCCGTGAGTGACCGCGTGACCGACCACCTCATCGACCCGGACACCGGGCAGCCGCTTCCTCGGGACCGCTCGCGGTCGCGCGTCGCGGCCCTCCGCGGTCCTGCGCTGATGGCGGTGTCGATGCTGGTGGCCTACGCCGTGGTCGGGGTGCTCGGTGGGTGGCTCTGGCACCAGCTGTGGTCGCCCGACCTGGGCGTGGTCGTCTCCCACCAGTGGTACGCCACCGGCGACGCGCTGCGCAACGACTTCTCCGGCACCGGTCTCTACGTGCTCGTGGCCCTGGGCGCCGGGCTCGTGACTGGCCTCGCGGGCGCCATCGTCGGGGGCGCTCGACCGGTCGCCACGGTCGTCGTGGCCACCCTCGGGTCCGCCCTGGCGGCCTACGTCATGCTCAAGGTCGGCGAGGGGCTCGGTCCCACCGACCCGCAGCAGCTGGCCTCCCAGCTGGCCGACGGCAAGAACCTGCCCGGCGCGCTGCGGGTGAGCGGCTTCACCCCGTTGTTGGCCCTCCCGTTCGGGACGCTCGTGGCGTTGGCGATCGTCTACACGATCTTCCCCGGCAAGTCGCCCGAAGCGGGGTTCGGAGCGGAACCGCGCGGGTAGGCTCACCGTCCGAGTCACCGCAAGCGGCGCCGTCCTGGCGCCGCCCGAAACACGGGGGAACGACCAGTGTCCGACACCTATCCGCCGGGCCCTGCCGGCCCGTCCGAGCCCGTCGGCCGACCGGCCGACCAGGCACCGGCCGCACCTGAGTACCTCGAGGCCGGCGGCGGCTCGCCGCTGACACCAGGGACCCCGCCCCCGCCCGCCAGTCGCGGTGGCCGTAGGCGCGGCCTGCTGATCGGTGGCGGCGTCGCGGCCCTGGCCGTGGTCGGCGTCGGAGCCTGGGCCGCGGCCCAGTTCTTCTCCACCGGAGCGCAGCCCGCCGAGGCGCTGCCCGCGAGCACCATCGGCTACGCCAGCATCGACCTGGACCCGAGCGGTGCCCAGAAGATCGAGGCGTTGCGCACCCTCAACAAGTTCCCGGCGTTCAAGGACGAGCTCGGCCTCGACACCGACGACGACATCCGGCAGAAGATCTTCGAGGAGCTCGACTTCCCGGAGAGCTGCAAGCTCTTCTACGCCGAGGACATCGAGCCCTGGCTCGGTGACCGCTTCGCGGTGGCGGCGGTCGACACGGGCGCCGACGCCCCTGAGGTCGTGGGCGTCGTCCAGGTCAAGGACGAGGAGAAGGCCGACGCCGGCCTCACCAAGCTGCGCGACTGCGGCAGCTCCGAGAGCGGCCAGGACAGCACGGAGTCCTCGGGCGGCTGGGTCATCAAGGACGGTTGGGCCATCGTCGCGGAGGACCAGGAAGGCGCCCAGGCGGTCGCGGACGCGACCGCGAAGGGCACCCTGGCCGACGACGCGACCTACCAGGACATCACGGGGCGGGCCGGCTCGGCCGGCATCGTCTCCCTGTACGCCGCCCCGGCCGCCGGTCAGTACCTCGCCGACAGCATGGGCGGCGCCGCCGGGCTGGCCGGCGAGCTCGAGCAGGGCCTCACCGGCACCGACCTGCTCGGCGACGGCCAGACGCTCGAGCCCCAGGGTGGCAAGAACCCGATGGCGGACGCCCTGAAGGACTTCAAGGGCATGGCGGTCTCCGTCCGGTTCGACGGCGGTGCGCTCGAGGTCGAGAGCGCCGGCGACACCGGGCTCACGCCCAAGGCCTTCTACGGCTCGGACCGTGGTGCCGACGTGCTGGAGACGCTGCCCGCGGACACCGCGGCAGCCATCGGCGTCGGCTTCGAGCCCGGATGGCTGACCCAGGTCGTCGACCAGATGGCGGCCTTCACCGGCGGGGACATGACGTCGGCCGAGCTCTTCCAGGAGGCGTCCGGCGCCACCGGCCTGGACCTGCCGAAGGACGCGGAGACCCTGCTCGGCCAGTCGGCGGCGCTGTCGTTCGGCTCGGACTTCGACCCGGAGGCGTTCTTCAACTCCGGCGACGGCAGCGACGTCCCCGTCGCGCTGAAGGTGAAGGGCGACCCGGACGCCATCAAGGCCGTGCTCGCCAAGATCTCCGCCCAGGACGCCACGACCGGTGACTTCTTCGGCACCGACGCCGACGGCGACCTGATCGTGGTCGGTCCGAACGACGACTACCGCGCCGAGGTGCTCAAGCCCGGTGGCCTCGGCAACGACGACGTCTACCAGGACGTCGTCCGCGAGTCCGACCAGGCGAGCGCCGTGCTCTACGTCAACTTCAACGCCGGCGACGACTGGCTGCTCAAGCTGGCCGGCGACGACCCGTCGGTGAAGGAGAACCTGAAGCCGCTGGCCGGGTTCGGCATCACCGCCTGGCAGGAGGACGACTGGACCCACTCGGTCCTGAGGCTGACCACCGACTAGGTCGTTGGTCGAGGAGGTCGCGCAGCGACCGTCACGAGACCCGGTGACCGAACAGCGGTCGCGGGGTCTCGTGACGGGCCTTCGGCCCTCCTCGACCAACGGCGCGTCTCACCGACTGATGTCGGCCACGATCGCCCCGGTCACCTCCACGAGGTCGGCCGGGGCGATGCCCACGTCCAGCCCGCGACGCCCCGCCGACACGTACACCGCGTCGTACAGCTCCGCACTCTCGTCGAGCACCGTGGGGTGCCGCCGCTTCTGGCCGACGGGGGAGATGCCGCCGGTCACGTAGCCGGTGGCCCGCTCGGCCGCCCTGGGGTCGGCCATCACGGCCTTGCTGCCGCCGAGCGCACGGGCCAGTGCCTTGAGGTCGAGCTGGCCGGAGACCGGCACGACCGCGACCACCAGTGCGCCGTCGAGGTCGGCGAGCAACGTCTTGAACACCTGGTCGGGATCCAGGCCCAAGGCGTCGGCGGCCTCCCGTCCGTACGACGCGGCGCGGGGGTCGTGCTCGTACTCGTGCAGCGTGTGCCCGATCCCCGCCTTCGTCAGCGCGACGACCGCCGGGGTCAATTCGGCGTCAATTCGGGGACCAGCGGGTGCGCGCCACCTCGGTGGCCGGCAGCGACGGGATCACGTTCATCGCGCGGAGCTCGGCGCGCAGCAGGTCGGTGACCATGGCCAGCCGGACGCCGGCGTCCTCGGCCTCGAGCAGCGCCTGCCGCTCGTGCAGGGGGAGCGGGGCCACCGCGGCGAGGGTCCAGGAGAGGTACGCCGGGTCCTTGGGCAGCGGGTAGGGGTACGGGTCGTCGCGGTACTCCGACAGCACGACGCGGTAGGCCGTGAACGTCGCGACCGCTCGTTCCACGACCTCCTCCGGCACCCGGCTCGGCGTCTCGGGTCGCGCCTCGACCTGGCCGACGGGGTAGGTGCCGGTGACGTCGAGGTGCTCCAGGGAGATCCGCTCCATGCCGACCGCGACCACGCTGAACGACCCGTCCGGATGCGACTCGATGTCGGTCATCTTCACCCGGCAACCGATGCGGAAGAGGGACTGGGCGCCGTGCTCGCCGACCTCGTAGCCCTCGCGGATGCCGACCGAGCCGAAGTACCGCTCGTCCTCGTCGACGCGGAGCAGGTGGTGGACGAGCGCGCGGTAACGGTCCTCGAAGACGGTGAGCGGCATGCTGACGCCCGGGAACAGCACCGCGTTGAGCGGGAACATCGGCAACGTGCTTGCCATCCCACCAACTTAGCCCGCGACCCGTCCACGCCAGTGCACCGCGGCCGGGAGGGACGCGCGTCGCTCCTAGACTCAGGTGCCATGATGCGGCGGATCGACCTGCGGAACGCGGACGCGCCCGTCGACTACCGCGCGGCCGTCCCGCGCGCGGAGGTCGACGTGGAGGCCGCGCTGCATGCCGTCCGCCCGATCTGCGAGGCCGTCCGCACCCGCGGCGTGGACGCGATCCAGGAGCTCAGCCTGCGCTTCGACGGGGTCGCGCCCGAGAGCATCCTGGTGCCCCGCGAGGCGCTCACCGAGGCCCTCGCGACGCTCGACCCCGACATCCGGGCCGCCCTGGAGGAGTCCATCCGGCGGCTGCGCGCGTCCTGCGAGGTCGAGCGTGAGAGCGGCTCGGTCACCAGCTACGGCAGTGCTGGTGGGGCGACCGTCACACACCGGATGGTGCCCGTGGACCGCGTCGGCCTCTACGTCCCCGGTGGCGTCGCACCCCTGGTCTCCAGCGTCGTGATGAACGTCGTGCCGGCGCAGGTCGCCGGCGTGCGCTCGATCGCGCTGGCCTCCTCGCCCCAGAAGGACCACGGCGGCCTGCCCCAGCCCACGATCCTCGCCGCGTGCGAGCTGCTCGGGGTCGAGGAGGTGTACGCCGTCGGCGGCGCCCAGGCGATCGCGATGTTCGCCTACGGCGCAGGTCCCTGCGAGCGCGTCGACCTGGTCACCGGACCGGGTTCGATCCACACCGTGGCCGCCAAGCGGCTGCTCAAGGGCATCATCGGCATCGACTCCGAGGCCGGGCCGACCGAGATCGCGGTGCTGGCCGACGACAGCGCGGACGCGGCGTACGTCGCGGCCGACCTGATCAGCCAGGCCGAGCACGACGTGCTGGCGGCGTGCGTGCTGGTCACGCCGAGCGAGAGGCTGGCCGACGACGTCGAGGCCGAGCTGGAGAAGCAGGTCTTCGCGACCCGCCACACCGAGCGGATCCGCGTCGCGCTGTCGGCCGTGCAGTCCGCGATCGTGCTGGTCGACGACCTCGAGCAGGGTCTCGCCGTGGTGGACGCCTACGCCGCGGAGCACCTGGAGATCCAGACCGAGGACGCCGCCTCGTGGGCCGCGCGGGTGCGCAACGCCGGGGCGATCTTCGTCGGGTCCTTCGCGCCCGTGTCGCTGGGCGACTACTGCGCCGGCTCCAACCACGTGCTCCCCACGGGCGGCTGCGCCTGCCACTCGTCCGGGCTGTCGGTCCGGGCGTTCCTCAGGTCCGTGCACGTGGTGGAGTACGACCGCGACGCGCTCGGCGAGGTCGCCGACCACGTGGTCACCCTGGCCGAGGCCGAGGACCTGCCCGCGCACGGCGCGGCCGTCCGGGTCCGACTGGTCACCGAGCCGGGGTCATGACGTTCCCGCCCCTGCGCGAGGACCTCGTCGGCCTCGCGCCGTACGGCGCACCGCAGCTCGACGTGCCGGTGACGCTGAACGTCAACGAGAACCCCTACCCGCCCTCGGCCGCCGTGGTCGAGGACATCGCGACTTCTGTGGCCGCCGCGGCCGGTGGGCTGAACCGCTACCCCGACCGCGAGTTCACCCAGCTGCGCGAGGCCCTCGCGACGTACCTCTCCTCGGACAGCAGCCACCGGGTCGCGCCGGAGCAGGTGTGGGCGGCCAACGGCTCGAACGAGGTGATGCTGCACCTCCTCCAGGCGTTCGGGGGTCCGGGCCGGACGGCGCTCAGCTTCGCGCCGACGTACTCGATGTACCCCGAGTACGCCCGCGACACCGGGACCGCCTGGGTCGCCGGCCGGCGCGAGCAGGACTTCGCCCTCGACCCCGGTCACGCGCGCGACCTCGTGCTCGAGCACCGCCCGAGCGTGGTGCTGCTGCCGTCGCCCAACAACCCGACCGGGACGGCGCTGCCGCTGGACGTCGTGGAGGCGCTGTGTGAGGCGGCCGGCGACGGGTTGGTCGTGGTCGACGAGGCGTACGCCGAGTTCCGTCGCGCGGGCACGCCGAGCGCGCTGGAGCTGCTGCCGTCGCGGCGCAACCTGGTCGTCACCCGGACGATGAGCAAGGCCTTCGCGTTCGCCGGCGCCCGGCTGGGGTACCTCGCGGCCACGCCCGAGATCGGCGACGCGATCAGGATCGTGCGGCTGCCGTACCACCTCAGCGCCGTGACCCAGGCCGCCGCCCTGGCCGCGCTGCGGCACGCCGACGAGCTGCTCGCGCGGGTCGCCGACCTGCGCGAGGAGCGCGACGCGCTGGCCCTCTGGCTGGCCGGGCAAGGGCTCGAGGTCGCGGCGAGCGACGCCAACTTCGTGCTGTTCGGGACGTACGCCGACCGGCACGCCGTCTGGCAGGGGCTGCTCGACCGTGGCGTGCTCATCCGCGAGACCGGCCCGGACGGGTGGCTGCGCGTCTCGGTCGGCACGCCCGCCGAGATGGCAGCATTCAGGGACGCCCTCAAAGAGTGACGGCGCAGTGATGAAGGAGACAAGACGATGACCCGCACCGCCCTGGTGGACCGGGAGACCCACGAGTCCAAGGTCCACGTCGAGGTCGACCTCGACGGGACGGGCCGCGCCGACGTCTCGACCGGGGTCGGCTTCTACGACCACATGCTGACGGCGTTCGCCCGGCACGCGCTGGTGGACCTGGTCGTGCACACCAGCGGCGACACCCACGTCGACGCGCACCACACCGTCGAGGACACCGCCATCGTGCTCGGCGACGCCCTGCGCCAGGCGCTGGGCGACAAGGCGGGCATCCGGCGCTTCGGCGACGCGACCGTCCCGCTGGACGAGGCGCTCGTGCAGGCGGTCGTCGACGTCTCGGGCCGCCCGTACTGCGTGCACACCGGCGAGCCGGACGGCCAGCAGTACGTCCTGATCGGGGAGCAGTTCGTCGGCTCCTTGACCCGGCACGTCTTCGAGACCTTGGCCTTCCACGCGCAGCTCGCCCTGCACGTCCGCGTGCTGTCCGGGCGCGACCCGCACCACCTGGTCGAGGCGCAGTTCAAGGCGTTCGCCCGCGCCTTCCGCGACGCGGTCGCGATCGACCCGCGCGAGACCGGCGTGCCCTCCACCAAGGGCGTTCTCTGATCGCATGAAGTCCGTGGTGGTGCTCGACTACGGGTCGGGCAACGTGCGCTCGGCCGTGCGCGCTCTCGAGCGCGCCGGGGCCGAGGTGATGCTGACCGCCGACCGTTCGGCGGCCCAGGAGGCCGACGGTCTGGTCGTGCCGGGCGTCGGCGCGTTCGCGGCGTGCATGGCAGGGCTGCGCGCCGTACGAGGACACGAGGTCATCGGCCGACGGCTCGCGGGCGGCCGTCCGGTGCTGGGGATCTGCGTGGGCATGCAGGTGCTGTTCGAGCGCGGGGTCGAGCACGGCGTCGAGACCGAGGGGTGCCACGAGTGGCCGGGCACGGTCGAGCGGCTCCACGCTCCCGTCGTCCCGCACATGGGCTGGAACACCGTCGACGTACCCGACGGTCCTGAACGATCGGTCCTCTTCGACGGCGTCGCGGGGGAGCGGTTCTACTTCGTGCACTCCTACGCCGCCCGGCGGTGGGACCTGGTGACGCACGGCGTCACCCGCGCGCCGCTGGTCACCTGGGCCGAGCACGGCGGCGACCGCTTCGTGGCCGCCGTGGAGAACGGCCCGTTGTCGGCGACCCAGTTCCACCCCGAGAAGTCCGGTGACGCCGGCGCCGCGCTGCTGCGCAACTGGGTCGGAGCACTCTGATGGCCAAGGAGCGGGCGCGCCGTCGAGCGGAGAGGGAGCGCGAAGCCGCGGTGAAGGTGGCCGCTCGTGCGCGCGAGGCCGAGAGGCGTGCCCGGGCGTCGGCGCGCAAGCGAGCCCTCGCCCGCTGGCTGCCGAAGTCCCGGCTGATGCCGGGCGCACTCGCCGCCCGTCGTCGCCGCGAGCTCGCGGCCACGATCGCGATCCTCCTCGCGCTCAACGTGCTCGTCTGGATCGTCCGACCCGACTGGCAAGCCCGCTTCGGCGCCGCCGTCGTCAGCCTCCTGGTCTTCCCTGTCCTCCTCCTCTTCGTCCGCAAGTCCTGAAGGAGCCACCGTGTCCGGTCGACCATCTGGGTACCTGGAGCTGCTGCCCGCCGTGGACATCGCGGACGGACAGGCGGTCCAGCTCGTGCAGGGAGTGGCCGGTTCGGAGAAGCGCTTCGGCGACCCGGTCCAGGCCGCCCTGCGGTGGCAGGAGGCCGGGGCCGACTGGATCCACCTGGTCGACCTGGACGCGGCCTTCGGTCGCGGGCACAACCGCGAGCTCCAGGCCGAGATCGTGGGTCGCCTCGACATCCAGGTCGAGATGAGCGGCGGCATCCGCGACGACCCTTCCCTCGAGGCGGCGATGGCGACGGGGTGCCGACGGGTCAACATCGGGACGGCGGCCCTGGAGACGCCGGACTGGTGCGCGCGGGCGATCGCGACCTGGGGTGACCGCGTGGCCGTCGGGCTCGACGTGCGCGGTCGAACGCTCGCCGCGCGGGGCTGGACCCGCGAGGGGGGCGACCTCTACGACGTACTGAGCCGGCTCGACGAGGAGGGCTGCGCGAGGTACGTCGTCACCGACGTCGCCAAGGACGGCATGCTCCAGGGCCCGAACCTCCAGCTCCTGAAGGACGTCTGCGCCGCCACCGACCGGCCGGTCGTGGCCAGTGGCGGCATCACCGAGCTGGCCGACCTCGAGGCGCTGATGGGCCTGCTCGGCGACGGGGTCGAGGGGGCGATCATCGGCACCGCGCTGTACGAGGGGCGCTTCACGCTGACCGAGGCGCTGGAGCTCACGCGCCCATGAGCCTCGCGATCCGCGTCATCCCCTGCCTCGACGTCGACGCCGGCCGGGTGGTCAAGGGCGTCAACTTCGAGGACCTCCGCGACGCCGGGGACCCGGTCGAGCTGGCGGCGCTCTACGACCGCGAGGGCGCCGACGAGCTGACCTTCCTCGACATCTCGGCCTCCCACGAGGGCCGGGCCACCACGCTCGAGATCGTGAGCCGGACCGCCGAGCAGGTCTTCATCCCGCTGACGGTCGGGGGCGGCATCTCGAGCACCGACGACGTCGACACCCTGCTGCGCGCCGGCGCGGACAAGATCGCGGTCAACACCGCCGCCATCCACCGGCCCGAGCTGGTGGCCGAGATCGCGGACCGGTTCGGCAACCAGGTCCTGGTCCTGTCGGTGGACGCCAGGAGGGCGGACGGCACGGACTCCGGGTTCGAGGTCACCACCCACGGCGGCCGGAAGTCGGCCGGCCTGGACGCGGTCGCCTGGGCCAAGCACGCCTGCGACCTGGGCGCCGGCGAGATCCTCCTCAACGCCATGGACGCCGACGGCACGCGCGCTGGCTTCGACCTCGAGCTGATCGCGGCCGTACGCCGCGAGGTCACCGTCCCCGTCATCGCCAGCGGGGGCGCCGGGGCGGCCGAGCACTTCCCGCCGGCCGTCGACGCGGGCGCGGACGCCGTCCTCGCCGCGAGCGTCTTCCACTTCGGCACCCTGACGATCGCCGACGTGAAGCGAGCGCTCGACGCCGCCGGTCACCCGGTTCGGTAGGCGACGTACTTCCTGGGCGTGTCCGCCTCTTCCCGGGGGTTGCAACCCCCGGGAACGTCCGTGATACCCGGTGCACCGGGTGTCACGACCCGCGCTAGAACGAACCCAGTCCGGCCCGGCGTACCCGCTCGACCTTCTCCTTCGGACCCTCGAACCTCAGCTCGCGGACCTGGTCGCGGCCGTGGAGGTACATCACCAGCTCGGTGACCGCACCGCGGATCTCCACGGGATCGCGCCCGGGCAGCAGCCGGGTGGTCTCGTCGGTGTCGGTGCGGCGCAGCACCACCGGGACCCCGGCGGACCGGACCAGGGCGGTGCCCTGCGAGGAGAGCGCCTTCCAGAGCACGTCGGGCGCCTGCTCGGGGAGGTTGCGCCGTCGCCAGCCGTTCTGCGCCCGCCGGATGTCCTCGTGGTGCACGAAGAGCTCCAAGGTGTTGAACGCAGCGTCGGCCGGCGGCAGCGCGGCGAAGGACAGCCGAGGCTTCCGGAACCGTTCGACCAGTCGCTCGAACGGCTGCTTCTTCAGCCTCGCCATCTCCCTCTCCGTCAGTCCGGACAGCGGTGAGAGGGCGATCCCCAGCGCCCCCAGCAGGCTGCTCTCACGGACGAGCAGGTGACAGATCAGGTCCTTCGTGTCCCAGCCCTCGCACAGGGTCGGCGCCTTCGGCCCGACACTGCGCGCGGTCTCGCACAGCGCCTGTCGCTCGATACGCACGTACTCCGCGCGCAGCGGCGGCAAGCCTGGCATTCGCGGAGCATAGGGACTCGCGCGCCTGAGAGCCATGCGCGCAGGTCCGTGACTGGACCGTTCGTCCCGCCCCGTGAGGATTCCGGTGCTGTCGGCGTCAGGGAATAGCGTGAGTGGCCGGGCCGGTTGCGGCCCAGGGGTGGGTGCAGGTGGGGACGACCGCGACGATGGGGGCCTGACGTGACCGAGGGGGCGACCACCCGCGAGGGCTTCGCCGTCCTGTGGGTCGCCATCAAGCGCGAGCGCGGCATCTTCGCGCTCTCCACCCTGGGCAGCGTGCTGTTCGGCGCGCTGACCGTCGCGGACGCCTGGGTGCTCGGCTGGTCGACCGACCACGTCGTGCTGCCGGCCTTCCGCACCGGCGAGATCGGCACCGGCCTGCTCGTCGCCGTCGTCGCCCTCTTCCTCGGGGTCGCCATCCTGCGCGCCGTCGGCATCGTGGCCCGTCGCCTCGGCGCGGGCGTCATGCAGTACCGCATGCAGGCCCACTACCGCCGCGAGGTCACCCGCCAGTACCTCCGCCTCCCGATGGAGTGGCACCAGCGGCACCCGACCGGCCAGCTGCTCTCCAACGCCAACTCCGACGTGGAGGCGGCCTGGGGGCCGATCGCGCCGCTGCCGATGGCCGTCGGCACCGTCGCGATGATGGTCATCGCGATCGCCCAGATGCTGCTGTCGGACCTGGTGCTCGCGGTGGTCGGGCTGCTCGTCTTCCCCGCCGTGGTCCTCTCCAACCTCTTCTACCAGCGTCTCGCCTCGCCGCTGATGACGCGCGCCCAGCAGCTGCGCGGCGAGGTCAGCGAGATCGCGCACGAGTCCTTCGACGGCGCCATGGTGGTCAAGACCCTGGGTCGCGAGTCCGAGGAGACCCGCCGGTTCGCCGCGAAGGCCGAGGAGCTGCGCGACGTCAACATCCGCGCCGGCCGCATCCGGGCGGCGTTCGACCCGGCACTCGCCGCGCTGCCGAACATCGGCGTGCTGCTCGTCCTGGCCGTCGGCGTCACCCGCGTGCTCGACGGCCAGTCCGTGCCGGGCGATGTGGTGACCGTGGCCTACCTGCTCACCATCGTGTCCTTCCCGATCCGCTCGATCGGCTGGCTGCTGGGGGAGTTCCCGCGCAGCGTCGTCGGCTTCCGGCGCGTGACGGCCGTCCTCGAGGCGACCGGCGAGATGCCGTACGGCGCGGGGTCGCTGCCTCGGTCCTCTCACGGCGCGCGGCTGGACCTGCACCACGTCGGCTACGCCTACGACCCCGGGCAGCCCGTGCTCGAGGACGTGACCTTCGCCGTCGAGCCGGGCCGCACGGTCGCGGTCGTCGGCGCCACCGCCTCGGGGAAGAGCACGCTGACCACCCTGCTGACCCGGCTCGTCGACCCCGACAGGGGTGAGGTACGCGTCGACGGTGTCGACCTGCGCGACCTCGGGCCCGGCAAGCTGGCCGACGTCGTGGCCGTCGTGCCGCAGACCGCGTTCCTCTTCGACGACACCGTCCGCGGCAACGTGACCCTCGGCGCGGACGTCGACGACGCCGACGTGTGGGAGGCCCTGCGGGTGGCGCAGGCCGACGGCTTCGTGGCCGCCCTGCCCGACAGCCTCGACACCCGGCTGGGCGAGCGCGGCACGTCCCTGTCCGGCGGGCAGCGGCAGCGGATCTCGCTGGCCCGTGCACTCGTCCGGCACCCGCGCCTGCTCGTCCTCGACGACGCCACGTCGGCGGTCGACCCCGAGGTCGAGGCGCGCATCCTGGGCGCCCTCCGGCGGGGAGCGGCCGACTCGACCCTGGTCGTGGTCGCCTACCGCAAGGCGACCATCGGGCTGGCCGACGAGGTCGTGCACCTCGAAGGCGGCCGCATCGTGGCGCGGGGCACGCACGAGGAGCTCCTCGCCTCGAGCCCGTCGTACGCCCGGCTGGTCAACGCCTACGAGCAGCACGACATGGAACAAGGGGAACCCGTCGAGGCGGGGGACGCCTCATGAGCGCCACGAGGTTCGACACCGGCGAGGAGATCGGTGCCATCGACACGATCCGTCGGGGCATGGCGTTCTCGCCCGAGCTGACCGAGGGCATCCGGTTCACCCTCTTCCTGGCGGTCATCGCGTCGGTCGGCCAGGTCGTGGTGCCGGTCGCGGTGCAGCAGACCCTCGACCACGGCATCCACGGCCCGGGTGGCCCGGACGTCGGCTTCACCGTGGTGATGGGCCTCATGGCCGCGCTCGCGATCGCGGTGACCAGCTTCGCGTCGTACCTCATGACGACCCGCCTCTTCACCTCCTCCGAGCGGGGGCTGGCGACGCTGCGCATCAAGGCCTTCCGGCACGTGCACGACCTGCCGCTGCTGACGCAGAACACCGAGCGACGTGGCGCGCTCGTGTCACGGGTGACCAGTGACGTCGACCAGGTCAGCCAGTTCCTGGTGTTCGGCGGCCTGCTGTTCATCGTCAGCATCGGGCAGGTGCTGGTCGCGACCGTGGTGATGGTCGTCTACTCCTGGCAGCTGGCGATCGTCGTGTGGGTCGCCTTCGCGCCGCTGTTCTTGTCGCTGCGCTACTTCCAGCGCAAGCTGTCCGCGGCCTACGGCACCGTGCGCCGTCAGGTCGGCCTGATGCTCTCGGCGATCTCCGAGCCGGTCGTCGGCGCCGCGGTCGTCCGCTCGTACGCCGTCGAGGAGCGCACCCAGTCCCGCATCGACGCGGCCATCGACGAGTACAAGACCGCCAGCACCCGCGCCCAGGGCTTCACCGCCTTCTCGTTCTCCCTCGGCGGCGTCTCGGCCGGTCTTGCGAACGCCGGCGTGATCGTGATCGGCGTGCTGCTCGGGTTCGCCGGCGACATCACGTCGGGCGAGGTGCTCGCGTTCGCCTTCCTGGTGTCGCTCTTCGTCGGGCCGGTGCAGTTCGGCACCCAGGTCCTCACCGATGCGCAGAACGCCATCGCCGGCTGGCGTCGGGTCATCGGCATCCTGGAGACCCCGGCCGACCTGGTCGACCCCGGTGAGGACGGCCAGGTGCTTCCGCGCGGTCCGGTCGACGTCCGGTTCGAGCACGTCGACTTCGCCTACCCCGACGGGCCCCTGGTCCTCCGCGACGTCGACCTGGAGATCGCGGCCGGCACCCGGCTGGCGATCGTCGGCGAGACGGGCTCGGGCAAGTCGACCTTCGCCAAGCTGCTGACCCGGCTGATGGACCCGACCGAAGGCACCGTGCGTCTCGACGGCATCGACCTCAAGGACGTGAGGCAGCGTTCGCTGCGGCAGAGCGTCGTGCTGGTGCCGCAGGAGGGGTTCCTCTTCGACGACACCCTCGCCGCCAACCTGCGCTACGGCGAGCTGGCCGCCACCGACGAGCACCTCCTCTTCGCCGTCGACGCCCTCGGTCTCTCCGACTGGCTGGCGACCCTGCCCCGCGGTCTGCAGACGCAGGTCGGCCAGCGCGGCGAGTCGCTGTCGAGCGGGGGAGCGGCAGCTCGTCGCCCTGGTCCGCGCCCAGATCGCCGACCCCGACCTGCTCGTCCTCGACGAGGCCACCTCGGCGGTCGACCCCCAGCTGGAGATGCGGATCGGGCTGGCGCTGGAGCGGCTGATGCGCGGTCGCACCTCCGTGACCATCGCGCACCGCCTCTCGACCGCCGAGAAGGCCGACGAGGTCGTGGTCGTCGACCGCGGCCGCATCGTCCAGCGCGGCCCGCACGCCGAGCTGGTGCTCCAGGCGGGCAGCGTGTACGCCGGCCTGCACGCGAGCTGGGTCTCCCAACAGGGCTCGGCGTCGGCCTGAATCAGCTCTTCCGTGCTGCCCATTGGGCACGAACGCCATCTGAGAGCGCTTCCATCGTGGCGTTTGGGACCAAACGCCAGTGCCGGCCGGCCTCCACGGCCTCGGCATACTTCTCGACATGACGTCGCTCGCCCCCGCCATCGCCGACCGCATCAAACGGTCGGCGGACGGCCTCGTGCCCGCGGTCGTCCAGCAGCACGACACCGGCGAGGTGCTGATGCTGGGCTGGATGGACGACGAGGCGCTGGCGCGGACCCTGACGACCGGCCGCGCGACGTACTGGAGCCGCAGCCGCCAGGAGTACTGGGTCAAGGGCGAGACGTCCGGCAACAAGCAGTGGGTCAAGGAGGTCCGACTCGACTGCGACGGCGACACCCTGCTGGTGAAGGTCGACCAGGAGGGCCCGGCCTGCCACACGGGGGCGCGGACCTGCTTCGACGCCGACCTGCTGCTCGCGCCCGATGCCTGAGCCCCGGCGTACCTTCGGCCCGGTCGTGCTGGCCGGGCTCGCGTCCGCCGGCCTGGCCGCGGTCGCCGGCAACCGCGACTGGGCGTCGTCGCCGGCGTCCACCACCGCCCTCGTCGTCGGCGACTCGAGCGCCAAGGCCCCACTGGCCGGCGCGCTGGCCCTCGTGGTGCTGGCCTGCTGGGGCGTGCTGCTGGTGACACGGGGCGTCGTACGCCGCGCCGTGGCCGTCCTCGCGGCCCTTGCGGCCTGGGGCGTGCTGGCCACCGTCGTGCTGGGCTACGGCGCGACGGCCGACGGACTCCGTGACTCGCTGCAGCAGCCTGACGCGGACGTCTCGCGCACGGGTTGGTGGTGGGTCTGCCTGGTGTCGTCGGTCATCGCCGTCGCGGCGACCGCCGCCGCCGTCCGGTTCGTGCCGACCTGGCCCGCCATGGGCAGCCGCTACGACGCCCCCGGTGCGGCCCCGCCGCCGCGCGAGGAGACCAGCCTCGACCTGTGGCGGGCGATGGACGACGGACGCGACCCGACCCTCCCCTCAGAGAGCGGAAAGGACCCCTAGACTGACGCCCGCACCAGTCCGACCGATCGAAGCAGGAGCCCCGATGGCCCATCACGGCAACACGCCCGCAGCCTGGACCGCCGTCTCGGTGGCGATGGTCGGGTTCGTCGTCGGCGGGATCGCCCTGATGCTCGACCCGGTCAGCATCCCCCTCTTCTGGGTCGGCGTGGCCATCGGTGTCGCGTCGCTCGTGGTCTTCGCCGTGATGGCCAAGATGGGCATGAACGACTAGCCGTCCCACCCCCGCATGCGGGTCCGGGCGTGTTGGTCCGGGATGAGAGGCTTGCCGGCATGTCCGTGCTCGACGAGATCGTCGTCGGCGTCCGCGACGACCTGGCCCGCCGACGGGCCGCCGTCAACGAGGCCGACCTGCGTGCGGCGCTCGCCGATGCGGCGCCGCCGCGCGACCCGATGCCCGCCTTCCGCGAGCCGGCCGTCAGCGTGATCGCCGAGGTCAAGCGACGCAGCCCCAGCAAGGGCGACCTGGCCGACATCCCCGACCCGGCCGCGCTGGCCACGGCGTACGCCGCGGGTGGCGCCGACGCCATCAGCGTGCTCACCGAGCAGCGCCGCTTCGGCGGCAGCCTGGACGACCTGCGGGCCGTGCGCGCCGCCGTGGACACGCCCCTGCTCCGCAAGGACTTCATCGTCGAGGAGTACCAGCTGCTCGAGGCCCGCGCCGCCGGCGCCGACCTGGCGCTGCTGATCGTGGCCGCGCTGGCCGACGACGACCTGCGTCGGCTCCACGACCACGCCCGCGATCTCGGCCTCACCGTCCTGGTCGAGGTCCACGACGAGCCCGAGACCGAGCGCGCGCTGGCCCTCGGCGCCGAGCTGATCGGCGTGAACGCCCGCAACCTGCGCACCCTCGCCGTCGACGACGCGACCTTCGGCAAGCTCGCTCCGCTCGTCCCGGCCGACCGCGTGCTGGTCGCCGAGTCCGGGATCACCGGCCCCGTCCGACGTGACGGCGTACGTCGCCCAGGGCGCCCGCGTCGTGCTGGTCGGCGAGGCGCTGGTGCGCGACGGCGACCCCGAGGTCGCGGTCCGGGCCATGCGCGAGGCCGGCTCATGAGCACGTGGGAGGCCGACGACCAGGGCTGGTTCGGCGACTTCGGCGGCCGGTTCATGCCCGAGGCGCTGGTGTCCGCCCTCGACGAGCTGACGGCCGCCTGGCAGGAGGCGATGGGCGACCCGGTGTTCGTGGGGGAGTTCGACACGATCCTGCGCGAGTACGCCGGGGTGCCGTCGCTGCTCTACGACGCCACCCGGCTCACCGAGCACGTCGGCGGCGCCCGGATCCTGCTGAAGCGCGAGGACCTCAACCACACCGGTGCCCACAAGATCCGCAACGTGCTCGGGCAGGCGCTGCTCACCAGGCGGATGGGCAAGAGCCGCGTCATCGCGGAGACCGGCGCCGGCCAGCACGGGGTCGCCAGCGCGACGGCCGCGGCGTACTTCGGCCTCGACTGCACGGTCTACATGGGCTCGGTCGACACCAAGCGCCAGGCGCTCAACGTCGCCCGCATGGAGCTGCTCGGTGCGAAGGTCGTCCCGGTCGACTCCGGCAGCGCGACGCTGAAGGACGCCATCAACGAGGCGCTGCGCGAGTGGGTCGCCAGCGTCGACCACACGGCGTACCTCTTCGGCACCGCGGCCGGACCGCATCCCTTCCCGAGCATGGTCCGCGACTTCACCCGCGGCATCGGCGACGAGGCACGGGCCCAGTGCCTCGAGCTCACCGGCCGGCTGCCCGACGCGATCGCGGCGTGCGTCGGTGGCGGGTCGAACGCGATCGGGCTGTTCACCGCGTTCCTCGACGACCACGACGTGCGGATCCTCGGCTACGAGGCCGGCGGTGACGGCGTGGAGACCGGTCGGCACGCCGCCACGATCGTGGGCGGCGACAGCGGGGTGCTGCACGGCGCGCGCACGTTCGTGCTCCAGGACGAGGACGGCCAGACGATCGAGTCGCACTCGATCTCCGCGGGCCTCGACTACCCGGGCGTCGGGCCGCAGCACGCGCACCTGGCCAAGTCCGGCCGCGGGGAGTACCTCCCGATCACCGACCGCCGGGCCATGGACGCCCTGGCCCTGCTGGCCCGTACCGAGGGCATCATCTGCGCCGTCGAGTCGGCGCACGCTCTCGCCGGCGCCGTCGACGTCGCGCGCGACCTCGGGCCGTCCGGGCTGGTGCTCGTCAACCTCTCGGGCCGTGGCGACAAGGACATGGAGACCGCCATCGACTGGTTCGGCCTGGCGGGTCACCGATGACCTCCACGTCCGGCGCCTTCGACAAGGCTGCGGGGGAGGGCCGGGCCGCCCTCGTGGGGTACCTTCCGGCCGGCTTCCCCGACGTCGACGGCGGCATCGAGGCGATCAAGGTGCTGGTCGACGCGGGCTGTGACGTCATCGAGGTCGGGCTGCCCTACAGCGACCCGGTGATGGACGGCCCTACGATCCAGGCCGCCGCCCAGCAGGCGCTCGAGGGCGGCGTCCGGATCCGCGACGTGTTCCGCACCGTCGAGGCGGTGGCCGCGACCGGCACGCCGACCGTCGTGATGACCTACTGGAACCCCGTCGAGAGGTACGGCGTGTCCCGCTTCGCCACCGATCTCGCGGCCGCCGGCGGGGCCGGCCTGATCACCCCCGACATCACCCCCGACAGCCGCACGGAGTGGCCGATCGTGGCCGACCAGCTCGGCCTGGACAAGGTCTTCCTGGTCGCGCCGTCCTCGACCGACGCCCGGGTCGCGATGACCACCGCCGCCAGCCGGGGGTTCGTCTACGCCACCGCAGTGATGGGTGTGACCGGCGCCCGCGCCACGACCAGCGAGCTCGCCGAGCCGCTGGTGAAGCGCACGAAGGCCACCACCGACCTGGCCGTCGCCGTCGGCCTCGGCGTCAGCACCGGCGACCAGGCGGCCGAGGTGGCGGCGTACGCCGACGGCGTCATCGTGGGCAGCGCCTTCGTCCGCACCCTGCTCGACGCCCCGGGCGACCTCGACGCCCTGGCGAAGCTCACCGCGGAGCTGGCCGACGGGGTCCGGCGTGGGCGCTGAGCCCACTCCTGGACGTCGGCTGCTCGCCGCCGTCCTGCTGACCCTGGCCCTGCTGGCGTCGGCCTGCGGGAGCGGCTCGGAGTCGTTGTCCGGGGCGGTGCTCGACCAGCAGTACGCCGTGCCCGCGACCCCGCTGACCGACGACGACGGGGCGGCGTACACGCTCACCGGCAGCACCGACAAGCGCCTGACGCTGGTGTTCTTCGGCTACACCAACTGCCCGGACGTCTGCACGGTCGTGATGTCGACGCTCGCCTCGGCGATGACGCGGCTCGACGACGCGGACCGCAAGGACGTCGACGTGGTCTTCGTGACGACCGACCCGGCGCGCGACACCGGCTCGGTGCTGCGCGCGCTACCTCGACCACATCGACCCCTCGTTCATC
Organism: uncultured Actinomycetota bacterium; assembly: GCA_963782035.1. Taxonomy (GTDB): domain Bacteria; phylum Actinomycetota; class Actinomycetes; order Propionibacteriales; family Nocardioidaceae; genus Nocardioides. The sequence continues at coordinate 183,913 of CAWAIW010000055.1, forward strand.
GGGGTGACGGGCTCCTTGGCCGACATCATCAAGGTCGGCAACGGCCTGCACATCGCGGTCGAGCAGGGCGAGAAGCTGCCGAGTGGCGGCTACGACGTCACGCATGGCACGTCGGTGCTCGGCATCGACGGCCACGACCGCGTGCCGATCGTGTGGACCCAGGACACGTCGGCGACGCAGTACGCCTCCGACATCCACCAGCTGCTGGACACCTAGGAAGACCGCATGCTCTCGCTCATCCCGGACGTCGTGGTCCTCTCCATCCCGAGCCCCAGCCAGGGTGTCTGGCACCTCGGACCGGTGCCGATCCGTGGCTACGCGCTCTCGATCATCCTCGGCATCATCGCCGCGATCTGGATCGGCGAGCGCCGCTGGATCGCCCGCGGCGGCCGCTCCGGCGAGGTGGCCGACGTCGCCGTCTGGGCCGTGCCGTTCGGTGTCGTGGGCGGCCGGATCTACCACGTCATCACCGACCACGCCCTGTACTTCGGCGAGGGCAAGCACCCGATCGAGGCGCTGTACGTCTGGCGCGGAGGTCTCGGCGTCTGGGGCGCCATCGCCCTCGGGGCGGTCGGCGTGATCATCGGCGCCAAGCTGCGCGGCATCAAGGTGTGGCCGATGGTCGATGCGCTGGCCCCCGGCGTGCTCGTCGCGCAGGCGCTCGGTCGGTGGGGCAACTGGTTCAACCAGGAGCTGTTCGGCAAGCCGACCGACCTGCCCTGGGGCCTGGAGATCGACCCGGAGTTCCGGCCACCGGGGTACGAGGACTACCCGACGTTCCACCCGACCTTCCTCTACGAGTTCGGTTGGTGCCTGCTCGTCTTCGCGGTGGTCGTCTGGCTCGACCGTCGCTACCGGCTCGGGCACGGCCGGGTGCTCGCGCTGTACGTGATGGGGTACACGCTCGGCCGGGGCTGGATCGAGAGCCTCCGCATCGACACCGTCGAGCTGAACAACGTGCTCGGCCTGCGCCTCAACGTCTGGACCTCCATCGTGCTGTTCACGCTCGCCGCGGCGTACTTCGTCTACGCCGGCCGCCGCGGCTACACGCGGGAGGCGTCGGTGTACGTCGAGGGTCGCGAGCCGGTGGCCGCGGACCCCGATTCGTCTGCGGTCTAGTGTGACTTCTCCCGCTGGGGACGACAGACGAATCGCCATCGAGGGGGACGAGGTCACGCGCTGGGTGATGGAGAACCGTCACCTGCTCGAGGGGTGACGGGTGCGACGCATCTGCCGACGTGCCACCAGCGCGCCCATGACCAGCACGGCCAGGCCGACGCCCAGCCACGGTGCTCCTACCGACGTGATGGCGCTGACGGCGTAGGACCGCAGTCGCTGGGCGGCGTCGATGACAGGGTCGCCCGCGGCCGCCCCGTCCAGGACCCGCAGCTCCCACCAGCCGTAGTAGGCGACGTACGCCCCGCTCGCGAGCAGGAGGATGCCCGCCAGGGTCGGCACCCAGGGGCCGACCCGTCGCAGTCCGCGCGCCACCGAAGCGTCCGCCAGGGCGGCGGCGACGGCGACGATGCCGACGACCAGACCCATGCCCAGGGCGTACGCCCCGAACTGCGCCAGGCCTTCCAGCGTGCTGCCCGACCTCAGGCTGCTGGCCACGAGCGCCAGGAACGGCGCGATCGTGCAGGTGACCGAGGCGAGCGCGTACGACGCTCCGAAGCCCGCCATGCCGAGCAGCGACCCCGACGGCCCCGCACCCCGCGGACGCCACGTCGGCGTGGGGAGGGCTCGCCCGACGAGCAACCAGAGCCCGGCCGCGGCAACCAGGAGGCCCACCGTGAGGGTGACCCACGGGAGGTAGGCCTGCACCGACGCGGCGGCCGGGACGACGATGACGCCGAAGACCAGGAACACCACGGCGAAGCCTGCCGTCATCGCCGCAGTGAGCCGCAGCGCCCGACCGACGGCCGCCACCGGCCCCGAAGGCCTGTCGGTGGCCACGAGCAGGCCGAGGTAGGCCGGCAGCAGCGCGAAGCCGCACGGGTTCACCGCCGCGAGCAGGCCGGCACCGAGGGCCAGGCTCAGCGCACCCGCGTCCACGCCTGCACCATCAGCCGGTCAGGCCGGCCAGCAGCGAGTCGAGGTCCAGCCCCTCGGCGTACGACGTGCGCGCGACCTCGCGGCCCGACGCGTCCAGGACCACGAAGGTGCTCTGCTCGGTGATCCCGAAGTGACGCCACAGGTCACCCGCGGGGTCCTGGAGCATCGTCACCCCCGGCGCCTCGTCCGCGAAGGCGCCGATCGCGTCCGCGTCGTCGAGGCTTCCGATGCCGACGACGCCGGCCTTTCCGGCGTAGTCGGCCGCGGCCGCCTGGACCTCCGGGATCTGGCTCTTGCACACCGGGCACCAGGGCGCCCAGAACCAGAACACCGCCGGCTTGCCCGTCAGGCTGGTGCCGTCGAAGGCCGCCCCGTCGACCCGGGTGCCGGTGAAGTCGAGCACGGCCGGGACGGCGGGCGACGTGGTGGGCGAGGTCGTGGCCCTCGTCGGGCTGTCCTCGGAGCTCGGCTCGGCCGACGAGGTCGGGTCGCGGTCGACCGCGCGGCCGGGGTCCGCGGCACTGGTCGTCTCCGGTGAGGAACAGGCCGTCGCCAGCAGTCCGAGCAGGAGGACGACGAGCACGGCGAGGAGGTCACGGGCTGGCAGGCGCATCGTCGACCCATCGTCTCCCACCAGCGCGCCCTCCGGGGACCGGCGGTCCTTACGAGGAGGTGACGTCCGGTCCCGGCCAGGGCTCATCCTGTCCGCTTCGTGGGCGCCTGACCCGCTCACGCCCTGGGCGATTGTTACTGTGACGCTTCCCCGGGGCCAACGTCGTCCCCTACGCCCGCCTGACCGCACGATCACCCGCGGTCGATCGACGACGGGAGCCCGACGATGCGAGCCCAGGGATTGACACAGGGACATCCCCAGCAGGGCCTCTACGACCCGCGCTTCGAGCACGACGCGTGCGGCGTCGCCTTCGTGGCGACCCTGACCGGCGTACCGAGCCGCGGCATCGTGGACCAGGCCCTCACCGCGCTGCGCAACCTGGACCACCGGGGCGCCGCGGGCGCCGAGGTCAACTCCGGCGACGGCGCGGGCATCCTGCTGCAGGTCCCCGACGCGTTCCTGCGCGACGTGGTCGACTTCGAGCTGCCGCCGCACCACTCGTACGCCGTGGGCACCGGCTTCTTCGCCGGCGACGCCGACGACGTGAGCAAGTCCCGCCAGCGTGTCGAGGAGCTCGCCGCCGAGGAGGGCCTCGCGGTGCTGGGCTGGCGCGAGGTGCCGGTGCAGGCCGACGTCCTGGGGTCGATGGCGCTGCAGCGCCATGCCGACGTTCGTGCAGGTGTTCGTCGCGGGCGCGGGGTCGCGCGTGGCCGGGATGGCGCTGGAGCGCCAGGCGTTCTGCCTGCGCAAGCGCGCGGAGAAGGAGGCCGACGTCTACTTCCCGTCGCTCTCCTCGCGGACCCTGGTCTACAAGGGGATGCTCACCACCGACCAGCTCGACCACTTCTTCCCCGACCTCACCGACCCGCGACTGGCCAGTGCGTTGGCCGTCGTGCACTCGCGCTTCTCCACCAACACCTTCCCGAGCTGGCCACTGGCGCACCCGTTCCGCTTCATCGCCCACAACGGCGAGATCAACACGGTGATGGGCAACCGCAACTGGATGCGGGCGCGCGAGGCGCTGCTGGCCTCGGACCTGATCCCCGGGGACCTCGAGCGGCTGTACCCGATCTGCACCCCGGGCGCGTCCGACTCCGCGTCCTTCGACGAGGTGCTCGAGCTGCTCCACCTCGGCGGCCGCTCGCTGCCGCACTCGGTGCTGATGATGATCCCCGAGGCGTGGGAGAACCACGCCGAGATGGACGCCAGGCGCCGCGCGTTCTACGAGTTCCACTCGACGCTGATGGAGCCGTGGGACGGGCCGGCGGCCGTGGTGTTCACCGACGGCTCGCAGATCGGCGCCGTCCTCGACCGCAACGGCCTGCGCCCCTCGCGCTACTGGGTGACCGACGACGGGCTGGTCGTGCTGGCCTCCGAGGTCGGCGTGCTGGACCTCGACCCGGCGACCATCATCCGGAAGGGCCGGCTGCAGCCGGGCCGGATGTTCCTCGTCGACACCGACGAGAACCGCATCATCGAGGACGAGGAGATCAAGTCCGAGCTGGCGGCCGAGCACCCGTACGACGAGTGGCTGCACGCCGGCATCGTGCACCTGCCCGACGTGCCCGAGCGCGAGCACATCGTGCACACGCACGCCTCGGTGACCCGGCGCCAGCAGATCTTCGGGTACACCGAGGAGGAGCTGCGCGTCCTGCTCACCCCGATGGCCAACACCGGCGCGGAGCCGATCGGCTCGATGGGCACCGACTCACCGATCGCGGCCCTGAGCGACAAGCCTCGGATGCTCTTCGACTACTTCAGCCAGCTGTTCGCGCAGGTGACGAACCCGCCGCTGGACGCGATCCGCGAGGAGCTGGTCACCTCGCTCGCCGGCGGCATCGGACCGGAGGCCAACCTGCTCGACCCGACGCCGGCCTCCTGCCGGCAGGTGTTGCTGCCCTTCCCGGTGTTCTCCAACGACGACCTGGCGAAGATCCGGCACATCAACCGGGACGGAGACATGCCCGGTTTCGCCACGCACGTCGCCCGCGGCCTCTACGACGTCGAGGGCGGTGGCCCTGCGATGGCCGCCCGTCTCGACGAGATCTGTGCGGAGATCTCCGCCGCCATCGCCGAGGGCGCCCGCATCATCGTGCTCTCCGACCGGCACTCCACCGCCGAGCTGGCCCCGATCCCGTCGCTGCTGCTGACCGGCGCCGTGCACCACCACCTCGTCCGCGAGAAGACCCGCACCCAGGTCGGCCTCCTCGTCGAGGCCGGGGACGTCCGCGAGGTGCACCACGTCGCGCTGCTCATCGGGTACGGCGCGGCGGCGGTCAACCCGTACCTCGCGATGGAGTCGGTCGAGGACCTCGCCCGCGACGGCTTCTACGTCAAGGTCGAGCCCGAGGTCGCGGTCAAGCACATCGTCAAGGCGCTGGGCAAGGGCGTGCTGAAGGTGATGTCGAAGATGGGCGTCTCCACGGTGGCCTCCTACACCGGCGCCCAGATCTTCGAGGCGATCGGGATCTCTCAGGACGTCGTCGACCGCTACTTCACCGGCACCACCTCCAAGCTCGGCGGCATCGGCCTGGACGTCATCGCCGAGGAGGTCGCTCGTCGGCACGCCACGGCGTACCCGCGTGGTGGCATCTCTCCGGCCCACCGCGAGCTCGCGGTCGGCGGGGAGTACCAGTGGCGCCGTGAGGGTGAGCCACACCTGTTCGACCCGGAGACGGTGTTCCGGCTCCAGCACGCGACGCGGGCCGGGCGCTACGACATCTTCAAGCAGTACACGGCGCGCGTCGACGACCAGGCGCAGCGACTGATGACCCTGCGCGGGCTGTTCCGCTTCAAGGAGCCCCAGGACGGACGCCGCTCGATCGACATCGACGAGGTCGAGCCCGTCGCGTCGATCGTCAGGCGGTTCTCGACGGGAGCGATGTCGTACGGCTCGATCAGCCAGGAGGCCCACGAGACGCTGGCGATCGCGATGAACAGCATCGGCGCCAAGTCCAACACCGGCGAGGGCGGCGAGGACTCCGACCGGCTGCACGACCCCTCGCGCCGCAGCTCGATCAAGCAGGTCGCGTCCGGCCGGTTCGGTGTGACGTCGGAGTACCTCACCAACGCCGACGACATCCAGATCAAGATGGCCCAGGGCGCCAAGCCCGGAGAGGGCGGCCAGCTGCCCGGTCACAAGGTCTACCCGTGGGTGGCGCGCACGCGCTACTCCACGCCGGGCGTCGGCCTGATCAGCCCGCCGCCGCACCACGACATCTACTCGATCGAGGACCTCAAGCAGCTCATCCACGACCTCAAGAACGCCAACCCGCGGGCCCGCGTGCACGTGAAGCTGGTGGCCGAGGTCGGAGTGGGCACGGTCGCGGCCGGCGTCTCCAAGGCGCACGCGGACGTGGTGCTGATCTCCGGTCACGACGGGGGCACCGGCGCCTCGCCGCTGACCTCGCTCAAGCACGCCGGCGGGCCCTGGGAGCTCGGCCTGGCCGAGACCCAGCAGACCCTGCTGCTCAACGGCCTGCGCGACCGGATCGTGGTGCAGACCGACGGCCAGCTCAAGACCGGGCGAGACGTGGTGATCGCCGCCCTGCTGGGCGCGGAGGAGTACGGCTTCGCCACCGCGCCGCTGGTCGTCAGCGGCTGCATCATGATGCGCGTCTGCCACCTCGACACCTGTCCGGTGGGGGTCGCGACGCAGAACCCCGTGCTCCGCGAGCGCTTCAGCGGCAGGCCGGAGTTCGTGGTGACGTTCTTCGAGTACATCGCCCAGGAGGTCCGCGAGCTGCTCGCCGAGCTCGGCTTCCGCACCCTCGACGAGGCGATCGGCCGCGTCGACGCGCTCGACGTCGCCGAGGCCGTCGAGCCACTGGAAGGCGAGCGGCCTGGACCTGACCCCGGTGCTGCACCGCCCGGCGTACGAGGAGGTCTTCCCCGACCAGGACCCGCGCTGCACCAAGACCCAGGACCACGGCCTCGACAAGGCGCTCGACAACGAGCTGGTCGCGCTGGCCGCGGACGCGCTCGAGCGCGGCGAGCCGGTGCGGGCCGCCTTGCCGGTGCGCAACGTGAACCGCACGGTCGGCACGATCCTCGGTCACGAGGTGACCAAGAGGTACGCCGGCGCCGGCCTGCCCGACGACACCATCGACCTGACGTTCACGGGGTCGGCGGGCCAGTCGTTCGGCGCCTTCGTGCCGCGCGGCATCACCCTGCGGCTCGAGGGCGACGCCAACGACTACCTCGGCAAGGGGCTCTCGGGCGGGCGGATCATCCTCCGCCCCGACCGCGCCGCGACGTTCAAGGCCGAGGAGCAGATCATCGCCGGCAACGTCATCGGGTACGGCGCGACGGCCGGCGAGATCTTCATCCGCGGCGGCGTGGGGGAGCGGTTCTGCGTCCGCAACTCCGGCGCGACAGCGGTGGTCGAGGGCGTGGGCGACCACGGCTGCGAGTACATGACCGGCGGCCGCGCCGTCGTGCTCGGCGCGACCGGCCGCAACTTCGCCGCCGGCATGTCGGGCGGGTACGCCTTCGTGCTCGACCTCGACGAGGGCCGGGTCAACGGCGAGCTGGTCGAGCTCGGCCCGGTCGAGGGCGACACGGCCGAGGAGCTGCGCGGCCTGCTCCGCCGCCACCACGAGGAGACCGGCTCGGCGGTCGCCGAGGCGCTGCTGGCCGACTGGCCGGCCGCGCTGGCGCGCTTCACCGAGGTGATGCCGAGCGACTACAAGCGGGTCATGGAGGCGAAGGCCGAGGCCATCGAGGACGGGCTCGACGACCACGAGGCGGAAGCCCGCATCATGGAGGTGCTGCATGGCTGACCCCAAGGGCTTCCTGACGCACGGCCGCGAGGTCGCCACGCGGCGGCCCGTCGAGGAGCGGGTGCAGGACTGGAACGAGGTCTACCCCGACGGCATCGGCCGCGCGCTGCTGCCGATCATCACCACGCAGGCCGGCCGGTGCATGGACTGCGGCATCCCGTTCTGCCACCAGGGCTGTCCGCTCGGCAACATCATCCCCGAGTGGAACGACCTGGTCTGGCGTGGTGACTGGGACGGCGCGATGGACCGTCTCCATGCCACCAACAACTTCCCGGAGTTCACCGGGCGCCTGTGCCCGGCGCCGTGCGAGACGGCCTGCGTGCTCGGCATCAACCAGGGACCCCGTCACGATCAAGAACGTCGAGGTCGCGATCATCGACCGGGCGTGGGGGTCGGGGTACGTGCGGCCGCAGCCGCCCGAGTGGCTCTCCGGTCGCACGGTCGCGGTGGTCGGGCTCGGGACCGGCCGGCCTCGCGGCCGCGCAGCAGCTGACCCGCGCCGGGCACACCGTGGCCGTCTACGAGCGCGCCGACAAGATCGGCGGCCTGCTGCGGTACGGCATCCCCGAGTTCAAGATGGAGAAGGCCCACCTCGACCGGCGGCTGGACCAGATGCGCCGCGAGGGCACCGTCTTCCGGGCCGGCGTGGCCGTGGGGGAGGACCTCACCGCCGCGCAGCTCCAGGACCGGTACGACGCGATCGTGCTCGCCATGGGCGCCACCCTGCCCCGCGACCTGCCGGCCACCGGCCGGGAGCTCGGCGGGATCCTCCAGGCGATGGAGTTCCTGCCGCCGTCGAACCGCGCCTCGCTCGGCGAGCCGGTCGAGGACCAGGTCACCGCGGAGGGCAAGCACGTCGTGATCATCGGCGGCGGCGACACCGGCGCCGACTGCCTCGGCACGTCCATCCGGCAGGGCGCGGCGTCGATCACGCAGCTGGAGATCATGCCCGAGCCGCCCGGAGACCGGCCCGCGGGTCAGCCCTGGCCGACGTACCCGATGATCTTCCGCGTCTCCTCGGCCCACGAGGAGGCCGGAGACCGGGTGTACGCCGTGTCCACCCAGGAGTTCCTCGGCAACGAGGACGGCCAGGTGCGCGCGCTGCGGCTGGTCGACGTGGTCTTCGAGGGCGGCCGCCCCGTCGAGGTGGCGGGCACCGAGCGGGAGATCCCGGCCGACCTCGTGCTGCTGGCGATGGGCTTCACCGGCCCGCAGACCGCCGGCCTGGTCGAGGACCTCGGCTGCGAGCTCGACGAGCGGGGCAACGTACGTCGCGACGCGTCGTACGCCTCCTCGGTCGACGGCGTCTTCGTGGCCGGCGACTGCGGTCGCGGTCAGTCGCTGATCGTCTGGGCGATCGCCGAGGGGCGGGCCGCGGCGGCCGCGGTGGACGAGTACCTCACGGGTTCGACGGCGCTCCCGTCGCCGATCCCGCCCACAGCGCGCCCCGTCTGGCCGTTTGATCGATCCAAAAGTCGCTAGGGTGGTGACGTGCGTAGAGCCAAGATCGTCTGCACCCTGGGTCCCGCCGTCGCCGGGGCGGAGAAGATCCGCGAGCTCGTCGACGCCGGGATGGACGTCGCCCGGCTGAACATGAGCCACGGGTCGTACGCCGACCACGAGGCGAACTACCGGATGGTCCGGCGGATGTCGGACGAGAGCGGCCACGGCGTCGGCATCTTCGCCGACCTCCAGGGCCCGAAGATCCGCCTGGACACCTTCGCCGACGGGCCGGTGAAGCTGAAGAAGGGCAGCGCCTTCACCATCACCACCCGCGACGTGGAAGGTACGGCGGAGATCTGCGGGACGACGTACAAGGGCCTCACCGGCGACGTCGGCGAGGGTGACCCGATCCTCATCGACGACGGCAAGGTGCGACTGGTGGTGGACTCCGTCGTCGGCGACGAGGTGCGCTGCACGGTCGTCGTGGGCGGCAAGGTCAGCGACCACAAGGGCATCAACCTTCCCGGCGTGGCCGTCTCCGTGCCGGCGCTGTCGGAGAAGGACGTCGAGGACCTGCGCTGGGCGCTTCGGATGGGCGTCGACTTCGTGGCGCTGAGCTTCGTGCGGTCCGCCGACGACGTCGACGCCGTTCACAAGATCATGGACGAGGAGGACCGCCGGCTCCCCGTCATCGCCAAGATCGAGAAGCCCCAGGCGCTGGAGGCGATCGACGGGATCGTCGAGTCGTTCGACGGGATCATGGTCGCCCGCGGCGACCTCGGCGTGGAGTGCCCGCTCGAGGACGTGCCGGTGCACCAGAAGCTGGTGATCGACAAGGCGCGCCGCCGTGCGAAGCCGGTCATCGTGGCCACCCAGATGCTCGAGTCGATGATCGAGAACCCCCGCCCCACGCGGGCCGAGGCCTCCGACGTCGCCAACGCCGTGCTCGACGGCGCCGACGCCGTGATGCTGTCGGGGGAGACCAGCGTCGGGGCGTACCCGATCGTCACGGTCCAGACGATGGCCCGCATCATCGAGTCCACCGAGGACCACGGTCTGGCCCACATGGCCCGCATCGACTGGAACGCCGAGACCCGCGGCGGCATCATCGCCAAGGCCGCCGCCGACGTGGCCGAGCGCTCCGGCGCCCGTTACATCGTGGCCTTCACCCAGAGCGGTGACTCCGCCCGCCGGCTGGCCATGATCCGCACCCACATCCCGGTCCTCGCCTTCACCCCGCTCGACTCCACCCGCTCCCAGCTGGCCATGTCGTGGGGCGTGGAGACGTTCAAGACCGTCAACGTCGAGCACACCGACGAGATGGTCCGCCAGGTCGACGAGCAGCTCCTCGACATCGGCCGGGTCGTCGAGGGCGACACGGTGATCATCATCGCCGGCAGCCCGCCCGGCATCCCCGGCTCCACCAACGCGCTCCGCGTCCACCAGATGGGCGACGCCGTCAACGAGGTGGCTCCCGCGTACCACCGGTGAGCTGGGCCACCGTTTCGGGGGTGCGGACGGTCGCTAACTCACCGCTGCTCGGGGTGGCGGCGGGGCGGCGGTGACTCGGCCACCGTTTCGGGGCCGAGACCGGTGGCAGGTCACCGCCGCTCGGTGCCCCGGGTGGGATTCGAACCCACACTGGACGGTGTTTGAGACCGCTTCCTCTACCGGTTGGGATACCGGGGCCGACGGCGGCCAACGGTAGCGGAGAAGAAGTTCGGGACCGTCCTTGCAAATGTCTATCGACTCGCTAGACTTTCACCCTGCGCGCGGAGGGAGAGGCCGATGTGGACACCGTGGAGCGGCGTGGGGGCGTCGAACCCAGGACGACGCCGTCGAGAACGCCCGACTGGCCGCGATCGAGTGCAGCCGGGCGCTGGTCGAGCGCACGAGGTCGAGCTGTACGTCGCCGAGCTGACCGAGCGGCGTCAGGTCCAGGCGCAGGAGCGACCCTCGGTCATCGCCTGAGGCCCCGATAGCCTGGCCGGGTGAGCCAGGAGCCAGCCCAGCCGCAAGTCGAGCGGCGTACGCGGGTCGTCATCGCCGAGGACGAGGCGCTGATCCGCATGGACCTCGCCGAGATGCTGGCCGACGAGGGGTACGACGTCGTGGGCCAGGCCGCGGACGGCCAGCAGGCCGTCGAGCTGGCCGAGCGGGAGCGGCCGGACCTGGTGATCCTGGACGTGAAGATGCCCGTGCTGGACGGCATCGCGGCGGCCGAGCGGATCGCCGGACAGCGGATCGCGCCGGTGGTGATGCTGACGGCGTTCTCGCAGCGCGACCTGGTGGAGCGGGCCCGGGACGCGGGGGCGATGGCCTACCTGGTCAAGCCGTTCTCGCAGAGCGACCTCGCGCCGGCGATCGAGATGGCGGTCAGCCGGTTCGCCGAGATCAGCGCCCTCGAGGCGGAGGTCACCGACCTCCAGGACCGGCTGGAGACCCGCAAGGCGGTCGAGCGGGCCAAGGTGGTCCTGCAGAAGGACCTCGGGCTCAGCGAGCCGGACGCGTTCCGGTGGATCCAGAAGACCGCCATGGACCTGCGCCTGAGCATGCGCCAGGTGGCCGACGGCGTGATCACCCACGGTCCGGGGATCTCGGCCGGATGACTGCAACACGGTTGTCACGAATCCGTATCCTCCAGAGGCCTGTCAAGGGTGCCCGTCACCCATGGCACGCCCTTAGACTGCGGAACGCGTCGGCCCGTGACCGGCGCCCGAACTCAGAAGATGGTGGGGAGGTCCGCGTGAGCCCAGCTCGCATCGTCCGCGACCGAGGTCGGGCCGTCCGGCCGAGGCGGTGGATTCCACGGGTCGTCGGGTTGATCCTCGCCGCACTCCTCGCTCCGCTCGCCGTCCTCGCCTTCGCCTCGCCGGCCAGTGCCGAGACCTGTTTCGCCGGCTCGACGGACAAGGGCTGCATCAGCGGCACGGTCCGCACCGAGAAGGACGTCGTGGCCGGCGTGGACATCCACGTCACGGGTCCCGGCGGCTTCGACGACGTTGCGACCACCGACGACGCGGGCAAGTGGAGCGTGACGGTCACCGAGCCCGGTGACTACACCGCGGAGCTCGACCCCAAGACCCTCCCGGAGGGCACGGGCGTGACCGGCAGCGAGGGCAAGGTGACGGTCACGATCGCCAGCCTGACGCAGGGCAAGGCGGTCACGTTCGGCGTCCGCACCGGCGACTACAGCGTCGCTGTGACCACCACGGACCGCGTCATCAAGAGCATCTTCAGCGGACTGCGGCTGGGCCTGCTGCTGGCGTTGGCCTCGATCGGGCTGTCGCTGATCTACGGCACCACGGGTCTCTCGAACTTCGCGCACGCCGAGCAGGTGACCATGGGCGGCATGCTCGGCTACATCGTGGTCAACAAGTGGGGGTTCAACGTCTGGATCGGCTGCCTGCTGGTCGTCGCGTTCTGCGCGTTCACCGGCTTCTTCCAGGACCGGGTCGTCTGGCAGCCCCTACGGCGGCGCGGCCTGGGCCTGGCCCAGATGATGATCGTGACGATCGGTCTCTCGCTCGCGCTGCAGTACGTCTACCAGTACTTCGTCGGCGCGGGCACCGTGAAGATCGTGCTCTCGGACCCGGAGCCCCACAAGCTGGGGCCCATCGTGTACAACTCCCTGGACCTGCTGGCGATGGCGGTCTCGATCGTGATGATCTCCCTCGTCGGCTACGCCCTGCTGCGCACCCGCGTCGGCCGCGCCACCAGGGCCGTCTCCGACAACCCGGCCCTCGCGTCGGCCTCGGGCATCGACGTCGACCGGGTGATCCGCCTCGTGTGGACCGTCTCGGCCGGCCTCGCCGGACTGTCCGGGGTCCTCTACTCCCTCGTCATCCAGCACGGCATGCGCTGGGACTCCGGCTTGCAGATCCTGCTCCTGCTCTTCGCGGCCGTCACCCTCGGCGGCCTCGGTACGGCGTTCGGCGCGTTGGTCGGCGCCCTCGTCATCGGGCTCGTCGTGGAGCTGGCGCCGGTCCTCGGGGCGCCGGGCGACCTGAAGTACGCCTCCGCCCTCGTGATCCTCATCCTGCTGCTCATGGTGCGCCCGCAGGGCCTCCTGGGACGCGCCGAGCGGGTCGGCTGAGGCCGACGCGGAAGGAAGACACATGTCCACCGTCTCCGAGTCCATCCCGACCCCCGACGCCGCGCAGTCCGGCGAGACGCAGGGCGGCACCTACGACCCCAACGACCCTCAAGGGCCGCCGCCCAACCGTCGGTTCTTGATCGGCGCGTCGATCTTCATCGGCTACTTCATCGTGATCCTGCTGGTCGCCAAGCTCGCGCCCGGCACGGTCGGCAGCATCGGCCGCGGCATGCTGCGCGAGTCGCTGTCCGCCCAGACGGCCGCGGTGGCGATCGCGATCATCGGCCTGAACGTGCACTTCGGCTACACCGGGCTGCTGAACATGGGCCAGTCCGGCTTCATGATGCTCGGCGCGTACGGCTTCTCCATCTCCATCTGGAAGGGCCTGCCGATGCCGGTAGGCATTCTGGCGGGCTTCCTGGCGGCTTTCGTGTTCGCGCTCATCCTGGGTGTGCCGACACTGAAGCTGAGGGGTGACTACCTCGCGATCGTGACGATCTCGGCGGCCGAGATCCTGCGGTACGTCGGACGCCTGGCCAAGCTGGAGGACTTCACCGGCGCGGCCCAGGGCATCCCCGGCTCGAAGTACCGCGAACCCTTCACGAGCCTGTCGTTCTTCGGCAACGGCACCTTCGACGCCGGCGGCTGGCTGCCGAACTTGCAGGCCACCGGGGTCAACGGCTGGTGGGTGCGCTTCGTCGCCTGGTCGCTCGTCGCGCTGTGCTGCTTGGTGGTGTTCCTCCTGGCCCGCAGCCCCTGGGGCCGCCTCCTGCGGGGCATCCGCGAGGACGAGGACGCCATCCGCAGCCTCGGCAAGAACGTGTTCGCCATCAAGATGCAGGCCCTGATCATCGGCGGACTGTTCGGCGCGCTGGGCGGGATGGTCTACATCCTGCCGTCGTCGATGCAGCCGGACGCGATGGGGCGCAACCTGACGTTCTTCTGCTGGACCGCTCTGCTGCTCGGCGGTGCCGCCACCGTCTTCGGGCCCGTCATCGGGGCGATCCTGTTCTTCGCCCTGCGCATCTTCATCCAGGGGACCTCGGGCGCCATCGTGCCCGACAGCGTCATGAACACCGCCCAGACCGCGCAGTTCGCCTGGATCTGCGTCGGTGTCGCGCTCATGTGCCTGGTGATCTTCCGACCACAAGGAATCCTCGGCGACAAGAGGGAGCTCCGCTTTAATGTCTGACCACACTGTCGGCACCACGACAACGACGGGGTCGACCGGTACGCCGGCCGCGCTCGCCGATCCCGAGGCCCGCCGTGCCCTCATGGCCGGAGTCTCCCCCGAACCCGGCTCGTCGAAGCCGGACTCGATCCTCGAGGTCGACCACATCATCCGGAACTTCGGCGGCATGACGGCGGTGCACGTCGACCACCTCGAGGTGCAGCGCGGCATCATCACCGCCCTCATCGGCCCGAACGGCGCCGGCAAGACGACGTTCTTCAACCTGATCACCGGGTTCGACAAGCCGAGCTCGGTCAAGACCGGGGCGCACTGGTCCTTCGAAGGGCGCAAGCTCGACAAGACGTCGGCGTCCTCGGTCGCCCTGGCCGGGATGGTCCGTACCTTCCAGCTCACCAAGTCCCTCAACCGGATGACGGTGATGGACAACATGATGCTCGGGGCCCGCGGGCAGCGGGGCGAGAACCTCCTGACCGCCATGTTCAAGGGCACCTGGTCCGCGCAGGAGAAGCAGATCGAGGCCAAGGCCTACGACCTGCTCAACCGCTTCAGCCTCTACCCCAAGAGGGACGACTACGCCGGCAGCCTGTCGGGCGGTCAGCGCAAGCTCCTGGAGATGGCGCGGGCGCTGATGAGCGACCCGACCATGATCATGCTCGACGAGCCGATGGCGGGGGTGAACCCGGCGCTGACGCAGTCCCTGCTCGGACACATCCAGAGCCTGCGCGACGAGGGCATGACCGTGCTGTTCGTCGAGCACGACATGCACGTCGTCCGCCACATCTCCGACTGGGTCGTGGTGATGGCCGAGGGCCGCATCGTCGCCGAGGGACCCGCCGACTCGGTGATGTCCAACCAGGCCGTCATCGACGCCTACCTCGGCGCCCACCACGACACCGACCTGGGTGACGACTCGCTGCTCTCCGATGAGGCCCTGGAAGAGATGGCCCAAGAGGTGGCAGCCGAAGAGGCCGAGCGGGAGTCCGAGGAGAAGAGCTCATGACCCAACAACCGGTGCAGCCCCAGACGAGCGGAACCGGGACGATGGCGCCCCGCGGGGACGCGGTCGTCGAGGCCAAGGACCTCGTCGCCGGCTACCTGCCAGGCGTGAACATCCTCAACGGGTGCAGCCTGGTGGCCTACCCCGGCGAGATGATCGGCATCATCGGCCCGAACGGCGCCGGCAAGTCCACGTTGCTCAAGGCGATGTTCGGCCTGGTGCGCGTGCACTCCGGACAGGTGACCCTCGAGGGCAAGGACATCACCAACCTCAAGGCCAACCGCCTGGTGGAGATCGGCGTCGGCTTCGTGCCGCAGAGCAACAACGTCTTCCCGACGCTCACCATCGAGGAGAACCTCCGGATGGGGCTGTTCCTCCGACCCCACAAGCTGGGGGAGCGCCTCAAGGCCATGTGGGACCTCTTCCCGGTCCTCCACGACCGTCGCAACCAGCGTGCCGGCGCACTGTCCGGCGGCGAGCGCCAGTCGCTGGCCATGGCGCGGGCCCTGATGATGGAGCCGTCGGTGCTGCTGCTCGACGAGCCGTCGGCCGGCCTCTCGCCGGTCCGCCAGGACGAGACGTTCATCCGCACCCGCCACATCAACAAGACCGGCGTGTGCGTGGTCATGGTCGAGCAGAACGCTCGCCGGTGCCTGCAGATCTGCGACCGCGGGTACGTGCTCGACCAGGGGCGCGACGCCTACAGCGGCACCGGCCGCGAGCTGGCCAACGACCCCAAGGTCATCGAGCTCTACCTCGGCACGCTGGCCAAGGACGAGGACGAGAAGCGCGACAGCGCCGACCACTGAGCCTGCCCGGGTCTGCAGCCCGCCGCCCGATTCGTCTGCGTGGCTGAGCGGGGGATCCCACAGCGACCCGCAGACGAATCGTCGACCTCGCGAGTCGTCTGGCCCAGAGACTTTCGGCAACAGCGAACGGCCCCGGACCTTGCGGTCCGGGGCCGTTCGCGTGTGTCAGACGGGTGACCTCAGGTCACTCGACAGAACCCTCCACGGTGGTGCTGAAGACGTTCTTGTTGGCGTTGTCGTACTTGTAGATGCCCACGAAGGCCGACGACGGGTCGTTCTGGGCGTTGAACGGACCGATGCCCGACGGACCCATGTAGTGGATGTCGCCGTCGGCGAGTGCAGCCGCGCACTCGGCGAACGAGGAGCACTCCGTGCCACCGTCAGCGCCGGAGACGGCCGCCAGGTTCGCCTTGATGGTCGGCGACGTGGTGTCGCCCCCCTTCAGTGCGGCGAGCGCGGCCAGGATGGTCGCGTGGTAGGACTCGGGGCCGTAGGCGTAGTCCTGGAGCGCGGAGCCCTCAGCCGACTGGTACCAGCCGTTGAGGCGGTCCTTGAACTCCGAGGAGGCGTCCGCACCGGGGATGGTGCCCTGGGCGCCCTCGAGGGTCCCCTTCGGGAAGTCCTTGCCGTAGTCCGCGGTGTTGCCGTCGGAGTAGTAGGTCTTGGACATGTCCCAGCCCTGGTTCTTGAGCTCCGGCACGATCGCCTTGGTCTCGTCGAAGGCCAGGATCACGATCGCGTCGGGGTTGGAGGCGAGAGCCGCCCCGACCTCGCTCGAGAAGGTGGTCTGACCGGCGGGGAACTCGTTGCCGTCGCCCTTGCAGCCGTAGACGCACTGGCCGCCTGCACCCGTGACGGTGTTCTCCACCGCGTCACGCAGACCGGTGCCGTAGGTGTCGTTGAACACCAGGAACGCGATCTTCTGGTAGCCGTCGGAGGAGATGAGCTGGCCGAGGGCCGAACCCTGGATGGTGTCCGGGGGAGCGGTACGGAAGTACCACGGCGAGTAGCCGCTCAGGTCGATCGCGGTGTTGGCCGGCGAGATCTCGACGATCTTGTTGCTGGCGAACGTGTCGACGACGTTGAGCGAGACCGACGAGGACGCTGCGCCGATGACGACCGACGGCTTGGTCTGGATCAGGCTCTGTGCGGAGGCCGACGAGATGGACATGTCGGTGGAGTCACCGGAGTCCTGGATGTCGTGGCACGCGGTGATGTCGGTGCCGGCGGCGTTGATCTCGGAGACAGCGAGGCCGACACCGGAGATCTCCGGCGGGCCGAGGTAGGCCAGGTTGCCGGTCAGCGGCAGGATGCCGCCGACACGCAGCGTGTTGCTGCTGTCCTGGTTGCCCTTGCACTTGTCGTTGGTGAAGGTTTCGTCGGCCGGGGCGCTCGACTCCTCCGTCGGCGCGGAGGAGGACTCCGTAGGCGACGCGGAGTTGGTGTCGGTGGCCTCGGGGGTGCTGCTGTCGTCGGAGCCACAAGCGGCCAACGAGAGCGCGAGCACGGCGGTGCCCGCCATGACCTTGGCCCAAGTAACGGGTTTGGTACGACTCACGGGGTGGGACCTTTCTTTGGGGTGCACGGTCTCCGCTGCCACGGTCCCCAGTCCGAGAAATCAGGGTGGGTCAGCGAGGTCACCGTAAACCGGCAATGTTGCAGGACTGCACACCGAACCCTGTCGTTAGCGAACCGTTACGTCAATCACCGCCCCGGCGCGCCCAAAGGGCGGAAGACCGTCCATTTATCGGGGCCTGCCGCAGCCTGGGCGACGCCGGACTGACGACGGACGGGGGACAAGCCCGGCCGGGGCCGCTAGGGTCGGCCGGGAGCGGCGTCCACGGGGGTGGGAGGCTGCCGTTCGCCCTGGGCCTGGAGGCGAAGTATGAGTCGGTCGCTGGTGTACCTCAGAGAGGCGGCAGCCGCGGACGCTCCGCGGCTGGCGGAGCTGTGGTCCGAGGTGCTCCGTCGCGGTGACGAGGCCGAGCACGTCGCCGACATGGTGCGCGTGGTCGAGACGGCCCGAGACGACTCCGACCAGCGCGTGGTGGTCGCGGAGTACGACGGAGCGCTCGCGGGCGCCGTCCACCTGCGCCTGGTCACCGTCACGCCGCTCAACCTGGACCTGTCTGTGCAGGTCATGTCGCCCACGGTGTTCCCGGAGTACCGCCGCCACGGCGTCGGCCGGGCCCTGATGGACGCCGCGGTCACCTACGCCGAGGAGTGCGGTGCGGGGCACGTGTCCACGGCCGCCGCGTCCGGCTCGCGCGACGCCAACCGGTACCTGGCGCGCCTCGGTCTCGGCGCGACCGCGACCCTGCGGATCGCCCCGACGACGGCGGTCCGGGCCAAGCTCGCGGCGCAGCGGCTGCCCGTCGCGCGGCCCACCCGCCAGCTCACGCACGTGCTCGCGGTCCGCCGCTCGATGCGGCGCCAGGCCGCCGGCTCCTAGCCCCGGACCACGCGTCCAGCAGCCGCGCGCAGCGCACCGGGTCCTCGGTCCGGCCCGCTTCGAGGCGCCACAGCCAGTGCCCGCGGTCCGCACGCGCGGCGACGCCTCCGCCCGCGACCGGTCCAGACCGGTGGCTAGGCCGCCCGTTGGTCGAGGAAGGCGCGCTAGCGCCTGTCACGAGACCCGGCGAGAGGTCGGCGTACCGCTCACCGGGTCTCGTGACGGTTGCTTGCGCAACCTCCTCGACCAGCGGGAGCAATGTCCGCGGTCCTGACTAGAGTCGGGTGGTGCCCGACGTCACCAAGCGCCTGCTCCTGCTCGACGGTCATTCCCTGGCCTACCGCGCCTTCTTCGCCCTCCCGGTGGAGAACTTCTCGACGACCACCGGGCAGCACACCAACGCGGTCTTCGGCTTCACCTCCATGCTCATCAACGTGCTGCGCGACGAGCAGCCGACCCACATCGGGGTGGCCTTCGACAAGTCGCGGCAGACGTTCCGGCTCGCGCAGTACTCCGAGTACAAGGCCAAGCGCAACAAGACCCCCGACGAGTTCTCCAGCCAGCTCCCGCTGATCGACGAGGTGCTCGACGCGCTCAAGATCCGGCACCTCCGCAAGGACGGCTTCGAGGCCGACGACATCATCGCGACCCTCGTCACCCAAGCGCTCGCCGACGACTTCGACGTGCTGATCCTCTCCGGCGACCGCGACGCCTTCCAGCTCGTCACCGAGCGCTCGACCGTGCTCTACCCGATGCGGGGCGTCTCCGAGCTGGCGCGGATGACGCCCGCCAAGGTCGAGGAGAGGTACGGCGTCACGCCCGCGCGCTACCCCGAGCTCGCGGCGATCGTGGGTGAGACGTCGGACAACCTGCCCGGCGTGCCCGGCGTGGGTCCGGGCTTCGCGGCCCGCTGGCTCAAGGAGTACGACGGCCTCGAGAACGTCATCACCCACGCGGACAAGATCACCGGCAAGAAGGGCGAGGCGCTGCGCGAGCACCTGTCCGACGTGATCCGCAACCGGCAGCTCAACGAGCTGGTCCGCGACCTCGACCTCGAGCTGGCGCCGGTCGACCTCGAGGCGCAGTCGTGGGACCGGCAGCTGGTGCACACCCTGTTCGACTCCCTGGAGTTCCGGGTGCTCCGCGAGCGGCTCCTGGAGTCGTGGGACGTCCAGCACGAGGAGATCGACGAGTCCGGGTTCGAGCTGGCCGGCGCCCGCCTGGGTCCAGGTGAGGTCGAGGCCTGGCTGGCCGAGCACACCGGCGAGGGGCGCACGGGCGTCACCATCCAGGGCCGCTGGGGCTCCGGCACCGGCGAGGTCTGGTCGGTGGCGCTGGCCGCGGCCGACGGCACGGGGGCGTGGTTCGACGCCGCCGAGGTCACGCCCGAGGACGACGCGGCGGTCATGACCTGGTTCCAGGACCCGGAGCACGCCAAGGTGCTCCACGACGCCAAGGGCCCGATGCTCGCGCTGGCGGCCCGTGGCTGGCCGCTGCGGGGACTGGTCAGCGACACCGCCCTGGCGGCCTACCTCGCCCGACCCGACCAGCGGTCCTACGACCTGGCCGACCTGACGCTGCGCTACCTCAAGCGCGAGCTGAAGCAGGGTGCGACCGATGACGGCCAGCTGACCTTCGACGCGCTCGACGACGCGGTCTCCTCCGACGCGGCCGACACCGCGATGCTGCACGCCCGTGCGGTCGTCGACCTGGCCGACGCGCTCGACGACGAGATCGAGGGGCGCGGCGGCAAGCAGCTGCTCGCCGACGTCGAGCTGCCGCTGATCGACCTGCTCGCGCTGCTGGAGCAGACCGGCATCGCCGTCGACGCCGACCACCTCCAGGCGCTCGAGGCGGAGTTCGCCGGCGGCGTGAAGCTGGCGGCCGAGGCGGCGTACGCCGCGATCGGCAAGGAGATCAACCTCGGGTCGCCCAAGCAGCTCCAGGTCGTGCTCTTCGACGAGCTCGGCATGCCGAAGACCAAGCGCACCAAGACCGGCTACACGACGGACGCCGACGCGCTCGTGGGCCTGCTGGCCAAGGTCGAGGAGGGCACGAAGGGCGCCGAGTTCCTCAGCAACCTGCTGCGCCACCGCGACGTCGCCCGGCTGCGTCAGACGATCGAGGGGCTGCTCAAGACCGTCGCCGACGACGGCCGGATCCACACGACGTTCAACCAGCTGATCGCCGCGACCGGCCGGCTCTCCTCCACCGAGCCGAACCTCCAGAACATCCCCATCCGCACCGAGGAGGGGCGCCGCATCCGCGAGGGGTTCATCGTCGGTGATGGCTACGAGTCGCTGATGACCGCCGACTACAGCCAGATCGAGATGCGCATCATGGCCGACCTGTCCGAGGACGCGGCGCTCATCGAGGCGTTCCAGTCGGGCCGCGACTTCCACTCCATCACCGCGGCGCGCGTCTTCGACGTGCCCGCGGACGACGTCACGCCCGGCCAGCGGGCCAAGATCAAGGCGATGAACTACGGCCTCGCCTACGGGCTTTCCGCGTTCGGGCTCGGCGCACAGCTGCGCATCCACCCGAGCGAGGCGCAGGTGCTGATGGACGAGTACTTCGAGACGTTCGGCGGCGTCCGGGACTACCTGGCGAGCGTGGTCGACGAGGCCCGGCGCAGCGGCTACACCGAGACGATCCTCGGCCGCCGCAGGTACCTGCCCGACCTCACCTCCGACAACCGCCAGCGCCGCGAGATGGCCGAGCGGATGGCCCTCAACGCTCCCATCCAGGGCTCGGCCGCCGACCTCATCAAGGTCGCCATGCTCCACGTCCACGAGGCGACGGTGAAGGCCGGCCTGCGCTCGCGGATGCTCCTCCAGGTGCACGACGAGCTCGTCTTCGAGCTCTACCCCGGCGAGCGGGAGGAGTTCGAGGCGCTGGTCCGCGAGCAGATGGGCGCCGCCGCCACCCTCAAGGTCCCCCTCGACGTCTCCATCGGCACCGGCCGCTCCTGGCACGACGCCGCGCACTAGCGCCTTCCTCGACCAGCGGAGCTCGCTAGACGACGATCTCGGGCGGGGGTGAGTCGCCGGTGACGGGGAGCCGGATCCGGTGCAGGCTGATGGCCAGCAGGACGAGGAAGAGCAGGCTGTCGACGGCCAGCACGGTCAGCAGCAGACCCTCGAGCGTCGAGGCCTGGGAGGCGATGACCAGCAACGCGGCCAGCGCGGCCCAGACCAGGTAGACCGAGCGGGTGCCCTGGCGGGCCAGCACCGCGTAGATCAACAGCTGGAGCAGGGACAGCACCGTGCCCAGGACCGCGAAGAGCCAGAGGCGGTCGTCGATCTCGGCGTACTCGTCGCCGCCGACGAAGATGAGGGCGAGGCGGGGCAGCACGGCACAGCCGAGGACGCCGACCACGCCGAGACCCACGACCAGCGTCAGGCCGCGGAGCAGAGCGCTGCGTCGTTCACCGGCGGTCGACATCGACGGGAACGCGACGACCACCACGAACTGCGGGAGGAAGAGCATCGCCTTGGTCAGGATCAGACCACCGGCGTAGAGACCGGCATCGTGCCCGGGCAGGATGTTGCGGGCGACGATGACGTCGCAGTTCACCAGCGCGAGGAACGCCAGCAGGGTCTGGGAGTTGGAGAGCGTCTCCTTGGCGATGGCCCGCATCGAGTGGTGCTCTGCGGCCTCGACGGGCTTTCGCTTGCGGCGCAGGGCGTAGGCGCCCACCACGACGGGGACGACGGTGCCGAGGAACACGCCGATCATGGCGGTCAGCTCGTTCGGCTTCCAGATGATCAGGCCCGTGCCGAGGAGCAGACGGGGGAGTCCGACCGCCACGTACACGACGGCCACCGGCCACCAGCGACGCTCGCCCTGGAGGATGCCGAGCTGACCGCCGACCATCGTGAGGGGGATGGCGGTGAGCCCGACCATCGACGCCGTGGCCAGGCTGTCCAGCTTGAGCAGGGCGTTGAGGACCGGTGTCAGCACCAGGAGCACCACGCCGACGACGGCCGAGGCGCGGTAGGTCAGCGACATGATCTCGCGCTCGATCTGCGCGACGTGGGCGGGCTCCGCGGCGATCCGGCGGGCCGCGGTGGTCTGGAGGCCCAGCTGGATGACGGAGATGACCAGCAGCACCGCGAGCAGCGAGGCGAACGCGCCGTAGGCCTGCGGGCCGAGCACGCGGGCCGCGATCGCGGTGTAGACGTAGGTCGCGACGTTCATGACCGCCATCGCCACGGCGACGGACGCCCCGCGGTGCCGGATGCTCGTCGGGCGCCCAGGCTGGCGCTCGGTGGAGGTCACCGCAGCACCCTAGTTGGACCATGCACCCGCATCCCTCAATAGGGGTCGGCCGCGTCACGGTGCCCGGCCAGCCGCGCGAGCGGCCGCAGCCGCAGCCGCAGCAGCGCCTTGATGCCGACGTTCCGCACGAACCACGGGAGCTGCGCCAGCAGGGCCCAGCGGTCGCGTGCGGTCGGCCGCGCCCGCACGAACGTCGCGAGGCTGCCGACGCGTCCGGTGTAGCGCAGCGAGCGGGACGGGAGCACGAACAACAGCAACGCCACGGTCACGCCGACCGACCCGAAGCTGTCGTGCACGAGGATCCGCTGCCCCTCCGGGAGGTACGCCGCCCAACGCAGGTCCGCGCGCGTGCTCCCCACGTCGTGCTTGCCGTCGACGAACACGAGGTCGACCGGTCGCCGCCAGCCGCGGCGTACGTCGGCACTCGGCTCGCCGACGTGCTGGACCCGGTCCCGCACCTCCGCGCGCCGCAGGTTCGCCTCGAACACGTCCCGCGTGTCCGGACCACCGAACTTCCCGCCGGCGCGGAACGGGTCGATGGCCACGACGGTCACGTCCGGCCGGGCCAGGGCCGCCGCGAGCGTGGAGCGCCCCTGGTGGGAGCCGATCTCGATGACCGTCGACTCGGGCGGCAGAGCCAGCACCGCGTCGTGGATGACACGTGCCTGCTCGCGGGTCAGCCACCCGCCGACCGGCTCGACCAGCGGCCAGGTGTCCTCGAAGGTGTTCAATGGGGCGCTCTCATCGGTCGCGAGCATAGAGAGGGTCAGCCCGTGGGTCGTTCGTTCTCGCGGGTCGTCCCGGACGCCCTCGTCGTGCTGGCCACCGCGGTGCTCACCGGGCCGATGTGGACGTCCGGGGGCTACGGGCTGGGCCGCGACATGGTCTTCACCCCACGCTCTCCCTGGACCCTCGATGCGATCGGCCTGGGCTCGTCGCTGCCACGAGCGGTCCCGCTGGACGCCGTGCTCGCCGCCGCGACGTCCCTGGTCGACGGCGCCGTGGTCTTCCGGATCGCGGTCGCCGGCGTGCTGCTGCTGGCCGGCGCCGGCGCGCACCGGCTGCTGGCGGACCTGCTCCCCGACGTCCCCGTCGCCGCGCGGGTCGTCGCCGCCGTCGCCGCCGTCTGGAACCCGTACGTCGTCGAGCGGCTCGCCCTCGGCCAATGGGCCCTGCTGGCCGGGTACGCCGCCCTCTTCTGGGTGCTGGTCGCCGCGCGGCGCCGCGCGTGGCCGGCCGTCGTCGCCTGGACCTGGCTCGGGTCGCTGACGCCGACCGGCGGTGCCGCCCTGGTGCTCGTCGCGCTCGCCGGGCTGCTCGTCGGCCGCGACCGGAGGGCGGCCGTCTGGCTGGCGCTCTCGGTGCTCGGCCAGGTGCCCTGGCTGGCCGCGTCCCTCCTCGGGACCGCGGCCGCGACGAGCGACCCGGCCGGGGTCGCGGTGTTCGCGGCCCGCGCCGAGCGGGCGGGCGGCGTGTGGCCGACGCTGCTGGGCACCGGTGGGGTGTGGAGCCCCTTCCAGGTGCCGGGCTCGCTCGGTGGCCTCCTCGGCCACGTCCTGACGCTGGTCGTCGTGGTCGCTCTGCTCGCCGGCGGCCGGACCGTCCTGCGACGCGCGCCGGCCCTCGTCGTGGCCGCGGCAGTGGGGCTGCTGCTCGCCGGCCTCGTCCACCTGCCCGGCGGTGAGGGTTTCCTGGAACGGGTGGTGGCCGATGTCCCGGGTGGCGGCCTGCTGCGCGACGCCCAGAAGTGGCTGCTCCCGTACGTCGCCCTCGTCGCCGTCAGTGCCGGTGCCGCCACCGCGGCGCTGGCGGAGCGGCTCCGTCGCCGGGACGCGGACCTGGGGCGGTTGCTGCCCGCGGCCCTCGCCCTCGTGCCCGTCCTGCTGATGCCCGACGCCACCGGCCGGACGTGGACGGAGCTCGAGCCGGTCACCTACCCCGACGACCTGGCCGCCGCGGTCAGCACCCTCGACGCCGACGACGGCCCGGGGCAGGTGGTGACGCTGCCGTGGACGTCGTACCGGCGGTACTCCTGGGGCAACGAGGTCTCCGCGGCCGATCCGCTGCCGCGGTGGACGCGCCACAGCACGCTGGTCTCCGACCGGCTGACGACGTCGCGGGGGTCGGTGTCCGGTGAAGACCCGCGCGCCCGGGCGGTGGGCGAGGTGGTCGAGACCGGGGGAGCCGTGGCCGGTCCCCTGGCGGCGCTGAACGTCGGCTGGGTGCTGGTCTACCGGGACCAGCCGGGCGCGGATCTCGTCGACCTCGCCGGCACCGAGCTGGTCGTCGACGGACCGCACGTCGCGCTGTTCCGCGTGCCCGGGGTCGACGCCGGACCGGCGGGCCCGGGCGACGCGGCCGCGGTGACGGTCGTGGTCCTGGACGTGCTGTGGGGTCTCGCCTGGTTGGGCGGTCTGGCCGGTGTGGTCGCGATGTCCACCATTCGCCGCCGGGTTTGCTAGTCTGCGCCGCATGCCGAACTTCGCCAGCCTGTTGGCCACGCCGGTCATCGGCGCGATCCTGGCGTTCTTCGCGATGTTCGGCCTCGTGCAGTCGCAGACGGCGGGCCCCAGCCAGAACCCCTCGGAGCAGGCCCCGATCGTCTACGGCGAGTAGGTCTCGACCACCGAGTCGAGCACCCGCTCCACCCCGGCTGCGGCCTCGTCCCAGCCGAACCGTGCGGCTCGTTCGCGCGCGGCCTCACCCAGCCGCGCTCGACGCTCCGGGTCGCCCAGCAGCGTGTCGACGGCCGCCAGCAGGGCCGCCTCGTCCGGCACCAGCACGCCGGTGACGCCGTCGACCACCGACTCGGCCGTCCCGCCGGCACTCGCGTAGGCGACCGTCGGCGTGCCCGCTGCCGCCGCCTCCATCACCGAGATGCCCCAGCCCTCGCGCACCGACGGCAGCACCATCAGCCACGCCTGGCCGAGCACGTCGGCCTTGGTCTGCTCGTCGACGCGGCCGTGCCGCACCACGACGTCCGCCAGCCCGCGGCGGGCGATCTCGGCGTCCAGCTCCCCGGCCCACCAGCCGTCGCCGACCAGGTCGAGCACCAGGCCGGGGTACCGCTCGCGGAGCGCGTCGACGACCGCGATCGCCTGCTCGATGCGCTTGTGCGGTACCAGCCGGGACAGCACGCAGATCCGCGGGGTCGCGGACCGAGGCAGCCGTGGGGTGGGCAGCGGGGGAGTGCCGTTGCGGACCACCGTCGCCCCGGTCACGCCGAGGGTCGCGAGGTCGCGCCGGCTGGCCTCCGAGACGGTCACGAACGGCACACCGCCGTAGAGCCGGGGCACGACCCGCGACTCCACGAACCAGCCGACGCGGCCGCCGAGGCCCGGGTAGATGATCCGCCACTGCTCGCGGTGCAGGTGGTGCACCAGGGCGACCAGGCCGCGGCGGCGGACGAGCGGAGCCGCGAAGGGCAGACCGTTCACCACGTCCACGACCACGTCGGTACGGCGCCCGGCCGGGCCGAGCAGCAAGGCCAGCCCGTGCAGGTAGACGGTCAGCCGCCCCCCGCGCCGGACGATCCGGAACCCGTCGCGCACCGTCACGTCCGCCGCGTCGGGATGGGCGGCGCACAGGACGGTGACGTCGTGGCCACGGGCGGCCAGGCCGGCCGCGACCTGCTCGACGTAGACCTCCGACCCACCCCCGTCGGGATGCGTGGTGTCCCGCCAGGAGAGGAAGAGGACCTTCATTCCAGGTCGATCCCGTTGTGGCTCGCCAGCCGGGCGCACAGCGGAGGGGTCAGGCCGGTCCCGGGCGAGACCCGCAGACCCGACGGCAGCCGGGTCGGCGCGTCGTACATCTCATCCACCGTGCCGATGTGCGAGACCCAGTCGGAGTACCACTCCTGGATCGGCACGTACCCGACGTACCCGCCCGGCGTCGAGGAGAGCTCCATGTAGCCGAGCGAGGAGTCGGTGCGCAGCCCGACGTGCAGCACCTCGCCGGGGTACGGCGCGAACAACGGCCCGTAGTAGAGACCGGTCTCGTTGCGGATGCCGATCTGGACCGCGCCGCTGCGGAAGGTCTGCAGGAAGATCGTGCGCGTGGCCCTGCCGTGGGTGACGAAGAGGTCGACGTGGGTGCGCGGCATCGTCTCGGGAAACTCGACCGAGACCACGCGGGCGCGCTCCTCGACGACCACCCAGGGCTCGTAGCGGTCGCCGGTGTTGAGGTAGAGGCCGTCGCAGTCGCCGCGGATGTGCAGGTCGTCGGCGGAGCCGCCGATGGGCAGCGCGTCGCTGTGGCTGATGAGACCCGCGAAGGCCGTGCCGGGGCCGCCGCTGAGGCGGTCCTGGAGCTCGAGGTAGCGGGCCAGCTCCGAGCCGCGGTACGTCGTGGCCGCAGCCGCGAACCCGGTGCTCGCCTGGGCCGCGATGGAGAACAGACCGCCGACCGCCAGCACGACGCCGAGGCCGACCGCGACCACGCGCGACGAGGCGGCCCAGCGGCCGACCAGCGCCCAGAGGGTCACCATCGAGCCGAGCACCAGCGCGGGCACGAACTCGCTGGTGTAGCGATGGGCCAGGTAGCCGTAGGCCATCACGCCGCCGGTCATCATGAACGTCGCCAGCGCGGCCGGGCGCAGGGCCCGCACGCCCTGGTCGACGGTCCCTGGCGCCGTACGGCGCAGCAGCACGGGCAGCGAGCCGACCGCCATCACCAGCCACAGCGGCATGAACGCCGTCACGCTGCCGGTCCGGTAGGACTGGTCGATCACGGCGTCGCCGGTGCCGGTGGCGTTGTGGCCCGGCAGGGTGATCCAGGGGAAGTAGTCGACGAACCGGATGCCGCGCGGGTCGAAGTACGTGCTCAGCGACGAGGTGAAGAACTGCGGCCCGGTGATGGTGCCGCCGTTGGACTCCAGGGCGAACCGGCGGTGCTGGTTGGTGCCGGTCCACACCTGGTCCTGGAGGGGGAACAGGTAGGGATGACCGAACTTCACCATGTTGTAGGCGATCCCGACCGCGAGCGGCACGGCGCCGGCGGCCAGCACCCACGGCGCGAGCCGGCGGCGCCCCTGGAACGACTGGCCGCGCCACATCCACAGCCCGAGAGCCAGGGCGCCGAGGCAGACCCCCCAGCCGCCGGTCGTCCGGGTCAACACGGTGCACAGCACCACCAGCCCGAGCCAGGCCACGGCGCGGCCGGTGGGCTCGATGCCGATGCGGACCAGCCAGTACGCCGCGGCGACGACGAGCGCGGTCTGCCAGAGGTACACCTCGTGGTAGACCCACGGCAGCGAGGCGTCGAAGGTCAGGGTCGTCCCGCCGGTGATGCCGGCGACGAACAGCGCCGCGAGCACCGCCTGGCTCCTGGTGACCGGCTCGTCCGGCCCGAGCACGGCCCGGCGCACCAGCCAGGTCAGCCGGGTCGCGAACACCGCGAAGACCACCCAGGCCAGCAGCATCGAGAGGACGGTCATCTGCCCGTCGAAGTCCTGGGTGACCAGCAGGACCGGGATGCGGAGCAGGGCCGGGAACGGACCGAAGTACATGTAGGTGTGGTCGCCGAGCCGGAAGCCCTCGATGCCCATCACGAACGCCGGCACGTCGACGCGGCCGTCGAGGAACGCGTTGCCCTGGGCCTCGAAGAAGTTCGCGGCGTACCTCAGGGCCACGGCGGTGCGGCCGAGATCGGTGCCGAAGTCCATCAGCACCAGCACGAAGGCAAGGCCGCCCGCGAGCGTGCCGGCGAGGCTGCTCGCCGCGACGCGCGTGAACGTGGGCCGGCGGGACGCCGGGGCGGGTGCAGCAGAGGTCACGTGCTCCCGTTCAGATGTGAAGGCCGGCCATCCGGGAGAGGCTCAGATGACCTCGAGGCGGTAGAGGAACTGGTAGCCGAACATCGTAGGCCACACCGCCGTGGCGGCCCGGTCGGCGCGGGCGGCGCCGCGGGCCGCCTTCGACACGAAGGACTCACCACCGCGGTCCAGCACGTCGACGGGCGAGCCGACCACGTCCCGCTCGGTCACGACCAGGCCGCACGCGTTGACCAGCCGCTCGAAGGTGCGCCGGGTGAAGAAGCGCACGTGGGTGTGGTCCAGGGGCCCGCGCTGGTCGTAGTCGAAGCGGCCGAGGGCCACCTTGCCGCGGGGGTACCAGTGCCCGAAGTTCGGCACCGACACCAGCACCTCGCCCCCCGGCCTCAGGTGGTCGCGCAGGTCCTTGAGCAGGGTCTCCGGGTCGACCACGTGCTCGAGGATGTCGCCGGCGATGATCACGTCGTAGGACGCGGTGCCGGCCGGCAGCCCCTGGCTGATGTCGGCCTCCACGAAGTCGTCGAGGCGCTCGCCGACCCCCTCGTGCTTGACGAGGTCGACGCCGTCGACGTGGTGACCCTGCCGGCGCACAAGGGCGCCGAACTGGCCGTCGGAGCAGCCGACGTCGAGGACCGTCGTCCCGGGGGCGTGCCGAGCGGTCCAGGCGAGCAGCCGGCCGTGCGAGGAGTGGGCGGACGGCTTGAGCTCGTAGACCTCGGTGTCGGTGGCGCTCAGGCCGGGCAGGCCCGACGGCCCGGTCCCGAAGCCCATCCGCTTGGCCTTGAAGCGGAGCACGTCCTTGGTGACGTCCTTGGCGTACTTGATGCCGTTCACGTGGCAGATCTCGTCGCCGTAGTAGGTCGGGATGGGCACCTCGGCGATCTTCTTCCCGGCCGCGTGCAGCCCCAGGATGATCTCGGTGTCGAAGTCGAAGTCGTTGGTGTAGCTGTCCAGGTCGATGTCGGTCAGCGCGTCGACGCGGTAGGCGCGGTAGCCGCTGTGCCACTCGCTGAGCTGGAGCCCGGTCACCTTGTTCTGGAAGGTCGAGAGGATCCGGTTGCCGACGTACTTGTACATCGGCATCCCGCCGGCGCGGGCCTCGCCGCGCTGCATCATCCGCGAGCCGAAGACGGCGTCCGCGTCGCCGCGCACGAGGGGCTCGACGATCGACTCGATGACCTCCGGGGCGTACTGGCCGTCACCGTGCAGCAGCACCACCACGTCCAGACCGTGGTCGATGGCCCAGTGGTAGCCGGCCTTCTGGTTGCCGCCGTAGCCGAGGTTCTCCGGGTGCTTGACGACCGTCAAGGGCAGCTGGGTGCGCTCGAGGTACCGCAGGGCGACGTCGTAGGTCTCGTCCGGGCTGGCGTCGTCACAGACCAGGACGTGGTCGACCGACTCCGCGAACGAGGGGGGCAGCCGGTCCAGCGTCTGCGCGAGCGTGGACGCGGCGTTGTAGGCGACGACGAGGACTCCGACGCGCATCGGTGGTCGGTCGTCGCTCATGAGGGGCACGACGGGCACTCTGGCACGATAAGGCCACCCAGAGGCTCCCGGAGGCGTTTCCATGTCGGACGACGACACCCTGCAGGCCACCACGGTCGACTACGAGCGGCTCGAGGCCGACCTGCCCGACCGCGCTGCGGCGTACGCCGCCGCACAACCTTTCCCGCACGTCGTGCTCGACGACGTGCTCGTTCCGGAGGTCTTCGCGCGGGCCGCCACCGAGTTCCCCGCCATCCGCGACGAGCGCTGGAACGGCTACCTCCACGTCAACGAGACCAAGTACTCCAACACCGACCCTGACGCGTGGGGTCCCACGCTGACCGCCGTGGCCCGCGAGTTCTCCTCGCCGCGGTTCGTGAAGTACCTCGTCGACCTGACCGGCATCGAGGACCTGATCCCCGACTGGAGCATGGACGGCGGCGGGCTGCACCAGACGCTGCGCGGCGGTCACCTGAACATCCACGCCGACTTCTCCACCCACCACACCCACACCAACTGGGCGCGGCGGGTCAACATCCTGCTCTACCTCAACCGCGAGTGGCACGAGGAGTGGGGCGGCAAGCTCGAGCTCTGGGACAAGGACATGACCGCGTGCCAGGACCGGGTCACGCCCGCCGGCAACCGGATGCTGGTCTTCACCACGTCCGCCGACAGCTTCCACGGGCACCCGGACGGCCTGACCTGCCCGCCCGACGTCGCCCGCCGCTCGATGGCGCTCTACTACTTCACCGAGGAGGAGCAGGTCGTCCGCCGCTCCACCAACTACCGCGCGCGTCCCGAGGACGGCTGGCGCAAGCTGGTGATCGGCGCGGACCGCGTGGCGCTGGACGTCTACGACCGTGCCAAGCGCCGGCTGGGCGTCTCCGACGAGAAGGTCCAGGCCATGCTCGGCAGGCTGCACCGTGCCCGCTCCCGTTGGTCGCGGGGGTCGCGCTAGCGGTCCGCGGTCTCCTCGTCGGGTCTCGTGACAGGCGCCGGGGCGCCTTCCTCGACCACCGGCTCGCGCTCGCGGGCGCCGGAGACGCGGCTCCAGGCCTCGTCGCGGCCGCGGCGGGCGGCCACCAGGAGCGCCGGCCCGATCCCACGGTCCAGCGCGTGCCACTTCTCCGAGCTCAGCGCGCGCTGCACCGGCCGCTCGATGAGCAGCTGGGTGATGACCGCGATCAGCAGGGTGATCACGTAGGCGAGCACGGTCTTCGTCTGCCAGCTCCACTCGGTCTCGTTCTTCGAGAGGTACCAGAACAGCGGGTAGTGCCAGATGTAGAGCACCAGGGAGTAGCGGCCGGCCAGCGCGAGCGGTCCCCAGCCGACGGTCCGGGCCAGTAGCCGTGGCGGGCTCGACATCGCGACGGCGAGCACGAACACGGCCATGTCGATGTTGAGCAGCCACCCGCCGAGGCCGAAGTAGCCGGACTCGTCCACGACCGCGCCCAGCAGCGGGATGAGCAGCACGGTCGAGGCCCACATGGCCGGGACGGCGTACCGCTCGAGCTTCCGGGCCCACGGGAACACCGCGGCGGCCAGCGCCCCCCACAGGAGCCCGTCGGCCCGCGTCTGCACGCGGATCAGGGCGGAGAAGACGCCCTCGGTCTCGTAGACGTGCTGGCGGTAGAGCATGACCACGAGCAGGGCCGAGGCGAGGGTGACGACCAGGACCGGCCGCCAGCGGCCGACGAAGAAGACGACCAGCAGGATCAGGCCGATCACCCACAGGTCGGTGCAGACGTACCAGAGATGGCCGAGGTCGGGGCGCGCGGCGAAGGCGTTCTCGCGGACGTAGCCGTTCCAGGTGTAGGTGATGATCCGGAACGCCGACTCGCGGGTGTTGGTGCCCTGGTAGGCGACCATCAGGTTCCAGTTCGCGGCGGTCAGCGCCAGCACCAGGATGACCAGCGGGTAGACGTGGGCCGAGATACGGATCCACCGGCGCAGCCAGATCACCCCGGGGCGGATCTTCCCGGTGCGGTCCTGCTCGCGCAGCATGCTGCGGGTGGCCAGGAAGCCGCTGACCACGAAGAAGATGGTGACGGCGTAGTCGCCGCTGGAGAACAGCCAGGTCACCGCCGTCCAGTTGACGGTGGGCGCGAGGATCCAGGTGTGCGACAGGAGCACGAGGATGATGGCGTAGCCCCGGATGCCGTCGAGCATCCGGTCGCGCTTCGACGCCACCGCACTCTGCACCGCCTGGGACATGGGCGGAACTCTAGTTCCTGACCCGTCCAGGAGCCGCCGTGTCGAGGGAGGCAGTGCGGCCGGGGGCGCTGCTACTGTTCGCGGGTCTCGATGGCATTACTGGGAGGTAACAGTGCGCAAGCTGGGGATGGTCCTGGCCGGTCTGGGCGGCTTCCTCGTGATGCTGGCGATCCTGGCGAAGTTCTACGCGCCGGGCCAGCTGATGAAGACTCCCATCGACGTGGACTCCACGACGAACGCCGCCGGCACGGCGACGTTGGGCGCCGCGACGTCCGCCGAGGCGGTCCAGGGCACACAGCTGACCCGGGCCGACTCCGCCAAGTCCGACGGCAACGTGGTCGTGTTCGTGAGCTCGAGCTGCCTCATCTTCGCCCGCGACAACCCGCCCGCGTGCGTGAACGCCGACGACCCGGACCAGCGGCTCATCTCCGCCGGGGTCGACAACTTCGCCACCGACCGCGTCACCGCGCTCGCGGTGAACGACCCCAAGTACCTGCCGCCGGACGCCGCCCCGCACGAGGGCCTGCAGAACAAGTGGCCCTTCGACGTCGAGAAGAAGACCTACCCCTACTGGGACGACACCGCCAACCAGGTCGTGGACGCGAAGTACGAAGGCACCGAGACGGTCGACGGCATCGAGGCCTACAAGTTCCACGCCGTCATCTCCGACGCCCCCATCGAGGTCACCGACGGCGTGCAGGGCACCTACAGCAAGGACTCGACGATCTGGATCGAGCCGGTCACGGGTTCCTTCGTGAACCTCAGCTACCACATGGAGCAGAAGACCGACGACGGCGCGAACTTCATCACCCTCGACCTCGCCTACACCGACGACGAGGTCGCGGACAGCGTCTCCGACGCCAAGTCCAGCCGCGACAAGCTGAACCTGGTCCGCAACACCGTCCCGCTGATCGGCCTGATCGCCGGCATCCCGCTCCTCCTCATCGGCCTCTTCCTCACCGCCCGCGGGAACCGCGGACGCACCCCGGAGCCGGCCGAGACCAAGGAACGCCCGAAGACCCCGGCCGCCAAGGTCTAGGTCTCCGGCTCCGCTGGTCGAGGAGGGACGAAGTCCCGTCACGCGACCGAGTGACAGGCTCGCGGCCCTCCCGCCGGGTCTCGTGACAGGCGCCAGCGCGCCTTCCCCGACCTCCGAAGGCGGACGCGCGAGCTACTCCGTGTCGTCGCTCGAGACCCGCACGAGGAAGTGGGGGCGGCGCTTGGCCTCGATGTAGATGCGGCCGAGGTACTCGCCGATGACGCCGAGCACGACGAGCTGGACGCCGGCGAGGCCGACGACCGTGCAGAGCAGGGTCACGTACCCCGGGGTGTCGATGCCGTGGGTCATGGCGCGGCCAAGGATCCAGAAGGCGTAGACCAGCGCGATCGCGGTGACCAGCGCGCCGAAGTAGAGGACGGCACGCATCGGCCGCACCTCGAAGGACAGCAGCCCGTCGACGCCGTACCCGACCAGGTGCCGCAGCCGCCACCGGCTGGCGCCCTCGGCGCGGGCGACGTTCTCGTACTTGACGACCGCCGTCGGGTAGCCGATCCAGGCGAACAGGCCCTTGGAGAAGCGGTTGTGCTCATCAAGGCTGAGCACCGCGCGGACGGCCTTGCGGCTGAGCAGGCGGAAGTCGCCGGCCCCGTCCTCGAGGCGGACCTCGCTCAGGGCGTTCATCGCGGTGTAGAAGCCGCGGGACATCCACGTGCGGCTGCGCGGGTCCCCGGTGCGGGTGCGCTGGGCGACCACCTGGTCGTAGCCCTCGTCGAGCAGCGGCAGCATCTGGAGCAGCAGGTCCGGGGGGTGCTGGAGGTCGGCGTCGAGGAGGGCGACCGCGCGACCGCGGGCGCGGCTCAGGCCCGCCAGCATCGCCGACTCCTTGCCGAAGTTCCGGCTCAGGGAGAGGTAGCGGACCCGCGGGTCGCGGTCGGCGGCGTCCCGCATGAGCGCCAGGGTCCGGTCGGTGCTGCCGTCGTCGACCAGGACGACCTCGAAGCCGGCGTACCTCTCCTCCAGGCGCGGCCGTAGCTGGTCCAGGGCGGTCAGGAGCGGGCCGAGGGTGGCCTCTTCGTCGAGGCAGGGGACCACGACCGAGAGCCCGAGAGAGTGCGTCGCCGGTGAACCCGCCGGCCCCTCGTCCACCGTCACGAACGCGACCATATCCGCCGGACCGGCTGCTACCGTGCCGCACGTCCGTAGGCAGCCGGAGTGATGGGACGTCGATGTCGGAGTCGGGGACCAGGGTCGCCGAGGGTGCCCGGGTGGGCGGTTCCGCGTCCGTACGGCGCCCGGCCCGAGGCCCGGGTCGGCGTCCGGTGCTCCCGGGGCGGCGCACCCTGCGGCTCGGCCGGCTGCGCCCGACCCGCACCTCCGCACCGCACCTGGTGCTCGCCGCGCTGATCGTCGGCCAGGCGGGCTTCCTCCTGTACCTCGCCCACGACCTGTGGTTCGTCTGGGGCGACGACTACGACTTCTTCCAGCTGCGCGGCACCATCCCCGGGGTCAACGCGGGCCTGTGGGCGCCGCACGACGACCACTGGATGACCGCGATCGTGCTCATCGACCGAGCCCTCTTCTCGGTCGTCGGGCTGCACTCCTACCTGCCGTACGTCGCGGTCTCCATCGGCCTGCACCTGGCGGCCAGTGTGGTGACGTACCTGATGCTCCTG
Organism: uncultured Actinomycetota bacterium; assembly: GCA_963782035.1. GTDB lineage: Bacteria > Actinomycetota > Actinomycetes > Propionibacteriales > Nocardioidaceae > Nocardioides. The sequence continues at coordinate 218,777 of CAWAIW010000055.1, forward strand.
CGGGTCGGCGTCCGCCCGTGGACCGCGGTCGTCGCCGGCGTGGTCGCGGTGTTCGCCGGCGCCGGCGCCCAGGCGGTGCTCTGGAACACCACCGCCGGGCTCATCGGCGCGCTGACGTGCGGGCTGGTGGCGATCTACCTCCTGGAGCGGGCCGGCGGTGCGGGCCGCGGTCGCTGGGTGGCCGTCGCGGTCCTCGTGCTCGGCCTGACGTTCTCCGGCACGGGCATCGTGGCGGTGCTGACCGCCGTCGTGTTCACGCTCGTCCGCTGGGGTCGCCAGGCGGCCGCACCGGTCCTGCTGGTCCCGGCCGCGGTCTTCGTGGCCTGGTACGTCGCGTTCGGCCACAACGGCGCCAAGGCCCCGCTGGCCGACCGGTGGGACTACCTCGGGGTGGCCAGGTACGTCTGGCTCGGGATGACCAGCTCGCTCGAGGCGGCGTCGGGCATCGACGGCGCCGGGCCGCTGCTGTTGCTGGCCCTGGTCGCCGTGGTCCTCGGCGCCCCCGCACGGGTGCCGGAGGGTTTGCGCGCCTTCGCGATCGCCGGACTCTGCGGCGCGCTGGGCCAGCTCACCCTCGCCGCCATCAGCCGCCCCTCCTTCGGCGAGGACGCCTTCACCGGTGGTCGCTACGGCTACCTGACGCTGATGTTCCTGGTCCCGGCGGTGGCGGTGGCGCTCACGGTGCTCGTGCCGCTGGTGACGGCGCCGCGCGCGGTCGCCGCCGGCCTCGCGCTCTTCGTGCTCGTCGCCTACGTCGTGCAGGCGAGCTCGCTGTTCCGGGCGGAGCACGACGGCCGGCTGTTCGTCTCCGAGCCGTGGCCCGGGATCATGAAGGGGCTGCGGGCCGCCGCGCAGGCCGGTGAACCGGTGCTCACCGAGCACCCGCCCGACGACGTGCACGAGCGGTTCCGCGCCGACCTGGCCGCGCGCAAGGAGTTCTGGGACGCCATCCCCGAGGGAGAGGCGACGCCGCTCCAACGGCTGCAGGCCGAGAACCTCTTCTTCACCGGCGTGGACACCGAGGCGTTCAGCGTCGGCGGAGGTGCGGCCATCCGGCTGGTGCTCGGCTTCACCTCGACCGAGCCGATCGTCAGCGGCTGTCGGAGGATCACGGCGACCGGCGACGTCGCGGTGCTGGCGATCGACGCCTCGCGAGACGGCGCGCAGTTCGGCATCTCGGGCCCGTCCACCAGTGCCGTCACGCACCTGGTCCGCGACGGTGAGCAGGGTCCGGACCGCACCTGGACGCTGCCTGCTGACCGGGGCGTCTGGATCGCCACCTCGGCCTCCGACGCCGAGCTCGTCGTCAACCTCGGCGCCGCGGGCGACTACGACGTCTGCAGGCTGTAGGCGATGACCCCGAACTCTCGGTGGCGCACCGCCCTGGTGGCGGCGCTCGTCGTGGCCAGTGGCGTGGGTGGCGTGGTGAGCGTCCAGGCGGCCGACGAGGCACACCGACCGCCCGCGGCCGGGAGCAAGCAGCCCGCACCCGTCCTCGTCCCCTCCCTGGCCGAACCTGGGGAGAAGGTGCGGGTGAAGGGCCGCCTCGCGACCCGGGTCGCGCGCAAGGCCGTGCTCGAACGCCGGTCCGGTTCGACCTGGAAGAAGGCCGGCACGGACCGCACCGACGACCGCGGGCGCTACCGGTTCGTGGTCATCGCGGCGAGCGAGCCGGTGCGCTACCGCGTCCGAGCCCCCGCCTTCGCCACGAAGAAGCGCCACTTCGCGGCCCTGGTGTCCGCCGCCGCGCGGCTCCGCGTGGTCACCGGCCCGACCCCCAGCCCGACGCCGACCCCGACCCCGACCCCGACCCCGACGCCACCACCGGTTCCCGTCACGGTGACGCTCGACGTGCCCGCTGAGGCGGTGGCCGCCGGCCCGCGGCCCGATGCGGTCGTGCGCACGACCGGTCTACCGGCCGGCGCGACCGCGACCCTGCAGCGACGCAGCGGCGCCGGCTGGCTGGCGGTCGCCACGGGTGCCGTCGACGGCGCGGGCACCGCCCGCATCCCGCTGCCTCTCGGTGACCTCGGGCCGGGCGCGGCGACCCTGCGGGCCGTGGTCACGGGAAGTACGTCGCCCGCCGACGAGGTCGACGTGCTCGCGCCGGGCACCATCGAGACGCCCGGCGACGACGACGGGGTGGACGGGTCGTTCGACGTCGACGTGCGGGTGACCGACGGGCTGACCGCCACGAACGTGCGGCTGTTCCTCGACGGCTTCGTGCTCCCGGACGCGGCGCAGCCCGTCGCCGGTCACCCCGGTCACTGGGCGGCGACCGTGGACCCCGCGTCGGTGCCGTTGGCGCATCGCTACGTCGACCTGACCGCACGTGTCACCACCGCCGAGGGCTCGGCGCTGACCGAGCCGGTGCGCCTCGACGTCCGACCGTCCACCGGCGGACTCCCGCCCGGGTTCCGCGTCGACACGGTCGCCTCCGGGCTCGACCTGCCGACCTCCTTCGCCCCGATCGACGCCGACCGGGTGCTGCTCACCGAGAAGGCCGGCCTGGTCCGGATGGTCACCGACGGCGTCGTGGGGACCACCCCGGTCCTGGATCTGCGCGACGTCGTCGCCGACACCTTCGACTCCGGCATCCTCGATGTCGTCCTCGACCCGGACTTCGCCGACAACGGCTGGTTCTACCTCTCCTACGTCGCCGACGACGGGGGAGCGGGACCGTGGCACACCAACCGCGTCGTCCGCTACACGCTGGACGGTGACGTCGCGGACCCCGCCAGTGCGCACGTGGTCCTCGGCTCGGTGCCGCTCGCGACGTGCGCCGACGACGCGACGGTGCCGGGCTGCTTCGTCAACCGCGACGGCATGCACACCGCCGACGACCTGCTGTTCGGCACCGACGGTGCGCTCTACGTCTCCGTCGGCGACAGCGCCCCGGGTGTGCCCGCTCGCGCGGTGGTCGCCCAGCGCCTCGACGTGCTCGCCGGCAAGGTGCTGCGCGTCGACCCCGGGACCGGGCTCGGCCTCGCCGACAACCCGTACTTCGTGAGCGGCCAGCCGGGCGCCAACCGCAGCCGCGTGTGGGCCTACGGCTTCCGCAACCCCTTCCGGATGGCGCTCTCACCCGGTGGCGACCTCTACGTCGGCGACGTCGGCGAGGTCGCGTGGGAGGAGGTCGACAGGGTCGTGGCCGGCGGCAACTACGGCTGGCCGTGCTTCGAGGGCGAGTCGGGCACCGGCACGGCCCCCGCCGGCGACCCCGACTGCGCGGCCGTCCGCGACGGGAGCGTCACCCATCGGTTGCCGCTGCTGGCCTACCCGCACCAGGACTTCGCGGGCTCGCTCACGCTGGGCGCGTTCGCGGTCGACGGCGCCTACCCCGCGCCGTACGACGGAAGGCTCTTCCTCGGCGACTACACCATGGGCAAGGTCTGGAGCCTCGACGACGAGCCGGTCCGGCTGGAGGACTTCGGCACCCCGCCGGGGCTCGGGGCGGGCGTGAAGTACCTCGCGGGCCCGGACGGCGACATCTGGTACGCCGACATCGCCTCGGGGAGCCTGCGGCGGATCGTCTACGACCCCGATCAGAACAGCTGCCCGTCGGGGCAGTTCCTGATGGAGACCTTCCGCAACCGCGACCTCGCACCGGAGGTCGACGGGCGACCCTGGGTCTCCTCCTGCGTGGGCACGCCGCCGGCCGGACCGGACCTGGTGGCGCCGGGCGACCCGAACGACGGTGACGGCTGGTCGATGCGGTGGAGCGGCACGCCGCAGCTCGCCCCGGGGTCCTACCGGCTGACGGCCAAGTCGAGCGGCACTCTCGTCGTCCGGGTCAACGGCGCCGTCGTGGGTGATGGCGAGAGGTTCACGGTGTCCGGCACGGACGTCACGGGGACCACCGCGCAGGTCCAGGTGACCCTGCAGAACAACCCCGACTTCGACGACAACCCGTTCTTCCTGAACTTCGACTGGGGCTACCGGCTCTCCTGGGAGCGCGTGGGCACCGCCCCCGTCGTCACGATGCACGACCTCGGCCAGGGTGGCCGGGTCGCGCCCGGCAGCACGATCGGCTGGACCGTGTCCGGGAAGGACGAGGAGGACGGCGTGCTGGCGCCCGACCGGCTGCGCGTCACCGTCACCCTGCTCCACTTCGGCACCGGCAACCCGCACGGCCACCCGGCCGGGTCCTTCGCCGGGACCGAGGGCTCGTTCACCGTCGACGACGGCCACGCCCCCGGGAAGATCGCCTTCCGGGTGGTGGGCGTGGCCACCGACTCCAGCGGGTGGGTCGCGGAGTCCGACCCCGTCTACGTCTGCCTGGTCGGGGCCGCTGTCGGTCCCTGCTCCTAGAGCCCGCGCCGCTCCAGCCAGCGGGCGAGGTCGATGCCGTGACGCTCCGCCGCCGCGCGCAGCTTCGGGGAGTGCAGGTCCGGCGCCCGGAACGTCTCCGGGCGGATCGCCCGGTCGGCTCCGGCGTACGTGCGCTGGAGCTCGGCCTGGCCCCCGGCGGACCGCTTCGCGGTGCCCAGCACCGACCGACCCACGGAGACGGCCACGCCGGTGAGCACCGGGCTGACGACCGGCGTGTAGCCGGACGCCTGTCCGGACCGGTTCGGGTGGTAGCTCTCCGAGATCGGGTAGGACAGCCCGTTGAGCCACTCGGGACTGTCGCAGACCGCGTGGCCGACGAAGGGTGAGGTCGGGTCGGCGAACGCGAAGCCGGCGGCCGCGGCCGCCGCGGCGGTGCGGCTGTTGATCAGGTCGGCAGTCTGGTTGAGCCGGGTCTCCTCCGCGGGGCTGAACCAGGTGGCGGCGTTGCAGTCCTCGCCGTTGAAGATCCGCGGGTACCCGACGACCACGACCCGCGCGGACGGCGCCTGGGCGCGGATCGCGGCGTACAGGCTCGCGAGCTGCGTGGGCAGGGAGGTGTTGACGTAGCTCTGCGCGCCGTTGATCGCCTTGTCGCAGTTCGACGCCCACCACGGGAGGGCGCAGGTGGTGAGCACGTCGGCGAACCCGGCGTCGTTGCCGCCCACCGAGATGGTCACGAAGCCGGTCGTGGCCGTGACCGCGGGCAGCTGCGTCGCCGTGACGTCGGCGATCCGGGCGCCGGAGCACGCCCGGAAGTTCAGGGCGTACCCGCGGGCCGCCGCGATCAGGGACGGGTAGGCGTACGTCGACCGCTGGCAGCTGCTGCCGTCGGCGAGGTAGCTGCGGGTGCCGGTGCCGGAGGAGTACGAGTCGCCCAGTGCCACATAGGACGGTGCGACGGACTCCGGTCCGGCTGCCTGCGCGGGCGGTGGCGCCGCCAGCACGGTGAGGACGGCGGCGACGAGGGTCGCCAGCAAGGCGTGAGCGCGTGTCATGAGGGGCCTCCCTGCCCGAGAAAACGAGGAGTGACCCCGGTCACGTTACTCGTGAGTCACCGTGCGTCAACGGGGAAGCAGACGGGCGCCGAAGATGGCGGTGCCCGGGGTGAGCCGGCCGCGAACGCCGGACCAGCCTCCCCAGACGCGGTCGTGCCCCTCCGGCCACTGGGGCTCGAGCAGGGTGTCGATGAGGAAGCCGTGGCCGGCCAGGACGGCGACCCAGTCGCCGAGGGTCCGGTGGTGCTCGACGTAGGACACGACACCCGTCTCGTCGTCGATCTCGACGTAGGGGCGGCGGTCCCAGTAGCTCTGGCTGGCGACCAGCCCGGCCTCGGTCGGGTCGTCGGGGAACATCCAGCGGGTCGGGTGGGTGACCGAGAACGCGAACCGGCCGCCGGGCCGCAGCACCCGTGCGGTCTCGGCGACCGCGTCGCCCAGGTCGGCCACGAACTGCAGTGCGCCGAAGGAGCAGAAGACGATGTCGAACGACGCGTCGGCGAAGGGCAGCGTGGTGGCGGTGCCCACCACCGACGGCACGGTCACGCCGGTGTCCTCGTCGATGCGCCGCGAGTGCTGGAGCTGGCGGAAGGACAGGTCCAGCCCGATCGACCGGCCGCCCTGCGAGCGGACCCACCGCGAGCACTGCCCGGCGCCGGACCCGACCTCCAGCACGTCCCGGCCGGCCACGTCCCCCAGGGCGCCGAGGTCGGCCTCGGTGTGACCCTCCGGCCCCCACACGAAGCCGATGTCGCCCAGGAACTCGCCGTGCGTGGACTGGTACTCATCGGCGTACCGGTCCCAGTCCGGGCCGTTGGCGCGACGGGACTCGGACTCGCTGACCGGCCGCCGCTCGACGCGTACGCTCGGGTGAACCGGCGAGGCGACCACCTGCGCTGGCTCCTCGGCGGTCACCGGACGAGCCTACGCCGGTTGGACCGTCGCTCCGCCACGCGCGTAGACTCCCCCGTTGCGCCAGGTGTCTGCCGGTTCCCGGACCGAGCGGAGCACGGCTCGCTATCGCATCCCGCTCCACTTCTGGAGCACCCGTCGGTGGTGAAACGGACTTCTGCGCGTGCCCGCACGACATCTGTCCACCCAAGGGAATCCCTCTTATATGACCAGCAGCACCTACGCCGGCTCCGGCACCCTCCCCGACTACGACGCGCCCCAGGTGGCCGTCAACGACATCGGGTCCGAGGAAGACTTTCTCGCGGCAATCGACGCGACCATCAAGTACTTCAACGACGGCGACATCGTGGAAGGCACCATCGTCAAGGTCGACCGGGACGAGGTCCTCCTCGACATCGGTTACAAGACCGAAGGCGTCATCCCCTCCCGTGAGCTGTCGATCAAGCACGACGTCGACCCCAACGACGTCGTCGCCGTCGGCGACAAGGTCGAGGCCCTCGTCCTCCAGAAGGAGGACAAGGAAGGCCGGCTGATCCTGTCCAAGAAGCGCGCTCAGTACGAGCGTGCCTGGGGCACCATCGAGCAGGTCAAGGAGGAGGACGGCGTCGTCGAGGGCACCGTCATCGAGGTCGTCAAGGGCGGCCTGATCCTGGACATCGGCCTGCGCGGCTTCCTGCCGGCCTCCCTGGTGGAGATGCGTCGCGTCCGCGACCTGCAGCCCTACGTCGGCCAGACGCTCGAGGCGAAGATCATCGAGCTCGACAAGAACCGCAACAACGTGGTCCTGTCGCGCCGTGCCTGGCTCGAGCAGACGCAGTCCGAGGTCCGCCACGGCTTCCTGACCCAGCTCCAGAAGGGCCAGATCCGCAAGGGTGTCGTGTCCTCGATCGTCAACTTCGGTGCGTTCGTGGACCTCGGCGGCGTCGACGGCCTCGTGCACGTCTCGGAGCTGTCGTGGAAGCACATCGACCACCCCTCCGAGGTCGTCAACGTCGGCGATGAGGTCACCGTGGAGGTGCTCGACGTCGACATGGACCGCGAGCGCGTCTCGCTGTCGCTCAAGGCGACGCAGGAGGACCCCTGGCAGCACTTCGCCCGCACCCACCAGATCGGCCAGATCGTGCCGGGCAAGGTCACCAAGCTGGTGCCCTTCGGCTCGTTCGTCCGCGTCGAGGAGGGCATCGAGGGCCTGGTGCACATCTCCGAGCTGGCCGAGCGCCACGTGGAGATCCCCGAGCAGGTCGTCCAGGTCGACGACGCGGTGATGGTCAAGATCATCGACATCGACCTCGAGCGTCGCCGGATCTCGCTGTCGCTGAAGCAGGCCAACGACACCGCCGCCGCCTCCGACGTCGAGGAGTTCGACCCCACGCTCTACGGCATGGCGGCGACCTACGACGACCAGGGCAACTACGTCTACCCCGACGGCTTCGACCCCGAGACGGGCGAGTGGCTCGAGGGCTTCGACGAGCAGCGCGCGACGTGGGAGGAGCAGTACGCCAAGGCGCACGAGCGCTGGGAGGCCCACGTCAAGCAGCAGGCCGAGGCCAAGGTGGCCGAGATCGCGGCGGCCGAGCCGACGACGTACTCCTCGGCCTCGGGCGACACCGACGAGGAGTCGGGCACGGAGGAGCCCTCCGGCGGCAGCCTGGCCTCCGACGAGGCCCTGCAGGCGCTTCGCGAGAAGCTCACCGGCGGCGGCAGCTAGCCCCCGGAAATCTCAGAAGGCCCGGTCACCGTCAGGTGGCCGGGCCTTCGTCGTCGGTGCTGGGTCGAGGTCGAGACCTCACCGGCCGGAGCCGGGGGCGGCGAACTGCGAGTCCTGGAAGTGCGAGCTGGGAGGGGCGGCCGGACCGCGGCCGTCGTGGAGGAGCAGGTCGATCGTCCGGGCGGCCATCGCCACGGCGATCACGAGGATGATCAGCAGGTAGGTCATGGCAGTAATCATGACTCCGTCGAGATCGTGCCACGAGTGGCAGGAAAGCCACAGTACGTTGATTTTCTGCCAACCATCCGCCAGGATGGCCGCATGACGCTAGAGCAGCGCGTGCAGACCGTCGCGGTGATCGTGCAGGACCACGCCGAGCCGTTCGGCCTGGGCTCCCTGGTCGAGGTCTGGGGGGAGCCCGAGCACCCCGAGGACCGCACCCCGGTCTTCGACTTCCGCGTGTGCACGCCGCGCCCGGGCCGGGTCAAGGGCCGCTCGGACTACGACCTGTTCGTGGAACGCGGGCTCGAGGCGACCCTCGATGCCGACCTCATCTGCCTCGCGCCGCACTACGACTACCTCGACCACGACCCGTCCGTCATCGAGGCGATCAAGGCCGCCGACGAGCGGGGGGCGATGCTCTACGCGCACTGCTCCGGCACCTTCGAGCTCGGGGCGGCCGGACTGCTCGACGGCCGCGAGTGCACGACGCACTGGCGGCACACCGAGGAGCTCACGCGCATGTACCCCCAGGCAAAGGTCCGCCCCGACGTCCTCTACTGCCACGACGGCAACGTGCTCACCGGTGCCGGCTCGGCCGCCGGCATCGACGCGTCGCTGCACCTGATGCGTGACCTGTACGGCGCCCGCGTGGCCGCCTCGGTCGCGCGGCGCATCGTGGTGCCGCCGCACCGCGACGGAGGTCAGGCCCAGTTCATCGAGAGGGCGGTGCCCGACTGCGACACCGAGACCTTCGGCCCACTGCTGGAGTGGATCGTGCGGCACCTCGGCGAGGACCTCGACGTGCCGACCCTGGCCCACAAGTCCCTGATGTCCCCGCGGACCTTCGCGCGCCGCTTCCGCGCCGAGACCGGCGCCACCCCGCACGCGTGGGTCACCCAGCAACGGGTGATCCGGGCCGAGGAGCTCCTGGAGCTCACCGACCAGCCGGTGGAGTGGATCGCCGACGAGGTCGGGTTCGGCAACGCCGCGGCGCTGCGCCACCACTTCAGCCGCTTCCGCGGGCTGTCGCCGCAGCGGTACCGCCGCAGCTTCTCCCGCACCGCCTCCTAGGCGATTCGTCTGCGGTTCGCTGTGACTTCCTCCGCAGAGAGTCGCAGACGAATCGGTGTCTCAGGCAGCGCTGACGAGGGCGCGCGGGCCGAGCAGGGCGGCGTACCGCCCGCCCAGCGCGACCAGCTCGTCGTGCGAGCCGAGCTCGACGACGCGGCCGTGGTCGAGGACCGCGATCTGGTCCGCGTCGCGGACCGTGGAGAGCCGGTGGGCGATGGTGATCGTGGTGCGGCCGTGGGCGGCGGCGTCGAGGGCGGCCTGGACGGCCCGCTCGGTCTCGTTGTCCAGCGCGCTGGTGGCCTCGTCGAGGACGAGCACCGCCGGGTCGCGCAGCAGCGTGCGGGCGATGGCCAGCCGCTGCTGCTCGCCGCCGGAGAACCGGTGGCCGCGGGCACCGACGACGGTGTCGTAGCCGTCCGGCAGGGCCGCGAGCACGTCGTGGATGCGGGCCGCCCGGCAGGCGGCCTCGATCTCGGCGTCGGTCGCCTCGGGACGGGCGTGGCGCAGGTTGTCGCGCACCGAGGCGTGCAGCAGGTAGGTGTCCTGGCTGACGACGCCCACGGCGTCGGCGAGGTCGGCGAGACGTACGTCGCGCAGGTCGACGCCGTCGAGAAGGACCCGGCCGCCGGTCGGGTCGTGCAGGCGGGCAACCAGGCCGGCGAGCGTGGTCTTGCCGCTGCCGGTCTCGCCGACCAGCGCCAGGCTGGTGCCGGCGGGCACGTGCAGGTCGACGCCGTGGAGGACGTCCGAGCCGTCGTCGTACGCGAAGGACACGTGCTCGAGCGTGACGTCCCCGCACACCTCGCCGAGGTCGGCCGGGTCGGCCGGGTCGTCGATGTCGACGGGCAGGTCCTGGTACTCGAAGATCCGGCTGAAGAGGGCCAGCGACGCGGTCACGTCGACGCCCACGTTCAGCAGGCCCATCAGCGGACGGAACAGCGTGCCCTGGAGCGCGGTGAAGGCGACCAGCGTGCCGATCGTCATGCCACCGGACGTGGCCGGCAGCCCGGCGACCAGGTAGATCGCCGCCGGGATGGCGGCGAAGACCACCGTCATCGAGGCCATCCGCCAGCGCCCGGCGAGCATCGAGCGGATCTGGAGGTCGACCAGGTCGCGCGACGTCGCGGTGAAGCGCTCCGACATCCGGTCCGCGGCGCCGAGCGTGCGGGTCAGCAGCGCGCCGCTGACCGAGAGCGTCTCCTCGATCTGCACGTTGAGGTCGGCGAGCCGGCGCTGGCGCTCGGTGGTGAGCTGGTGCCGCAGGCGGGCGACCCGGCGGGTCAGCCAGATGGCCGGCGGGAGGACGAGCAGGGAGAGCAGCGAGAGCCGCCAGGACAGAGCGGCCATCGCCACCGCGGTGCCGACCACGACGGTCACGTTGGACGCGATCGAGGTGGCGGTCGAGGTGACGACGCTCTGCACGCCGTTGATGTCGTTGGTCAGCCGCGACTGCACCTCGCCGCCGCGCGAGCGGGTGAAGAAGCCGACCGACTGGCGCTGGAGCCTGTCGAAGAGGCCGGTGCGCAGGTCGTGCATGACCTGCTGGCCGACTCCCGTCGACAGCCAGGTCTGGACGACGCCGATGATCGCACTCGCCGTGGCGACGGCGAGCATGCCGCCGACCAGCCACAGCAGCAGGTCGACGTCCTGGTGGGGGAGCGCGTCGTCGATGAGGCGCTGGACCAGGAAGGGCTGGGCCAGGCCGATCGCGGAGCTGGCGACGATGAGGCCGATCACCACGGCGAGCCGGCCCTTGAAGGGCGCGAGCAGGCGGGCGATCCGGCGCAGGGAGACAGGGGAGTCCGCGAGCTGCCGCTTGTCCGCCCGGATCTGTGTCTGGTCCGGACGGGTGCCGCGGCCACCGCGGCGGGTCATGGTGAGGTCATCCATGTGACCACCTCGCATTCGTGTCGTTCGATATGCTGAGGTTACCTCATCATGAGGGATCCAGTCAAAACGGCGCTATGCTGCCCCGATGATCGAGACGACCGGCGACCTGCTGTTCGGTACGGCGCGACGGTTGCGCCGCGAGTTCGGTGCCGCGTTGCTCGAGGCCGACGTCACCCCGTCGCAGGCCCGTGCACTGCGCCACGTGGTCGAGTCGGGCTCGGTGCGGCCGTCGGTGCTGGCCGAGCGGCTGCACATCGCGGCCCGCTCGGCCACCGAGGTCGTGGACGCGCTCGAGGCCCGAGGTCTCGTCGAGCGTGCGCCGGACCCCGACGACCGCCGGGCGACACTGGTCCGCCCCACGGCTGCGGCCCAGTCTGAGCTCGCGGAAGTGGACCGGGTACGTCGCGAACAGTCCGAGCGCTTCCTGGCCGTGCTGTCCGAGCGCGACCGGAGGACGCTCGACCGGATCCTGCGGACGTTGGTGGACCAGTGACACGTGTCGGGCTCACCGGGGGAGTCGCGTCCGGCAAGAGCACGGTGAGCGCGATCCTGACCGAGCTGGGGGCGGTCGTCATCGACGCGGACATGCTGGCGCGCGAGGTGGTGGGGCCCGGCACCGACGGGCTGGCCGCCGTCGTCGAGGAGTTCGGTCCCGACGTACTCACCCCCGACGGCGCCCTGGACCGCCCTCGGCTGGGCGCCCTGGTCTTCGCCGACCCGCAGCGGCGCCGAGCACTCGAGGCGATCATCCACCCCCGCGTGCGCGCCCGGGCCGCCGAGATCGAGGCGGCCGCGCCGGACGACGCGATCGTCGTGCACGACATCCCGCTGCTGGCCGAGACCGGGCAGGCGGCGGGCTTCGACGCGGTGGTCGTGGTCGACGTACCCACCGACGTCCAGGTGGACCGGATGGTCCGGATCCGTGGCATGTCCGAGGAGGACGCGCTGGCCCGGATCGCCGCCCAGGCGGGCCGCGAGGACCGGCTGGCCATCGCGACGTACGTCGTCGACAACACCGGTTCCTTCGACGACCTGCGGGCGCGGGTCGAGGAGGTCTACCGGACGATCGAGTCCTCGACGACCTGACGCCGGCCGAGGAAGAAGATGCCGGGGGAGGTCTCGAAGCCCGCGCTGGGGTTGGCGGTCAGCGTCGAGGAGCGGATCACCAGGTCTCCGGTGCGGTCGTTGCTGACGAAGAAGATCGCGCCGCCGCCCTCCTTCGCGCGGTTGTCCCGCAGCGTCGAGCCGGCGACCAGCACCGTGAAGTCGTTGCCGTCGGCGTAGATCGCGCCACCCGACCCGCCGCCGGGGGTTCCTGGCCGCTGCGGGTTGGCGCCGCGGCCGATCGCCCGGTTGTGCTCGAACGTCGAGTTGTAGACCGACCAGGAGACGCCGATGCTGCTGAGCGCCGACCCGTTGCTGCACCGACCGCCGGTGAAGGTGCTGTCGACGACGTACACCGGGAGACCGTGGTGCTGCGAGAGGGCGCGGACCGCGGCGCCGCCGAGGTCCGGCCCGGTGCCGTCGCACCGGTTGTCGCGGAAGACGGAGTCCACGATCTTCAGCCGGCCGCCGCGGACGAAGATCGCGCCACCGCCGCCGCCCTCGAAGGTCTCGCCCGTCGAGTTCCCGTCGGCGAACCTCAGGTGCTGGACGACGAGCCGCGGCGACGCCTGGTCGTCGCAGTGGTCGGTCGTCCAGATCTGCTTCTGGTCACAGGTGTCCTGGTAGAGGATCCGGCGCTCGCCGCCGCCGCTCAGCGTGACCAGACCACCGCCGTCCAGGACGACTCGTCGCGAGGTGTTGACGACCTTCGCGGTCCGCCGCATCACGATCGTGACCGGGTCGGGCCCGCACCGGAACCGGATCACGCCGCCCTTCGCGACCGCCCGTACGACGGCGCGAGACGTGCAGCTCTCCGGCGTGCCGTCGCCGACCCAGCGGTCGGGATGCGTGGTGTCGACCGCGCGCGCCTCGCGCGGCACGGGCACCGGATCCCCCGGTGTGGAGGCCGACGTCGGGACGAGGAGGGCCAGGGCGAGGAGGGCACCGACGGGGGGCATGGACCGAGGTTAGGCCGGGCAAACGGAAAGGGACCGGCCTCACGGCCGGTCCCTGTTCCGGAAGCCGGGAATCCCCTCGACCCAGCTTGAGTCCCTAGTGTGCCCGATTTGACTCAGGCGGCCAAGTCCGGATCGCCGAGACGACGCAGCTTCTGCAGCGCCTCCCGCTCCAGCTGGCGGACGCGTTCGGCGGAGATGCCGTGCTTGGCGCCGATGTCGGCCAGCTTGTGCTGCCGGCCGTCGGTCAGGCCGTAGCGCGAGCGGATGATGTCCGCGGCCCGCGGGTCCAGGGTGTCCACGAGGGCGTCGAGCCGCTCGCGCGCCTCCACGTCCAGGACCGTGAGGTCCGGGCCGGGAGTCGTCTGCTGAGCCATCAGGTCGCCGAGCGAGGTGTCGCCGTCCTCGTCCACCGGGGTGTCCAGGCTGACGTGGTCGCGGCCCCAGGCCATCAGGTCCAGCACGCGGTCGATGTCCATGCCCAGCTCGTGGGCGATCTCCTGGGGATCGGGCTCACGGCCCAGCTGACGCTCGAGGGTACGACGCGCGCTCCCCACCTGGTTCAGCTCCTCGACCACGTGCACCGGCAGCCGGACCACGCGGGCCTGCTGCGCGATGCCGCGCGTGATCGCCTGACGCACCCACCACGTGGCGTACGTGGAGAACTTGTAGCCCTTGGTGTAGTCGAACTTCTCGACCGCGCGGATCAGACCGGTGTTGCCCTCCTGGATCAGGTCGAGCATCGGCATCTGCGCCCGGCCGTACTTGCGGGCGATGGACACCACGAGCCGGAGGTTCGCGGTGATGAACTGGTCGACGGCCTTGCGGCCCTCCTCGGCGAGCCACTCGAGCTCGTCGGCGGAGGCGTTGCCCGGGGCGCCGCCCTTCTTGCGGCCGACGCGGCCCTCCGCCAACAGGGCCTCGGCCATCAGGCCGGCCTCGATGGTCTTGGAGAGCTCGACCTCGGTCTCGGCGTCCAGCAGGGGGTTGCGCGCGATCTCGTCGAGGTACAGGCCGACGCTGTCGCGGCCCTCGATCTCGCGGGTCCCGGCGGTGGTGGTGCGAGTAGCCATGGGGAACCTCTTCCTGCTGTCCGTACGGCGTCTTCGGTGCCGTACACGGGGATCAACGTCCGACGGCTTCCGAAGATTCCTTCGGTATGTGTCCGGTCTTGGTCACTGCGAGTACTTCGGAGCCGTCACCAGGACAGACGTGTGAGGCCTCGTCCGAGTTGCCGTTCGCCGGAACTCTCAGGGAGTTCTCAGGGGTACCCCGGATCGCCCGGGCGATACCTTTCCTGGCGTGCGCGTCGACCTGAACGCCGACCTCGGCGAGGAGGTGACCGACGACGCCGCCCTGCTCGGCCTCGTGACCAGCGCGAACGTCGCCTGCGGCTACCACGCCGGCACCCCGGTCGTGATGCGCGCGGTCTGCGCAGACGCGGCCCGCCTGGACGTCGCGATCGGGGCACAGGTCTCCTACGCCGACCGCCAGCACTTCGGACGGGTGGCCCGCGACGTCCCGGCCGCCCTCCTGACCGAGCAGGTGGCCGACCAGATCGGCACGCTGGCCGGCATCGCGGTCTCCGAGGGCTCCGCGGTCAGCTACCTGAAGCCGCACGGCGCGCTCTACCACCGCGTCCGCGACGACCCCGACCAGGCCGCCGCCGTCCTCGCCGGCTCCGGGCTCCTGCCCGTCCTCGGCCAGCCCGGGCAGCTCCTGGAGCAGGCCGCGGCGGCCGGCCGGGCGACGTACCAGGAGGGCTTCGCCGACCGTGCGTACCGCGGCGACCGGCTGGTGCCCCGCGACGAGCCGGGCGCGCTGCTGGAGGGCGACCAGGCGATCGCGGCCCAGGCCGTGGATCTCGCTGGTCGGGTGGACTCGTTGTGCGTGCACGGCGACAGCCCCGGGGCGGTCGCCGCGGCGCGCGCCGTACGCCGGGCGCTGGAGGAGGCGGGGTACGTGCTGGCCGCCCCCTGGTGAGGGGGATCGGGCAGAATCCGCCCGTGACGACCACCATCTCCACCTCGGTCCGCGACGCCCTCCGCGACGGCGCGCCGGTCGTGGCCCTGGAGTCCACGATCTTCACCCACGGACTGCCCCGCCCCCGTAACGTCGAGGTGGCGTTGAAGGCCGAGGACGACCTGCGGGCGGCCGGCGTCGTGCCGGCCACGATCGGCGTCCTCGAGGGCGTCCCCACGGTCGGGCTGTCGGCCGACGAGATCCGCACCCTGGCCGACCATGACGACGTCATCAAGGTCAGCCTGCGCGACCTGCCGATCGCCGTCGCGACGCGGCGCTCGGGTGGCACCACCGTCGCCGGTACCGCGTTCCTGGCCGCGCAGGCGGGCATCCGGGTCTTCGCGACCGGCGGGCTGGGCGGCGTGCACCGTGGCGCGAGCGAGACGTTCGACGAGTCCGCCGACCTGCCGGTCCTCGCCCAGACGCGGATCCTGATGGTGTCGGCCGGCGTGAAGTCGATCCTGGACGTCGGCGCGAGCCTGGAGCGCCTCGAGACGCTGTCGATCACCCTCGTGGGCTACCGGACGACGCGCTTCCCGGGCTTCTACCTGGCCGACTCGGGCTTCTCCCTCGACTACGCCGTCGACAGTGCCGACGAAGCGGCCGAGCTGGTGCGGGCCCGCGACGCCCTCGGTGTCCCGGGCGCGATCCTCGTCGCCAACCCGGCGCCGGTCGAGCACCAGCTCGACCCGGCCGAGCACGACCGGGTGCTGCAGGAGGCATGGCTGGCCGCCGCCGACGCCGGCATCATCGGCCACGACGCGACGCCCTTCCTCCTCGACTACATCCAGCGGGCCACCGAGGGTCGGAGCCTGGACGTCAACGTGGCGGTGTACGACAACAACGTCGCGGTGGCCGGCGCGATCGCGCGGGCGCTGGCGGTTTAGGCACCGTCCCTGAGCAGCTCCAGCACGGCCAGCACCCGGCGGTGCTCGCCGGGTGACGGCTCGATGCCCAGCTTGTCGAGGATGTGCTCGACGTGGGTCTCGACCGTCTTCGGGCTCAGGTGCAGGCTCTGGGCGATGCCGAGGTTCGAGCGGCCCTCGGCCATCAGCCGGATGACCTCGTGCTCGCGCGCGGTCAGCGCGTCGACCAGGCGCGACCTGGCCTTCGAGCCCAACAGCAGACCGACGACGTCCGGGTCGACGACGGTGCCGCCGGAGACCACCGTGCGGACGGCGGCCACCAGCGCCTCCCCGTCGGTGATCCGCTCCTTGAGGAGATAGCCGGTCGCCCCGCCGGCCGACAGGGCGCGGACGGCGAGCGTGGGACTGGCGTACATCGACAAGAGCAGCACGGCGATCTGCGACCCGTCCGCACGCAGCTGCTCGAGCGCCTTCATCCCCTCGTCGGTGTGGTCGGGCGGCATCCGGATGTCGAGGACCACCGCGTCGGCCTCCGGCTGGGCGGCCAGGGCCGCGCGCAGGCCGGGTACGTCGGTGGCGAGCGCCAGGACCTCGCACCCGCCGGCGGTCAGCAGCTGGCGGACGCCCTCGCGGACGAGCACGGCGTCGTCGACCACGATGACCCGCGGGCGCTCGACGCTCATCGGCCGGGCCCCACCGGGATGCGGGCGGTCACGGTGGTCCCCGCGGGAGAAGACGCGACGTCGAGCCCCCCGCCTCGGGCCTCGACTCGGTCGACCAGCCCGCGCAGGCCGGAGCCGTCGCTGTCCATCCGGGCGCCGCCGCGGCCGTCGTCGGAGACGGACACCACCGCGTCGTCCCCGACCTGGACCTCGATGACGACGCGGGTGGCGTCGGCGTGCTTGACGGCGTTGGTGAGGCACTCCGCGGCGACGAAGTACGCCGTCGCGGCGAGACCGCCGTCGAGGCCGTCGGTGTCCGTGGCCCGCACGACCGTCGGGACGGGGGAGTGCAGGGCCAGCTCCTGGAGCGCCCCCGCCAGGCCACCGTGCACCAGCGCGGTCGGTGCGATCCCGCTGGCCAGGTTGCGCAGCTCGACGAGGGCGCGGTTGAGCTCGGCCTGGGCCTCGTCCAGCACCGACGCCAGTGCGGCGGCGTCGCCGCGGCCGGCCTCGGCCGCCGCGAGATTGAGCTTGATGCCGGTCGAGACGAGCAGCTGCTGGGCGCCGTCGTGGAGGTCACGCTCGATGCGGCGCCGTGTCTCGTCGGAGGCGGTCAGGATCCGGGCACGGGAGTCCCGCACCTGCTCGAGGCTGGCCTGGAGCTCGGCTGTCAGCCGCCGGTTCTCCGAGGAGAGCAGCAGCGCCTCGGCGACGGCGTCTCGGACGGCCGGCTCCAGCGCCTCCAGACGGTCGGAGAGGACGACGGCGATCGGACGCCCGGCGGCCACGACGGGGAGCACGCCAGAGCCGGGCACGGCGACGGGCCGGTCGAGGTGGTCGCGGTACGCGTCGGTGCCGGTGTCCCACCAGGCCACCGTCGACCTCGGGTCGCCGATCGCACGAGCGACCAGCTCGCGCAGCCGCGAGGGCTGGTGCTCCCCGCGCGCTGCGAGCAGGAGGTCGGCGACGTGGGCGCGACTGGGCCGGTGCGCGGCAAACCCGGCGACGTACAGGACGACGAGGAGCACCAGGCCTGCTTCCCCGACGCCGGTGACCCAGTCGGCCACGGGCTCGCGGTCGAGGACCGAGGCCACGTCCATGACGGTCCAGGCCGAGACGAGGGTCACGAGCGTGGCGCCGACGGCGACCGAGACCCCACGCACCGGACGCGGTGTGGTCGCCAGGAAGGCAGCCGTTCCCACGATCGCGACGGCGGCGTGGGTGACGGTCAGGCCGTCGGCGACGTGGGGGTACGTCGCCGGGCCGACGCCGATCGCGACCGGGTTGGCCGCGCACTGGCACCACTGCCAGACAGCCGGGTCGTAGGCGATCGCGCCGATCGCGACCGAGGCGACGGCGATGGCGCCGAACCCGACGGCGCACCACCGCGCCCACGGCCGTCCGAACCGGCCGTCGGGGTAGACCAGTATCGCGACCACCAGGGCCGGCGCGAGTGCCGCGCCGAGCGCCTCGATGCCGACCCAGGCCCACGACCGTTGCTGCAGCCCGACGCCCATCCAGGGACCGGCGGAGGCGAACGACGCGATCGCCAGGGGACCCAGCACCCACCACGACGGGCGGCCAAGCATCGCGAGCACGGCGACCGCGGCGCCCAGGGCGAGGCCGGGCAGGGCGGCCCTCGCGAGCTCGAGGAACCCGACGTACGGCGCGGCCGCCGAGAAGGACGCCGCGGCGCCGACGTTGACCGCCATGCAGGCCACGCCGAGCGCCATGGCGGCATCGCTGCGTCGCACGCCCTTCATGGGCTCATCATGGTCGCCGGCGCGGTCGCGGGGGATGGGGAATTCTCCGATGTCCGGGTGGGACGCGCGGGGCTACCGTCACTCGCATGAGGGCCCGTCGCGCGGCCGGCGTCGCCGCCGCGTTGCTGCTGGTCCCCCTGACGACGTCCGCGTGCGGCACCGCCGTCGCGGGGCCGAGCCTCGTGCTCCGCCTGGCGAGCCCAGACAAGGCGACCGACGACACCGCCGCCCCCATCGTGCACTTCGCCGACCAGGTCGACCGACGTTCGGGCGGGACGATCAGGGTCGAGCCGGTGTGGGACGTGACGCCGCCCGGAGTCCCGGACTGGGACCAAACGACCGCTCGGACGGTGATGGACGGCACCTTCGAGCTGGCCCTGGTGCCGACGCGGGCCTTCGACGACCTCGGGGTCGACAGCCTGCGCGCGCTCAACGCCCCCTTCCTGGTGACCAGCCAGGCTGCGGAGAAGGCCGTGCTGGACAGCAACCTCCGCGACGACCTGATGGCGGGCCTGCCCGACGCCGGACTGGTGGGGATCGACCTGTTTCCCGACGCCCTGCGGCACCCCTTCGGCTACGACCGCCCCCTGCTCGGTCCCGAGGACTACCAGGGCTCGCTCATCCGCGCGGCCACCTCCGAGACGGTTGACCGGCTCTTCGCCTCGCTAGGGGCCTCGGGGACCACCGACGACGACGCCGCCGAGGGGCTCGCCGGGGCCGAGTCCCAGTTCTCCCTGGTGCCGCCGGGGGCCGGGGTCGCCACGGGCAACGTCACGTTCTTCGCCAAGACCAACGCGTTGGTCGCGTCGGCTGCCGTGGGCGCGCGGTTGCGACCGGACCAGTGGGGCGTGCTCGAGGAGGCAGCCGCTGCGACCCGCGCCTGGCAGTTCGGCCGGCTCCCCTCCGACGAGGACGCGGCGGTCGGCTTCTGCCGCCAGGGCGGGGTGATCGTCACCGCCACCGCGGACCAGGTGTCCGCGCTCGAGGACCGCACCGCGGATGTCACCGACTGGCTGACGAGCGACCCTGGAACCCGCCGGCTCGTCGACACCATCGGCCGGGTGGTCGCCGGCGTGCCCGACAGCCCGTCCGTCACCGGCTGCCCGAGCCGAGGCGGGGGGGACGGCGCTGCGTCGGCGTCCGCGCTGGACGGGCAGTACGACGCCCACGTCCTGCGGGGCGACCTGGTCGCCGCAGGCGTCACGAGCGAGAGCGACCTCCGCGAGAACTCCGGGCGCTACCACTGGAGCCTGCACGGCGGCCGGTGGACGTACGACGTCAGCACCAACCACTTCGTCGCGACCACCACCGACTCGGGGCGCTACGAGGTCGTCGGCTCGACCTTCGTCTTCTACTGGGACGACGGCCCCGGCGACTGGACGCGCATGCACGTCAGGAAGGGTGCCGACGGCAGCCTGCACTTCACCGAGATCCTCGACGGGCACGCAGACGTCCAGGCGTTGTCCGAGGGCTTCTTCGCCGTTCCCTGGGTGCCCGTGGGGGGCCAGTCCTCCTGACGCGGGGGGATCTGTCCGAAGGGCGGGGACAACCCCCACCTCAGGACGCCCCGTCGTCCCGATGCGCCGGCTCACACAGGCTCCTAGCGTCCCCAGGCATGGGAATGACACCTGCTCGAAGCCTCGCCGCCACGGCCGTCCTCGCGGTCCTGGCCTGCGGGGTCGTTGCCTGCTCGGGCTCCTCGGAGAGCTCCACGACCGGCTCCACCCCTGCGACCTCGGGCACCTCTGCCCAGGCTGAGCCGGCCGCGGCGACCGAACCGCTCGTGTTGCGGCTCGGGACGGCGGACGGGCCCGAGGCGCCCAGCGCTGAGATGATCCAACACCTCGCGTCCGAGGTCGACACCCTGTCGGACGGGTCGATCACGATCCGGCCGGTGTGGAACGCCGAGGGTGAGGGGGTGCCGCGCTGGGACCAGGTGGTCGCCAAGCTCGTCATGGACGGCCATGTCGACCTGGGCGTGGTGCCGTCGCGTGCGTGGGACGAGCTAGGGGTCTCCAGCCTGCGGGCTCTGACGACGCCCTTCCTCATCACCGACGACGAGGTGGCCGCCGAGGTCGTCCAGGGTCCGCTCGCCGATCGACTGATGTCCGGCCTGGACGCGGTCGGAGTCGAAGGACTCGCCCTGTACCCCGAGGGTCTGCGCCATCCGTTCGGCTACACCCGGGCGCTTCGCGGTCCTGGCGACTACGCGGGGGGCACCATCCGCGCGGCCTTCTCGCGGACCACGTACGCGCTGTTCGACGCGCTCGGAGCGACGGCCGTCGACGACGAGCCGGACCCGACCACGCAGGTGGGCGCCGAGTCGTCCTACCGGCTCACTCCCGCAGGTACCGCCACCGGCAACGTGACCTTCTTCCCCAAGGTCAACGCGCTCGTCATCAACGCCGGCGTCCGCGCCACGCTGACGCACGAGCAGTGGGGCATCCTCACCGAGGCGGCCGGCGAGACCCGCGACTGGGTGGTCGACACCCTGCCCACTGACGCGCAGGCGGCGGCGGCGTACTGCCAGGAGACCGGGAAGATCGCCGCCGCGACGCCGGGGCAGGTCGCCGCGCTCGAATCAGCGGCCGCCCCGGTCGTGGCCGACCTTCGCCGCGACGCCACCACGGCCGGGCTCATCGACGACATCTCCCGTCTGACCGAGGCGTCCGACGCCCCGGCGCCGGTCACCGCGTGCACGGACCACGTCTCGGACAAGGCCTCAGAGCTCAACGGGGTCTACACCTTCACCCTCACCGCCGACGCAGAGCGCGAGGGGGGTGTCAGCGACCAGGGAGACATCGACGAGAACGCCGGCGATTTCACGGCCACGTTCGCCGACGGCACCTGGAACCTGGCGCAGGTCTACTCCACCGGGCCCCACGTCGGTCAGACGTGGCACGGCACGGGGGGCTACACCTACTCCGCGGGACATCTGAGGTGGTTCTGGGGTCACGAGTCGGGGCAGTGGACCGATGCAGACGTGACGATCTCCGACGACGGGTCTCTGACGTTCAGCAACGTCGACGACGGCGGCCCCTCTGCTGAGGCGCAAGCCCTTTCGGATGTCACCTTCACGACCTGGACGCGGACGGACGGCTAGACCGCTTCTCCACAACGGGGCCTCGTCCCTGTGGATCGAGGGCGCCCGGCTGTGGACTCCTGGGGTCCTTCCTGTGGAGGGACCTGGGGACGGTGAGATCGGCGGAACTTCTTCGCGAAGTCCCCTTGTGCGGGGTGTCTCCGGCCCCGTAGAACTCTCCCTACCAGCTCACCGCTTGCGGGGGGTCGGGGATCCGACAGGAGCGAAGATCCACACCGCGAAGCACCCTTCGGGGCGGTTCACGGCGGCGGCCCGGTGACGGGGACGACGGGATCGGAGCAGAGAGTCGGGGAGACCGAGGCGTCACCTCACGAGGTCAAAGCCGAGGGGCCCTACGATGCTCATACCATCGTCGGGCCCCTCACTCTTTCCCGTCCATGCTGCCCATCGCGGCACGGCGCTGACAACTCGCGGACGGTGAATACTCACCGACATGCAGGTGTTGGCGGCCGGTCCGAGCGCCCTCCTGGCGGAGCCGGACGATCCGGCCGACGTGCCCGTCCTCTACGCCGACCTCCGCCGGGACGTCGCCTGCCGCGACCTGGTCCCGGGCGCCCGGACGGTGCTGGTGGACGGGCCCGCCGACCTCGGTGCCGCCCGCACGTACCTCGCCGGCTGGCGCCCGTCGGACCGCGCTCGGACGGCTCCCGCACGTGAGGTCGAGGTGCCCACGACGTACGACGGGGAGGACCTCGACGACGTCGCCCGGCTCTGGGGGATGACCCGGGCCGAGGCGGTCGCGACGCACACGAGCACCGCGTTCACCGTGGCGTTCGTGGGGTTCTCGCCCGGGTTCGCCTACAGCACCGGCCTGCCGCCCGAGCTCGCCGTACCCCGCCTGGACCGGCCCCGCCCGAGGGTGCCGGCCGGGTCGGTGGGGCTCGCGGGCGAGTACGCCGGGGTGTACCCGTCCGCCTCGCCCGGCGGGTGGCGGCTGGTCGGCCGCACGCATCTGACGCTGTGGGACGCCTCCCGCGAGGAGCCCGCCCTGCTCACGCCCGGCACGCGCGTCCGCTTCACGGAGGTCTCGTGAGCCGGTCCCTGACCGTGGTGGACGCCGGTCCGCTGACCACCGTCCAGGACCGCGGCCGCCCGGGTCTGGCGCACCTCGGCGTGCCGCGCTCCGGGTTCCTGGACGCGCCGGCTGCCGGCCTGGCCAACCGGCTGGTCGGCAACGACCCGGACGCCGCCCTGCTGGAGACGACGCACGGCGGCGTGACGCTGCGCGCCGACGTCGCGCTGACCATGGCCGTCACCGGCGCGGTCGCCGACGTGCTCGTCGACGGCCGGAGCGTCGCGTGGGGCGAGCCCGTCACGCTCGCGCCGGGTGCCGTCCTGCGCGTCGGCCCGGCGCGCTCCGGCGTCCGGTCCTACGTGGCGGTGTCCGGTGGGCTCCGGGTCGGCGAGGTGTTGGGTTCGCGCTCGACCGACACCCTGTCGGGGCTCGGGCCCGACCCGCTGGTGGACGGCGACGTGCTGCCGGTCGGGGCCGGTGGGCGGCCGCACCCGGCCGACGTCCCGCGCGTGCCTCGGGCGGACGGGATGCTCCGGGTGACGCCCGGGCCTCGCGCGGACTGGGTCGAGGGCGGCGTACGCCGGCTGGCCGAGGCCGCCTGGACGGTCGCGGCCGACTCCAACCGGGTGGCGCTCCGGCTGTCCGGTGACCGGCTGGCGCGGACCGTCGAGGGCGAGCTGCCCAGCGAGGGCCTGGTGCTGGGGGCGGTGCAGGTGCCCCCGGACGGCCAGCCGCTGGTGTTCCTGGCCGACCACCCGACGACGGGTGGCTACCCGGTCGTCGGCGTGGTGCATCCCGACGACCTGTGGAAGTGCGCTCAGCTGCGACCAGGGGAGCCGGCCGGCTTCCGCCAGGTGGCCGGGTAGACACGGGCCGCCGCGAGCCCGAGCGCCACCACGAGCAGCGCGAGCACCGTGACGAGTGCGGCCATCGAGGCCGCGCCGGACCCGACCGCGACGAACGTGTAGAGCGCGATCGCGCCGACGTCGCTCAGGAGCCCGCTCACCGACGTCACCGTCGCGCGGGCGGCGCCGTAGATGCGGTGCTGGAGGTCGGTCTCGGCGACCACGATGGCGGCCTGGAGAGCGCCGTACCCGAGCGCGACCGCCACGAACCCCACCGGCCGTTGCACCGCCGCGCCGGCCGCGACCAGCAGGCCGGCGACGACCAGCACCGGGCCGAGCCGGTGCATCGGCAGCCGCGGCGCCAGTGCCGAGCCGAGCGCCTGGGCGGCCACGGTCAGGGCGACCAGCAACGGGATGACGGTCAGCGACACGTCGAGGTCGTGTGCGAGCAGCCCGAAGTACTCGTCGAAGGCCAGGAACGCCGGCACCCCGGCGGCCAGCAGGACCGCCCGGGCGACCGACGGGTGGAGCGACTCCCGCAGTCCGGCCCGGAGCATGCCGAGGTAGGAGAGGTCGGGGTCCTCCGGGTCCTGTTCAGGATCGACGTGCGACCGCGGAGCATCGCCTGGCAGCCACAGGGCGAGCACGGTCGCGGTCACGCAGACCGCGACGCTGGCCCAACCGGCGCCGGTCAGGCCCCACAGCGCGACGATCGGCGTCGCCGCGGCCGTGGCGAGCAGGTTGAGCACGAGGGCCCCGGTCGCGCCGGCGGCGATGACCTTGCGGTAGGAGGCCTGACGTTGCTGGGCGTACAGGTGGTCGTAGACGTAGGCCTCGTAGGTGCCCGACACCAGCGACCCGCTCAGCCCCCAGAGGACGAAGCCGCCGGCGAACGCGGCGTACGTCGGGACGGCCGACCACAGCGCGAAGCACCCGCCGTAGAGAGCGGCCGCCAGCACGAGCAGGCGCCGGCGGGACACGGTGTCGGCCCAGGCACCCGAGGGCACCTCGAGCACGACGTGCGTGGCCGACCAGATGACCAGCAGCGTCGAGACCTGGCCCGTGGAGAGACCGGCATCGCTGAAGAGCAGGGCGTACACCGGGAAGACCGGGATGAGCTCGCGCAACGCGGCGTACGCCACGACGCGACCCGTGAATCCGGCCGTGAACGAGCCCTGCTCGGAACGTTGTCAGCGATGTCGTTCGTGCATGTCCGGGCACTGTAGACCCGCCCGACGGGCTGTCGGCGGACTCCGGCCGCCACGGTTGCAGGTCCGGCTCGTCGATCCGGTAGCTGCGGACGGGACCCGGGCCCGTCCCGGCGGTCTCGAACCGCACCGTGACCACACCGCGCCCCGAGCCCCACACCCAGCCGCGGCCCATCGCGACGTGCTCGACGTCCATCCCGGGCGCCCAGGTGTGCGTGGTGGTCTTCGCCCCGTCCGTGGACGGAGCCCCGGCGTCCAGGTCGGGGTCCTCGGGTTGCTCGTCGTCCTCGGTCGTGCCGAAGAGGTCTTCCTGGATCCAGTCGGCCAGCCCGGAGACGCCCACGCCGAGCAGCCGGACGCCACCCGTGGTGTCGAGGTCCTGGAGCAGGCCGACCGCGAGCCGCCCGATCGTCGCGGCCGCGTCGGTGGGGGAGCCGATCGTGGACGAGCGGCTGATGGTCGTGAAGTCGTGCAGCCGCACCTTGATCGTGACCGTGCGGCCGGCCAGGCCGCCGGCCCGCAGGCGCTCGGCGACCTTGCGCGACTGGCGGGTCAGCAGGGCCGCCATCAGCTTCCGGTCGGTGAGATCGGTGTCGTAGGTGCCCTCGACGCTGACCGACTTGGTCTCCCGCTCGGACACCACGGGCCGGTCGTCCTCGGCCCGCGCGAGCCGGTGCAGGCCGTGCCCCTGGGCGGCGCCGAGCAGGCGGACGAGCTCGTCCTCGCCGATGGCCTCGAGGTCGGCCACGGTGTGGATGCCGGCGCGGCGAAGGCGCTCGGTCGTCGCCGGGCCGACGCCCGGGATGACCGAGACGTGCATCGGCCACAGCAGGTCCGTCTCGCCACCGGGAGGGACGACGACCAGGCCGTCGGGCTTGTCGAGGTCGCTGGCCACCTTGGCGATGAACTTCGACGACCCGACCCCGACCGACGCGGTCAGCCCTCCGGTCACCTCGGACACCTCGCGCCGCAACCGCTCGGCCACCGCCGTGACCGTCGCGAGCTCGAGGTCGGGCAGCCCGGCCGCGGCGAGGTCCACGAACGCCTCGTCCAGCGACAGCGGCTCGACCAGAGGCGAGGTCGCGCGCAGGACGGCCATCACCTGCTCGCTGGCGGCCCGGTACGCGTGGAACCGGCCGCTCAGGAACGCCGCGTGCGGGCACCGTGAGCGCGCCTCGCGGGTCGACATGGCCGAGCGGACGCCGTACTTCCGGGCTTCGTACGACGCCGTCGAGACGACCCCGCGGCCCCCGACGCCGCCCACGACGACGGGTTTGCCGCGCAGCGACGGCTTGTCGCGCTGCTCGACCGCGGCGAAGAAGGCGTCGAGGTCGAGGTGGAGGACCGAGGCGACGGACCGCACGTCAGCGGGTGCTGTTGCCCGTCACCGCGAGGCCGACGCCCAGGCCGATCATGGAGAACCCGCCGACCGCGCCCATCGTCTCGCCGCGCCGGGGGGAGCGGATGAACCAGGAGCGCAGCTGGCTGGCGATGATCGCCCAGGTGCTGTCGGAGACCATCCCGATGGCGAACGCGAGCAGGCCGAGGAGGAGCAGCTGGACCTGCACGTGGCCGGCGCCGCGGTCCACGAACTGCGGGAGGACCGCGGCCAGGATCAGGTAGGCCTTCGGGTTGGAGACGCCGACGACGTACCCCTGCCGCACGGCGCGCCGCCAGGTCATCGCCCGGCCGGTCCCGTCGTCGGCGTCCTGGGTCAGGAACTCCTTGCGGTGCCGCACCGCCTCGACGCCGAGGTACACCAGGTACGCCGCACCGGCCAGCTTGAGGGCGGCGAACACCACCATCGACTCCTGCACGATCACGCCGAGGCCGAAGGCGACGAGCACCACGATCGTCAGCAGGCCCAGGGAGTTGCCGGCGACGCTGGCCAGCGCGACACCACGCCCGTAGGCCAGTGCCCGCCCGATCACGAACACCACGCTCGGGCCGGGGATCGCGATGAGGATCAGCGCGGCGAGACCGAAGGTCAGGACCTGGTCGAGGGTGAGCACGCGGCCACGCTAGCCCCTTCCGGGGCCCGCTTTCCGTCCACCGTCACCGTTCCGGACAGGCTGTTCCACAGACGCCGATCACGGTGGGCTTGAGTGTCGGCGCCGCTGGGGAGCGTCCCGGCCATGACGACGACCGCGCTGCCGACCCTGACCGCCAAGACACCCGAGGACGTGCTGGCCGCGGTGCCGCTCGTGCTCGGGTTCGTCCCCGAGGACTCGGTGGTGATGCTGACCTCCGGGGCCGTGCACCCGTTCCACGCGCGTCTGGACCTGCCCCTGACCGACGGCGAGCGCCGCGAGGCCGCCGAGTCGCTGCTCGGGCCGGCCCGACGGCACGGCGTGCGGCGCGTGCTCTTCGTGCTGTACGCCGCGGACGTGGAGGCCGCCCGGTCCTGCGCTCGTGCTCTGGTGCGCCGGTTCCGCCGCGGTGGCGTCGAGGTAGCCGACGTCCTGCGCAGCGCCGGTGGCCGGTGGTACCCGCTCTCCGTCGACGGCTCGGAGCCCGATGGCCCCGGCACCCCCTACGACCTCACCGGTCACCTCTTCACCGCGCAGGCCGTGGCGGCCGGACGGGTGACCCGTGGGTCTCGCGGCGAGCTCGCCGCGACCGTCGGGCCCGACCCGGTGCGTCGGGAGGCCGTGGTCGCGGAGGTGGACGCCCTGCGCGCCTCGGGTCGGGCCGAGGACCCGGCCGGGTGGCTGCCGGGCGTGGTCGTCCGGCTCGTCGAGGACGGGTCGGTGCCGGATCCGCCCACCTGCGCCCGCCTCCTGCTGGCCCTCGCCGAGCCGGCCGGGCGTGACGTCGCCATGGCGGACCTCACCCGTGAGTCGGCCGCGCGATGGCTGCCGCTCTTCTCGACGCTGGTCCGTGCCGCGCCGCGCGACCTGGTCGCGCCCGCGGCCTCGGTCGTCGGGTTCCTGGCGTGGCTGTCCGGCGACGGTGCGCTCGCCTGGTGCGCGCTGGACCGGGCGGCCGAGGGCGACCCTCCCTGCACGCTGGCCACCGCCGTGTCCGACGCCCTGGAGCTCGCGCTGCCCCCCGACGTCTGGGTGCGGAGGTGATGCAGCAGCGCGGCCGACAGCCGAGCGAAGCCGAGGCGGTCGAACGCTGCCCTAGGGTGCCGCCATGGGCGAAGACGTCGAAGCACAGGAGTTCTCGCGCGCCGACCGCACCCGCTACCGCGAGAAGGTGCACCGCTGCCTGGACACCTTCGCCCGGATGCTGAGCGAGCACGTCTTCGACACCGACGACCCGATGACCGGCCTGGAGGTGGAGCTCAACCTCGTCGACGAGCTCGGCGACCCCGCGCTGAAGAACGCCGAGGCGCTGGCCGCCATCGCCGACCCGGACTTCCAGACCGAGCTCGGGCAGTTCAACGTCGAGATCAACGTGCCGCCGGCCAAGCTCCGCGAGGGCGGCCTGACGACGTTCGAGGACAACCTGCGCCGCAGCCTCAACGACGCCGAGGCGAAGTCGTCCGAGGTGGGCGCCCACATGGTGATGATCGGCATCCTGCCGACGCTGGCCGAGGGTCACCTCAGCCCGAGCCACATGAGCGCCAACCCGAGGTACCGGCTGATCAGCGAGCAGATCCTGGCCGCCCGCGGCGAGGACATCCAGATCGACATCACCGGGCCCGAACGGTTGATCACCACCGCCGACTCGATCCTCCCGGAGGCGGCGTGCACGAGCACCCAGTTCCACGTGCAGACCTCACCCGACCAGTTCGCGGCCTACTGGAACGCCTCGCAGGCGATCTCCTCGATCCTGCTCGCGGTCGGTGCCAACTCGCCGTACGCCCTGGGCAAGGAGCTGTGGCGGGAGACCCGGATCCCGATGTTCGAGCAGGCGGCCGACACCCGGAGCGAGGAGCTGAAGGCGCAGGGCGTTCGGCCGCGGGTCTGGTTCGGGGAGCGGTGGATCACGTCGGTCTTCGACCTGTTCGAGGAGAACGTCCGCTACTTCCCGGCCCTCCTGCCGATCACCGAGGAGGAGGACCCGGTGTCGGTGTTCGAGTCCGGCGGCACGCCGCAGCTCTCCGAGCTGCGCCTGCACAACGGCACGATCTACCGCTGGAACCGGCCGGTCTACGACATCCAGGGCGGCCGCCCGCACCTGCGCGTGGAGAACCGGGTCCTGCCCGCAGGACCCACGGTGGCCGACCTGATGGCCAACGCCGCGTTCTACTTCGGGCTGGTGCGGGCTCTCGCCGAGAGCGAGCGGCCGTTGTGGTCGCAGATGTCGTTCCGGGCGGCGGAGGAGAACTTCGAGGCGGCCGCCGAGCACGGCATCGACTCCGAGGTCTACTGGCCCGGCGTGGGGCAGGTCCGGGCCACCGAGCTGACGCTGCGGCGGCTGCTGCCGCTGGCCAAGCAGGGCCTGGACCTGTGGGGCGCGCCGGTCGAGGAGTCCGACCGGCTGCTCGGCATCATCGAGCAGCGCTGCCTGACCGGGATGAACGGCGCGGAGTGGTTCGTCCGCCGGATGGCCGACCGCCAGGACGAGGAGCGCTTCGACGCGCTGCGGCACGTGCTGCTGGAGTACCGCGAGCGGATGCACTCCAACGAGCCGGTGCACACCTGGGACTGAGGGTGCTACCGGCCGCGCAGCCGCTGCCAGGTGCGACCCACGCCCGACTGCGGGTCGCGCCATCCCTCGCGCGTGACCACGAGGAAGGGCAGCGAGCGTTCGCTCTCGCCGTTCACCGCGGTCACCGCCCGTAGCCACGCCAGGTCGACGTCCTGGACGTCGAGCGAGCCCGGTCGGGTCAGCCAGGTCATCAGCGCCCGAGGGCCGCCCCGGTGGGCCGCCCTCCTCTCGTCGTCCTTCAGCAGCGCCTCGAGGATGTCGCAGCGCAGGGCGTGGTCCAGGCGGTCCTCCGGGGGTGCCTCGTGGTCCTCCACGACGCGGCCGGCCTCGGGGCGGCCGGGGCCGCCGAGGTGCAGCACCGCCGGGAACCGGTGCCGCCTCTCGACGGCCTTGTGCTCGAGCACGAGCCTGCGCAGCAGGGCCAGGTCGGCCCCGGAGAGCGGCTCCTCGACGGGTGGCACCCACTCACGATGCCCGGTCGCGCGGACCGCCGGGTCGCCCTTCCACAGGTGCCCGCCGCCGCGGACACGCGCTACGGTGCCGGTCTAGGACCGACCAGGCGTGATGCGAGGGAGTGTCAATGGGAACCATCGTCGTGGGCTACGTGCCCAAGCCCGAGGGTGACGCTGCGCTCGACCGGGCCATCGAGGAGGCCAAGCTGCGCGGCGACAAGCTCGTGGTCATCAACTCCCACCGCGGCGGCCGCGAGTACGACCAGGGCGACTCCTCCAAGGACGACGCCGCGATGACGACGGTCAAGGCCAAGCTCGAGGGATCCGGCGTCGACTTCGACCTGCGCCAGCTGGTCCGCGGCTTCGAGCCGGCCGAGGACCTCATCAGCATCGCCGAGGCCAACCAGGCCGACCTCATCGTCATCGGCCTGCGCCGCCGCTCGCCGGTCGGCAAGCTGATCCTCGGGCAGCAACGCACAGCGGATCCTGCTCGACGCCCACTGCGCGGTCCTGGCGGTCAAGGCGGGCGACTGACCGGTGGGGCTGCACATCACCGGCGACGAGCACGCCGACCAGGTCCTGACCGACGACCCGTTCGCGCTTGCTGGTCGGGATGCTGCTCGACCAGCAGTACCCGATGGAGCACGCCTTCCGCGGGCCGGCCAAGATCCTGGACCGCTTCGAGCACGCTCGACCCGGCGACCATCGCGGCGGCCGAGCCGGAGGCGTTCGCGACCATGGCGTCCACCCCACCGGCGATCCACCGCTACGGCCGGTCGATGGCGGGGCGGGTTCAGGCGCTGTCGCAGATCGTCGTGGACACCTACGGCGGGCACGCCGAGCGGCTGTGGACCGAGGCGTCGTCGGGGGCCGACCTGCTGGCGCGCGTGATGGCGCTGCCCGGGTTCGGCAAGCAGAAGGCGCAGATCTTCGTGACCCTGCTGGCCAAGCAGCTCGACGTCCGTCCCGAGGGGTGGGAGGCGGCGGTCGGCGACTACGCCGAGGACGGCTACCGCTCGGTCGCCGACGTGGTCGACCCGGAATCGCTGCAGAAGGTGCGCGACTACAAGAAGGCGAAGAAGGCGGCCGCTGCCGCACGGGCCGTCTGACCTGCGCCGTTACCCATCGCTGTCCATGACGTCTCGAGTGCCGTCGTCATCGCAGCGCTAGCTGCCAGCGTGTCGTCGGCACAACTCGATGGCAAGGCCGTATGCGGCGGTGAGCTCGTCCATGTCATCAGGGGTCAGCTCGTGAAGGCGGACGTCAACAAATGGGCCCGACTTCCGTTCTCCGAGTCTCTCAGGCGTGCCGTCATCATGAGGGCCGACATACGACTGCGCGCGCACCTGGAACCGGTCGTCGTCCAGCATCGTCCGCCCGCACAGTAGGCCGGCATCGTCAGCGAATTCACCAGGGTCATGCTGGCTCTCGCACCAGTCCACGCACTGGGGGTTCTTTGCCGACGTCCACCAAGGGCGCTTTGGAAACGGAATGATCATGGCGCTGCGCTCAACAGGCCGGGGCGCGGTCGACTTGGGCGCGATCAAGAGGCGTCTGATCATCAGATGGTTCCTCAGATGACGGGGGGCAGGCCGCTTCGTTGTACACCGGGTCGGCGGTGGTCCGCAGAGGATCAGCCAGATCAGCAGGCCAGATCAGCAGGACGGGGTGGTGCAGGATGCGTTCATGATCGCTTGACACCTTGTGTGTCAGGGGATCTAGGCCCCTGGCCGGAGGCTCCACTCCGGTCGGGGCCGCTTTCGGGACGGGCGAGTCCGCAAACGGTCCGCAGGACAGTCACCCGCCGTCACCGGTTCTCACCGGTCTGGATGACGAATGTGCAGGTGAGAGCTCGGAGGTCCCCGGCAGCTACCGCCGACCATCGCGCGCGCCATCAAGAAGGCGAAGGAGGCGGCCGCCAGAGCCGCGGCAGGCTGACCACGGTCAGCTGCCGGCTGGAGCGTGGGCTCGGTTCGGAGCATCACCACGGCCATGGCAGAATGACCAGCGCGGCTCTTGACGACAGCGGGACTTGCCGCGCCCCGAAGCCATTTTGACGAGAGGTGTTCGTGTCCTCGAACGCGCGCAAGACTCCTCCTCCGGGCGTTCTCGCCCACCCCGCCATCACCGCTCTGGTCGCCCAGGCGCAGCCCTCGGGAAGCATCACTCCCGATGAGGTACGCCGCGTGGCCGAGGAGGCCGGCGTCGAGTCGCGTCACCTCAAGGCGCTGATGTCACACCTCGCTGGGCTCGGCGTGAGCGTCCTGCTCCCCGCCGACGCTCGGGTCGCGGCGGCGACGACGACGAAGAAGACCACCACGGCCAAGGCCGCGCCGGCGAAGAAGGCCGCCGCCGCCAAGGCGCCGGCCAAGAAGGCGCCCGCGAAGGCCGCCGCGCCGACCGAGGAGAAGGCGGCCGCGAAGGCCCCGGCGAAGACCGCGGCCAAGAAGGCGGCGATCAAGGGAAGCGAGTCCGGGGCCGCTCCGGCCGCCGCCGTGATCGGGCCGGACGGGAAGAAGATCCTCCCGGACGTCCCCGACGAGGAGTTCGAGAAGGCCGTCGCCACGGACCCCTCGATCGTCGAGGACGAGAAGGCGGCCTCCGGCGGCTTCGTCGTCTCCGAGGCCGACGACACCGACGAGCCCGAGCAGCAGGTCATGGTCGCGGGCGCGACCGCCGACCCGGTCAAGGACTACCTCAAGCAGATCGGCAAGGTGCCCCTCCTCAACGCCGAGATGGAGGTCGAGCTCGCCAAGCGGATCGAGGCCGGCCTCTTCTCGGAGGAGAAGCTCGGCAAGGGCGGCAAGATCTCCGAGAAGCTCGAGGAAGAGCTCCAGTGGATCGCCGAGGACGGCCGTCGCGCGAAGAACCACCTCCTCGAGGCGAACCTCCGCCTCGTCGTCAGCCTGGCCAAGCGCTACACCGGCCGCGGCATGCTGTTCCTGGACCTGATCCAGGAGGGCAACCTCGGTCTGATCCGCGCGGTCGAGAAGTTCGACTACACCAAGGGCTACAAGTTCTCGACGTACGCCACGTGGTGGATCCGGCAGGCCATCACCCGCGCCATGGCCGACCAGGCCCGCACCATCCGCATCCCGGTGCACATGGTCGAGGTCATCAACAAGCTCGCCCGCGTGCAGCGCCAGATGCTCCAGGACCTGGGCCGCGAGCCCACGCCGGAGGAGCTGGCCAAGGAGCTCGACATGACCCCGGAGAAGGTCATCGAGGTCCAGAAGTACGGCCGCGAGCCCATCTCCCTGCACACCCCGCTCGGCGAGGACGGCGACTCCGAGTTCGGCGACCTGATCGAGGACTCCGAGGCGATCGTCCCGGCCGACGCGGTGTCCTTCACGCTGCTCCAGGAGCAGCTGCATGCCGTCCTCGACACGCTCTCCGAGCGCGAGGCCGGTGTCGTGTCGATGCGGTTCGGCCTCACCGACGGCCAGCCGAAGACCCTCGACGAGATCGGCAAGGTCTACGGCGTGACCCGCGAGCGGATCCGCCAGATCGAGTCGAAGACGATGTCGAAGCTGCGCCACCCGAGCCGCTCCCAGGTGCTGCGCGACTACCTCGACTGAGAACCGCTGGTCTAGTCCGCCCGGACCGGTTCTCGCGTTCGGCGGTCAGGTGGCCACGCTGGCGTCACCCTGACCTCAAGGGGCGTCACCGGGGGTGATGTGTGGTGCCGGCCCCAGTCATGTCAACCAGTTCCAAGGGGGATCTCCAACCATGCTCGACTACCTGCGCATCATGCTCAACGCCCGCCTCGCCAAGATGGACGAGCGCGGCGCCTCGGCCGTGGAGTACGGCCTGCTCGTCGCCGGCATCGCTGCCGTCATCGTGGCGATCGTGTTCATGCTCGGCGGCACCCTCAGCGGCGTCTTCAACAAGACCAACGCTCGATCTCGTCGAACACCAATAACTGACGTTTCGACGACCGGCCGCCCGTCTCTCACGGAGGAGGCGGGCGGTCGCCGTCTAGGGCCGGACCGCGTCTGATCTTCGTTTCTCGTCGGCGCCTGTCCCGACGCCGAGATGGAGGTCAAGCTCGACAAGCGGATCGAGGCCCGCCTCTTCTCGAAGGAGAAGCTCGCTTGGGCGGCAAGATCTCCGAGAAGCTCGAGGAATCCCTCGGACGGGAGTCTGACGCCTCCGCGACCTTGAGGTGGCAGACCCTCGCGGGGACGGCTGTGCCGAGGGAGCACGGCCCAGACGTCCGGTCGCACGGGCGCAGCCAGCCTCTTCCCTGCCGGGGCTTCCACGAGCGTGTGCCGGGCACACCTGCGACGGCTGCGGCCTCGGTTAAGTCTTGGTCAAACTCCTGCGCTGGCGGCTGCCACCCCTCAATCTGGACGTGGGGGGTCGTTAACCCCCCGGCGACCCCTCCCAGAGACCGCAGCATCGATGGTGCTGACGTCGGGTAGAACGCCGTTCCGGGGGCGACCGTCAGCTCTCCGGAGCTGGCCCGGAGGACCCCCTCGTGCTCAAGAGCCGACCTCTCAGCCATCGTGCGGACCGCGCCGCCCGCCAGCACAGCCATCGAGGGGCGCGGTCCGCCAGTCGGGCGCACGCGAAGGCGGGAGTCACCGCCCTGGCCTCGGTCGCGGCGGTGATCACGATCGCGCTCACGCTCGCTGGGAGCCTGTTGACACCCAGTGGTGCGTCGGTCGGCAGGCTCCCGAAGCACCCCGTCCGCATCGTCACCGTGACCGCGACCGCCACCGCGACCAAGACGACCCACGTGCCGGGCCCCACAGCCACCGTGACGGCAACCGTGCCGGGACCGATCACCACGGTGACGGCCATCGTGCCCGGCCCGACCATCACCGTGCCGGGCTCCACCACGACCACGACGGCCAACGTGCCCGGTCCGACAACGACGGTTCCTGGCCCGACCGCGACGACGACCGTGCCCGGCCCGACCGCGACGACGACCGTGCCCGGCCCGACCACGACCGTCACGACCAGCCCATCGGCGAGCCCGACCACCTCTCCCGTCATGAAGATGCTGACCGACTTCGCCCAACAGTCGGCCGGCCTCTACCTGCCGTCGGGCCAGCTCCTCGGGACCGGCGTGGACCAGACGACCTACCAGCTCGTGCCCCACACGTCTACCAAGACGGACCCGAGCACAGGGACGAACCTCCTTGAGCTGATGCGGGCGGGGGGTCTGTCCTCGGCCGAGGCGGCCACGATGGACCTCGGCGGCTTCACGGTGGAGGGCACGGATCAGACGTCGAGTCTCAAGGCCTACGGAGGGCTCATCCTGGGTTACGGCACCGGCTCGAAGGTCCACGACCTCAAGGTGACCGGCATCCCCGGTTACAGCTCGAGCCCCCCCGGCGAGACGTTCGCGCTGGAGCTGTGGCGCTCCAACGCGGCCACCTTGTCGAACGTCACCCTGGACGGATATCGGAAGTCCGACGGCGCCCAGGTCGGGGCGACCCTCCTCGGCTACAGCTACACCACCGGGGTTCACACGGTCACCAACCTGAAGGCCAACCACGCGCGGTACGGGTTCGGGCTGGCGATGTACCAGACCGCCGGCACCTACAACTTCAGCGGCGGCTGCGACCTGTCGAACAACCGCAAGGCCATCAACATCGAGGAAAGCATCGGCGGCGCCGTCTACAACTTCGACGGGTGCGATTTCCGTGGCACCACGGGCGCGCCCTACGTCGCTCAGGTCACGTCCCTCACCTCTTCGTCCAAGGTCTTCATCCGCGACCCGGTGGTGGACTCGTGGCCCCTCAAGGTGAACTGCTACTCCTCCTCGGCCCTGTCCGGGGCGAACAGGCAGCTCGACAGCGACATTCACCTCCTGATCAACGGCGTGGATGTCTCGGGCGATCCGACCAAGCTGCAGATCACCCACCTGTGAGAAGGCATCCGCCTCCCCGAGATGAACAGGCGCGGCGCGTCGGCCGTGGAGTAGCGGCTACTCCTCGTCCTCGTAGGCGCCGGGGCCCGAGTAGGCGAGGCTGTCCCACACCCGCCTGAGCACCTTCTTGTCATCGGCCCACTTCTTGGTCGGCGCCGTCAGGCCGAGGCTGCGCTGGTAGCAGTAGCTGATGGTGTCCACGGTGGTCGTGTAGTCGTAGTCGAGGACCACCTGGCCCTTGACGGCCTGGTTGCCGGTCGTGGCGACGCTCAGGACCTGGCGCCGGTACATCTGCGGCATCCCGGCCGGGTGCGTGATCGCCGAGGTCGCGGTGATGGTGGCCCCGTTGTTCCTGAGCGTCCTGCGCTGGCCTGCGAAGTAGCTCTTCACGGACTTGCCCACGTCGCGCCCGGGGCGCACCTGGTGCTGCTGAAGCCGAGGTCCAGCACGGTGCGGCCGCTCGACGAGGTCACGGTGATCCCGTAGGTGCCGTACGACGCGTCCCAGTCCGCCGGGCCGAACCAGACCCAGCTCGGACCTGAGTGCTTCACGTCGGCGGCGCCGGCCGGGCCGGCTCGGGGGCCACCCGGGCCTGGGGTAGACCTAGACCATTGGGCTAGGGGTGGCTAGGGTCGATGGGCGCCGGAGCGGATCCGGTGCGCCCCATTGTGGGTGTAGGGACACCTCGTTCTCGGGAGGAAATGTGTCGCGTTCTCTGCGCGCGTCCAGATGGGCAGGCGCCACCGCGGCGGCCGGCCTGGTGGCCGCCACCTTCACCGCCCTGGCCGGTCCGCCGGCCCAGGCCACCGACTGGTCCTCGTGCCTCAGCGGGCCCAGCGACCGCCAGGCCGTCTTCGCCCGCGCCGCGCAGCGCAGCGGCGTGCCCCGGTCGGTCCTGCTCGGCGTCTCGTTCTTGGAGTCCCGCTGGGACGACCACGACGGCGCTCCGAGCACGTCGGCCGGCTACGGCCCGATGCACCTCACCTCGCCCGACGGCATCGAGGCGACCCCCCTGGAGCACCCGATGGGCAAGGGCGACGGCAGCCGGGCCGACCGGCAGTCGAAGGCCCGGGCCCACGCCACCCGCGAGCGCATCGGCAAGGACGCCCTGAGCACGTTGGCCAAGGCGTCAGCGCTGACCGGCGTCCGTCAGGACCGCCTGAAGGACGACGCGGTCGCGAACGTCTGCGGCGGCGCCGCGGTCCTGGCGCAGTACCAGCGCGAGGCCGGGGGAGCGCGCGACATCGGTGACTGGTCCGCGGCCGTGGCCCGCTACAGCGGCGCCGACGACCAGGCGACCGCCCTGCGGTTCGCCCGCCAGGTCTTCGGCGTGATCCGTCGCGGTGCCGCCCGGACGACCAACGACGGCCAGCGGATGCGGCTGGCCAGCAACTCCACCGCCCGCGTCGACCAGAGCGCCGTGGTCGGGCTCGGGCTGCCGGTGGCAGCCAAGGGAGGACGGGGTGACTGCCCGCCGGGCTTCGGCTGCGAGCAGCTGCCCGCGCCGTACGAGCAGTACGGCCCCGGGGCCGGCGACTACGGCAACCACGACCTGGCCAACCGGCCGGAGACCGGGAACATCGACTACATCGTCATCCACGACACCGAGGCGACCTACGACACCACGCTCGACCTCATCAGCGACCCGACGTACGTCTCGTGGCACTACACGCTCCGGTCCGTCGACGGGCACATCGCACAGCACGTCAAGCCCGACGACGTGGCCTGGCACGCCGGCAACTGGTACGTGAACATGCACTCGATCGGTCTCGAGCACGAGGGCTTCGCCGGCCACGGCGCCGACTGGTTCACCGAGTCGCTCTACCGCAGCTCGGCCAAGCTGGTCCGTCACCTCGCGGCCCGCTACGACATCCCGCTCGACCGGGCGCACATCATCGGTCACGACCAGGTGCCGGGGATCACGCCGGCCAACGTGGCCGGCATGCACTGGGACCCGGGCCCCTACTGGGACTGGGAGCACTACTTCGACCTGCTGAAGGCACCGATCGCCGCGAAGCCTGCGCCCGGCAGCTCGATCGTCACCGTCAAGCCCGGCTTCGCCGACAACCCGCAGGTGGTCACCCATTGCGCCGACGGCAACAACCCGGACGACGCCTGCCGGACGGACGCGACGAACTTCGTCTACCTCCACACCGCGCCCGACGCGGCGTCGCCGCTGGTGACCGACGCGGGTCTCGTGGTACCTCCGGCACCCCCGCACCCCTCGACGACGACGGTGTCCGACATCGGGGCGCGCGCGGCGGCCGGCCAGCAGCTGGTCGTCCAGGAGGTCCAGGGTGACTGGGCCAAGGTGTGGTGGCTGGGTGCCGACGCCTGGATCTACAACCCGGCGGCCCATCCGGTGCTCGTCCCCACGGCCGGCCAGGTCGTGACGCCGATCGGTACGACGGCGGTGCCGGTGTACGGCCGGGCCTATCCCGAGGCGTCGGCGTACCCCGCCGGCACCACGGTGCAGTCGGTCGTGCCCCTGCAGTACTCGATCCAGCCCGGCCAGCAGTTCGTGCTCGCCGACGCCGACATCGAGACCGACTACTACAAGGCGAACACGTTCAACTGCTCGGTCCAGCCGGACTGCATCCAGATCCAGGGTGCCGACCGCTACTACGAGATCTGGTTCGGCCACCGCGTGGCCTACGTCCGCGCCGTGGACGTGACCATCCAGGACGGCGTGGCGACCGTCGGCTAACCCGCCGCGACGAGCGACACGGCCACCGCGCACAGCAGCAGACCCGCTGCTTGTGCGCGGTGGACGTGCTCCCGGAGGAGGGTCGCGGCGAGCACCACGGTGACGGCGGGGTAGAGCGAGGTCACGACCGAGGCGATGCTCAGGTACCCCTCGCGGAGCGCGAGCAGGAAGCACACGGTCGCGAGGGCGCCGAGGACGCCGGCGGCGGAACCGCCCGGTACGGCGGAGAAGGTCGGCCGCCAGGACTGCCGGAGCGCGACGGCCACGAGCACGATCACGACGCCGGCGACGACCTGGTTGACGGCGAGGGGGAGCAGGCCGGCGTCCTCGGAGACCTGGCCGAGGGCG
This sequence comes from uncultured Actinomycetota bacterium, assembly GCA_963782035.1. Taxonomy (GTDB): domain Bacteria; phylum Actinomycetota; class Actinomycetes; order Propionibacteriales; family Nocardioidaceae; genus Nocardioides. The sequence goes on from CAWAIW010000055.1 coordinate 257,441, forward strand.
ACGAACAGGGAGCCGAAGCCGAGGCCGGCGAGCGCGCCGTCGAGCAACCCGCCCGGCGCGGCACCGGCGAACCCGGCCGGATCGCGCGCGACCAGCCAGATGGCCGGGCAGGGCGAGCAGGATGCCCACCCAGACGAGCGCCGCCGGACGCTCGCCGAGCGCGACGCCGACGACGACGGGGATCACCGCCGCGCCGACACCGGAGACCGGGGCGACCACCCCCATCCGGCCCGAGGAGAGTCCGCGGTAGAGGAACGCCGTCCCGAAGCCGTTGCCGACGCCGGCCGCGACACCCCACCACACGTCACGCATCGTCGGCTCGCCCCCGAGGACGGCGGACATCGAGGAGACCAGGACGGCGCCGGTCACCGACGCCAGCAGCGCCACCGCCCAGGCGCTGGCCCGCTTGCTGGCGTAGCCGCCGCAGAAGTCGGCGAGACCGTAGGACACGGCGGCCAGGAGGCTGAGGAGGACCGCCACCTCAGGTCGCCAGGGCGCCGACGAGCCAGACGAGGGCCGCGACGACCCCGGCGGCGAGCTCGATCAGGATGCTGACGCCGACGGCGCGCAGCGCCTCCCTGGTCGAGGGCCACGCCCGGGCCGCACCGACGCGCCGGTGCTCGGCGAGGTAGACGCCGAGCACGAACCCGATGAACAGCCCGATGACCGGGATGACGAAGAAGCCGACCACGCCGATGGCGACGCCGAACCACGTCGTGGACGGCGGGATGCCGGACGTCTTGAGCCGGCGGTTCGGGACGGCGTACTTGACGACCGTGCCGACCACGAGCACGGCGGTCGCGACGGCGAAGACCGTCCACCCCGTGCCCGAGGACTCGTCGAGCGCCCACACCAGGACGGCGGCCAGCACCAGCACCAGGCCGGGGAGGATCGGGACGAGCACACCCACCAGGCCGACCAGGATCGCCAGGGCGACCAGGACCTCGAGGACGCTCACGGCCGTCACCATAGACAACGGCCCCGGACTCTCGTCCGGGGCCGTCGTGTCGTCGAAGGTGGGTGCGGCTCAGTGCTCCTCGGCGGGAGCCACGGGTGGGGTCTCGGCGAGCCGGTGCGACTCGTCGATCACGTTGGCGGCGACGGCCTTGAGGGCGTCCCCGTGCTCGCGGGCGTGGTGGGCGCAGAACAGCAGCTCGCCCCCACTTTGGAGCTCGACCTTGAGGTAGGCCTGCGCCCCGCAGCGGTCGCAGCGGTCGGCCGCGCTCAGCGCGGCAGAGCCAGTGGCAACGGCAGTGGTCACTTCGGCCTCATTTCTACTCGTTCGGTGTCTGGTCAACGTACCGACCGGGGCCAACATTCCCTGTCATCGGTAGTACCCAGCTCACCTCACCCCAACACGTGGACTCGGATCGTCTGGTTGCTTCTCATTCGTCGGAACGACCCCATCGGATGGGAGTTCCCCCCTGCTAGGAGTCTGCCTGCTGCTAGGAGATCCGTGGGCCGAATGGTCGATTCGAGCACGGATCGTGCTGTGTTCGTGACGGTTCGTGATGCCTGCCACGGTAGCCGCGTCATGTTTCCGCAGATCGCAAACGCGGTTTCGTCCGCTCGGCGTGTCGCGGGCCGGTCTGGACAGGCTGACAACGGGTGGGGGTCGAGCGTGGCGGCGCGGGGCGGTCGGCGCCCGCGGGTAGGTTGGGTGACGACGTACGACGGCACGAAACGCAGGAGCCCGACCATCGCCGACAACACCTACAACGCCGCTCACCTCCTGGTCCTGGAGGGCCTGGAGGCGGTGCGCAAGCGGCCGGGCATGTACATCGGCTCCACCGACACCCGCGGCCTCATGCAGTGCCTGTGGGAGATCATCGACAACGGCGTCGACGAGGCGCTGGCCGGCGCCGCGCACACGGTCCAGGTGACGCTGCACGCCGACGGCTCCGCCGAGGTGCACGACGACGGCCGCGGCATTCCCACCGACAAGGAGCCCAAGACCGGGCTCCCCGGCGTCGAGGTCGTGGCCACCAAGCTGCACGCCGGCGGCAAGTTCGGCGGCGGTTCCTACGTCGCCACCGGCGGCCTCCACGGCGTCGGCCTGTCGGTCGTCAACGCGCTGTCCGCACGGATGGACATCGACGTCGACCGCTCGCCGTCCCAGCAGGGCATCAGCTTCCGCCGCGGTGCGCCTGGCGTCTTCGACGCCGACGGCCCGGACGCGGCGTTCGCCGCGAGGTCCGGACTGACCCGCAAGGGCGGCCGGGTCGCGAAGAACCGGACCGGCACCCACGTCCGGTTCTGGCCGGACCGGCAGATCTTCACCAAGGACGCGACGTTCGAGATCGAGGGCCTGCTCGGCCGCGCCCGCCAGACGTCGTTCATCGTCCCCGGGCTCGAGCTGGTGATCCGCGACCTGCGCGGCGACACCCCGGTCGAGGAGAAGTTCCGCCACGACGGCGGCATCACCGAGTTCGTGGAGTTCCTCTCCCACGACGAGCCGGTGACCGAGGTGGTCCGGCTCCAGGGCAGCGACAGCTTCACCGAGACCGTGCCGATGCTCGACGCCAAGGGCCACATGACGCCGCAGGAGGTCGAGCGCGAGCTCGGCATCGACATCGCCGTGCGGTGGGGCACGGGCTACGACACCGAGCTGCGCTCGTTCGTCAACGTCATCGCCACCCCCAAGGGCGGCACCCACGTCAGCGGCTTCGAGCAGGCGATCACCAAGACGTTCAACGACGTCATGCGCGCCACCAAGGCGCTCAAGGTCGGCGACACGGACGTGATCAAGGACGACGTGCTCGAGGGCATGACGGCGGTGGTCACGGTGCGCCAGGCCGAGCCTCAGTTCGAGGGACAGACCAAGGAGATCCTCGGCACGCCGCAGGTCCGCACGTCGGTCCGCAAGGTCGTCTCCGCCGAGCTCAAGCGCTTCCTCACCTCCACCAAGCGGGCCGAGAAGGCCCAGGCCAAGCTGGTGATGGAGAAGGTCGTCGGCGCGTCGAAGACCCGCATCGCCGCGCGCCAGCACAAGGAGACCCAGCGCCGGAAGAACGCCCTCGAGTCCTCCGCCCTGCCGTCGAAGCTCGCCGACTGCCGGGCCGCCGACAACGAGCGCACCGAGCTGTTCATCGTCGAGGGCGACTCCGCCCTCGGCACGGCCAAGCTCGCCCGCGACTCCGAGTTCCAGGCGCTGCTGCCGATCCGCGGCAAGATCCTCAACGTCCAGAAGGCCTCGGTCGGCGACATGCTGAAGAACACCGAGTGCGCCTCGATCATCCAGGTGGTCGGTGCGGGTTCGGGGCGGACCTTCGACCTGGACGCCGCGAGGTACGGACGGATCATCTTCATGGCCGACGCCGACTCCGACGGCGCCCACATCCGCTGCCTGCTGGCGACCCTGTTCTTCAAGTACATGCCCGACCTGATCGCCGAGGGCCGGGTGTTCACGGCCGTGCCGCCCCTGCATCGGATCGAGATCAGCAACCCCAAGAAGGGCATGGACAAGTACGTCTACACCTACTCCGACGACGAGCTGCAGCGTCGGCTGGCCGAGCTCACCAAGAAGGGCGTGCGCTGGAAGGACCCCGTGCAGCGCTACAAGGGGCTCGGCGAGATGGACGCCGACCAGCTGGCCGAGACGACCATGGACCCCCGGCACCGGACGCTGCGCAGGCTCACCATCGACGACGCCGACGAGGCGGTCGCGGTCTTCGAGCTGCTGATGGGCTCCGACGTGGCGCCGCGCAAGGAGTTCATCGTCCAAGGTGCCTACGACGTCGACG
>CAWAIW010000056.1:0-8787 GCA_963782035.1 uncultured Actinomycetota bacterium
GACGACGGGCGGCTAGCACCCACCGCTGGTCGGAATACCCGGTCGACCGGGTATCCCGTCGCTTCGAGGGGGTTGCAACCGTCACGAAGCGACAGGAACCACCACGAAGTCCGGCTCAGGCGTAACCCCGGGCCTGCAGCCCGTACAGCTCGGCGTAACCACCCCCGGCGGCCATCAGGTCAGCCGTGCGAGCCGACCTCGGACACCCGACCATCCGCGAGTACGACGACCAGGTCGGCCGCGGCCACCGTCGAGAAGCGGTGGGTCACCAGGACCGTGATCGCGCCGTCCCGGCCGGCGCGACGGGCGGCGTCGGTGTAGCCCTCGAAGAGGGCGTGCTCGGTGGCCGGGTCGAGGGCGGAGGTCGGCTCGTCCAGGACCAGGAGGAGTGGGCGGCGGCGCATCATGCCTCGGGCGATCGCCAGCCGCTGCCACTGGCCGCCGGAGAGCTCGGTGCCGTCGTCCCAGCTGGTGCCGAGCTGGGTGCCGAGCCCGTCGGGCAGGGCGGACAGCACGTCGAGGGCCGCGGCGTCGGAGAGCGCCGAGTGTGCCCGCTCATCAGAGGACAGCTCCGGCAGGTCGCCGACGGTGACGGTCTCACGCGCCACGAGCTCGAGGTTCACGTGGTCCTGGAAGGCGCCGGCGCACCGCAGCCGCCAGGCGTCGCCGTCCAGCGTGGCCAGGTCGACCCCGTCGACCAGGACCTGGCCCGTCGTCGGCCGGTACAGCCCGGTGAGGAGCTTGACCAACGTGGACTTCCCGGCGCCGTTCTCGCCGACGATCGCGACCACCGCAGCTGCGGGTAGGTCCAGCGAGACGTCGACCAGGGACGGCGACGTAGCTCCCGGGTAGGTGAAGCCGAGCCCGCGCAGCGAGATCCCGGACTCCAGCCGGGTCGGGGGAGTGCCCGTGCCGTCGAGCGCACGCGCCGCCGCGACGCCGGACTCGAGCCGCTGGTACCTCCCGACCGTGCGCACCACCTGCGCCATCATGTGCACGAACCAGCGCAGCGAGGACACCACGCCCTGCAGCTGGCCGATCACCAGCACCGACGTCGCCACCGCCCCGATCGGTACGTCGCCCCGCGCCGCGTCGCGGGCGATCAGCGTCAGCACCACCGCCGCCGAGGCGAGGTAGACCAACCCGCACGCCGTGCTGGCCACGTTGTTGAGCACCTCGGCCCGCACGTGCGGGCGGCGCCAGGCCCACCCGGCTGCGTGCAGCCGCCGTCCGAGGAGGCCACGCGCGCCGAGCACCCGCAGCTCGGAGGCCGCCCCCGGCTCCACGGCCAGCCCGACCAGGTGCTGGGTGAGCCGTCCCGGCTCAGCACCGTCCTCCTCGGCCGTCGCGTCCCACCGGATCAGCCAGCGACCGACCAGCAGGCTCGGCACCGAGGCCGGCAGCAGCCACAGCAACCGGGCGTCGGCCGAGACCGCGACGACCAGCGTCACGACGGGGGTGGCCAGCTGTCGTACGGCGTTGACCAGGCTGTTGTAGGCGCCGCCCAGCGAGCCCTGCCGCTCGGTGACGATCTGCGCCTCGTTGCGGAACTCCGGGGACTCGAGGTGGTCGAGGGTCGGTACGTCGGCGACCAGGCGGGCCACCCGCCGGTCGAACTCGTGGCCGACCATCTCGTTGAGCCGGAGGCGGGCCTCGACCCCGACCGTCGTGAGGTAAGGGACGACGCCCAGCGCGACGAACGCCAGGCCGGCCCCCGTCAGGAGCGAGGTCTGCGAACGCGTCGCCACCCCGGTGACCATCAGGCCGAAGGCCAGCGGCATCAGGTTGGTGAGGACGCTGCCCACGACCTCGAGGAACGCGACGATCGCCGCCCGCCGGTCGAGCCGCCAGGCCGCACCCATCGGGAGGGCGAGGGAGCGCAGGAACCTCATGAGTCCGCGCCCGCCATCGCGAACCGCTCGGCCTGGAGCGCGAACATCCGGGCGTACCGGCCGCCCTGCGCCACCAGGTCCGCGTGGGTCCCGTCCTCGACGATCCGGCCGTGGTCGAGCACCACGATGCGGTCTGCGTGCCGGACGCTGGAGAGCCGGTGGCTGACCAGGATCGTGGTCATCCCGCGGGTCACGGCCAGGAAGTTGTCGAAGAGCTCCGCCTCGGCCCGCACGTCGAGCGCGGCGGTCGGCTCGTCCAGCACCAGCACTCCGGCGCCGGCGTCCACGGCGGCGAGAGCACGGGCCAGGGCCACCCGCTGCCACTGGCCTCCGGAGAGGTCCGTGCCGCCGTCGTACTCCGCCGACAGCACGCGATCCCACGCGCCGACCCGCCGCAGCACCGGGTCACCGACCGCGTCGTGCAGGGCCCGAGCGGCGACCGCCTCGACGTCACGGTCACCAGGGTCGGCCAGCAGCGCCAGCGCGACGTTGTCGCGCAGCGACAGGTGATACCTGACGAACTCCTGGAAGATCACCGCCACCCGGCGCCGCAGCCCGTCGTCGGTGCCGGGATCGCCGCCGTCGACGAGCACCGTGCCGGCCGACGGCCGGTGCAGCCCGCAGAGCAGCTTGATCAGCGTGGACTTGCCGGCGCCGTTGGCCCCGACCACCGCCACGCTCGAGCCGGGCGCGATGTCGAGGTCCAGCCCGTCGAACGTCGCCTCGGTGCGGCCCGGGTAGGTGAAGCGCACGCCGCGCAGGCTCACCGCGGCCGCGCCACGGCCGACCGGTGACGTCGACGCCGGCGGATCCGGGAGCCGGTGGTCCAGGTCGTCGATGTCCAGCAGCAGCGCCATCTGGCGGCTGACCATCGTCTGGATGTCGCCGAGCATCCCGAGGCCCTCCAGCTGCACCAGCGCCTGGGCCGAGGACAGGAGCACCGCGGTGGAGATCGCCCCGACCCAGGCGTCGTGGGCCAGGGTCGCGATCGCGGCGGCGTACGTCGCGAACATCAGTGCGAGCGCGAACCAGATCGGCCGCCGCTTCCGCCGGCGCCCGGCCCAGATCTCGACCATCGCGGCGTGCCAGGTGTCGGTCATCCGGGTCAACCCGAAGTCCGTGAGACCGAACAGCCGGATCTCCTTGGCATTGCCGTGGTCGACCAGGAGGTCGCGGTACCACCTCGCCCGTCGCCGCGTCCGGTCGCGGAAGATGTCCTCGAAGATCTGCTGGGAGTACGCCGACCAGGTGAGGTTGAGCAGGAGGGTGCCGGCCAGCGCGAGCAGGGCCACCCACCAGGACCAGGTGGCGAGCACCCCCAGAGCCGCGACGCCCCACAGCCGGTAGCCCAGCACCTGCCACGCCGACTGCACGCCGAGGAAGTACTGCTGGTTGATCTCTTCGATCGCCGCGTCGATCGACTGGCGGGCGTCGGGGTCCTCGAGGTGCTCGATGCCGTGCGGCCGCGAGGCGAGCCCCGCCATCCGCTCGAGGAGCAGGGGAGTGGCGCGCCCCTGCTGCACGGCGCCGACCACGTCGATCGCGGCGGTGGCCACCGGCTGCACCAACAAGGAGGCGACCGTGACGGTGAGCCAGCCGCGGTCGAGCGTGCCCTCGACGAGGCCCTGCACCAGCCGCCCGGAGCCGATCATGATGCCCACGGCGGCCGCGGCCTGCACGAGTGACATCACCACACCGACGACGGTCCAGCCCGGTGAGCAGGCCCAGACGAGCCGTGCCAGCAGGCCGTACCCGTGTCGCAGTCGAGCGAGTCGGGCCGAGATCCTCCGCGTCACGCGGTCACCTTGACATCAATCTGACGCCACCGCAACGTCGGTCATGACGCCAGTGAGCGTCATGCGTGGACGTGACCCGGATCATCCCCGGGCGCTGGGGGCGAGATTGAGACGCCCCCGGGGATGTGTGCTTGACTCGCGGCTTCGTGTCCGTTTCGTTATCAACCACTTCTCGGGTGGAACGGCCCGTCCCCTGACCTCGATCAGCAAAGGATCAGCGCTGTGGCAGATCATCGCCACAAGCGGGACACCATTGCCCGCAGCCTCACCCTGCTCTCCCCGGGCCGTTCGTCGACCGCCAAGAAGATCTCCGCCGGACTCGCCGTGACGGCGACCGGCTCGGTGGTGGCGTTCGGCGTCCTGGCGGCGACCCCGGTCACCGGCATCGTCGCCGCCGACGTCCGCAGCCCGCTCACCGCGTCGGCCTCCGCGGACCCGAAGCCCGACCTCTCCGACCGCTTCGTGGTCTCCCGGTCCGCCTCGCGCAAGCCTTCCGCGCAGGACAAGCAGGCGATGGTCAAGGAAGCCCGCGCCGACGGCGCACTCGCCGCCACCGCCGCGGCCGTCCGACAGGCCCACAAGCAGGACACCGAGCTCTGGACCACCGCGCCGCTGAACCTCTGGACCGAGTCCGGCACCGACGCCACGCAGGTCGGCGAGGTCGCGGCCTCGCGTCAGGTCCTCGTCACAGGACGCAAGGCCGGCGAGCGGGTCGAGATCGTGATCGACGGGAAGAGCCGCTGGGTCACCGACGGCTACCTCAGCCAGGACAAGCCCCTGAGCGCCGCGGCAGGCCTCTCGATGACCCCGTGCCCGGACCCCGGCGTCGAGAACGGCCTCACCTCCGGCGCCGTCTACGTCTACCGCTCGGTGTGCCACGCCTTCCCGCAGATCACGACGTACGGCGGGTGGGACAACCACGGGGAGCACTCCTCGGGCCGCGCGCTGGACATCATGACCAGCGACGTCGCCCTCGGCACCGCGATCGCGGAGTTCCTGCGGGCCCACGCCAGCGAGCTGCACGTCTACGACATCCTCTGGCGCCAGCACATCTGGACGCCGGTCCGAGCGGGCGAGGGCTGGCGGTTCTTCGCGAGCCGCGGCTCGGCCACGGCCAACCACTACGACCACGTGCACGTCAGCGTCTACTGACCTCTAGGGTCATCCCAAGGATGAATGGGATGGACCTGTACGCCGCCGCGGACCGTGAGCGCTACGTCGCCGAGCCGCCCAAGCGGGTCGCCGCCCCCGAGCGCACGCCGTTCGAGCGCGACCGCGCGCGGGTCGTGCACGCGGCGTCCTCGCGCCGCCTGGCCGCCAAGACGCAGGTGGTCGGACCGCAGAGCGACGACTTCGTCCGCAACCGGCTGACGCACAGCCTCGAGGTGGCGCAGGTCGCCCGCGACCTGTCCCGGGCGCTGGGGTGCGAGCCGGACATCGTGGAGACCGCCGCGCTGGCTCACGACCTCGGCCACCCACCCTTCGGCCACAACGGCGAGACGGTGCTCGCCGAGGTCTCCGCGGACTCCGGCGGCTTCGAGGGCAACGCGCAGACGTTCCGGCTGCTGACCCGGCTGGAGGCCAAGACCTTCGGGGAGCACGGGTCGGTGGGGCTCAACCTGACGCGCGCCACCCTCGACGCCTGCACGAAGTACCCCTGGCCGCGGGCAAAGGCGACCGGCCACAAGTTCGGGGTCTACGACGACGACCGCGCCGTCTTCGACTGGGTCAGGCTACCGGCCGACGGCATGCGCCGTTGCCTCGAGGCACAGGTGATGGATCTCGCCGACGACGTGGCCTACTCCGTGCACGACGTCGAGGACGGTGTCGTGGCCGACCGCATCGACCTCCATGACCTCGACCTCGACGCGGTATGGGCGACCGTCCGCGAGTGGTACCTCCCCGAGGCGACCGACGCCGAGCTCGAGTCCGCGCTGGCCGGGCTACGAGGCGTGGAGGGTTGGCCGGACGCGGCGTACGACGGCTCGCGTCGTCACCTCGCCGCGCTCAAGAACCTGACCAGCGACGTGATCGGCCGCTTCTGTGGAGCGGTGCAGGACGCCACGTACGCCGCCGGCGGCGGACCGTTCGTCCGGTACGACGCGGACCTGGCGGTCCCCCTCGGCACCCGGCACGAGATCGCCGTCCTCAAGGGGATCGCCGCGCACTACGTGATGCGCGCCGACGACCGGGTGGCGTTGATGACGCGCCAGCGCGAGCTGCTGGGCGAGCTCGTCGCCGCTCTGGAGGAGCGCGGCCCCGACGCCCTGGACACGCCCTACGCCGACGACTGGAAGGCGGCGGCCGACGACGCCGGGCAACGCCGGGCCGTCGTCGACCAGGTCGCGTCGCTCACCGACGCCAGCGCCGTGACCTGGCACGCCCGCTTCGTCGGCTAGGGCAGGTCGCCCTTCGGGTACGGGTCGTCCTGGAGCGCGATGCTCTCCGGGTTGAGCTGGTCCTTCAGCTCGTCCTCGTGGGAGCTGCCGAAGGGCGAGTGTGCCGACGCCGCCGACGCGGCGGCTCCGGCGGCTGCGGCCACCTTCTGGGCGGCGACCGGCGCCTGCTCCTTGGCCGTCTCGGCGACCGTCGAGGCCGCCGACTTCACCCGCGGGTCGTCCTTGACGTTGAGGAACGTCTTCTTGATCTGCTCGTAGCGCTCGCGACCGGCACGGGTGCCGAGCACGTAGCCCACACCGACGGCGATCAACAGGGTCAGCTTCTTCATGGTGTCCTCCTCGTGAGTGCTTCAGGACTGCTTGCGCCGGCCGGCGCCCAGGCGGATGCGGCGACCCTTGGCGGCGTCGTCCTGCTCCTTCTTTGCGGCCTTCTCGATGTTGCGCGTGTCGCGCGCCGGCAGCTGGAGCTCCGTCTCGGCCGCGATGCCCGCCTGGAGCTGGCGGCCCCGCTCGAGCTCGGAGTCGATCTCGGCGCCGAGCAACAGCGCGACGTTGGTCAGCCACAGGAACACCAGCGCGACGACGACGCCGGCCAGGGATCCGTAGGTCTTGTTGTACGACGCGAAGCTGGCGACGTAGAACGCGAACCCGGCCGAAGCCACCATCCAGATGAGGATGGCCACCGCGGCGCCGATGGAGATCCACCGGAACTTCGGCTGCTGCACGTTGGGCGTCGCGTAGTAGAGGATCGCCACGATCAGCATCACCACGAACAGCATCACCGGCCACTTGGCGATGTCCCAGACCTGCACGGCCTGGTGGCCGAGCCCGATCTGGTCTCCGATCGACTGGGCCAGCGGTCCGCTGACGACGAGCATCACCATCACCAGGGCGACCAGCACGATCGCCACCAGCGTGATGAGCAGCATCATCGGACGCAGCTTCCAGAACGGGCGGCCCTCGCCGATCTCGTAGATGCGGTTCATCGAGCGCCCGAAGGCCCCGACGTACCCCGACGCCGACCACAGCGCGCCGAGCAGACCCAGAAGGAGGGCCAGACCGGCGCCCTGGGAGCCGGCGAGCTCGAGCAGCGGGCTCTTGATCGTGCCGAGGGTGTCCTCGGAGACCAGCGGCGCCATCACGTCGAGCACCGTCCGCACGGACTTCTCCGGTGACTGGCCGACGAGGCCCAGGACGGCGCTGAGGGCGATGGCGGCCGGGAAGAGCGCCAGCACGCCGTAGTACGTGAGGGCCGCGGCCAGGTCGGTGCACTGGTCGTCGCCGAACTCGCGCCAGACCTTGCGGGCGACGTAGAACCAGGTGCGCTTGTGCAAGTCGGTCGGGTCGTCGGGCTTGCGGGGGTCGTCCGGGTCGGGAGTCGTGTCCTCGGCCCGGTCGAGGCCCTGCGTGGCCTGGCTCGAGGTCATCGATCCATCCTGACCCGGTGCCCCGCGCATGTGACCACCCGCAGGGGTGCCGTCCCGTCCTCCACAGCCCCCGAGGAACCGTGGGCGGTCCGGCATAGACTCCGCCGCGTGGCCGGCCGGATCCGTGAGGAAGACATCGCGGAGGTGCGCGAGAAGGCCCGGATCGACGACATCGTCTCCGGCTACGTGACGCTCCGCAACGCCGGCGGCGGGTCCATGAAGGGCCTGTGTCCCTTCCACGACGAGAAGTCGCCGTCGTTCCACGTCACGCCGGCGCGGGGGTTCTACCACTGCCTGGCGGGGGAGACCCGGGTGCTGACGTACGAGGGCGCACACAGCATCGCCGATCTTGCCGGCTCCACCCACAAGATCCTCAACAGCAGAGGCGACTGGGTCGAAGCGCCGTTCAGGAGCTTCGGCGTTCAACCGCTCCTCAAGCTCACCCTGACGCGCAATCGGCAGGTCAAGGAGCTGTTTGCCACCGACGAGCACCGGTGGTTCGTGCGCGCCGGCAAGGACTCCAAGAGTCGGAGAGAAGTGCTCACCAAGAATCTCAAGCGGGGAGACCGTCTGGTTCCGGTCTATCCCCGCTCCCGCATCCGCAAGACCACGCCTTCCCCGTTCGGCATCGCGCACGGTTTCACATACGGCGATGGGACCAAGAGTGGGACGGGAAGCATGGCCCTGATGTGTCCTCCCAAGGACCTCGCGATGTTGAAGTGGTTCCCCAACAGCGTCACCACGGCAAGCGGCGACAACCTCCTCGTTCATCACCTGCCCCGGTTCTTCAAGGAGCTGCCGGACCGACAGGAGTCGGTCTCGTACCTCTACGGGTGGTTGGCCGGGTACTTCGCCGCCGACGGGTGCGTGGCGAGCGACGGAACGGTGATCCTGAACTCTGCCGATCGCCGCGACCTCGAGTTCGTGCGCGACATCTGCACTCGTCTGGGCATCGGGACCTACGGCATCACGACCCAGTTGCGAGAGGGATTTCCCGGTCGGGACCCGTCCGAGATTCACCGCATCCACTTCGTCAACGAGGACCTGACCGAGGCGTTCTTCCTGATCCCCGAGCACCATCGGCGCTTCGTTTCTACCCACAAGCAGTTCGCTCGGCGTGGCTGGGTTGTTCAGTCCGTCGATGCCACCGAACGCGTCGAGGAGGTGTTCTGCGCCGAGGTCGAGGAGGGCCACGCCTTCGTGCTCGAGGACAACATCCTCACCGGCAACTGCTTCGGTTGTCAGGAGAGCGGCGACGTCATCTCCTTCCTCA
>CAWAIW010000057.1:0-236464 GCA_963782035.1 uncultured Actinomycetota bacterium
TCGCACACACGCCGGACACCACGGGGTTCGAGGTGACGCTGCACCGGTTCGAGGACCGGGTCCGGCTCCACGTCCGCGGATGCCGCCCCTGTCGGACGCCGCACGCCGAGGGTGACCGGCGTCAGGGCACCACGGGCCTGGGCCTCCAGATCGTGCGCAGGACCGCCGCCGCCGTCGGCGGCGAGCTCGTCATCGGCGACGACCCCGGGACGACGGTCGCGGTCTGGCTTCCCCTGATCGCGCCGTGATGCCCTCAGGGCCGGCTTGGTCGTCGTGGCCGCCATCGTCGTCCTGACCCTCGACCTGCTGGTCGTCCTGGTAACCCTGGCCGTCGTCGCCGCCTGGCTCGTCCTCCACGCCTTGCTGCTCGTCACCGTGGTCGTCGCTGTCGCCGGTCTCGTCCCCGTTGTCGTCGTCGCCGGGCTCGCCGTCGGTGCCGGGCGGGTCCTCCGGGCCGTCGTCATCCACCGGGTGGCGCTGGGAGTGGGCGTGTGACCGCCTCCCGGGACCTCGCCATCCGCTGCCTCTGCGGCACTGGTGGCAGCTGACGCCGCGGGACGGGCTGCGGTCCGGACGACGACGTTGTGGACGACCCGCGTGACGCAGGACCCGTTCTCGACCCGGGCCCCGACGGGGACGGCCGGTAGCGGATGAGCGGACGCCCCACCGGGTCCGCTTCCGTGACCAGCGCCGGTGGCCGGGCCACCGCGGGTGTCGGTGCGGTCGGCGTGGGCGCCACAGCGGCGTACGCCAGCACGCCCGTCACGCCTGCGGCGAGCGACGTGAGTGTTCCGATGACCATGGAGGACGTGCGCATGGTCCACCATCGGCCGACCAGCGCTATGGGGACGTCGCCGGGACGTCAAGGTTGTGTCAAGGATTCCGGGGTTCGCTGAGGTTCTCTTAACAACCGGATGATGAAGGCTTGCCGTTCCTTGGGCCACCGTGAGCGGACAGACGCCACCCGAGGAGCTCCGATGCCCTACACGCCACGTACGAGGGACCGATTCCGGCTCCTCGCATCGGGGCTCACGGGGCTCACGACGGTCGGGGTGGTGGCGGCGACCGGCGCGGCGACAGGTCTGGCCGCGCACCAGACGGCCGACGAGGCAGCACGGCGTGATGTCGGTCGCAAGGACGCGTCCGGAACAATGATCGCGAACGCCCCCGCCACTCCCCGGGAGGTTCTCGACCACTCCGTCGTGTGGAAGCGTCGCCCACACCGCACCGTGGTCTCCACGCGCGTGCTCCTGCAGGCGGGCACGGCGTCCTTCGAGCTGGGTGGTGCGACACCGCTCCCCGGGACCGCGTCACGCGGCCCCCATCCGGGGAGAACGTCGCCCCACGACGGGCCCACGCCCGCGGCCTCACCCCCGCCGACTCCGGTGCCGTCGCCCCCCGGGCCGGCTCCGACGAGCGGATCGTGACGCCACCGTGGATCCGTCGAGCTCCTCGGCAGCATGGTCGACCTGGGGCACGTACGTGCACCTCGCCGTCGAGGAGCCCCACCTTCTCTCGCCCGCCGTCGAGGTGACGACGGCCGTCCTGGCGGCGGTGGACCGCGCCTGCAGTCGGTTCCGCGCCGACTCCGACCTGGTGCGTGCCAACCGCACGCCCGGTCAGTGGGTCCGGGTCGATCCTCTCCTCGTGGCGGCCACGGCCGTCGCGGTCACGGCCGCGGACGAGACGGACGGACTGGTCAGCCCCTGCCTCGGCCGGGTCCTCGTGGCGCTCGGGTACGACGCCGATCTCGGGGTGGTCAGCCGCCGCGCGGTGGCCCGCGCGCGGCGGCTGCCACTTCCCACACCCGAGCTGTGGCGGGAGCTGGACGTCGCCGAGGACGCGATCCGCATCCCCGAGGGCTGCGAGCTGGACCTCGGGGCGACCGCCAAGGCCTGGGCGGCTGACGTCGTCGCGGCCACCGTCGTCGAGCGACTCGGCTGCCGGGTCCTGGTCAGTCTCGGGGGCGACCTCCGCGTGGACGGCCCGGGCGACACAGCGTGGCCGGTGCTGGTCACCGAGCGGATCGAGCAGTCGGACGGGCAGCTGGTCGAGGTGACCAACGGAGGACTGGCCACGTCGACGACCACCGCGCGGCGCTGGCGCGGTCCGTCCGGCGCTGCCCACCACCTGATCGACCCACGGACCAACCACCCGGTTGCGGGGCACCTGCGGACGGTCACCGCCGCGGGCATCAGCAGCCTGGCCGCCAACGTCGCCTCCACCGCCGCCCTCGTGCTCGGTACGGACGCCCCCGCGTGGCTGGAGGCCCGTCGGGTCAGCGCACGGCTGGTCCACGCGGACGGCACCACGTCCTCGACCGGTTCGTGGCCACAGGAGGGGATCGCCGCGTGACCGATGCCCCCCTCTTGTGGTTCCTCAACCGGGGGTCCGGTCTGGTGCTGCTCGCCTTGCTGACCGTCGTCACGGTGCTGGGGGTGTGGTCCCTCCGGGCCGAGGCCGGTGGCCGGGTGCCGGGCTTCGTGGCCCAGAGCATCCATCGGAACCTCGCGCTGGTGGCGCTGGGCCTGATCGTGGGACACGTCGCCTCGGCCGTCGTCGACGAGTACGTCGACATCCGCTGGTGGCAGGCGTTCGCACCTTGGGCCCTGAGGTACCGGCCGACCTGGCTCGCCCTCGGCACGGTCGCCCTGGATCTCGTCGTGGTCGTCGTGGTCACCAGCCTGATGCGCGACCGGCTCGGGCGGCGGGTCTGGAGGGCGGTGCACCTCACGACGTACGCCGCCTGGGCTGCCGGCGTGGTTCACGGGCTCGGCATCGGGACGGACACCGGCGAGACCTGGGCGCGCTCCGTGTACGTCGCTTCCGCCGCGATGGTGGTCGGCAGCCTCCTGCTCCGACCCCGCGGGTCCGCGTCGACGGGCCTGGAGGTCGTTCGGTGACCGTCGGGACCGCAACGCGCTGGGGTCCGTCCGGGCTCGACGTGGACGTGTGCCCCGGGCCTTCGCTGCTGGCCGGCATCGACGCCGGTCCGTCGCTGACGGCTCATCGCAGCATGCGCGGCGACGTGCCCCGGTTGACCCTCCCGGAGCTGCTCCCCGCGGCCATCCACCTCGATGGGCGCGGGGGCGCCGGCTTCCCGCTGTCGCGCAAGCTCGAGGGCCTTGCCCGGGCGCGGCGGCCCCCCGTCGTGGTCAACCTGGCCGAAGGCGAACCGGTCAGCGCGAAGGACGCGGTGCTGGCTGCCCTCGCTCCCCACCTCGTCCTGGACGGCGCCGTCGCCGCGGCGTACGCCCTGGGGAGTCGCGAGGTGCACCTGGTCGTCCCCGGGGAGCGGGACGTGGTCGCCCTGGCGCTCCAGACCGCGCTGTCCGAAAGAGACCACGGTCGGTGGCGATTTCGGCTGCACCGTGCCCGCCCAGGGTTCGTGTCCGGTCAGTCACGAGCCGTGCTCGAGCTGATCGAGGGACGTGAGAACAGGCCGGTGACCTCCTGGGAGTCGGCAACGGTCAGCGGGTTGGGAGGTCGTCCGACCCTGCTCAGCAACGCCGAGACGTTCGCCCAGCTCGCGGCCCGGCTGCTGCGCCCCCTGGGGCCGAGCGGTATTCCGAACGAGCCCGGCACCACCCTGCTCACGCTCGCCATCGGCGACGCCCGGCCGCTGGTCCGCGAGGTCGAGCTGGGCACGCCTTGGGCCGAGGTGCTCCAGCCCGATGCCTTGCGGGCGCCGGTGCTCGTCGGCGGTTACCACGGCTGCTGGGTGCCGCCCAACGGGCTCGCGGACCTGCCCGTGTCGCGGCGCGCCCTGGCCGACCGGGGGCTCTCGCTCGGGGCCGGGGTCGTCATGGTGGCGGCGGGTTGTCCGGTCCGGGTGACGGCACATATCGCTGCCCACCTGGCCCTCGAGTCCGCCGGCCGGTGCGGACCCTGCGTGCGCGGCCTACCCACCCTCGCCCACCTGGTCGGCGACCTGGCCGCCGGCCGCGGGGAGGTCGCGGAGGTACGGCGCATCGCGGCACTCGTCGACGGTCGCGGTGCTTGCGCCCACCCCGACGGCACCGCCCGGCTCGTGCGCTCGATGCTCGAGGCGTACGGAACCGAGGTCGAGGAGCACGCGCACGGACGCTGCCGGTACCTCGGGCGTGGTGCGTGACCAGCGAGCTGCGGGTCGACTGGCCGGCCTGCCGGGCACGCGGATTGTGCTGGGAGATCGCCCCCGAGATCGTGACCCTGGACGACTGGGGCTACCCGCTGGTGACCGGCCCGGTGACGACCGCCCTCGAACCGATAGCGAGGGAGGCGGCGCGGGCCTGTCCGAACCTCGCTCTGCGGCTCGTGCCGGCGCCGTAGCCCTTCCTGGCATCGGTCCGTACATGACGGCCGGATGACCGGCGCATGAGCGCTCGGGGACGATCCCGGCCGGGTCGGTCCCGCACGGCTGTCGGACGGCGACAGTAGGGGTCGCACACCCCGTGGAGTGGGAGAGACATGGTCCGACGGCGCAGTCCAACGCGCGGCGATGCCGTGCGCCGGATCAGCATGCTCGCTGTTCTCACGCCCCTGACCGTCGCCGCGAGCGTCGGGCTGCTGGGCCCAGGACCGACGCCCTCACCGAGGGTCCTGCGGGCACCCTCGGCCGAAGCCGCCGAGCCCACTCCCCTGCCCCAGCCTCTGCCAGACCTGCAGGAAGCGGCGTCGGTCACCCACCGATCAGAGTTCAGTCCCGGACTCGGCGTCCTGGTCGACCAGGACAGCGTCGCGGTCGGCCAGGTGCCGGCCCGCGCCTGGGCGGCGTACGACCGTGCGGCCGAGGTGATCGACGCGGCCGATCCCACGTGTCACCTGTCGTGGGCCCTGATCGCGGCGATCGGCAAGGTGGAGAGCGACCACGGGAGGTTCGGGGGGCGGCTGATGACCGTGGACGGCGTCGTCCACCCCGCTCTGTACGGGCCCCGCCTCGACGGCACGTCGGGAGTCTCCCGGATCGCCGACACGGACGGCGGCCGGGTCGACGCGGACCCGACGTTCGACCGGGCCGTCGGTCCGATGCAGTTCATCCCGTCCACGTGGACGATCGTCGGCGTCGACGCGGATGGCGACGGGAGGCGCGACCCCCAGGACATCGACGATGCCTCGCTGGCAACTGCGGTCTACCTGTGCGGGGGGAAGGATGACCTGTCTCAGCTCACCGGACAGCGCCGTGCGACCTTCCGCTACAACCACTCCTCGGCCTACGTCGACCTGGTGCTCCGGGTGATGAACGCCTACCTCGCGGCCGGGCCGCAAGCCTGGGGGGTGCTCGGAGGACCGGGGTACTTGCCCACCGGTTCGCCGCAGCCCACGGATGCACCCACGCCCCAGCCGACCTTCGAGGTGGTGCCGTCGCCGAGCCCCACCCCCTCGACGTCGGCCCCGCCGACGACGAGACCGACCTCGACGGCTCTCCCCACGTCCACACCGACCCTGCCATCAGCGACGCCCAGCCCCACCCCGGCGCCGCCAACGGTCGCGCCGACGACGGAACCCAGCATGCTGACTTCTCCGACGGTTCCCGCTGAAGCCACGACGGCACCGTCCACCGAGGGACCGACGCAGACGGTCGGCCCGAGCACCATCCCCAGCGTGCTCCCGTCGCCGACGATCGATCCCAGCCCGACATCGAGCGACGTAGCGTCCGAGCTCCCGACGCCCAGCCCCAGCGCAAGCCCGAGCGACGGACCCGTCGTAGTCCTGACCGACCTCCCGAGCGAGCCTGCGGCCACCGTGCTGCCGACCGACCTGGCCGAAGCCTGGTGGGCGTGCTCCGGCGCCGACCTGAGCACCGACCCGACGGAGCTCGCGGCGTGCCTGGTCACCTCCAGCGGTCGCCCGGCCGACGACCCCGAGCTGCTGGCCCTGTTGGCCACGCTCCGCAGCACCCCACCCCCGGCACCGTCCACTACAGCGCGGTCGCGTCGGCGGCCTTCACCGAGGGGCGACCGAGCCGCTACTCGTCGCCGGAGCCGCTGACCTTCTCGCTCCACGCCGCCCGGGCTCCGGAGTCACCGACGCGGTAGACCTGGACGCCGGCCGCCACGGCGGCAAGGACGGCCAGCACCGACACCACGGTCAGCAGGGTGCGGCTGTCCGACCCGCTGGCTGCGACCCGGCTGCGCCGGCGATCCAGGAGCACGACGGCGGCGGAGAGCACCAGGAGCGGGATCGCGAACCAGATCAGCTGGTCGCCCATCTCGGCGTGGTCACCGGGGTTGCCCACCTGGTGCTCCAGCGCCTCACCGCTCGAGGTGGCCACGGGGATGAGGGCAGTCGACACGAGCGCTGCACCCACCACCAGCGGCCCGTACGTCGCCCGCCAGCGGGGTCTGACGACGATCGCGATGGTGCCGAGTACCGCCAAGGGCAGCAGGACCACGACCGCGTGGACGACGAGGGGGTGCACCGGGAGGCCGTTGAAGGAGTCGAACACGCCACCACCCTGTCAGTGGGTACCTGCACGCAACCTGACCGGCCGGACTTCGTGGTCAGACGCCCATCCGTGTCGATGGCACCACTTCGACAGCGCGCGAGCCGCTTTACTGTCCGGTGGTCGCTTCATCGATGGCAATCACGAGGTCCTCCGAGACGACGGAACTTCCTGTCATGCCGCGACGCGGGCGTTGGGACGAAGGACGTTGCTAGAACGACCGGACGCCGTCCCCAAGTTCCACCGCATCGTCGTCCACGGGAGCACCGTCCCGCTCGAGTACCTCGAGCTGGTCGTGACGCCCGGAGCCGAGCGGCCCGCGAGCGACACCGCGTTCGGGCCGCTCTCCTGGTCGCGCCACCGGGAGGGCTGAACCCGGGACGGACGTCGCGGGATCAGACGGGGAGGGGTCCGGCATCGGAGACGCGCGCGACGGGCAGGTTCAGGTGCGCCAGCCGGTGGGGCAGGTCCTGGTGCAGGCGAGCCGCGAGATGCCCTTCGGTGACCGCGAGCAGGATCTCGTCGATCGGCTCGCTGTAGATCGTCTCCTCGATCGCGTCCATCGGGTCGTGGCGCACCGACACCGATCCGATGACCGGCGCACCCGCGTCCGTTCGCAGCTGAGGCAGCATCGCCAGGAGCGCCTGCTCGGCCTCCGCGGCCTTGTCGTGCCGCTCGGGGTGCAGCAGGTGGATCTCGGCCCGGGCCGGGTTCAGCACCACGAGCCGGAACTGGACGTCGTCGGCGGCCCGTCGACGGATCTCGGACCGCAGGGCGTCAGAGGCGGCAGCGCGGTCGGTGACGACCAGGATCCGGTGGGTGGTTGCTGGTGACATCACGTGCTCCTTGCATCTTCGGCGGCGTCGTGGAGGTGTCGAGCCCGAGGACGATGCCCTCACCATGCGCCCCGGCACCTGTCACGAGCCTGACTGCCGTCGCGGCCGGCCCCACGCCCCGACCCCGACCCCTCGCAGGAATGTCACTCCGGTCCGTTGTCTCCGCCGGACGCCTCGGTGTCGCCCTCGATCACGACGACGGCGTACTTCTGGTCGAGGCGGACGTCGACCGTGGTGCCGTCGGTCTTGGTGACCTCGACCTCCCAGGTGGCGCCGTTCTCGCCGTCGCGCTCGACGCTGTTGGCCTTCCCGCCGCCGGTCGCATCCAGGGCAGCCGCGGTGGCCCGGTCGGCCTGCTGCTGGCTGTAGTCCTGGCTGCCGCTCTCGCCCGGCTCGAGACCGCCGGCCGCGGCGACTCCGGCGCCGGCCAGGGCGGTGACGACGACGGCTCCGCCTACGGCGACCGCAACGCGCTTCTTCATGGTCTGCTCCTTCGTCGGTGGTCCGACCATCCTGCGGCCCGGCTCCTGAAGCCAGCCTGAAGGAGGCGCAGGCCGGCGTTCAGCGGGCATTCAGCGGCCGGTGGGACGATCAGGAGGTGCGGATCCTGGTCGTCGAGGACGACAAGCACGTGGCCCTCGCGGTCCGGCGCGGACTCGAGGACGAGGGGTACGCCGTCGACGTCGCCCTGACCGGCACGGACGGCGAGTGGTTCGCGACCGAGAACGACTACGACGCCATGGTGCTCGACGTGATGCTGCCGGGCCTCGCCGGCGACGAGCTCTGTGCACGACTGCGCGCATCCGGTCGGTGGGTGCCGATCCTCATGCTCACCGCACGGGCCGGCGCCGAGGAGGAGGCTCGTGCCCTCGACGCCGGCGCGGACGACTTCTTGGCCAAGCCGTTCTCGTTCGTCGTGCTGATGGCCAGGATCCGGGCGTTGCTGCGACGCGGTGGCGCCGAACGTCCCTCCGTGCTCACCGTCGGCGACCTGCGGATGGATCCCGCCGAGCACCGGGTCTGGCGCGGGGAGGAGCCGATCCCCCTGACGCCACGGCAGTTCTCCCTCCTGGAGTTCCTGATGCGACGGGCCGGCGAGGTGCTGCCCAAGGCCACGATCCTCGAGCACGTCTGGGACTTCTCCTTCGACGGTGACCCCAACATCGTCGAGGTCTACGTGCGGCAGCTGCGGCAGCGCATCGACGAGCCGTTCGGCCGCAACGCGCTGCAGACGGTGCGGTTGGTGGGCTATCGGCTCGACCCCCAAGGCGGCTGATCCGTGTGAGCCTGCGCGCACGTACGACCCTGCTGGTCGCGGTGGTGACCGCCGCCCTGCTGGTCGGCGGCGCCGTCTCGCTCGACGCCGTGCTGAGGCACCGGCTGACGGACTCCGCCGACCACCTCGCCCGTTCGAGGGTCGCCGATGTCCTGGCGCTCGCCGAGTCCGGGGATCTTCCGCCGGTCCTGGTCAACGTCACCGATGACTCAGTGGCCCAGGTCGTCGACGACGCCGGCCGCGTCGTCGCCGTCTCCCCCAACGCCGACGGGTCGGGACCGCTCACCGACGAGCCGACGAGCGGCGACCTCCGCGTCGAGGACGTGGCCGGCCCCGACGATCGCGAGACCGAGCAGTACCGGCTGTGGACGTCCACCGGATCGACGCCCCGCGGCGGCCGGGTCCGCGTCTACGTCGGGACCAGCCTGGAGTCCGTCCGCGAGGCGAGCGCGAGCCTGCGGTCCGGACTGCGGGTCGGCGTACCGCTGGTGTGGCTGCTTCTCGTCGCCGCGTCCTGGCTCCTGGTCGGGCGGGCCTTGCGCCGGCTCGACGGGATCCGGGCCGAGGTCGACACCATCACCGAGGACGACCTCTCGCGCCGCGTGGGCACGTCGGACCGGACGGACGAGGTCGGCCGCTTGGCGGCCACGATGAACCGCATGCTCGGCCGGCTCGAGCAGGCCCAGGAGCGGCAGCGGCGGTTCGTGGCCGACGTCTCCCACGATCTGCGCAGCCCGCTCACCGCGCAGCGGAC
This sequence comes from uncultured Actinomycetota bacterium, assembly GCA_963782035.1. Classification (GTDB taxonomy): domain Bacteria; phylum Actinomycetota; class Actinomycetes; order Propionibacteriales; family Nocardioidaceae; genus Nocardioides. The sequence goes on from CAWAIW010000057.1 coordinate 9,291, forward strand.
CCAGCTGGAGGTGGCCATGGTGGGCCGCGGCGACGGCGACGACCTGCAGCTGCACCGCGATCTCCTCGCGTACGTCGACGAGATGGACGCCCTCGTCGGGGACCTCTTGTTCGTGGTCACCGACGACGAGCGGCCGCGCACCCGTCGGCTCCTCGACCTCGAGGACGTGGTGCTCGAGGAGGCCGCGCGCGTACGGCGCCTCGGCGGTCCGGCAGTCGACACGACGCAGGTCTCCGCCGCACCGGTGGTCGGCGATCCGACCGAGCTGCGCAGGCTCGTCCGCAACCTCGTCGAGAACGCCATCGCCCACACAAGCAGCACCATCGAGCTCCGAGCGTCCACGAGCGGAGGGACAGTCACTGTCGACGTCGTGGACGACGGCCCCGGCGTGCCCGCCGGCCAGGAGGAGGCGGTGTTCGAACGCTTCCACCGCGGCGACACAGCCCGGGGCGGCCGGGGCACCGGTCTCGGCCTCTCCATCGCCCGCACGATCGCGCAGCGCCACGGTGGCGCGCTGTCTCTCGTCCCGAGCGAGTCCGGGGCTCACTTCCGGCTGGTCGTCCCGTCGCCCTAGGACCCTTCAGGCTGCCTTCAGCGCCGGTCCGCCACCGTGGCGACATGACACACGTGCGCACCGCCCTCATCGCCGTAGCCGCCATCGCGGCCGCCAGCACCGTCCTCACCGCCGGCGCCGTCGCTCCCCCGGCGGCCGCTCCCGCGAATCCCGATCCAACGCTGTTCGCGGAGCCGCATCAGAACCCGTACTACCCGCTCACCCCCGGCCTGGTGACGCGCCTGCGCGGGACCGACGGCGACGAGCACTTCCGTCAGGTCGTCCGCATCACCGACCGCACCCGGACGATCGCCGGCGTCGCGGCGGTGGTCGTGCGCGACGTCATCTGGCGCGCCGACGGGTCGCTCGCCGAAGCCACCGACGACTGGTACGCCGCCGACCGCGACGGCAACGTGTGGTACTTCGGCGAGGACACCGCGACGTACGACGAGGCCGGTCACGTCGAGTCCCGCGAGGGATCGTGGGAGGCAGGCGTCCACGGCGCCGTCGCCGGGATCATCATGCCCGCCCACCCCCGCCCGTCCGTGGCTGCGCGGATGGAGTTCGCCAAGGGTGAGGCCGAGGACCAGGCGTGGGTCGTCCAGCGGCTGCCCTCCGTGCAGACTCCCGGTGGCCGACGCGAGCACGTCGTCCGCACCCTCGAGTGGAGCCGCCTGGAGCCCGACGTCGTCTCCATGAAGTTCTATGCCCGCGGGATCGGCATCGTCGAGGAGCGCGACATCGCCGCCGGTGCTGAGCACTTCTGGGTCGTGTCGACGAAGCGCCCTTGAGGGGTTGGAATGGGTGGGGCGGCCAGGGTGAACGCCGTCTGAAAGTCCGCGCTCCGGAGTCCGTCAGCGCGCAGTCGATCGCGGCGGAGACCGCCTCCGTGATCACCGGGCGGCGGCTTGCCCGGTCGATGACGGCTTTAGCCTGACCGCTCGAGCGGTAGCACGCCGAAGCGCATCACGTCTTCGCGCTCGCCCCGCCAGGCACTGTGCGCGCGCGTCGTCCCTTCGTGGACGAACCCGGCTCGAGGGGCGACCGCGACTTAGCCCTCGTTCCCGGCGAGGATCGTCAGGAAGACACGAGCCGCACCGCGGTCGAACAGCCAGCGCGTCATCAGGATCGCGGCCCGCGAGACGTAACCGCGCCCGCGCACGTGTCCTGGGCGATCCAGAAGCGAGCGGAGGGGCCGCCGTCGGTCTGAAGGAGCTGTCCCGAGGCCCGGGTGCTACTTGTCACCGGCCGTGAAGAACGTGGCGAAGCTGCCGGCAACCGCAGTGACGACGAAGATGCCCCATGCCTCGAGAGCGACGTCGATCCCCTTGCCTGCGGCCGTCACCGGGTTCGGCATCGACGAAGAGATGGTCAACAGCTGGACGGCGGTGAAGAAGGCGGCGTCACCGAGGTTGTGAATGTCGCTGCCCTTGGCGTCACCCTCGGTGAGCCACACCAGAAGGGTGCCGATCACGAACACGACAAGCGACAGGCCGCCGGCGAGCATCATGCGAGCCAACAGCCGACGGTGCCGCTCTTCGTAGCCAAGCAACCGCGAGAGCTCAGCTCTGATCATGTGTTCAGTGAACCGGAGATGTCGGGTTCCCTGACTGATCGCTGGTTCGGCGCGCCGGGGCTGGATGTCGGCGGATCAGCACAAGAGGGCCTCGAGGCCCCCGATCTCCAACGGGCGTTGACCGATCTGGCACGTTGACCGTTTCGTTCGGCTGGCCCCGACCCACTCGGGGTCGGGGCCAGGCGGCTGACGGGCCGGGTCAGCCCTTGTCGCTCGCGTCCTGGTGACCGGGCTCGTTGGGGTTGGCGTCGGGGCCGGTGTCGGTCGCGTCGTCGTTGGTCTCGCCGTCGTTCTCGGCCTCCGTGGCGTCGTTCTGCTCACCGTCGCCGTCGTTCTCGGCCTCCGTGGCGTCGTTCTGCTCACCGTCGCCGTCGGACTGGTCGACGGTGGTGCTCTGGCTGGTGCCACCGGTGGTGTCCGCCTGCGCGCTCATCACGCCGCCGATGCCGAGGGCCCCGACGATCGAGGCGGCGGCGATGACGGCGGCGTTGCGGCGCCAGGGGAAGGTGGGGAGCTTCATGGGTCCTCCTACGGGGACTGGATGGATGCTCTCCACCCTCGCGAGGAGGGCCTGTGGTGGACCTGAGAGAACCTGAGAGGCCTCACAGGTGCGGTCGGGGATGCTGGACGCGGAGGTGGGAGGCGTGCGGGTGCTGCTGGTCGAGGACGAGCGCACACTCGCGCGGGCGGTCAAGCGTGGGCTGGACGCCGAAGGATTGCTCACCGACGTGGTCCACGACGGGCTGACCGGAAGTGAGCGAGCCGTGACCGGGGAGTACGACGTGGTCGTGCTCGACATCATGCTGCCGGGACGCAATGGCTACGACGTGTGCCGGGACATGCGCGACCGGGGCGTGTGGACCCCGGTGATGATGCTGACGGCCAAGAGCGGCGAGTACGACGAGGTGGACGCCTTCGACCTCGGCGCCGACGACTACCTGACCAAGCCGTTCTCCTTCCCTGTGCTGGTGGCCCGGCTGCGGGCGCTCGTGCGACGGGGCGGCGTCGAGCGGCCAGTGGTGCTGCGGGCCGGCACCCTGGAGCTGGACCCGGCCACCCGGCGCGTCAGCCGCGACGGGACAGCGGTCGAGCTGACCGCCCGCGAGTTCGCGTTGCTGCACTTCCTGATGCGTCATCGGGGGATGGTGGTCAGCAAGCTGGAGATCGTCCAAGCCGTCTGGGACCTGCACCACGACGGCAGCGACAACCTCGTGGAGGTCTACATCGGCTACCTGCGACGCAAGATCGACCACCCGTTCGGCGTGCAGAGCATCCAGACGGTCCGGGGGTCCGGCTACCGACTGTCCGGTGACCCTCGATGAGGCGTCCTCGCGACTGGTCGGTCCGGGCGCGCACGACGTTGGCGGGCATCGCGGTGCTGGCACCCGTGCTCGCCGCCGCCGCGGTCACCGGCGTGCTGGTCCAGGGCCACGAGCTCACGCGTGGCACGGCCACCGTGGCCCAGGAGCAGGCCAGGCTCGTCGTGCGGCAGATCGTCGCGGACGGCGCGCCCGTCGGCAGCCTCCCGAACGGTGACGACGGCCTCGTCCAGGTGGTCGGACAGGACGGCGTCCTCGACGCCTCGCCGTCACTGCTCGACCGCCCGCCCCTGACACCGCGCCCTCCGGTCGGAGGCACGGTCGAGCTCCGCGTCAGCGGCGTGGTCTCCGGCGAGGAGGACACCTACCTCGCGGTGGCCCTGCGCGTCGGCGACACGACGACGTACGTCGTCGCCTTGCGCAGCCTCGAGAACGTCGACGCCGCCACCGCCTCGACAACGAGGCTGCTCGCGATCGGAGTCCCGGCCGTGCTCGCCCTGGTCGGGGCACTGACCTGGCTCCTGGCGGGTCGCGCGCTCGCGCCCGTCGAACGGCTGCGCCGGCGGGCCTCCGAGATCTCGGTCGCCGGCACGGGCGTGCGACTCCCGGCCGGCTCGAGCGGTGACGAGATCGGCCGGCTCGCGGACACGCTCAACCAGATGCTCGGGCGCCTCGACGCCTCGGCGCGGAGCCAGCGCCAGTTCGTCGCCGACGCCTCGCACGAGCTGCGCAGCCCGGTCGCCGCGATCCGCACGGTGATGGAGGTCTCCGCCACCGCGCCGAGCGATCCTGACGAGGTGCGTGCCGACGTGCTCGCCGAGACCCGACGGCTCGAGGTGCTCGTCGATGGCCTGCTCGCTCTGGCCAGGCGCGACGCGACCGACGGCTCGCCGACCCCGCGGCGTACCCGCGTCGACCTCACGGGCCTCGTCGCGGAGTCCGCCCAGCGGCCCCGACGCGCACTCGTCGACGTCACCCTCGACGAGGGAGTCACGATCTCCGGCGACAGGCACGCGCTGCAGCTCCTGCTCGGCTGCCTGCTCGACAACGCCGACCGGCATGCGCGCACGCGTGTCGACGTTCGCCTCGCGCACGACGCGACCTCGGCGACCCTCACCGTCACCGATGACGGAGACGGGGTGGCCCCCGAGCAACGTGAGCGGATCTTCGACCGGTTCGTCCGGCTCGACGAGGCGCGGACCCGCGACGCGGGCGGGGCCGGGCTCGGGCTGGCGATCGCCCGGGCCATCGCCGAGGAGCACGGCGGAACGCTGCGCTGCGTCCCACCCCAGGACGCGACGTCGGGTGCCCGGTTCGTGCTGACGATTCCGCAGCGAGCCGGCGACGGCGTGGCCTAGGGAGGTACTCGAGCGGCCGGCCCACGAGCGGCCCTTCGCACTGATCCCGGTGGGGTACGCCACCGACGACGCCCGCGTGCCCGACATCGCTCGCAAGCCGGTGACCGACGTCCTCGTCGAGCTGTAGGGCGGTCTGGGCGGGGCGCCCGGCGTAGCGTGCGGGGCACGTCGGCCTGATCACCGGCCGGCTGAGCGTCGACCTCGGCCTCGGTCGGCGAACCCGCCCTCTGGGCCCGCTCGTCGTCGACATCGCCGCGCCTCGTGAGGTCGTCTACGCGGCCGCCACCGCGCCGCGCATCGCACCCCGTCGGCGGCGGCCTGCAGTGGAACAGGTCCGACTCCATCCCCGCGCCTGGGCCGAGGTGGGCGCCCTCCACAGCGTGTTCCTGATTCTCGCCCCGCCGTCGGGGGCGGCGCCGGGTCTCGACCAGCTGGCTGCTGGCGAGCACGCACCTCGGCCTGCTCGAGGACCGTCCCGACCTCAGCCCACCTCAGCCCGGCACTCGGCTCGGCGCGTCGAGGTCCTGGCTTCGCAGTCGTAGGGCGTTGGCGATGACGCTGACCGACGAGAGGGCCATCGCTGCGGCGGCGATCATCGGGGAGAGCAGCCAACCGAACGCGGGGTAGAGGACGCCGGCGGCGATGGGGATGCCGGCGGCGTTGTAGGCGAAGGCGAACACCAGGTTCTGTCGGATGTTGGACATGGTGGCCTGGGACAGGCGCCGCGCCCGGACGATCCCGGTCAGGTCGCCCTTGAGGAGGGTGACGCCGGCGCTCTCGATGGCCACGTCGGTGCCGGTGCCCATCGCGAGACCAACATCTGCGGCGGCAAGAGCGGGCGCGTCGTTGACGCCGTCACCGGCGAAGGCGACCACCCGTCCTTGTTCGCGGAACCGCTTGACCACGTTGCTCTTGTCCTCGGGGAGGACCTCGGCCTCGACGCGATCGATGCCGAGGCCTCGCGCCACGGCCTCGGCGGTGACCCGGTTGTCCCCGGTGAGCATGACCACCTCGATCCCTTCGGCGCGCAACGATCGGAGGGCCTCCGATGTGGTCTCCTTGACGGGGTCGGCGATGGCGATGATCCCTGCCAGCTGGTCGTCGACACCGACGAAGACCACGGTGGCCCCGTCCCCACGCAGGCGGTCCGCCTCGACCGCGAGTGGGCCGGGATCGGCTCCTCGGCCGGACAGGAAGCCGGCGTTGCCGAGGAAGACTCGCCGACCCTCCACTGTCCCGACGACTCCCTCGCCGGTGGGAGAGTCGAAGTCCGTGGCGTTCGGGATCTCCAGTTCCCCGGCGGTCGCGGCGTTGACCACGGCGACACCGATCGGGTGCTCGGATGCACGTTCGACGCCGGCAGCGAGGCGCAGCAGCTCCGTCTCCTCGAACCCGCCGGCGGGGACGAGGTGGGTGACCGAGGGTTTGCCTTCGGTGAGGGTTCCGGTCTTGTCGACGACCAGGGTGTCGACCTTCTCCATCACCTCGAGGGCTTCGGCGTTCTTGATCAGCACGCCGAGGCCAGCTCCGCGTCCCACGCCGACCATGATCGACATGGGTGTGGCCAGGCCGAGAGCACACGGGCAGGCGATGATCAGGACCGAGACAGCGGCGATCAACGCGTGCGCCAGGCGTGGTTCGGGCCCGATGGTGGCCCAGATGACGAAGGCAGCCACGGCGATGGCGATGACCGTCGGCACGAACCAGGCGGCCACCCGGTCCGCCATCCGCTGGATCGGCGCGCGCGACCGCTGGGCATCTGCGACCATCTGGACGATCCGGGCCAGCATCGTGTCGCGCCCGACCCGCTCGGCGCGCATGATCAGGGCACCGGTCTGGTTGATGCTGCCGCCGATGACGGTGTCTTCGGGGTCCTTGGTGACAGGCATCGACTCGCCGGTCACCAGCGCCTCGTCGACCGAGGAGCGGCCTTCCTCGACGATGCCGTCGACCGGGACCTTCTCTCCCGGGCGCACCCGAAGCCGGTCACCGACCTGCACCTGGTCCAGCGCGACTTCCTCCTCGGTGCCGTTCGGGTTGACGCGGCGAGCGGTGTCGGGCGTCAGGTCGAGCAGGGCCTTGATGGCGCCGGAGGTCTGCTCCCGGGCACGGAGCTCCAGGACCTGCCCGAGGAGCACCAGCGTGGTGATGACCGAGGCGGCCTCGAAGTAGACGGCGACCACGCCGTCCATGCGGAAGGCATCCGGGAAGAGGCCCGGTGCGACCGTGGCCACCACGCTGAACAGCCACGAGACGCCGGTGCCCATCGCGATGAGGGTGAACATGTTCAGCTTCAGCGTCCGTAGCGAGGTCCAGCCACGCTCGAAGAACGGCCGGCCAGCCCACAACACGACCGGTGAAGCCAGGACCAGCTGGAGCCAGGCGGACGCCTTCGGAGAGATCAGATCGTGCATCGCCGGGAACAGATCCCCACCCATGCCCAAGAGCAGGACCGGGATGGAGAGCGCCACCCCGACCCAGAACCGGCGAGTCATGTCCGCCAGCTCCGGACTCGGCCCGGTGTCAGCGGTGACGGTGACAGGTTCGAGCGCCATCCCACAGATCGGGCACGGTCCCGGGCCCGGGCGCCGAATCTCGGGATGCATGGGGCACGTCCACTCAGTGACCCCGCCCAACCCAGACGGACCGGGTGGGCGTCGGACGGCATCGGCCCCGGAGCCGTCGAGATGCGGATGATCCTGGGGCGAGTCCGCCTCGTGGCTCAGGTAGGTCTCAGGGCTGCTCTCGAACCTTCCCCGGCAGTGCGCAGAGCAGAAGAAGAACGTTTGCCCGTCACGCTCCGAGCGATGCTCCGTGGTGGGCGGGTCGACGGCCATGCCGCACACCGGATCCTTCACGGCGCGAGGCTGGTACGAGTTCGGCGCCTCAGAAGTCGTCATTCTGTCACTATACCCCCCTGGGGTACTTTGACCACGGGCTGACGACCTCTCGGCGGGAAGTCGTTGGCCCCTATCGCTCCCCTGCAGAGCGCAGCGATGCTGTGGAAGCAGGGCCTTCGACGTGAAGGTCCTAGGTGAGAGGTGAGTGTCATGAGGTACTGGAGCGAGGGGCACATGGACGATGGCTGGGGGCTCACGATGGTCGTGGTGATGGTGGGCGTCGGCCTGATGATCGCCCTGGCGGTGGGACTCGCGATCTTGTGGACCAGCCGCACCGCGAGTGCCCCACCGCAGCCGACCGCCGAGCCATCGGCCGGCCCCGGACCTCATGGGAACCTCGCGGAAGCGGAGCAGATCCTCGCCCGGCGCATGGCGAGTGGCGAGACCGACAACGAGGAGTTCCGCACTCGGCTCGAGGCCCTCCGGACGGCTGCCCCGTGATCCGGTCCGCACCTCTACCAGGTCGACTCCGTGAGGTCCGTACGATCGACGGGTGCACAGCGCGGCCACCACCCGAACCGGCAGGTCGCCTGCCTGAGCGGGTGGACCTTGGCTCGGATGGACGGCGTTGGTCGCCGTCGTCGTGATGGGCATCATCGGGATGCACGCCATCGGTCTCCATGGAAGCCAGCACCCTGACCCAAGTGTCCTGGGCACCCCGTCAGCGATGCCCACCATGGCCGGGCGCAATCTGATCCCAGTCCGGTCCCCCGCACCGCACGGTCTGTCCGAGGGAAGAGTGATGGGCGAGGGTGAGGTCGCGACCCTGATGGCACCCCTGGATCTCGGCCACGTGATGGCGGGCATGGCCATGCTCTGTATCGCCGTCCTGGTCGGCGCCGCCCTGGCCCGGATGGTCAGTCGGTTCCACCGAGGCTCGCGCGTCCCGGATCGCCAACGTGTCATGACCTTGATTGACGCCACCTGTCGTACCGACGCCCGTCAGACCGGCCCCAAGGCTCTGCGCCTTCTCCGTCATCCGCTGCTGAGCCGTACAGATCGATGGGCGCTTCGTCCCGCCCGCGAACGAGCCCACAGCAAGGACGACAACAGGAGGAACCATGCTCAACACGCGTGCCCGCACGACCCGTACCGCTCTCGGCGGACTCATCCTCGGCCTGACGCTCGTCCTCGGCGCCTGTGGCGCCGATGACCCTGCCGCGAGCTCCGGGCCCAGGACGTCCACCACCCAGCACAACGAGGCCGATGTCAGCTTCGCCACCGACATGATCCAGCACCACGCGCAGGCGTTGACGATGGTGGACCTGACCTCAGGCCGGACCCTCGACCCCGAGGTCCAACAGCTGGCCGAAGACATCCGCGACGCCCAGAGCCCCGAGATCGAGAGGATGACCGGATGGCTCACCAGCTGGGGCGAGGACATCCCGGAGACCATCCGCGACCACACCAACGCCCACGACATGGGGGGCATGGCCGGAGACGACACCAGCATGGACATGCCCGGGATGATGAGCCAGGACGACCTCGAGAAGCTGAAGGACTCCTCCGACGCCGAGTTCCAGGACATGTGGGTCGAGATGATGACCGAGCACCACACCGGCGCCGTTCAGATGGCCACCACCGAGCGGGAAGACGGTCTGTACGCGTCCACTGTCGACCTTGCCGGCCAGATCATCGAGTCGCAGACCAAGGAGATCGAGACGATGCGCGGACTGCTTCCCTGAGATTCAGGAGTACTTCGTGTGCGCGGCCTGCCGGCTGGTAGCCGCGCGCCGCCGGCTACGACCCGGCTGCGCCGGCGATCCAGGAGCAAGACGGCGGCCGAGAGCACCGGGAGCGGTCGCCGTGCCCGTGGCTACCTGCACGCAATCTGACTGGCCGACGCCACCAGGTCGGACGACGTTCGTGCCGCGCCCACCGCCGCGGTCGAGGACGCCGACCCGAGCGAGGCCGGTGACGCTCCCGGCCGGGCCCGGCGTTCGATGACGGACCGGGCCGCCGGGGCGGCCGGGGTGACCGGCCGCCCCGGCGGCTGGGTGTCCTGCTCGGCTAGGACGCCGAGGTGGTGCCGGGCACCGTCTGGTAGCCCCCACCAGGAAGCCCCAGGTACGGGAACGTCTTGGTGATCGCGGCGTTGGTGTTGGTGGTTCCGTCGTCACCAGGTTCGTGCGTCGCAGCGCGACGCCCGTCGATCCTGAAGACGTCGGCGCCCGACGTACGTGCCCCCAAAACAGGTGCACGCCTCAGTGTCGAAGGCCGCGACACGTCGCTGCGTCGCGAACACGAGGCTCGTGCGGACCTGGCTGCGCGTGGGTCTCACCCGCTGACCTGTCACAGAACGCCCTCGCTGGCTCGACGTCACCGAGGTCTGGGGCGACAGATGACGCACGGGAGTCCGCGCGACTGCCAAGGACGGTATCCGTGCACCGGGCTTCGCGCATCACCCCGACGGAGGAACGACGATGCCCCGGAGTGTGCTCACGAGACATCCCCTGACGAACCCGGGCGCTCGAGGCTCAGCTGGATCCGGCGATCCATCGCCTCGAGTCCCGCCTTCTCGCGGGGGTCGAACGGCTGGGAGGCGATCGTCGCGCGCAAGCGCGCGAGCTCGTCGCGGACGACGGATCGCTGGTCAGGAGCAACCCGGTGGCTGAGGTCCAGCAGCACCTGGGAGATCGTCTCCAGGACCTGCGGGTCGGTCGCTCCGTAGCGACGCGGCTGTGAGAGCCCGAGGTCGACGTAGCCGGCCAGGTCGGGGCGGTGCATCACGACCCTGACCCTGTCGTCCTCGTCCCGGACCAGCTCCGGGCCCAGGTCGCGGCTGCTCAACGCGCACAGGAAGGCCGAGATGTGGCCCAGGGCGTGGATCGCCGTCGTCGGGTCGTTGATCCCGGGCGACAGCGCCTTGTTCGCGACATCGGTCAGCTGGCGCAGCCCGTAGCCGACGTCCTGGGTGGAGGTGCGCTCGAAGCCCAGGTGCACGCACCGATCCACTCGATCGGCGATCCTCGCTTTCGCCTCGCCCGAGAGAGGCCCGGGTTCGGTCGACCATGTCCTCCCCAGCGGGGTCCCCTGGACCAGGAAGGCACCTGGGTGGACCTCGATCTCGATCACGACTCGCTCTTCGGTGGCGATGGCGAGGAGTCCCTCGTGGTCGATCCGGATCAGGAAGCCGTTGCCATCGGCGAGGAGGGTCTGCGCGGCGTGACGTGAGCGCTGGAGGTCCCCCGAGTCGCCCGCGTCGGTGCCACGCTCGGCCAGCACCGACTCCATCGCGTCCACCGCGTCGCGGTGCACGTTGCGCAGCATCGTCTCCACCCGGATCTGCTCGGTCAGGTGAGCCAGGAACAGCACCAGCCCCAGCACACTGGCCACCGCGAGCACGAACGAGAGCGTGACAGCGAGCTGTGGCACGAGCTCGACGCCCTCGTCCCCTGAGCCGCGTACGGCGCGGAGGACCGTCAAGGCGTAGGTGAACGTCGCCAGAAACAGGCCGAGCGTGACCTGCACGAACAGGTCACGGGTGAACGTTCGCAGGAGCCGGGGAGAGAACTGGCTGCTGGCGAGCTGCAGGGTCACGACCGTCAGTGAGAACGTCAACGCCGTCACCGTGATCAGCGACGACGCGATGGCACCCAGCAAGGAGCGCGCGGCGTCCGCATCGCCACCGAAGAGCCAGCCGCCCAACCACCTCGGCAGGTCGTCGTCGATCGCGGAGTCCACCTTCGGAACCGTCAACCCGAGGACCAGGGCGAACACCACGGCGATCGTGGGAAGCGGCCACAGGCGGGTTCGAACCGCGTCCTGCACGTCGGTCGACCAGGTGCTCATGACTGCGAGACTGCCACCTCCTACGACGGGGACGACGCGACTACATCCGGGCGACCACGTGGAGGGAGGCGACCAGGAGGAGGAGTCCCCACGCGGCCCCGAGTGCCGTGAGACGCCACCCCGCGGTCAGCGACCTCGGGCCTCGCTCAGAACGGGTGCTGCCGGTCGGCTGGTTCACAGGACTCCATCCTCGAGGTGACCGAAGCCGCGCTGGAGGCGCTCCTGGTCCACACGAGTGATCGTCGTCGGTCGGCACGGGTGGCCGGATGACAGGCGCTTTGCAATCGCGTGACAAAGTCCCGCGGCCGTGCCACCAGGCAAGGACGGCTACCGGGGGCAGTGCGACGATGGCCCCATGGCGACTCGGCTCCTGGTGCTCGAGGACGACGAGGGACTGCGGACCTCGTTGTGCCTGGTGCTGGAGGACGACGGGTACGAGGTCATCGAGGCCGCCGACGCGGAGACGGCCCTCGAGGTGGTGGGTGGAGACGGGGTCGACCTCATGCTGGTCGACCTGATGCTGGGTGGGATGGACGGTTTCTCGTTCATCCAGCGCGCACGTCCACAGACCGATGCGCCGATCGTCGTCATGAGCGCCCGACACGGCGTCGAGGACATCGTGGCCGCCCTGGAAGCGGGGGCCGACGACTACGTGACCAAGCCGTTCGTGGTCGAGGAGGTCAAGGCCCGGCTCAGGGCGCTCCTGCGGCGACCCGCCATGTCAGGCAACGACGAGCCCTTGGCCGAGGACGTCTTCGTGCTCGACGCCGGGGACGGGCCGCTCGTCTTCGACCGTGGCGCCGCCTTGCTGACGCGTGGCGACGACGAGATCCACCTGACGATGACGGAGTACCGGCTGCTCAGCGTGCTGGCCTCGAACGCGGGACGCGTCCTGAGTCGCAGCGCCCTGCTGGAGCACGTGTGGGAGCGAGGCTTCTTCGGCGACGAGCGCATCGTGGACGTGCACGTGCGGCGGCTGCGCAAGAAGCTCGAGCAAGATCCCGCCGACCCCGTGACCGTCGTGACGGTCCGTGGGCTCGGGTACCGGCTCGACGTGCGATGAGTCGCTCGCGGGCCCGCGGCCTCCGCTCGACCGTCACCCTCACCTTCGCCCTGGGAGCCCTCGCGCTCTCCACCGCCCTGGCGTTGGGGACGTACTCCTCGGCCCGTCACCTCCTGGTGGAGCAGCGCGAGCGCACGGCGATGCGACAGGCGTTCACCGACAGCTCGTTCGTCCGCGACAGCCTCCAGTCCTCCGGGGTGATGGTGAGCGACGTGCTGGGCGCCATGGCGCTGCCCGCCGGCGCCTCGGTCTACGTCCGGCGTGATGGTCAGTGGTACTCCTCCTCACTGGACGGCACCGGACCCGCGATGACGTCCGGTCTGAGGTCGATCGTGGCCGAGGGTGGCGTCGCCATCGGGTGGTCGTCAGCGACCGATCCGCACGCCGTCATCGTCGGCGTCCCCCTCCCCGCCGTGGACGCCGAGTACTACGAGGTGTCGATGGCCGAGGAGCTGGACAGCACCCTGTGGACCCTCGCCCTCGCCCTCGCCATCTGTGCCGGACTGACGACCCTGGCGGGCGGATTGCTGGGGCGGGCTGCGAGCCGGCGCGTGCTCGCGCCCCTGGGAGAGGTGACCTCCGCAGCGGTGCGCGTCTCCGCCGGCGACATGAGCACCCGGCTCGGCAACACCGAGGACCCCGATCTCGCAGCCCTGGTCGGGGCCTTCAACACCATGGTCGACGCGCTCCACGAACGCATCGAGCGCGACGCCCGCTTCGCGGCCGATGTCAGTCATGAGCTGCGCACTCCGGTGACGACGCTGACCACCAGCCTGAGCCTGCTCCAGACCCGCTCCGAGCTGTCCCCGGCCGCGGCCCGCGCCGTCGACCTGATGGGAACCGAGCTCGAGCGGTTCCGGCTCGCCCTCGAGGATCTGCTCGAGCTCGGCCGTCTGGACAACGGCAGCATCGCGCTCGACCTGTCCCCCACGCCCGTGGACGAGCTCGTGCGCCAGGCGCTGCGCTCCGGGTCGTGGTCCGTCGAGCCGGTGACCACGGGAGGGACCTCTCAGTCGCCGGTGGTGGAGGTCGACCGACCCCAGGTGCTGCGAGCCCTGACGAACCTGTTCCGCAACGCCGACCTGCACGGAGGCGGCCTCACCGGTGTCCGGATCGATCAGCGCGGGCCGTACGTCGACATCCACGTCGAGGACCGCGGGCCAGGAGTCTCCGCCGAGAACCGGGACCGGGTCTTCGAACGCTTCGCGCGCGCCGGAGGGACCAAGCGCGGCACCGGCAGCGGGCTCGGCCTCAGCATCGTCCGCCAGACGGTGCAACGTCACGGCGGGACGGTGTGGTGCACCGACCGAGCCGGAGGCGGAGCCGACTTCGTCCTGCGCCTGCCGGTCGGCGGGACCTCGTCGTGACCGGCCGACGCCACGTCCTCGCGTGCCTGGTCGTCGGCACCCTGCTGACTGCGTGCGGCCTCCCCGGCAACGGCAAGGTCACCCGTGTCGACGACGACGAGGTGCCGTACCACCTGCTGGATCCGCCGTCCCCCTCGTCCGGGGCCACGCAGCCGCCGAGCTATCCGGGCGTCACGCCGGTGGTCTACTGGCTGATCGAGGACCGGCTCGTCCCCGAGGCGGCGGGCGGCAGCTGCACCGCCGACGCCAGCTCGGCCGTCGGCGACCTGCTCGGCCAGCTGTCGCTGGGCCCCCCGAGCGACGTCCTGCAGTCAGGGGGCGGCTCGGCCGTGCCGTCCGACACCCCGTTGGCCCTGGTCGGCTTGGACGATGGCCTGGCCCAGGTCGAGGCGGACTTCGGGACCACGATCGCCGCCGACCGCCTGCCCACCGCCGTCGGGCAGATCGTGCTGACGGTCACCTCGGCTGCCGACGTCTCCTCGGTCGTGCTGCTGTCGGACGGCCGGCCCATCCAGGTGCCCCTGCCCACGGGGGTCCTGACCGAGCAGGCCGTGACCGCCGACGACTACGCCGAGCTGGTCCCGGACCGGTTCCGGCAGCCGGGACGGGCCGGCTGCGCCACGTGACCCAGGTCGACGCCCGCTCACCGGGCGTCGACCACCGCCCAGTGCGACATTGCGTCCACCGCGGACGGTCCCCACTCGTCGGCCACGGCGTCGAGCGTGGCGGCCGCGGCCCGGCTCTCCGGGTCCTCCGTCGTCGGATGCTTGCGGCATCGATGCCAGCGTAGATCCAGGCGCACGTGGTCGACGTCCCCCCACCGCAGGCGGATCGTCAACCCACCTGGCGCGAAGCGGCGTCCGAGAGCCATGGCGGCCAGGACGGTCCGGCTGAGGCGGTCGGTGACGGCCACCGACAACGCGCGGTCTGCGGCCCACCGCCGCACCGACTCGACCGCCTCCACTCCGGCGCGTGCCCCGCACACCAGGTCGATGCGGGTCACCCCCGCCTCGCTCGTGGCGTCGCCTCGCGATGGGATCCCTGCCGTCTCCTCGGCTATCTGGTCCCGCACTGAGACTCCCTCGAGAGGGGTGGCCACTGCTCCTCGGCCACCGGCCAGGCGCCGGAGGGGTCCGCACTCGTCACGGTGACCAGCCCGACCCGCTGCAGCATCGCCAGGGACTCGCTCGACGGCGATCGGAGGAAGACCTCGGTCCCGCGCAACCGACAGCGACGTTTGATCAACAACAGGGCCGCGACCGTCGTCGAGGAGAGTCGGCTCAGCTCCGACATGTCCACGACGACGGTCCTGGGGCCGGCTTCGACGATGGCCTCGAGCGCTGCCGGGACGTGGTCCAGGGCGGGCATCAGACCCATGTCCTGGAGGCGGATGACCAGGGACTCGTCCCGGGGCACGGGCGATGGTGAACCGCGGCTGGCTGCGTCCATCGACCCACCGTGTCAGACGAGATCGACAACTGATCGGGCAGCAATGTTGCAGAACCATGACGACTCCACGTCGCGGCGACGCCACTTCTCCGGCACTTGGTCGGATCCCTTGCCGAGGGCCGCTGGCGCCCCTTCCATGGAGAGGTCCGGAGATCCACATCGAGCAGAGGAGCCAGCATGATCACCTTCACCCATCAGGCGATCACCGTCATCAGGCAGGTGACCGCCCACCCGAAGCTCGCACCCACGTCGGGTCTGCGCATCGCCGCGGCCCAGCAGCGCGACGGGCTCCAGGTCCGCACCGTGCGCGAACCCGAGCCCGGCGACCAGGTGGTGGAGCAGCAGGGTGGCCGGCTCTACCTCGGCCCGGAGGCGGCCCGACGCGTCGACGGCCACGTCCTGGATGCCGTCACCGACCCCAGCGGCCGAGTGCAGGTGGTCATGAGGTCCGCGGCATGACGGTCGCTCTGGACCCCTCGCGGGCCGCCCGCCGCCAGGCGGTCGTGGAACGTTCGCGCCAGGTGGCGCGACGCGAGGCACGCAGGCGGCGCGTCCTCCAGCAGGTACGGCGCTCCTGTTGACCGAGGACATCGTCGAAGGGCCGCAGGACGACGCCTCCCTTCCCTGGCGCAGGGTCCTCGCGTGGGCGACCTTGACCATCCCCGTCATGGCGGCGGGCGTCGTCGTCGGTCTCTTGGTGGCCGACGCGTTCCGCTGACACCCGTGACAGCCCATCAACCCGAGGAGACACCCATGCAGACTCTCGAAGCCCCCGGAATGCTCCGCCTCCAGGACAGCCGGCTCAGACTGGCCGACGCGGCCGACGACGTCGTCGGTATGACCGCGGTCGACCCCGAGGGTCGTCGGCTGGGCGAGGTCGACGACCTCGTCATCGACGAGACCCACCGGCGAGCCCGCCTGCTGATCGTCGGCTCGGGGGGCCTGCTCGGACTCGGGAGGTTCGAGCGGATGATCCCGATCGAGATGGTCACCCGCGTGGACGACCGGGTCCACGTGGACCGTGACCACGCCGCCATCCCCGCGGACGCGGTGGCATCGGTGGACGACGGTGACCAGGGGTTCGACCCCCGGCTGGTCGAGTCCCCGGCCTACTCCACCGTCTATGCCACCTACGGGTTCACGCCCTTCTGGGGAGTCGACTACATCACGCCGTACTTCCACCGTCGCTGAGCGTCCCTCGACTCCCCGTCCCTGAGGTCGACTCGGCGACCTCGGCGTTGCCGACGAGAGATCTCGCGATGGTGACGTCCGAGCTGCTGTGCGCGACCACGGAGACGAGCACGCTGACGGCAACGAGCGAGAACACCGTCTCGGCGTCGTCCATGCCACTGGACAAGACGATGACCGCGTAGGCAACGCTGGCGAACCCCTTGGGCCCGAACCACGCCACCGCAAGCCGCTCCCGGCGGGTGAGGTCCTGACTCGGGAGGAGCGCGAGCAGGACCGGGAGCGGTCTGGCGACGACGATCACCAGGACCGCGAGCACCCAGCCACTGATGCCCACGGCCGAGAACATGGACGAGTCGAGAAGCGTGGCAAAGGCCAGCAGGGCCACCCCCTTCGTGAGCTCGCTCAACAGCTCGCCCGTGTGTCGGAACGAATCCGAGGCCGGGCGGTTGATGGTGGCCACGGCCGACCCGGCGACGAACGCGGCGACGAACTGGTTCGCGTGGATCAACGAGCACGACCCGAACACCAGGACCGCGACCGCGAGCGGGCCGAGCGGACGTAGCCGGTCCACGGTGCCGATCCCGGGGATGCGGAGGAAGGCGCCGATGGCCACCGGCAGGGCGACGCCGATCAGCACACCGGCAGCCAGCTCCCCGAGCAGCGTCCAGGGCTCGGTGCTCCAGTCCTCCGGCGAGCCTCCGGCCAGGCCGGCCAGCAGCAGGACCGCAGGGAGAGCCAGGCCGTCGTTGAGACCGCTCTCCACGTTCAGGAGCGAGCGGACGCGGTGCGGAACCTCGTCCCGACCGACCAGAGCGGATGCGAAGACCGGGTCGGTGGGTGCCAGCACCGCACCCACCACGAGGGCCGCCGGCCAGGGCACTCCGGCGACCCAATGGGTCAGCACGGCGACGAGGACGAAGGTCAACGGCATGCCGATCCCCAGGGCCAGAGCCGGATCCCTCCACCCTCGGCGGATCACGGCCCACGGTGCGTGCTGACCGTCGGTGAACAAGATCGTGAACAGGGCCAGCTCGGCCGCCCGCTCGACGACCGTGGGTTCGCTGGACACGACGTCGAGGAGCATCGGTCCGACCACCAGGCCCACCACGAGGAAGACCAAGGTCGAGGACAGCGGGCTCCGGTCGGCCACGGCGGAGGTGAGCACCGCCAGCAGGAGTGCGACTCCGAACGCCAGGGCCACGGCCGTCACCGGCCACCACCCCGGACGAAACCGGCGAGGACCTCGGTGACCCGCTCGGGCTGGTCCTCCTGGAGGAAGTGGCCGGCTCCCTCGATCGTCGTGTGCGGCTGGTCGGCGGCGCCGGGGATCTTGGCTCGCATCCAACGGTCACCGCCTCGGGTCACCGGGTCGCGGTCGCTGAACGCGCACAGCAGTGGAGTCGTGAGCGACGACAGGACCTCCCACGCGGCTCGGTTCGCCGCCGCGGCGGGATCGTCGGGACGGTTGGGGACCAACCCCGGAAAGCTGCGGACACCGGCGCAGTGATCCTCGCTGGGGAAGGGCGCGTCGTAGGCCGCAAGCTCGGCCGGCGTCAGTGACCGTACGCAACCGCTGTCGACCATGCGCCCGACGTCGAGATGCTCGGCACGCTCCACCATCTCCCGGAAGCGTTGCCACTCCTCCGGCATCGGCACGTCACCGGTGGGCAGACCGGTGTTGGCCATGACCACCCCCGCGAACCGTTCCGGGTTCTCGGCCAGCAGCCGCATCCCGATCAGCCCGCCCCAGTCCTGGCCGAAGTAGTAGATCTCGCGTAGGTCCAGGACCTCGAACAACGCCTCCCGCACCCAGGCGACGTGCTGGGCGTAGGTGTAGTCCTCGCGTCCCGTCGGCTTGTCCGAGCGGCCGAAGCCGATCAGGTCGGGGACGACGACGCGGAGACCCTGGGACACCAGCGGCGGGATCACGTGCCGGTAGAGATAGCCCCAGGTGGGTTGGCCATGCACGAGGACGACGGTGGGGTCCCCGGCCCTCCCCGCGTCGACGTAGGCCATCCGCAGATCCGCAGCGACCCGGACCCACTCGGGCTCGTGGTCGTACCCGTCGACGTCGTCGAAGCGTTCGGAGGGCGTTGCGATGACGTGCATGCCGCGAGTATTCCGCTCGAGCACGTCAGGGCCGCTCGGCAGCGCGCCTGAGGAGGCCCGAAATGCCAGCCGGCGACACGCCCAGGGCGGGTCGTCCCCGCGGTCGGGGCCAATTGCCGCACCCTGGTCAGATGCCTTCCCCGCCCCCGCGCCGTCGGGCGCTGCTGCGCGCCGTGGCGGCCGGAGCAGCCGGAGTCGGCGGGGTGGCCGTTGCGGCGCGCACCGGCCTGCTGTCCGGCGACCGTCCCGGCGGCGGAGACTTCGCAGGCCTCCCCCGTCTCCAGCTGAGCGCCGAGGGCGACTCCGACGTCGCGGCCCTCGAGGTGGACCTGGGTGACGCCCTGCTCCCGAAGGTGGCACGCGGCCGCTGGCTCTCGTCCCGGTTGCCGACGACGACGCACTCGATGGTCGGATTCGTGTGGCCCCGCGATGCGACCGCGCCTGCCCTGCAGATCAGCTCGCGTCGAGACGGCGCGTGGTCGGCGTGGCGCACGGTGCCGGTGCTCCACGACCTCCCCGACGAGGACGACGCGGAATGGCACGACCGGTCCGGCACCCAGCTGTTGTGGATCGGTCCCGCCGACGGTGTCCGCATCAAGGCCGCTGGTCACCGACCGGCGGGCCTCACCCTGGTGCTCATCCATCCCCGCCGCCGCGACGCGGACGCGCGGCTGGTCGGCGCGCCCGCTCGCAGCGACGCGTCGACGACGGTCGTCGCCCGACCGCCCATGTCGGGACGCCAGGTGTGGGGCGCCGACGAGTCGTGGCGCAACGGCGGGCCGCGGTACAACGCCACGATCGAGCAGGTGCACGTCCACCACACCGCCAACAGCAACGACTACGCGGAGGACGACGTCCCGGCCCTGCTGCGAGGGATCTACCGCTACCACACGCACTCCTTGGGCTGGTCCGACATCGCCTACAACTTCCTCGTCGACCGGTTCGGGCGCGCCTGGGTGGGTCGGGCCGGCGGCGCGGCCAAGCCGGTGCGAGGCGCCCACACCCTGGGCTTCAACGCCACGTCCACGGGCATCGCGGTCATCGGCAACTACGAGGCGGTCGCGCCGAGCGCCGAGACCCTGACGGCCGTCGTGCAGCTCGCCGCCTGGAAGCTGTCCATGTATGGCCGCGACGCCGAGGGGACCGCCTCGGTGACCTCCGAGGGCAGCGACAAGTTCGCGCGTGCGCAGGTGGTGGTCCTCCCCGTCATCGACGGACATCGCGACACCAACGACACGGCCTGCCCCGGGCAGCTGCTCTACGTCCAGCTTCCCGAGGTACGTCGCCTGGTCGCGGAGCGGATCCGGGCGGCCCAGACGCCGCCGATCACGGTCACCACGCCGTTCGCCCTGACGGGCGACCCTCTTGTCGGCGCGACCCTGTCCGTGGCGCCGGGCGTCTTCTCACCACCGGACGCCACCGTGGCCTACACCTGGTTGCGCAACGGAGTCCCGACCGGCGACGACCCGACGCTCCCGAGCCGTGTCGTCGCCCCCGAGGACCTCGGCCAGCCGATCTCCGTCGTGGTCGACCTGCAGCGCACCGGGTACGTCGGCACCAGCCAGACCCTGGACCCCACGGCACCCGTCGAGACCCAGGCCACGCTCCTGGTCCGCGCCTGGGCACGGCACGGGAAGATCAAGGTGACCGTGACCTGCAGCGCGCCCGGGGTCGTGGGCGCGCTGCCCGGAAAGCTCCGCATCAAGATCGACAAGCGTCCCCGTCGTGCCGTGCCGATCTCCGGCAGCACCGTCGTGGCACGCTTCCTCGACTTCGGCAAGGGCGTCCACGAGGTCAAGGTGGTCTACCGCGGCGATCGGACGGTGCGCGCGACCCGGACCGCAACGACCGTCCACGTCAGGAAGTGAGCCGGCCCGGGGCGGCGGAAGGGCCTCCTTCTTCAGCAGTCTCGTAGGGCGTGCCTCTTGGGTCCGCCGTCGCGCATCGGGCCATGCATGGGGGTAGACCTAGCCGGCGTCCGCGGCAAGGATCGCGTCGACGACGCCGGTGAGGTCCGCCCGCACGATGTCGGGCTGGTCACCCAGGGGACTCAGCACGGCACCGGGCCTGGCCACGAAGGCGGCGCGGCAACCGGCGGCCAGGGCCCCGCTGACGTCCCAGGAGTGCGCCGCGACGAGACGGACCTCCCCGATGGGTACACCGCAGGTCGAGGCCACGTGCAGGTACGGCGCCGCGGCGGGCTTGAGCGCCCGCACGGTGTCGGCGGAGAGAACGGCCTCGAAGGAGTCGGCCATGCCGGCGTTGGTGACCTGGGCGACGGCGACGTCCTCGGGGGAGTTGGTCAGCGCGACGACCCGCAGGGAGCTGCTGGCGAGGCGGCGGAGGGCGGCAACGACCTCGGGGTGGGGAGGCAGGTCGCTCATCGCGGCGACGACGCGGTCGGCCGAGCCCGCTGGAGCGTCGACGCCGGCTCTCTGGGCCAGCATCGAGAAGGCCGCCCGCTGAGCGGTGCGGAAGTCGACGTACTGACCCGTCAGGCCGCCGACGAAGGAGAGCTGGAGCATCTGGGCGAACCACTGGGGCCGCAGGCCGGCGTCTCCCAGCGTCTCCTCGAACACCGCGTCCAGCGAGGACAGGTCGAGCAGCGTCTCGTTCACGTCGAAGGCGATGACCTCCACCATGGCGTTACCCCTCACCCCTCGCGGCCTCGTCGCGCAGCGCGGCGAGCAGGTCGTGTCGGTCGGTCATCGCTCCCCGCCCTCGCGTGCAGGTACCCGTGACCGCTCTGACGGCGTCGGTCGTCAACTGACATAGGACCACGCGATGTCCTCCGACGCCCCCGCCGGGGTCCGGACCGCCCACGCGTCCGACGTCGTCCCCTCGGAGGGACAAGACGTCCGCGTCGCCGGCGGGACCAGGTCTCTCGCGTACCTCGAAGGACGACGCGGCTGACGCGACCGACCAGGACTACCTGGCGGACGAGTCCTGACGAGCCCGGGACGTGTCGCGCCCCGAACGGTGAACACCTGGGCCGCCGTACGCCAGGATGGTCCCGTGGCGACTCGGAGCGAGGACGACGCGGTGGTCTTCGACCGCGACCACGTGCTCTTCGGGCCCCTGCGCGAGGCGGTGCTCGACCTGGACCAGGTGCGCCGCTACGGCGCGACGATGTTCGGTGACCCGGACGCGATCTCGCTCTACGGCATGACGCCCGAGCGGTGGTACGCCCTCGGGGTCCGGCTCCTCGGCCGGACGATGGTGGAGTGCACGCGCGACAGCCTGTCCGCACTGATCGCCGCCGACGTCGCCGAGATCGCCGCCACGGCACCGGTGCCGGCGAGGCTGGTGCTCGACCCGTTCGCCGGATCGGCCAACACGCTCTACTGGATGCACAGCGCCCTGCCGGGCGTGGCGGCCGCGGGCATCGAGATCGACCCGGTCATCTGGGAGCACACCCGGAACAACCTCGGCCTGGCCGGCTGCCCGATCGAGCTGCGCAACGGCAGCTACGCCGACGTGCTCGACGAGCTCGACCCGCCGCCGGACGGTCTCACGATCGTCTTCGTGGGGCCGCCGTGGGGCCACGGGTTCGACGCGACGACGGGTCTGGACTTCGGCCGCACCGTCCCGCCCGTGCGCGAGATCGTCGACCTGGTCACGACCGCGATCCCGGGACGTCCGCTGCTCGTCGCGGTCCAGGCGTTCGAGCGGATCGAGCCGGAGTCGCTCGAGGCCGTCCGGTCGGCGTTCGACTGGTCGCAGCTGCGGACCTACACGCTCAACCCGCCCGGCAAGAACCCGGCGACGCTGCTCGGCACGCTCGGCTGGACGCCGTCCGCCTGACCCGACGCGGCGTGCGCTAGCCGGCCTCCGGGCCGGTCACCTCGGCCAGCTCCTGGTTGGACCGGTGCGGACCGGACATCCAGTCCTGGTCCAGGCGCGGGTCGACCGGCTCCTCCCCTCGGGCCAGGGCGTCGAGGTACGCACGGTCGGCCGCCAGCCGGGCGGCCACCTCCGGGCCGGTCGCCACGGCGCCGTGACCGGGGACCACGACCTCGACGTACTTGGTGGCCTCACCCAGCCGGTCGAGCCCGGCCTGGTACTCCGCCAGCTGACCGGGGCGACGTGGGTCGAGGAGCGGGATGAGGACGTCGGAGAGCATGTCGCCGGCGATCAGCACGCCTCGATCCGCCAGGAGCAGCGCGGCGTGCCCGATCGCGTGGGCCCCGTGCTCGATGACCTCCCCCGGCACGGGTCCACCGTCCGCGGGCAGCGGGGTGAGCAGCCCGATCAGCTCGAGCGGGATGCCGGTCGCGCTCTCCGCGGCCATGCCCTGTGCCCGCTCCCGGGCCTGGTCGGCCAGCGCGACGTTGGCGGGCGTGGCGTAGCGCGGCACGTCGCCGAACCGGGAGTGCCAGAGCAGGTGGTCCCAGTGCGGATGGGTGGAGAACCCGGCGACGACGGGGAGGCCGAGCCGGTCCACGTCGTCGGCGAGCCGCTCGAGCTCGTCCCCGTTGATGCCCGGGTCGACCAGCACCGCGCCGGTCTCTCCGCGCACGACCGTGGTGTTGCTCCACACCCATGCGCTCTGCCGGACCCAGACCCCGTCGGCGACCTCGTTCAGCACCGGCTCACTCTCTCAGGTGGGTCGACCCTCGCGCAGGAGGGCCTCGACCTCGGCCGCGGTCGGGATCGCGCCGCTCGTACCCGTCCGTTGCACGGCGAGAGACGCCGCAGCCGTCGCGTGGCGCATCGCCGTCGCGACGTCGGCGCCGCGGCCGCGGACGGCGGTGAAGACCCCGGCGTACACATCCCCGGCCGCCGTGGTGTCGACCACCGCGACCTCGCGGGCCGGGCAGTGCAGGCGGGTCCCGTCGCAGTGGGTGTAGTCACTGCCCCGGGCCCCGCGTGTGACCACGACCTCGGGCACGAGGCCCATCCGGCTCTCCAGCAGTGAGGACTCCGCCTCGTTGGCGAACAGGATCGACGTCGCCGCCAGCAGCTCGTCGGGCAGCTCGCGCACCGGCGCCGGCGTGAGCCCGACCGGGACACCAGCGGCCGCGGCGGTCCGGGCGGCGTCGACGACCAGCGACATCGGGACCTCGAGCTGCAGCAGCAGCGCGTCGGCGCCGACGACGGCGTCGCGGGCCGCGGCGTCCAGCTCGACCACGGCGCCGTTGGCGCCCGGCACGATGACGATCCGGTTCTCGCGGCCGCGGGCGCTCTCGACGAGGACGAAGGCCCGGCCGGTGGGGCCAGGTACCTCGCGCAGCAGGCGTACGTCGACGCCGGAGGCCGAGAGCACGTCGCGCACGGCGGCGCCCGCCCGGTCGTCACCGACCGCACCGACGAAGGTGACGCTCGCGCCGATCCGCGCCGCTGCCAGCGCCTGGTTGAGCCCCTTGCCGCCCGGTTCCTCGGTCAGGGACTCGGCGCCGACCGTCTCACCCGGTCCCGGGAACCGCTCCCCCACGAGCACCTGGTCGAGGTTGCAGCTGCCGACGACCACGATGCGGGGCATCACGCGATGAGCCGCCTGGGGTCATGCGAGACCGGCCGCCGGGCGTCGTCCGCCCGCGACCGGCTCGCGTCGATCGGTGTCTGGTGGTGGCTCAGAGACCGCCACCACGGCCGCCGCGGACGCGGCTGAGGATGAACAGCACGAGCGCCACGATGAGCACGATCACGAGGATGGTCCACAGCATTGTCGGCCTTCTTTCGGTAGGTCTGGCTGTGCCTTGGCCTCCATCGTGGACCTCCCGGGAGCAGTCCGGACCACCCCGAGGGGCGGGTCCCGGCCGGACGCTGCGGCCGGCGGCTAGACGACGAGCCCGCCGCCACCGCGGGCGTTCGTCCCGGCGTCGTGGTTCTCCTTGTCGCACCGCTTGCACCGCAGGTAGGTGCCGGTGGCCTCGCCCTCGGGCGACGGTGGGTAGGCGATCTTGGCCCAGTCGTGACCGGCCAGCTTGCAGATGGTGAACCGCTTCAGGTTGTTCATGGTGATCGGGCTCCTTCGAGTCGAGCCCGTCCAGTGTCCCCCTTCCAGGGGACCAGCGCAGGCACGCGCGCGGCGTACTCGTCGTACGCCGCCCCGAAGGTGCGCCTCAGGTCGCGCTCCTCGAACCTCACGCCGACGGCGATGTAGCCGGTCGAGGCGACGGCGAAGAGCAGGTGCGACGCACCCATGTGCGGTGTGGCCCAGAAGGCCAGCAGGATCCCGGTCATCAGCGGGTGCCGGACGATGGCGTGCAGTCCACCGATGCGCAGGCCGTCGTCGGCCGGCCGAGGCCTGACCCAGCCGACCTGGCGGAGCCCGGTGAGCTCGAGGTGGTCGACGGCGAAGGTCGCGGCGATCACCAGCACCCAGCCGGCCGCGGACAACGACCACAAGACGACGGCGAGCGGACCGGGTACGTGCCAGACCTGGCCGCCGAAGGGTTGCCACAGCGCCAGCAGCAGGATGAGACAGAGGTCGGTGGCGAGCACGTACGTCGTCCGCTCGAGCGGTGCTGGGATCGTGCGGCGCAGCCACGCCTTGACCGAGCGGCGGGCCATCACCGAGTGCTGGGCGGCGAAGAAGAACAGGAGGGCGAGGTCGACGACGACCGCCAGCCAGGTGCTCACGCGGTGCGCTCCGTCCACGGTCGGGGAGACGACGACATCTGCGAGGAAACCCATCGTCCACAGCACGATCGCGACGAACCCCAGCCAACCGAGGACGGACAGGAGCAGGAACAGGGGCTTGCGTGGCACGACTCACATGCTCCGGCGCGGGCCCGACCCGGCGCAGCCGTGGAACTACCCCACCTCGCGCGCGACGTACCAGGCGGCGACCTGCGCCCGCGACCGGAAGCCGAGGCGCAGCCTGATCCGCTCGAGGTGCGACTCGGCCGACCGTTCGCTGATGCCCAGGCGCTCGGCCACGTCCCGGTTGGTGAGGCCCTCAGCGACCAGGGCGGCGACCTCGGTCTGACGCGGAGTCAGGCTGGTCGGGACCGACCGGCGCAACCGGGGCAGGCCGAGGAAGCGCCGGACCCGGTCGACCACGGCGTCGACATCGCCGAACGCCGGCAGGTGCGAGCGGCCGTCGAGCTCCACGAGCGCGGCGCCGGGGATCGCGGCGGCGACCGCCCGGCCCTGTGCGATCGGAGCCGCCCGGTCCCCGCGACGGTGGAGCACCAACGTCGGCGCCGAGATCCGCGTCAGCGCCTCGGTGACGTCGAGGTCGTAGGCGAGGCGCAGCAGCGCGACGGCGGTGTCGGCCGAGGAGGCTGCCCGCTGGTACTGCGCCAGCGCACGTCGCGTGCCCGCGTCGGCCTCCGGCGCGAAGAGGTCGGTGAGCAGGTCGGAGCCGAGCCCCCAGTGGCTGGCGAGCAGGCCGACCACGTGCCGCCGGCTGTCCTCGTCTCCGATGGCTGAGCCGGTGGCCCAGCTGCCGTACAGGACGAGCCTGTCGACCGTCGTGGGATGGTCCGCGGCCCACCGCGCCGCCACGGCCGCGCCGAGCGACCAGCCGAACACATCGAAGGACGGCGCGCCGACGTCGTCGGTCACGGCGCGGACGGTGGCCAGCTCGAGCTCGATGGTGCGCGGTCCGTCGTACGGGTCGGAGAGCCCGCAGCCCGGGCGGTCGTACCTCACCAGCGTCCGCCCCGACGACAACGCCTCGTGGAACATCCGCTCGGCCGGGATCGACCAGCCCAGCTCGAGGTGGCTCAGCCACCCGGGTACGACGACCAGGGGCGGCCCGCTGCCGGTCAGGGCGTAGGCGATCCTCGTGCCGTCCTCGAGGGAGGCGCTGCCCCAGCGCTGCCGGATCATGAGCGCCTCCTCCCCGCCCGCGCGCGGTGCCGACCGCGCCAGACTAGGGTGCCTGCGACGCGGCGGCCTGGCCCGGCGACGGCTCGATCAGCAGGTCCGTGCAGCACGCCTGCCCCTCGGCCTCGCCGTTGGGCGTGGCGCTGTCACCGAGCACGGTGTAGATCTCCCACGACTCGCCGTTCGGCGCGCCCTGCACCCAGAACTTGTCCTGGAGGGCGTAGCAGCACGTGGTGGCGCGCTCGTCGACCGAGGCCAGCCCGTCCGTGGCCAGACGGGTCTGGATGGCGTCGACCATCTCGACGTCCTCGACCTCGACCCCGAGGTGGTTGAGCGAGCCGCCCGCGCCCGGGTTCTCGATGAGGACGAGCTTGAGCGGTGGCTCGGCGACGGCGAAGTTCGCGTAGCCGGCGCGGACCTTGGCCGGTTCGGTCGCGAAGAGCCTGCTGTAGAAGGCGATCGAGGCCTCGAGGTCGTCGACGTTGATGGCCAGCTGGACGCGGGACATGGATCCTCCTGGTTGAGAGATAGACGAATGTCGATGTCCTGACCTTGCCTCCTGACATCGACGTCTGTCAATATCGACAGGTGTCGAAGTCCTTGATCCAGCTGACGCCCGTGCAGACGGTCGCCTGCTGCGCACCGCTGACCAAGAAGCCTCTCGACGCCCAGCAGGCCGAGCGGATCTCGTTGCTGCTCAAGGCGCTCGCGGACCCCGTCCGACTGCGTCTGCTGTCGCTCGTCGCCTCGCACGCCGACGGCGAGGCGTGCGTCTGCGACCTGAACGACGCCTTCGACCTCTCCCAGCCCACCATCAGCCACCACCTCAAGCAGCTCCACGGCGCCGGGCTCCTGGACCGCGAGAAGCGTGGCGTCTGGGTCTACTACCGCCTCAACGCCCGCGCCCTGGAGGATCTCGGCACGCTCCTCGGCGGTGTCGCCGGGTGACCGCCGCTCTCGGCGGGGAGGAACACGAGATCGAGCTCGCTCGCCGGCTCACCGCGGAGGCGGTCGGGACCGCGTTCCTGGTGATGGCCGTCGTGGGCTCGGGCATCGCCGCGGAACGTCTCTTCCCGGGGGAGGTCGGCCTCCAGCTGCTCGCCAACAGCATCGTCACCGGCGCGGCGCTCGTCGCACTGATCCTCGCCCTGCAACCGGTCTCGGCCAGCTTCAACCCGGTCGTCACCGCCGTCGAGCGCGCGCTGGGCCTGGTCACGACGAAGGAGGCCGTCGGTGCGGGTGCGGCGCAGCTGCTCGGTGGTCTCGCCGGCTGCGTGCTGGCCAACCTGATGTTCGACCTCGACGCCGTCACGTTCTCCGGTCATCACCGCGCGAGCTCCGGCACCCTGCTCGCCGAGGTCGTGGCCACGGCCGGGCTGGTCGTGGTCGTCTTCGGCACGTCTCGCGCCCACCGTCCGGCGACGACGGCGTACGCCGTGGGCGGCTACATCACCGCGGCGTACTGGTTCACCAGCTCGACCAGCTTCGCGAACCCGGCCGTCACCGTCGCCCGCACCCTGTCCGACACGTTCGCCGGTGTGGCTCCCGGCTCGGTGTCGCCCTTCGTGGCGGCACAGGTCGCCGGCGGTGTGGCCGGCCTGGCCCTGCTCACCCTCCTGCACCCGACCAGGGAGATCGCCTCGTGAAACAACGCCCCGCCGTCCTCTTCGTCTGCGTCCACAACGCGGGCCGGTCCCAGATGGCCGCCGGATTCCTCCAGGACCTCGCGGCCGAGGACGTCGACGTCCTGTCGGCCGGTTCCCAGCCGGCCGAGGAGATCAACGCCGTGGCCGTCCAGGTCATGGCCGAGGTCGGCATCGACATCGCCGGCCGGCAACCCCGGCTCCTCACCGACTCCGCGGTCCGGACCGCCGACGTCGTCGTGACCATGGGATGCGGTGACGCGTGCCCCTACTACGCGGGCAAGCGGTACGAGGACTGGGTGCTCGACGATCCCGCCGGTCTCGGCGCCGAGGCCGTGCGGCCGATCCGCGACGAGATCCGCCGGCGCGTCGTCGCCCTGCTCGCCGAGCTCCAGGCGGATCCCGGCTGATTGGATAGGCCGGTGCGTCGTGCCGTGGCCCCGCTCCTGGCGGTGACCGTCGCCCTGGTGCTCGCGGACTCGGCCGTGGTCACCCTCGCCCTACCCGACATCCTCCGGCACCTGGACGCCTCGGTCGGCCAGGTCGCGTGGGTGCTCATCGCCTTCAACCTGGTGCTGGGGCTGGGCGCGGTGCCGGTCGCCATGAGCCTGACCCGGGGTCAGCCGCGGGTCTTCACCGCGGTCGGCATCGCGGTGTTCGCCCTGTCGTCGGCCTGGTGCGCGCTGGCCGGCTCGATCGAGGGCCTGGTCGTGGCGCGGTGCGTGCAGGCGCTGGGCGGCGCGCTCGCTCTGGTCGGCTGCCTGGAGCTGCTGGTCGCGAGACGCGGGGAACGGCGCGGGGTCACCGCATGGGTCACCGCCGGGGTGGTCGGCACCGCCACGGGGCCGGTCGCCGGCGGCCTGCTCACCGACGCGTTCTCCTGGCAGGCCATCTTCGTCGTGCAGGTGCCGTTCGCGGTGCTCGCGGTGCCGGCCGCCCTGGCCGTCACCGTCGTCCCCGAGCCGGTCGCGGACCGGCACCGGCCCGCCGTACGACCGAACCTCACGCTCGCTCTCCTGTCCGCGGCCCTGACCGCCGCGCTGTTCCTGCTCGTGCTGCTCCTCGTGGAGGGCTGGCACCGGTCGCCGGCGACGGCCGCGCTCACGGTCTCGGTCGTGCCCGTCGCCGCGCTCGCCTCCCGCCCGTTGGCCCGGCTGCTGAGGCCACCCCCCGCGGTCGAGGTCGGCGCCGGGTGCTTCCTGATCGCCGGGGGCCTGGCCGGACTGGCGGTCCCGCCCTCGGCCGAGCTGGCCTGGACGATCGCACCCCAGGCGCTGGTGGGCCTGGGTCTCGGGCTGACCGTCGACCGGCTGACCTCGCAGGCCATGGGGATGCGGCTCCCCCGCATCCAGCACGCGGGCTGGACGATCGGCGCTCGTCACTTCGGCGTGGTCATCGGCCTCGCGATCCTGACGCCGGTCTTCACCGCCGACCTCCAGGACGCCCAGGTACCTGCCCAGGAGGCCATCGCGGCCCTGGTGCTGGATGCTCCCCTGCGCCCCGACGACAAGATCGCCGTGGCCAAGGCGCTGAGCCGTGAGCTGACCTCGCAGCGGGGACGCGTCCCCGACCTGCACCGGGCCTTCGCCGAGCTGGAGTTCGCCCCCGACGAACGCGCCGCCGCGGCCCGGCTCGAGGTCGACCTGAACCGTCAGGTGCAGAGCGCGGCCACCCGCGCCTTCCGCGACTCCTTCCTCATCGGCGCCGGCCTCGCCCTGCTGGCGTTGCTCACCGTGGCCGTCCCCCGACGGCGGGTCACGACATGAGAGCGGCCTCGGCCGGGCTGCCGGCGCTCGCCCTGGTCCTCGTCGGCGGTGTGCTGGCGGTCCAGCTCACCCACGGCGGCGGGACGTTCGAGCCGACCCACACCGCCGACCCCTGCGTGGCCCGCACGGTCACCTCGCAGGCCACCGGCATGGATGCGCTCACCGAGCGACTGGTCCTGCTCGGGATCGACGGCGCGGCCTGCCGGCTGCACCTCAGCCGCGAGGCGTTGACCCTCGAGCTCGCCCAGCCGGGACCTCGCTCGGACGCCGAGATCGACGCCCTGCGCGCCGGGCTGCTCGGCGCCGTGCAACGGATGAAGGACGACGGCACCCTGCCGCCCGCCTCCGACCTGGTCGACGAGGCCCTCGACAACGCCGACCTCAACGGCTTCCTCGAGGCCGCGATCCGCGCCCTTCCCGACGCGGTGATCGACGCCGCCCTCAAGACCGACGACGTGCTCGACCGGACGATCGCCGACCTCGACCTGCGCCAGGTGCTGGACGACCTCGACGACCAGCACGGCATCAACGAGCAGGTCAACGCCGCCGTCACCCAAGCGGTCAAGGACTCTCTCGTCGACCGGCTCAAGGACCTGGCGCCGTGAGCGTCGGCGAGCTCACCGCCGCCGAGCGCCGCGTGCTCGACGCGATCGACGAGCGGGCCGTCGTCCAGGAGCTGGTCGACCTGATCCGGTTCCCGAGCGTGACCGGCACGGACGCCGAGTCGGACCTCCAGGACCGGCACGCGACGTATCTCGCGGCCCTCGGTTTCGACGTCGACGCCTGGGCGCTGGACCTGCACGACCTGGCGGCCCACCCGGAGCACCCGGGGACGGAGGCACCGCGGACCGAGGGGCACGGAGTGGTGGGCGTGCTCGGCCCCTCCGGCACTCCGGCTCTCGTCCTCCAAGGGCACGTCGACGTCGTGCCCACCGGGGACCTGGACCAGTGGCGCGACCACGACCCGTGGAGCGGGACGATCCGAGACGGTGCGGTGCACGGGCGTGGCGCGTGCGACATGAAGGCCGGGGTTGCCGCCAACCTCGCGGTGGCGACGGCGCTCGCGAGGTCGGGCGTGACCCTCGAGCGGCCGTTCGCGCTGCACTCCGTGGTGAGCGAGGAGGACGGCGGGCTGGGCGCCTTCGCCACCCTGCTGCGGGGGCACGGCGGGGAGGTCGCGGTGATCTCCGAACCCACCAGTGGCCGGGTCGTCGTCGCGAACGCCGGCGCCCTCACCTTCCGGCTGGCCGTGACGGGTCGCGCGGCCCACGCCAGCGTCCGGCTCAGCGGGCACAGCGCGGTGGACGCCTTCCTGCCCGTCCACGCGGCGCTGACCCGGCTCGAGTGGGAGCGAAACGCGGACCCGGACCCCCTCTTCGCCGGCAACCCGCTGCCCTACCCGATCTCGATCGGACGGGTGACGGCCGGCGACTGGGCGAGCAGCGTGCCCGACCTCCTCCTCGCCGAGGGCCGGCTCGGCGTGCGGCTCGGCGAGCCTCCCGAGGCCGCCCGTACGGCGCTCGAGGACGCCGTCGCCGACGCCGCCCGCCGTGACCCGTGGCTGGCCGACCACCCGGTCGAGGTGTCCTGGACCGGTGGGCAGTTCGCCAGCGGGAGCATCGACCCGGCGCACCCGCTGGTCGCCGACGTCCTCGGCGCCGTCCAGGACACCGAGGGCCGGAACGCGGCGGTCGCGGCCGCGCCGTACGGCAGCGACCTGCGGCTCTACGCCGGCCTCGGCGGCATCCCCACGCTGCACTACGGCCCCGGCGACGTGAGGTACGCCCACGCTCCGCGCGAGCGGGTCGACGTGGACGAGCTCCTCCGCACGACCCGCAGCCTGGCGGTGCTCGCCGCGCGGAGGTGCGGCGCACACGCCCTATGACGTGGTCAGGATCTTCTCGAGCTCGCCGAGTGCGCGGTCGGCGTACCCCTTCCACATCCGGCCGATCACCGTCATGGTCAGCCGCGCCGGCGAGGCGTTGCCCTTGGGGTGCATCGTCCACGCCCAGCCGATCCGCGAGCCGTCACCCTCGGGCGCGACCGTCCAGGCCCCGTCGACCGTGCTGACGAACGGGCCCAGCCTGCCGTGGATGTCGTCGAGGACGTAGGTGTAGCCGTGCGGAGGGTCGACCCCCGTGATCGTCTGGTGCAGTCGTGCGCCATCGGCGAGCACCAGGGTGCGGCCCTGGCCCACGTGGTCCCACGCGTCCGGGGCGTCGGTGACCTCCCGGATCGCCGGGAACAGGGCGAACCGGCGCGCGAAGACCCGCTCCTGCGGGGCCGACAGCAGCCGCTCGAACGCGACGGCGGGCGCGACCGCGACCACCCGCGACGCCTCGACGCGGTGATCGGCCATGCGGTCAGGCTACGCGTCGATCGGCCCGACGCATCGAAAGTCGCCGAGGTGGGAACCTGTCACCGTGGACGTCCCCAGGTTGCGCGTGGTGATCGTCGACGACTCCGCCGACGTACGCCGCCTGGTCCGGCACACGCTCGAGGCGTCCGGCCTCTTCGAGGTCGTCGCCGAAGGCGCCGACGGTGAGGAGGCCATCGGCCTGGCCTACCGGCACCAGCCGGACCTGATGCTCCTCGACACGTCGATGCCGAAGATGGACGGGCTGGAGGCCCTCCCGGCCGTCCGCGCCCTGTGTCCCGACACCTCGGTCGTCATGTTCACCGGCTTCGAGGACGTCCAGCTCGCCGTCCGCGCACGCGAGCTCGGGGCGGCCGCCTTCGTCGAGAAGTCCACCCCCTTGGACCAGGTGCCGGTGCGCCTCGCTGCGCTCTTCCACGCCGACGCCCAAGAGGCCGCCCAGCACGCTCGCAGCCAGATGCGGCTGACCGACCTACCCGTCTCTCCCGAAGTGGCCGCGACGCAGGAGGCTCAGCAGGTGCTGGACCAGCACACCGCGTCCTTCCGCGACCTCTTCGACCAGGCGGCCATCGGCATGGCCACCCTGACGGTCGCGGGCCGGATCGTGCGCGCCAACCATGCCCTCGCCGAGCTCGTCTCCTCCACCCCCGACCAGCTCGTGGGCGAGGACTACGGCCGCCTCATGTCGGGTCGCGGCGACGACCTGGACCGTGGCCTCGACGCGATCGCCACGCGCGGGGAGGACGTCGCGTTCTTCGAGCACGACCTCCCCCACCACCGCGACGAACCTCCGACAGGGATGGTGCAGGTCACGCTGGCGCCGATCCGCGACCACGACGGCCAGGTCCTCTACCTGTTCGCGCAGGTGCAGGACATCACCCGCCAGCGAGCGACCGTGGAGGACCTGCGCCGCAGCGAGGAGAAGTTCCGGCTGCTGGTGCGTGGGGTCGGGGAGTACGCCATCTTCCTGCTCGACGTGGACGGCAACGTGATCAGCTGGAACGCCGGCGCCCAGCGGATCAAGGGCTACGAAGCCGACGAGGTCCTCGGCCGGTCGTTCCGGATCTTCTACCTCCCCGACGAGCAGGAGGACGGGCATCCGGAGCGCAACCTGCGCGTCGCCCTGCACGACGGGCAGATGGCCGAGGAGGGCTGGCGGGTCCGCAAGGACGGCAGCCGCTTCTGGGCGAGCGTCGTCATCAGCCCGGTCTTCGACGACCAGCACCGACACATCGGGTTCGCGAAGGTGACCCGCGACCGCACCGACCAGCGCAACCACGAGCAGGAGCTCCAGGACCTGATGTTCCAGCAGACCGAGGTGCTGGCCCTCACCGCGCACGAGCTGCGGAACCCGGCGGCGGTGATCGACGGTTCCGCCGGCCTGCTGCAGCGGTCGTGGTCCGAGCTCTCAGGGTCGGACCGGACCGACGTCCTCGACGGCATCCGCGGCAGCGCCCGACGCCTGCACCGGCTGGCCGCTGACCTGATGACCGCGTCACGGTTGCACGCGGAGACACTCGACCTGGAGCGCGTGGAGGTCGACCTCGCGGTCGCGCTCAGCTCCGCGGTGACGCGCGCGAGGGGCCTCAACCCCGACGCGGCCATCGAGGGTGACGTACCGGCCGGGGTCACGGTGAACGTCGACGCCGTGCGGCTGGACCAGTCGCTCGACAACCTCATCGACAACGCCGTACGGCACGGCACGCCGCCCGTCCTGGTCACGGCGACGGTCGAGGGCGACGTCGTCACCATCTGTGTGGCCGACGCGGGCGGCGGCGTCCCGGAGGAGCTGACCTCCCGACTCTTCGGGATGTTCGCGAGCGCGGGTCGGCACCGGGCGACGGGACTCGGCCTCTACCTCGTGCGCCAGATCGCGCGCCGCCACGGCGGCGAGGCGGAGTACCAGCCACCGGAGGGCGGCAGCGGCGCCAGGTTCGTGCTGACCCTGCCTCGCGGAGCCTGACGGGCCGTCAGCCGGCGATCGGCTCCGGAGTCTCCACCAGGCGCGCCCGCAGCTGGTCCGTCACGCGCGTGAGGATGCGGGACACCTGCGTCTGGGTGACCCCCAGCTCCGCGCCGATCTCCTGCTGGGTGAGCCCGTCGAAGTACCGGAGGCGGAGGACGTAGCGGTCCCGGGCCTGCAGGTCGCGTACGGCGGGGGCGAGGATCGCCCGGGCCTCCGCAGCCTCCTGCTCCCGGGAGTCGGCATCGGGAAGGAGGTCGCCGATGGTGACCGTCCCGTCGCCGAGCCTCTGGTCCAACGACGTCGGCACGAAGCAGCCGTCGAGGCGGAGAGCCTCGGCGACGTGCTGCTCGGCCTCATCCAGGTGGGTGGCGATCTCGGCGGCCGTCGGCCGGCGGTCGAGGTCCTTGGCGAGACGGTCGCGGGTCGCGAGGACGCGCAGGTGGATCTCCTGCACGCGGCGCGGCGGGCGGACCGTCCAGCCGCAGTCGCGGAAGTGCCGCTTGAGCTCACCGCGGATGGTCGGCACGGCGAAGGACAGGAAGTCGCGTCCCTCTTCGGGGCGGAACCTGGCGGCCGCGGCGACCAGGGCGGTGCAGGCGACCTGCTCCAGGTCCTCGCGCGGGATGCCCTTGTCCCGGTGGGCGGCGGCCAGCCCGCGGGCGAGGCCGAGGTTGGCCAGGACGGCGTCCTCCAGGGCGAGGCGACGTACCTCGGGGTCCGTGGTCGCGGCACAGCGCTCGAAGGCCGCCTCGGTGGCCTGGCGCCGGGCGTCGTCGGGAGACATGGGGGTCAGGTGGGGCGTGGGCAGGCGTGCGCCGACCGTGTCCGTGCTGGGCATGCGTCATCCCTCGAAACAGAGAGCAGGGCCTACCGCGGGGGTCCGGGCAGCAGGTCCGAACCGGGTCGATGTCGCGGGTCGCGACGACTCGTGTTCGTCCCATGAAAGTAGCGCGGAAGCGGTCTGCACCGATATCACCCTGGCGGGTGACATGGCTACGCCTGCGTGGTCTCAGCTCCTCGTGTGCCCGGCCGGCGCGACGGTGCCGTCGCCCTCGGCCCGGTGCCGCGGCGGCGTCCGCAGCGGCAGGCACGCGATCACGATGGCGGCGACGATCGCGACAGGGAGCAGGATCCACATGCCGCGCAAGTACCCGCAGCTCGGCGACTCATGCGACGCCGACCCCTGGGTACGGTGCGGTCGTGACGCATCCCCAGGTCGCGGTCCTGGACCTCGACGGCACCCTGGTCGACTCGGTGTACGTGCACGCCGTCGCCTGGCGCGAGGCGTTCCGCGAGGTCGGCCTCGACGTCCCGACGTACCGCCTGCACCGGGCCATCGGCATGGGCGGCGACCGTCTCGTCGCGGCCATGGCCGGCGATGCGGCAGAGGTGGCGATCGGGGACGTGGTCCGCGAGCGACACGACGCGCACTTCGAGGCCAGGTTTGCGGAGGTGCACCAGCTCGAGGGCGCCGAGGAGCTGATCCGCGCCTGCCACGACGCAGAGCTGCGCCTCGTGCTCGCCAGCTCCTCGCAGCCGGGCACCACCGAGAAGCTGCTCGGCCTGGTGGAGGGCGCCCACCTGATCGAGGCGGTCGTCGCGGGCTCGGAGGGACCGAGCAAGCCGGCACCGGACCTCGTGGAGCGGGCCCTCGAACGAGTCGGGTCGCACGAGGCCTTCCTGGTCGGTGACGCGGTCTGGGACGTCGAGTCCGCGAGCCGCGCGGGCATCCCGTGCGTGGGGCTGCTGACCGGCGGCTACTCCGAGGCGGAGCTGCGCGACGCCGGTGCCGTGGCCGTGGCCGAGACCCCCCGCTCGCTGGCCGCGCACCTCGAGGACGCACTCGCGGCGGTCGAGGCGGCCATGTAGGACCCGACCGGCGTCAGGACCCGCTGCGTGGGTCGAGGGACGGGTACCCCGCCTTCGGCTCGACGCCGTCGGGGTTCTCCTCCTCGACGTCCGGACGCTGCTCCGGCGGCAGGTCGTCGCGGGGGACGTCGTCGGCGACGACCGAGGTGTCCTTGAGGCCGTCGGTCGCGTGCTGGCCCGGTCCGGTGCTCCCGGTCCGCTCGCTGCTCACACCCATCTCGCCGGACGCGCGTTCGGGCCCGGACGACCCGGGCGTGGAGTCCTGCAGATCGGTCGGTTCGGAGTTGTCGTCCATCCCTTGACCGTACGCAGCGCCCGCCGCGGCGACCACGCCCGGAGGGGCGATCGGGCCGGAGGCGTCGAGATCGCCACATCGGGTACCTCCACGCCATGACGCACACGAACGACCCGGCCCTCTCTCCCGTGCGGGTCGCCCTCGCCGGCGAGTCGGAGCTGGTGACGCGGGGGCTCGAGGCGATGCTCGCGCCGTACGACGACCTGACCCTGGTGCCTTCCAGCCCCGGTGGCGGGCTGGCCACGTTCGTGGACGTGACCCTGCACGACACCTTCGGCCGGCTGCCGCTGTCCGAGGACCTGCTGCAGCGGCTGGCGACCCGGCCGGCCGGCGGGAGGTTCGTCGTGTACTCGTGGCAGCTGCCGGCCGAGATGGTGGCCGTCGCCCTGGACCACGGCGCCGTCGGCTGCCTGTCCAAGCTGCTCTCCTCCGACGAGCTGGCCGATGCCCTGCGCGCGGTGGCGGCCGGCGAGACGGTCGTCCGGCCCGCCGACTCCGACTCCCCCGACCGCGCCCTCGGGGCGGGCCTGACCCCGCGCGAGCTCGAGGTCGTCGGCTTCATCGCCGCGGGCCTGACCAACCTCGAGATCGCCGCGACGCTCTCGCTCAGCGTCAACTCGATCAAGTCCTACATCCGCAGCGCCTACCGCAAGATCGGGGCGTCCTCGCGGTCGCAGGCCGTGATGTGGGCGGTCCGGCACGGCATCGTCCGGCAGCCGATCCGCCGCCGCGACCCGGAGACCGGTCGCCGCATCGCCTGAGCGTCATGGCGGCACCACACGACCGAGGACGCCGAGACGCCCGCTCCCGTCTGCATCGGGAGCGGGCGGCTCGGTGACTGGCGAGGCGAGGGCGGTCACGGCCCGGCTCGTCGAACCGGGACGTCCGCCCTCGCCTCCGGCTCCCGTGCGTGGGGGGTCGTCGGGAGCCGCGATCAGCGTGCCACGCGAGCCCGCGCGGCATCGCAGACTCGGGAACATCGACGCAGATTTTGCCGTCGCGTCCAGGCGCCCCCGTCCTCGACCGGCGCGCCATCCCGGGCCGAGGCTTCGTGACAGGCGCTGCCGCCCTCCTCGACCACCGGGAGCTTCCTCCTCACCCCCGGACCGTGACTCGTGGCCGTCGACGCGGGCATGGTGGCGGAGCGACAAGGGGCTTGGCCGCGGCGGCGGACAGCGGTCGCAACCCGAAGCCCCGCGCAGCGGCACGCCTGCCCAGATCCGCGGACGTCGCTCCCCTAGACTGCCGGGCACGAAGGTTGGACCGGTCCTGAGGACCGGTCCTCGCAAGAGGGAACCCGGTGAGAGTCCGGGACTGCCCCGCAGCGGTGAGTGGGAACGACCGGCGTCACGTGCACTGGGTCCGCGGGACCTGGGAAGCGACGCCCACTAGGAGTCCTGCCAGAGATGGCACGACACGCCCACGAGTCCGAAGACCTGCCTTCGGACCGGGACGTCCGTCCTGGCCACGACGAGCTCGCGAGGGATGAGCACGATGGGCAACAGCCACGACCCCGTACGACGCAGGACCGGCCACCACGAGGACCTGGTCGGGTTCCTCACCGACCGGTTGACCGAGGACCTGGCGCGCGTCTGGTCGCGCGACGAGGTCCGCGACCCGACCCTGCGGCGGCCGGGCATGGCCGCCCAGGTCGCCGCGATCGACGACCTCCTGCGCACCCTGGGCGCCGGGCGGCTGCCGGCACGGGGCGAGCTGCGGGTGCTGCTGTACGGCTACGGCTCGCACCCGGCGTACGAGCCGTCGTGGAGCGCCCGCCTCCTGGCGTGAACCGGCCGGTCAGGCCTCGAGCGTGAACCCCACGCGGCGGGACCCGAGGTCGGCCTCGGTCAGCTCCGCGGTGACCTCGTTCCCGAGCGGGAGGGGTTCGGCGGCGGTGAGGCGTGCCTCGATGGCGGGGTCCTGCACGGTGATGGTGCCCCGCTTGTCGTCCTTCTCGTCGACGTCGACGACGACGCCCTCGAAGGTCTCCCCGACGCGGTGCCGCAGCACGCCGGCCTCGACGAGGTCGATGACCGCGCCTTCGTAGCGATGGGAGAGCTGGTCCGCCTTCTGCAAGGTCTGCGGCAGCTCGCCCAGCCGGTCGAGCACCCACGACGGCACCTCCTCGCCGGCGCAGAGGGCGACGCAGATCTCGCCGGCGTACCGGTCCCCGAGTCGGCGCAAGGGAGCGGTGACGTGGGCGTACTCCGAGGCGAGCGCGGCGTGCTCGGGCTGGTCGGGTACCTCCCCCACGAACCCCACGTAGCCGCTGCCACGCAGCAGCCGGGTGCACGCGGTGACCATCGCCGCGTGGGTCGGCTTCGAGGGGTCGAGCGTGCGCACGAAGTCGGGGTAGAGCATCTCGGCCGGCCAGTCGATGCCGAGCGCACGAGCGGTGCGGTGCAGGCGCTGGACGTCGCGCGGGTCCGGCGGCGGCAGGGTGCGCAGCAGGCCGACCCGGGCGTAGACCATGAGGGACGCGGCAGCCATGCCGGTCAGCAGCGAGATCTGGGCGTTCCACTGCTCGACCGGGATCTGCGCGCGGAACTCCAGGTGCCACACGTCGCCCTCGATGCTGACCTCCTGCTCGGGGAGCGGCAGCGACACCCCGCCGCGCGCGGCCTCGCGGGCCAGCCGGAGCTCGCCGACCTCCTTGAGCAGCATCAGGGACTCGTCGGCGGATCCGTCGTCGATGGACTTCTGCACGCCGGCGTAGTCGAGCTTGGCCCGCGACCTCACCCGCGCCCGCTCCACGTGGACGTCGGTGCCCTCGCCGGTCTCGTCGACCTTGATGGTCCACAGCAGCGCCGGGCACACCTGGTCGGGCAGCAGCGAGGCAGCGCCCTCCGACAGCGACTGCGGGTGCAGCGGGATCTTCGAGTCGGCGCCGTAGAGCGTCATGCCGCGCTTGTTGGCCTCGAGGTCGACCGGGTCGCCGGGACTGACGAACGCCGCGACGTCGGCGATGGCGTACGACACGACGTACCCGTCGCCGTCGCGGGCGATGTGCATGGCCTGGTCGAGGTCCCGCGAGGTCGGCGGGTCGATGGTGATCATCGGCAGCTCGGTGCGGTCGAGGTCCGGGAGGCGCGGGTGAACGGCGGCGGCCTCGGCCGCGGCCAGCACCTCCGCGGGGAAGTCCGGGACGACCTGGAGCTCCTCCTGGATCTGCGCGATGCCGTCGCGGAAGTCCTGGGAGGCAGCACCGTCGTCGGTGCTGGTGACGTGGACGACACGGCTGGCGGCCATGTCCCGACCCTACTGGCGGGTGACACTCGGACCGCGAACGTGGTGGTGTCCGGCTCGTGAGCGGACCCACCACCACTAGCCTGTCGCGGTGCTCATCCTGCTGCCACCGAGCGAGGGCAAGACCCCGGCCCGGCGGGGCAGGTCGCTGGATCTGGCCGGTCTCTCGTTCCCGGAGCTGACGGCACCTCGCCAGGCGGTCCTCGACGCGCTCGTCGACCTGTGCCGCGGGGATGCCGAACGGGCCCGCGCCTCCCTCGGCCTCCCTCCGGGCCTGGCCGACCTCGTCGCCCGCAACGCCGGCCTGCCCGAGGCACCCACCGCACGCGCGGACCACGTCTACACGGGCGTCCTGTACGACGCCCTCGCGCTGCCCCACCTTCCGGCCGACGCCCGCCGCCGCGCCACCAGCCGGGTCGCGGTGGTCTCGTCGGTCTTCGGGCTGGTCCGGCCCGGCGACCGGATCCCGGCGTACCGGCTCTCCGGTGACGCCTCCCTGCCCGGCCTCGGTGCCGTGGCCGGCGTCTGGCGCCACGAGCTCGACCCGGTCGTCCGGGCCGCGGCGGGGACCGGGCTGGTGGTCGACCTGCGCTCCACGACGTACGCCACGTTCTGGCGGCCCGCCGCCGACCTCGCCCGTCGCGTGGTCACCGTCCGCGTGCTGCACGAGTCGGGGGGCCGGCGCACGGTCGTCAGCCACTTCAACAAGGCGACCAAGGGCCGGCTGGTCCGCGACCTGCTCGAGGACGGCGCCAACCCCGGCTCGGTGCGCGGGCTCGCCGCGACCCTCGACCGGCTCGGCTGGCACGCCGAGGTCGGTCCCCTGGGTCGTCACGGGACCCAGGTCGACGTCGTCGTCCGCGAGGTCTAGCAGGATGGCGGCATGCCACGACCGTCCGCCGCCCTCGTCATCGCCTCGCTCGCGCTCACCGCGGCGCTGGCCCCACCGGCGTACTCCGCCATCGCGCCCCACCTCGCCAAGAACTCGGTGGGCTCGCCGCAGATCAGGGACAAGTCGATCCAGACCGCGGACCTGGACAAGAACCTCGTGACGTCCTCGAAGATCAAGCCCGGTCAGGTCAAGCACTCCGACCTGGCCAACGGCTCGGTCGACTTCGCCACCATCGCCGACGGCACGATCGGCCGCAACGAGCTGTCGGCCAACAGCGTCGACGGCAGCAAGATCGTGGGGTCCTCGGTCGGCTACGACGACCTGGCCTCGCCCGTGCTCGGCGGCGGCTGGACAGCCTACCCGAGCAGCGACGTCCCGGTGGCGCAGGACGCATCGGTCGCGCTGGGCAGCCTGGCGGCCAACGGCGGCGGGCCGATCGTGGTCAACCGGGCGGCCACGCTGGTCATCAACGGCGCGCTCTACGTCCAGGCCGCCGAGACGAGCGCCACCCCGTTCAAGGGCCGGCTCGTGTGCGCGCTGACCGTCGACGGCTCGACCGTGCTCCCGCAGTCCTGGATCCGCATCGAGCAGACCGACGAGGCGACGTTGCCCGTCTCCGGCACCGTGGTCGTCCAGCCGGGCAGCCACGACGTGGGGCTGGGCTGCCGCAACCCGACCAACGCGGCGGTCACCATGGACGTCGGCCGGGTGGCCGTCAACGTGGTCGCCGTCCCCCGGTAGCGACCAGGAGCTACCAGCGCGTCGACTCGTCCAGCAGGTCGACTCCAGGAGCCAGGGTGTTGAAGGCGCGCATCGAGGCGTGCCGCTGGTCCCGGGGCGGGAGCGGTCCGTCGCCGGGCGGGGTGAAGAACGAGACGACCGTGACCGAAGCCGGCCGCAGCTCCATCCGGAACTGGGAGGTGAGCGGCGCCCCGATCGCCTCGGCGACGACCACCTTGATCGGCGTGACGTGGCTGGCGACGACGACCGTCCGCCCGGTGTGCCTCTCCAGCACCCGGTCCAGGGCGTCGAGCACGCGCTCGCGGACCATGGCCAGCGACTCCCCGCCGCCCGGCCGCACGTCGGTGGTGCCGACCCAGGCGTCGAGATCGGCGCGGTACTGCTGGGCGACCTCGTCGAACGTCAGCCCGTCCCACGTGCCGAAGTCCATCTCCGCGAAGCCGGGCTCGACCTCGACGGCGCGGCCGAGGCGCTCGGCGAGGATCTCGCCGGACTCGTGCGCGCGACGTACCGGGCTGGCCACGACCGCGTCCACCCGCTCCGCGAGCGGCGCCAGCCACTCGGCCACGCCGCGGATCTGGGCGCGGCCCTCCTCGCTCAGCGCGGGGTCGGCGCTGGACGCGCCGCCGGAGAAGCGCTTCTGCACGGTGTGCTCGGTGACGCCGTGACGCACGAGGATCAGCGTCGTCTGCACCTGACGGCGCCAGGCCATCCACCGCGGCTCGCCCTCCGACGCGGCCTCGGTCACCTCGGTCGGGGCCTCCTCGCTGCCCCGTTCGGTGTCGAGCCCCGCG
Organism: uncultured Actinomycetota bacterium; assembly: GCA_963782035.1. Lineage (GTDB taxonomy): Bacteria > Actinomycetota > Actinomycetes > Propionibacteriales > Nocardioidaceae > Nocardioides. The sequence continues at coordinate 51,336 of CAWAIW010000057.1, forward strand.
ACGGTCACGCCGCTGCGCTTGCCGTCCAGGGCCTCGTTGGCGAGCCGGTCGGCGTGCTTGTTCTGCTCGCGCGGGATCCAGGTGTACGTCGTGCCTTGCGGCGCCAGGTCCTTGGCCTGCGACGCCAGCCGCTTCATGTCGGGGTGCTTGATCTTCCAGTTGCCCGACATCTGCTCGACCGCGAGCTTCGAGTCCATCCGGACCTCGACGTCGGCGCCCGGCGCGTGCGTCCGCGGCGAGCTCGAGGCCGGCGATCAGGCCGCGGTACTCCGCGACGTTGTTGCTGGCGATGCCGATGCGGGTGCCGTCCTCGGCGATGACCGCACCGGTGTCGGCGTCCTTGAGCACGGCGCCGTACGCCGCGTCGCCCGGGTTGCCGCGCGAGCCGCCGTCGGCCTCGATCACGACGGCGCGCGGTCGCTCACAGGCCGGACTCCTCCGTGCGCACCAGGATCCGCTGGCACTCCTCGCAGCGCAGCACCTCGTCGTCGGCGGCGGCGCGGATCTTGCCGAGCTCGGCGTTGTCGAGGGTGAGCATGCAGCCGCTGCACTGGCGGGCGCGCAGGGCCGCGGCGCCGACGCCGTTCTTGGCGGCGCGGAGCCGGTCGTAGAGCGCCAGCAGGTCCTCGGGCATCTCCCCCACGACCGGCGCGCGCCGACCGGTCAGGTCGGTCAGCTCGGCGTCGATGTCGGCGTACTTGGCGTCGCGCACCTGCTCGACCCGACCGTTGCGCTGCTCGGCGTCGGCCAGCTGGGCGGTCACCTCGTCGAAGGTGCGCTGGGCGTCCTCGAGCCGGGCCATCACCTCGAGCTCCTCGTCCTCGAGCGTGACGATGCGGCGCTCCAGGGAGGCCATCTCGTGCTGCATCCGCTCCAGGTCCTTGGGGTTGCTCACCAGGCCCTGGTCCATCCGGTTGCGGTCGCGGTCGCGGCGGGTGCGGACCTGCTCGACGTCGGCGTCGACCTTGGTCTGCTCGGCCGTCAGGTCGTCGACGACGATCCGTGCGTCGCGGGCCTGGTCGCCCAGGTCCTGACGCGTCATGGTGAGCGCGGCGAGGTCGTCGTGCTCGGGCAGCGTGCCGCGCTGGTGGCGCAGCTGGTCCGCGCGCGAGTCGAGCTCCTGGAGGTCCAGCAGCTTCCGCTGGACCGCGGGGTCGGCTTTCAGGGTGTGCTCCTAGGGTCTCGACAAGCTCGACCGACGAGTCAGGCGCGGAACCGCCAGGCGTCGGTACAGATCGTGCTCACGCGGGTCTCTACCGTACCGAGCGCCTGCGCGAGCCTGGCTTGCACGTGCGGCAGCCACGTCCACTCGGCCGCCCAGTGCGAGACGTCGACCAGGGCCGGCCCTCCCTGCTCGACGAACTCGATGGCGGGATGGTGGCGCAGGTCGCCGGTGAGGAACACGTCGGCGTCGCTGCGCAGGGCGTCACCGAGCAGGAAGTCCCCGGCCCCACCGGCCACCGCCACGCGCCGTACGGCGCGGTCCGGGTCGCCCGCGGCCAGCACCGGCCGCGGGGTCTGCGGGAGCGTGCGACGTACGTCGGCCGCGAACTGCCCCAGCGTCGTCGGCTCGACGTCCCCGACCCGGCCGGCGCCGCTCGAGGCCGTGCCGGCGTCGGCCAGCTCGACCACGTCCCACGCGGGCGTCTCGTACGGGTGGGCCGCCAGCATCGCGCGGATCACCTTGCTCCTGAGCGGCCGGGCCAGCACGACCTCGACGCGGTCCTCGCCCACGACCTCGAGGTCGCCGACCCGGCCGATCGTCGGGTTCGCGCCCTCGAGCGGCCGGAACCGACCCTCCCCCGGCGAGCTGAACGACGCGTGCTCGTAGGCGCCGATCCGGCCGGCGCCGGCTTCGGCCAGGGCCCCGCGCACCCGGTCGGCGTCGGCCAGCGGCACGTAGACCGTCAGCTTGTCGAGGGGATCACCCTCCGCCCGCAGTGGACAGACGTCTGTCAACCCCAGCGCCTCGGCCAGCGCGTCGGAGACGCCGGGGTGCGCGCGGTCGGCGTTCGTGTGCGCCGTCAGCAGCGCACACCCGGCCCGGGTGAGGGTCGCGAGCGTGCGCCCCTTCGGCGTCGTCTCGGCGACTCCGTGCACCCCACGCAGGAACAGCGGGTGGTGCACCAGCATCAGGTCCGCGCCGTACTCCGCCGCCTCCCTCGCCGTCTCGACCGTCGGGTCGACCGCCAGCAGGACCTTCCGGATCTCCTGGTCGGGGTCCCCCGCCACCAGCCCCACCGCGTCGTGCTCGTCGGCGGTGTCGGGCGGGTACCAGCCGTGCACCAGGTCGACGACGTCGCTCAGGCTCGGCATGGGGTGAGGCTAGCGATCCCGCTACTTCGTCCTTCCTCGACCAGCGTTTCGCCTCAGTCCGGGACCGCCGAGACCGCAACACCGACGCCGACACCGGAGCCGAGCAGGGCGAGACCGGCCACGCCGGACAGGGCAGGACGACGCAGGTTCATGCGGGCAGATGAGGGGCTCAGTTGACCTGCCGGTCGCGACCTTCCCAGTACGGCGCCCGCAGCTTGAACTTCTGCAGCTTCCCGGTCGCCGTACGGTCAAGCACCTCGCGGAACTCGATCGAGGACGGCGCCTTGTACCTCGCCACCTTGCTCTTCACGTAGTCGATCAGCTCCTGCTCGGTCAGCGCCGACCCCTCCGCCTTCACGACGAGCGCCTTGATCGTCTCGCCCCACTTCTCGTCCGGGACGCCGATGACCGCGACCTCGGCGACGTCCGGGTGGCTGAAGATCGCGTCCTCGACCTCGATGGAGGAGACGTTCTCTCCACCGGTGATGATCACGTCCTTCTTGCGGTCCTGGATCGTGAGGTACCCGTCCTCGCCGATCACCCCGCCGTCGCCGGTGTGGAACCAGCCGCCGTCGAGCACCCGCTCGGTCTCCTCGGGGTTCTCCCAGTAGCCGCCCAGCACGACGTTCGACCGGGCCAGCACCTCGCCCTCGTCGTCGACCTTCAGGCGCACGCCGACCGCGGGCGACCCGGCGCGCACGAGCTTGTGCGCCCGATCCTCCGCGGACAGGTCGTCCCACTCCTGCCGGGACCGGTTCACGGTCAGCAGCGGCGAGGTCTCGGTGAGCCCGTAGATCTGGATGAACTCCCAGCCCAGCTCCTCCTCCACCCGCACGATCGTCCGGGTCGGCGGCGGCGCACCGGCGACCACGATGCGCACCCGTCCGCGGCCGGGGATCTCACCGTCCCAGGACGGAGCGGCCTCCAGCACGGCCGCCACCACGGCGGGTGCCGCGCACATGATGGTGACGCCGTGCTCCTCCACGCGACGCAGGATCTCGGCGCCGTCGACCTTGCGCAGCACGATCTGGGGGACGCCCATCCCGGCCATCGCGAAGGGCATGCCCCAGCCGTTGCAGTGGAACATCGGCAGCGTGTGCAGGTAGACGTCGCGGTCGGTGACCGCGGTGTGCCAGCCGAACGTCGCGGCGTCCACCCACACGTTGCGGTGGGTCAGCTGCACGCCCTTCGGCCGGGCGGTCGTGCCCGAGGTGTAGTTGATCGTGGCCGTCGCGTTCTCGTCCGGCTCCCAGGGCTTCGGCTCGACGCCGGCCAGCATCAGGTCGTCGTCGGCGCCGATGACGTAGCGGAACTCCGCGTCCACGTCCTGGAGGCTGTCCTCGAGCTCGGGGTCCACGAACAGCACGCGTGCGCCCGAGTGCTCGACGATGTAGGCGACCTCGTCGCGCGAGAGCCGGAAGTTCACCGGGACCAGCACCCGGCCGTACCCGCTGACCCCCCAGAACGCCGTCAGCAGGCGGGCGCTGTTGTGGCTGACGACCGCCACGCGTTCTCCGAAGCCGATGCCCAGCGCGTCGAGGCGGGCCGCGATCGCCTTGGCCCGCTCCCCCATCTCGCGGTAGGTCAGCGTCCCCCAGGAGGCCGCTGGCTGGTCGGGTTCGTCGACCACGCCGGTCCGGTCGCCGTACACGGTCACGGCGCGGTCGAGGAAGTCGCTGACGCTCAGGGGCACGATCACGATCGGAAGTCTGCCCCTGTGGCGTCGATTCGTCAGCAGACGTCCCGCGGCCGGCACCCGCAGGATCGCTGACGAATCGGTGGCCTAGCGTGCGTCCGGTGGGGAGGGAGTCGTTCGTGCGGGGCGTCCGGCTCGGGATCCCCTACGCGACGGTCGGCTTCGTCCTCTCCATGTCCTTCGGCGTGGTCGCCCGCCAGGCCGGCTTCAGCGCCATCCAGGCGGTCGTCACGTCGGCCCTGGTCTTCGCCGGCTCCGCGCAGTTCGCCGCGTTGGCCGTGATGTCCGGCGGCGGCACGCTGGTCGCCGCCGTGGCCGCGGCCGCGTTGATGAACGGCCGGTTCCTGGCGATGGGCATCGCCCTCGCGCCGTCGCTCCCCGGCGGACCGGCGAAGCGCGCCCTGCAGGGCCAGACCGTCGTCGACGCCTCCTGGGCACTGGCCAACAACGGCGACGGCACGTTCGACCGGTGGCTGCTGTTCGGGACGACCGCGCCGCAGTACGTCACGTGGGTGCTCGGCACCGTCGTCGGCGCGTACGGCGGCGACCTGCTGGGCGACCCCGACCGCTGGGGCCTGGACGCGGTGTTCCCCACCTTCTTCCTCGGCCTGGTGATCGCCGAGCTCCGCGACCCGCGCTCGCGCACGGTGGCGGCCATCGGCGCCCTCGTCGCGATCAGTCTGGTGCCCTTCACACCCGCCGGCGTGCCGGTCCTGGCGGCGGCGAGCGCCGCGCTCCTGGGCATCCCGAGGCGGACGGAGGAGGAGTCGTGAACCCCTGGGCCCTGATCGCCGGCTGTGTCGTCGTGACCATCGCGGTGAAGGCCGCCGGTCCGGTGCTGCTCGGTGGTCGCGACCTCCCCGACGTGGTGATCCGCGTGGTCGCCTACATGGCGCCGGCCCTGCTGGCCGCCCTCGTCGTCACCGCGGCGTTCGCCGACGGACATCGCCTCCATGTCGGCGCGGAGACCGTCGGCATGCTGGCCGGCGGAGCGCTGCTGTGGCGCGGCCGATCGGTGGTCCTCGCGGTGCTGGTCGCGGTCGCCGTCACGGCGGGCCTGCGCGCCCTCGTGTGAGAAGATCGCCCGTCTCTCACGGGCGCATAGCTCAGCGGTAGAGCGCTTGCCTTACAAGCAAGATGTCGCAGGTTCGACCCCTGCTGCGCCCACTCTTCCACACCATGTCTGGCCCCCTCGACGACCTTGACCTGAATGAACGGCATGTTGGGCTCTTCGTCGGGCTCCGCTTGGATGCCAGCCCGATCCAACGACTATGGGTGCGGTCGCACCGATCCACGCGTCGGCAGACCGGGCCATCTCTTCCCAGGACGGCGGTCGCCCGAACGGGCGACGGCCGCCGGGACCGGAGGCGGCCTTCAGGTGTTCGCGCGGGTGAGACCGCGAGCCGGCCGAGGCACCGCGGCGAGCGGAGACAGCTTGAGCCAACCCGGCAGCGCGCGACGGGCTGGTGAAGCACCATGCAGCTCCAGGTTGCCCGCCTGCAGGGCAGCGGCCCAGGTGAGGTCGCCGCGCCACACCAAGGTGAGCGTCCGCAGGCCGGTCTCGACGGCGACGCGAACGTCGAAGCCCGGATCTGCGTCGCAGACGTCGATGCCCTCGGCGCTGACCACGATCCACCACTGATTGTTCCCGGAAGGCACGTCGGTGAACTCGAACTGCAGCACCGTGCGCCCCTTGGGTAGGGCGTCAACGGCGATGTTTCGATGGATGTCCCACATCAGCAAGTGGGGATCGAGGTCCTCGTCGCCGATCTCCGGGACCCAGCGGATGCCCCATGATCCCAGCGCTTCGACGATAGGTTCCAGTTCCTTGCCGGCCCGGCTCAGCTCGTAGCTGACCCGGTTGCCCTCCTCTGACCGCTCGACGACGCCAGCACGCTCCAGAGTTCGTAGCCGCTTGGCGAGCAGGCTTGGGGACATCCGCGGCAGTCCTCGTCGGAGATCGTTGAAGTGGTGACCGCCACTCATCAGCTCCCGAACCACCAGAAGCGTCCAGCGCTCATCCAGCAGCTCCATTGCCTTCGCGACCGGGCAGAACTGTCCGTAGCTAGCGGGCATGCCGCCGCCTTCCATAGGGAACGCCGCGACCCGACACTCGACCGGGGCGTTCACTGCACGCTACCCGCCGCCGGTGCCCGAGCTGTGCCACGTCGGACCTCCTAGTACAGATCGAGCCCTATGCCGCGGCCCGCTGTCGTCGCAACCATCGAAGGGACAACGACAGCCCATCGAGAAGGAGCGCAGGATGACGATCGACCACACAGCGACAATCGCCAACGCAATCGACAAGCTCAACGCCGGGGACGTCAGGGGCTACGTGACAGGCCTCTATGCGCCTGAATGCCAGTTTCATGGCTTTCCCGACGCCTTCCCTCCTACCCGAGAAGGGATCGCCGACTTCTTCCGCTCGCTGATCAGTGGTGTCCCTGACGCACGGATCACAGCCCGAGATGTTCTCGTCGAAGGCGATCGGGTGGCACTCCGCTTCGTGCTCACCGGCACCCACCGAGGAGACCTGTTCGGTGCTGCGGGCACGGGCCGCTCCCTGGAGGTCGAGGGCATCACCATGGTCCAGTTCGCAGACGGGTTGGTCGTCGAGCGGTGGAACCGTCTTGACGACATGGGACTGCTCACGCAGTTGGGAGCCTTCCCGGTCTCAACGCCGGCCTGATGTCCGCAACAGCGCACGCCACGCACAGCCGGGAAGGCACGCTGATGGAAGCGAACAAGGAGCTCGTTCGGCGCCTGTTCCACGACATCGACGCCCTCAGCCCCACCCTCCACGCCGACTTCTTCGACGCGGCCTACGTGGACCACACACCGCTGCCGATCCCAGGGCTCGCGCCCGGGATCGACGGCGCTCGCCAGGTCTACGCGGTCAACCAGGCGGCGTTCTCCCAGCCGTGGCACGCCATCGAAGGACAGGTTGCGGAAGGCAACCTGGTCATCACCTGGCTCACCGCAGGCGGCAGACACACTGGTGAGCTCCTCGGCGTCGCCGCCACCGACAAGGACGTGTCGATGCGGGGAGTCACGATCTTCGAGGTCGTCGACAGCAAGATCATCAGCCGTTGGGGCATCAGCGACCTACTCGACCTCTTCGTCCAGCTGGGGGCGGTCCCGCCGCCTGGGGCGCCCCGAGGCGATGAGTCATGACCCAGCATGCAGCGACCGTGTCCGACGTCAAGGTCAGGCACCGAGCGATGTGGGGGATGGGCGACTACCCCTCCGTCGCCGCCGACCTGATTCCGACCCTTGGCCAGATCCTGGTGGACGCCACCGGCATCGCATCCGGCGACCACGTGCTCGACGTAGCGGCAGGCTCCGGCAACGCCTCGCTGCCCGCGGCAGCACGCGGAGCACACGTGGTGGCCTCAGACCTGACACCGGAGCTGTTCGACAGCGGCCGCCAGCAGGCCAGCGCCCGGGGTCTGACCCTCGAGTGGCGTGAAGCCGACTGCGAGGCGCTGCCCTTCGGTGACGGCGCGTTCGATGCGGTGATCAGCTGCGTGGGCGTGATGTTCGCGCCCCTCCACCAGGCAAGCGCTGACGAGCTGGTCCGCGTGGCTCGCCCCGGCGGCACCATCGGCCTGCTGAACTGGACGCCGACGGGATTCATCGGGCAGATGTTCACGACGATGAGGCCCTACGCTCCGCCACCTCCTCCCGGCGCGCAGCCGCCACCGCTGTGGGGCGACGAGGAGCACGTCGGAAGGCTGCTCGGCAATCGGGTGACCGCCGTCGTGTCACGACGACAAAAGGTCCAGGTCGACTGCTTTGACGACGCGTCGGCTTTCCTGAGCTACTTCAAGGAGCGCTTCGGGCCGACGATAGCGGCCTACGAGGGGATCAAGGACGCGCCGGACAGAGTACGGGCTCTCGACGAGGCGCTGATCGACCTCGCCCGGCGCCACGACCTCGGCGGCGGCCTCATGGAGTGGGAGTACCTGCTCCTCACCGCCTGCCGTCAGTGAGTGGTCAGTTGCTCGCCCCGCCGCGCCCCTCGCGCCGCTGCCGCAACCACCGCTCGGCGTACGACCCGCCCAGGGCCGAGCCAAGCTCGGGCCGCACCACACGCGCTCGGCCTCACGATCCAGGGGGCAGTCCCCGTGTGGTCGCGGCATCGGTCCTGTCCGGCTCGGCGGACGGACTCCTGCCTGCCCTGAGGAGCAACCAGAGCCCGAACCACCCTTCGGCCAGGACGGCGGGGATCGACACGATCGTGATGAACAGCGTCTCGTAGTTGTCGTAGTTGCTCAGGAGGGTGTGGGCCAAGGTGTCGGTCACATACGCGACGCCGGCGGCGATCAGGACGTATCCGAGAACTCTCGGGGCGCAACGGGACTGCAGGACGATGGCTCCGACGATGACGAGGTGGGTCCCGAAAGCCGCCAGGCCGATCAGCCAGGTCGAGTCGAAGGTCTCGAGAGCGAGCAGCGCCTGGGCGTTTCGTTGGGTGGTCTCGACGACGGTCAACGGGCCGGTGTCGCGGAGGAGCTGCAGCGCTTGGAAGAAGGAGACCAGGGCCACTCCGAGGAGGACGGCGTAGACCAGCCGGAACCAGGCGGCGAGCAGCGAGAGGTCTCGATGGGCGTTCCTGAACACCGGACACGACCAGACCGTCTTTGACGACGAAGTTGGCAAAGATCCCGAGGATGAACAGGATCACGTAGCCAACTCCAGCGGTGCGGGCAGCGGTTCGGGGGTTCGTCTCCGTGTGCTCCGATGCGGTCCAGGTCGCGGGTCTGTTGGTCGGTGGGATATGAGCCGTTGTCATCGACACTCCGTCCTCGGGTCTTCTGCTCGGGTCAGCGCGGCCGGTAGAGGCCTGATCGGTCGGTATAGGCCACGCCGAGCCGGAAGCCGGCCCAGAGGACTCCGGTCACTGCGGTCGCGATCATCGCGAGCCCGAAGTCGGGGGCGAACAGGCGGATGTTGGCGATTGGCGAGCCGAAAAGGTTCGGCACCAAGGACAAGATGACCCACGCTGCGGCGAGGGTGGTGAGCAGAGGGAACCACAGGCTGAACCGACCGAAGGCGCTGCGCGACTTGGCGCGTATCTCGGCCCGGCGCCGCCAAGCCCAGACCATGCTGAGCAGATAGACGACCGGGAGGAGCACCAGCGAGATGAACAGGGCCTTCCGGCCGAGGCGGGAGTCCTCGCCGGCGTAGTCGAGGCCCAACGCCCTGGCGGTGACGCTGTTGACGAGCTGGGCCGTCTCCCCGAAGCCCAGTCCGCTGCCCCCGTTGATCAGCACGACAACCCCCGACTTCTCGGAGGGGACCATCGTCGCGAGCGACTGATACCCGGGGCTCGTCCCGGAGTGCCAGACGGTCCGGTCGCCCGAGTCCACGAACCAGCCCAGGCCGTAGGAGGGTGATGCTGCGCTGGCCGGGCGCATCATCAGCGCCTTGCCTTCGGCGCTCAGCACATCGTCCTGACCATTCATCATCATCAGCAAGTAGCGCGCCAGATCGCTGGCGCTCGCGACAATGCCCCCCTGCGGAGCCGTGCCGAGGTCGGTCCTGTTCTCGGGCAGCGGTCGTTTGGTGCCGAACCACGGCCGGTGCCCGGTCGCCATGGACTCGTGGACGTCACCGTCGGCGACGAAGCTGTGCTCCATACCCAGCGGCTCCAGGATGTTGGTCGCCACGTAGGACTGGTAGCTGAGCCCGCTCACGACCTCGACCACGCGACCAAGGATCTGGTAGTTCGTGTTCGAGTACTCCCACCTCTCGCCCGGCTCGTGGTCCGGAGCGATCTCGGCAACCCGGTCGACGCGCCGCGCAAGCTCGTCGCTCCCACCGGTGATGTCCCCGGGTGAGGCGTTTCCTTGCAGGGTGGAGAAACCGCTCACGTGGCTGAGCAGCTGCCGGACCGTGATGGTGCCTGCGGGCCGCCCCGCAAAGGGATCCAGATAGTTCGAAACCTGGGTATCCAGGTCGGCCTTGCCCGCCTCGACCAGCTGCATCACGGCCAGCGCCGTGAAGCTCTTGGAGATCGAGCCGACCAAGAAGGCCGTATCCGGCGTGACCTCGCCATCGCCCCCGATCTTGAGAACACCGTGGGCACCAACCGAGCTGATCTCGCCATCGGCCACGACGGCATAGGCCAAGCCGGGTACGCCGGAAGCGGGCATCTCGCGATCGACGACGTCCTCGATGGACCCTTCGGGTGCACTCAGGTGCAAGGCGGCACTCAGACCCACTGCAAGAAAGGTCAAGGCTAGGTGCACGACGGCGTCCCTCCGCGAGGCCGGGATGCTCCCCCGAGGATTGGGTCGACGACGAGGCCAACTGCACCCACGATGGTGACCACTGCCATGGCCCGTGCCACCCGCCTCTCGTGACGTGAGGCCGGTCGGCCCCCTCCACTCTCGGAGTCCAAGGCGCCGGTCCCCCGACGATTCCGTTGCAGTCTCGTGACAGTTCCGGGGTCGGGCCGCGGTGCCGACGGCCCAGCCCGGGGGCGGGTGGACCAGCCCACCCCCGCCGGGGTGGTCCGGCCGGGGCTCTCCCGGGAGTAACTTCACAGGTTTGTGAGGCCTCGTCCGTGAGCCGGCTCGAGCCCGGTCTGCTGCTCGGGGCGCGCTATCGCCTCGAGTACCGCGTCGCCTCCGGCGGGATGGCCGACGTCTGGGCCGCGCTGGACGAGGTCCTCCAGCGCAACGTGGCCCTGAAGGTGATGCGCCCCGACCCCGGCCACGAGGACCTCTTCGCGCTCCGCTTCAAGGACGAGGCACTCCACGCCGCCGCCCTCAACCACACCAACATCGCGACGCTGTTCGACTACGGCGAGGACGACGACCAGGCCTTCCTGGTCATGGAGCTGGTGGACGGCAAGCCGCTGTCGCAGATCATCCGCGAGCACGGCCGGCTGCCGGCAGACCAGGTGCGCTCGATCATCGGGCAGTGCGCGCTCGCGCTCGGGGTCGCGCACGAGGCCAAGGTCGTGCACCGGGACGTGAAGCCGGCCAACATCCTGGTCCGCGAGGACGGCCTGGTGAAGCTCACGGACTTCGGCATCGCACGAGCCGCGGACGCGTCGGGACACACCCGAGCGGGGGACCTGCTCGGCACTCCGTCGTACATCAGTCCCGAGCAGGCCCTCGGACGGCCGGCCACCGGTGCCTCGGACCTCTACGCCCTGGGCGTGGTCGCCCACGAGATGCTCTGCGGCGCCAAGCCCTTCGACAAGCCGACACCGATCGGCACCGCGATGAGCCACATCCACGAGACTCCGCCGCCGCTGCCCGAGGATGTTCCCGAGGACCTGGCCGGCGTCATCGAGGAGCTGCTGGCCAAGGACCCGCAGGAACGTCCGGAGAACGCCCGTGCCGTCGCGATCCGGCTGGGCCTGGCCGACCACGAGATCGCGGGGCTGGCCCTCGGGCTGGCGCAGGCGGTGTACGGCGAGTCGTCGATCGATGAGGGCCCACTCGTCGCCCCGTCGATCGGCGCCGACGATCCGACGCCCCAGGAGCCCACCCGCACGGTGGCGGTCGACCGGGCCGCGCTTCTCGCGGACTGACGTCGACCGCTCCCAGGCTGGTCCAGACCACTCGAGACCCACGCGTAACGCGGCCCTCTGTCAACTCGTTGCCCAGATACATCCCCCCACGAGGGCCCCGTCCGGGATCACAGGGGATCCGGACGGGGCCCTCATCTCGGTGGCGGGGTCTCGGGCCGGCCCTCGGCAGCTCAGCGGAACGTGAGGTAGGCGCCGACCAGGCCGGGCAGCGGTCCCAGCAGCAGCCAGGGGCTGAGCATCGACTTGGCGCGCAGCGCCCGGAAGGCCAGCACGGCGAAGACCCCGGTGACGCCGGCCAGCACGTTGAGGCCGACCCGGGCGTCCTGCTCGTCGGAGAAGATCGCGGCGACGGCGAGGCCGGCCGCGAAGTGCTCGATGACGGTGAAGGCCAGCACGGACATGATCCACTGCTGCACCTGCGTCAGGGACATGCCGTCGGACGAGGACCGCGGCTGCTCCATGGGGCCACGGTAGAGGTGGCCTGGGCGAAGTAGACGCCCCGTACCCGGGAGAGAGAGGTTCCGGGTCGAGGCGTCGCTCCGACCATGGTGCGGCGCTGAGGGTCCCCTCACAACCCCAGCCCGTGTAGTCCACTGGGGCCAGCATGACCTGGGGTGCGCCGGGTTACGTTAAGGCCATGGCGGCGCGCATCGACCGGCTGCTCGACGCCGTCATCGTGCTGCTCGCCACCTGGACGGTCGTCTACCACGCGGCTCTGCTGCTGGATCTGCCCTCCGACGTCGCCCTGGCCATCGAAGCCGCGCTGCTGGTAGTCATCGCGATGGTCGACGTGCGAGGGCGGTCAAAGCCTGGTCCCCGAGCCCTTCCGTCGGAGGGTCTCGAGGCTGGGCCGTGGACGGCCTCGCACCTCGACCACCGACACGCTCTCGTCGCCGTCGGCGCCGCAGTGCTCGCGGCGGTGTCCATGGCGCTGGACGTCCCGTGGGTCATCACGTGGGTGAGCTGGCTGGTGGCCGGCGTCACCGGTGTGCTCGCGGTCTGCCGCTCCGGCAGCCGGCCGGCGGCCACGTCGGCGGCACCACCCGGGCGCCTCGAGAGCTGGTTCGCGCTGGCCTGCGCGCTCGGTCTGGCGGCGTTCTCGACGGTGACCCTGCGGTCCAACCCCGATGACCTCTACTACGTCAACCTCTCGCAGTGGGTGGCCGCGCACGGCCACTTCCCGGTCCGGGACACGATCTTCGCCGACCTCGACTACCCGATGTCGAACTGGCCGCCGCTCGCGTCGTACGACGGACTGACCGGCGCCCTCGCGCACCTCTTCGGACTGCGCGCCGGCGACATCGTGTACGTCGCCGTGCCGCCGCTGATGACGGCGCTGGCCGTCCTCGCGCTCTGGCGGCTGCTGCGGGCGTGGCGGGTCCGGCACGTCGCCCTGGCCCTGGGCTTCGGCCTGCTCTTCCTGCTGGTCGACGGCACCTCGTCGTACGGACCGCCGGGCAACCTGTTCCTCACCCGCCTGTGGCAGGGGAAGGTGATCCTCCTCTGCTTGCTCGTGCCGACCCTGCTGACCTACGCCCTGCAGCACGTCGAGCGGCCCACGTCGCGGAGCCTGGTCCGCCTGCTCGCCTGCAGCGCGGCCGCGGTCGCCTGCTCGACGACCGCGGTCTTCCTCGTCCCGCTGCTGGCACTGGCGGGCGTCGCCCCCCTGGCGCGACGGGCGCCACACCGCGCCCTGCTCGGCTTCGTCGCGATGGCCGCCTACCCGCTGGCGGCCGGCGTGGCCACACTGGCGCTCGACGGCCGGTCGGCCGACGACTTCGCCGACCGGCGGCAGTACCGCTTCGACCCCAGCTGGTTCGGCCACGCGGTGTTCCTCACCGACCTGCTCGCGCTGCTCGCGGTGCTTGCGGTCCTGACCGGCTGCCTGCTGGTCCCGCACCCGGCGGCGCGGCTGACCACCGCCCTCCTGGTGACCGCGAACGGGATCACGTTCATCCCCGGCTTCACCCGGCTCGCCTACGACGTAGTCGGGATCGGTCCGACGCTGTGGCGGGTCACCTGGGGCTGCACGGTCGCGGCCCTGGTGGGCGTCGCGGTGTCCTTCCTCTGGGACCGCGCCCCGGGGCCGCGTGTCGCGATCGCCGGAACGGCGGCGCTGGCGCTGGCGCTCGCGACGTTCGGCCGGCCGATCTGGCTCGCCGACACCTCGACCAGCCTGGTGGCGCCGTTCCACTGGCAGCGGTCCGGCGAGGCCCGCGACGTGGTCGCCTGGATCCTCGGCCGCGACCGCCCCGACCAGCGCGTGCTCGCCCCCGATGGTCTGGCGATCACCCTGGCCGTGACGAGTACGGCGGTGAAGACGGTGGCGCCCCGCGACTACTACTTGTCCTACCTCCGGCACGAGCCGGGCTTCCGGTTCGAGGACCGGTTGTTGCTGGTCGGCTTCGCCAACGACGTGCCCGACCGGCGCGAGGACGTCCTGGCCTCGCTGAAGGCGCTCGACGTCGGTGTCGCCTGCGTCTACCGCACCGACGCACGCGGCGTCGCGGTGCTGCGCGAGGCCGGCTACGAGCCCGCGATCACGAGTCGCTCCTACGCCTGTCTGACCGCTGCCTGACGCTCGGCTGAAGGCTTCCTGAACACCACCCCGGGCCCCCCTTCGGGGTGTGCGTCGGCCCCAGATCCGCTGGCTATGGTGGCAGGACGGCCCGGGTCCGAGCCCGGGTCCATCGACCCGAAATGAGGCTCCACCATGCGGATCCTGGTGCTCGGCGGCGACGGATATCTCGGCTGGCCGACCGCGATGTACCTCTCGGCGCAAGGCCACACCGTCGGCGTGCTCGACAACGCGGTGCGTCGTCAGTACGACGAGGAGCTCGGCTCCGGGAGCCTGGTCCCGATCGAGTCCCTGAAGACCCGCGTGAAGGCCTGGGAGCGGGTCACCGGCGAGCGCATCGAGATCTTCCACGGCGACCTCTGCGACGCCGACTTCACCGACCACGCGATCCGGTCCTTCCGGCCCGAGTCGGTCGTGCACTTCGCCGAGCAGCGGGCCGCGCCGTACTCCATGATCGACCGCAAGCACGCCGTCTACACCCAGACCAACAACGTGGTCGGCACCCTGAACCTGATGTACGCCATCGGCGAGCTCGACCGGGACATCCACATCGTCAAGCTCGGCACGATGGGTGAGTACGGCCAGCCCAACATCGACATCGAGGAGGGCTGGCTCGAGGTCGAGCACAAGGGCCGCAAGGACCGGGTCCTCTACCCGAAGAAGCCCGGCAGCTTCTACCACCTCTCGAAGGTGCACGACTCCCACAACCTGGAGTTCGGCTGCCGCATCTGGGGGCTGCGCGTCACCGACCTCAACCAGGGCGTGGTCTACGGCCAGGAGACCGAGCAGACCGTCCTCGACCCGCAGCTGGCGACGCGGCTCGACTACGACGCGGTCTTCGGCACCGTGCTCAACCGGTTCGCGATCCAGGCCGTGCTCGGCCAACCGCTGACCGTGTACGGCGGCGGCTCGCAGACCCGGGCCTTCCTGGACATCCGCGACACCGTCGAGTGCATCCGGCTCGCCTGCGAGAACCCCGCCGACAAGGGCGAGTTCCGCGTCTTCAACCAGGCCACCGAGCAGTTCTCCCTGGACGAGCTGGCCAAGCTGGTCGCCAACTCCTACCCAGGGGGCGCGCAGGTCGAGCACATCGACAACCCGCGCGTAGAGCTGGAGAACCACTACTACGCATTCACCCACACCGCTCTGGAGTCACTCGGGCTCAAGCCGCACCTGCTCGGCGACACGCTGCTCGAGCAGATGTACGGCGTCATCGAGCGCAACAAGCACCGCGTCGACCTCGACCTGCTCCAGCCCCAGGTCCGCTGGCGCGAGGCGGTCGGCAGCCGGCGACCGGCGCCGGCGGCCCGATGAGCGTCTCGTGACCCGGGTCCTCGTCACCGGGGGCTCGGGGTTCATCGGACGGCACGTCGTGCGGGCACTGCTCGCGGACGGCCACGACGTGGTCGTCGCCGACCGCGACGAGCACCCCGAGGTCCGGACGGTCGAGGGCGAGCTCGAGGACCCCGACGTCCGCGACCGGGCCGTCACCTCCGACGTGGGCGCGATCGTCCACCTGGCCGCCGAGACGTCCGTGCTCGGCTCGGTCGAGCGGCCGGCGAAGGTGCACGCCGTCAACGTCGGCGTCACGGCCGCGCTGGTGGAGCTGGCTCGCGCAGCGCGGCGTGGAGGCGTTCGTGCTGGCGTCCACCAACGCCGCCGTCGGCGGCCACGACGGCACGTTCACCGAGCAGGTCCCGCTGCGTCCGCTGACGCCGTACGGCGCCACCAAGGCCGCCGCCGAGATGCTGCTCTCCGGGTACGCCGGCGCCTACGGCCTGCGTGCGCCCGTGCTGCGGCTGACCAACGTCTACGGCCCCGGCATGAAGGCCAAGGACTCGTTCGTGCCCCGGATGCTCAAGGCGGCGGCGCGGGACGAGGGCGTGGAGGTCTACGGCGACGGGCTCCAGCGCCGCGACCTGGTGCACGTCCACGACGTGGCCCGAGCGTTCGCCCTCGCCCTGGATCCGAGGTGGCCGAGCGGCCCGACCATCATCGGCAGCGGCTCGTCGGTCACCGTGCTGGACATGCTCGAGGCCGCGCGCGCCGCGAGCGGGCAGGCAATTCCCGCCCAGCACGTGCCGGCCAAGGACGGCGAGATGCGGGCTGTCGTCGTAGACACCTCGCGCGCCCGCTCGCTGGGCTGGCAGCCGACGGTGTCGCTGACCGACGGCATGGCGACCGCGTGGGACGACCTCAGCGTCCGGAGGTGACCACCCCGCAAGGGGACGCGGTCGACGACCGGGTGCTGGCCGACTTCGGCCGCGAGCACCCCGGTCTGCGTCTCCCACCGGTGGTGGTGGTGATCGCGGCCTACAACGAGGCCGCCGGCCTCCCCCGCGTCCTGGCCTCGTTGCCCGAGCGGGCGTGCGGGCTTCCGCTCGAGGTGCTGGTGGTCGACGACGGCAGCACGGACGGGACTGCCACGTCCGCACGCTCTTCCGGCCGGGGGCTGGTGGCCGCGTGTCCGGTCAACCGCGGGCAGGGCCGGGCGCTGCGGCTCGGCTACCGGATCGCCCGCGAGCACGGGGCGGAGTACGTCGTCACCACCGACGCCGACGGTCAGTACCCCGCCGACGAGATCGCCGACGTCCTCGCGCCGGTGGTCGACGGTCGCGCCGACTTCGTCAGCGGCTCGCGCCGGCTCGGCTCGCTGGAGAACCGCGACGCCGTGCGGCAGGCCGGGACCTACGTGTTCGCCTGGCTCGCCTCGCTGCTGCTGGGGCAGCGCATCACCGACACGTCGTTCGGGTTGCGGGCCATGCGCGCGGAGGTGACGGCCGCGGTCAGGCTCGACCAGCCTCAGTACCAGGCCTCCGAGCTGCTCGTCGGCGTCTTCGCGCACCGGTTCCGGTACGCCGAGGTGCCGGCCACGATGCGGGTCCGCTCGGCCGGGTCGTCGAAGAAGGGCGGCAACCTGGTCTACGGCGCCCGCTACGCACGCGTCATGCTCGGTACGTGGTGGCGGGAAGGGTGTCCCCGGGTCCGGTGATGAACAGAGCGGCCCTGCGCGACCACCGCCCCTTCCTGATCGCCCTGGCGCTCGGGGCGGTCGTCCGCGTGCTGGTGGTGGTCGCCTTCTCGCCAGGGTTCGTCCTCAGCGACGGCCCGACGTACCTCGGCCTCGTCGACGACATGATCCCTCGGCCCGACCGGCCGGTGGGCTACAGCTTCCTGCTCGAGGCCCTCACCGTGGTGTCCCGCAGCGTCTGGCTGGTGACGTCCGTCCAGCACGTCCTCGGGCTGCTCACGGGCGTGCTCCTCTACGCCGTGTTGAGACGGTGGGCGGTCCCGTCCGGGCTGGCGACGCTGGCCTGCCTGCCGGTGCTGTTCGACGCGATGCAGCTGGCGCTGGAGCACTCGCCGCTCAGCGACGTCATGTTCGACCTGCTCGTGGTCGCCGCGATTGCCGCCCTCGCCTGGCACCGCACTCCGCGGCTGACCGCCGTGGCCCTCGGCGGGCTGCTGCTCGGGATGGCCGTCTGCGTGCGCCTCGTGGGCCAGCCGCTCCTTCTGGTGGCCGTGCTCTTCGTCGTGCTGGCCGCCACGACCTGGCGGGCGCGAGTGGTGGCCGCCCTCGTGGTGGTCGTCTCGTTCGCGGTGCCCGTCACGGCGTACGCCGCGTGGTACCACTCCGAGAACGGCGCCTGGGCCATCGCCGACTCCGGCAGCCTGGCGCTCTACATGCGCACGACGGGCTTCGTGGACTGCTCGACGTTCAGCATGCCCGAGTACGAGCGACCGCTGTGCCCGGCCGAGCCGCTGGGCCAGCGGCTGGACCCGACCGACTACGGCTGGCACACCCCGGACGCCACCCATGGCCTGGTGCTGCCGCCGGGAGTCACCTACAGCGACGCGATGGGCGACTTCGCGAAGCGAGCCATCCGCGCCCAGCCCGGCGCCTACGTGCGGATCGTCGCGCGCGACGTCATGCTCGGGTTCACGGTGCCGCGGGTGGACCGCTACGAGTACGACACCGCTTGGAAGTGGCGGCTGGACACCTACGTCACGTTCGAGCCGACGCAGCGGAGCCAGGACGCGTACGCCGCCCACGGCGGCCAGCAGCTGGAGGTGCGGCAGCCGCTGGCCGGCTGGCTGGGCTGGTACGGCTGGACCGTCTACGCCTGGGGTCCGATGCTCTTCCTGCTGACGCTGCTGGCCCTCGTCGGCCTGGTCTGGCCGAGCCGCTGGTTGAGGAGAGATGCGCAGCCATTTCCTGGCTCGTCACGAAACCACCGGAGCCTCCGACCCCTGATCTTCCTGCTCACCGCCTCCGGGGTCGGTCTGATGGCCGCCCCGGCCGTCACGGCCGAGTTCGTCTGGCGCTACCAGCTGCCGTTCGTGGTGCTGATCCCGGCCGCGGCGCTGCTGGCGGCGTTGCGACTGTCGCGTCAGTCCGGGACGGACGCGACGCCGAGCACCGACTGGCCGAACGGCGGCGTGACCCGGCGCTCCACGAAGCGTGTCGTGGGCACGACGAACCGGTCGTAGATCCGCACCAAGCCCGGCTTCTGCCTGCCCACCCCGCCGCGGCGGACGGTCAGCCACCAGGCGATCCCGCCGAGCAGGTTCACCGGCTTGACCTGGACCGGCGCCAGGCCGGCCCGCTCGAACGCGGCACCCAACGTGGTGGGTGTGTAGCGCCGCACGTGACCCACGGCCCGGTCGAACTCGCCGTACAGCTGCTGGTAGCCGGGCACCCAGATCACCACGGTCCCGCCGGGGCAGGTCATCGCCGCCATCCGGCGCAGCGCCTCGGCGTCGTCCTCGATGTGCTCGAGGACGTTGATCGCCAGGACCGTGGCGACGGGCTCACCGACCTGCTCCGCCAGGTCCCGGTTCAGGTCGAGCACCCGCGCCTCGACCGCCGGCCGGTCGGCGAACCTCGCTCGCCATCGCCGCGACCGCGCCCGCGTCCAGGTCGGTGACCACGTGCCGGTCCAGCCCGTGCACCTGCGCTGCGAACTCGCCCAGCCCGGCGCCGACCTCGAGCAGCGAGTCGCCGAAGTACGGGCTCATCAGCTCCAGCTGGTAGGCCTTGTAGCGGCGCTGGTTCGCCCCGGCGTCGTCCTCCAGCCCGCGACCGGTCGCCTGGGTGAACGCGTCGCTCACGTCGCACCCCGATCTCGGAACAGCCGGTCCAGCAGCAGGTAGCGCACGGCGAACATGATCACGTACACGCCCAGGAAGGCCGCGGCGACCGCCACGGTGCGCGCCGTGCCCGACACGTCCGCGTCGCGCAGCCAGGAGTCCACGCCCTTGGTCACCAGGGCAGCGACGACCAACGTCACCAGGATGATCGCGAGGTACGGCAACAGCTCCCGGATGAACGACGGCCGCCCCTTCCGCCGCCAGGTCCAGCTGCGGTTCAGCCAGTAGTTCGGCACCGCCCCGGCAACCCACGCGATGGTCGACGACACCGCAGGCGCCAGGTCCAGCAGCCCGTAGCAGACCACCAGCGCCAGCTCGCTGCATGCGGCCGCGATCACCGAGCCCGCGGTGTACGTCGAGAGCCTGCGGACCCGCTCCGACATCCGGCGGGTCTCGGTGTCGGGCACCCCTCAGGTTTACCCCTCGTTCGGGGTCCCGTGCCACGATGGAGCGGCTCCAGCAGACCCGAGGAGTTGGCCCCGCATGACCGAGACCGCGCCCAGCAGGCGACCACGCCTGACGGACGTACCGTCGGCGACCCCGGAGGCCGGGCGCGAGCCCCAGGGCCTCGGTTTCGTGTGGCGGCTCTGGGCCGTCGTGGTCCTCTTCAGCGCCGTCGTGCTGGCCCGCTCGGCCGCCGTCGGGGTGCCGGTGCGCGACCCGGACGGCCAGATGTTCCGCGACCGGTTCGTGAAGGCGCTGGTCATGCTGCTGGTCATCGCACTGGTCGACGCGGGCATCCGCGCCGCGAAGGGCGGCGGCTGGCGACCGGGCAAGGTCGTCAAGCAGCTGCGCGAGCGTTGGACACGGCAACGCATCGCGCTGGTGACCACCGGGCTGGTCGGCTATCACCTGGTCTATCTCGGCTACCGCAACATGAAGAGCTGGAACGCCTTCAACCCGCTGCGCGACGACGACCTTCTCGAGCTCGACAAGGCGCTCTTCCTCGGGCACAGCCCGGCCGAGCTGCTGCACTCGCTGTTCGGCGAGGCGGTTGCCGCCGACTTCTTCGCGGTCGTCTACCGGTCCTTCACCTACGTCATCGTGCTGTCCCTGGTGGGCACCCTCGCGCTCGTCCCGTCGGTCCGGAAGGCCTACGTCTTCCTCTGCGCCGCGACCTACGCCTGGATCCTCGGCACGATCTCCTACTACATCCTGCCGAGCCTCGGCCCCTACGCCACGGCACCGTGGGAGTTCTCCGGCCTGCGCGTCACGCCGATCACCGACACCCAGGCGGAGTACCTCCTCGAGCGGGCGCAGTTCCTCGCCGACCCGTCGGTGTCCACCTCGTTCGTGAGCCTCGGCGCCTTCGCCAGCCTGCACGTCGGGTTCTCGACGCTCGTGTTCCTGATGACGCGCTACTACGGGCTCACGCGCACCTCGCGCGTGATGGGCGTCTATCTCTCCCTCGTGGTCATCTCGACGGTGTACTTCGGGTGGCACTACGTCAGCGACGACATCGCCGGGGCGCTCCTCGCCGCCACCGCCCTGCTGCTCGGCCACTGGACCGTGCACCCGCCCTTCCGGAGGCGGGAAGCCACATGACGACGGTCGTCGACGACGCCCGGGCGGAGACGGCCCCGGGCCTCGTCGCGCCGCTCACCGTGCGCGAGGTGCGGTGGAGCCCCGTCCTGGTGGCCTCGGCGCTCGCCGGCGTCCTGCACCTGCTCTGGTGGAAGCTGCTGGCGACGCCGGGTGGCGACATCGCCGCGCAGGACGCCTGGGCCGCGTTCGCCAGGGCGCACCCGGGCAGTGCCTACGACCTGGCCTGGTACGGCGGCATGCACCCGGTCTCCTACAGCGCCATCTCGCCGTACCTGATGGCCGTCCTCGGCGTGCGTCCCACCATGGTCGTCGCCGGCACCCTGACCGCCGGGCTGCTCGCCCTGCTGCTCGAGCGCAACCGCTTCGTCACCCGGCCGATGGTGCCGGCCGTGGTCGGCGCGGTGGCGCTGACCGGCAACGCCATCTCGGGCCGGGTCACCTTCGGGCTGGGCATGCTGTTCGGCGTGGCCGCGCTGCTGGCCCTGTTCGCCTGGCCGGTCGACCCCCGCACCCGCCCGTGGCTCGCCCGCCTGCGCACGGTGGTGATCGTCCTGCTGACGGGGCTGGCCACGGCCGCCAGCGCGGTCGCCGGCATGTTCCTCGGCCTGGTCGCCGCCGCGCTGTGGCTCACCGGCCGGCACAAGCTCGCGTACGCCGTGGGCCTGCCCCCGGTGGCCGTGGTCGCGGTCTCCGCGCTGGCTCTTCCCGCTCTCGGGCGTGCAGCCGATGGCCTGGAACTCCGCCATCCTGCCGACCGTCGCCGCCCTCACCGCCGCGCTGCTCTTCCCTCGCGAGTGGCGGCTCCTGCGCGTGCTCGGGTGGGTCTACCTGGTGGCCGTCCAGCTCAGCTGGCTGGTCCCCTCACCGGTCGGCACCAACATCGGGCGCCTCGGCCTGATCTTCACCGCCGTCGGCCTGGCGGTGGTCGTCGTCGAGCGCGGCGCCTCGGAACGACCGGCCTGGGCGACCTCCCTGGCCGCGCGCCGCGTCGGGCGCCGCGCGACCATCGGCCTGATCGCGGCCTCGATGATCACCCTGACCAGCTGGCAGGTGGCCACGGCCGCGCAGGACGCCATCAGCACGGCGCCGCCGGAGTCCTTGAGCGTGGACCTCGACCCGCTCGTGGACCAGCTCCAGGCTCGGGGCTCGGCCCTGGGTCGCGTCGAGGTCGTGCCCACCGCGAGCCACCGCGAGGCGGCCGCGCTGGCGCCGTACGTCAACCTCGCTCGCGGCTGGAACCGTCAGGCCGACGCCGCGCGCAACCGGATCTTCTACCGCGACCGGCCGCTGACGGCCGACGCCTACCAGCGCTGGCTGCGCAACTGGGCCGTCCGCTTCGTCGTGCTCCCCAACGCCGCCCCCGACGACGCCGCCGTGCAGGAGGCGGCGCTGGTGGCCGGCGGGCTGCCGTACCTCGAGCGCGTCTGGTCGGACGCCCAATGGGCGTTGTACGAGGTCCACAACCCGCGCTCGCTCGTGTCCGCCCCGGCCGAGATCATCGACTTCGACTCCGCCGAGGTGACGCTGTACACGCCGGTGGCCGGTCCGGTCGTCGTCCGCATCGGGTTCTCCCGATGGCTGAGCCTGCTGGACGAGTACGGCAAGCCGATGCCCGGACCGATCGACGGTGACACGACCCTCCAGCCGTGCCTGTCCGGCCTCGCGAGCGGCTTCGACGACGAAGACGCGACCCGCAAGCCGCCGTACAACTGGCTCGTGCTGCACGCCACGCACGAGGGCGTCTACCACATCGGTGCGCCGTACAAGGTGCCTCGCGGCTCCGCCTGCCCGTCGTCCTACGTCTGCCGTCGTCCTAGTCCCGGCGCAGGCGCTCGATCTCGGCGCGCAGGGTGCGGTTCTCCCGCTCCAGCGCGAGCACCGCCTCCACGCCGGCCAGGTTGAGACCGTCGGCCAGCAGGTCGGAGATGTGGTGGATCTCGGAGATGTCGTCAGCGCTGTAGCGTCGCGTCCCTCCCGCCGTGCGGTGCGGGCTGATCAGCCCCTTCTCCTCGTAGGCGCGCAGCATCGGCGGGTTCACCCCGGTCAGCTCGACGGCCACCGCCATCGCGTACACCGCCTGGGAGTCGGCCACCGGATCCCGCCGGGCCGGCTCCTCGACTTTCTCCTCGGACACTCTTGAAATCTCTCGCGAAACTGACTAAATATCAACTGAGTACCTGCGATAAACCTCTGTTGGCACCACGGATGATCTTCAGCTGACCCTCACGCCCCACCGTCTCCCTGTCCCGATATCCGTCCGGAGCAGCCATGTCCGTCGCTACGAGCGCGCCCGCACGCACGCGCACCCTCTGCATCGTCACGCCGCACGACATCGTGGCCCTGGGCCTCGGCATCATGCTCGGCGACCCGCTCGGGCCTCGTGGCTCTCGGCTCCGGCTGCTGCCGGCCGACTCCGAGGAGGAGCCCGACATCGTGCTCTACGACGTGGTGGCCCTGCTCGACGGCGACGTCGAGGAGTTCGACGCGTGGGTGGCACGGCCGTCCACCACCGTGCTCGCGCTCACCCGTCCGCTCCGTCCGGACCTCGGGGCCCTGGCCCTCGACCGCGGCGCCGCGGCCGCCATCCCGCTCACCGACACGGCCGAGGAGATTCGAGACGCTCTCGTCGACCTCCTCGACGACGACGCCGTCCACGACCCGTCCGGCCCCGAGCAGGGAGCGACGTCGGGGGCACGGGCCGGGCTGAGTCCGCGGGAGGGCGACGTGCTCCGCCTGGTCGTCCGCGGCTTCAGCAACCAGCAGATCGCCGACGAGCTGTTCCTGAGCATCAACTCCGTGAAGACCTACATCCGCAGCGCCTACCGCAAGGTGGGCGTCAGCACCAGGGCACAGGTGGTGGCCTGGTGCCTGCGTCAGGGGTTCGTGCCGGCGCGCAGTACGGTGGGGACTCGTGACGCTCCCCGCCCGCTCGACCACTGAGGTCGGATGACCGTCCAGATCGGCTACAAGGCCTCCGCCGAGCAGTTCGGCCCGCGCGAGCTCGTGGACCTCGGCGTCCAGGCCGAACAGGTGGGCCTCGACAGCGTGCTGGTCAGCGACCACCTCCAGCCGTGGCGGCACATCGGGGGCCACGGCCCGGCCTCGGTGCCGGTCATCACCGCGATCGGCGAGCGCACCGAGCGGGTCGTCCTCGGCACGAGCGTGCTGACCCCGACGTTCCGCTACAACCCCGCCGTCCTGGCCCAGACCTTCGGCACCCTGGGGCTGCTGTACCCCGGCCGCATCGTCCTCGGCGTCGGCACCGGCGAGGCGCTCAACGAGGTCGCGGTCGGCCTGCGCGAGTGGCCGGACTTCAAGGAGCGCTTCGCCCGCCTGCGCGAGGCCGTCCGCCTCATGCGCGCCCTCTGGAAGGAGGAGCGGGTCACCTTCGACGGCGACTTCTACCGCGTGGAGGACGCCACCATCTACGACCGCCCCGAGGGTGGCGTCCCCGTGTACGTCGCCGCCGGCGGCCCGACGATGGCCAAGTACGCCGGACGGGTCGGCGACGGCCTCATCTGCACCAGCGGCAAGGGCATGGACCTCTACACCGAGAAGCTGCTGCCGGCCGCGACCGAGGGCCTGAGCACCAACGAGCGACCCGTCGACGCGATCAGCCGGATGATCGAGGTCAAGCTGTCGTACGCCGCCACGCGGGAGGAGGCGCTCGAGAACACCCGCTTCTGGGCTCCCCTGTCCCTGTCCGCCGAGGACAAGCACCGCCTCGACGACCCGCTCGAGATGGCCTACGCCGCCGACAAGCTCCCGCTCGAGGAGGTCGCGAAGCGCTGGATCGTGGCGACCACGCCCGAGGAGGTCCTCGCCGCGGTGCGGCCGTACGTCGACGCCGGCTTCGACCACCTCGTCGTGCACGCGCCCGGGGCGGACCAGGCCGGCTTCCTCACGACGTTCGGCCGGGACGTGCTCCCTCTCCTCCGCGACCTCTGACCCGGCGCCCGGTGAGGGTGTCCCACTCCAGGCGCACGTACAGCCGTCGCGAACCCTCCGCCCAGGGCTGCGGGTCGCGGAACGCGCGGACCAGGGCCACCTCTGCGGGATCCTCCACGAGCCGGGCCGAGCCGGTCGCCACCACGCTCCAGCCCGATCGTGTCGCCTCATCCGTGTCGTCGACCTCGAAGGCCATGCGACCGCGCCACGCGTGCTGGCCCAGCACGCCGTACGGCGCCGTGCGGAAGACCACGGAGGCACCGTCCACCACGTAGGTGACGGGCAGGATCTGCGGTCCGGTCGGTAGGCAGAGAGCGACGCGGCCGACCTCACGCTGTGTGAGCAGCTCCCGGCACTCACGGACGTCCAGCTCGCCGATCCGGGTGACGCTCATGACGACCTGACCGGGACGACGGCCACCGGGCACGTCGCGTGCTCGAGGACGGCGGTGGAGACCGACCCAGCCAGGAGTCGTCCGAGGACGCCCCTCTGGCGGATGCCGAGCACCAGGAGATCTGCCCGTCCGGCCGACCGCGCGATGTCGCGCTCGGGAGCGCCCCGCGTGGTGCGGACCGCCGTCCGGACGTCGGGGTGGCGCTCGGCCAGCCCGGCCATCGCCTCGGCGACGGCCAGTCGGTCCTGCTCGACCAGCCCCGTGCTGCCGCGGACCCCGGCCGCACCGACCAGTGCGGATCTCGGGTCCAGCACGTAGTGCACCACGCGAAGCGGCAACCGGCGCAGGCTGGCCTGACGGAACGCGAACTCGAGCACCGGGATCGCGTCCTCCGCCGCGTCGACCGCGACCACGACGCCGTCGCGCACCAGCCCGGGGTCTCCCGGCCGGTGCACGACCACCGGGCACGTGGCGTGGCGCACGACGCCGACGCCGACGGACCCCAGCAGGTGGCTCAGCGTCGGGCCGCGCCCGCGCGAGCCGAGAACGACGAGGTGAGCCTGGCTTGCCACGTCCAGCAGGAGCGTTCGCGGGTGGGTGACCTCGAGCTGCTCCTCCACCTCGACCTCCGGTGCGACCCGACGGAGGAGCTCGTGCGCCTGGGTGAGCAGCGCCTCGCTGTGCAGCCGCAGCGACGTGAGGGTCCCGGGCTGGACGACGGCCGCGTGGTCGCTCCTCCCCGGCGGCACGGGCTGCACCGCGCGCACCAGCCGCACGGACCGACCCTCGAGGGACGCCTGCTCGGCCGCCCACCGGACGGCCCGGCCGGCGAGCGCCGACTCGTCGACGCCGACGACGATGCTTCCTCTGCGCAGGGTGGTCATCTCGAGCTCCTCAGGTGGACGGCGGAAGTCCCGCTCACTGCCAGCATCCGGTCACCACCGGCCCGACGGCAGGGCGAACGGTCCACACCGTCCGGGACCAAGGGCCCTCGGCCTCAGGCGTGGGTCACGCCCTGACCGGCGAGCTGACGACCCGGGTCAGCTCGCGGGCACGCTCCACGTGATGGTGGTGCCCTCGCCGAGGGCGGACTCCACCACGAACGCGCCCCCGCGTCGCTCGGCCCGCTCGCGCATGTTGCGCAACCCGCTCTCGTGGACGCTCGAGTCGAGGCCGCGCCCGTCGTCGGCCACGCGCAGCACCACGTGGTCGCCGGCGCTGACGAGGACCTCGACCGTCCGGGCGTCCGCATGCCGGCTGGCGTTCGAGAGCGCCTCGCCGAGGACCGCAAGCAGGTCGGGCGCGAGGTCGTCCCCGACCAACGTGCGGACGGGACCCTCGAAACGGAGGGCCGGCCGGAACTTCAGGGTGCCCGCCGCTCGGTCCACCAGCCGCGTGACCTCGGCCTGGATGTCGTGGGAGGCGTCGGTGCTGGCCAGGGCGAAGATCGAGCGGCGAATGTCCTTGATGGTCGCGTCGAGGTCGTCCACCGCCTGCTCGAGGCGGGCGGCGACGTCCGGGCGGTCGACGAGCCGGGCGGTCCCCTGGAGTCCGAGCCCCACGGCGAACAGCCGCTGGATCACCACGTCGTGCAGCTCGCGGCCGATCCGGTCGCGGTCCTCCAGCATCGCCAGACGTAGCCGGTCCTCACGGGCTCCGACGATCTGCAGGGCCAAGGTGGCGTGCTCGGCGAAGCTGGCCGCCAGGGCGGGGTCGAGGGAGTAGTACTCCTCGGCCCGCTCCCGGCTCCAGGCCAGGGCCAGGGCGCCGTCCACCTGGTCCTCCGACCTCAACGGCACCACCACGGCCGGACCGAGACTCGGCCAGCCGAAGACCCGCGAGACGTCGAGGGCCCGAGGGTCGGTGGCGATGTCGTCGACGGCCACCGTGGACCCGGTCTCGACCACGACTCCGGCCAGGGACCGGTCCAGGGACAAGGCCTTCATGTCACCCGGGTCGGCCTTGGCGCCCGAGGTGGCCCTCAGCTCGAGCGAGGTCCGGTCCTGGCCGACCACGATCCAGGCCACGTCGGCACCGGCCACCTCACGGGCCCGGTCCGCGATCGTCTGCACGGCGTCGGCTCCTTGGTCGCCGGCGATGAGGAGGGCGGTGATCTCCGCCATCGCCCCGAGCCAGCGCTGCCGCCGCGACCCCTCGTCGTACAGGCGGGCGTTCTCGATCGCGACGCCGGCCGTCGCCGCGAGCGCGACGACGATCTCCTCGTCGCCGGGTGTGAAGTCCCCGCCGCCCGCCTTCTCGGTGAGGTAGAGGTTGCCGAAGACGCGGTCCCGGATGCGGACCGGTACCCCCAGGAACGACGACATGGGCGGATGGTGGTCGGGGAAGCCGAAGGCCGCCGGGTGCTCGTTGATGTCGTGCAACCGCAGCGGTTCCGGGTGGTCGATCAGCAGTCCCAGCACGCCGAGCCCGCGCGGCAGGTGGCCGATCTCGCCGACCAGACCCTCGGGCATGCCGTGGTGGACGAACGTCCGCAGGCGCCGGTCGGGCGCCTCGGAGAGCACGCCGAGGGCGGCGTACCGCGCATCGACCAGCTCGCCGGCGATGGCCACGATCCGCTGCAGCACGACATCGAGGGTCAGGCCCGCGGCGAGCGTGACCACGGCGTCGAGCAGCAGCCCCAGCCGCTCCTCGCGATCCGCTCCCTGCCCGTCCTCGACCACATCGCCTCCGCCGTGCAGGCTACGGCTTGTGCTTGGTCGCGAAGATCGCGGCCTGGGTGCGGCTGGTCAGCCCGAGCTTGGCGAACATCGAGCTCGCGTAGTTCTTCACGGTCTTCTCGGCCAGGAACAGGCGTTCGGCGATCTGGCGGTTGGTCAGCCCCTCGCCGATGAGGTCGAGGATCCTCTGCTCCTGCTCGGTGAGCTTGGCCCGCTCCTTGTCGACCGGCGGGCCGTTGCGCACCCGGTCGAGCACCTGGGCGGTCACCGACGGGTCGAGCATCGACTGTCCGGCGGCCACCCGGCGGACGGTCTCGACGAGGTCGTTGCCCTTCACCTGCTTGAGCGTGTAGCCCGCGGCACCGGCCATGATCGCGGCGAACAACGCCTCGTCGTCGTCGTACGACGTCAGGATCAGCGCCTTGATGCTCGGGTCCTGGGAGCGGACCTCGCGGCAGACGTCGATGCCCGAGCCGTCCGGCAGCCTGGCGTCGAGGATCGCGACGTCCGGTCGCAGCGCCGGGATCCGCCGGATGGCCTCCTCGGCCAGGCCGGACTCCCCCACCACCTCGATGTCGGACTCGCCCTCGAGCAGCTCCTTGATCCCGCGGCGGACGATCTCGTGGTCGTCGAGCAGGAACACGCGGATCGTCATGCTGCTCAAACTACCGGCAGCCGATCGCGCCGGACCGGTCCAGCGTCCCCGCCCCCGAGGACCTTCGTCCCTGCTGGTCGGCGCCCGGGCGAGGCACTGTGGACCTCATGACCACGGCGCCGACCAGGACCTCGGTGTCCGAGCGCGTCGGGCGCCAGCTGGTCGGCCTCGCGTGCCGCGCGCCGAGCGTGGACAACACCCAACCCTGGGCATGGCGGCTGCGGCCCGACGGGGTGGACCTCTACGCCGACCACCAGCGTCGCCCACCGAGCGCCAACACGAACGGGCGCGAGCTGGTGATCAGCTGCGGCGCCGCCCTGCACCACGTGCAGGTGGCCGCCCGAGCGATGGGCTGGGCGCCCGACGTACGACGCCTTCCCGACGCCGGCGCGCCCGCGCTGCTGGCCGAGGTACGGCTGAGGCCGGCTGCTCCGCCGCGGACGGCTGCAGGCGAGCTGGCGGCCCTGCGAGACCGGCACACCGACCGCCGACGCTTCACGTCGTGGCCCGTGCCGGCCGAGCGGCTCGGGACGCTCACCGCGGCCGCCCGAGCGCACGGGGTGGGCGCGGTCGCGCTCACCGACGCTGTCGAGCGGTTCCGGGTCGAGCTCCTGGTCAGCCGCGCCCAGCAGCTGCAGGGCACCCCGGCCGGCTCCGCGGACGACAACGGCCGGGACGTCCAGGGCAGCGACGGGCTGGTCCTCCTGTACTCCGGGGACGACTCCCCCGAGGCCTGGCTGCGCGCCGGCGAGGGACTGAGCGCCCTGTGGCTGGACGCCGTCCGGTCCGGCCTCTCGGTCGTGCCCCTGAGCCACGTGCTCGAGGTCGAGGAGACGCGTGCCGCGCTGGCCCACTCGGTCCTCGACGGGCTCGCCGTACCGCTCCTGCTCGTGCGGGTGGGCTGGCAGGCGATCAGCCGGAGCCAGCTGGTGGCCACGACCCGGCGACCGCTCGACCAGGTCCTGCTGCCCTGACCGCTCGGGACCTACGGCCCTGCGGAGCGGTGACTGTCTCCTCTGACCGGTCCCGCCGCACTCGGCGAGGCTGGTGTCACCACCAAGAGAAAGACCGAAGGAGGTCCTCAGGATGACCGTCATCCACCGGCACGCAGACACCACCGCGACGCCCACCACCGAGAACACGCACGACAGCAACACCCTGGGTCACCGTGCGCTGGCCCTGCTCCGGATCGGCTTCGGTCTGACCTTCCTGTGGGCTTTCCTCGACAAGCTGCTGGCCCTCGGGTTCCACACCGGCTACGGCCAGGACGGCACCCTCGACCGCTTCGGTGACGCCGCCTGGATCCACGGCGGCAGCCCCACCGAGGGCTTCCTCAAGTTCGGCGCCGACGGCCCCTTCAAGGGCTTCTACAACAGCATCGGCGGCACCGCCTGGGCCGACACCCTCTTCATGCTGGCCCTGCTGGCCCTCGGCCTCGCCCTCACCCTGGGCATCGGGATGCGGGTCGCCGCCGTCTCCGGCGCCGTCCTCTACCTGATGATGTGGAGCGTCGCCCTGCCTCCGGAGACCAACCCGGTGATCGACGACCACATCCTCGGCGCGATCAGCCTGGTCGTCCTGGCCGCCTTCTCGGCCGGCGACACCTGGGGCCTCGGCAAGCTGTGGTCCCAGACCAAGCTCGTCAAGGAAGCCCCGATCCTTCGGTAGCCCCCTGCCGAGGTGACACGGCCCCCGGACCTCGGTCCGGGGGCCGTCTGCTGTCTCCGCATCGCCGGTCGAGGAGGGCCGTCAGGCCCGTCACGGGACCTGGTGGGGTCTCGTGACAGGCGCTGCGCGCCTTCCTCAACCGGCGGTTCCCCGCCAGGTCCAGTCCGCGATGTCCGGCACGTCCGCGAGGTGCTCGCGGATGTAGGTCGCGTGCTCGGCCAGCCGCTCCTCGCACAGCCGCTGCAGGCGGTCCCAACCGTCCACGCGACGCGAAGCGCGGCGCAGCACCTCCTGGGCGAGGTGGAACCGCGACATCCGGTTCAGCACCACCATGTCGAAGGGCGTGGTGGTGGTGCCCTGCTCGCTGAACCCGCGCACGTGGAAGCGGCCCGGGTCGCTGCGGCCGTGGATGACCTGGTGCACCGCGCGCGGGTAGCCGTGGAAGGCGAAGACCACGTCGCGGTCCGAGGTGAAGATCCCGTTGAACTGGCTGTCGGTGAACCCGTGCGGGTGGTCGTCCTCCGGCAGCAGCGCCATCAGGTCGACCACGTTGACGAAGCGGACCTTCAGGTCCGGCACGTGGTCACGCAACAGCTCGGCGGCGGCCAGCGCCTCCTGGGTGGGGACGTCTCCGGCGCAGGCCAGCACGATGTCCGGGCGCTCGTCCTCGGGGCACGAGGACGCCCACTCCCAGACCCCCGCACCGGCGGCGTTGTGGTGGTGAGCCTCAGCCAGGGTGAGGTACTGGAGGTGCGGCTGCTTGTCGACGACGATCAGGTTCACGTGGTCGGTGCTGCGCAGGCAGTGGTCCATGATCGACAGCGCCGTGTTGGCGTCCGGCGGCAGCCACACCCGCACCACGCCCGGCGACAGCGGGAGCATCGCGTCGATGAAGCCGGGCCCCTGGTGCGAGAAGCCGTTGTGGTCGTTGCGCCAGCACGTCGAGGTCAGCAGCACGTTCAGGGACGGCACCGACGCCCGCCACGGCAGGTCCTGGGCGTGCTGGAGCCACTTCACGTGCTGCACCGCCATCGACACCGAGACCATCGCGAACGCCTCGTACGTCGCGAAGACGCCGTGCCGCCCCGTCAGCGTGTAGCCCTCCAGCCAGCCCTGGCACAGGTGCTCGCTGAGCACCTCCATCACCCGGCCGTCCGGGCCGAGGTGGTCGTCGGTGTCCAGCACCGGTCCCATGAACGCCCGGTCGGTCACCTCGAAGACCGCCTGCAGCCGGTTGCTCGCCGTCTCGTCGGGCGAGAACAGCCGGAAGGTGTCCGTGGCGGCGTACAGGTCACGCATCAGCTCGCCCGAGGAGACGGTGTTGCCGACCAGCGAGACCCCGGGAGCCTCGACCGGCACCTCGTACCTCGCCAGCTCGAGCGCCGGCAGCTCCTGGCGCAGCCGGCCGCCGTTCGCGTACGGCGTCGCGGACATGCGCTTGTCACCGGCGGGCGCCAGGGCGCGCAGCTCGGGCACCAGCCGGCCGGCCTCGTCGAAGAGCGTCTCCGGCGAGTACGACCGCATCCACTCCTCCAGCATCCGCAGGTGCTCGGGGTGGTCGGCGAGCCCGGACAGCGGCACCTGGTGGGCCCGGAACGTGCCCTGCACCTGCACGCCGTCGACGACGTCCGGCCCCGTCCAGCCCTTGGGCGTGCGCAGGACGATGGCCGG
This sequence comes from uncultured Actinomycetota bacterium, assembly GCA_963782035.1. Taxonomy (GTDB): domain Bacteria; phylum Actinomycetota; class Actinomycetes; order Propionibacteriales; family Nocardioidaceae; genus Nocardioides. Next base: position 83,185 of record CAWAIW010000057.1, read on the forward strand.
CCATCCGGCGCCGACGTCACGCGACCGGATGCGCTCGTGCGAGCCGCTCAGGGCGGCGTACAGGGCCGGGAACACCTCGCGCGGGTCGTCGCCGGACACCACGACCGGGTCCCAGCCCTGGCTGCGCAGGTACGCCGACACGTCCTCGTCCGAGGACCGCCCGAGGACCGTGGGCCCGGCGATCTTGTAGCCGTTGAGGTGCAGGATCGGCAGCACGGCGCCGTCGCGGTCCGGGTTGAGGAAGGCGGGCAGCCGCCAGGACGCGGACAGCGGACCGGTCTCCGCCTCGCCGTCGCCGACCACGCACGCGACCGTCAGGCCGGGGTTGTCGAACGCCGCACCCGCCGCGTGCACCAGCGCGTAGCCGAGCTCGCCGCCCTCGTGGATGGAACCGGGTGTCTGCACGCTGACGTGGCTCGGTATCCCGCCCGGCGAGGAGAACTGCCGGAAGAGCGCCCGGACGCCGGCCTCGTCGTCGCCGATGTGCGGGTAGACCTCGGAGTACGTCCCCTCCAGCCACCCGGCCGCCACCAAGGCCGGTCCGCCGTGCCCGGGGCCGGTGACGTAGAGCCAGTCGCTGTCGGTCTCCGCGATCACCCGGTTGAGCAGGCTGTAGATCATCGAGAGCCCGGGGCTGGTGCCCCAGTGGCCCAGCAGCCGCGGCTTCACGTGGTCGAGCGAGAGCGGCTCGCGCAGGAGGGGGTTCTCCCTCAGGTAGATCTGGCCGACGGTCAGATAGTTGGCCGCCGCCCACCAGCGGAGGTCGAGCTCGAGGTCGTCGGGGCCGTAGGTCATGCACCCACCTCACCAGACGGGCCGAGCCCGGCGCGAGGCAGGAGGTCCCTCGGACGTCGGGACCAAGGCCCTCTCCGGTCCGGTCCCACGCCTCTGAGCGCGGGCGCGCGTCGTCCCTAGCGTCGGAGACGAGGCGGAAGGACCGCCCCGACACGGCAAAGGACGTCATCATGCGCTCGGCACTCGACAAGCTCGTCTCCTGGACGGGGCTGGCTCTGGCCGCCGTCCTTCTCATCGCAGGTGGCCTGCTGACCTGGGCCCACGTCTTCATCGGCGACCAGGTCCACGACCAGCTGACCATGCAGGACATCACCATGCCGGCCGGCGACGCGCTGAAGAGCGTCCCCCCGGCCGACGCCGCGGCGCTGGAGCAGTTCGCCGGCAGCCCGCTCGACACGGGAGCCGAGGCGAAGGCCTTCGCCGACCACTACATCCTCGCCCACATGAACGAGGCCAGCGACGGTCGCACCTACGAGCAGGTCAGCGGCGAGTTCATCGCTCTCTCCGACGCTGACAAGGCCTCCGCCGACGGACAGGCCCTCGGCGGGCTGCGCCAGACGCTGTTCATGGGCGACACCCTGCGCGGGCTGCTGCTCTACGGCTACGCCTTCGCCACGATCGGCACCATCGCGGGCATCGCCGCCTACGCCTCGTTCGGCGGAGCGGCCGTCCTGCTGGTGCTCGCCGCCCTCGGCCTCTGGCACGCTCGCCGGGTCGAGCACACCGACGAGCTGCGCGTCCCCGACCGCGTGCCCCAGCCGGTCTGAGTCGCGACACCCACGTCTCCCGGAGCCGCCCCGTGGCTCCGGGAGACTTTCGCGCGACCACGAGCCGATCGGCCTATCCTGCGCGGATGGTGGACGTCCGCGGTCCGCTCGTCGCGGCCCTGATCGGACTGGCAATCGGACTGGCAATCGGACTGGCGACCGGAGCGTGGTTCGTCTACCGCGACCTGCCGACGTCGCAGTGGCTGCCCGACCTGCTGGTCGGGGTGGCTGCGGTCGCCCTGGCCGCCACGAGCTGGCGCGCGTCGCGCGACGTCTCGACCCTCGCGCTGCTGGTCGCGGCGACGTGGTGGGCGGGCACGGTGTGGCCCATCGCTCTGTACTGGCATCGCGGCGTCCTGGTCCAGCTGGTGCTGTCGGTGCCGGGCGTGTGGCCACGGTCGAGGGTCGGCGTCGTGGCAGGCGGTGCTGGCGTACCTGCGGCACACCCAGTGAGCCACCCTGAGCACCACCGCTCAGAAATGAGTCGAACCGCTGACGTCTCGGGTCATCAGCGGTTCGACAGGAGGAACACTAGCCGCCGGTCCCAAGCCGATCCAGCCCCGACACCCGAATCGTTGAAAATCTTCGGAAGCGGTCTAGGCCACCCCCAGGGGTGTGCGCTCGACTGCGTCAGGCGACCTCGTCGGCGACCAGGTGCAGCTGGCGGACGTGCTCGTCCAGATCGCGGCCGATCGACGTCGGGTTGTGCACCGCCCAGCGCACCAGACCGCGCTTGTCGACGACGTACGACGACCGCCGGGGGCGACCCTTGGCCTCGTCGAAGACGCCGTAGGCCCCGGTCACCTCGCCGTGCGGCCAGAAGTCCGAGAGCAGCGGGAAGTTGAGCCCGTCGTGGTCGGCGAAGGCCCGCAGCGCGTGCGTGGGGTCGCAGGAGATCGCGAGCACCTCGGAGTCGAAGGTCATGAACTCGTCCAGCCGCCCGCGGATCTGCGACATCTCACCGGTGCACACGTTGGAGAAGGCGTAGGGGTAGAAGACGATGAGCACGGCCTTGCGCCCCACGAACGACGACAGCGTCACGTCCTGCCCGAACTGGTCGCGCAGCGTGAAGTCCGGCGCCGGTCCGCCGATGGTCAGCCCCACCGACCGGCTGATCGGTTCGGTCATTCCCACTCCATGAGTTCGCGCTTGAGCACCTTTCCGGTTGCGTTCCGGGGCAGCTCGTCGAGGAACACGATCTCGCGCGGCACCTTGTACCTCGCGAGGTTCTGCTTGACCCAGCCCTTCAGGTCGTCCTCGGAGGGCCCCGCTGATCCGTCCGGAGCGGACACCACGACGAACGCCCGCAACCGCTTGCCGTAGTCGGCGTCCTCGACCCCGACCGCGGCCGCCTCCACCACTCGCTCGTGCCGGCTCAGGCAGTTCTCGACCTCCGCGGGGAAGACGTTCTCGCCGCCGGAGACGATCATCTCGTCGTCGCGGCCCTCGACGTACAGCCGCCCGTCCGGCCCGATCCGGCCGACGTCGCCCGACGACATCAGCCCGTCGCGCATCTCCTTGTGGCCGCCGCCGGTGTACCCCTCGAAGAGCATCCCGTTGCCCACGAAGATCCGCCCGGGTTCGCCGTCCGGGACCGGGAAGCCCTCCTCGTCGAGGATCTTCACGACGGTGGCGTACGGCGGCCGGCCGGCGCTGGTCGGCGCCTCGCGGAGGTCGGTGGGATCGGCGACCGAGGCGTAGGCCACCTCGGTCGAGCCGTAGAGGTTGTAGAGGTGGTCGCCGAACTGGTCCATCCACTCCAGCGCCAGGTCACCCGGGAGCGCCGAGCCGGAGGCCGCGACGACCTCGACGCGGGTCAGGTCGTAGCGGTCGCGCACCTCCGCGGGCAGCGCCATCACCCGCTGGAGCATGACCGGGATGACCGCGGCCGCCTCGCAGCGCTCGTCCTGGACCGCCTGGAGGAAGCCCTCGGGATCGAAGCGACGGCGCAGGACGACGGTCTCGCCCAGCAGCGCGGCCAGCATGTAGTGGGCGAAGCCCCACGTGTGGAACAAGGGTGCGGCGACGTGCGTGCGCATGCCGTGGCGCAGCGGGATGCGGGAGAGCAGCGAGACGGCCGCGCCGATGCCGGCCTCGGCCCGCGGAGCTCCCTTCGGTGTCCCGGTCGTCCCCGACGTGAGGATGACGATCCGCGCGTGCCGCCCGGGCGGCTCCAGGTCGGCGTCCGGGTAGCGCGCGATGAGGTCGTCGATGGTCTCGACGTCGCTGGTCGAGGAAGGCGCGCTAGCGCCCGTCACGAGACCCGATGACCCGTCGGTCCACGCCAGCAGCCGCAGCGGAACGTCGGCGTCCGCCAGCAGGGCGGTGAACTCCTCGTCGAGAATGACGGCCTTCGGCTTCTCCCGCGCCAGGACGTCGATGAGCTGGGGTCCGGCGAAGGCGGTGTTCAGGTACAGCAGGTCGGCCCCGAGCTTGGCCACGCCCACCGTGGCGTCGGCGAAACCACGGTGGTTGCGGCACATCACCGCGACCGCGTCACCCTCGCCCACACCGCGCTCGGCCAGCGCCCACGCAAGGGCGTTGCTGCGCCGGTGCATCTCGCCCCAGGTGCTCGAGCCGCGCTCGTCGACCACGCCCTCCCGATCGGCCTCCAGCACGCCGGCCGCGTGGAAGCCGCCCGCCGGGCCGGTCCCCCACTTGGCGAGCACCCGGCCGACGGTGATCAGCTGCGAGGGCAGCAGCGGCCGCAGCACACCGGCGCCGGCCAGCACCCTGGCCGCCGTACCGCCGTTGGTCGCCCGCGTGATGGCGGGCGCGATCAGCGGCAGCAGCGCCGACGGGAGCCGAGAGGTCACGAGCCCATGGTCTCGCGCCGCCCTCACTGGCGTGACTTGGGGGCGACCAGCCGGGTGGCCGACCAGTCCTTGCTCACCGCGGCGGTGGTCGTCTGCGCGAGGCCGGCGATCGGCGCGGCCTCGGCGATGTCGGCGGCGTCGACCGCACCCGGACGGCCGACCTTCGGCGTGAGCAGCCAGATGGAGCCACCGCCGACCAGGTCGGTCAGCGCGTCGACGAGGCCGTCGACGAGGTCGCCGTCGTCGTCGCGCCACCAGAGCACCACGGCGTCCACGACGTTGCCGTAGTCGCCGTCGACCATGTCGGCGTCGATCGTGTCCTCGATGGCGACGCGCAGCTCGTCGTCGGTGTCGTTGTCCCAGCCGAGCTCCTGGACGACCATGCCGGCGGCCATGCCGAGGCGGCCGGCCACCGTGTCGGCCGTGGTGTCGGCCGACGCGTCAGTCGCGCTCGCTGGGCCGGTCCCCTGCTGTTGCTGGGTGGACCCGCCTCCCGCGGTGGAACTCAACGGTCTCCTCGCTCTCACGTCGCCCCCGCGACCGTCGGTGAGCCGCAGGTGAGGAGTAGTCCACCGGAGTTGGCCCTCCAGTGCAAGCCGAGGAGTCCACGGCCGGGCCGATCACCTACCGATGGGTAGATTCCGCCGCTCTGGGGTGCGTGCAACGATGACGGGGTGAGCGACAAGTCCTCCCGCCCCGTGATCCACGAGGGGCTGCCGACCCAGCTCCCCGACATCGACCCCGAGGAGACCCAGGAGTGGGTCGAGTCCTTCGACGCGATGATCGACGAGCGTGGGCGCGAGCGGGCCCGGTACGTCATGCTGCGCCTGCTCGAGCGGGCCCGTGAACAGCAGGTCGGCGTGCCCGCCCTGCGCAGCACCGACTACATCAACACCATCCCGCCGGAGCGCGAGCCCTGGTTCCCCGGCGATGAGGAGATGGAGCGTCAGGTCCGTCGCCTCATCCGGTGGAACGCCGCCGTGATGGTCTCCTCGGCGAACCGCAAGGGCCTCGAGGTCGGCGGGCACATCGCGACGTACGCCTCGGCCGCCAGCCTCTACGAGGTCGGCTACAACCACTTCTTCCGCGGCAAGGAGCACGCCGGCGGCGGCGACCAGCTCTTCATCCAGGGCCACGCGGCGCCCGGCATCTACGCGCGGGCCTACCTGATGAAGCGGCTCACGGCCCAGCAGCTCGGCCGGTTCCGCCAGGAGGTCCAGCACGGCCCGGGGCAGGGCCTGTCGTCCTACCCCCACCCGCGGCTGATGCCGGACTTCTGGGAGTTCCCGACCGTCTCCATGGGCCTCGCGGCGCTGAACTCGATCTACCAGGCGCGGTTCAACCGCTACCTGTCCAACCGTGGCATCAAGGACACCAGCCAGCAGCACGTCTACGCCTTCCTGGGCGACGGCGAGATGGGCGAGCCGGAGTCTCTCGGCGCGATCCGGCTGGCCGCCCGCGAGGAGCTCGACAACCTCACCTGGATCGTGAACTGCAACCTCCAGCAGCTCGACGGGCCGGTCACCGGCAACGGCAAGATCATCCAGGAGCTCGAGGCCAACTTCCGCGGCGCCGGCTGGAACGTCATCAAGGTGATCTGGGGCCGTGAGTGGGACGCCCTGCTCGCCAAGGACGTCGACGGCGTGCTGGTCAACCAGATGAACCGCACGCCCGACGGCGACTTCCAGACCTACTCGGTCGAGGACGGCGCCTACGTCCGTGAGCACTTCTTCGGCACCGACGCGCGCCTGAAGAAGATGGTCGAGCACCTGACCGACCGCGACATCGAGCTGCTCCCCCGCGGCGGTCACGACTACCGCAAGGTCTACGCCGCGTTCCAGGCCGCCGCCAACCACGTCGGCCAGCCGACGGTGATCCTGGCCCACACCGTCAAGGGCTGGACCATCGACGCGCTGGAGGGCAAGAACGCCACCCACCAGATGAAGAAGCTCAACGCCCCGACCCTCAAGGCGTTCCGCGACCGGCTCGAGCTGCCGATCTCCGACAAGGAGATCGACGACGCCTACGACGCAGACGGCTCGGCGCCCTTCTACCACCCGGGCGAGGACAGCGACGTGCTGGCGTACCTCCGCGAGCGCCGTGCGGCCCTCGGCGGCGGCGTACCCATGCGCCGGGTGCAGCCGACCGCGATCACGCTCCCCGGCAAGGAGATGTACGACGAGCTGCGCGCCGGCTCCGGCAAGCAGGCCATCGCCACCACCATGGCCTTCGTCCGCCTGCTCAAGGACCTGATGAAGGACCCGTCGATCGGCAAGCGCATCGTGCCGATCGCCCCGGACGAGTACCGCACGTTCGGCATGGACTCCATGTTCTCGACCGCCAAGATCTACAACCCGGCCGGCCAGACCTACGAGGCCGTCGACCGCCAGCAGCTGATGGCCTACAAGGAGTCGACCTCGGGCCAGATGCTGCACGAGGGCATCTCCGAGGCGGGCTGCGTGGCGTCCGCGACGGCCGCCGGGTCGTCGTACTCGACCCACGGCGAGCCGATGATCCCGTTCTACATCTTCTACTCGATGTTCGGCTTCCAGCGGACCGGCGACTCGATCTGGGCGATGGCCGACCAGCTGGCCCGCGGCTTCCTCATCGGCGCCACCGCGGGCCGGACGACGCTGACCGGCGAGGGCCTCCAGCACGCCGACGGCCACTCGCCGTTGCTGGCGCTGACCAACCCGGCCGTCGTGCACTACGACCCGGCGTTCTCGTTCGAGATCGCGCACATCGTGCGCAACGGCCTGGACCGGATGTACGGCTCGACCGACACGCACCCGCACGGCGAGGACGTCATCTACTACCTCACCGTCTACAACGAGCCGGCCGTCCAGCCGAAGGAGCCCGAGGGCGTCGACGTCGAGGGGATCCTCGGCGGCGTCCACCACATCGCCGCACCGTCCTCGGACCTGCCGCAGGACGCTCCGCGCGTCCAGCTGCTCGCCTCCGGGGTGGGGTACGCCTGGATCGCCAAGGCCCAGCAGCTGCTGGCCACCGACTGGGGCGTGGCCGCCGACGTCTGGTCGGTCACGTCGTGGAACGAGCTCTCCCGCGAGGCGCTGGCGACCGAGGAGTGGAACCTCCTGAACCCCACCGAGACGCCGCGCGTGCCGTTCGTGACCCGCAAGCTCGGCCAGGCCCCCGGCCCGGTCGTCGCGGTCAGCGACTACATGAAGGCCGTGCAGCAGCAGATCTCGCCCTGGCTGCCGCAGCGCTACCACGCGCTCGGCGCCGACGGCTTCGGCTTCGCCGACACCCGCGCGGCCGCCCGCCGGTTCTTCAAGATCGACGCCGAGTCCGTCGTCGTCCAGGCTCTCTACGCCCTCGCCGAGGAGGGCGTCATCGGCATGGACACCGTCCAGAAGGCCCTCGACCACTACCGCATCACCGACCCCACCGCCGTCCGCGGCGTCAAGCAAGAAGGCGGCGCGGCCTAGCTCGTCCGCGGTCACGGTTACTACCAACCCGCTGGGGTTGCGGTCCAGGCTCGCCGGCGGACCCGTGCTCACCTCGCCGAGTCGGCGCTAGTTGCCCGAGGCAGAGCGGTGAGTCGGCGCTACTTGCCGGCAACTAGCGCCGACTCGGCTCTGTCGCGGCCTGAACGTCCGCCCGAAGTGGTCCTGCTCAAGCGCCTCTGATCGGAGTGACGCTGGCCATCTCGACCGGCTGCTCGGCGATGCCCGCCGGCACCCGACCGTTGCGCAGCAGGTTGCGGAACCTCGCGCGGGAGTACGTCGCGGGCTGGGACTTGCGGACGAAGTCGTTGAGGATCCGGACGAACCGCTCGGGGTGGTCCTTGTGCGGGAAGTGGCCGGCGTTCGCGATCACCTCGACCCGGGCGCCGGGGGCGATCTCGGCGGCGAGGGCGGCGTGCGAGGCCGGGATGACCCGGTCGTCCTCGCCCCAGATGACGCACAGCGGCATCGCCTCGGTGAGGTACGCGCGGTCGGCCATGGTCACGATCTGACCGCGCCAGTCCACGACGGCCCGCGTCACGTGCGCGATCGCCGAGCGGGCGTCGTACTCCTGGAACGACTCGTAGATGGCCGCGACCTCGTCGAAGTCCCGGAACTCCTTCAAACCGGTGCGCTTGAGCCCGCGCATGGCGGCCGCGGCGACGTGGCGTACGCCGGGCAGGGTGAGGGGTGCCATCAGGAACTCGAACCCCGGCGTGCTGATCATCCGGATCACCGGCGTCACGTGGGGGCCGAGGCCACCGCTGCCGACCAGGACCAGGCGCTCGGTGCGCTCGGGGAACTGGTAGGCGAACTGCATGGCCACGCCGCCGCCGAACGAGTGCCCGACGAGGGTGACGCGCTCGATCCCGAGCACCGTGAGCAGGTCGCGCATGCCGTTGGCGTACCCGCCGAGCGTGTAGTCCGCGCGCGGCTTGGCCGACAGTCCGTGGCCGAGCAGGTCCGGGGCGATCACGGTGTAGCGCCGCGCCAGCTGGTCGATCACCGGGTCCCACGTCGTGTGGTCGGCGCCCAGGCCGTGGAGGAGGAGGAGGGCCGGGCCGGTCCCGACCTTCACGAACGCGCGGCGGTGGCCGTGGATCGTGAGGTACTCGACCTCGTGCCCCGCAGTACTCGAGCCTGGACGCACACGTCCTCCTCAGGAGATGTTCACCGGAGATTCAATCAGAACACGTTCCAGTTGGTGCACGGTTGGTACCCGAAACGCCACCCCATACCCTCGATCCGTGCCCGCCCGCGCCCTCCGCACCACGGATCCCGGTGATCGCACGGCCCCCAGCCGCGACCAGGCCGTGCGCGACCTGCACCGCGCCACCGGCACCCTCAGCACCGCCGCGATGGCGCGGATGGACGAGGAGATGCCGTGGTTCCGCGACCTGAGCGCCGAGGACCGCTCCTGGGTGTCGCTGATCGTGCAGGCCGGCATCAAGAGCTTCATCGACTGGTACGCCGACGAGGTGCGGCACCCGGACCTCGACGGGTCCGCGGTGGCCGCCCAGGTCTTCGGCGCGGCCCCGCGCGCCCTGGCCGGCGTGATCAGCCTCCAGCAGACCGTCGACCTGGTCCGCCTCGGCATCGAGGTCGTCGAGTCCAACCTGGACGACGTGCTGGCGCCCGAGGACCGCAACGACGTGCTCGGCGGAGTGCTCCGCTACGGCCGCGAGGTCGCCTTCGCCACCGCCGAGGTCTACGCCCGCGCGGCCGAGGTCCGGGGCGCCTGGGACGCCCGCCTCGAGGCCCTCGTCGTGGACTCCGTGCTCCGCGCCGAGGCCGACGAGACGATGCTGTCGCGCGCCAGCGCGCTCGGCTGGGCCGACCGCGGCGCGGTGACCGTCGTCCTGGGGGCCGTCCAGCCCGACCGGCGCGGCGGGGACCTCTTCGACGAGGTACGCCGCACGGCCCGGACCGCCGGGATGGATGCGCTCTGCGCCAGCCAGGGCGACCGGCTGGTCGTCCTCCTGGGCGGGGTCAGCGATCCCGAGAAGGCCGCGCTGCACGTGCTCGGTTTCTTCGGGCCGGGTCCCGTGGTCGTCGGACCCGTCGTCGAGGACCTCGGCCACGCCCACGTCAGCGCGCGCGGCGCCACGTCCGCGCACCGGTCGGCCACCGGCTGGCCGGACGCCCCACGCCCGGTCCGCGCCGACGACCTGCTCCCCGAGCGCGCGCTCGCCGGGGACGGTCACGCCCGCCGGCACCTGGTCGAGGAGGTGTACCTCCCCCTCGTCGGCGGCCGGGACACCCTCGTGGAGACCCTGGCGGCGTACTTCGCCAGCGGCCGCTCCCTCGAGGGCTCGGCCCGCGCGCTGTTCTGCCACCCCAACACCGTGAGGTACCGGCTGCGCCAGGTCGCCGACCTCACCGGCCTCGCCCCCACCGACCCGCGCGAGGCCTTCACCCTGGAGATCGCGCTCGTCCTCGGCCGGCAGTCGGGACGCGAGTGAGCGCGCCGGCACCGTGGGCGTGAAGGATCTGCTCGCCGCGCCTTTGTAGGAACCCTACAAGTCTCGCCGGTCGAGATTCGTGCATGCCGGAGGCGAGCGAAGGGGCCCGGACACGGCACAGTGGAGTCCGTGCTCGTCATCGTCGCACCCGGTCAGGGTGCCCAGACTCCCGGCTTCCTCGGCCCCTGGCTGGAGGACAAGACGTTCGCCGGCCGGTTCGCCTGGCTGTCCACCGTCGCCGGCCTCGACCTCGCCCACTACGGCACCGAGGCGGACGCCGAGACGATCCGGGAGACCCAGATCGCGCAGCCGCTCCTGGTCGCCACCGGCCTGGTCGCCGCGCTCGAGCTCTTCCCGCACCCGGCCGACGCGTTCCAGCAGATCGGGGCGGTCGCCGGCCACAGCGTGGGCGAGCTGACCGCCGCGGCGGGCGCCCGCGCCATCACCGCGGAGCAGGCGATGGTGCTGGTCCGAGAGCGAGGCAAGGCGATGGCCGCGGCCGCCGCCATCACCAGGACCGGGATGACCGCCGTGCTCGGCGGGGACCGCGACGAGGTGCTGGCCGCGATCGACAAGCACGGCCTGACCCCCGCCAACGACAACGGCCCGGGCCAGATCGTCGCCGCGGGCACCCAGGAGCAGCTGGACGCCTTCGCCGAGGACCCGCCCGCCAAGGCACGCCTGGTCCCGCTGAGCGTGGCCGGTGCCTTCCACACCGAGCACATGCAGCCGGCCGTGGGCCACCTCGGCTCCCTGGCCCGCTCGGTGTCCACGCACGACCCGCGCACGCCGGTGATCTCCAACCGCGACGGTCACGTCGTCCACGACGGGGTCGACCTCCTGACCCGGATGGTCGGCCAGATCGCCAACCCGGTGCGCTGGGACCTGTGCATGGAGACCATGACCGACCTCGGTGTCACCGGCATCCTGGAGATGCCGCCCGCCGGCACGCTCACCGGCATCGCGAAGCGGGCGCTCAAGGGCGTCGAGACGTTCGCCCTCAAGACCCCCGACCAGCTCGACCAGGCCCGCGACTTCATCGCCCGCCACGGCGAGGCCTCGATGATCGAGACCTCACCCACCTGGCGGATGGTCGTCTCCCCCGGCAAGGGCACCTTCCACCGGGCCGAGTCGGCCGCGGGCGCCGAGACCCTGGAGCCCGGCGCCATCATCGGCGAGGTGGCCAGCACCCGAGCCAGCACGGTCATCACCGCCGCCCACGGTGGTGTCGTGGTCGAGTGGCTGGTCGAGGATGGCGACCTGGTCTCACCCGGTCAACCCCTGCTGCGACTGCACCCGGAAGTAGGACTCTGATGGCACCCATCCGGGAGGCCACCGGCCACCCGCACGCCGCGATCCTCGGCATCGGCACCTACCGGCCGTCCCGGGTGGTCCCGAACGCCGAGATCGTCGACCGCATCGACTCCAGCGACGAGTGGATCCAGCAGCGCTCCGGCATCAAGCAGCGCCGCTGGGCCACGCCGGAGGAGACCGTCCAGATGATGTCGGTCGCCGCCTCGCGCGCGGCCCTCGAGAGGGCCGGCATCGACGCCCGCCAGATCGACTGCGTCATCGTGGCCACGGTCACCCACCTGCTCCAGACGCCCGCGATCGCCACCGCGATCGCCTACGAGCTGGGCACCGACCAGGCCGCGGCCTTCGACATCTCCGCCGCGTGCGCCGGCTTCTGCCACGGCGTGGCGATGGCCAGCGACCTCGTGCGGGGCGGCAGCGCGGGCTACGCGCTGGTGATCGGCGTCGAGCGGCTCTCCGACCTCACCGACGTCGGTGACCGCGGCACCGCCTTCATCTTCGCCGACGGCGCCGGCGCCGCGGTGATCGGCCCGAGCGACACCCCGGGCATCGGTCCGGTCGTCTGGGGCTCCGACGGCGAGCAGTTCGACCTCATCCGCCAGAAGGAGGACTGGCGCGACGTGGTCGGCAGCGACGAGAAGGCCGGCAGCGGCGTGATGCCCCACCTGGTGATGCTCGGCAACCCCGTGTTCCGGTGGGCGTCCTTCACGATGGCCAAGACCGCCCAGCAGGCGCTCGACCGGGCCGGCGTCTCCATCGACGAGCTGGACGTGTTCGTGCCCCACCAGGCCAACATGCGGATCATCGACGCGATGGCCCGCTCCATGAAGCTTCCCGAGCACGTCAAGATCGCCCGCGACATCGCCGAGCAGGGCAACACCTCGGCCGCGTCGATCCCGCTGGCCCTCGACCGGATGATCGCCGAGGGTGACGCCAAGAGCGGCGACACCGCGCTGCTCATCGCCTTCGGCGCCGGCCTCGCGTACGCCGCGCAGGTCGTCACAGTTCCCTAGCAGCACCCAACCACCACAGGAGAGACACAACAGATGGCCACCACCGAAGAGATCCGCGCCGACCTCGCCGAGATCGTCAACGAGGTCGCCGGCGTCGACGCCGACGACGTCCAGCTCGACAAGGCGTTCGTCGAGGACCTCGACGTCGACTCCCTGTCCATGGTCGAGGTCGTCGTCGCCTGCGAGGAGAAGTTCGGCGTCTCCATCCCCGACGACGAGGTCAAGAACCTCAAGACCGTCGGCGACGCCGTCGCGTTCATCGAGCGCGCCCAAGGTTGATCCGCCCTGTGGTGGGCCGGCCGCGACCCGGCCGGCCCACCGCATGCCAACCCCTGCACCCGCACCACTGATCTCCAGAGGATCCACATGCCTGCGAAGCGAGTCGTCGTCACCGGCCTCGGCACCACCTCCCCCCTCGGCGGGGACGTCCCCACCACCTGGGAGGCGATGCTGAAGGGCCAGTCCGGCGTCCGGCACCTGACCGAGGACTGGGTCGAGCAGATGCCGGTCAAGATCGCGGCCCGCGTGGCCGTCGAGCCGACCGAGATGATCGAGCGCGTCAAGGCCCGCCGCCTGGACCGCACGTCCCAGTTCGCCGTCGTCGCCGCCACCGAGGCCTGGAAGGACTCCGGCCTCGACGAGGCCGACATCGACCACGACCGCCTCGGCGTCGCGATCGCGTCCGGCATCGGCGGCGTCACCACGCTGCTCGACAACTACGACGCGCTGCGCGACAAGGGCCCGCGACGGGTCTCCCCGCTCGCCGTCCCGATGCTGATGCCCAACGCCCCCGCGGCCAACGTGAGCCTGCTCTTCGGGGCCCGCGCCGCCACCAACACACCGGTGTCCGCCTGCGCGTCCGGCAACGAGGGCATCTCGCTGGCCCTCGACCAGATCCGCCTCGGCCGCGCGGACATCGTGCTGGCCGGCGGCACCGAGGCCGCCATCCACCCGCTGCCGATGGCGGCGTTCGCGAACATGATGGCGTTGTCGAAGAACGCCGGCGACCCGGCCACCGTGTCCCGTCCCTGGGACACCGCCCGCGACGGTTTCGTGCTCGGCGAGGGTGCCGGTGTGCTCGTCCTCGAGTCCGAGGAGCACGCCAAGGCGCGCGGGGCCCGGATCTACGCCGAGGTGCTCGGCGCCGGCATCACCAGCGACGCCCACGACATCGCCCAGCCCGACCCGGCCGGTCGCGGCGGCTCCCGCGCGATCCTGCGCGCCCTCGCCGAGGCCGAGCTGGACCCGAAGGACATCGTCCACATCAACGCGCACGCGACGTCGACCCCGCTCGGCGACATCGCCGAGGGCCTGATGATCCACGCCACCCTCGGCTCCCACGCCGACCGGGTCGTGGTCACCAGCACCAAGTCCATGACCGGCCACCTGCTCGGCGGCGCCGGCGCGCTGGAGTCGATCGCGACGATCCTCGCGCTCTACCACCGGCTCAGCCCGCCGACCATCAACCTCGACAACCTCGACCCGCAGGTCGAGCTGGACATCCCGCGCGAGGCGCGCGAGCTGCCCGGCGGCCAGGTCGCGGCGCTGAACAACTCCTTCGGCTTCGGCGGCGCCAACGTGGCCGTGGCCTTCGGGAGCGTGTGAGCAGGTGACTTCCCCACGAAGTTGCTCGCTCCCCCGCTTCGCTTCTCCACTCACAACTTCGAGGGGACCCCAAGAACGTGACGACGACCCCCGAGGCCCCGGCCAAGCCCGCCAAGCTGCCCCGCGAGCAGGACCCGCGCAACCCGGTCACCCGGCTCACCGCCCTCCTCGACGAGGGCACGCTCGAGCTGATCACGCCCGACGACGACTCCGGCATGCTCGCCGCGGTCGGCACGGTCGACGGCACCCGCGTGGTCGCGTTCTGCTCCGACGCGACCGTGATGGGCGGCGCCATGGGCGACGTGGGTTGCCGCGTCGTCGTCGACGCCTACCACCGGGCGATGACCGACAACGCGCCGATCATCGGCCTGTGGCACTCCGGCGGCGCCCGCTTGGCCGAGGGTGTGCTGTCGCTGCACGCCGTGGGCCGGATCTTCCACGTGATGACGCAGGCCTCCGGCAAGATCCCGCAGGTCTCGGTCGTGCTCGGCCCGGCCGCCGGCGGCGCGGCGTACGGTCCCGCCCTCACCGACGTCGTCATCCTCGGCCCCGAGGGCCGCATCTTCGTGACCGGCCCGGACGTCGTCCGGTCGGTGACCGGCGAGGACGTCGACATGCTGCGCCTCGGCGGCCCCGAGCCACACGGTCGTCGCTCCGGCGTGGTGCACATCCTCACCGAGAGCGAGGCCGAGGCCCTCGACAAGGCGCGGACCGTCGCCAACCTGCTGGGCTCGCAGGGCAGCCTCAAGGTCGAGGACGTCGAGGACCGCGACCTGTCCGAGATGCTGCCGGAGTCGAAGAAGCGCGCCTACGACGTGCACCCGCTCGTCGATGCCGTCCTCGACGAGGGCACGGTCCAGGAGCTGCACCTGCGCTGGGCCCCCAACATCGTCACCGCCCTCGGTCGCTTCGGCGGCCGCACCGTCGGCGTGGTCGCCAACAACCCGCTGCGGCTCGGCGGCTGCCTCGACTCGCTGTCGGCGGAGAAGGCCTCCCGCTTCGTGCGCATGTGCGACGCGTTCGGCGTCCCGCTGATCGTGCTGGTCGACGTTCCCGGGTACCTGCCCGGCGTCGGCCAGGAGTGGGACGGCGTCGTACGCCGCGGCGCCAAGCTGCTGCACGCCTTCGGCGAGTGCGTGGTCCCGCGGGTCACCCTGGTCACCCGCAAGACCTACGGCGGCGCCTACATCGCCATGAACGCCCACTCGCTCGGCGCGACCAAGGTCTTCGCCTGGCCGGGCGCCGAGGTCGCGGTGATGGGCCCGGTGGCCGCGATCCGGATCCTGCACCGGCGCCGGCTGGCCGACGTCTCCCCCGACCTGCGTCCGCGCGTGGAGGCCGAGCTGGCCGCCGAGCACGAGCGCTGGCGGGCGGCGTCGAGAAGGCCGTCGAGATCGGCGTCGTCGACCGCGTGATCGAGCCGTCCGAGACGCGCTCGATCATCGCGAAGGCCATCAACGACGCGGTCCAGACCGTCGGCGTCCGCCGCGGCGTGCACGGCAACATCCCGCTGTGAGCCCCGCCTGGTCCGAGCGTGCGAGGACCAGGTTCAGGCGCCAGGTTGAGGAGCGTTCGACGCCGCCCGAGCCTGCTCGGGCGGCGTGACGCCTCTCGAAACCCCGGGAGGGATCTGTGGCCGTAACCCATCAGAGTCCAGCCACGTTGGAGTCGTGTGACTCCGACCACCCGACTCACCGTCGCCGCGTTGTCCACGTTGCTGGTCGTGGGCACCGGCACGCTCGCGACCGCCCCGGCGAGGGCCACGGAGGCGACCACGGTCGAGCCGGGGAGCGGGAGCACGTCGATGCCCGACCAGTTCCTGCACCGCGGCTGCCGCGACTACGCCTACAGCTACTCGGTGACGACGGCGACCGGCGACTGGGTGCTCGAGACGTTCCTGGTCGACCGCGACGGCAGCTCGGTCTCCTCCGGTGTCATCAGCTCCGACAGCGAGCCTGCCGCGGGCACGTCGGCGTTCGGGGTGTGCCGGAGCGCGACCCGCTTCGGTGTGTTCACGATCGAGGGCAAGCTCACGACGTACGACGGCTGGGACGAGGCCGTCGGCTCGATCACGCCCACGTCCGTCCGCCTGCACCGCTGGCGCAGGTGACGTGACTCAGACGACCTGGTGCAGCCAGCGCACGGCCGCGCCGTCGCCGGCGTGCCGGAACGTCTCGAGCTCGTCGTCCCACGGCTTGCCCAGCAGCTTGTCGATCTCGCCCATCAGCGAGGTGTCGCCGAGCGCCGCCTTGACGACGGCCGCCTTGAGCCGGTCCTCGGGGATCATGATGTCGCCGTGGAGCCCGGTGACGGCGTGGAAGACGCCCAGCTCGGGGGTGTAGGAGTAGCGCGAGCCCTCGGTGCCGCTCGTCGGCTCCTCGGTGATCTCGAAGCGCAGGTGGTTCCAGCCGCGCAGGGCGGAGGCCACGGCGGCGGCCGAGCCCGAGTCGCCGGCCCACGAGTGCTCGGCGCGGTAGCTGCCGGTCTGCGCGGCCTGAGGCGTCCAGGTCATGTTCACGGCGACGCCGAGGACACCGCCGACGGCCCACTCGATGTGCGGGCACAGCGCGGACGGCGCTGAGTGGACGTAGAGCACGCCCCTCGTCGCGGTGCGGGATGCAGTCAGTGCGGTCACCGTGGGTCTCCTTCGGTCCCGGCGTTCGAGCAACGCCTTCCCCAGCGGTCTCGACCAGAGTCCCGAAGTCACCACGAAGTGACAACGATGTAGTTGTGGCTCCCAGTGTGACGGATGGGGCGCACGAATACCAGTGGAACCGATGGGTCGGCCCAACCCGGTCCAGTCAGGCCTGGCGGCGCTCCAGCGCCTCCGCGCGCTCCGCGGCGTCGGTGATCTGCGTCGCTGTCGACCGCGTGCGTGCGGTGGAACCACGCCAGCGCGTCGGTCTCGCGGCCGGCGGCCTCGAGGGTGTCGGCGTAGGCGTAGCGCAGCCGCACCACCCACGGCTCCCGGCTCTTCGACGTCAGCGGCGCGAGCTCGAGCGTGCGCAGCGCGGCGTCGAGCTGGCCCATGTCGCGCCGGGCGCCGGCCTCGACGATCGTCATCTCCGCCTTCGGGGCCGACGCGAACTTGGCCACCGACGGGCTCTTGGCCAGCTTCAGCGCCTGCTCGGGGTGGCCCAGGGCGCGGTGGCAGTCGGCCATGATCGGCAGGTACGCCGTCGCGCCGTTCATCCGCTTGGCCGCCCGCAGCTCGGCGAGCGCCTCGGCGTAGTGCCCCGAGGCGTACGCCGCCTCGCCCGGTCGCCTCCCGCACCACCGCGATCCGCGAGGCCCGCGCTCGTGCGGCCAGGGTGTGCTGGTAGGCGGTCTCGGGGTCGGAGTCGATCAGCAGGCCGGCGGCCGCCAGGTGGCGGGCGACGCGGGACGCGAGCTTCTCCGGGCAGACCCTTGAGCTGGCCGCTGATGGAGCGGTCCAGCTCGGCGCCCGGTGATGTCCTCGGGGATCGGCGGGCCGTCGTAGACCGCCTGGCTCGCCGAGCGCGGGCGCTGCTCCTCGCTGGGGCCGCGACCAGTCGCCCGAGCGCGGGGCACGCGAGCCGGTCCGGGCGCCACGCTGGCCGCGGGCAGTCGCTCGCCCCGTCCACGCGGTCTTGTCGCCGCTGGCCGCGGGGCTTGTCTCCCTGGCCACGCGGCTTGTCGCCCTGGCTGCGAGGCTTGTCGATCCTGGCGCGGACGCCGCCCGACCGCGCCACTCCGCCTGTTCCTCGTGCGGGACGCGGGGTGCGTCGCTGGTCGGCCACGGGTGGTCACCTTCTCGGGGGTCGTCGGTCGCTGTGCTGTTGGGAGTGGTGCTGTCGCGGTGGCACGCCAGTCTGGTCGCCTCAACGCAGCAGAGGCCACCGCGGGGGTGGCCTCTGCTGGAAAGGATGTTCGGCGGCGTCCTACTCTCCCACCACCTCTCGGGGGCAGTACCATCGGCGCTGGCAGGCTTAACTTCCGGGTTCGGGATGGGTCCGGGTGTTTCCCTGTCGCTATGGCCGCCGTAACACTGGTAACCCTCACGCATGTGGTGCGGTTGTTGGGTTGGTCTGGTGTCACAACATGTAGTTGATGTAGTTGTGGGTGTGGTGGTTGTTTGGTGTTGGGTAGTGGACGCGAACAGGTGTTCTTTGCGCGGTTTGCTCACACACGTTTTTGTTGGTGTGTGGGTGTGGGACAAGCCCTCGGCCTATTAGTACCGGTCGGCTAGACATTGCTGTTGTAGACCTCCGGCCTATCAACCCCATGTTCTGTGGGGGGCCTTACCAGGTTTGTCCTGTGGGAAACTTTATCTTGAAATGTGCTTCCCGCTTAGATGCGTTCAGCGGTTATCACGTCCGGACGTAGCTAACCAGCGGTGCCCCTGGCGGGACAACTGGCACACCAGAGGTTCGTCCATCCCGGTCCTCTCGTACTAGGGACAGCTTTTCTCAAGTTTCCTGCGCGCGCGGCGGATAGGGACCGAACTGTCTCACGACGTTCTAAACCCAGCTCGCGTGCCGCTTTAATGGGCGAACAGCCCAACCCTTGGGACCTACTCCAGCCCCAGGATGCGACGAGCCGACATCGAGGTGCCAAACCATCCCGTCGATATGGACTCTTGGGGAAGATCAGCCTGTTATCCCCGGGGTACCTTTTATCCGTTGAGCGACGCCACTTCCACACGTGGGCGCCGGATCACTAGTTCCGACTTTCGTCCCTGCTCGACTTGTCAGTCTCGCAGTCAAGCTCCCTTGTGCACTTACACTCGTCACCTGATTGCCAACCAGGCTGAGGGAACCTTTGAGCGCCTCCGTTACTCTTTAGGAGGCAACCGCCCCAGTTAAACTACCCATCAGGCACTGTCCCTGATCCGGATCACGGACCTAGGTTAGATATCTAGTACGACCAGAGTGGTATTTCAACGTTGACTCCACCCGAACTGGCGTCCGAGTTTCACAGTCTCCCACCTATCCTACACAAGCCGTGCCAAACACCAATACCAAACTATAGTAAAGGTCCCGGGGTCTTTCCGTCCTGCCGCGCGTAACGAGCATCTTTACTCGTACTGCAATTTCGCCGAGTCCATGGTTGAGACAGCGCCCAAGTCGTTACTCCATTCGTGCAGGTCGGAACTTACCCGACAAGGAATTTCGCTACCTTAGGATGGTTATAGTTACCACCGCCGTTTACTGGGGCTTAAATTCTCCGCTTCACCCAGACAAGTCTGGGCTGACAGGTCCTCTTAACCTTCCAGCACCGGGCAGGAGTCAGTCCGTATACATCGTCTTACAACTTCGCACGGACCTGTGTTTTTAGTAAACAGTCGCTTGGGCCTGGTCTCTGCGGCCCTTCCCGCTTCCCCCAGCTAGTGGGTTCACGGTCCGGGCCCCCCTTCTCCCGAAGTTACGGGGGCATTTTGCCGAGTTCCTTAACCATGGTTCGCTCGATCGCCTTGGTATTCTCTACCTGATCACCTGAGTCGGTTTGGGGTACGGGCGGCGCGTGACTCGCTAGAGGTTTTTCTCGACAGCATAGGATCGCCGGCTTCCCCCATACGGGGTCCCCATCAGACCTCACACTCCCCAGACTGAAGGGGTGAGACGGCGGATTTGCCTACCGTTCGGGCCACATCCTTGGCCGTGGACAACCATCGCCACGGTCCGGTTACCTTCCTGCGTCACCCCATCGCTTGACTACTACCGGTTCGGGTCCCACGCTCCGCCACCAACCCTCCACACCCGAAGGTGCGAGTAGGTCACTGGTTTCGGGTGGTTAGCATCACCGGGTTCGTCATGGGCGTCACGTTGCCGGTACGGGAATATCAACCCGTTGTCCATCGACTACGCCTGTCGGCCTCGCCTTAGGTCCCGACTTACCCAGGGCAGATGAGCTTGACCCTGGAACCCTTGATCATTCGGCGCACGGGTTTCTCACCCGTGTTTCGCTACTCATGCCTGCATTCTCACTCGTGTCGCCTCCAGCCCTGGATCACTCCGGACCTTCACTGGCGACACGACGCTCCCCTACCCACCCACGCCCCTGAACCAACACCCACAAAGGCTGCGGCTTGGGTTACACGTGAATGCCATAGCTTCGGCGGATGACTTGAGCCCCGCTACATTGTCGGCGCGGAATCACTTGACCAGTGAGCTATTACGCACTCTTTCAAGGGTGGCTGCTTCCAAGCCAACCTCCTGGTTGTCACTGCGACTCCACATCCTTTTCCACTTAGTCACCGCTTAGGGGCCTTAGCTGATGGTCTGGGCTGTTTCCCTCTCGACTACGGAGCTTATCCCCCGCAGTCTCACTGCCACGCTCTCACTTACCGGCATTCGGAGTTTGGCTAACGTCAGTAACCTGGTCGGGCCCATCGGCTATCCAGTGCTCTACCTCCGGCAAGAAACACGCAACGCTGCACCTAAATGCATTTCGGGGAGAACCAGCTATCACGAAGTTTGATTGGCCTTTCACCCCTATCCACAGGTCATCCCCCCAGTTTTCAACCTAGGTGGGTTCGGTCCTCCACGACGTCTTACCGTCGCTTCAACCTGCCCATGGATAGATCACTTCGCTTCGGGTCTTGATCATGCTACTCAAACGCCCGATTAGGACTCGCTTTCGCTACGGCTCCCCCACACGGGTTAACCTCGCAACACAACGCAAACTCGCAGGCTCATTCTTCAAAAGGCACGCCATCACCCCCACACCCACAAGGATGCATAAGGCTTTGACGGATTGTAGGCGCACGGTTTCAGGTACTATTTCACTCCCCGCCAGGGGTACTTTTCACCTTTCCCTCACGGTACTCGTCCGCTATCGGTCATCAAGGAGTATTTAGGCTTAACGGGTGGTCCCGCCAGATTCACACGGAATTTCACGAGTTCCGTGATACTCGGGTATCTGCTCAACGGAGCCCATCAGCTTACGTCTACGGGGCTATCACCCGCTCCGGCACCGCTTTCCAACGGACTTCAACTTCACCATAAGTTTCTTACTCCGCACCAGCACGGCAGCACTGGTCAAACAAACCCCACAACCCCACACACGCAACCCCTGCCGGGTATCACACGTGCATGGTTTAGCCTCATCCGATTTCGCTCGCCACTACTCTCGGAATCACTTTTGTTTTCTCTTCCTGTGGGTACTGAGATGTTTCACTTCCCCACGTTCCCTCCCAACACCCTATTTCATTCAGGTGCAGGTGACTGGACATGACTCCAGCCAGGTTTCCCCATTCGGACACCCCCGGATCACAGCTCGGTTGCCAACTCCCCAGGGCTTATCGCAGGCTCCTACGTCCTTCATCGGCTCTTGATGCCAAGGCATCCACCATACGCCCTTCATAGCTTGTCGCCACACACACAAACACAACAAAAACAAAACCAACCACCACCACCAACCCACCACAAAGGCAGACCAGCGGTGAAAATCGATCTGAGCAAACAGCTACAAAGATGCTCGCGTCCACTATCCAACAACCAAACAACCACAAAAAAACCAGCAACCCGCCCCCAATCCAAGCGGACCCGGCGCCTGATTCCTCAGGGCCCAACAGTGCGCCACCCGACCCACCCCCCTCCGAAGAGAGAAGGAGCCGGCCGACCTCCCGGCCCACCCCCCGCCCGTTCCACACCGTGACCCCGAACCCTGCAAACAGAGCTCGAGCGGCAGTACTAAGACCAGTCACGACAGCGACAACGGTCAAACGTCGACGATTCCACTAGTGAGCACCCCAGTGCCGCAAGAACGAACGTCCGTGCGCGTCCCAACGATGTGGGTGGGTGTGTGCTCCTTAGAAAGGAGGTGATCCAGCCGCACCTTCCGGTACGGCTACCTTGTTACGACTTCGTCCCAATCGCCAGCCCCACCTTCGACCACTCCCTCCAGCAAGCTGGTTGGGCCATGGGCTTCGGGTGTTGCCGACTTTCGTGACGTGACGGGCGGTGTGTACAAGGCCCGGGAACGTATTCACCGCAGCGTTGCTGATCTGCGATTACTAGCGACTCCGACTTCATGGGGTCGAGTTGCAGACCCCAATCCGAACTGAGACCGGCTTTTTGGGATTCGCTCCACCTTACGGCATCGCAGCCCTTTGTACCGGCCATTGTAGCATGCGTGAAGCCCTGGACATAAGGGGCATGATGACTTGACGTCATCCCCACCTTCCTCCGAGTTGACCCCGGCAGTCTCCCATGAGTCCCCAGCACCCCGAAGGGCCTGCTGGCAACATGGAACGAGGGTTGCGCTCGTTGCGGGACTTAACCCAACATCTCACGACACGAGCTGACGACAGCCATGCACCACCTGTACACCGACAAAAAGGGGCACCATCTCTGATGCTTTCCGGCGTATGTCAAACCCAGGTAAGGTTCTTCGCGTTGCATCGAATTAATCCGCATGCTCCGCCGCTTGTGCGGGCCCCCGTCAATTCCTTTGAGTTTTAGCCTTGCGGCCGTACTCCCCAGGCGGGGCGCTTAATGCGTTAGCTGCGGCACGGAACCCGTGGAATGGACCCCACACCTAGCGCCCAACGTTTACGGTGTGGACTACCAGGGTATCTAATCCTGTTCGCTCCCCACACTTTCGCTCCTCAGCGTCAGATCATGCCCAGAGAACCGCCTTCGCCACCGGTGTTCCTCCTGATATCTGCGCATTTCACCGCTACACCAGGAATTCCGTTCTCCCCTGCATACCTCTAGTCTGCCCGTATCGAAAGCAAGCCCCGAGTTAAGCCCGAGGTTTTCACTCCCGACGCGACAAACCGCCTACGAGCCCTTTACGCCCAATAATTCCGGACAACGCTCGCACCCTACGTATTACCGCGGCTGCTGGCACGTAGTTGGCCGGTGCTTCTTCCCCACCTACCGTCACCACACCCAAAAAGATGCAGCTTCGTCAATGGTGAAAGAGGTTTACAACCCGAAGGCCGTCATCCCTCACGCGGCGTTGCTGGATCAGGCTTCCGCCCATTGTCCAATATTCCCCACTGCTGCCTCCCGTAGGAGTCTGGGCCGTGTCTCAGTCCCAGTGTGGCCGGTCACCCTCTCAGGCCGGCTACCCGTCAAAGCCTTGGTAGGCCATTACCCCACCAACAAGCTGATAGGCCGCGAGCACATCCCCCACCAGAAAAACCTTTCCCCACACACACATGCGTGCATACGGGAATACCGGGTATTAGCACCCATTTCTGGACGTTATCCCCAAGTGAAGGGCAGATTACTCACGTGTTACTCACCCGTTCGCCGCTCGAGTACCCACAAGTGGGCCTTTCCGCTCGACTTGCATGTGTTAAGCACGCCGCCAGCGTTCGTCCTGAGCCAGGATCAAACTCTCCATCGAAAAACACAATCTCCGAAGAGAAACACATCCCAGCCAACACGAAACTAGCTAAAAGCCAGAATCATTGTCAACCGTAAAAACAACAAACCCAAACCAAAAAGATCAGGGCATGTCAAACTAATTCGTCGACTAAATGACACACTGTTGAGTTCTCAAAAATCAGACGCACACGTGCTCGACCGTCAGGCGTTGCTCCGTGGCTGGTCCTCGCGCCGGCACACCGCAGTGCGGTGGTCCTGCGAGAGGGTGTCCCCCGGGGCCGGAGGCCCGACCGATGGTCTTGCCTCCCGCCGCTCCCTGGCGACAGGGGAAACATTAGACAGCATGAGCACCCGAGTTCAAATCGGGGTGACCTCCACGCCCGCGAAGGTCTTCTTGCCCCGCCGCAGCACCAGCCAGGAGCCCCCCACGAGGTCGCTCGGCGACGGGCACCAGGTCGGGGTCCTCGACCCGCTCGTTGTTGAGGTAGGCACCGCCCTCGGCGATGGTCCGGCGGGCGTCCCCGCGGCTCTTCGCCAGGCCGGTCTCGACGATCAGGTCGACGTAGCGACGGGATCTCCCCGGAGACCGACGCGGAGCCGGCCTCCCGCAGCGCCGCGCCCAGCGTCGCCGTGCTCAGGGCGTGCAGGTCACCGCCGCCGAACAGCGCCGCCGCGGCGGCCTGCACGTGGCCGGTCTCCTCGGCCCCGTGCACGAGCGTCGTGACGTGCTCGGCCAGCGCGCGCTGACCGGCGCGGAGGAACGGCTTCTCCTCGGTCTGCTGGGCCAGCTCCTCGATCTCGGCGCGGCTCAGGAAGGTGAACACCTTGAGCATGTCCACGACCTGGCTGTCGTCGACGTTGAGCCAGAACTGGTAGAAGGCGTACGGCGACATCATCTCGGCGTCGAGCCAGAGGGCGCCGGCCTCGGTCTTGCCGTACTTGGTGCCGTCCGGCTTGGTGATCAGCGGCGTGCCGAACGCGTGCGCGTGGGCACCCGTCACCCGGCGGATCAGCTCGACGCCGCCGGTGATGTTGCCCCACTGGTCCGAGCCGCCGTGCTGGAGCGTCACGCCGTGGTCGCGGTAGAGGTTCAGGAAGTCCATCGACTGCAGCAGCACGTAGCTGAACTCGGTGTAGCTGATCCCCGACTCCAGGCGCCGCTTCACCGTGTCTCGCGGCCAGCATCCGGTTGACCGGGAAGTGCTTGCCGATGTCGCGCAGGAAGTCGATGGTCGACAGGCTCGCCGTCCAGTCGTAGTTGTTCACCATGGTCGCGGCGTTCGGGCCCTCGAACGACAGGAACGGCTCGATCTGGCGGCGCACGCGCGCGACCCAGTCCTTGACGGTGTCGAGGGAGTTGAGGGTGCGCTCGCCGGAGTCCTTGGGGTCACCGATCATGCCGGTGGCGCCGCCGACCAGGGCGTACGGCGTGTGGCCGGCCTGCTGGAGCCGGCGCGCGGTGAGGATCTGGACCAGGTTGCCCATGTGCAGGCTCGGCGCGGTCGGGTCGAAACCGACGTAGAACCGGACGCTCCCGCCGCTCAGCGCTTCGCGCAGGGCGTCGCGATCCGTGGACAGCGCGAGCAGGCCGCGCCACTCCAGGTCGTCGATGAGGTTCGGGTCGATGGTCACGCCGTCAGCCTGCCCTATGGGTGATTCCGGTGCCCACCCAGATGATCCGGCCGGATAAGTAGGCTGGCGGGCGGTCCGGAAGGGAGCCCATGGAGATCGCAGGCAGGTACACCGTCGACCGCGAGATCGGTCGCGGTGGCATGGGCGCGGTGTGGCTCGGGACGGACCAGGTGCTCGGTCGGCAGGTGGCGCTCAAGCGGCTGGGCCTCGCGCCCGGCGTGGGCACGCCCGACCTGGAGCGCGCCGAGCGCGAGGGCCGGCTCGCCGCCCGGCTCAACCACCCGCACGTGGTGGCGGTCTTCGACCTGGTCGAGGAGGGCAACGACCACTGGCTGGTGATGGAGTACGTCGAGGGCGTGACGCTCGCCGAGCTCGTCCGGCGCGACGGGGCACTCAGCCCGGACGAGGCGGCGCCGCTGCTGCGCCAGGCCGCCGAGGCGCTGGCCGCCGCCCACGAGGCGGGCGTCGTGCACCGCGACGTGAAGCCGTCGAACATCCTGGTCTCGGCCGACGGGCCAGGTGAAGCTGTCGGACTTCGGCATCGCCCGCGCCGAGCAGGACTCCTCCCTGACCCAGACCGGCCTGGTCACGGGCTCGCCGGCCTACCTGGCGCCCGAGGTCGCCTCGGGTCAGACGGCCCAGCCCTCCGCGGACGTCTGGTCGCTGGGCGCCACGGCGTACCACGCGCTGTCCGGCCGACCCGCCGTACGAGGTGGGCGACAACGTCATGGGGGCGCTGTACCGGATCGTGCACGAGGAGCCGCCCCGGCTCGAGAACGCCGGCTGGCTCGCCGGGATGCTGGAGAACACGATGACCCGGGAGCCGGCGGACCGCTGGCCGATGACCCACGTGCGCGACTTCCTGGCCGGTGGGCCGCTGGCTGCGGAGACCGCGACCCGCCCGAGCCGGACCGCGACGGCGGTCGTCGACGCCGCCCCGGCCGCCTACGCCGCCGACGACGGCGGCACGCAGGTGCTGGCGCCGACGCCGGTGCCGCCCGCCCCGGCGCCGGTGCCGGTGCACCGCCGCGGGCCCGGAGGCGCGATCATCGGCGTGCTGCTGGCCCTGGCGGTCGTGGCGCTGTTCCTGCTGTTCGCCTGGCTGTTCGGCGCCTTCGACGCACAGAGCTCCTCGGACGCCGCCTCGGACCCGAGCTCGGACCCGTCGTCCTCGAAGAGCACGGAGACCTCGCCGAGCGACCCCACGAGCAGCGCGAGCGACCCCGCGGAACAGGCGGCCGCGATGGAGGACTTCGCCACGGCGTACGTGCAGAGCGCGGTCGACGACCCGAAGACGTCGTGGGAGCAGCTGACGCCGGCGTACCAGGCGGAGAGCGGCGGCTTCGGTCAGTACAAGAAGTTCTGGGACCAGTGGGAGTCCGCCGACGTCAGCGCCGTGAGCGCCGATGCCGAGGCCGGGACGGTCAGCTACTCGATCAGCTACCGGGGCAAGAAGGGCGCAGGGTTCGACGACAACGTGACCCTCGACCTCGAGCAGTCCGGCGACGGCTTCCTCATCGCGGGGGCGCAGTAGCACCGTCGGGGCGGTCGCCGGCCCACGCCGCCCGCAGGATGCGGACGACGTCGTCGCGGGTGACCTCGCGCGGGTTGGCGTAGGGCGTCTCCACCGCGAGGTCGGCGACGCGCTCGACGTCGCTCTCGGCCATGCCGAGGCCGGCCAGGGATCGCGGGGCGCCGAGGTCGCCGGCGAGCGCCCAGAGCGCCGCGGCCGGGTCCGCCGCGCCGAGGGCACGGGCCGTCGCGGCGACCATCCCGGGCGCGGCCGGCGCGTTGAAGGCGAGCACGTGCGGGAGGACGACGGTGTGCGTCGGCGCGTGCGGCAGGCCGAGCGTGCCGCCCAGGACGTGGCACAGCTTGTGGTGCAGGCCCATGGTGGTCGCGCCGAGCACCGCGCCGCAGAGCCAGGCGCCGTACTGCGCCTCGGCGCGGGCGTCGAGGTCGGCGCCGTCCGCCACGAGCGCCGGCAGCGCGCCGGTGATCGCGCGCGTGCCCTCCTCGGCCATCAGCGAGACCACGGGCGACGCATCGGGCGCGTAGAGGCCCTCCACCGCGTGCGCGACCGCGTTGAGGGCACTGGTGACCGTGAGGTACGCCGGGAGCGAGACGGTGAGCTCGGGGTCGTAGACGACGCTGACGGGGAGCACCCGGCGGTCGCGGCCGGTGCGCTTCACGCCGTCCTCGGTGATGCCCCAGACCGGCGTCATCTCGGAGCCGGCGTACGTCGTGGGGACGGCCAGCAGCCGCACGTCCTGCTCGAGCGCGATCGCCTTGCCGAGCCCGATCGCCGAGCCGCCCCCGACGGCGACGCAGCCGTCGGCACGGGTCCGGATGGCCTCGGCGCGGGCGTGGCGGGCGACCTCGGTGGGTACGTGCATCCGGGCGTCGGCGAGCACGCCGACGGCACGGTCGCCGAGTCGCCGGGCGATGTCGTGGGCGAGGTCGCGGTGGCCGGGACCGCTGACGACCAGCACCCGCCGGAGACCCGCGCGCTCGACCTCGTCGGGGACCTGCGCCACCGCGCCGGGTGCGAGGACGACGCGCATCGGGAGCGCGTCGTAGGCGAACGAGCGCGTCACCCGGCGTCGTCCCGCTGGAGGGTGACGTCGAAGACCAGGGTGCCGTCGACGACCTCGCGGACCAGGCTCTCCTTGACGCCGAAGACGGCGTCGCTGTCGAGGTACGGGGAGCCGGCGACGAACGCGTGCGTCGTGACGGTCCGGTAGCCGGGGGCACTGACGAGGAAGTGCAGGTGCGCGGGGCGGTACGGGTGGCGCGCGGTGCGGTCCAGCAGCTCACCGACGGGCCCGTCGGCCGGGATCGGGTAGCTACGGGGCACGATCGAGCGGAACCAGAAGCGGCCGCCGTCGTCGGTGGTGAAGAGCCCGCGCAGGTTGCGCTCCGGTTGTACGCCGGGTTGCTGGACGTCGTAGAAGCCGTCGGCGTTGGCCTGCCAGACGTCCACGGACGCGCCCGGCACGGGCTCGCCGTCGACGCCGGTCACCCGGCCCTCGACCCGGCACGGTTCGCCCCCGCCGCCGAGGTTGATGTCGTCGCCGAGCTCGCGCGCCGGTGACTCGACCATGTGGAACGGGCCGAGCACGGTCTGCTCGGTGGCCGCTCCCCCGCTGCGGTGGTTGATGGTCTCCACCAACATCGAGACCCCGAGCACGTCGGAGAGCAGGATGAACTCCTGACGTACGTCGTCGCTCGTCTGGCCGGTCCGGGTCAGGAAGTCGACCGCCGTCGCCCACTCCTGCTCGGTGAGCTCGACGTCCTTGACGAACGCGTGCAGGTGCCGCGCCAGGGACGTCATGATCGTGCGCAGCCTCGGGTCCGGCGTGCCCTCGAAGGCCGCGGCCACGACGTCCCCCGAGCGCTCCTCGCTGAACAGCTCACCCATGTGGGGCGGGTGGGGCTCGAACCCACGACCCAAGGATTATGAGTCCTCTGCTCTGACCGGCTGAGCTACCGCCCCTTGTTCACTGTCTTCCCAGGTCAGAGGGCGCTGACCCATCTGACCCCGAGTGGTGTCACCACCCCGGATCGACCCGGAGCCCGCGCAGGGTCCGCACGGGAACGAGCCGCCCAGGACCAGCCGTCATCGACGAGCATCGCCCGGGGCGACCCTACCGGTGACCTGGCGCCGCGGACTCCCGCCGAGCCCTCGCACCTGGTCGCGCAGCTGGTCGGTCTCGGCCTCCAGGAAGAGGACACGCTCGATGCCTGCGAGGTTCAGGCCGGCGGCGAGGTAGGTGGCGATGCGATCGATGCGATCGATGTCGCGATCGCTGTAGCGACGGGTGCCACCGTCGGTCCGGGCGGGAGACAGCAGGCCGCGCCGCTCGTAGACCCGCAGCATCTGGGGGTCCACGCCGGTGAGCTCGCTCGCGGCCGAGATCGCGTAGACGGCCAGGTCAGGACTCCTCGTGCGGCTGCTGATCGCCCTGCTCCCTTGTTCGCTCTTGCGTTTCGCTTGACTCGTATGGTACATGAAATCTATGTCAGTCGATATCGATTGGCTGCTTGATCCCCAACCATCAGATCCCATCACTGTGGAGGTGAGACATGTTGATGCGCACCGACCCCTTCCGTGAGTTCGACCGCCTCGCGCAGCAGCTCCTCGGCGCCGGGACGACGTCGCGTCCGGCCGTCATGCCGATGGACGCTTGGCGCGAGGGTGACACCTTCGTGCTGGAGTTCGACCTGCCCGGGGTCCGCTCGGAGACCATCGACATCGACGTCGAACGCAACGTCTTGACCGTCAAGGCCGAGCGTTCGGTCAAGAGCGGCGACTGGGAGATGCTGGCCGCCGAACGGCCCAGCGGACTGTTCAGCCGCCAGCTCGTCCTCGGCGACAACCTGGACCTGGAGCAGGTCAGCGCCCACTACGACTCCGGCGTGCTGCGCCTGGCGATCCCCGTCGCCGAGAGGGCCAAGCCGCGCAGGATCGAGGTGACCAGCCAGGCCGACGAACCGACCGCCATCAACTCCTGAACGCACGGTCCTCCGATGTCGGCACATGACCGGATCGCCACCGAGGCCCACACCTTCCTCCAGGGTGCCGTCGTCTCGGGCACGGTGACGTACGACGCCACGGTGGCCATGACCTGGATGGACCTGGTGGTCGCCGACGCCGACTGGGTGCGACGTGAGTTCGCAGAGCTGGTCGAAGCAGGGTGGGGCGGCTCCCGCCCGACGTGCCCTCGCACCAGGCAGGGAGCGCACGAACCGCGGAGGTCAGGGACGCGGAGCCGCCCCACCCGTGTCCGACCGGCGAGGCGAGCCATCGTGGTCCCGGACGGTTGGCGGGCGCCACCGCGCGGTCCTCCGGCCCGGTGAGCGGCCACCGTCCCGCGGAGGGGATCGGCCCCTCGGGTCCGGCGAGTCACGCCGGCCCCTCCGCGGGGGGTGCTCCACCGGTCGGGTGGAGGTGCCACGCCCGACGGTGATCGGCGCAAGGCGCCGAGCCACCCCCGCGCCGGGTGGGCTCGGCGCATCGTGCGGACCCGGCTCGCGCCGATCGTGCAGGTCGAACTGACCGGCTACCTGACTGACCGGCTACTCGGGGGTGCCGACCATCCTCAGGTCAACCTTGCCAGCAGCGCGACGGCATCGTGCGGGGCGAACCCGCGGGCGTCGTTGTCGAAGTACACGACCACGTCGCGGCCGTCGGCGGCCCAGGTCCGACAGCGGTCCGCCCACTCGTCCAGGGCTCGTGACGAGTAGCCGCTCGTGTACAGCTCCTCGTCACCGTGCAGCCGGACGTACACCAGCCCGGACGTCACCTCGAAGACCCGCGGCCAGCGCCCCGCCGACTCGGCGACCACGACCGCAACCTCGTGCTCACGCAGTACGTCGTACGCCGCGTCGTCGGCGAACGACGGGTGGCGGAACTCCAGGGCGTGCCGCACCGGGCGGGCGCCCTCGGCCTGCGTGAGAGCCCTGTCCTGCGGCAGCTTGTCGTCGTGCCGGGCGGCCAGACGGGCGGCCTCCACGGTCGTGCGCGGCAGCAGGCCGAGGAAGTCCTCGAGCACCGAGCGGTCGAAGGACAGCCGCTCGGGCAGCTGCCAGAGGATCGGCCCCATCGTCGGGCCCAGAGCGAGGACGCCGGAGGCGAAGAAGTTGGCCAGCGGTGTCTCCACGTCCCGTAGTCGCTTGAGATGGGTGATGTACCGACCGCCCTTCACGGCGAAGAGGAAGTCGTCGGGGACCTGGCTGCGCCAGCGGCGGTAGGAGTCGGGACGTTGCAGGGAGTAGAAGGAGCCGTTGACCTCGACGGTGGTCAGCCGCGAGGCGGCGTACTCGAGCTCGCGTCGTTGCGGGAGTCCGCGCGGGTAGAAGTCGCCGCGCCAGCCGGGGTACTGCCACCCGGAGATGCCCACGCGGATGCTGCTCACAACGGCGCGGGCCGTCGTCCGGTGTCCGGTTGCCGCCTCATCCACGCCGGATACCCACTGGCTCGGGAGGTCATGCCCGGTTCAGACGAGACGTCGATCCGCCTCGCCCAGGACACGCAGCCAACGGAAGCCGTACGGCTCGAGGGAGAGGTCGACGCGGCCGGACGCACCCGTGCGCGTGGACCAGCCGTCATCGAGCAGGTCGACGAGAAGGGTGTCCTCGGCGCAGCCGTCGACCGTGAACGGCACCGAACGACCCTCGCCGGCCAGGTTGTGCACCGCGATGAGCCGCCGGTCGTCGACCTCGCAGAGGTGGACGAGGACGTCGCGGTTCGGCTGGTCGAGCGGCTGGAACGCGGACCAGCCCAGCTCAGGCGACTCGCGGTAACGCCGGATGAGCAGCTGCATGAACTGAAGCAGGGAGTCGGGGTCGGTGCGCTGGTCCGCGGCGTTGACGTACTGCGGCCCGTAGCCGCCCTCGGTCAGGGGACGACGCAGTCGCGAAGGGGCGGCGTCGGAGTAGCCGCCGTTGCGTCCGCTGGTCCACTGCATGGGCGTGCGGACGGCGAGGCGCCCGGGGATGTCGAGGTTCTCCCCCATGCCCAGCTCCTCGCCGTAGAACAGGACAGGGGTGCCGGGCAGCGAGAACAGCAGGCTGTAGACGAGCCGCAGGCGGCGCGGGTCACCGTCCAGCATCGGCGGCAGCCGCCGCCGCAGCCCCCGGCCGTAGAGCTGCATGCTCGGCTCGGAGCCGAACGCCGCGAAGACCTCCTCGCGCTCCTTGTCGCTCAGCTTGTCGAGCGTGAGCTCGTCGTGGTTGCGCACGAACGTGCCCCATTGCGACTCGCGCGCCGTGCGCGGTCGCCGCTCGAGCGCCCGGACCAGCGGACGGACGTCCTGGCGGGCCAACGACAGGTACAGGTTCTGCATGGCGATGAAGTCGAACTGCATCGTGAGCTCGTCGGCATCGTCGCCTCCGAAGAACTTGCGCTGCTCGGCGTACGGGAGGTTCACCTCCCCGAGCAGGGCCGCGTCGCCGACACGACGTCCGAGGAAGGACCGCAGCTCGCGCAGGTGGTCGTGCGGGTCACCGAAGCGGCGCCTGGTCTCGGCGTCCAGGCCCTCGGGTTCGATGAGGAAGGGCACGGCGTCGACCCGGAAGCCCGAGATGCCGAGCTCGAGCCAGAAGCCCATGATCTTGAGCATCTCGTCCTGCACCCGGCTGTCGGTGATGTTGAGGTCGGGCTGGGTCCGGTAGAAGCGGTGGAAGTACCACGCGCCGGCCGCCTCGTCGTACTGCCACAGACTGTCCTCCTTGTCGGGGAAGACCACCTGGGCCGACGTGTCCGGCGGCTCCTCGGTGCGCCAGACGTACCAGTCGCGGTACGGCGAGGTGGGGCTGCGCCGCGCCGAGCGGAACCACGGGTGCCGGTCCGAGGTGTGGTTGAGGACCAGGTCGATGATGACGCGCATGCCGCGGTCGCGGGCCGTGCGGACGACCTCGACGAAGTCCCCGAACGTCCCCAGCCGCGGATCCACGGCGTAGTAGTCGGTGATGTCGTAGCCGTCGTCGCGGTCGGTCGTCGGGAAGAACGGCATCAGCCACAGGCACGTGACGCCGAGGTCCGCCAGGTAGTCGATCCGCTCGGCCAGGCCCCGGAGATCGCCCATGCCGTCGCCGTCCCAGTCCATGAAGGTCTGCACGTCCAGGCAGTAGACGACGGCGGTCTTCCACCACAGGTCGCTGGTCTCGGTGATCCGCACGGCTCAGACTCCTGAGCATCTGCGGCGAGCCGGGCCACCCGTGGTCCACAGGTCGATGTCGGTGCTCAAGGAGCTTCCTCTCGTCGTCCCCGACCCTGGCAGGACGCACTCGGGTGGACCTCACCCCTTGGGGCGCCCGGGCCGGCTCCAGCTGGTCACCGAGGACAACACCCGAGATCGTCGTGGCCGACCGGGACGTGGTCACGGGCCCGCCTTGTCCAGCCTGGCCCGAGCCCTGGCCGCCGCCGAACGGACGCGAGCAGACGGATCCTGCTCGAGCTTCGCGAGCGCGGCGGCGACCTCGTCCCAGTTCCAGAGCAGACCTCTGGCCGCCCACACCTTGAGCCAGTAGTCCGGACCGCTGGCAGGGCCACGATCAGGTCTGGGTCCGCACTGCCGCCGGCGAGCAGGGTGATGCACCCATCGACCACGGCGCGCCGCCCGCGACGCGCGCACTCGCGCCTGATGCTCTCCCTCGGAGTCCACGAGGATGCCCCGCTCATCCGGCGCAGCCTGGGCGTGCTCGCGTCCCGCGAGCTCGGCAGCCCAGAAGCTGCCGTCAGGGCACGCCCCACCTGCTCAGGGGGGCCATCGCCTATCACCCCTGGAGGTGTGATTCGCCGGGGGTCTCGAGGGGTAGTTTCCGATCTTGCCTGACTCGCCTCGAGAGGGTCAGGTCCAACGTAGCGGGGGCCCTTACGCAGCGGATCCCTCGCAGAGAGGCGAGCAACGCTCGCCACCGCGCCCCGTGGCCAGCAGCGACGGGGCGCATCTGCGTCGAGATGATGTTGAAGGGTCGGCCGCATGGCTGATGAGCTCCTCGCGCCCGAACTGGTCGGGTGCAACGCCCGAGCTGATGTGGGACTGCGGGGCCGCCCTGCCACAGGTGCCCGCAGCTCAGATGGTGTGGGCGGGCCAGTCGATCTCGTCGGCTTCGTGGGCGGCTCGCGCGAAGGCGTTGAGCGCGCGCACCATCGAGCGGACGCCGGCGGGGGTTACGTCGCGCAGGATGCGCTGCAGGTCGCGCGTTCGGTGCGCGCGGACCTCCTCGAGGAGGTCGAGGCCGGAGGTGGTGAGCGACACGTCGACGGCGCGCCCGTCGCGAGGAGAACGGGCCCGGGCGACCAGGCCGAGACGCTCGAGGCGATCGCAGATGCGGGTGCCGTTGGACGCGTCGACACCGAGCTGCTCGGCGAGCGCGCCCACGGTCTGGTCACCGTGACTCGCGAGCAGCACCAGGACCCGGTGCTGCGCGATGGTGACGTCGACCCCGGCGGCATTGATGGACCGCACGGCCACGCCGACGAGTGCTCGCGAGGCCGTGATGAACGCCTCGACCAGCTCACCGTCCGTGGCGTCGCGGGACTTCACCCCTGGGGTCATAGCGGTCCCTTGCCCTCTCGTGCTTTGCTTGCGATACGGCAAACATGTCTCAACACATGTAATTGTCTGAGGAGGGTACACACGTTCATGCGCACCGACCAGGGGGAGAGCCGGTGACGACGACGGGCCACGCCGACGTGGGCGGCCCGCACGTCTTGCGTCAGTACGCCCTGATCGCCGACGGCGAGCGTGGCGCTCTGGTCGGTCCCCACGGCGACCTGGCGTTCCTGTGTGCGCCGCGCTGGCACGACGACGCGGTGTTCTCCGGCCTGCTGGGCGGGCCCGGAGGCTACTCAGTGACTCCCGCCGACGAGCGCTTCGTCGGGGGCGGCCACTACGAGACCGACACCCTGATCTGGCGGAGCCGGTGGGTGAGCACGGACGCGGCGATCGAGTGTCGGGAGGCCCTGGCGTTTCCCGGGGACCCGGACCGGGTGGTGCTCCTCCGACGCGTCGAGGCACCCCTCGGAGTCGCCCACGTCAAGGTCGTGCTCGACGTACGCGCCGGCTTCGGAGCTCATCCGATGACGCTGGCCCAGGGCCACGATCCGCGCAGCGAGGGTGTCTGGGTGGGGCGATCGGGCGACCTGAACCTGCGGTGGTCCGGACCGCCCACCCGGCACGCCCACCTCGCGGACGGGCGGCTCGTGCTCGACCTGGTGATACCTCCCGGCGAGGGCCGCGACCTGGTGCTGGAGCTCTCCGCCTCGTCGCTGCCGCAGCTCCCGCCGGATCCGGATCGTGCGTGGCGACGCACCGAGGAGGGCTGGCGGCGCCGCGTGCCGGACCTCGCTGCCTCGGCCGCCCCGGGCGAGGCCCGGCATTCCCTGGCCGTGCTCCGCGGCCTCACCAGCTCCACGGGGGCAATGGTGGCCGCCGCGACCACGGCGCTGCCCGAGCGCGCCGACCAGGGCCGCAACTACGACTACCGCTACGCCTGGATCCGCGACCAGTGCTACGCGGGGCAGGCGGCCGCGGTCGTGGGCGACCATGTCCTGCTGGACGCCGCGGTCCGCTTCGTGACCGCTCGCGTCCTCGAGGACGGCGCCGACCTGAGTCCGGGCTACACGGTGGAGGGTCGTGCGATCCCCCACGAGCGCGAGGTTGCGCTGCCCGGATACCCCGGAGCCCCGGTCCGCGTCGGCAACTGGGTCCGCGGCCAGCTCCAGCTGGACGCCTTCGGCGAGGCACTGTTGCTCCTGTCCGCCGCCGAGGACGCCGGTCGGCTCGACGACGACGGCCGTCGGGCCGTCGGCGTGCTCATCGCCTCGATCGCGAAGCGGGCTCACGAGCCGGACGCCGGCATCTGGGAGCTCGCGCCGCGACGCTGGGCTCACTCCCGCCTGATGTGCGCAGCCGGCCTCCGCGCCGCCGCCCGCGTCCTCGGCCCAACGGACGCCACGGCCTGCGGCGAGCTGGCCGACAGCCTCGTCGACTCGGTCGACGATGACTGCCTGCATCCCAGCGGCCGCTGGCAGCGATCCCCCGACGACCCTGGTGTGGACGCGGCCCTGCTGCTGCCCGGCGTCCGCGGCGCCGTCGCCGCGGACGACCCCCGCAACGTGCGCACCGTGGCCGCCGTGGTCGACGACCTGGCCGACGACGGCTACGTCTACCGGTTCCGGCACGACCGCGACCGCCCGCTGCACGCCCTCGAGGGCGCGTTCCTGCTGTGCGGCTTCCACCTCTCGTTGGCCCAGCTGGGGCTGGGGCGCCGGGAGGACGCCGTGCGTTGGTTCGAGCGGACCCGTGCCGCGATGGGTTCGCCGGGCCTCTTCACCGAGGAGTACGACGTCGTGCAGCGACAGCTGCGTGGCAACCTGCCGCAGGCCTTCGTGCACGCCCTTCTCGTCGAGACGGCGCACCGTCTGGGCGAGGCCGGCGTCGAGGCCCTCGGATTCGTGGCGCACGCGCGATGAGCCGGATCCGCTCCCAGCGCTCCCCATCCCGATCGTCCCGAGAGGAAGACATGGCAGAGAAGAAGAGTCCTCGTCTGGTCGTCGTCACCGGCGCCTCGGGCGGTATCGGCCGGGCCTGTGCCCGCGCGTTCGCCGCCAACGGGGACCGGCTCGCGCTGATCGCCCGCGGCACCACCGGCCTCGAGGCGGCCGCTGAGGAGGTACGCCGCGGCGGCGGCGAGGTCATGACCGTCGAGGTGGACGTCGCCGACCACGAGGCCGTGGACGCGGCCGCGGACCGGATCGAGCAGGAGATGGGTCCCATCGACGTGTGGGTCAACTGCGCCTTCACCTCGGTCTTCGCCCGGTTCGTCGACATCGAGCCCGACGAGTACCGGCGCGTCACCGAGGTCACCTACCTGGGGTTCGTCAACGGCACCCGCAGCGCGCTGCGCCGGATGATGCCCCGCGACGCCGGCGTCATCGTCCAGGTCGGCTCGGCCCTGGCTCACCGTGGCATCCCGCTGCAGTCGGCGTACTGCGGCGCCAAGCACGCGACCTGGGGGTTCCACGAGTCGCTGCTCACCGAGCTGCGCCACGACCACAGCAGCGTCCAGGTCACCAGCGTCGCCATGCCGGGTGTCAACACCCCCCAGTTCAGCTGGGTCCTCTCCAAGCTCCCGCACCGCGCCCAGCCGGTTCCCCCCATCTACCAGCCCGAGGTCGCCGCGCGGGGCGTGCTGTACGCCGCGGACCACCCGGAACGACGGGCGTACTGGGTCGGGATCGCCACGGTCGGCACCATCATCGGCAACCGCGTCGCCGGCGGTCTGCTGGACCGCTACCTCGCCCGCACCGGGGTCGACTCCCAGCAGACCGACCAGCCGCGCCGGGAGGACCAGCCCGCCAACCTGTGGGAGCCCGCCGACGGCGAGCACGGCCGCGACTACGGCGCCCACGGGGCCTTCGACGACCGGGCGCACGACCGATCGCCCCAGCAGTGGGCCTCCCAACACCGTCGCGTCTTGTCGGCGACCGGCGTGGGCGCCGCGATCGGCGCCACCTGGCTCGCCGCGCGGAGGACGTCATGAGGAGCCCCCGGGCGGTCGACACGGCGAGGTTCGTCCTCGGTGTCGTGCTCACGGTCCGGCCCGACCTGCCCCTGCGGCTGTCGGAGGTCGACGGCGAGGGCGTGCAACCGGTCGTCCGGGCTCTCGGGATCCGGTACCTCGGGCAGGCCGCCGCCGGCATCGTCGCGAGCCGTCGGGGGCACCCCACGTGGGTCGCGCCCGCCGATGCCGCCGTCGACCTCGTCCACGCGGCCACCATGGTCGTGGCCGCCGTCGCGTTCCCCGCCCACCGCAGGCTCGCGATCACGAGCGCCGTCGCCGCCGTGGCGTTCGCGGCTGCCGACCTCGCGGACCGGCCGGCCTCCTCCGGTCAGATCGCGCACTCGTGAGCACGACCACTCCCGATGCGGTCGGGCACCCGGTCGACTGATGGCCGGCGACCGCCACCTCGTCCACCCCCGCTGGGTCTGGAGCGGGCTCGCCGTCGCCCTGGTCGGAGCCGGCCTGCTGGGGATCGGCATCGCCGTGCTGTCCTGGACGACGTCGATCGCCGGCTCGGTGATCCTGCTCGTCGGGGCAGCGGCCAGCCTGCGCGGGGGCGTCCTGTACGACGCCCGCACCCGTGGCGACTTCGGGACCGAAGCGCGCGAGGTGCTCGAGGGGGACGTGCACCCCGGCATCACGCCGGGTGACGTCGTCGACGATCCCGCTGCCGTGAGGGACGCCGTACGAACCGACGAGACCAGACGACGCCTCGAGGCGTCCTCGACGGGCGTCTCCGGGGCCGGTTGGGCGCCCGTCGCGGGATGGCTCCTGTTGTCGGTCACGGTCGTGCTGGTCGTCGCGCAGGGGAGCGTGGTCGCCCACACCACGACCGGCCGGGACAACGGCTATCGCGACACGGGCCTGGCCATCCTCATCGGGCTGGCCGGCCTGCGGCTCATCCAGACACCCGGACGACACCTCATCACCGCGGGCGTGACCCTGGTCTGCGGGGCGGCACTGGTCGCGAACGGGCTCGTCGCCGACCACGATCGAACGGTCACCGTCGTCGTCGAGGTCGCCGCCGGCTGCGTCGCCGTGCTGTGCGCCCTGGTGGCCTGGCGCTCCCCCGAGACCCCACATCCGCCCTCGACCAGAGGTGACCGGCCCCGGTGAGGGTGGGCCCGGCCCTGCCGAGTCGGTGACCGCGCGGCGGCCGTCCCCCGCGCCCCGCGCTCTGCTTGTCGCCAGGGACATGCCGACCTACCCTCGAAGAGTCGCGCGTGTCCCCCACACGAGCGGCAGGGGAGGGAGATCCCCGCCGCCCGTCTTTGCGTCACGCGAAGGCGGGCGGGTTCCGTGTGGGCCTTCTTTCGGGACGGTAAGGGGCTGCCACCCTAGGGGTGGACCTTGACACCCCACGATCGGCGTGTTGTCCTCGCAATCACGTACTCGGACAGCTGGGGGGTTGTCGTGAGAGTTCTCGCAGGCATGATCGCGGTCGGCACCATGGTCCTGACCACGTCGACGGTGGCCGCGGGGTCCGGAGTCGGGCCACCGGCGGCCCAGGCCGGTCAGCTGTCCGTCGTGCAAGCAGTGCCGGGCGCTGCCGTCGACGTGCTGATCGACGGCGAGGCCGTGGGGTCGGATCTCCAGACCGGTCGCGTGCTGGGGCCCTTCTCGGTGGCACCCGGCGAGCACCGCGTGGAGTTCTCCGGCAGCGGAAGCGTGTCCCGCGCAGCCACGGTCGATGTCGTCGCCGGGTCCAACGAGGACGTCGTCATCCACCTGCCCGCGTCGGTGGGCGGTGATGCCGTGGTGACGACGTACCAGACACCCATGGATCCGATCGGTCCCGGCAAGGCACGGGTCCTGGTCGCGCACACCGCGACGGTCGCGGCCGCCGACGTCCGCGTCGACGGAACGGTCGTGTTCACCAACATCGCCAACGGCGAGTTCGCCACCGCTGACGTCCCGGCCGGGAAGCACGTGGTCGCTCTGCTCCCCACCGGACAGGACAGCAACCCGATCCTCGGGCCCCTCGACGTCGAGCTCGAGGCGCAGACGATCACCATGGTCTACGCCGTCGGGAACCCCGACGACGCATCGATGGACCTGGTCGCGCACGTGGCGAAGCTCGCCGCCGACGGGTCGGTGGCCCCGGTGGAGATCCAGACCGGGTCCGCCGGGCTGGTGGGCAACCGTCACGTGAGCGTGTTCGGCTCGTGACGAGCTGAGCCCGGAGCACGCGAGGAGCGACGTGGTGAGTCGTCGGCCGGCGGTCGAACGACTCCTCGTGCCCGTCGTCGTCCTGGTCGCCGCGACCCTCGCCCTGGCGCTGATCTGGTCGTCGGGGCCGCGCGGCGACCTCACGGCCGGCGTGTCGATGTCCGGACCGATGTCCACCCGCACGGTCGATGCGACGCAAGAAGCGACACCAACGCCATCGCGCGCCGTGCCGGCGCGCAGGGCGGCGCCCCGAGCCGAGGCTCCGTCGTCGTTGCGTCTCCCCAGCGGCACGACCGTGCCGGTGCTTCCGGCGGGGACGACGACCGACGGAGTCCTGGACGTGCCCGACGACATTCGCACGGCGGGCTGGTGGCGCGGCGGCTCCCGCCTGGGTGACCCCTTCGGCTCCACCCTGATCGCGGCGCACATCGACTCGCGTACCCAAGGCCTCGGACCGTACGCCGAGCTGCTCGACGTCGGGCCCGGTGACCGCGTCGTGCTCAGGTCGTCAGGTCTGGTGCAGCAGTTCTCGGTGCTCTCACGGCGGCTGGTGCCGCGCAGCGCGTCGGCTGACGTGGTCAGCCTCGCCGACGTCTCCGGTCCACGTCGGCTCACGCTCGTCACCTGTGCCGGTCCCTACGACGCGGACCATGGTGGCTACCAGAACCTGGCTGTCGTGACAGCCCGGCCCGTCACGCAGCCC
Organism: uncultured Actinomycetota bacterium; assembly: GCA_963782035.1. Classification (GTDB taxonomy): domain Bacteria; phylum Actinomycetota; class Actinomycetes; order Propionibacteriales; family Nocardioidaceae; genus Nocardioides. Next base: position 123,305 of record CAWAIW010000057.1, read on the forward strand.
GCTCCGCGGAGGTCCCGGCGATGAGCAGCGGAAAGCGGCCGCTCAGCTCGCGCCACCCCCGCGCCCGGTGCATGCCGGTGGACACGCACTGGCGCAGCCATGAGGAGGAGGCCGACCGCGACCACGCGGGCGTGGCCCTCCCCGGTATCGCTGACCCGGGGTGGATGGAGTGGATCGAGGAGCAGGTCCGGGCCCAGCGTGCGACGGTGGCCACCCACGAGGAGCTCGAACCGCCGCCGCCGCCGATGGACGACAAGACCGACCCGGAGACCCAGGAGGACCGGCGGGAGCCGATGGGCCCGGAGACGGAGTCCGGGCGCGACCGGCGTCACGTTCTGCTCGCCTCCACCGGGGTCGGGGCCGCGCTGGTGCTGGTCGCCCTCCTGGCCCTGGGGAACGGTGTCATCGGCACCGGCGACGACGCGAGCAGACCCGCCGCGGACTCCTCTCGCACTGCTCGCAGCACGACGTCCTCGCCGGCCGCCGACGCGGCCACCAGGCCCCCCTCACCGCCCTACGCCCTGCCGGCCGACGGTCAGCACAGCCAGATCCGCGTGCTTGCGACCGGAGAGTTGGAGGTGCAGCAGTGGGTACGCCGGAGCGCGGGGCTCGTGCAGCTGCGGTTGGCTCCCCCGGACGGCGTCGAGGTCACCGCCCTCGCCATCGCCGCCGGCGGGCACCCAGTCCAGGCGCCCTCGACGCTCGCCGGCCCGACCCAGGTCGACTTCACCAGCACCCGGCAGGTCTACCTCGCCTACCGGCTGACCGGCGCCCTCGACCGCGTCGGCGATCGGGCGTTGGCCCGGGCCACCTCGATCGACCTGGGGATGCCCGGGGCAGCCGACGGCTGGACGATCGCGTTCGAGGGGGGCTCGATCCTCAGCCTGGCGTGCAGGACCGCCATTGACGTCCCACCTCAACCGTGCGGGGCCGCCGCGGGCAAGCGTGGCTGGCGGGTCGTCGCACCGATCGGCGCCAGAGACCTCGTGGTGATGGCGCAGCTCGACCTGGACCCGCCATCCTGAGCCACTACTCGGCCAGCCATGCTCGTTTGGCGGCCCTCCAGACGGACAGGTCCCTCGTCAGGCGGACCCCTTTCGGCAGCCGGTTGTGGCAGTCCCCGGCCGAGCGGTACCTCCCCGGGCCTGTCCACACGACCGTGACATCCCGGTAGCTCCCCGCCGGCCACTCCTGGCTCTGGCAGGAGGAGTACGACGCCATGTCGAGTCGGAAGACGGTGTTGCGCACCGTGACCTCGGACGCCGCCTGGTCGCTCCACTTCCAGATGCCGTACGAGCCCAGGTACACCCCGGGCGTGCCGGTCGGCCGGCACCGCTTCTCACGCACCTCGTCCGAGCCGCAGTAGTTGGGCCCCAGGCGCTGGGGTCGCACGTGCACCAGCGAGTCCTCCACGGTGAAGGAGAAGTCCCCGGACCCGTCCCGCGCCGTCGTCGCCCCGTGAGGCCGCTCGGCGAACGCCGTGAAGCAGCCTGCGAAGTAGCTGTCGCGCACCACCATCGCGTGGGGCACGTCCTCGTTCTCGATGCAGTCGTCGCGGACCAGTCCCGTCCGGACATGGAGCAGGTAGGTGGTGAAGGAAGAACGTGGGCTGTTGGGGTCGTAGGCGTCCTCGACGTCGTCGGCATACGCGTCCTTGATCACCAGGTAGTTGTCGTCGGTGTCGGTCATGGTCTGGCGGAACGCCTCGCCACCGAACGCCTCGCCGCCGTCGTCGCCGTCGTACCACTGGTCGCGGGTCGATCGCCGCGCGATGTCGCCGTAGACGGTTCCGCCGACGATGCACCCTCTGGTCCATTCCTCGGAGCGGATGGGGTACTCGATGGGGTCGGGCGAGTTCTCCCTCCACACCGCCCCCGTCAGGTCCCAGGTCCCCGCGTCGTTGACCTTCTCCAGGCCGACGTGCTGGTCTCCGGTACGTCTCAGCGTGATGTCGGGACAGCTGCCACTGCTCCTGGCACGGGCCTGAGCCGTGGGTCGGGAACAGCCGCCGACCACGAGCGCCACCGCGAGCGCCGCGGCGAGGAGGACGCAGTGATTCCAGCGAGTCACGGGTGCCACCTTTCGTCGCTCACTCATTGTTTTCCCGCCGGGCGCGCGGCCGGTCATCCATTCGGCGTACCGCACCTACGCACCACGGGGCAGGTCGTGCGCCGGGCACCTTCCTAGTCTGGCTCGATCGGGCCTGCCGGCCTTCTCGGGTGTCTGTGGACTGGAGGTCGCATGAGCGACGCGCTCGTCTGGCGGGACCTGATCGCGAGCACGCTTCGACGGGCCTGGATCCCCCTGGCGCTGGCTCTCGTGGGGGCTGGGCTCGGCGCCTTCGGTGCGGTGAGCTTCTCCCCGGTCTACCGGTCCGAGGGCACCGTGCTGGTCGGGCCCATCAACAGCACGATCACGCGGAGCACCACCCTTCGGGCCAGCGAGAGCCTGGCGACCTTCTACGCCGACATGGCGCGCCGCGAGGTCGTGCTGAAGCCGGTCCGGAGCCGCCTGGGGCTCTCCCTCTCCGTGGACGCACTCCGGAACGCGGTCAGCGCCAGGGTTCCCGACCAGAATCCACGCGTGGTGACCGTGACCGTGCAGAGCAACGACGCGCGAGCGGCCAGACGGATCGCATCCGCGATCGTCGACGAGCTGGTCGCGCTGAGCCCCGCGCCCACCGGCGTCACGCAGCCGGTCTTCGTGACCGAGCAGGCGACCGCTCTCGAGACCACCATCCAGGACACCGAGCAGGACGTCGACACGTTGCGGTCGAGCCTGGCCGCGACGGCGAATCCCGACAAGCTCGCCGACCTCGAGCGCACGATCGCGGCACGGCAGCAGTTCCTCAACGACGCCCGGCAGACCTACGTGGAGCTGGTGTCCCTCGAGCCCGACTCGGACGCGGGCGGGCTCACGGTCCTCGACACCGTCGTGGACGTCTCCCCCGGACGGGCCGGGCCGGTCACCGGCGCCACCATCGGTGCCGGCGTGGGCGCCGTGCTCGGCGTGCTGCTCGTGTGGCTGCTGGCCCGTCGGCGCCGTCCCCCGCTCCCGGTCGAGCCCGAGGAGACCGTGCAGCCGGCGGCTCCGTCGACCGTCAACGTGTTCGTGCGACCACTCAGCGGCGCCGGCCGCAACCCTTCGACAGGGACGCCACGCCGACCGAGCCCGGCGGGCAGCGCGCGCTCGAAGCGGTCCGCCAACGGGACCCAGGGACGATGACCAGCACCCAGACCCGGCCCCTCGCCGTTTGTCCGCCCGGCCCGGTGACCGTCCCCGCCGTCCTCGACCTGGTCGCCGCCCTGTCCGTGGCGCTCGCCGACGCCCACGTCGTCTACTGCCACTGGAAGAGCAACGAGGCCCTGGACCGCTCGTTGTCCGGGGACAACGACCTCGACCTCCTCGTCGCGCGCAGCGACCAGGCGCGCTTCCTGGAGGTGCTGGCCGCCCTGGGCTTCAAGGCCGCCCACCTCCCGCCGAATCGCGAGGTCCCGGCCGTCCGGCACTTCTACGGCCTCGACCGAGCCACCGGACGGCTCGTCCACGTGCATGCCCACTTCCGGCTGGTCCTGGGGGACGACACCACCAAGAACTTCTGGCTCCCCGTGGAGGACGCGTATCTGGCGTCGCGGAGCACCGGCGACGTCCTGCCGCTCCCGGCCCCCGAGCTCGAGCTGGCCGTCCTGGTCCTGCGTATGGTGCTCAAGCACTCCACGTGGGACGCGCAGCTCCAGCGGCGCGGTTCGCTGTCCGCATCGGAGCGGCGAGAGCTGGCCTGGCTGCGCGACCGCACCGAGCCCCGCGCCGTCGACGAGGTGGTCAGGGCGCACCTGCCGTTCCTGGCCGCCGTCTGGCCGGCCTGCCGCCGAGCCCTCGAGCCCGGCTGCTCGCGTTCGCACCGCGCGAGGACCGCCGGCGCCCTCGTCCGCGCACTGGCCACCTGCGCCCGGCGGCCGCGCTCCACCGACACCGCGCTCCGCCTCACCCGACGAGTGACCTGGAGCGCCCACAGCCGCGTCTCCCGGCGACCGCTGCGCAAACGGCTCACCGGAGGCGGCGCGGTGGTGGCCCTGGTCGGCGGCGACGGAGCAGGCAAGACCACGGCCGTCGACGGCGTGGTCGGATGGCTGTCCGGTCCGTTGACCGTCCGCCGGGTCCATCTCGGCCGGCCTCCGAAGTCCGTGTCGACCCTCGCCGTCAAGGTCGCCCTGGCGACCGCGCGTCGCGGCGGCCTGTTCGCCGACCTCGCGCAGCCCACCGCGCCGCCCGTACCGGGCACCCCGCCGTCGACCGGATGGCTTCTCTGGCACGTCTGCACGGCCCGCGACCGGCGCCGCGCCTACACCCGCGCGCGTCGGATGGCAGCAGCCGGCGGGGTCGCGGTCTGCGACCGCTATCCGCTGCCCCAGCTGACGTCCATGGACGGCGCCCGCGCCTCCACCGTGGCGGACCGGTCGCGGCACGGCCGGCTGGACAGGTGGCTGATGGACTACGAGGCCAGGCAGTACGCCGTCTTCACCGCGCCCGACGTCCTCGCCGTGCTGCGCGTCGACCCGGAGGTGGCCGTGGCGCGCAAGACCGATGAGGAGTCCGGCTACGTGCGGCGCCGCTCCACGGAGGTCTGGAACGCCACATGGGACCACACCGCCGTGCTCGTCGACGCCGCACAGCCCGCGGCCGACGTCCTGTCGGACCTACGGGCGGCGCTCTGGGACCGGCTGTGACCGCTGTCCTCGTGGAGCTGGCCGGACCGGCCGGCGCGGGGAAGACCACGCTGGTCCAGGCCCTCCAGGCCGACCTGTCTGCCGCCACTCTCGTGGGCGCCCCGACGAGTCGGGAGCTGGCCGCCGGCCTCGCGGTCTTGTCGCCCCACCTCGTGCTCGCACGGCTGACCGCCCGCGGCCGGTGGTGGACCCGCGAGGAGCTGCGCAGCCTGGCCTACCTGGCCGCGTGGAGACATTCGGTCCGGGCGCCCGCTGGGGCGGCGGTTCGTGTCCTCGACCACGGGCCGGTCTTCCGGCTCGCGAGCCTGACGGCCTTCGGACCGCCGATGGTCCGGACCGCGGCCTTCGCCCGGATGCGGACCCGGTTGGCCCGGGACTGGGGCGGCCTGCTCGACGTCGTCGTCTGGCTCGATGCTCCCGACGCGGTCCTGCTGCGCCGGATCGCCGACCGCACCCAGCAGCACCGGATCCGCGGTGCCGGTCACGCGGACGCCGTCGACTTCCTCGCGCGCTACCGCGCGGCGTACAGGAGCGTCATCGACCAGGTGACCGCTGGCGGGGCCATGCTGCTCGAGCTCCACTCGGCCTCGGCGTCACCCGACCGGCTGGCCGCGCTGGTGCGGGCCACCCTGCTGACACCCGCAGGCCAGGTCCCCCGATGAGGACGACCACCCCCGGAGTCGGCCGCGAGGCCGCGCCTTCGGTGCTGAGCCGGCGGGCGTCGCTCAACGCCCTGGCGGCCGCGGTCGACTACGGCGCCCGCATCGGGATCCAGCTCGCCCTGGCTCCGCTGATGCTGTCGGCCCTGGGCGCGGGAGGGTTCGGTGCGTGGCAGGTGCTGCAGCGGCTGGTCGGTCACGCCACACCGGCGGGCGGCCGGCCGGGAGAAGCCCTCAAGTGGGTCGTGGCCCACGACCAGGCGTCCACCGACACCGAGCGCAAGCGCCAGCAGGTCGGCACCGCGATCGCGGTGTGGGCCTTGTTCCTGCCGCTCGTCGTGGGGCTGGGGCTGGTGCTGGCCTGGGTGTCCCCGGCTCTGGTCCACGCCGACAGCCACCAGGTGTGGGTGGTCCGGGGCGCCGCCGCCCTGCTGGTGCTCAACCTGGCCCTGCTCGGCCTCGCGGGGCTCCCGCAGTCGGTGCTGCTGGGCGAGAACCTCGGCTACCGCCGACTGGGCCTGTCCACGACCATCCTCCTCGTCGGCGCCGGGATCGCGGCGCTCACGCTGAGGGCCGGCTGGGGCCTGACCGGCCTCGCCGTGGCACTCGTCGCCGGGACGCTGCTGAACGGGGCGACGTTCCTGCACATCGTCCGGCGCCAGATCGCCTGGTGGGGCATCGCTCGCCCGCCGCGCGGCGCCATCCGGGGGTTCGTGGGGCTGAGCTGGTGGTTCCTGCTGTGGAACCTCGTCATGCAGGTGATGAAGGGGGCCGACTTCATCGTCCTCGGCGCGTTGGCCGGGACCACGGTCGTGGCGACGTACAGCCTCACCTCGCTGGTCCCCCAGGCCGTCAGCGACGTGGTGTTCATGGTGATCTCCGCGACCATGCCCGGGCTGGGCGGCATCGTCGGCGCCGGTGACACCGAGCGGGCCGCGCGGGTGCGCGCCGAGACGTTGGTGTTCTGCTGGCTGCTATCGGTCGGAGCCGGAGCCACGGTGATCGCCTGGTTGCCGGGGTTCCTGAGGCTGTGGGTGGGTGCGCGCTACGACGCGGGCGCGGGGGCAACGGTGCTGATCTGCGTGATGGTCGTGCAGTTCGCCCTGATACGCGTGGACTCCAACGTCATCGACGTGACCCTGCGGGTGCGGGCGAAGGTGCTGCTGGGCCTGACCTCCGCGGCGCTCACCGTCGGGCTGGGCCTGCTGCTGGTCGGACCTCTGGACCTCGGCATCGTGGGCATCCTGGTGGCTCTGGTCCTCGGGCGGCTGCCGCTGACCTTCGCCTACCCGCTGCTCGTGGCCCGCCTGCTCCTCCTCCCACGGGCGTGGCGGATCGGAGTCCTGTGGAGGCCCGCCCTGACCTCCGCCGGTCTGTACGTCGTGGCGTGGTGGCTGCGTGGGCACCTCGGCGACCCGGGGTGGTTCGCGCTGACCGTGCTGGGGTCGGTCACCGCCGCTCTCGCCGTCGTCTCGGCGTACGCCGTCGGGCTGGACGCCCAGCAGCGAAGCCGCCTGCGGGTCCGTGTGCTCAAGATGGCGGGACGCGCATGAGCCTGCTGCGCAGCACCGCCGGGGACGCGGCCGCCGGTGAGCCGTCGGGACGCATCGCCCTGGTCACCAACGCGATGGAGGGCGGCGGCGCACAGCGGGCGTTCGCGAAGCTCGCTTCGGGCATCGCCGCGACTGGTCGCGAGGTCGACCTCGTGCTCGGTCGGGCCGCAGGTCCCTACCTCGACGAGGTGTCCCCCGACGTCCGCATCGTCGACCTCGGGGTCAGCCGCTTCGGGCGGGCGGTGGTGCCGCTGGCGCGCTACCTGCGCAGCACGCGACCGCTGGCCGTCTACTCGGCCCTGGACTACGTCAACGTCGTGACGGTCCTCGCGCACGGGCTCGCACGTGTGGACACCCGACTCGTGGTCAGCGAGCGCAACACGCTGTCGGTCGCCGCGGCGAGCTCCCCGAACAGGAGCACCCGGTGGATGCCGACGCTCGTGCGTCACATCTATCCGCGAGCCGACGCGGTCGTCGCGGTGTCCTCCGGCGTCGCCGACGACCTGGTCGCCGGCTGCGGGCTCAGCCCCCGGCAGCTGCGCGTCCTGCCGAACCCGGTGGTGACCCCTCAGCTGTTCCGGATGCGGGACGAGCCGGTCGACCTTCCGTCGTTGCGTGGCTGGCTGGAGGAGGCGAGCGTGCCCGTCGTGCTGGCCGTGGGCCGGCTGGTACCGCAGAAGGACTTCGGTGTCCTGATGGAGGCGTTCGCCCAGGTGCGCCGCGCCCGTCCGGCGCGGCTGGTCGTCCTCGGCGAGGGGCCGTTGCGCGCGGAGCTGGAGGCCCTCGCCCGGCACCTCGGCGTGGCCGCGGACGTGGCTCTCCCCGGATTCTGCGCCAACCCCTACCCCGTGATGGCCGCCGCCGACGCGTTCGTGCTGTCCTCGCGCTGGGAGGGCTCGCCGGGGGTGCTCATCGAGGCGATGGCGTGCGGGGCGCCGGTGGTGGCGACCGACTGCCCGAGCGGACCACGTCAGGTCCTCGACGGCGGCCGCCACGGCCGCCTGGTCCCCGTGGGCGACCGCGACGCACTGGCGACCGGGATCGTGGACGTCCTGGCGGGCCGGGTGGCACGGCCACCGGCCGAGAGCTGGGCTCCTTACGAGCAGTCCGCAGCCGTGTCGGCCTGCCTGGCCGTCCTGGAGAACAGGGAGGCGCAGTGAGGCAGCTGACCTACCGCCTGCTGCTCCTCCTCGTGGCCAGCATCCCGCTGGAGAGCGTGTACGCCCTCCCCGGATCGGGGAGCATCACCAAGCTGCTCGGACTGCTGACCGGGGCCGCGTGGGTGGTCCTGGCACTCCGCTCGGGACGGATGCGTGATCCGCACACGCTGCACGCGGTGGCCCTGATGTTCGTGCTCTGGAACGCCTGCAGCCTGTTGTGGACCACCGACTCAGCCGCGACGCAGACACGCGTCCTGACCTACGCCCAGCTCTTCGTCCTGCTCCTGGTCGTCTGGGACACCGTGACCACGCAGGCGGCGCTGCGCCACGTGCTGCTCGCCGACCTGCTCGGGTGCTACGCGGCCGGGAGCCTGCTGGTGCTCGGGTACGCCGTGAACGGATCCGCCGCCGAGGTCCACGGTCGCGTCACGCTCGGCACGTTCAACCCCAACGACGCGGGGGTGATCCTCGCGCTGGGGCTGCCGGTGGCCTGCTACCTCTGGGCGACCTGGACGGGGCCGGGGCGGCTCGCTGTCGTCCTGCTCGCCGCGACGTACCTGCCGATCGGCTTGTTCGGTGTGCTGGGCACCGGCTCGCGCGCCGCCCTGGTGGCCGTGGTGCCTGCCGTCTGGTACGCCGGCACCCTGCTCGGGCGCAGTCGCCCGACGCTGGCCGTGGTCACGTTCGTCGGCCTGACCGCCGGGGCCGTCGCCGCCCTCCCCCTCCTGCCCACCAACGCCGTCCAGCGGCTCTGGGACACCGGCCACGACCTCATGCAGGGCAACCTCAACGAGCGGCAGGACGTCTGGGCGGAGGCCTTCCGCATCATCCACGAGCACCCGCTGCTCGGCATCGGTGGCGGCGCCTTCCGGACCGCGGCGACGAGTGTCAACAAGGTCGGCCACAACTTCGTCCTCGCGCTGCTGGCCGAGCTGGGGCCGTTGGGGCTGGCCCTGTTCCTCGCGATCATCGTCGTCGGGGTCCTGGCCCTCCGCACAGCGCCTCGCGCCCTGCGCGAGCTGTGGTGGACCGTGCTGCTCGCGTGGACGTTCGCCGCCCTGCTGCACAACTGGGAGTACCGCAAGCTGACGTGGGTGATGTTCGCACTGATGGCGGTCTCGGGGACTCTGGACGAACGAGCGACCGCGCGCGGACCCGTCGCTCCTCGTCGTACCCGTGTTACCGCACCTGCAGGAGGCGGGCGGGACGCCGGAGGCCTTAGATGAACCCGAGCCCGGACCCGGGCGACGAGCACCGGCGTGGAGAGAAGGAACCGTGGTGACGATGTCCAGGTCGGCAGCGAGACGGATCACGGTGGCAGCACTGGTCGGACTGGTGACCCCGGCCCTCGCCCTCGCCTGGAGCGCCTCTCCCGCGCAGGCGTTCCCCGACACCCCGAACCCGGTCATCAGTCTCGACCACACGGTGCGCACCGAGCCCTTCGTCGGTTCGACCGTGTCGATCCAGGACCACGAGGGTTCGGCGTACGTCCCGCGGGACAACTCGCTGTGGCTCGCCGACGACAACGGCCGCAAGATCTACGAGGTCAACCCGACGACCGGTGCGCTCAAGCGGGTGATCGCCGACAAGGACTTCATCGCCACCCCGCAGTACGGCGGTGGCCCGGCGGCCGGCTACTGGCGCGACCGGGACCTCGAGTCGCTCTCCTACGACGCCGTCAGCGACACGCTCTACGCGTTCTCGGGGAAGTGCTGCAAGCCGGAGGTCCTGCCGACGGTCTACAAGCTGAAGCGGGACGCTTCCGGCTCGTTCCAGCTGCTCAACTACCAGCCCCTGGCGGCCGGCAGCGACTTCACCGGCTCGGCGTGGAACCCCGGCGACGGCAAGCTGTACGTCGGCAACGAGGGCAACATGCAGACCTACGACTACCCCACGAACACCGCCGGGCCGACCTTCCACGTCTCGGGTGTCAGCCGGATCACCGGCATGACGTTCTCGTCGGGCGGCAACGACCTCTACGTCACCCACGCCGTCACCAAGGTGACCCGCATCAAGTGGTCCACCAAGAAGGTCGTGGCGGGCTGGTCGTTCGACCTGAAGCCCTTCGGCGTGCTCGATGCTCGCGCGGTCGAGATCATCAACGACCAGCTCTGGGTCTCCGACGGGTACGACTCCCGCAAGGGGGATCCGCTCTCGCACGCCCTGTTCGTCTTCAACGTCAACAAGCCGGCCAGCCCGAGCAACCTGGTCAAGAACCCCGGGTTCGAGACCGACACCTCGGGTTGGAACAACAACGGCACGGCCAACGTCGCTCTCGAGCGGGTGGCGGGCGGTCACTCCGGCTCCTACGCCGCCCGGCTGACCAACGGGAACACCACGGCGAAGACGATCACCCTCAACGACGCGTCGCCCAACTGGGAGCCGAGCACCGGATCCGGGGTGTACACGGCCACCGCGTGGGTCCGCTCGGACAACTCGACCGCCACCGCGAACCTGCGGCTGCGGGAGTACAACGGCAGCACCCAGGTCCAGGCGGTCTTGATGCCGGTCACCCTGTCGACCACGTGGCAGCAGGTGACGCTGATGCTGACCCCGCAGGCCGCGGGCTCGTCGTACCTCGACCTCAACGTCCTGGTGACGGGAGCCCCGGCCGGCGCGAACGTGTACATCGACGACGTGTCGCTGTTCCAGGGGTGACCATGGCGCTCCGCGTGGCCGTCGTGGTCGACGGCCACGTGGTGCCCGCCTCGGTCGCCCGCACGATCGACCTGCTCCACGACGCTCCGGTCGAGGTGACGGGCGTGCATCTGCGCGACCCGGGCCGTCGCCGGCCACGGCTCGACGGCGCGACCCTGGTCGACCGGTGGGAGCGGGCCGTGTTCCGGCCCGAGCCGGACGCGACGGCGCTCGTCGACCTACGCCGGTCACGTCCAGGGATCGGGTTCTCCGGCTGGCCCGGGTCGACGAACCGTGCGGATGCCGTCCTCGACCTGACGAGCGAAGGCGTCCCGGCGAGCGAGGCGGGGGCAGCTCGCCTGGGTCTGTGGTCCCTGCGCTACGGCAGCGGACGCCACCGGCTCGGTGCGGGCACCTTCATCCCGGAATACCTGGCCGGGGACGACGCGGGCGTCTGCGAGCTGGTGGCCGAGAACCCAGGTCGCGACCAGCGCGTGCTCTACCGCTCCGTCAGCGCCGTCGACCGGCTCTCTCCGGCGCGGACCCGCAACCAGGCCGCTTGGAAGGCGGCCGAGTTCCCCGTCCGGGCCCTGGCCGCTCTCGCCGCCGACCCGACCGCGGCCCCGATCACCTCCGCGGCGACGACCGTCCCGGCCGGGCGACGTGACAGCGCGGCCGCGTTGGCCGCCCGGCTGCTGGCGCGGGCGGTGCGCGAGACGTCACGCCGCCTCCGGAACCGCCCGACCTGGCTGGTGGCCGTGCGCGTGGGCGCGGGAGCCCGGGCCGGCGAAGCCGGCTTCTCCACGCACGGGTTCACCGCCCTCGCGGCGCCTCCCGGCCGGTTCTACGCCGACCCGTTCGTCGTCGAGGACGACTCCGGCGGTGCGCACGTGTTCGTGGAGGACGGCCCGGTCGACGGCGGGCCCGCGCGGATCTCCGTGATCACGCTGGACTCACGTGGCCGCCAGCGGCGAGAGCCTCAGGTCGTCCTCGATCGGCCGACGCATCTGTCCTACCCGTTCGTCTTCTGCGACGAGGGCGCCTGGTACCTGGTCCCCGAGACCGCCGGCACGCGGACGGTGGAGCTGTGGCGGGCCCGGCGGTTCCCCGACGACTGGGAGCGATGCGCGGTGCTGCTCGGCGACATCCGCGCGTGGGACCCGACGGTGCTGCGACACGACGGGCGGTACTGGTTGTTCGCGACGACGGCGGCACCCGGCGTGCGGCCCTCCGACGAGCTCAGCCTGTTCTCCGCCCCCCACCTCCAGGGTCCTTGGCACCCGCACCCCATGAACCCCGTGGTCTCCGACGTGGGTCGGGCTCGTCCGGCCGGTCGGATCCTGCGGGCCGGCGACGCCTTGCTCCGCCCGGCGCAGGACGGGTCGGGCGCCTACGGCCGGCGGATCGTCCTCAACCGGATCGACGTGCTGACCCCAGACGAGTACCGCGAGACACCCGTGGGGTCCATCGAGCCGGGCTGGCTCCCCGGCGTCGTCCGCACGCACACCTACACGACGGACGGTGCCTTCGAGGTGCTCGACGGGGTGAGGTACGAACCGAGGTCGCGCTGGCGCGGACCCTCGTCTCAGGGCCGGCCGAGGGCACGGTAGGACCAGCCGGCCGCCCGCCACAGCTCGGGGTCCAAGCAGTTGCGGCCGTCGATGACCCGGCGGTCGGCCACCACGTCGTCGAGTGCGGCCGGGTCCATCTCGCGGAACTGCGGCCACTCCGTCAGGACCAGGGTCAGGTGTGCGCCCTCGCACGCCTCGCCCACGCTCTCGGCGTACGCCAGGGTCGGCCAGGCGCGGCGCGCGTTGTCCATCGCTTGCGGGTCGTGGACGGTGACGTGGGCACCGAACAGATGCAGCCGTCCGGCCACGTTGAGGGCCGGGGAGTCGCGGATGTCGTCGGAGTCGGGTTTGAACGCCGCGCCCAGCACGGCCACGCGGGTACCGGGCCACGGTCGACCGACCAGCTCGGCCGCGAGGTCCACCACGCGCTGACGTCGACGCTGGTTGATCGCGTCCACCTCGCGCAGGAACGTGAGGGCCTCGCCGGCGCCCAGCTCGCCGGCCCGCGCGATGAACGCTCGGATGTCCTTCGGGAGGCAACCACCACCGAAACCCATGCCCGCGTTGAGGAAGCCACGCCCGATCCGAGGATCGTGTCCCAGCCCGTCCGCCAGGAGAGTGACATCGGCCCCGGAGGCCTCGCACACCTCCGCCATGGCGTTGATGAAGGAGATCTTGGTGGCCAGGAACGCGTTGGCCGCGACCTTGGTCAGCTCGGCGGTGGCCAGGTCGGCGAGCACGACCGGCGTTCCCTGGGCGATCGGCTCGGCGTAGACCTCGCGCAGCGTCGACTCGGTGGTCCCGGCCTGGCCCTCGGCGGTGAGGCCGAAGACCAACCGGCTGGGCCGCAACGTGTCGTCGAGCGCGAAGCCCTCCCGGAGGAACTCCGGGTTCCACGCCAGGTCGACACCGGCGCCGGCCGGAGCGAGCGTCACCAGCTGCCGGGCGAGCTGGGCGGCGGTGCCGACGGGGACCGTGGACTTGCCGACCACCAGGCAGGGCCGGTCGAGCCACGGGGCCAGGCTGGTGACGGCGGCGGTGAGATGGGAGAGGTCGGCGGCGTAGTCGCCGTGACGCTGGGGCGTCGAGACGCACAGGAAGTGGACGTCACCGAACGTGCCGGCCTCCTCGAACGAGGTCGTGAAGCGCAGGCGGCCGGTCTCGACGTGCTTGCGCAGCAGCGGCTCCAGCCCGGGCTCGAAGAAGGGCGCTCTTCCTTCGTTCAGGGTGTGGACCTTCTCCGCGTCGACGTCGACCCCGAGCACGTCGAAGCCGAGCTCGGCCATGCAGGCGGCGTGGGTCGCCCCCAGGTAGCCGCAACCCACGACGGTCATCCGCATGACGTGCACCCCCGGTTCCTCGGACAGCAGCACTCTCACACGCCCCTGCCTCGGCCGCCCCCGCCCGATGCCGGATGCGGCGTACGCCGATCGGCCGATGCCGCGGGACGCGTCTGAAGGGTTTCCTGAACCCAGCGAAGAGGCCAGGCGATCCCGGCCTGGAGGCCCAGAGGGAGACAGATGCGCATTCTCGTGGTGGCCGCTCACCCCGACGACGAGACCTTCGGCGCCGGCGGCACGATGGCGTGGCACGCGGCACACGGCGACGAGGTCTACGTGTGCATCCTCACCGACGGCGTGACCTCGCGGCACGACCAGGTCGAGCTGCAGGCTCAGTGCGCACGCCGCGCCTGCGACGCTCTCGGCGTCAAGCAGCTGGTGCTGGTCGGCCTTCCCGACCAGCGGCTCGACACCCTGTGCCAGCTCGACGTGATCACGCCCATCGAGCGCTGTATCGAGGAGTTCCAGCCCGAGGCCGTCCTCACCCACTTCCCCGGGGACGTGAACGAGGACCACCGCATCGTCTCGCGCGCCACGATGGTGGCCACCAGGCCGCTCGCGGGGTCGAGCGTCCGGCGCGTGTGTGCCTTCGAGGTGCCATCGTCCACCGATTGGGCGCCCCCCGTGCTCGGGGCCACGTTCACCCCGAACCTGTTCGTCGACATCACCGACACCCTCGACACCAAGCTGATGGCCATGAACGTCTACTCCGGGACGCACAGCAACGAGGTCCGTCAGTTTCCGCACCCGCGCTGCGAGCAGAACCTGACGGCCTACGCGCAGCGGCACGGCGCGGTGTCCGGCATGCGCCAGGCCGAGGCGTTCATGCTCTTGCGCGAGTCGGCCAACCGGGGTCTGGAGGGCAGCGTGCCCGGGACGCCGCTATGACGTCGGCGTCCCTCCTCGACCGCGGCGTCGCCTCGGTGGCGATCCTCGCCCTGGCGCCCGTCATGGTCCTGGTCGGGGCTGCCGTCAAGCTCACGTCGCCGGGTCCGGTCCTGTACCGACAGGAACGGGTCGGCCAGGACGGCCGCTGCTTCCGGATCTACAAGTTCCGCACCATGGTCGTGGGTGCCGACCGGTTGTCGGCGAACGTCTGCCCGACCGACGATCCCCGCGTCACCCGGATCGGACGAGTGCTCCGGGCGAGCTACCTCGATGAGCTCCCCCAGCTGCTCAACATCGTGCGAGGCGACATGCGCCTGGTCGGGCCGCGGCCGGAGACGCCTGAGTACGTCGCGCTGTACGACGCGCACGAACGGCGGGTCCTCGACGTCAAGCCCGGTCTCGTGGGCGCCTCGACGCTGGCCTTCATGAACGAGGGCGAGCGGCTCGCCGCAGTCGACGACCCGGACCGCTACTACCAGGACGTGTTGGTGCACGAGCGCGTGCGGCTGGACCTGGACTACCAACGCGACCGGACCTCGATGGGTGACCTGCGACTGCTGGTCCGTCAGGGGGCGGCCATCCTGCGGCGGTGACCCACCACGGTCGCGGTGGCCCCACGACCGTGCTCCGGACCGCCGTGGTTACCCCCGTCAACCCCTTAGGCGGTCCGGAGCACCCACTCGGCCACGCCCCTGGCCAGGTCCCGGGGCGTGACACTTCCGTCGTTGACGACCAGCAGCTGCGGTCCGCCCATGACCCCGAGCAGGGCGCGGAGCAGCTCGTGACCGCGCTCCAGCTCCGCCTGACGTTCCAGTTCGACGAGGCGCTGGGTGCGGCTGTGTATCGAGGAACGCTCGCGCAACCTCTCCGCCGCCAGTGCCACCGGCGCCTCGACCACGACCACGAGGTCGGTCCGGGTGTGCGCCGCCAGGGCAGGAAGGCGACCGCTCGCGACGTCGCGGCCCGCGCGCAGGCCGAGGGTCCACACGGTCTGCACCGGTCCCTCCTCCAGCAGGTGGACTCCGTGACGGCGTCGCGCCCGGTCCGCGGCGCGCTGAACCGCGAGCCACTGGACGGTGCCGGCGACCGCGTCGCGCGCCGAGCCCACCGAGCTCGCATGCACGCTCCTCGCGAGCGCCATCCCTCGTCCCGGGTGCCGCCCGGCCTGCTCCATCGACCAGAGCAGCCGCCGGGCCACGCGGATCGGCGTCGGCACCACGGCGGAGACGGCGAGGTCCGCGATCGTGCAGGGCATCCCGCGAGCGGCGAGCGCGGCCCGCGTCTCCACCGCCAGCGTCGACTTCCCGGCACCGGGAAGACCGGCGAACTCGACGACGTACGAGCCGGTCAGAGTCGCTCCCAGATGGCGTTGCGGATGTCGGCCAGCACCCGGTCCGGCGCCTGCGTCGCGTCGAGCACCACGGCCGGCGTGGCGGACCAGTCGGCGTCGAACACCTCGGCGTTGCGGGTGCGGACGTACTCGCGGTCGTCCTCCGGGCGGCGCTGGACGGCGATCTCGGGGTCGACGCGCAGCACCACCAGGACGTCGGGGAGGCCGATCTGCGCGTAGATGCGGCGCTCGGCCTCGGCCAGCCTCCGGATCAGGCGGGACCGGGGACCGGTGCCCCCCAGGATCCAGCCGACGCGAGAGCAATCCATCAGCGACAGCTGGGGAAGCGGCCACCGGTCACTCACGACCACACCGCCGTCGTCGGCCAGCCGGCGTGCGGCGTGGTAGTCCCGTAGCCGATCGCGGGCGGTGAGCAGGTGCCAGACCGCCCACGCGGTCCCCGGGAAGTCCTCCGGGGTGGCAGTGCGCGGGTCCAGGCTCTTGCGGGTGCTCGGCAGCAGGCCGGCGGCACGAGCGAGGTACATCGGCCCCTTGACGGCGAGGGTCAGGGCCGAGGGCGAGGGGTTGCCCAGGTGAGTACGTCGGACCACGAAGGTCGACCCGAGCCACTCCGCGACACCTTCCACCGCGGTGGTCTTGCCCGAGCCGTCGCCCCCGACCACGGCGATCGTCAGGCCGGTGCGCTCGAAGCGTTTGCGGGTCGGCCGCCGCAGCACGAACTTGGTCCAGGCCCAGCTGCCCCGTCGGCCGACGCGGGTGGCCGCATCGGCGGCGCGAGACCGTCGACCGTGCGGGGCGAGGGCGCTGAGCAGGTCACCCCCGAGTCCGAGGCGTCGGCGTAGGTCTGTCTCCCCGGTCAGCGACGCGAGACAGCGGTCCCACAGGTCGACCCCGACCCCGCCGAGATGGGCGGCGACGACCGCACGGGTCCCTTCGGGGTCGGCCCGCTCGAGCAGCCAGGCCAACTCACGACGCTCACCCTCGGACAGGCCACCGAGCCCCATCGCCACGGCATCCCAGGTCGCGTGCTTGAGCATCATCCGGATCACGAAGAGAGACAGCTCGAACTCCGCCGCGGGCACCGGGAGCACCTGGTCGTGATGGCACGACGCGAGGTACGCCGCCTCGAGCGGCAGTCGGTAGTTCTTGGTGGTGTCGTCCCCCAGCACCAGCTGGAAGTGCGCGTGCACGTGCACCAGACGTCCGGTGGGACGGTCGAGTCCGTAGTAGTGACCGACGCCCGGGTGCTCACGGCCCCCGGGAGCCAGGGCGCGGTTGAACCCGAGCCGCGCCAGGACGGCGAGGAACCGTCGCGCGTCGTCACGGTGGATCAGCAGGTCGAGGTCGTTGTGACCACTGACCGACCGGGCCAGCATGTCGTTGCTCTTCCAGTGGCAGAACCGCACCGCCTTGGCCCTCAGCTCCTGACGCAGGAGCCGCACCAGGTGCAGCTCCCCGTCGAGGGCGTCGCCGGTCTCGGCGGTGACGGTGGGGGCGAACAGTGGAGCGGTCACGTGGTTCTCCTCGGGTCGGTCCGCGTCGGGTCGTGGCGCAGCAACAGGACCAGGCCGAGCCACAGACACGTGCCGGCTGCTCCCCCCGCGAGGGCCAGGACGGCCGGCGACGGCAGCGGTGGCGCGGCCCGCGCCGGTGATTGCGCCGACACGGTCAGGCCGCGCGAACGATCGTCGGCGGACCGCAGCTGGAGCATGCTGCGGTAGCTCGCCTGGAGCGCGGCCAGCGCCTCGCGCAGGTCGGTGACCGCCCGGTCGCGGGCTGCCTGTCGTCGCGCGGGCACGGGACCTTGCGCGACCAGGGCATCGAGTCGTTGCTGGGCGGCGTCGATCTCGGTCGGGTAGCGCTGCAGCTCGTCGCTGGTGAACCCGCGGTCGGCGACCTCAGCCAGCGGGTCGCGGGTGAGCGCCACGAGGCGGTCGGTCACGGCGGCGGCCAACCGGTCGGCGGCTGCGCGGGAGTCACCGGTGGCGGTGACCACCAGGGACAGCGGGTCGTCGGCGGAGACCGACGCGCGCACCCGAGACGTCAGCGAGCGCCAGTCCCGCAGTCCCAGCACCCGGGCGACCGGACGCAGGACCGGCCGCCGGCCGACCAGGCCCGCGATGTCCTCGGTGCTCCCGGACTGGTCCTCCAGGTCCTCCGCACTCAGGGCCGAGGAGATGTCGCCGGCCGCGAAGGTGACGTCCGCTTCGTAGGTCGGCGGGTGCCAGTGGCCATAGGCGAACGCGCTCACGCCGCCCAGCAGGCCGCACGCGCCGGCGTAGGCGAACCGACGGGGCCAGCCCAGGCTGCGACCCCCCTGGTCGTGGCGAGGCAGCACGTGTTCGTCGTGCTCCTGGGCGATCCGGGCGTAGAGACGGCCGTAGGCGGCGTTCATCCGTCGTACGCCGTAGTGCTCCAGGGCGCACCGGCGCAGTTCCTCGCCGACCTGACGGTGCGCATCCGGCGACATCGCGAGGACGCTGCGGATCGCCTCCGCGAAGCCTTCCACGTCGCCGGTCGGGACGAGCCGGACGGCGGGAGCGAGCGCCGCGATCTCGCGGTGTGCGGGGATGTCGGAGAGGACGACGGGGCAGCGGCACGCCATCGCCTCGAGCACGGCGACCGGCATCCCCTCCACCGTCGAGGAGGAGACGAAGACGTCTGCGCTCCGGAGGATCTCATAGACGCGCTCACGGGGCAGGAGACCGGCGAGCTCCACCTCCCCCCGGCCCGGACCGCCCCCGCTGGCCGCGGATGCGGCCGGGAGCTCCCCTTCACCCACCATCAGCAGGCGGTCGGCACGCCGGGCCGCGCGGCGGAACGCCGCGACGACCGTGCCCGGGTCCTTGACGGCGATCAGCCGTCCCACCGAGACCGCCACACGGGCGCGTCGGCGCTCGACCCACCCAGGGGTGCCGGCCACGGCGCGGTCGATCCGCTCCACGTCGACCCCGTTGGGGATCACCTCCACCGTCCCGGCCAACCTGCGCACGAGTCGTGGCAGCGATCGCTCCGACGCCTCGCCGCAGGCCACCAGGACGGGGAAGAGGGCAGCGACGACGTACATGATCAGCCTGTTGCGGCGCCGGACGTTCGGCCAGGACGTGTGCAGCGTGAACACCAGGTTCTGCCTCGACCACCACGAGGAGAGGTAGACGGCGAGCGTGAGCAGACCGCTGCCGGCCGCATGGACGTGCACGACGTCGTACGTCGTGAGGGCCAGAGCGCGGCGCAGCGCGCGGACGCATCCTCCTAGCGAGCCGTCTCCTTCGACGAGGACCAGCTCCGGGGGCACCGAGACGGTGGCGGGAAACAGGGAGCACACCGTCATCCGTCGGTCCCCCATCACCGGCAGGCAGTGCTCGTTGTACTGGCTGTTGGTCGGTCCGGCCTTGACCACGACGTGAAGGACCGACATCCCAGCCGCCGGGTCCGGCGACACGTACGCCGGCTGCAGTCCGCCGGGTTCACCCGACGTCCCTGTCGCGACGACCTGGTCGGTGTCGAGCATGCCGGCCCCCCACGAGCGTCTACTGTCCACGAACCTAGAGGGGGGTGTCGGCAAGGAAGTCGTCACCTTGACGTATCGCCCCTACGCCGTTCGGACCAGACGTGTCGGCAGCTCGTCGGCACTCTCCGGCGCGGTGCTCGCCGGTCTCGCCGCGTGCTCGGTGGGAGCGACGACGGGGAGACCCAGCAGCCCCGAGTAGAGGTCGTCGAGAGCCCGGCACATCGTCTGGGCCGAGAAGTGTGAGCGCACCCGCTCGCGCCCCTGCCGGCCCATGGTCCTCGCGTCCCCTGGATGGTCGAGCAGCCAGACGGCTGCGTCGGCCAGGGCACCGATGTCCCCGGCGCCGGCCAGCAGGCCGGTGACCCCTGGCTCCACGAGGTCCGGGACTCCGTTGACCGCCGTGGCCACGACGGGGCGCCCGGAAGCCATCGCCTCGGTCAGGGCCCGCCCCAGTCCTTCGTACCGGGAGGGCACGAGGTACACGTCGAACGTGGCGGCCACGCGGGGGGCGTCGGGTCGGAACCCGGTGAACAGGACGTCCACTCCCAGCCGTGCGGCCTCGCGACGGGTCTCACGCTCCAGACCCTCCGACTCCAAGGTGGTGTCGCCGACCATCACGAACACGACCCCGGGGCGGACCCGCTGGATCTGCGCACACGTCCGCACGAAGTCGAGGGGAGCCTTCTGGGCGACGATCCTGCCCACGGTCCCGACCACCTCGGCGTCCGGGGCGATCCCGAGCTCGGCACGGACGGCTCTGTCGTCGTCGTCGGGGATGGTGTCCAGGTCGACCGCGGACGGGACGACGACGGCCGTTCCGGGCGCGACGATGCGTTGCTCGACGGCCTCGCGCGCCAGGCGGGGTGCCACCGCGACGTAGGCATGGGCCAGCGACCGGACCCGGCGCTCGAGGATGAGGTAGAGCCGGCGCCGACCCACGGACAGCCCGGCGTGCGCGGCCAGGATGTGAAAGGTGTGCACCACCACCGGAGCCCCCGCCCACCGAGCGGCGACCCGCCCGATCAGACCGGCCTTGGAGCAGTGGGTGTGCACGACGGTGAAGCGCTCTCGGCGGATCAGGGCCGCCAGCTGGAGACAGGCCATCAGGTCGTGCCACGGCGAGATCGTCTCCCGCATGTGGGGGACCTCGACGGTGCGCACGCCCGCATCCTGCGCGTCCGCCCACAGCGGCCCGCCGGGCATGGCCGCCACCCACGTCTCGTAACGCCCGGGGTCCATCCCGACCGCCGAGGCCAGGGTGTTGCCGCCCGAACCGGCGATGAACCGGGTGATGACGTGCAACACCTTGATCCTGGGCACCTCCGGCTGCGGCGGCAGGCGGTGGGCCGGCACCCGCACGCCGACGGCCGGCGGCCACCAGGACCGGTCGGACAGATGCATCACACGTCCTCCAACACCAGGTCCGATGCGGCGTCCACCATCCGCGCCAGGCCCTCCTCCAGCGTCACCGACGGGACGTAGCCGAACGCCTCACGGGCCACCGTCGTGTCCGCGGCGGTGTGCCGGACGTCGCCGCGTTGAACCGGCAGCCGCACGACGTCGACCGGTTTCGCCAGTCCGGAGACCAGCTCGATGACCCGGGACATCGTCGTGCGGCTGCCGCCGCCGATGTTCGCCACGCCCGTCCAGGGCGACAAGGCAGCGGCGCGCACGGCGTTGACCACGTCGGCGACGTAGGTGAAGTCGCGGCTCTGCTCGCCGTCGCCGTACAACAGGAAGGGCTGCCCGCTCAGGGCGCAGTCCACGAGACGCGAGAACGCCATGTCGGGACGCTGTCGAGGTCCGTACACCGTGAAGAACCGGAGCGAGACGGTCGGGACGCCCTCGTGGCGGTACAGCTCGCAGAGGTGCTCCGCGGCCAGCTTGGTGACGCCGTACGGCGAGACTGGTTGCGGTCGCAGCGTCTCCACGGTCGGGTAGGTCTCGGCGTTGCCGTAGACCGAGGAGCTGGAGGCGTAGACGAGCTTCCACAGCGAGGAGTCGCGGGCGGCCTCGAGCAGGCGTTGGGTGACCATCACGTTCCGCTTCAGGTACGGCGAGAACTCCTGGCCCCACGAGCCGCGCACGCCGGGTTGTCCGGCGAGGTGGTAGACCACGTCGGCCGACTCGAGCAGCGACTCGAGCGGGGCGGAGACCAGGTCGAGCTGGTGGAGCACGAACCCGTCCCGGTCGAGCAACGGCGCGATGTTGGCCTGCTTGCGGCGTGGGCTGTAGTAGTCGGTGAAGCAGTCGATCCCGACCACCTCGTCGCCTTGGTCCAGCAGGCTGGCGCACAGGTGCGAGCCGATGAAGCCCGCCGCTCCGGTGACGATCGCCTTCATGTCCGTGTCCTCATGGTCGTGCCCCGATCTGTCGAAGTGGGGAATCGCTGGCTGATGGTGGCGAAGAGCTCCATGGCGCTGGTGTCCTGCTCGGCCAGGCCATCGACCGCCGCCTCCGCGAGCGCGAGGACGAGCAGGTCGCGCCACAGCCGGGGCGGGAGACCCCAGTAGCCGAGGCCGCCGGTGACGAAGTCCCGAAGCCGCCGACCGGAACCACTCCTCGCGGCGAAGACCCGGCCGATCCCGCTCCCGGACGCCCGCACCACCCAGGACCCGACGTCGCGCAGCGGGTCGGCGTCGAGCCGCGCGACCCCCCAGTCGTCGGCGCCCACGGTGCCGACGTCGTCGACGAGCAGGTGCCGCGGACACAGGCAGCCGTGGCTCGCGGTCCTCGGCGTCTCCTGGCCGGCGAGCGCCGCGCGCGCCCGTTGCAGGGCGTCGAGCGCGCTGGCAGCACCCGGCGCCCTGGAGTACCTCGCGAGGAGGGAGTCGTGCGCCTCGCTGCCGATGTCGACGGGGGCCGCCGGGCCCGAGGTGTCCGACCAGAGAGCGGTCAGCCACGCCAGCACCGGACCGGTCTGCTCGTCGGGTTGGACCCGGGTGCGATCGACGCGCGGGTCCAGCCCGGGCACCGCGGAGAACACCACACCGGGGAGCCCGCCGACGTCCACGTGTCCGACCACGGCGGGCAACGTCTCGAGCATCGAAGGCCGGACCCGCCGATGCAGGTGCTCGACGTAGGACGCTTCGGCCTCGACCCGGACGGACCCGTCTGAGGTGGTGGCCAGCGACACGACGTGGCTCGGTGCCGAGGTGTGCTGGTCACCGACGACGAGGCGGCGGGTCCCGGCGGCCGCCCCACGCGTGACGTCCACCACCTCCAGGCCCCCGTCAGCGAGGAAGGCCTGCAGCGAACGGCGACCCTGCGGTGTCCCTCCCCCACGCCTCCGCGGCGTGGGCACCTGAGTCGCAGACATCAGTAGTCGTCCGCGTACGGAACAGCCGTCTGGCACGGGACGGACGGGACCTGGGGGTGGTAGTCGGGCAGCATCGCCCGCAGATAGCCACGCACCTTGTCCGCCTCGTTGCGTGCGGCAGCGTCGTACAGGCTCCGCAGCTTCTGGTGGAGGCCCATCACCCGCAGGTCGTTGGTGGTGCGGAAGATGCGGGGGTGCGGGGTCGGCAGCGCCTGCTCGTGCTCGCTGAAGAGCGACTCGTTGAGCTTCTCCCCTTCGCGCATGCCGGTGAAGCGGACCTCGACGTCCGGGTGGTTCATCAATTGGGCGAACGACTGGGCCACGTCGAGGATCCGGACCGGCTGGCCCATGTCCAGCACGAAGATCTCGCCCGAGCCCGCGAGGTGGGCCGCCTCGACCACGAGGCCCGCCGCCTCCTCGATGGTCATGAAGAAGCGCGTCATGTCGGGGTGGGTCACGGTGATGGGCAGGTTGCTGCGGAGCTGTTCGGCCAGCACCGTCAGCAGCGATCCGCGGCTGCCGAGCACGTTGCCGAAGCGGACGGCCGCGACGTGGGTGGCGGCTCCGCGCTCTTCTTGCACCAAGATCTCAGCGAGCCGCTTGGTGGCACCCAGCACCGACGTGGGGTCGGCCGCCTTGTCGGTGGAGATCAGGATGAACTTCGCCGCCTCGTGCTTCAGCGCCGCCCACAGGACGTTCTCGGTGCCCCGGATGTTGGACTTGACGGCTTCACAAGGGTGCTTCTCGAGGAGCGGCAGGTGCTTGTGCGCCGCTGCGTGGAACACGACGTCCGGCCGGGTCTCGGCGAAGATCTGGTCGATGCGGTCCCGGTCCCTGATGTCGGCGACCACCGCGTCGTCGTTGTCGAGCAGGCCTTCGCCCCAGAGCTCGAGCTGGAGCCGGTGCAGGTTGGACTCGTCGTGGTCCAGCATGACCAGCCGACGCGGACCGAAACCGAAGACCTGCCGGCACAGCTCACTGCCGATGGATCCGCCGGCACCCGTGACCAGCACGACCCGGTCGGCGATCTCCGCCCCGGCGGCCGGGCTGACGACGTGGATCTCGTCGCGGCCGAGCAGCCGGCTCACGTCGAGCCAGCGCATGTCCGTCCCGACGACCGACCTCTCGAGGGCGGCGACGAACGACGGCAGGTATCGCACGCTCGCGCCTGCTGCCGACGCCTGCGCGACGACCGAGCGGAAGGACTCGGGCTCCAGGCGTGGAATGGCCAGGACGACGACGTCGATCCTGTTCTCGCGGGCCACCTCGGTCAGGGCGTCGAGCCGACCGAGGACGGGCACGGGGCCGACACCCGCGACCTGGTCGTCGTCAAGAAAGCCGATGGGCTCGAGGCCGTACTCGGGAGCGTCCCTGAGATCGCGGGCCAACGCCCGTCCGGCCACCCCCGCGCCCACGACGAGCGTGCGCATCAGCGTGCGCGGGTGAGGGGCGCCGTCCGCCAAGGGGCGGTACTCGTTCACGAGAGTCATGCGATGACCTTTCGGCGGGCCGGGTCGGACAGGGAGCTGCGGAGGAGACCGCAGACGCGGTCGATCTCGTCGAGGGTCAAGGAGGGGTACATCGGGAGCGAGAGCAGCTCGGGGAAGACGGCGTCGGCGCCGGCGAGGGGCACCGGCGCCGGGACGCGCTCTCGGTAGTACGACAAGTGGTGGAGCGGGATGAAGTGGACCGACGTGCCGACGCCCTCGTCGGCGAGCCGCTTCGCGAGCTCGTCGCGGGACACCGTCCCCGACGCGGCCACCCGGACGACGTAGAGGTGCCAGGCGTGCCGACCGGTGACCGGCTCCTGGGGGAGGTCGATCCCGTCGACGTCCTGCAGGAGCTCGCGGTAGGTCGAGGCGATCTCGGTACGCCGGTCCTGCCAGCCCTTCACGTGGCGCAGCTGGATCCGGCCGATGGCCGCTGCCATGTCGGGCAGGTTGGCCTTGAGACCGGGGTGGTCGACGTCGTAGCGCCACGAGGCGCCCGGCTCGTAGCGGCGCCACGCGTCGCGCGACATTCCGTGCAGGCGAGCGCTGCGGAGGTGCTCGGCCAGCTCCTCGTCGTCGGTGGTGATCATCCCGCCCTCGCCGATCGGCAGGTTCTTGGTCGCGTAGAAGCTGAAGCAGGCCGCCCGCGAAGAGCGTCCGACGTCTCCGTCCTCGTCGCTTGTTCCGATCGCATGGGCGGCGTCCTCCACCACTCGCGCGAGCGGGACCCCCGCGGCCTCCGCGAGCTCGCCGACCGCGGCCGGGAAGCCTGCGTAGTGCAGGACCATCAGAGACCGGACCCCACCTGCGGCGCGGACCGCGGTGGCCACCGTGGCCGGCGACATGGTCCCGGTCGTCGGATCGACGTCGGCCAGCACCGGGACCAGGTCCGCGTGCAGCACTGCGTTGGCCGCGCCGCAGAATGTGACGGCCGGGACCAGGACGCGAGAGCCGACCGGCAGCCGCAGAGCGCGGAGCGACAGTTCCAGGCCCGCGGTGCACGAGGAGACGGTGACGGCGTGACGGGCGCCGAGCCAGGCGGCGAACTCATCCTCGAACGCCGCGCACTCGGGGCCGGACGTCAGCCAGCCCGATGTCAGGGACCGCTGCGCGGCCATCAGGGCCTCGGGCGCGATCGAGGGCCTGGTGAACGCAATGTGCTCGGTTGCCACAGTCCCCCCTCACGGCCGCGTCCGGCTCCTGAAATCTAGGAAGGGCGCCGGTCGAGCGGATCGCGCAAGGTGATGACTTCGCCTACGTCAGATGGGCGAGACGACGGCGTCGGGTCAGCCGGCCTGGTCGCTGAGACCGGAGTTTCGGGCGATCGAGACGGCGGACAGCGTGGTGTGGACGCCCAGCTTGGTCAGGACCCGGTTGATGTGCGTGCGCACCGTGTGCGGCGACAACCGGTACTTCTCGACGATCTGAGCCCGGCTCATGCCCTGGGCCAGGCAGTCCAGGATCTCGCGCTCGCGCGTCGAGAGCACTGACAATGCGTCGGCGGCGCGCTTCTGGGCGCGTTCGCTGGTGAGCAGCGTCTCGAGCAGCACCGTCAGCTGTGCGGGTGGGACGTGGGTCTGGCCGTGCGCGACCCCGTGGATCGCCCGCACCAGCTCCTCGACGCTCGCGGCGGGTGACACCCACGCGCGAGCGCCGGCGCGGAAGGCGGTGACGAAGAGGGCGGTGTCGACCGCATCGCTGACGACGACGACCGACAGGCCCGGACGCTCGCGACGCAAGGCTTCGATGTCAGCGGGCCGGAAACCCACGGCTTCGGTCATCCCCAGGACCAGGACGTCGACGCCGTCCTCCACCACCCGACGTACCCAGTCCGGACTGGTGTGGGCGATGGCGACGTGCACGTCCGAGCGGTGCAGCAACATGCACTCCAGCGCCTCCACCCACGTGCCGAGCGGATGCAGCAGTGCGATGTTGATGGGCCCGACAGGGCGTCGCATGGCCGTCACCGCTCGATCGCTCGCCGATGCGCCTGGTGTCGGCTCGTCACTGCTACGGCCTCGAGCCGCGAGTGCACCCCGAGCTTGGTCAAGATGGCCTGGATGTGACTGCGCACGGTGCTGTTGCCGATGCCCAGGCGCGCCACGATCTCGGACGTGCTCAGGCCGTCGTGCAACAGGTCGAGGACGGCGCGCTCCTTCATCGTCAGCTGGTCCACAGGACTGCGGGGAAGAGTCGGCTCCGTCCCAGCAGCACGCAGGCGCCGCACGACCGTCGAGTCGACCCAGGGCTCTCCCGCGGCCGCGCGCCCGAGAGCGGCCACGATCGCCCCGAGACGCTGGTCCTTGCGGACGTAGCCGGCCACCCCGATCCGGATCGCCTCAAGCTCGGCCGCGTTGTCCTCCGACGCAGTGAGGATCACCACCCGCGTGCGCGGGTGCCGGGACATGACCTCGCGTGCCACATCGAGCCCGTCGCCGTCCGGGAACGACAAGTCGACCACCAACAGATCGGGGTCGTACAGATCGACCGCGGCCAGAGCTTCGGCTGGACTGGACGTGGCGGACTCGATGGTGAACCCCTGGGTGGCGAGAGCGTGCGACAGAGCTTCCAGGAGCAGGCGGTGGTCGTCGCAGACGACGATACGCATGCCTACCGGCCGCGAGACCCGGCGTCGGTGGGCACCAGGGGGAGCCGCAGGGTGACCAGAGCACCACCCAGTGACGACGTGCCGATGGAGATGTCTCCTCCGGAGTGCGCGGCGAACTTGCGGACGCCCACGAGCCCGTGTCCGTGGTGCGTGGCGAGTCGACCGAACCCCGGTCCGCTGTCGGCCACCTCCAGCACGGCCTGTCGACCGTGACGGCGGACCTGCACCTGGACCGTCCCACCGTGGGCGACGGCCCTCCTGGCGTTGTCCAAGAGGTTCCACGCCGAACGCTTGAGCCCGATAGGGTCGACCAGGACCGCAATCTTGTCGCGGTTGAGGAAGTGCACTTCGTACGGTGCGTCCTCGGGCGTGGCCAAGCAAGGCCCCTCGACCGCGTCGCCCAGGTCGACCACCGACTCCTGCGGTTGCTGCTGCTCGGCTCCGCGCAGCATCTCGACCATCCAGTCGGTGTGCCTGCGGATGCCGTGGAGCGTCTTGAGGACGTCGGGAGAGACGTCCTCACGGGACTCCGCGGTCAAGAGCGCACTGTCGACCAGCAACCTGATCGTGGCCAACGGCTGGCTCAGATCGTGGCGAAACTCCTCGGCTGTGGATCCCCTCGGACGTGCAGCCCCTGCGGAAGAAGCGACTCCTGGTTCACTCGGATTGCGGTTGATCGTATTCACGTGGCTCCCCCCGGGGCTACGCAATGTACGGCCCGAGAAGTCAAGTCGAGACTCGCCAGCTCGCGCTGGCACCCCCCAGTGGACGGACCGTTTCGTTGAGAAAAACATCTGTTGAACAATGACCAAAGAATTCCTTGGACCTATGCATGCTTACCCCGAGAGGTGGAAGAGCGGTACCCCCCTAAGTGCTCGTATTCCTGACCGTCAGGTGCCCTTGAGGATGCGGACCCGCTCACAGCTGGCCGCGACGTGGTCGCGCCCATCCGCCACGACCACATCGGTGCCAGCGCCACAGCGGATCACGTCGCGCTTGCCGTCGGCGCTCTTGATCACGTCGTTGCCGCCCCCGCCAATGACGGTGTCTCGACCGCCTCCCGGGATGAGACGGTCGTTGCCTGCGCCACCCAGGAGCGTGTCTGCCCCGCCGTTGCCGACGAGGAGGTCGTTGCCCGCCTGGCCGACGAGCCGGTCCTTGCCTCCGTCGCCCCGCAGGCAGTCGTCGCCGCCACGCCCGAACAGCCGGTCGTTGCCACGACCGCCGCGCATGAGGTCGATGCCCGCCGTGCCTCGCAGGGTGTCGTCGCTGCCAGGACCGATCTGCAGGAGAGCGTCGGCACCCTGGCACCGGATGGGCGCGGAGCTGCTCGCACTCCCGGTGACCTCGACGGTCACGTCGTCGCTGACGGTCAGGGCCGAGTCCGTCGCGGTCAGCCGCAGCACGTAGGTGCCCGGTCGGCTGAACTCAGCGCTGGTGTCCACCGCCTTGGATCGGGCGAAGGTGACCGAACCCGGCCCGCTGACCTGGCTCCAGGACGTGGTGAGCGCACCGGGCGGGTTGGGCTTGCCGTCGTCGGAGACCGTGCCGTCGAGCACCGCCACTCCAGGGAGGACCACCGCGAGGTCGGGACCGGCCTGGACCTGAGGCGCCCGGTTCGGCGTGCCGACGATGGGACCGAGGTCCCCGCCGGACAGCTCGTAGAGCTTGCCGTCGTTCTCGTTCGGGTAGGTGTTGTTGTCCAGGCCGCGTGCGACCACGTAGATGCTGGTGCGGGACGGGTCGTTCGACGCCGGCGCGAGCGTGATCCCCGACGGCGCCCGCATGCCGACGTCGTGCACGTCGATGGCCTGGAGCAGCGCGCCCGTCGTGGACACCTCGAGGACCTGATCGAGCTGGCGGTCGGCGAGGAACAGGGAGTCGCGGACCGCGTAGTACGCCAGCCCCTCCACATCCACGCTGCCGTAGGGTCCCACGTCGAAGTGGCTGGCGGTGTCGTCGCCGGCGGGTGCGACGCCGTCGAAGATCCCGTTCGGCCCGGGCGAGACGCGCCAGATCAGGTGGGCGTTGGCCTGGACGAGGAACAGCTCGCCGGTCCGGGAGTCGTAGGCGACGTCCTCGGGATCGTCGTCCCCGAATCCCAACGTCGAGAACGAGCTCACCTGGTCGTCGGGCGTGCCGAAGCGGGCGTCCGCACCTGTGCGGACCTCGAAGATCCGGTCCTTGTCGTCGTCGCTGACGAACAGGCGGTCGCCCGCCACGTCGTAGCTGACTCCGGTCGGCTCCGAGGACACTCCGACCGTCGTTCCCGTGTCGTACTGCTGATTTCCGTCCCGAGACATCTGCCAGAGATTGACGCCCTGGTAGATCGGCATCTCGTTCACTTCGGAGTCGGAGATGAGGAGTCGGTCGCTGTTGCTCAGATAGGTGATGCCGGTCGGGTCGGGAGACGACGGGCTCAGCCGCGACGACAAGTCGAGCGTCCGGACCGGCGTCGCCGTGGAGGAGGCCGCCCGCGGGGCGGCCGTCGCACTTCGAGCCGTCTTCGCCGCACTGGACGGCGCAGCGCCGACGCCGACGAACGTGACGGCGAGTGCGGTCAGCACCGTGGCGACGCGCGCGCTCCTGAGACTCATGACCATCTGGACCCCCTATGCCAGATCGGCGATCGGTCTCTCGAGTCGCGAGACCTGACCCGACCGCGTGCTCGACCGTAACCGGCACTCTCCTTGCGGAGGATGGGCCCGGGAACGTACTCGCGATACGCCGATCGGCTGGGATGGCCTCGCCGCACCACACCGCACTCCGAGAACCGGAACGTCAACGCCGACGGGGCGTGCAGCCGAGCCCCGACAAGGGTGATGCAAGGATCTCGCCGGCGGCTTGTGCCAGGTGAACGGGTCTGGGGTTCTCGTCCCATGTGTCACCGTTCTGGATATCTGACCCGACGCGGCCGATAGCGCGCGTAACCCGGGCGCCGGACACTCGTTGGATCCCTGCCTACCTCTCACAGGCAGAAAACGGCCTGGGCGTTCATCCTTCCGGGTTGACGCCTGGCCGCTTTCCAAGGGCCAGACTCCTTCGCGGCCACGCCCGGCCAGGTGCGGCCACCAACACCGAGTGGTCGACACCTTGCTCAGCTCCGGTCCGGCTGGTCGAGGGCGGCACGGAGCACCTCTCGATCCGGTCGATCGAGCCGCCACGTACGCACCCAGGGGTGGTTTCTCGCAGCGTGGGAGGTGTCACGCTCGCCAGCGAGGACTCGACCACGAGGCCTCCGGACCCTTGGAGGGAACCATGGGAAGACTGCTCAGCATCATCGTCGTCGTCTGGTTGCTGATCGGCGTCGTCGCAGCTGCGCAGCGGGGGTACTTCGGCAGCGACAACGACGTCTCGTGCAAGGGCGTCGGCGACACCGCCCTGACGATCGTGGCCGGACCGCTCAACTACGTGGGCGTCAACCCGAAGATCAAGTGTCACAAGATCGACACCCCGAAGCCGTCCAAGTAGGGACCCCGGACGGCGATCAGTCGGTCAGCATCGGCGGTGGCTCGGTGACCTCCAGCAGCCAGGAGGCGGCGGAGTCACCGGCCTCGGCCATCTCGTCGTCCGTGTAGGTCGTCAGGCAGCGCGCCCATGACTCGGACCGCGCGAGCTTGCCCAGCTGGAGGGCGGGGCCGAGGGACGCACGAAGCTCGCTGGTCGGGACGAGGTCGGACCACACCTCGATCGCGGCGTCGGCGACCTTCGCCAGGCGGGGGTCGCCGGGACCGCAGTCGAGGTGGAACCGCATGGAGCTCAGCGTGGCCAGCAGCACCGCGAGCGGGTCGCTGAGGACGGCGTCGCCGAAGTCGAAGAACTTCATGCCGTCGCGGTGGGCGAAGACGTTGTTGGAGTGCAGGTCGCTGTGGTTCAGCGTCACCGGCAGGCCGAGCGCCAGCACCCGCTCGGACCAGCGCGCCACCTCGGGCACCGCGGCCCTCAGCCGGTCGGCGGCGTCGCGGTCGAGGCCGCGCGGGTCACCCGCGGGCAGGGCGGCGTACTGCTCGATCCGCGTCGCGACGTACGTCGGCGCCTCGGCCGCCCCCAGCCTGCGCGCGCCCGCCGCCTCCAGCGGCCTGACGTGGTCGGCCACCTCGCGCTGGAGCAGGGACGCCTCGCGCACGACGGCACACCAGCTCTCCTCGGAGTCACCGGCGGCCTCGCGCAGCACCGGCCCCTGGTCCGGGGTCATCAGGAAGCCGCGGTCGGCGTCGATCGCGGTCACCGGGACCACCCGGTCCGACAGGCCGGCGAGCACGAGCATCAGCCCCGCCTCGAAGGCCTGACCGGGGCAGTTCTGCTTGGCGTAGTAGTTCCCGCCCGGGGTGAGTACCCGCCAGACCGCCGACCAGGGACGGATCTTCACCTCCTCGAGGATCACCTCCTCGAGGAGCACCGACCGACACCATTCCTCCAGCTCGGCCTCGAACTCCGGCGACCGCCAGACCGGCGAGACGGGCGTGCTTCGAGCCGGTGCGGGCCAGAGATCCGCACGTACCTCAGCCATCGCGGCGCTGCATCTCGTGCAGCCGCTCGACGGCCCGGTAGCCGAAGTCCCGGTTGGTCGCCTGCATCGCCTGGTTGTCGACCGCGGTGTCGGTGTGGATCGTCACCCGGTCGGGGTGGTCGCGCTGGCAGATCTCCAGCGTCGCGCACTTGAGGAGGGTGCCGAGCCGGTGCCCGCGGTGGTCGGGCATGACGAGCGTGTCGTCCTGCTGCACGTAGTCGACGTCGTGGGCGAGGTACAGCTGGGTGTAGCCGCCGAAGACGCCGTCGGAGCGCCGCCGCGCGGCGGCCGTGATGCCGAGGTAGCTCCGGGCGAGTCGTGCCTCGCCGGTGCGCAGCCGCTCCTCGGTCATCACCACGGGCTCGAGGTCGATGTCCCCGGTCGGCACGTCGTTCTCCATGCGCGTGCGCATCGCGCAGAACGCCACGACGTGCTCGTCGGGGCAGTGGCCCTGCCAGGTGACGACCTCGTACGCCGCGTCGTCGACCTTGGCGCGCAACCGTGCGATCTCGTCGGCCGGCACCGGCAGGTCGAGGACCAGGTGGTCCTCGCGATGCACGTCCTCGAAGCCGAGCCGGGTGGCGAAGGCGTACGCCGCGGAGGTGTCGGCGCCGGCCGGCACGTAGGTCTCGCCGCAGACGCTCGTGCGGCCGTCGGCGCGGCAGTGGGCCGCCGCCACGTCGTACAGCTGGGTGCCGATGCCGCGGCCCCGGCGCGACGGCCGCACGTTGATGTCGAGGAACCCGATGTGGGTGTTGTCCTGCAAGGCACCGCTGATCTCGGCGCAGCCCACGACCTCGTCGCCGTCGCGGGCGACCCACAGAGTGCGCCGGTGGTAGGGGTTGGGGTTGCGCAGTGACGTCGTCAACGCCGCCCAGGTCCGCAGCAGGGCGTGGGGCCGGTCGGGACGCGTGGCGGCCTCCTCGGTCTCCCAGAAGGCGCGCAGGGCGATGTCGTCGTCGGGGTCGACCTCCGAGATGCGGATCACCCGCGCACCATTGCCGAACCCGGTGTCCCGGGGCAACCGCAATCCGTCATGCTCGGACCATGGAGCCCGAGCCCCCGAAGACCCTGAAGCCACTGTCCGAGAACTGGTCCCGAGCGATCGCGATCGTCGCCCACCCCGACGACATGGAGTTCGGCGCGGCGGCCGCCGTGGCCCGGTGGACCGGCCAGGGCAAGCACGTCGCCTACGTGATGGTGACCAGCGGCGAGGCCGGCATCGACGGCATCGAGCCCGAGGAGAGCCGCCGCGTCCGTGAGGCCGAGCAGGTCGAGTCGTGCCGACTCGTGGGCGTGGAGAGCGTGGAGTTCCTCGGGCTGCCGGACGGGATCGTGGAGTACGGCGTCCCGCTGCGCCGCACGCTGGCCGAGGTGATCCGCCGGCACCGGCCCGAGATCGTCCTGACCGGCAACTTCCGCGACACCTTCGGGCCCGGCGCCCTCAACCAGGCCGACCACATCGCCGTCGGCCGGGCCGTGCTCGACGCCGCCCGGGACGCCGGCAACCGGTGGATCTTCAACGACCAGCTCGTCGACGGGCTCGAGCCCTGGGGCGGCGTGAAGGCGGTCTGGGCGTTCGGCTCGCCCGCGGCCACGCACGGCGTCGACACCACCGACACGTTCGACGCCGGCGTCGCGTCGCTGGCCGCCCACGCGGCGTACATCGAGGGCCTGGGCTGGGAGAACTGGGACCCGCGCGAGTTCCTGGAGGGCTTCGGCCGCCAGACCGGCCAGCGGCTGGGCGTGGCCTTCGCGACGAGTGCCGAGGTGTACTCGCTGACCTGGGGCGGGGACGACGAGGAGTGACGTCACGCCGCCGAAGCCGCTTGTAACGCGGTGTTCGGGTGACTTACCCAGCGTTCGAACGCTGGGTAAGGCGGTGTAACACCGCGTTACATGCGCCGACGGCCGCCCGAGACCTCAAGGACCAGATGGACGGCGAGATCGTCGTCCTCGGCAGCGGTGCCCTGGTGCGCCAGCTGGCCGAGGCGGGGCTAGAAGCACGACGGCGGGCCCGTGAGGACCCGCCGTCGAGGTTCGCTCCCCCGGCTGGACTCGAACCAGCAACCCTTCGATTAACAGTCGAATGCTCTGCCAATTGAGCTACAGGGGATCGGCTCCGGAGCCCGCACAGGTTAGCAAGCCGGCCGGTCCCGACCGAATCGACCCGCTAATCCAGACCGACCTCGTCGCGGGCGGTGGCGAGGGCGGTCTCGGCGGCCAGCCGGACGGTGGGGTCGTCGGGGTCGATGCCGGCGTCGTACTCGTAGACCCAGTGCAGCGCGCGGTCCCCGGTGGGGGCCCGGCGGGCGATGACGCGGACGCCGCGGCGGCCCTCGACCGGGACGTGCCGGACCAGCAGGACGCTGGCGGTGACCCGCTCGCGCACCAGCTCCAGCAGCCGTCGCGGCTCGGAGATCGCGTAGCGGTGCTCGACCCGGTCCTCGCCCCAGCGCCCGACCTCGGCGACCCGGAACTCGGTGGTGTCGCGGTCCCAGTCGGCGGCCTCGACGTCCTCCCAGGCCAGCCGTACGCCGGGGAGGTACAGCGCCTCCCGCGTGCCGGCCAGCACCTCGCCGGTGGTCGACTCGGTCCAGGCGAGCACCCGCTCCCCCGGCGCGACCTCGATCGTGGGCCGCTTGGCGAACGATCTCACTGGGTGCCCATGGCGAGCTCGCGGAGGGTGCGGCGGTGGTGCTCGAGGGCGACCAGCTCGCCGAACATCCGGTTGTACTCGGTCGCGTGCTCCACCGGGTTGGTGCGCTGGAGGCGGGACTTCACCTCGGCGATCCGGCGCAGCGCGGTGAGCTCCTGGAGCCGGTAGACGTGGCCGGCCACGAAGGCCGCGTCGGGGTCCTTGGCCGTCCGGAGCGGCTCGACGCCGAGCGCGCTGACCGCGGCCTGGACGACGGGGTCGGCAGCGTCGGCGCGGATCCTTCCCGCCCAGCCGGCGTCGGCGGCCGTCGGGCCGCCGTTCTTCTCGACGAGCTCCCACACCGAGCGCAACGTGGGGTGCGTGAAGTCGTTGGCGCCGACGTCGGCGGCCATCCGTCCGACGGCCGACGGGTGCTGGAGGACGAGCTTGAGGGTCTCCCGCTCGATCGCGAACCGCGGCTCACGCGGATCCGGGACAGCGGGCCGCTCGGGTCGCGCCGGCTCCTCCGTCCCCTCGGACCGGACCACCACGCGGTCCTCGGGTCGCGGCTCGGGGCGTCGGTTGGCGGCGCGGCGGACCTCCTCGCGCGCCTGCTCGATGTCGACACCGACCATGCCGGCCAGCTCGCGCGAGAACGCCTCGACCTTCGACTTGTCGCGGATCGAGGACACCAGCCGGGCTCCCTCGCGGACGGCGTCGACGCGGCCGTCGGCCCGGTCGAGGTCGTACTTCCCGACGACGTTGCCGAGCACGAACCGGTAGAGCGGCACCCGCCGCGCGACCAGCTCGCGCACCGCGCCGTCGCCCTGCTGGATCCGCAGGTCGCAGGGGTCGAGGCCGGTCGGCTCGATGGCGACGTAGGTCTGGGAGACGAAGTTCTGGTCGCCGGCGAAGGCCCGCAGCGCGGCCTTCTGGCCGGCGGCGTCGCCGTCGAAGGTGAAGATCACCTCGCCGCGGAACTCCTCGTGGTCGTGCAGGAAGCGCCGCAGCACCCGCGCGTGGTCGTCGCCGAAGGACGTGCCGCACGTCGCGACGGCGGTCGGCACGCCCGAGAGGTGGCAGGCCATCACGTCCGTGTAGCCCTCGACCACCACGGCCTGCGAGGTCCGCGCCATGTCGCGCCGGGCGAGGTCGATGCCGTAGAGCACCGTGCTCTTCTTGTAGAGCGGGGTCTCGGAGGTGTTGAGGTACTTCGCCTCGATCTTGTCGTCGTCGAAGATCCGGCGTGCCCCGAAGCCGATCGTGTCGCCGCTGGCGTCGCGGATCGGCCACAGGAGCCGGCCGCGGAACCGGTCGTACGCCGACCGGCCCTGCGCGATGAGCCCCGCCGCGATGCTCTCCTCGTCCTTGAAGCCCTTCTGGCGCAGGTGCCGGACCAGGGCCTCGCCGTCACGCGGGGCGAAGCCGATCCCGAACTGCTCGGCGGCCGCCTGGTCGAACCCGCGCTGGCCGAGGAACTGCCGCCCCGCGACCGCCTCAGGCGTCGCCAGCTGCTCGGCGTAGTAGACCTGCGCCACCTTGTTGGCCTCGACCAGCCGACCCCGCTGGGGTCCGCGCGGCCGGTCCTCGCGGACGTCGCCGTCCTCGCGGCGCAGCGTCACGCCGTACTTGTCCGCCAGTCGCTCCACCGTCTCGGTGAAGGCGAGCCCGTCGATCTTCATGAGGAAGGAGATGACGTCGCCGCTCTCCTGACAACCGAAGCAGTGGTAGAACCCCCGCGCCGGCGTGACGTGGAACGACGGGGACTTCTCGTCGTGGAAGGGACACAGGCCCTTCATGGACCCGCCGCCGGCGTTGCGGAGCGTGACGTAGCCGGAGACGATGTCGTCGATGCGCGCCTTCTCGCGCACCTCCGCGATGTCTTCCTCACGGATCCGACCGGAGGCCACGCGGCGGAGTCTATGCCGGGCCGCCCGATGCTCCCCCGGGGCCGTGCACCGCCGGGACGCACCCCTGCGGGTGGTCCCATGCGCGGGGCACCGGGTCAGGATGGATTGATGACTTCTCGGTGGGTGCCCCATGACCCAGAGCACCCAAGGCCTCGACCGGGCCGAGGACACGACTCCCGACCCGGACGACCCCCGCAAGCCCGACGACCCGACCGACCTGCACAAGCGGACCTGGTTCTACGTCGCCCGCAAGGTCTGGCGCGAGTTCGGCGACGACCAGTGCACCGACCTGGCCGCGGCCCTCACGTACTACGGCGTGCTGGCGCTCTTCCCGGCCGCCATCGCCCTCAGCGCCGTCCTGGGCCTCGTCGGCCAGTCGCCGGAGAAGTCCGTGCAGACGGTGCTCGACGTCTTGCGCCGCTGGTCTCCGAGGACACCCTCGGCACGATCAAGAGCCCGCTGCTCGAGCTGGCCAGCTCCCAGGGCGCCGGCCTGGCCCTCCTGCTGGGTCTGCTCGGCGCGCTGTGGTCGGCGTCGGGGTACGTCGGCGCCTTCGGGCGCTCGATGAACCGCATCTACGAGATCGGCGAGGGCCGCCCGTTCTGGAAGCTGCGTCCGGTGATGCTGCTCATCACGCTCGTGGCGATCGTGCTGGTCGCCCTGGTGATGGTGATGCTGGTCGTCAGCGGACCGCTGGCCCAGTCGATCGGCGACCAGATCGGGCTCGGCCACCAGGCCGTGCAGGTCTGGGACATCGCCAAGTGGCCGGTGATGCTGTTCGTGGTGATGCTGATCGTGGCGATCCTCTACTACGCGACGCCCAACGTGCAGCAGCCGAAGTTCCGCTGGATCTCCATCGGCGCCGCGGTGGCCATCCTCATCTGGATGGTGGCCTCGGCCGGGTTCGCGTTCTACGTCGCCAACTTCGCGTCGTACAACAAGACCTACGGATCCCTGGCCGGCGTCGTCGTCGCGCTGGTGTTCCTGTGGCTGACCAACGTCGCGCTGTTGTTCGGCGCCGAGATCGACTCCGAGCTCGAGCGGGGCCGCCAGCTCCAGGCGGGCATCGCGGCCGAGGACGAGCTCCAGCTGCCGGCCCGCGACACCCGCAACATCGAGAAGGCCGCCAAGAAGGAGCAGGACGACGCCGCCAAGGGTCGCCGCATCCGCCTGGGCGCCGACCGGCGCAAGAAGTCCTGAAGCCACTCACCGAGGAGGACACCATGAAGAAGCTGACCCTGCTGATCGCCGTCGGCGTGGGCTACGTGCTCGGCACCCGTGCCGGTCGCGAGCGCTACGAGCAGATCAAGAAGACGTTCCTCAACGTCAAGGACGACCCGCGCGTGCAGTCGGCCGCCTCGACCGTCGCCGAGACGGCCAAGGAGCAGGCGCCGGTCGCTGCCCAGAAGGTGGCCGCAGCCGCCGGAGCCGCCGCGTCGGCGGCGTCCGCGCACTCGCCGTTCGGCGGCTCCCACGAGGACGAGCTGAAGGACCAGCTCAACCCGGAGAGCATCGCGCTCCAGGACGACCCGTACCCGAAGGGTGACCTGCCCGTGAGCCTCGCTCAACGAGAGCGGGCGTGCCAGGTCACGGCGCTGGCGTCGGTCAGCGACGCGACCTGGTCGACGACGGCCCGGCGGCGCGCCGGCGTCGTCGGCCGCGGCCTTCCAGTCGTCGGCGTACGGCGTGTCCAGCGCGTCCGGGGCCGCGCGCCGCCAGCGCGGCGACGAGCTCGCCCAGCAGCTCGCGCTGGCGCGTCATCAGCGCCACCCGGTCGTCGGCGCGCATCACGTAGTGGGCGGCGATGCCCTTGAGGACGGCGATCTCGCGCCGGCGTCGGGGGGACGACCAGGTCCGCGTCGTACCGGACGAACGGTCCGCGCGCCCGCGCGGCGTACGTCGCGTCCTGCACCGCGCCGCAGAAGCGGCCGATCACGTCGCTGGTCAGGTTCTTCAGGGCGGCGAGGTGGCGGCGCGAGCCGTCGTACGCCGCGTCCGGCCAGCCCTCCACGGCGCGCAGCCCGGCCAGCGCGGCGTCGAGCTCGGCGTCGGTCGCGTCGGGGAGGTACCACTCGCGGACGGTCGCCCACACCGCGTCGAGGTCGAGGGCGTGCAGGTCGATGCGGTCGGCGACGACGCCGTCCTCGACGTCGTGCACCGAGTAGGCGACGTCGTCGGCGAGGTCCATCACCTGTGCCTCGAGGCACGCGGCGCATGCCGTCGGCCGGCGCCGCCGACCCAGTCGAAGACGGCCGGTCGTCGTCGTAGACGCCGAACTTGTGGACACCGCGGCGACCCGTCGGCGTGCACGCCGGTCGGCGCCTCGGCGC
This sequence comes from uncultured Actinomycetota bacterium, assembly GCA_963782035.1. GTDB lineage: Bacteria > Actinomycetota > Actinomycetes > Propionibacteriales > Nocardioidaceae > Nocardioides. Next base: position 161,507 of record CAWAIW010000057.1, read on the forward strand.
GGCGAGCGGCCAGGGGTACTTCGTGCAGGCGTCGAGGGTGGCGCGCGTCAGGTTGAGCCCGACCGACCCGTCGCTCCCCGAAGGTCTTGGCCTCCAGCCGGGTCAGCAGCCGGAAGCGTCTGGGCGTTGCCCTCGAAGCCGCCGCAGTCCGCGGCTGAGCTCGGCGAGCACCCTCTCGCCGTTGTGGCCGAACGGCGGGTGGCCCGAGGTCGTGGGCCAGGGCCGCGGTCTCGACGATGTCCGGCTCGCAGCCCAGCGCCCGGGACAGGTCGCGGGCGACCTGGGCCACCTCGAGGCTGTGGGTCAGCCGGTTGCGGACGAAGTCGTCGCTCTGCGGGCCCGACCACCTGGGTCTTGGCGGCCAGGCGGCGCGACGACGCCGCGTGCACCACCCGCGCCCGGTCGCGCTCGAACGGCGTGCGCTCGGGGGCGGCGACCCGCTTGGGCGGCTCGGCGACGAAGCGCTCACGGTCCGCGGCGGCGTACAGGTCTCGGTCGTCCATCGTGGGCGACCCTAGTGGCCGACGCCTGCGGCGAGGCGTCAGTAGACGACTGACGTGCACGTGGTCGTAGTGGTTGGCGGTCGCCGAGCCGCGGCTCGGCGATGGACCGCCAGCCCTCGGACGCGCGCACCGGCGTCCAGATGTGCTGGCGCCAGAGGATGTCGTAGAGGTGCAGCTCGCTGGCGTGGGCCTGCAGGAACTCCGCGATCGCGGTGCCGAGGGCGACGTCGCTGGTCATGATGTCGAGGGCGCGGCCCGAGGCGTGCTCGCCGTGGTTGTCCCACCCGCCGTACGTCGTGATCTGCGGGAAGGCGTGGCACACCGAGCGGTAGACGTAGACGGCGCCGGAGGTGAGGCCGCTCTCGACGCCGGGGTCGGGGCACGGGCGCCATCGAGAGGCCGGCGCCGGCGCCGACCCGCGGGCTTGTCCTCGCTGAGGTAGCCGTCGGTGACCCAGCGGCTCTTGCCCTCGACGACGATCTCGACGCGCTCGCCGGCCTGGCGGCCGGTGACGAGCACCTGCGCGAGGCGGCGACCTCGCCGACCTGCGCGGCGTCTGGCCGGACTCGGTCCAGAGGTTGAGCGGCGCGGTGGTCCAGAGCTTGGTGTCCTGCTGAGGCCTGGCGGACGGCGGCGGCGGTGGCGGCCAGCGCGCCGTCGGCGCGGGCCTCCTTGACGGCGGCCTTCTTGTCCTTCGCCGACGCTTGCGCGAGGCCGAGCGGGAGACGCACGAAGCGGTCGGAGACGTCGGCCGACGCGTCGGGGCCGACGCGGCTGAGCGGGCTGCGGACGTCGGCGGCGACGAGGCCGGGTGACCGGGGTCGGCGCCGAGGACGCCGAACGCGACGACCGAGCCGGTCGCCAGCACGGCGAGTCCGGCGGAGATCTTCTTGGCGGTCGGGAGGTCGCGGGTGAGGCTGCGGGCATCGGTGTCCCGCTTGTGGCGATGATCTGCCACAGCGCTGATCCTTTGCTGGTCGAGGTCAGGGGACGGGCCGTCTCCAGCCGAGAAGTGGTTGATAACGAAACGGACACGAAGCCGCGAGTCAAGCACACGTCCTCGGGGGCGTCTCCAATCTCCAGGTCCATTCCGGTGGACGTGTCCCCGTCACCCGGTCGGCCGGTCGCGGCTCAGCCGCCGGTGGTCTCGTCGACGTCCTCCTGGACGTGGGCGCCGGCGCCGTCGGCGTCGTCGAGCCAGCCCTCGGGGAGGGCGACCTTGGCGCGCGGGGAGCCCTGGCGACCGCGGGGGTGCCGAGCTCGGAGACCGGGAACGGCTCGTCGGGGTCGAGGTCGGCGAGCAGCGCGTCGAGCGACGCCAGCGAGTCGACCAGGGCCAGCGAGTGGCGCAGCGTGCCGCCCGCGCGGAAGCCCTTGAGGTACCAGGAGACGTGCTTGCGGAACTCCTTGCAGCCGCGCTCCTCCCCCATGTGCTCGCACAGCAGCTCGGCGTGGCGGCGCATCACCGTCACGTACCTCGCCCAGCGCCGGCAGCACGGGGCGCGACGGCCGCCGCGGCGCGAAGGCGGCGGCCAGGTCGCGGAACAGCCACGGCCGGCCCAGGCAGCCGCGGCCCACGACGACGCCCGCGGCGCCGGTCTCCTCGACCATGCGGACGGCGTCGCCGGCCTCCCAGATGTCGCCGTTGCCCAGCACCGGGATGTCGACGTGGGCGACCAGCGCGGCGATGGCGGACCAGTCGGCCTCGCCGGAGTAGGACTGCGCGACCGTGCGCCCGTGCAGCGCGATGGCCGCGCAGCCGGAGTCCTCGGCGATCCGGCCCGCGTCGAGGTAGGTCAGGTGGTCCTCGTCGATGCCCTTGCGGGTCTTCATCGTGACCGGCACGCCGTACGGCGTCGCGGCGCCGACCGCCGCGGTCAGGATCTCGCCGAGCAGCCCGCGCTTCCACGGCAGGGCTCCCCCGCCGCCCTTGCGGGTCACCTTGGGGACCGGGCAGCCGAAGTTGAGGTCGATGTGCGCGACGCCGTACTCGGCGCAGAGGATCTCCGCGGCCTTCCCGACGTACACCGGGTCGGTGCCGTAGAGCTGCACCGACCGGATCTTCTCCAGGTCGTCGAAGACCAGCATCTTCAGCGTGGTCTCGTCGCGCTCGACCAGGCCGCGCGACGTGATCATCTCGCAGACGAAAAGACCTGACGAGCCCTGCGCGCCATCTGCTCCAGGCAGAGGCGGCGGTACGCCGCGTTGGTGATGCCCGCCATCGGCGCCAGGACCACGGGCGTCTCGACCGTCAATGACCCGAGGGTCAACGAGGTAGGCAGGGAGGTCACCCGCTCATTGTCCCTGCTTCGCCGGCTTCTTCGGCTTCGCCGGCTGCTCCACCTCGCCGACCCAGGTGATCGGGTTGAAGTCCGCGCTCGGGCGGAAGGTGACCGAGGTGAGCCGGCCGTGGGCGGGCACGAGGTAGACCAGGCACGCGGTCGTCCTGTCGCCGGCCTCGAACGGCTCCGGCAACGCGGGGCTGCGGCACGGCTTGAACTCGGTCTTGAAGGCGTTGGCCTCGACGAGCGTGGTGGGTCCCGACGCGGCGTACAGCGGGATCCGCAGCCCGGCGAGGTCCTGCTCCCCCACGTTCTTCACGCTCACGGTGACGTAGAACAGCGAGGACTTCTGGCCCGCCTCGTCGAGCTGCCAGTCGGCGAGCGCCTCGATCGGGGCCCGCTGCAGCTTGCGGACGGTCAGGTCGACCACGCCGACCTCACCCTTGGCCGGCTTCCAGGCCACGACGGCTGACTCGCCCACCCCGAGCTCGCTGCCCTGGTCGGTGAGGACGACACCGTCGGGCACCGGGAGGTACGGCGGGGGGAACCCGTCCGTCGGGTCGTCGGTAGCCACCGGCGTCGGCGAGGACGCGGAACCGCCCGTCGACGGCGAGGAGTCACCGGAGTCGTCCCCGGAGCCGTCGCTCGGCCCGGAGCAGGCCCCGAGCAGCAGCACCGCCGCCCCGGCCAGGACGGCGAGCCTACGGACCGACATCCGGGTCAGCAGCCGACGAGACGCTCGGCGAAGTACGAGATGACCTGGTCCAGCGAGACCCGCTCCTGCTTCATGGTGTCGCGCTCGCGGATGGTCACGGCCTGGTCGTCGAGGGTGTCGAAGTCGACGGTGACGCAGTAGGGCGTGCCGACCTCGTCCTGGCGCCGGTAGCGGCGGCCGATGGCCCCGGAGTCGTCGAAGTCGACGTTCCAGCCGAGGTTGCGCAGCGAGGCCGCGAGGTCCTTGGCCTTGGGGCTCAGGTCGGCGTTGCGGCTCAGCGGCAGCACGGCGACCTTGATCGGCGCCAGCCTCGGGTCGAGCTTGAGCACGACGCGCTTGTCGACCCCGCCCTTGGTGTTGGGCGCCTCGTCCTCGGTGTAGGCGTCCATCAGGAACGCCATCATCGCGCGGTTCGGGCCGAGCGCGGGCTCGATGACGTACGGCACGTAGCGCTCGCCGGTGGCCTGGTCGAAGTACGAGAGGTCCTGGCCGGATGCCTCGCTGTGCTGGGTCAGGTCGAAGTCGGTGCGGTTGGCGATGCCCTCGAGCTCCTCGAAGCCGCGCTCGGAGAACCCGAAGTCGTACTCGATGTCGACGGTGCGCTTGGCGTAGTGGCTGAGCTTCTCCCGCGGGTGCTCGAAGTGCCGCAACCTGTCCGAGGTGATGCCGAGGTCGGTGAACCAGCGGGTGCGCTCGTCGATCCAGTACTGGTGCGCCTCCTCGTCCTCGCCCGGCTTGACGAAGTACTCCATCTCCATCTGCTCGAACTCGCGCGTGCGGAAGATGAAGTTGCCGGGCGTGATCTCGTTGCGGAAGCTCTTGCCCATCTGGGCGATGCCGAACGGCGGCTTCTTGCGACTGCTCGTGACGACGTTCGCGAAGTTGATGAAGATGCCCTGGGCGGTCTCGGGGCGCAGGTAGTGCAGGCCGCCCTCGTCCTCGATGACGCCGAGATAGGTCTTCAGCATCATGTTGAACTGTCGCGGCGCGGTCCACGTGTGCCGGTTGCCGCAGTTGGGGCAGGCCACCAGCTCGTTGAGGTCGACCGTGTCCGGGTCGGAGATGTCCTTCTTGCCGGCGTACTCCTCCTGGAGGTGGTCGGCGCGGAACCGCTTGTGGCACGACTGGCACTCGACGAGCGGGTCGCTGAAGGTCTTCAGGTGACCGCTGGCCTCCCACGTCTTGGTGGGCAGGATGACGCTCGAGTCGAGGCCGACGACGTCGTCACGGGTGGTGACCATGGCCCGCCACCACTGCTTCTTGACGTTCTCCTTCAGCTCGACGCCGAGGGGGCCGTAGTCCCACGCGCTCCTGGTCCCGCCGTAGATCTCGCCGGACGGGTAGACGAACCCGCGGCGCTTGCAGAGGGAGACGATGGTGTCGAGCAGGGTGCCAGCAGATTTATTGGCGGTGGCCACGGGGGAGCTCCTGGGTCTGGCCGGCTGGCTGCCGGTCGGATCGGTCAGTCGGAGGGGTCAGCCTAGCGAGCGGGTGGAGGCGACATTCAGGTCGGCCTCGGGTCCCGCGTCCTCGTAGGCGCTCGGTTCGTCGATCGCCCGGCTCAGCACCGGCACCGCCGTGAGCTTCACGTCGTACGCCGACAGCGCCCGGCGGTAGGCCCCCACGCCCTCCCACTCGGTCGTCAGCACCCACAGCTCCGGGTCGTCGGTGTTGCGCCCGAGCCGGCTGCGGAGGAAGCCGGGTCGCTGGGCGAGGACCTCGGCCGCCGCCTGCAGGTCGGCGCGGAACCGTTCTTGCTGCTCGGCGGGGACGCGGAAGCGGTTGACCACGATCACGCGGGCAGGCTACGCGGCGCACTCCTGGGGGTGCCGGGAGGTGGCGTTTGGTCCCAAACGCCACGAAACCGGGGCCGAAAGCTGGCGTTCGTGCCCAATAGCGAACTTCTGGCCGGCGACGACGCCACCGAGGACCAGCACCATGCCGAGGGCCTGGACCCAGCCGAAGACCTCGCCGGCGAAGACGACGCCGAGCAGGGTGCCCACCACCGGGTTGACCAGGCCGACGAGGGCGACGGCACCGGCGGGCATCCGGGCCAGGCCGCGGAACCAGCAGACGTACGCCAGCGCGGTACCCGCCGTGCTGAGCCAGAGGAGGCCGCCGAGGTTGGCGACGGTCAGGGACGGGGGCGGCCCCTCGACCAGCAGCGCGACCGGGACCAGCGCCACGCCGCCCGCGACGAGCTGCCAGGAGACCGTGGTGAGCATGTCGGTCGGCGACGGCCAGCGCTTGACGAGCACGAACCCGAGCGCGGAGACCAGGACCGATCCGACCGCGCCGACCAGGCCGAGGGTGGACAGCTCACCGCCGGCACGGAGGACCAGCAGCGCGACGCCGACGACGCCGACCAGGCCGGCGACCACGCGGCGGACGCCGGGGCGCTCGCCCAGGACGGGCAGCGCGATCGCCATCACGGCCAGTGGCGAGAGGCACTGGAGGGTCGCGGCCAGTCCGCCGGGCAGCTCGTAGGCCGCCAGGAAGAGCAGCGGCATGAAGAGGCCGATGTTGCACAGCCCGAGGAGGATCGCCTTCCACCACCATTCACCGCGCGGCAGCTGGCGACGGAACGCGAGCAGCACCAGGCCCGCGGGCAGGGCGCGGGCGGCGGCCGCGAACAGCGGGCGGTCGGGCGGCAGGAAGGTCTCGGTGACGATGTAGGTCGTGCCCCACGCGACGGGGGCGACGGCCGTGATCACCAGCGTGCGCATCGAGGTACTTTCCATGGAAACCAATATATCTTCCACGGAAGATAAGATCAAGGGATGACCGAGAACCCGGACGCCGTGGAGCGCATCGCCGAGCAGTGGGCCGCGGAGCGACCCGACCTGGACGTCGGGCCGATGCTGGTCGTGGGTCGGCTGCACCGCGCCGCGGACCTCCTCGACCAGGAGCTGCGCACGGTCTTCTCCCAGGCCGGCCTCGGCAACGGCGACTTCGACGTGCTGGCGTCGCTGCGCCGCTCCGGGCCGCCGTACCGCCTCACTCCCACCGAGCTCGCCGGCACGACGATGGTCACGTCCGGAGCGGTCACCAAGCGCGTGGACCGGCTGGTGCAGCAGGGGCTCGTCGAGCGCACGGTCAGCGAGACCGACGGTCGCGGACGCGTGATCGCGCTGACCGCGAAGGGCAAGGACGTCCAGGAGCGACTGCACCCTGTGCACCTGGCCAACGAGGAGCGGCTGCTCGCTCCGCTCGACGCCGAGGAGCGTCGTCAGCTCGGCGGGCTGCTCAGCAAGCTGCTGGTCAGCCTCGAGGACTGAGGTGTGGGCGATTGACAACCATTCTCAATATTGATGAGAATGGTTCTCATGCGCTGGCTGGTCGTCCTGTTTCTCGCCGCACCCCTGACCGGGTGCGCCGCGGTGGCGGCCGACGACGGCCGGGTGCAGGTGACGGCCGGCTTCTACCCGCTCGCGTGGGTCGCCGAGCGCGTCGGCGGCTCGTACGTCGACGTCACCGGCCTCACCGACCCCGGCGTCGAGCCGCACGACATCGAGCCGACGTTCGCGCGCACCGTCGCGCTGGCGCGGGCCGACCTCGTGGTCGTCGAGCACGGCCTCCAGCCCGCCATCGACGAGGCCGTCGTGCAGAACGCCGAGGGCCGCGTCCTGGACACCACGAGCGTCTCGCCCCTCACGGGGACGACCCGCACTTCTGGCTGGACCCCGAGCGGCTGGCCGCCGTCGGCGGACGCCGTGGCCGCGGACCTGGCCGAGCTCGACCCGCCGCACGCCGCGGCGTACGAGCGGAACGCCGCCGCCCTGCACGGCGACCTCGACGCGCTGGACCGGGACTTCACGACCGGCCTGGCGGACTGCGAGCGGCACGTGATCGTGTCGAGCCACGACGCGTTCGGCTACTGGGGGAAGTACGGGATCGAGGTCGCGCCCGTCGCCGGCCTGACCCCCGACGCCGAGCCCACGCCGGCGGGCATCGCGCGCCTCCAGCAGCTGATCCGCGACGAGGGCATCACCACGGTGTTCTCCGAGCGGCTCGCCAGCAAGGCACTCACCGACTCCCTCGCGCACGACCTCGGGCTGCGCACCGTGATGCTCGACCCCGTCGAGGGACTGACCGAGCGACGACGACAGCTCGGGGACTACCTCTCGCTGATGCGCGAGAACCTCACCGCCCTCCAGGAGGCCAACGGATGCACCCGCAGTAGCTCGAGCTGACCGGCGGCTCGGTCGCGATCGGCGGCCGGCCCGTCCTGCGCGGGATCGACCTGACCGTGGAGACCGGCGAGTTCGTGGCCCTGATGGGCGCCAACGGCTCCGGCAAGACCACACTCGTCCGCGCGCTCACCGGCCTGCTCCCGCTGGCGGCGGGCGAGCTGCGGCTGTTCGGGACGCCGATCAGCGAGTACGCCGCGTGGTCGCGGATCGGCTTCGTGCCGCAGCGCTCGACCGCCTCGTCCGGCGTCCCCACCTCGGTGTGGGAGGTGGTCGCGTCCGGCCGGCTGACCCACCGCAAGCTGCTCCGGCCGCTGTCGAAGGCCGACCGGGCGGCGATCGACCACGCGCTCGACGTCGTACGGATGTCGGACCGCCGCCAGGACGGCGTCACCGAGCTCTCGGGCGGCCAGCAGCAGCGGGTGCTGATCGCTCGCGCGCTGGCGGGCGAGCCGGAGCTCTTCTTCCTCGACGAGCCCACGGCGGGCGTCGACCTGCCCAGCCAGCAGGCCCTCGCCGACGCCCTCGGCCGGCTGAAGGCCGACGGAGCGACCATCGTCCTGGTCGCCCACGAGCTCGGGCCGTTGGCGCCCCTGGTCGACCGCGCGGTGGTGATGCGGGACGGGCGGATCGCCTACGACGGTCCACCGCTGGCCGACCACGAGGTCCACGACCAGCACACCCACCACCACCCGTCCTCCACCCGGCACGACCACACCCCTCACTTCGAGATCCCGCTGGACCGCCGATGAATCTCCTCGATCTCCTGTCGCTCGGCTTCATGCAGCGCGCCCTGATCGCCGCCGTCTTCACGGGACTCGCGGCGCCGGCCGTCGGCACGTACCTCGTGCAGCGCCGCCTCTCGCTGATGGGCGACGGCATCGGTCACGTGGCCGTCACCGGCGTCGCGCTCGGACTCCTCACCGGTGCGTCGCCCACCTGGACCGCGGTGGTCGTCGCCGCTCTCGGTGCGATCGCGATCGAGTGGATCCGCAGCCGCGGCCACACGAACGGCGACGTGGCGCTGGCGCTGATGTTCTACGGCGGCCTGGCCGGCGGCGTGCTCCTCACGGGACTCGGCGGGCAGAGCACGTCGCTGCTGCAGACCTACCTCTTCGGGTCGATCACCACCATCTCCCCCACCGACGTCTGGGTGACCGTGGGGCTGACGGCCGTCGTGATCGTCGTCTGCGTCGGTCTGGCGCCACAGTTGTACGCCGTCGCTCAGGACCCCGAGTTCGCCAAGGTCGCGGGGCTCCGGGTCGGCGCCTACAACCTGGCCGTCGCCGTGCTCGCGGCCGTGTCGGTGACGGTCGCGATGCGCACGGTCGGCCTGCTGCTGGTCTCCGCGCTGATGGTGGTCCCGGTCGCCACGGCCCAGCAGGTGACGCAGTCGTTCCGCACCACACTGGTCGCGGCGATGATGCTCGGCATCGGCGCGTCGGTCGGCGGCCTGCTGCTCGCGGCGTACGCGTCGTTCCACGCCAACGTCGCCCCCGGGCCCTCGATCGTGCTGCTGGCGCTGGCCGGGTTCGCGGCCGCCTGGCCGCTCGGCGTCTGGCTGCGGTCGCGACGCCGGCTGCGGGCGCCGTTCGCGCCGCTGCTACCGGACGGTCACGACGTCAGCCACGACCACGACCACGTCGACGGGCACGTCCACGGCGAGGACTGCGGCCACCTGGCCGTCGAGCACGCGGACCACCTCGACTACGTGCACGACGGGCACCGGCACGCACCCCACGGAGAGCACTATGACGAGCACTGACTCCCCTCGCTCCACCCCACAGCGCCTCGCCGTCCTGGGGGCCCTCTCGTCGGTCGACGACTTCCGCTCCGCCCAGGAGGTGCACGAGATCCTGTCGACCTCGGGCTCCTCGGTCGGGCTGGCGACGGTGTACCGCACGCTCCAGCTGTACGCCGAGACCGGCGACGTCGACGTCCTGCGCCGCGAGGACGGCGAGGCGATCTACCGGCGCTGCTCGGAGACCCACCACCACCACCTCGTCTGCCGCTCCTGCGGCGCGACGGTCGAGGTGGAGGGCCCCGCCGTCGAGCGCTGGACCACCACCATGGCCGCCGAGCACGGCTTCACCGACGTCTCCCACACCCTGGAGATCTTCGGCACCTGCGCGACCTGCACGCCGAGTCGGCGCTAGTTGCCCCGGTAATCACGCCGAGTCGGCGCTAGTTGCCCCCGTAATCACGCCGAGTCGGCGCTAGTTGCCGTGGCGCGGCCAGGGCGACGTACGTCCTCTCACCGAGTGAGGCACGGGCCTGCCTGTACGCCGCCATGAGCACGACCTCGGCATCACTCCGGCTGTTGACCCCGTTGCTCCGGAAGGGCTTGATCACCCATCCGCGGCGGCGCGAGAGCCAGTCGCGTCGGTCAGCGTCGTACTCGTGGTCGGTGCCGCTCGAGTGCCAGTCCTCCCCGTCGTACTCGACCGCGAACAGCAGCTCCTCCAGCCCGATGTCGAGGTAGTAGATCGCCCGCCCGCCCTCGATGATCTCGATCTGCAGCTGGGGGCGTGGGAGGCCGGCGTCGATCCAGCGCAGTCGGAGCACGGACTCGCCCGGCGACTGCGCCCGACCGTCGGCGAGCGGGGCGAGTACGCGCAGCTGGCGGATGCCCCGCTGACCTTTGAGACGTCCGAGCTCCGCGAGCAGCTCGTCACGGGTGAAGACGCCAAGGCGGAGCAGAGCATCGAGGCAGGCCAGCGCCCGGTCCCTGCGCAGGAGACGTCCCAGATCGAGCGCGGTGCGCAGCGGCGTCGTCACGCAGATGCCGCCGACCTCCATCAGGTCGCCTGCCAGCACCGTCCGTTCGCCGCTGCGCGCGAGCGAGTTGCGCAGACGGCCGTGGTCCGCGTGCCGGAACATGGCGACCGAGGGCGGTGCGAGGTGGTCATTCGGAGCCAGCGCCATCGGCGCCCCGTGCAGCCAGGCAGCAGTCCGGTCCACGACGAAGCAGCCGCACGGTACGACGAGTCGCAGCATCGCGATCCTCATCGAGATGTCGTCGGGGGCCTGCGAGGCGACGTACACGCCGCGCACCGGATGACGCAGGAGCCCGTCGCGCACCAGTCGGGAAAGCTGCTTGTCGGTGATCCCCGCGTCGTTCGCGATCCGCCGTGTGAACGGGAGGTCGAGCGGCAGCGGGAAGCTGTCGTCCAGGAGAGGTCGCTGCATGACCCTCGATATCTCCGAGGGTGGCCCGCCCAACCCGACATGCCGCCCGCCTGTGGACGACGGTGACGAGAACGCCGCCTGTGGACGGAAACTGGCGCCGACTCGATGCGCGTCGCCGGGGAACTAGCGCCGACTCGGCGTACTTCGCGGGGAAACTAGCGCCGACTCGCGAGCTAGGCCTTCCCGTACCTGCGGTCGCGCTGCGCGTAGAGCTCGATCGCCTTCCAGAGCTCGACGCGGTTGCAGTCGGGCCACAGGACGTCGGTGAAGACCAGCTCGGCGTACGCCGCCTGCCAGAGCATGAAGTTCGAGAGACGCTGCTCGCCCGACGTCCGCCAGATCATGTCGGCGTCGCCGACCTCGGGGACGTAGAGGTGCCGGGCGAAGGTCCTCTCGTCCACCTTGTCAGGCGAGAGCCGCCCCGCCGCCACCTCCTGCGCGATCGAGCGCGCGGTGTCGGCGAGCTCGGCGCGGCCGCCGTAGTTGACGCACATGGTCAGCGTGAGGACCTTGTTCGAGGCGGTCAGCTCCTCGGCCACCTGGAGCTCGCGGATGACCGACTTCCAGAGCCGCGGGGTCCGGCCGGCCCAGCGGACCCGCACCCCCAGCTCGTGCATCTCGTCGCGACGGCGGCGGATCACGTCGCGGTTGAAGCCCATCAGGAACTTCACCTCGTCGGGCGAGCGGGTCCAGTTCTCGGTGGAGAACGCGTACGCCGAGATCGCCTTCACGCCGATCTCGATCGCGCCCTCGACCACGTCGAAGAGCGAGTGCTCCCCCATCTCGTGCCCGCGGGTGCGCGGCAGCCCGCGCTGCTTGGCCCAGCGGCCGTTGCCGTCCATCACGATCGCGACGTGCTTCGGGACCAGCTCGCGAGGGATCGCCGGCGGCCGGGCGCCGGACGGGTGCGGGGTCGGAGGGCGCGGACTCACCCGACCAGCCTTGCACCTGGCGGGCCGCGGCGTGGACCCCTACCCTCGACGGAGGTTCCGGCTCGGCGGGACGCCTTCCCCGAGTCCGGAGTCATCCCATGCGCCGCATCGCGTACGTCGTCGCCCTGGTGGCGGCCGCGACGCTGACCGCGGCCCCCACCCAGGCCGAGGTCGCCCTCATGTCCACCGGCTCGGTGGGCACCGTCGAGCTGCTCACCTTCGCCGGCGACAAGGAGGGCTCTCCCACCGACCTCACCGACGTCGGCCAGGCCTCGGTCCAGTGCGAGCGGCTGACCCGCGGGCACCGCGCGGTCTTCGCCGGCGCGCTCGCGTGGGCCACCGACGCCACGCCGGGCATGGGCAACGACTGGCAGTACGTCCGCGTCACGGCCGGTGCCGCCGACGACGAGGGCCGCGTGATCACCGGGGAGACGTCGCCGTTCTACCCGGCGTACGACGACCGGCCGGCCACCCTTCCCGCCGTCAGCGTGATCCTCCCCGACGAGTCCGCGGCGTACACGCCGCTGCTGACCGTCCAGGTCTTCGACTCGACGTACGAACCGGTCGGCGCGACCGTGGTCGGCAGCCAGGCCGGCGCCCGTCGAGTCGGCGACTCCTGGCGGGTCGTGGGCTCGGGCCTGGTCAGCTGCGACTAACGCTCGACGTACTCCAGCGACCGCAGGCCGCGCTCGAGGTGCCAGTGCAGGAACGCCGAGACCAGGCCGGAGGCCTCCCGGAGCTGTCGCGGCTCGGCGGCCGCCACCGCGTCCCAGTCGCCGGCCAGCAGGGCTCCGAGCACGTCGAGGGTGCCGGCCGACGGCGACGCCGATCCGGGCACCCGGCAGTCGGCGCACAGCGCGCCACCGGCCGAGGGGCTGAACGCCTTGTGCGGCCCCTCGTCGCCGCAGCGGGCACAGTGCGAGAACGACGGCGCGTACCCGGCCACGGCCAGCGACCGCAGCAGGTAGGAGTCGAGCACCTGGTGCGGGCCGCGCTCACCGGCCGCCATCGCGCGCAGGCCACCGACCAGCAGCAGGAACTGCTGCACCGCCGGCTGCCCTTCCTCGGTGACCAGCCGGTCGGCGGTCTCCAGCATCACCGTGCCGCAGGTGTAGCGGTCGTAGTCGCCGCCCAGCCCGCCCGCGAACGGGTCGATCGTCTCGGCCTGGGTGACGATGTCCAGGTTGCGCCCTACCGCGAGCTGCAGGTCGACGTGGGTGAACGGCTCGAGCCGCGAGCCCCACCGCGACGTCGTCTTCCGGACGCCCTTCACCACCGCACGGACCCGGCCGTGGTGGCGGGTCAGCAGGGTGACGATCCGGTCGGCTTCTCCCAGCTTGTGGGTGCGCAGCACGACCGCCTCATCGCGGTACAACGGCATGGGCCGAGTCTCCCCTACCGTCCCAGCAAGCCAGCGCGAACCGCGCCGCCAGCTCGTTGAGACGTTCGGGCCGGGCGCGCCACTCCACGATGCTGCGGGCGGCGACGAACTCTGCGTTCGGCAGCTCCTCGGCCAGCATCGCGGCGTCGGCGAACGGGTGGATCGGGTCGCTCGGGTGGCCGACGACGAGGGCGGGGGCCAGGATCCCGCGGCGCTGCTTGGCCTGGGGCGCGACCCGGCCGAAGATCACGCCGTGGATCACCGCCGCGACCGCGCGCGGCCGCTGGTCGAGCGTGTCCAGACCGATGCCGACCCAGAACGGCACCACCCCGCGCGGGATCGGGCGGGTCACGGCGCGCAGCGAGGACACCGTCCAGGGCAGGTAGCGCGCCGCGAACATCAGCGGCACGAAGGCCAGGATCCCCGCGTGCAGGGCGTTGTTGAGCACCGGCATCTCGACGATCAGGCCCTTGACCCGTTCCGGCCAGGTGGCCGCGAGCTCCAGGGAGACGTTCGCGCCCAGGGACAACCCGCCCACGACGGCCTGGTCGATGCCCAGGTGGTCGAGGAGCGCCAGCACCTGCTCGGCGAACGAGGTCATCGAGTACACCAGCGGGTCGGCGGGCCGGTCCGAGCGCCCGTGCCCGAGCAGGTCGAGGGTGACCACGTGCAGGCCCTCGGAGGCCAGCGCCCGCGCCAGCGGCTGCTGCATCCGGCGCGGCATCAGCTGGCCGTGCAGCAGCACGACCCAGCGGTCGCCACCGCCGTACTCGGTGTACTCCAGGCGATCCCGGCCGGTTGAGCTGGCGATGAAGAACTGCCCGATGCGCTCAGAGACCAGCACAACAGGGAAACCTAGTCGCGGGGGCGGCCCGAACGGTGGAAGCGTGACGCAGATGACCCTCCTTGCCGACATCGAGCGCTACTACGACGCTGTGCCGCGTCCGATGACGACGACCGAGGAGGTGGGGCCGTTCACCCTCTTCCTGCCGGACCCCGGCACGGGCTGGCAGTTCTACGCGCGCCCCCGGCTGGGCGGGGACGACGCGTTCACGGCCGACGACCTGCGCGGGCTGTTCGCGCGCCAGGACGAGGTCCGCGCACCCCGGAACGTCGAGTGGGTGCACGAGACGACGCCCAGCCTCTGGGCCGCGGCGCAGGAGGCCACGACCGACATGGCCGGGGTCGAGCTCGGGCAGTACCCGTTGCTGGTGCTGCCGGCGGACGCCGACGTGCCGGGCGCGACGGACGTCCGCATCCTCGACGCCGACGACCCCGACCTGCGTCGTTCCAACGACGTCGTGCACGCGGCGTTCGGCGGGTCCGACGAGATCGTCGAGCGCCCGCTCGGCCGCCGACCCGAGCTCGTCCGCGAGGGGGTCCTGGTCGTCGCGGCGGCGTACGTCGACGGCGAGGTCGCCGGCGGCGGGACGTCGGCGCCGCGCGGGGACGGGGCGGAGCTGATGGGCATCGCCGTCCCGCCGAAGTTCCGTCGCCGCGGCCTCGGCTCGGCGATCACCCGCGGTCTGGTGAACGCCGTCCGCGAGCGCGGTGCCCGGACCGTGCTCCTCTCCGCGGCCAACGACGACGCGGCGAGCATCTACCGGGAGGTCGGCTTCGTCGACGTCGGGACGGCCTGCATCCTCGAGATCGCTCGTGACTGACCTGCGCCGCCTGGGTCCCGACGACTGGGAGGTGCTCCGCGACGTCCGGCTGCGTGCCCTCGCCGACTCCCCCGACGCGTTCGGCTCGACCCTCGACCGCGAGGAGGCCTTCCCGGAGAAGGAGTGGCGGCGCCGGCTGGTGCGACCCGTGTACGCCGTCCTCGACGGCGACCGACCGGTCGCGATGGCCGGCGCCTTCACCGACGACGGCAAGGTGCAGGTCTGGGGCATGTGGACCGACCCCGCTCACCGCGGCCGTGGTCACGCGCGGGCGCTGCTCGACGCGCTCGTGGGCGACGCGGTGGCGGACGGGACGCCGGTGGGCCTGCACGTGAACACGGCCAACCCCGTCGCGCGGGCGGTGTACGAGCGGTACGGCTTCGTGGCGACCGGCGAGCTCGAAGCGCTCCGTCCCGGCTCCGACCAGCGCATCGAGCTGATGCGGCTGGGTTGACGGCTGGGTTGACGATGGCCCATCCGGGCCATTTCTTTACCTTCCATGGTTCTTTACCTTCGATCCATGCCGATGCGCCACGGGTCCGAGACGTTCTTCATCGAGGGCGAAGGGGTGGTCGGCGAGCAAGCCGGCGGCCGTCCCACCGCCAGGCTCGCGGGAGCCGCGGCCGCGCCGCCGTTCCGGTTCAGCCGGTGCGGACCCAAGGGGACACCGCTGGGCCCGGCGGTGACCAAGAAGATCGCCAACGCCATGGTCTCCGGCCCCGGCGCCCCCGCCGACGGCGGATCGGGCACCGTGCCGGCCGGTTACACCTACCTCGGTCAGTTCATCGACCACGACCTGACCCTCGACAAGACCGGCGTCCAGCTCGGCGAGGACGTACCTCCCGCCCAGCTCGTGCAGGGCCGCTCGCCGCGGCTCGACCTGGACTCCCTGTACGGCGCCGGGCCGGGCGACCCGAAGTCGGCCAAGTTCTTCGAGGACGACGGGGTGCACCTCAAGCTCGGCAAGACCCGGAAGATCGGTCCGGACGCCAGCAAGCAGGGCCATGACCTCCCGCGCGTCGACGGGAAGCGCGCGGCGCTGATCCCCGACGCCCGCAACGACGAGAACCTCATCGTCGCCCAGACCCATGTCGCGATGATCCGGTTCCACAATGCGGTGGTCGACTCGCTGCCCCCGAACCTGCCCTCGGTCAAGAAGTTCCGCCAGGCCCGCAAGGCGGTGACCCTGCACTACCAGTGGCTGATCCGCCACGACTACCTGCCGCGGATCGTGGACCCCGCCGTCGTGAACGACGTCTTCACCAACGGCCGCAAGCTCGTCCAGCCCGACGCCGGGCCGACCGAGGTGCCGACCATGCCGGTCGAGTTCTCCATCGCCGGGTTCCGGCTCGGGCACAGCATGGTCCGCGAGGCCTACAACTGGAACCGGCGGTTCGCGGGACAGAACGGCAGCCTGTTCTACATGTTCGACTTCTCGGGAACGGGCGGCAACCTCGGCGGTGACGTGATCCTGGCCAGCAACTGGCTCGCGGACTGGCGCCGGATGTACGACTTCGCCGCCGGCGGACACCCGGAGCTCGCGCCCGCGAGCAACGTCAACAAGGCGATGCGCATCGACACCCTCATCGTCGACCCGCTCAAGCACCTGCCCGCCGGCACGTTCGGCGGCAAGGAGTCGCTCGGCTTCAACGCACCCGAACGCAACCTGGCCTTCCGCAACCTCACCCGCGCCGGCATGGTCTCGCTGGCCACCGGTCCGCAGATGGTGACCAAGCTCCAGAACGCCGGCGTGGCGATCACCAAGCTGAGCAAGGCCCAGATCCTCGACGGCAGCGGCGGCGCCGTGCTCACCGGGCTCACCGCGGACCAGAAGAACGCCGTCAACGACAAGACGCCGCTGTGGTTCTACCTGCTCCGGGAAGCCGAGCTCAACGGCGGCCGGCTGACCGGCGTCGGCGGTCGGATCGTGGCCGAGACCATCCACCGTGCCATGCAGGGCAGCACCTTCTCGATCGTGCGCAGCAAGGACTTCCACCCCGACCTGGGCGCGCGCGGCGACACCTTCGAGATGACCGACCTGCTGCTCGTGGCGTTCGGTGGGCAGGCGTCCGGCATCAACCCCCTCGGCGGCGCGTGAGCTTCGCCGTCCGTGACGTTCTGGTCGTCTCACGGCACTTCAGACGACCAGAACGTCACGGACGGCGTCAGCTCCCGGACCGGTTGACCGCCGAGATGACGGCCTTGAGCGACGCGGTGACGATGTTGGGGTCGAGGCCGACTCCCCAGAGGACCTGGTCGCCGACCAGGCACTCGACGTACGCCGCCGCGATGGCGTCGCCGCCGGCGCTGAGGGCGTGCTCGGCGTAGTCGAGCACCCGGACGTCGTAGTTCTCACCATCGGCCCGGGGCAGCGAGTTGAGCGCCGCCACGAACGCGGCGATCGGGCCGTTGCCCTCGCCGGTCAACGTGGTGAGCTCGCCGTCGACGTACACGTTGACGGACAGCTGGTCCTTCTCGCCCGCCGCCGCGGAGGTGTGCACGGAGTTGAGCCGGAGCGGGGTCTCGCGGTCGAGGTACTCCGACCGGAACGCCGTCCAGATCGCCTCGGGCGTCATCTCGCCGCCCTCGGCGTCGGTGTGCTGCTGGATCGCGCGGCTGAACTCGATCTGCGCGCGGCGCGGCAGGTCCAGCTTGTGCTCGGCCTTGAGGATGTAGGCCACGCCGCCCTTGCCGGACTGGCTGTTGACGCGGATGACGGCCTCGTAGGTGCGCCCGACGTCCTTCGGGTCGATGGGCAGGTACGGCGCCTCCCACGGCACCTCGGACACGTCGCGGCCCTGCTCGGCGGCGATCCGGTCCAGGTCCTCCAGGCCCTTCTTGATGGCGTCCTGGTGCGACCCGGAGAACGCGGTGTAGACGAGGTCCCCGGCGTACGGGTGTCGCGGGTGCACGGGCAGCTGCGTGCAGTACTCGACCGTCCGGCGGATCTCGTCGATGTCGCTGAAGTCGATCTGCGGGTCGACGCCCTGGCTGAACAGGTTCATGCCGAGCGTGACCAGGCAGACGTTGCCGGTGCGCTCGCCGTGGCCGAACAGACAGCCCTCGACGCGGTCGGCGCCGGCCATCATGGCCAGCTCGGTGGCCGCGACGGCGGTGCCGCGGTCGTTGTGCGGGTGCAGGCTGATGGTCGTGAACTCGCGCCGCGTCAGCTGGCGGGAGAACCACTCGATCTGGTCGGCGTACACGTTCGGCGTGGCCATCTCGATCGTGGCCGGCAGGTTGAGGATGATCTCGCGACCGTCGTCGGGCTGCCAGACGTCGGACACGGCCTCGCACACCTCGACGGAGAACGGCAGCTCGGTGCCGGTGAAGATCTCCGGGCTGTACTCGTAGCCGATGACGGTCTTGTCGAGGATGTTCTCGCTGTGCTTCATGACCAGCTCGGTGCCGCGGACCGCGATGTCCTTGATCTCGTCGTTGCTGGCGTGGAAGACGACGCGGCGGAACAGCGGGGCGAGCGCGTTGTAGAGATGGATGTTGGCGTGGTGCACGCCGACCAGCGACTGGACCGTCCGCTCGATGAGGTCCTCACGCGCCTGCGTCAGCACCGAGATGGTCACGTCCTCGGGCACCTTGTCCTGCTCGATGAGCTGGCGCACGAACCCGAAGTCGGTCTCGCTGGCGCTGGGGAACCCGACCTCGATCTCCTTGTAGCCCATCCGCACCAGGAGCTCGAACATCTTCATCTTGCGGGCGGGGCTCATCGGGTCGATCAGCGCCTGGTTGCCGTCGCGCAGGTCGGTCGAGAGCCAGCGCGGCGCCTCGGTGACCGTGCGCGTCGGCCACGTGCGGTCGGGGATGTCGATGGGCGGGAACGGCCGGTACCGATGGATGGGCATCCCGCTGCTGCGCTGGGTGTTGGTGAAGCCGGAGTGCTGGAGAGTCATGACGGTCCTCGGGTGATCGAGCGATCGGGACGTCGGCGCGCGTGGTGACCTCCGCAGCGAGGGGGTCCGACGGTTCAGGCCTCGCTGCGGCGGCGAAGGAGGAGGCCCGGCAGTCGGTGGGGTCCTCGGGGCGCGCTCATGACCCCTGCACCATAGCCTTCGGGCGATGGACGAGGCGACCACTTGTCAGACTGTGGACCGTGAGCCCCACCTTCACCCCGCCGCACCTCGACCTGACCTTCATGGCGCCGCTGTCGGAGGAGCGGGCCGCGCGGATGGTGAGGTTCCTGGCCGACGGCTCCCCCGGCACGGTGCTCGACATCGGCTGCGGCTGGGCGGCGCTCCTGCTGCGCGTGCTCGAGGGCGTGCCCGACGCGGTGGGTGAGGGCGTCGACCTGGACGCCGAGAGCATCGCCCACGGCCAGGCCCAGGCGGTCGTGCGCGGTCTCACCGACCGCGTGGACCTGCGGGTCGACGACGCCCGGGACCTCAGCGGCGGCTGGGACGCCGTCATCTGCATCGGCGCCTCGCAGGTGTGGGGCGCGCCCGTCGAGGAGGCACAGCCTCTGGCGTACGCCGCCGCCCTCGACGCCCTTCGCGGTCTGGTGTCACGGGGCGGCCGCGTCGTCTACGGGGACGGCATCTGGTCCCGGCCCCCGACGCCCGCGGCGATCGCGCCGCTGGCGGGTCGCGACGACGAGTTCCTGACGCTGGGCGAGGTCGTGGACCTCGCGGTCGCGGCGGGCTTCGCGCCACTGGCCGTCCACGAGGCGAGCCTCGAGGAGTGGGACGTGTTCGAGAGCGGGTACGCCGCGGCATACGCCCGTTGGCTCGCCGAGCACGACGCCGACGACCGCGACGCCGACGAGGTGCGGGAGCTGGCCGATCGGCAGCGGGCGGCGTACTTCTCCGGGTACCGCGGCGTGCTCGGTCTCGGATACCTCGAGCTGCTGGCGGTCTAAGGACCTCCGAGCGCCTCGGTCACGAAGCGGGCGGCGTCGCGCGCGCCGTACTCGCCGCCGCCGAGCTGGCCGATCCGCACGACCACGGTCTTCGACGCGGGGTCGACCAGCACCACCTGGCCGCCGAGACCCTGCGCGGTGAAGACGTTCGCGGCGGCGCCGGGGATGGCCCGGCCGACCGGGGCGGCCGGCTGGCCCGGCGCGTCGGTGCTGAGCGCGCCCAGGATCGGGCCGCGACGGTTCAGCCACCACAGGAAGCCGTACGCCGCGTTGTGGCTCTGGCTGGGCCGCCCGGTGGCCGCCTTCACCCACGAGCGGGGCACGACCTGGTCGTCGAGCCATCGGCCGTGGCGCAGGAAGAGGTACCCGAAACGGGCCATGTCCTCGCACGTCGTCTGCAGCCCGAAGAAGGTGTTCGTGTTGCCCGCCGGGTCGGTCGTCATCGTGCTGTGGGTCATCCCGACCGGCGCGAACAGGCGCTCAGCGGCGTACGACAGGGTCTGCTGCCCGGTGGCCGTCGAGATGACGCGGTCGAGCGTCTGGATCGCGGCGTTGTTGTAGGCCCAGACCTTGCCGGGCGGGTACTGCTGCTTCAGGTCGATCGCGAACTGGGTGCGGTCCTGGGCCTGCGGCAGCTGGCCGTAGTCGGTCGCGGGGTCCCAGAACCGACCGCTGTCGTTGCTGAGGATGTCGCGGATCGCGACGCTGCGGGACTTCGTGCCGCGCCACTCCCCGACGTACTTCTCGGCCTTCTGGTCGATGTCGAGGTCGCCGTCGGCCTGGGCCATCCCGACCAGCGTGCTGGTGACCGACTTGGTCATCGAGTAGACCTCGCGGGGGCTCTCGGCCGCGACCTGCTGCCAGTTCCACTCCCCCACGACCTTGCCCTTGCGGGCGACGAGCAGGCAGGTGGTGCCGTTCGCCTTCGCGTCCCTCGCGATCCGCCTCATGGCCCGCGGGTCGAACCCCAGCGTCGCGGGGTCGGCGTGCTGCCAGGCCTCGCCGGGGTACAGCGTGCCGTCCGCCGACCTGGTCGGCGCCGCGGTCGGCATACCGGGCTCGACACCCCGCGACGCCGGCGACGCCTGGGACCCGTCCCCGCCGGAGCAAGCGGTTGTCGCCAGCGCCCCCAGCAGGGCCACGGCGACGGCGGACGTACAGCGACGGTTCATCGCAATCGAGGCTAACCGGGCTGGGGTGAGCATCCTCGGGGTCCGGGTCGTGTGCCCCACGCAGCGCCATAGCGCGTCCTCGGGCACACGACCCGGACTAGCGTCGTTCCATGCCCCGACTGCTCGTCGTCCACCACTCCCCGACGGCGACGGTGCAGCGACTGACGGACGCGGTGCTGGCGGGTACCAGCGACGAGGCGATCGAGGGGGTGGAGGTCATGGTCAAGGCGGCGCTGGAGGCGCACGCGGACGACGTGCTCGGTGCAGACGGGTTCCTGCTCGGGACGACGGCGAACTTCGGGTACATGAGTGGGGCGCTCAAGCACTTCTTCGACACGATCTTCCTCGAGGCCGGTGGAGCGCTCAGCGACGACGGCTCGGCCGGCGGAGCACCGACGCCCGGCGGGAAGCGGCCGTGGGGACTCTTCGTGCACGGCCGGTACGACACGACCGGAGCGGTCCGCAGCGTCGAGACCATCGCGGGTGCGCTGCCCTGGCGGCGGGCCGCCCCCGTGCTCAGCGTGCTCGGCGAGCCGGACGACGCCCAGCTCGAGACGGCCTACGAGCTCGGCGCGACGTTGGCCGCCCTCGTCGCCGAGGAAGACTCCTGACCTGTCCTCAGTACCATCGCCTCCCGTGACCCGTCCCGCCCGCCGTGCCGCCGCCGTCCTCGCGGCAGCGCTCACGGCCCTGGTCCTGGGCGGCTGCCAGGAGGACCTGCCGGCGAGCGTCGACCCCGCGCAGGTCGACGCGGTGGCGGCGCCCGACCTCGGCGCGTGCCGCCGGCTCACCACCGACGACCTCGCGCAGCCGAGCAACGCGACGCGGACGGTGGACTGCACCAAGAAGCACAACGCCCAGACGTTCGCGGTCGGCTCGTTGCCCGACGCACTCCAGGACGCCGACTACGACGCCCCGGAGATGGGCGCGTTCGCGTTCGACCAATGCACGTCGAAGTTCATCGAGTACGTCGGCGCGGACGAGAGCCTGGCCATGCGCACGATCCTGACGTGGTCCTGGTTCCGCCCGTCGCAGGAGGCCTGGGACAAGGGCGCGCGCTGGTACCGCTGCGACATCGTCGGGGGCGGTGACCAGACCAGGCAGCTGGTCGACCTCCCGACCGACGTGGAGGACCTCCTCGTGCAGGCCGACGACCAGTGGCTGGTGTGCGCCGAGGGCCCGACCGTCAACGGCTCGGTGAAGGTGCCCTGCTCGACCGCCCACGACTGGCGGGCCGTCTCGACCATCAAGCTGGGCGAGCCCGACGACGCCTACCCCGGCGACGAGGCCTCCGCGCGGACCACCCGCGACTACTGCTCCAAGTCCGTGGCCGCCTGGCTCGGCTATCCGGTGGACTACGACTACGGCTACACCTGGTTCCACGAGGCCGAGTGGGACGCCGGCAACCGCCGGTCGGTGTGCTGGGCGAAGACGAGCCAATGAGACGCGCGATCGTGGTGGCCGCCGCCGCCTTCCTCGTGTCCGCTTGTACATCGGGCGGCAGCGACCCCGCCACAGGGCCGACCGCGTCGACGCAGAGCGCGAGCACGTCGGCGACCGACACGTCGCCGGCCGCCACGCCGACCCCCGCCCGCGCCGTACCTCCCCCACGCAACCGGGCCTGCTACGACTACGCGTACCGCTCGGCGGTCGCTCCCGTCGTCCACGGCGCCCCGACGTCGTGCGACCGTCCGCACACCGCCATCACGTTCCAGGTCGGCGACCTCGACACGATCGTCGGCGGCCACCTCGTCTCGGTCGACTCCCAGCGCGTGCAGGACCAGGTCGCCCGCGAGTGCCCGGCGGCGTTCGACGACTTCGTCGGTGGGACGTCGGAGGCCCGGCGGCTGACGATGCTGCGGCCGGTGTGGTTCACACCGAGCCTCCAGGAGTCCGACAAGGGCGCCAACTGGTACCGCTGCGACGCCATCGCCCTCGCCGCCGACGAGGAGCTCGCCCCGCTGGTCGGCCGGCTCCGGGGCGTGCTGTCCCGACCCCTGGCCGCCGCGCGGTACGCCGTCTGCGGCACCGCCGAGCCCGGCACCCCCGAGTTCCGCCGGGTGATCTGCGCCGCCGACCACACCTGGCGCGCCCTGTCGACCGTCGACATCGACGGCACGACGTTCCCGGGCCTGGAGAAGGTACGTGCGGCCGGCCGGCAGCCGTGCCAGGACGCCGCCTCCGCCGTCGCCGAAGACCCGCTGAACTACCGCTGGGGCTACCAGTGGCCGACCGCGGACCAGTGGGCCGACGGCCAGCACTACGGCGTCTGCTGGGCGCCTGCCTGACATCGGTTGGTCGAGGAAGGCGCGCTAGCGCCTGTCACGAGACCCGGTGAGAGATCGCAGGCGCGTCATCGGTCTCGTGACGGGACTTCGTCCCTCCTCGACCAGCGGGAGTCGCTAAAACCCCAACTTGCGCAGCTGACGCGGGTCGCGCTGCCAGTCCTTGGCGATCTTCACGTGAAGGTCGAGGTACACCGGAGTGCCGAGCAGTGCCTCGATCTGCTGGCGGGCGCGGGTGCCGACGTCGCGCAGACGCGCTCCCTTGTGTCCGATGATGATGCCCTTCTGGGAGTCACGTTCGAGGTACAGGTTGGCGTAGATGTCGAGCAGCGGCTTGTCGGCGGGACGGCCCTCCCGCGGGCCCATCTCCTCCACGACGACGGCGATCGAGTGCGGCAGCTCGTCGCGTACGCCGTCCAGCGCGGCCTCGCGGATCAGCTCGGCGACGAGGATCTCCTCGGGGGCGTCGGTGAGGTCGCCGTCGGGGTAGAGCTGCGGTCCCTCCGGCAACAGGGCGACCAGCAGGTCGGCGAGCAGCGCAGTCTGGTTGCCGGCGACCGCGGAGACCGGGACGACCTCCTGCCACGTCGTGCCGGTGGACTCGCCCAGCGCCGCGATGTCCATCAGGTGCTGGGCGATCTGCTCGGGCGGGGCGAGGTCGGTCTTGGTGGCGACCGCGACCTTCAGCGTGCGACGTACCTTGGCCATCTCCTGCACGATGAACCGGTCCCCCGGCCCGATCTTCTCGTTGGCCGGGAAGCACACCGCGACGACGTCCACCTCGGACAGCGTCGTGCGGACCAGGTCGTTGAGCCGCTCCCCCAGCAGGGTGCGCGGCCGGTGCAGGCCCGGGGTGTCGACCAGGATGAGCTGCGCGTCGGGCCGGTTCACGATGCCGCGGACCACCGTGCGCGTGGTCTGCGGCTTGTCGCTGGTGATCACGACCTTCTGCCCGACGAGCGCGTTGGTCAGCGTGGACTTGCCGGCGTTCGGCCTCCCGACGAACGACACGAACCCGCTGCGGAACTTGCTCTCGGGCTCGCTCATCGCGACACCTCTCGGTCGTAGGCCGCCCAGATCTCCTCGTCGGACTTCCCCTCAGCCTTGCCCGCGCGCCAGATGGGGCCGGGGTCCACGGCGCGGGGCTGCCGCACGCCACCACCGCGCCAGTAGCCCATCACGTCGTACGCCGTGCTCGGCAGGCGTACCTCCCGCATCAGGTGCTTGCGGATCGCCCGCATCTGCCCGGACTCCCCCGCCATCCAGAAGTACCCCGCGCCCTCGGGCCAGTCGATGCCCTCGACGACCGCGGCCAGCCCCGACTCCCCCTCGCCGGGCGGCTCGAGCCAGGTGACGTCGGCGCCGTCGGGGAGGTAGCCCGTCAAGTCGTCCGGGACCTCGGCGTACACCTTGATGCTCACGGGGTCTCGTGACGGTCGCTGCGCGACCTCCTCGACCAACGACCCAACGATCCGCGCCATCGCCGGCATCGCGGTGAGGTCGCCGACCAGGAAGAGCCACGAGGCGTCGTCCGGCATCGCGAACGACCCCTTCGCCTCCTGGAGGGTCACGGTCTCGCCGACGCAGTCGCGCCCCGATGATGCCTGGGCCCACTCGGTGACCAGGCCGTCCTCGTGGACCACGACGTCGAGCACGAGCTCCACGCCGTCCCACGACCGGACGGTGTAGTAGCGCGACTGGAACTGACCCGGCACCACGAGTCCCACCCACTCGTCCGGGATCCCGCTCGAGACGAACGGCGCCTCACCCCGGACGTCGCCCAGTACCAGCCGGACGAGGTGCGGGGACAGGGGCTCGCGCCGCCGCACGGTCGCGGCGTACTCGCGGGCCCTGGTCGTCACGCGCCCAGGCTAGTGACCCGCGACTATCGTGCTGCGGGTGACCGTCAGCCCCGAGCCCGAGGGACCGGCCGGCTACAGCTACGCCGCGCTGCTCCTCCGTCCCGCCGACCCGGAGCGCGTGACCGACCGATTGAGGGAGCTCGGCTTCAGCGGCTGGGTCGCGCCGCCCGAGGACGACTGGCTGGTCGTGCTGCCGGCGGCCGCCGACGCCGCCGTCGCCAGCGGCCGCCGCGGGGTCGTCGAGGTCGGCGAGACGCTCGCCACCCTGGTCGCCACCGTTCTCGCGATCCGCGTCCTGGACGACCGTCAGCTCGCTCTCGTGTGCTGGCAGGACGGCGTCGAGGTGGCGAGGTACGTCAGCGACCCGTCGAAGGAGCCGGGGGCGGCCTACGACGTCCTCGACGACGCGATCGGCGTCGAGCACGCGGAGGCGATCGCGGAGGCGTGCGGCCGCCCCGACGCCGGCGAGGAGCTGGCGGAGGTGCTGGCCGAGCCGCAGGACCCCGAGGAGGAGATCGAGTCCGAGCGGCTGACCAAGGTGCTCGCGCTGCTCGGCCTGCCCGCCTGGATCGTCAGTGCCTGGGTGCTGCCCAAGCGGATGCCGCTGGGACCCAAGCCGAAGGACCTCACCCGGCTGGGCGCGGGACGGCCCGGGGTCGGTGGTCTGCTGGCCGGCGGCGCCGCGCGCGCTGCGCGTCGGCGCAAGCCCGCACCGGTGATCCCCGACCCGCCGCGCAACGACGGCCCGCCGGACGACCTGATGTGGATGTGAGTGGGGAGGAGGACGCCTGGAAGCCGCGTCGGCGCTGGGTGTACGTCGCCTTCGCGCTCGGCCTGGTGGTCTTCGTCGTCCTCTTCGGGATCCCGACCGACCGGATCGGCCTGGCCGCGCTGGCCACCGGCTTCCTGTCCATCGGGCTGCTCGGGAAGGGCTGGCGCGCGTGGGGGCGGATGCTGCTCGACTGGCTGCCCTTCCAGGCCGTGCTCCTCGCCTACGACTACAGCCGCGGCTACGCCTCGCCGTACTCCGACGAGCAGATGGCCGCGCACGACTACCCGACGCACGACGTGCACAACGCGCTCGGGCTCCCTCTCCAGGTACGGCTGCCGATCGACTTCGACGAGTGGGTGATGAGCCTCGTCGGGCTCGGCCACACGACACCGACCCAGTGGCTCCAGGAGCACCTGCACCCCGGTCCGGTCGACGGCACGGCGATCCCCTGGTTCGCGATCGTGGTCAGCGCGGTCTACTCCTCGCACTACCTGGTCACGCCGGTCACCGCCGTGGTGCTGTGGATGCGGGACCGGCTGGAGTTCCGGCGCTGGATGGCGGCGGTGGTGACCCTCGCGGTAGCCGGCCTCACGACGTACGTGCTGCTGCCGACCGCGCCCCCCTGGCTGGCGTCCTACCAAGGCGACCTCGACGGTCCGCCCGTGCTGCGCCTGACCACAGAGGGCTTCCAGCAGGTCGGCCTGCGGATGGTCGGCTCGGCGCTGACGGTGGGCCAGCACCTGGTCAACCCGGTGGCCGCCATGCCGTCCCTGCACGTCGCCTTCGCCACCCTCGCGGCGGCGTTCTGGTGGTCACGCGTACGCCGGCCGTGGCGCTGGCTGCTCCCCGTCTACCCGCTGCTGATGTGCTTCAGCCTCGCCTACGCCGGCGAGCACTACCTGCTCGACGAGCTCGCCGGCGCGGGGTACGCGCTGGTGATCCTGACGGCCTGGAATCGCTGGTCGAGGAGGGACGAAGTCCCGTCGCGAGACCCCGCAACCGAGCCGCTCTCGTCTCACCGGGTCTCGTGACAGGCGCTGGCGCGCCTTCCTCGACCAGCGGGTGAGCCTAGACCCACAGGTTGGACCGCAGCGGGAACCCGTCGGCACCGTCGGGCCCGGTCTTCACCGCGAGCACGTGATCGAGCTCGATCTGGTTCATCTCGAACCCCATCCGCGACCCGGCCATGTAGATGCCCCACACTCGGGCGGTGCCCTCGCCGACCTCGGCGACGCACTCGTCCCAGTGGTCGACGAGGTTCTGGCCCCAGGCGGCGCACGTGCGCATGTAGTGGAGCCTGAAGTTCTCGGCGTGCATCACCTCGAGGCCGGCGTCCTGCGCCTCGGTGATGATCCGACCGACACCCGTCAGCTCACCGTCGGGGAAGACGTACCGGTCGATGAACGCGCCGGTCTCCTGACGCCGGTTGTGCGGGCGGGTGATGCAGTGGTTCAGCAGCCGGCCCTGGTCGCGGAGCTTGCTCTTGAGGAACCCGAAGTAGTGGGGGTACTGCCGCACGCCGATGTGCTCGGTCAGCCCGATCGAGCTGATCGCGTCGAAGTCGCCCTCGAGGATGTCGCGGTAGTCGGAGTGGCGCACCTCGGCCAGGTCGGCCAGGCCCTCGCGGTCGATGGCCTCCTTGGCCCACGAGGCCTGCTCGACGGAGAGCGTGGCGCCGAGCGCCTTCACGCCGTACTCACGGGCGGCGAAGCGGACCATGCCTCCCCAGCCGCACCCGACGTCGAGCAGGCGCATGCCGGGCTTGAGGTCGAGCTTGCGGGCGACCAGGTCGTACTTGTAGTCCTGCGCCTCTTCCAGCGAGGCGTCGGCATCGGGGTAGACCGCGCAGGTGTAGGTCATCGAGGGACCCAGCACCATCTCGTAGAACCGGTTCGAGACGTCGTAGTGGTGGTGGATCGCGTCGGCGTCACGGCCCATCGAGTGGCGCAGGCCCTCGACCGTACGCCGCCAGCGCGGCAGCGTCTCCTGCGGCGGGATGGGCGGTGGCTTGAGGTTCGCCCACCCCAGGCCGCGCACGATCTGGAGCGCCTCCGCGGGCGTCGGCGCGCGGAACTTGAGGTTGCGGTAGAGCAGCACCAGGGCGTCGTAGGGGTCGCCGGGGTGGACGCCCTCGATGTCGAGGTCGCCCATCACGTAGGCGCGGGCGAGGCCGAGGTCGCCCGGTGCGGTGAGCAGGTAGGCCAGGCCGCGACGGTTCTTGAGGTGGAGCGTGATCGGCACCTCGCCGGTGCCGATGGCGCTGCCGTCGTAGAACGTGAACCGACCGGGCAGCTCCTGGGTGAGGAGCATGCCGAGGGCGTCTCCGATCTTCATGTTCATTTCCTTCTCACTGCCTTGTCGTAGAGGCTCGTCAGCCGGTTGTCGGGATCGTAGGTCTGCTTGACCTGGGCCAGATGCTCGCCGTCGTAGAGCCGGTCGAAGGTCTCACGGTCGTAGAACGCCTCGGAGTAGAGCGACTTGTGGCCGCCGAGCTCGTGGACCTTGGTCTCGATGGCGCGGTTCATGGGGGCGTTCTCACGGTCCGGACCGACGTGGACGGTGCCCCAGAAGCCGACGTTCACGTACGTCGTGTCGAGGCCCAGTGGATAGGTCGGCCACTCGCGCGCACGGAGCTTGAGCGGGCACAGCCAGACCGGCCGCATGCCGATCTCGGCGTCGAACCACTCGAGGAACTCCGGCAGCTTCTCGACCGGGATCTCGACGTCCTGGATGACCCGCTCGCGCAGCGGCCGGCCGGCGCGCTTGTCGAGCTTGTCGGCGATCCGGAAGCGGTGGTCCCAGCCGACCATCTTGTAGTAGACGTCGGACCGGCGGTACTTGCGCGGCCAGACCTTGCGCAGCCGCGGGTTCTGGGCGCCGAAGGCGCCGGAGCACCAGAACCAGTCGGTGTCCCAGCGCCAGAGGTAGTCGTAGGTCGTGAGCAGGTCGGTCTCCCGCTCCTGGATCGACCGGTAGTAGATCTGCTGGCCGGCGTAGTCGCTCGCGGTGGCCCCACGACCGGGGTGGTCGGTCCACCGGGCCAGGGTCAGGTAGTGCTCCCCCGGCTCGAAGGCGACGCCGTCGAGGCCGTCGACGCGCTCGCCGCCGTACTCGCCGGTCTCGGTGATCATCGCGATCGTCTTGGCCAGCAGCTCGGCGTCGTCGAAGCGGACGTGGCGCAGGGCCACGTGGGAGCTGATCGGCTCGAGCTCGATGCGCAGGCGGGTGGCGTAGCCGAGCGAGCCGTAGGAGTTGGGGAAGGCGTCGAACAGCTCGTCGCCGGGACGCGTGGTGACGACCTCGCCGGCGCCGGTGAAGACGTCCATCTCGACGACCGACTCGTGCGGCAGCCCGCTGCGGAAGCTGGTCGACTCGATGCCGAGCCCGGACACCGCGCCGCCGAGCGTGATCGTGCGCAGCTGCGGGACGACGAAGGGCATCAGGCCGTAGGGCAGCGTCGCGTCGACCAGGTGCTCGTAGGTCGTCATGCCGGCGACGTCGGCGGTGCGGTTCTGGGGGTCCACGGAGAGCACGCCGTCCAGGCCACCGACGTCGAGCCCGGGGGCGTGCGTGGCGTTGCGCGGTCGGAAGAGGTTGGACGTCTTCTTGGCCAGCCGCACCGGCTGACCTGCGGGAATGGCGGCGTACGACGCGCGGAGCCGGTCGACGGCTTCGGCGTGCTTGTCCCAGGCGGTCCCCCCGGCAGTCACGGCGTCAAGGTATCGCGTCGGGCCGACACGGCGGTCAGGAGGTTCCCGTCGAGACGGCTCTCCCGGCGGTCCAGCCGGGCCTGCAGCCGCGCGGAGGCCAGGTCGAGGCGCTGGGCGCGGATCAGGGCGTGGATGAGGGTGTCCTCGAAGACCTCGCGCTGGGCGCGGGAGCCGCCGACCTCCCACAGCCGCTGCTCCAGCGGGAGCAGGAGGTCGGCCGCGCGGGCATGGTCGCCCTCGACGTACGCCGCGAGCCCGCTCGCGAGTCCGGGCAGGATCTCGGCGGCGCCGGGGGCGTCGAAGCCGCGGGCGTTGTGAGCCAGCTGGCGCAGCCCGTCGGCGTCTCCCGCCGTGGCCAGGGCGAGGGCGGCGTGCACGCCGACGAAGGTGAAGGGCACGGCGTCCATGAAGGGCAGGGCGAGCGTGCTCACCGGCGGGTCCAGCGGGTCGGTCCCGGACGGTACGTGACCGTCCAGCTGGCAGCGCCACAGCAGGGAGGGCCCGTCGATGAGCATGCCTCCGGCGTTGCTCCCGCCGCAGTGCGGGTAGCGCTCCAGCGCCCCGTCACCGTCGCCCAGCGCGAGGGCGTGCAGGGCGCCGTGCCAGACCAGGTGGCCCTGGAACGTCGACTCGGCGTCGGTGGTGTCGAGCCAGGGATCCAGCCAGGCCAGGCCACCGGCGTGGTCGCCGCTCTCGAAGTACACGTGGGACATCGGGTGCCCACCCGCGAACCCCGTGGGATCGAGCTCGAGGGAGCGAGCGGCGAGCCGCTCGGCCCGGTCGAGGTGGCCGTGGTCCTGCTCGAACATGGCCAGGAAGCCGAGCAGCATCGGGTCCTCGCCGACGACCTCCATGCTGCGCTCCAGCCGTCGCTGGGCCTCGAGCTCACCGGCGGGGTCGGTGCCCATGATCAGCGTGAAGGCGCCGACGCCCATCCCCATCAGGTCGCGCGGGTGCTCGTCGTGGTGGGCCAGCCACTGTGCCTGCGAGCCCCACATGCCGCGCTCGACGAGCGCTCGGGTGGCGGCGACGAACGACCGCTCCCAGTCGTGCTCGGCCCGCCCCTGCTCGGCCGCCGTCGCCTCGGCCGCCGCATCGAAGTCGCTGCCGAACGACCCCCAGACCGCCGCCATCGCCCGGCCCACCGCGAAGCCCGGGTCCCTCTCGGTCACCTCGCGCAGCCGCTCGACGTCGCCGGACCGCTGGTCGTGGTTGCGCCGCAACGCCTCGCCGTACGTCGTCGCCACGTCGGCCGAGCAGCTCAGCGGCAGCCCCCACGGGTCGGTGACGGTCATGATCCGAACGGTACCTAAGGCCTCTGGGCGTTCCTGCCTCGTCCATGGCGTGGGGTGCAACGTACGCCATGTCCGGGTTACTCCGGTCGGCCGGAGAATCCCGACGCGGCTCAGACGAGGTGACGACGACGCACGTCGCTCTGGAACTCGTGGAGTGCGGCGAGCGTCGGCCTCGGAGAGCTCGTCGCCGCCGCCCATGACGACGGCGGCCTCCAGGCCCTGCGCGCCCGAGGAGTAGGCCATGGCGACGCAGACGCCCAGGGCGGAGACCCGCAACGACGGCAGGGTCGACCGACGCCGCGGCGTAGGTGCGGCCGTCGAGGTCGCGGATGGCGGCGCTCTGCGGCGCACCGGTGCGCGCCCGGGTCGCGCGGGCAAGGGTGACGAGCTTGGCGTCCTCCGACGACAGGTCAGTCATCCTCGACGACCTCATGCGGGACGGGTACGGCGCTGACGAGCACCGTCTCGATCCGGTTGCGTCGGCCGGTGGCCTCCTCGGCCTCGAAGCGCAGGCCGTGCGCCTCGACCCACGAGCCCGGGATCGGGACCTTGCCGAGGTGCTTGGCCATCAGGCCGAGCACGGAGTCGACGTCCTCCTCCTCGACGTCGACGCCGAAGAGCTCGTCGAGGTCGTCGATCGGGTAGCGCGACGAGACCCGCGCGCTGTCGTCGGAGAGCCGCTCGACGTCGACCTGCTCGGTGTCGTACTCGTCGGTGATCTCGCCCACGATCTCCTCGAGCAGGTCCTCGATGGTGACCAGGCCGGCCGTCCCGCCGTACTCGTCGACGACGACCGCGATGTGCTGGCGGTTGGTCTGCATCTCCGAGAGGAGCTGGTCGACGCGCTTGGAGTCCGGCACGAACAGCGCTGGCCGCATGACCTCGTCGATGCGCTCGGTGAACTCGACGTCCGGCGCCTCGAAGTCGCGGCGCACGATGTCCTTGAGGTAGGCGATGCCCACGACGTCGTCGAGGTTCTCGTCGACGACCGGGACCCGCGAGAAGCCGCTGCGCAGGAAGAGCGACAGCGTCTGGCGGAGGTTCTTGAAGTGCTCGATGTAGACCACGTCGCCGCGCGGCACCATCACCTCACGGACGATGGTGTCGCCGAACTCGAAGACCGAGTGGATCATCCGCCGCTCGCCCGACTCGATGACCGCCGAGGCCTCGGCCAGGTCGACCAGCTCGCGCAGCTCGGTCTCGGTGGAGAACGGGCCCTCGCGGAACCCGCGGCCCGGCGTGATCGCGTTGCCGAGGGCGATCAGCAGCCGCGGGATCGGGCCGAGCACCGAGGTCACCCACGAGATCGGGCCGGCCGTGGCGAGGGCGACGCGCTGGGCGTGCTGCCGGCCGAGGGTCCGGGGCGCGACCCCGACGACCACGAACGAGACCAGGGTCATCACGCCGATGGACGTCGCCAGCGACGACCAGAACGCGCCGTCGTAGGCATCCCGCACGAGCTGGGTGACGATCACGATCGCCCCGATCTCGCAGAGCAGGCGCATCAGCAAGGCGGTGTTGAGGTACCGCGGGGCGTCGTCGAGGAGCGCGACCAGGGGTCGTGCACCAGCGCGGCCCTCGGAGGCCAGCTCCTGGGCGCGGGCGCGGGAGAACGACGCAAGCGCGGCGTCGGCGGCCGAGAACACGCCGGCCAGGACGACGCACGCCGCCGCGGTCAGCAGCAGCCAGATGTCAGCACTCGTCATGGCGTCAGGTGGTCGCGCGAGATCGCCATTGGGCGAGCAGGTCGTCCTGCAGCCCGAACATGACCCGGTGGTCGTCGGGCTCGGCGTGGTCGTAGCCGAGGAGGTGCAGGATGCCGTGCACCGTCAGCAGCTCCAGCTCGGCCTCCTTGCCGTGGCCGGCGGCCTCGCCCTGCTTCTCCGCGATCGCGGGGCAGAGCACCAGGTCGCCGAGCACGCCCTCCTCGGGCTCCTCGTTGACCAGGCCGGGGCGCAGCTCGTCCATCGGGAAGGCGAGCACGTCGGTCGGCCCCTCCTTCTCCATCCACTGCGCGTTGAGCTCGGCGATGGTCGCCTCGTCGACGGCCTTGATGCACAGCTCCGCCTGCGGGTGCACCCGCATCACGTCCATCACGAACCTGCTCAGCTGCGCGAGCTCGCGCACGTCGAGGCCGTGGCCGGACTCGTCGAGGACCTCGATGGTCACGGGTTGGTCCTCGCTCACCGGCGTTCGCGCTGGTCGCGCTGGGCGGCGACCTCGTTGAGGGCGTCGAACTCGTCGTACGCCGCCACGATCTTGCCCACCAGCCGGTGCCGCACCACGTCGTGGGCGGTCAGCCGCTGGAACGAGACGTCCTCGATGCCGCCGAGGATCCCCTCGACCACCTTGAGCCCCGACTTCACGCCGCCGGGGAGGTCGACCTGCGTCACGTCACCGGTGACCACGATCCGCGAGCCGAAGCCGAGGCGGGTCAGGAACATCTTCATCTGCTCCGGCGAGGTGTTCTGGGCCTCGTCGAGGACGATGAAGGAGTCGTTGAGCGTGCGCCCGCGCATGTAGGCGAGCGGCGCGACCTCGATGGTGTTCGCGGCCAGCAGCTTGGGGATCGACTCGGGGTCGATCATGTCGTGGAGCGCGTCGTACAGCGGCCGGAGGTACGGGTCGATCTTCTCGCTCAGCGTGCCCGGCAGGAAGCCGAGCCGCTCCCCGGCCTCGACGGCGGGACGGGTGAGGATGATCCGGTTGACCTTCTTGGCCTGGAGCGCCTGCACGGCCTTGGCCATGGCGAGGTACGTCTTGCCGGTGCCCGCGGGGCCGATGCCGAACGTGATCGTGTGCTTGTCGATCGAGTCGACGTACCGCTTCTGGTTCAGCGTCTTGGGCCGGATCGAGCGGCCGCGGTTGCTGAGGATGTTGAGGCTCAGCACGTCGGCGGGCCGCTCGGTGGTCTCGGTGCGCAGCATCGCCAGCACGCGCTCGACCGTCTCGACGGTGACGCCCTGACCGGTGCGGATGATCGTGACCAGCTCGTCGAGGAGCCGCTCCGCGAGGGCGATCTCGGCGGGCTCGCCGGTGAGCGTGATCTGGTTGCCGCGGACGTGGACGTCGGCCTTGAACGCCCGCTCGAGGACTGCGAGGTGCTCGTCACCGGGTCCGAGGAGGCTGACCATGTTGATGCTGTTCGGGACGACGACCACGTGCCGTGTTCCTGATGCGGTGCCGGGGGCCTTGCCCGACTGCTCCGGCTGCTGGTCGCTCGGCTGGTTGTCGTCCACGCGCTGGTGGCTGTCGGTCATGGATGCCCGGTGCGGGCGGCCTCTCTCGTCGGCGATGGGGCTGAGCCGTCCATGCTACGGGAGCGGGCCGACGCACCCCACCCGTTTGGCCTCGGGGCCGGCGGGATCTGACGACATGGGCGAACCGCACGATTACTTGATTACATTGGGGACGTGACCCATCCTTCGCTGGTGGAGTGGGCCGGTGGCCCCGACGCCTTCCGCCACCTCATCGACGCCTTCTACGACCGGGTCGAGCGCGACGACCTGCTCTCGCCGCTGTTCCCCGGCGGTGTCTCGGAGGACCACCGCGCCCACGTGACGCTGTGGTGGGTCGAGGTGATGGGCGGCGCACCGCGCTACACCGACGAGCGGGGCGGGTACGCCACGATGCTGGCCCACCATCGCGACCTCGGCATCACCGCCGACCAGCGCTTTCGCTTCGCCACCCTGATGAGCCTGGCCGCCGACGACGCGGGTCTGCCGGACGACCCGGAGTTCCGCGCCGCGTTCGTCGGGTACGTCGAGTGGGGCACCCGCCTGGCCCTCGCCAACTCCCAGCCCGGCGCCGAGGTGACCGCGCAGGCGCCGGTGCCGCGCTGGGGCTGGGGCGTCGCGCCGCCGTACCAGCCCTGAGGGCGTGTGGGCGACAGACCGGACCCCGCGTCCCGGGCCACGCGTCGGGCCACGCGTCGGGCGGCGGTGACCTAGCCACCGTTTCGGCACTTCAGACGGTGGCTCACTCACCGCCGCCCCCGGCGCCGCCCAGGCGGCGGTGACCTAGCCACCGTTTCGGCACTTCAGACGGTGGCTCACTCACCGCCGCCCCCGGCGCCGCCCAGGCGGCGGTGACCTAGCCACCGTCCCTGGCCGTCAGACGGTGGCTAAGTCACCGCCGCCCCGCACCGCACGACCCGCAGGACGTCAGGGCCGCGTGACCGTCAGGATCCCGAGGCACATCTCGTCGGTGGTGCCCTCGCCCCAGACGACGTACTTGTCCGGGATGCCCTGGAAGGACGGGAGCCGGTCGCGCAGCCACTGGACGTGCTTGCAGGTCACCCGCACCACGTCGCCGTAGTCGACCTGCACCGGCTTGATGGGCTTGCTGGCCTGGTTGTCGAAGTCCCAGACCGGGATGTCCAGGATCGTCTTCGCCTCGGGCGTCCCGGGGTTGACCTCGATCTTGATCGACCGGCCGAGCAGGTGCATGTGGCCGGCGACGCCGCGGATCGTGGTCGGCTCGGTGATGTGGCGGTCGCACGAGGTGGTGTTGCTGGCCACCGGCTGACCGCCGCACAGGAAGTACAGCGCGTTGTTGGTGTTGCCCGCCCCGCCGAACCGCTGGATCACGTCGGCGATGGAAGCGTCGCGCGAACAGAGGGGGCCATCGGCGTACTTCGCGCGGCACGGCATCTCGACCGGCGCGGGCAGCAGCATCGTCTCCAACGGCGTCACGTCGGCGGTGCCGGGCACGTAGCGGAGCACGGTGGCCGAGGCGTCCGGCGAGCTGCCGGCCAGCAGGTTGTAGTGGACCTGCATGACGATCCGGCTGCCGGGCGCGAGCGGCTTGCCGAAGCCCGGGGCGCTCATCGACTCCTGGCCGCCGGGGGCCCATGCGCCGAGCCACGGGGCGCTGTCGAGTCCGAAGTCCTTGTCCCGCAGGCCGCTGCCACCGAAGCAGGTCCAGCCCTCGCCCGGGGCCGCGTCGTCGAGCGCCTGGGCGTCGTCGACCTGTCCCGGCGGGACGGTGAACAAGATGACGTGGTGGACCACGTCGGGGTTGCCCGGCTGCACGGAGGTGCCGGTCAGGTAGACCTTCTTCGCCAGGTGCGGGTCGAGCAGGAAGCAGCGGTAGTCGTCGGTCCCGGTGCCGTTCGGGGCCGAGGGGGTGTAAGCCTCCGGCATCGCCAGCGTCATCCGCTTCTCACCGGCGCGCAGGGGCTTCAGCTTCACCGGCTTCGCGGGGTGCGAGTGGCCAGCACCCGACGGCGTGTCGGTGGCGGTGTCACTCGGAGCGGGAGCCGATGTCGAGACCGCCGGCGCAGCCGGCCCGTCCGCCTGGCTGCTGCCCCCGCCCGAACCGCAGGCAGCGAGCAGCAGCGCGAGCACGGCGGTGGCCGAGGCCATCGTCGTACGCCTCATCCGGGTGGCCACGTCATCGCCCTTCCGCCCAGCACGTGCAAATGGGTGTGGAAGACAGTCTGACCCGCTTCCGGCCCCGTGTTGAAAACCAGCCGGTAGTCGTCCAGACCATCGGCCCTCGCCACGTCCCGCGCGACCCGCACCAGCTCGGCGAGCGTCTCCGGCTCCCCGTCGGCCAGCGCGGCCGCGTCGGCGTGGTGGCTGCGCGGCACGACGAGGGCGTGCGTCGGCGCCTGCGGGTTGAGGTCACGGAAGGCGATCGCCGTGTCGGTCCGCGCCACGACGTCCGCGGGGATCTCGCCCGCCACGATCCTGCAGAACAGGCAGTCGGGGTCGGCCGTGGGCATGCCCCATCCTCACACGGACCCATCACGGGCGCGCCGGTGTAAACCCCCGGGCGGGCTCGTGCGTCGGTCTAGCGTGACTGTTCATGCGATGGCGGGTGCGATGAGCCCGACGTCTGCTGGCCGTGAGTGGCACGAGACGGACGCCGACGGCGCCGTCGAGCAGCTGTACGCCGCCCACTGGCGGTCACTCGTACGCCTCAGCTGCCTGCTCGTCCACGACCTCGGCACCGCCGAGGAGGTCGTCCAGGACGCCTTCGTCGCCGTGCACCGGCGCTGGGACGGGATCCGGGACCCGCACAAGGCGCTGGCCTACCTGCGCCGCTCCGTGGTCAACGGGTCCCGCTCGCGACTGCGCCACCTCAAGGTGGTGCGCGCGCACGCCGAGCGCCAGCCCGTGCCGGACTCCGTGCGCGGGGCCGACGAGGCGGTGATGGAGTCCGCTCGCCGGGAGTCCGTCCTCGATGCCCTCGCGGAGCTCCCTCGCCGTCAGCGTGAGGTGATCGCGCTGCGCTACTACGTCGACCTCTCCGAGGCCGACATCGCCGAGACCCTCGGCATCAGCCGCGGCGCGGTGAAGAGCCACGCGTCCCGCGGTGCCGCCGCCCTGCGCGAGGCCCTCGCCGACCACCTGACCGACCCCTGGGGAGGCACCGCATGACCGACGACCCGCGGCTCGACCCGCACCACGACGCCCGGCTGTCCGAGCTCATCTCCCGGACCGCCGACGGCATCGAGCCCGGCGACGGGCTGACCGCCATCCGCTCCCGCACCCGGGACACGAAGGAGACCCCCATGAGCAGCTCCAAGAACTGGATGTACGCCGTCGGCGGCGCCATCGCCGGCACCGCCGCGGTGATCGTCGCCATCGCCGCCGTGTCCCAGCTCAACGACGACGGCGGCGACTCGACCCCGGTGGCGTCGTCGACCAAGACGAGCAAGCCCGACTCGCCGAAGCCGACCCCGACGGAGAGCGCGACGGACACGCCCACCTCCGCCGACCCCTCAGCGACGGGCCAGCCGGTCGAGGGCCCGGTCCCCGTGTACTTCGCCGGCGACGGCCCACACGGCACCGTGCTCTACCGGGAGTTCCAGCCCGGCATCGGCATGGATCCCGTCGCCCAGTCGGCGATGGCCGCGGTCGCCGGTCCCGCACAGGACCCCGACTACCGCACGCTCTGGCCGTCCGGCACCCAGGCCCAGGCGTCGTACGACGGCGACGTGATCACCGTCGACCTCACCGGCCCGGACGGCTCAGCGCTCCACGACCGGCCGTCCGACCTGACCGGGCGCGACGCCGACCTGGCGGTCCAGCAGCTCGTCTACTCCGTCCAGGGCGCCGTCGGTGCGCGTGCCGGCGTCCAGCTGCTGCTCGACGGCCAGCACAGCGACAAGGTGCTGGGCGTGGCGGCCTCCGAGCCGCTCACCAACGCCAAGCCCACCGACGTGCTCTCGCAGATGAGCATCACCAACCCGGTCGAGGGCCAGAAGGTCACCGGCGACACCCTCGAGGCGGACGGCGTCAACAACAGCTTCGAGGCGACCGTGGCCTACGAGATCCTCGACGCCAACGGACAGTCCGTCGCGGGTGGCGCCGGGATGGCAGCCGGCTGGGGCGAGAAGCTCTACCCCTGGAAGCTCAGCATCGACGTCTCGGGCCTGGCGCCCGGCACCTACACCTTCGTGGCCAAGAACGACGACCCGTCGGGCGGCGAGGGCAAGGGGCCGGACACCGACACCCGCACGATCGTCATCGAGTAGGCCGGTGGTCCCGCGGATACCCGGCAAGCCGCGTCTGCTCCAGCGACCCTGGTGGCTGATGGTCGGCGGCTCGATCCTGATCGCCGTCCTGCTCGTGGGGCTGGTGGCGTACCTGGGTCGCTAGGTTCGGCGCCGTGCTGCTCTCCGCCCGGACCCTGAACCGGACGCTGCTGGCGCGCCAGCACCTGCTGGCGCGCACGTCCTCGACGGTGCCTGCCATGGTCGAGCACCTCGTCGGCCTCCAGGCGCAGGACCCGCTCCCGCCGTACCTCGGCCTGGCCGCCCGCCTCGAGACGTTCGACCCGTACGACGTCACGCGCGGGCTCGAGGATCGGTCGCTGGTGCGCTTCTTGACGATGCGCAGCACCGTGCACCTGCTGGTCGCCGACGACGCGCTCATGCTGCGGCAGTTCACCCGGCCGATCCACGAGCAGGAGCGCAAGGTCAGCCAGAACACCCGGCCGGCGCTGCACCTGGACCGCGACGACTTCTCGGCGGCCGTCCGCGAGGCGCTGGCCGGCGGCCCGCTGCCGATGAAGCGGCTCGGCGAGGTGCTGGCCGAGACGTTCCCCGACGTACCGCCCAACGCACTGGCCCACCTGGCCCGCGTCGACGAGCCCATCGCCCAGCTGCCGCCCCGCGGCTGCTGGAAGCAGTCCGGCGGTGTCGTCTACGACCGCGTGGACCGCTGGGTCGGCCGGCCGCTCGTCGAGCCCGACGTCGAGGCGATCGTCCGGCGGTACCTCGCGGCGTACGGCCCCGCCTCCGCCGCCGACGTCACCGCCTGGTCCGGTGTCCGGGGCATGCCGGCCGTCCTCGCGGGCATGACCGACCTGGTGCCGCACACCGATGCGGCCGGCAAGAAGCTCTTCGACCTCGCCACCGGCGTCATCGAGCCGGAGGAGACCCCGGCGCCGGTGCGGCTGCTCGGGCTCTACGACAACGTCTGGCTCTCCCACGCCGGCCGCGACCGGGTCACCGAGCCGGGCAAGCGCAAGCGCTGGATGGGCATCAACGGCGGGCTGAGCTCCACGGTGTTCGTCGACGGCTGGCTCGAGGGGCTGTGGCGGGTCGAGGACGGGAAGCCGGTGGTCGTCGAGCTGTTCCGCACGCTCACCAAGCCCGAGCGGGCCGGCCTCGACGAGGAGCTCGACCGGGTGACCGCGTTGCTGGCGCTCTAGCGATGTCCCCAGCGCTCGCTGCGGGACAACATCACCG
Organism: uncultured Actinomycetota bacterium; assembly: GCA_963782035.1. Taxonomy (GTDB): domain Bacteria; phylum Actinomycetota; class Actinomycetes; order Propionibacteriales; family Nocardioidaceae; genus Nocardioides. Next base: position 201,033 of record CAWAIW010000057.1, read on the forward strand.
CCACCGCGGCCACTCCGGCCGTGGACGTGCGCAGCACCTCGGAACCGAGGCGTACGGCGTGCGCACCAGCGGCCTCGAACCTCGCGACCTCGTCGTCGGTCAGGCCGCCTTCGGGACCGACGACCACGAGCAGCGCTCCGGCGACCGGTGGCAGGGACGAGAACGTCGCGGTCGCGTCCTCATGCAGCACCACGGCGACGTCCGCGCCGGCGACGAGAGCGGCCACCTCGTCCGTCGAGGCCAACGCGGTCACCTCGGCGAACCACGAGCGCCGCGCCTGCTTCGACGCCTCCCGGGCCGTGGACCGCCAGCGCGCCAGCGCCTTCTCACCCCGCTCGCCCTTCCAGACGGCGACGGACCGCGCGGCCGCCCACGGCACGATGCGCGCGACCCCGATCTCGGTCAGCACCTCGACCGCGAGCTCGCCGCGGTCCCCCTTGGGGACGGCCTGCACGACCGTGACGGTGGGGGCCGGCTCGGGTGCGTCGACCAGCGTGGCGACGGTCATCGAGAACGCCCGTTTCGCCGTCGCCGACACGGGCCCGGTCACCGACCGGCCGCGGCCGTCGGTCAGCACGACGGACTCACCGACCCGCAGACGGCGTACGGCGACGGCGTGGTGCGCCTCGTCGCCGGTCACCTCGATGGTCCCGCCCACCGCGGCCTCGGTCAGGGACTCGACCCAGTGGACGGGCAGGCTCATCGGTGCCGGCTCAGTGCCCGTTGAACGCGTCGCGCAGTCGCCCGAACATGCCGCGGTTCTCCTCGCGGGGCTGGCCGGTCGGCTTCTCCTCGTGGCGGATCGCCGCCAGCTCACGGAGCAGCTCCTCCTGACGAGGGTCCAGCTTGGTGGGGGTCTCGACGAGCACGGTGACGATGAGGTCCCCACGGCCCGCTCGCAGGCCGGGCACGCCGCGCCCGCGCAGGGTCTGGGTCGAGCCGGACTGCGTGCCGGGCCGGATCTCCAGCTCGAACGACGTCTCCACGCCCACCTCGTTGTCGCTCTCCTGCTCGACCACGTCGGCCTCGAGCGTGGGCAGCGTCAGGGCGGTGCCGAGGGCGGCCGCGGACATCGGGACCGCGACCGTGGTGTGCAGGTCGTTGCCCAGGCGGTTGAAGACGGGGTGCGGCGCGACGTGGATCTCGACGTAGAGGTCGCCGGCCGGACCGCCGCCGGGGCCGACCTCCCCCTGCTCGGCGAGCTGCACCCGGGTGCCGGTGTCGACTCCCGCCGGGATCTTCACGGTCAGGGTGCGGCGCGAGCGGACCCGGCCGTCACCGGAGCACTCGCGGCAGGGATCGGGGATGACGGTGCCGAAGCCCCGGCACGCCGCGCAGGGCCGCAGCGTGCGGATCTCGCCGAGGAACGACCGCTGCACGTGGGCGACCTCGCCGGCGCCGTGGCAGGTCTCGCACATGATCGGCTGCGACCCGGGCGCCGTGCCCTCGCCGTGACAGGTCGTGCAGACGACCGCGGTGTCGACCTTCAGCTCGCGGGCCACGCCGAACGCCGCCTCGGCGAGCTCGATCTCCAGACGGATGAGCGCGTCCTGACCGCGGCGGGTGCGCGGTCGGGGACCCCGCTGCGGCCCGCCCGGGCCGCCGGCGTTGCCGCCGAAGAACGCGTCCATGATGTCGGTGAAGGAGAAGCCGGCGCCCTGGCCGAACCCGCCCATGTTGCCGAAGACGTCGCCGCCGCGGTCGAAGGCCGCCCGCTTCTGGGGGTCGGACAGGATCTCGTAGGCGCGGCTGATCTCCTTGAACCGCTCCTGGGTCTCCGGGTCCGGGTTCACGTCGGGGTGCAGCTGACGCGCCAGCCGGCGGTAGGCCTTCTTGATGGCGTCGGCGTCCGCGTCACGCGGCACGTCGAGCAGCTCGTAGGGGTCCTGACTCACTCTCGTCCTTCGGGTCCTGTGCTCACGCCTCGTCGAGGATGCGCGAGACGTAGCGGGCGACGGCGCGCACGGCGACCATCGTCCCCGGGTAGTCCATGCGGGTCGGCCCCACGATCCCCAGGCTGGCCATCGTCTCGTCCCCCGGGCCGTAGCCGGTCGACACGACGCTGGTCGAGGAGAGCTCCTCGTAGGGCCCTTCGTGGCCGATGCGCACCATCACGCCACCGGCGTGCGCCTCGCCGAGCAGCTTGAGCAGCACGACGTGCTCCTCGAGCGCCTCGAGCAGGGGGCGTACGTCGAGGTCGAAGGAGTCGCCGTACCTCGCGAGGTTCGCGGCGCCGCCGACCACCACCCGCTCGTCGGAGCGGTGGTCGGACATCGCGTCGACCAGGGTGGCCACCACGGCGGCCGTGGCCGCACCCCCGTGGTCGAGGGCGCGCAGGGCGGTCAGCGCGGCGGCGATGGTCTCGCCGATGACCGCCCGGTGCACCGCCTGCTTGAGGTCGGCCAGGTCGTCGTCACCGACCGGCTGCTCGAGCTCGACCAGGCGCTGCTCGACCCGTCCGGTCGACAGGATCAGCACCGCCAGCACCCGGGCCGGGGCCAGTGCCACCAGCTCGACGTGCCGGACCGTGGACCGGGAGAGCGTGGGGTACTGCACGACCGCGACCTGCCGGGTCAGCTGCGAGAGCAGCCGCACCGAGCGGTGGACGACGTCGTCGAGGTCCACGGCGCCGTCCAGGAACGACGCGATCGCGCGCTTCTCGGCCACGCTCATCGGCTTGAGGTTGGTGAGCCGGTCCACGAACAGGCGGTAGCCCTTGTCGGTCGGGATCCGGCCCGCGCTGGTGTGCGGCTGGGTGATGAACCCCTCCTCCTCCAGCGCGGCCATGTCGTTGCGCACGGTCGCCGGCGAGACGCCGAGCGAGTGGCGCTCGACCAGGGCCTTGGAGCCCACCGGCTCCTGGGTCGAGACGTAGTCCTCGACGATCGCGCGCAGGACGGCGAGCTTGCGGTCGTCCTGCACGAGCTCCCCTTCCTGTTGGCACTCCTCGGTTCCGAGTGCCAAGCCTACTAGGGTCGTCCGACGTGACAGAGTTCCAGGAGATCGCCGACCGCGTGTGGGTGGCCCGGTACCCGTGGCTGGACGTCAACGTCTCGATCGTGGCGGGCGAGGCCGGTCTGCTGGTCCTCGACACGCAAGCCTCCGCCGACCTGGCGCGCGAGATGGTCGCCGACCTGCGCCGGGTGAGCAGCCAGCCGGTGCTCTTCGCCGTGAACAGCCACCAGCACTGGGACCACACCTTCGGCAACGGTGTCCTCCAGGACGAGGGCGCCGAGCTGATCTGCCACGAGACCGCCGCCGAGACTCTTCCCGCCCACGCGGCCGAGGTGCGGGCGGACGCGGCGAAGGAGGAGGACCCTCGCTACGTGGGCGTGGCCGCCACGGAGGTCGTGGTCCCCGAGCGCACGTTCTCCTCCGCGATCTCCCTGGACCTCGGCGACCGGCTGGTCGAGCTGGTCCACCCCGGCCGCGGTCACACCGCGGGCGACCTGGTCGTCCGCGTCCCGGACGCCGACGTGGTGCTCGCCGGGGACCTGGTCGAGGAGGGCAACCCGCCGGGCTTCGGCGACGACTGCTTCCCCATGGAGTGGCCACTCACCCTCGACACCGTGCTCAGCCTCTCGACGTCCTCCAGCGTCGTCGTCCCGGGCCACGGCGCCGTCGTCGACAGGGAGTACGTCGAGCAGCAGCGCAACGAGATCGGCATCGTCGCCGAGACCATCCGCGACCTGGCCAGCCGGGGCGTTCCCGTCGCCGACGCCGTCGCCGCGGCCGAGTGGCCGTTCCCGGCCGCGTCGCTCGCCCGCGCCGTCGCCCGCGGGTACGAGCAGCTCCCTCGCGCCCAGAAGCGCCTCCCGCTGGTGTGAGCGCCGGGGTCGTGATACCCGGTGCGACCGGGTATCACCTCCCTTCCAGGGGGTTGCAACCCCCACCAAGCGGCAGAAACGCCCAGGAAGTTCGGCCCCCAGGGGTGTGGCCCGTACCTCCCGCCGAGCGGTAGACCAGCCGCATGAGCGAGACGCCCGACAGCGAGTACACCGACGTGTCCGTGCCCGACGAGCAGCTGCCCGAGGACCTCCAGCCGGGCGAGGACAACCCGCTCGCGGGCGAGGCCGAGGAGGCCGACGCCGAGCGGCAGGACCTCGGCGACCCGCACATCGACCCGCTGCAGCGCGACGAGGACGACCAGCCCGTCGCCCCGGACACCGACGCCAGCGAGGACGCCCACCACGGGGCTCCCGACAGCGAGGACTGACCGGCGCGTCCTGACCGCCCGGGCGGCGGCGGCCACCTAGCGTTGGTCGGTGCCCTCAGACCGCTACGGCGCCGACGTACTCGCGGGTGACTGGCGTGCGCCGAAGAACGGTCGCGCCGTACCCGCCGTGGCCGAGCTGGGCGCGGTGGTCGAGGAGGTGATGACCGACTTCGTCGGTGAGATCGTCGCGGTCGACCGGGACATCGACACGCTGACCCTGGAGGACCGCCGCGGCAAGCGACGTACCTTCCCGCTCGGCCCGGGCTTCCTGCTCGAGGGTCGTCCGGTGATCCTCTCGGCACCCGTGCGCCAGGGGCCTGCCAAACCGACGCGTACGGCGTCCGGGTCGGTGGCCGTCCACGGTGCCGAGGCCCGCGTCGCGCGGGCCAGCCGGATCTTCGTCGAGGGCCGCCACGACGCCGAGCTGGTCGAGAAGGTCTGGGGCGACGACCTGCGGGTCGAGGGCGTGGTCGTGGAGTACCTCGCCGGCGTCGACGACCTCGTCGGTCATCTCCGTGACTTCGAGCCCGGCCCCGAGCGGCGCGTCGGCGTGCTCGTCGACCACCTGGTCGCCGGGTCGAAGGAGAGCCGGATCGCCGACGACGTACGCCGATCCCCCGTCGGGCAGCACGTGGTCGTCGTGGGCCACCCGTTCGTGGACATCTGGGCCGCCGTGAAGCCCGAGCGCCTCGGCCTCGACCGGTGGCCCGACGTACCTCGGGACGAGGAGTGGAAGAAGGGCGTCTGCCGCCGCCTCGGCTGGCCGCACGCCACGCAGGAGGACACCGCCCGCGCCTGGAAGCACATCCTCGGCCGCGTGTCCTCGTACGCCGACCTCGAGCCCGCACTCCTCGGCCGGGTCGAGGAGCTCATCGACTTCGTCACCTGAACCCCGCTGGTCGAGCTGCGCAACCTCCGCGACCAGCGGAGATCAGGGACTTACGTCAGGGGCAGGTCAGGGCCTTCACGGATCCCGCTGGACCTCGTGCGCGTCTAACGTCGTGGGTAACCACTCACGAAGGAAGAAAGACATGATGACCGAGACCCCCGCCTACTCCTACGCCAATCAGGAGCAGGTCAGCCAGACCGACCGCAACTGGGCGGCCGCCTCGCACTGGGGCACGCTCGTCGCCGCCTGGCTCGCGATGGGCTTCCTGGCCCCGCTGGCCATCATGTTCACGGTCGGCCAGCAGTCGGCGTTCGTCCGCCGGCACGCGGTCGAGTCGCTGAACTTCCAGATCTCGATGCTGATCTACGGCGCGGCCGCGATCCTCTTCTCGATCGTCACCATCGGCCTCGGGCTGCTCGTGGTGATCCCCGTCGGCCTGGTCTTCCTGATCGCGGCGCTGGTGTTCCTCATCCAGGGCTCGATCAAGGCGGTCAACGGCGAGGAGTACCGCTACCCGCTGACCCTGCGCTTCGTCAGCTGACGTTCACGGGAGCAGGTCGCGCACCACGGCGTCGGCGAGCAGCCGGCCCTCGGTGGTGAGCACCAGCCGCTCGTGCCCCGCCCGCTCCAGCAGTCCCCGGCCGACCAGGCCGGGGACTGCTGCACGTCCGGTCCCGTCCAGGGCGTCGACGGGCAGGCCGTCCACCAGCCGCACCTCCAGCAGGACGCGCTCCACCCGCCGGGTCTCGGCGTCGAGCACCTCCCGCGCGGACGCCGGGCTGACCGCGGCGTTGACGCGGTCGGCGTACGCCGCCGGGTGCTTGACGTTCCACCACCGCACGCCGCCGACGTGCGAGTGCGCGCCCGGGCCGACGCCCCACCAGTCGGCGCCGGTCCAGTACCCGAGGTTGTGCATGCACCAGGCGCGGTGGTCGCGGGCCCAGTTCGAGACCTCGTACCACTCCATGCCGGCCTTGCGGAGGCGTTCGTCGGCCACCAGGTACTTGTCGGCGAGGTCGTCGTCGTCGGTCATCGGCAGCTCGCCGCGGGAGATCCGACGGGCGAGGGCGGTGCCCTCCTCGACGATGAGGGAGTACGCCGAGATGTGGTCCGGCGCGCAGGCCAGCGCCGACTCCAGCGAGGCCTCCCATTCGGCGATCGACTCGCCCGGAGTGCCGTAGATCAGGTCCAGGCTCACCTGCTCGAACCCGGCCTGCCGGGCCCAGCCGACGACGGCCGGCACGCGGAGCGGGTCGTGGGTGCGGTCGAGGGTCGCGAGCACGTGAGGTACGTCGGACTGCATGCCGAACGAGATCCGGTTGAACCCGACCTGTCGCAGCTCCTCGAGGTCCCACACCGCGACCGAGTCGGGGTTGGCCTCGGTGGTCACCTCCACGTCGGGCGCCAGGCCGAACTCGGCCGCGACCGCCGCCAGCACGCTGCCGAGCTCACCGGCGCGCAGCAGGGTCGGCGTGCCGCCGCCGAAGAACACCGTCGACACCGGGACGTCCACGTCGCCCAGGACACGGCGCGCGAACCGGATCTCCTCGATCGCCGCCTCGGCGTACGTCGCCCGGCTGGCCCCCCGGGTGTCGGCCGACCGCCCGAGGTCCTCGACGGTGTAGGTGTTGAAGTCGCAGTAGCCGCACCGCACCGTGCAGAACGGCACGTGCACGTAGATGCCGAACGGCTGCCGGCCCAGCCCCGCCACGGCGTCCTCCGGGAGGGCGCCGTCCTCGGGCGCGGGGTCGCCCGGAGGCAGCGCGGACGGCATGCCTGCATTATCTGGGCCGCTTCCCGATTCTCCGCAACGACAGAGCTACACCGGGACGCTCAACGTCGCGACGAACCCCTCCTCGACCGAGCCGGTGAGCTTGGCCATCTGGAGCGAGTAACCGTCGGAGAAGACGCCGTCGGAGTCGAGGCTGACGTTCGCGAGGTTGCTGACCGACTGCTCGTACCCCTCTGTGGCGTAGACCGTCTCGCAGACGTCCTGCGGGAGGGCCAGCTGGGAGGTGCGCAGCTTGGTGGTGCCGCTGGTGGCGGCGGCGAGCGACTCGTAGACCTCGAAGTGCATGTGCGGCCAACGGCCGGCGTAGCAGGCCGGGAAGATCGTGGTGAAGGACAGGGTGCCGTCGTCGGCGGCCTCCTGGACGCCGCGCAGGTAGTTCTCGTCCACGGCGTCGCCGTCGTACATCGAGTAGCTGCCGTCGCGGTCGCAGTGCCAGAGGTACACCGCCGCGCCGGCCAGCGGCGTCGCGTCGTCGCCGTTGAGGTCGTAGACCTTGAGCCTCACCGTCACCGGCACACCCACCGCGACACCGCTGGCGTCACCGAACACCGACAGCAGTCCGCGTCGGCCGAGGATCTTGGGTAGGTCGTGGGAGAGGCCGAGGTCGTGCTCTTCGGGCCCGAGGTGATCGTGGTTCGTCATGCTCCGGGTCGTCGCTTTCACCGATCAACGGTTACGCGTAGAAGTTGTCGATGAGGTCCTTGTAGTTGTCCTCGACGACGTTGCGCTTGACCTTCATCGACGGGGTGAGCTCGCCGGACTCGACCGTCAGGTCGTGGTCGAGCAGCTCCCACTTCTTGATGGTCTCCCAGCGGTTGAGGTTCTTGTTCAGCTCATCGACGTACCCGGCGACCATCTGGTGGCACGCGTCCGACTTGACGATGGCGGCGTAGTCGCCGCTGACGCCGTTCTCGGCCGCCCAGCCCGGCAGGGCGTCGGGGTCCAGGGTGACCAGCGCGACGACGTAGTTGCGCTCGTTGCCGAAGACCATGAACTGGCTGGCGTACGGGCAGATCGCCTTGAACTTGGCCTCGATCGCGGGCGGGGCGATGTACTTGCCGCCGGAGGTCTTGAAGAGCTCCTTGATGCGGCCGGTGATCCGGAGGTACCCGTCGGCGTCGAGGGCACCCTTGTCGCCGGTCTTGAGCCAACCGTCGTCGGTCAGCGTCTTGGCGGTCTCCTCGGGGAGGTTGTGGTATCCGTCCATCACGCCCGGACCCTTGATCATGACCTCGTCGCCCTCGCCGAGCTTGACCTCGCTGGCCGGGAAGACCGGACCGACCGTGCCGAAGCGGTAGTCGCTGGGCAGGTTCACGAAGGAACCGGCCGACGTCTCGGTCAGGCCGTACCCCTCGAGGATGATGATCCCGGCCGCGTTGAACCACTCGGCGATGTCGCGGTTGAGCGCGGCCGCGCCGGAGATGAAGAACCGCACCCGTCCGCCGAACCGGTCGCGGATCTTCGAGAACACCAGCTTGTCGAAGACCCCTTGCTGCAAGGAGAGCGGCAGCGGTACCGACTTGCCCTCGCGCTTGAGCTGCGCGACCTGGAGGCCGACCTTGAAGGCCTGGTTGAAGATCTTCTCCTTGACGCCGCCCTCGGCCGCCTGCATCGTCATGATCCGGCCGTGCGCCTTCTCGAAGATGCGCGGAGCGGCACCCATGAACGTCGGGCGCACGATGGCCAGGTTGTCGATGATCTTGTCGACGCGGCCGTCGATGGCCGCGGAGAAGCCGCACGCCATCTGGGTCGACATCAGCACCTTGCCGAACGAGTGCGCCATCGGCAGCCAGCGGAACTCGAGGTCGTCCTCGCTGAGGATGCCCTGCGCCCGGATCGCCTCACCCTCGTAGACCCAGGAGCTGTGCCGCAGCCGGACGCCCTTCGGCCGGCCCGTCGTACCCGACGTGTAGATGAGCGTGGCGAGCTGGCCCCCGCCGATCGACTTGGCGGTGTCCTCGATGGCGGTCGGGTGCTCGGCCAGGTAGGCCTCGCCCATCTTCTCCAGCTCGGCCAGCCCGATCACCCAGTCCCCGTCATCGGCGCCGTCGGAGGTGCCGTCGAACGTGATCACCTTCTGGACGGCGGGCAGCTCGGCCTTCCGTGCGATGAGCTTGGCGATCTGCGTGTCGTCCTCGGCGAAGACGACCCGGCACTCGGAGTCGCTGAGGATGTACGCCGTGTCCTCCTCGTTCGTCGAGGGGTACACGGTCGTCGTGGCCGCACCCGCGCACATGATGCCGAGATCGGCCAGGATCCACTCGTAGCGCGTCCCCGACGAGATCCCCACCCGCTGCTCGGCCTGGATCCCGAGGGCGAGCAGGCCGGCCGCGATCTTGCTGACGTCGTCGCCCGCCTGCTTCCAGGTGATCGACTTCCAGTCGTCCCCGACGGGGTACCGGAATGCCTCGCGCTGCGGTGACTTCGCGACCCGCTCGAGGAACTGCACCGCCACGTTGGCAGGCAGGGAGTCGATGAAGCTAGCGTCGATCGTGGTGGGCATTTAAGCTCCCTGCACTCAGCTCGGTCGGGCGGCAGGGGGCCGCCTCGGCGCACCGTAGGAGGGAAACCTAACCCACGTGGTTACGCGCGGGTAGTAAGTCACGGTGGGTCTGTCTCAGTCCTCGTATCGGTCCGAGAGGGCATAACGAAGGAGCACCACGTCGCCGAGACGCTCCACGTCGGCCAGCGTGGCGCGGCGGTCCTTGTTCCACGGGAACCGCCCGTCCTCGACGAACCGCGGCGCCCGGGAGTCGCCGACGAAGAAGGGCGCGACGACCAGGTGCAGCTCGTCGGCGAGGCCGGCCGTGAGGAACTGGGTGTGGATCGTGCCGCCGCCCTCGACCATCAACCGGCGGGTACCGCGGGCGTGGAGGTCCTCGACCAGGCCCTGCATCCGGACCTTGGGACCGCCGTCAACGACGGTGGCGACGTCACCGAGGCGACGGCGAGCGACGTCGTACGCCGGTCGCGCGCAGTACACGAGCTTGTCGGTGTCACCGGTGGCGAAGAAGCGGCCGTGTGGGTCCAGGTGCGCGCCGTTGGTGACGGTGACCTTGGTCGGGGTCGGGCTGAGGCCCTTCGCCGTGCGTGCGTCGCGGCCGGCCTGGCTGCGGACGAGCAGGCGCGGGTTGTCCTGGCGGACCGTCTGCGCGCCGACGAGGATCGCGTCGCTGGCCGCCCGCACACGGTCGACTCGCTCGAGGTCGGCGTCGTTGGAGAGCAGCAGGCGCTTGCTGGAGGCGTTGCCGAGGTACCCGTCGATCGAGATGCCGCAGCTCAGCAGGATGTACGGACGGTCAGCCACGTGCGTCCACCGCCTCGCGCTCCGGCTGCTCGACCGGGTCGGGTTGGCGGGTCAGGAGGAGGGCGGCGGCGCCGGGCAGGGTCGCGATCATGGCCAGGACGCCGTACGCCGTTGCGACCGACGTCCCCGTCGCCGCGCCGAGCCCGACCAGCGCGAAGGCCCAGGCCGCGGCCCCTTCGCGCGGTCCCCAGCCGGCCACGTTGGTCGGGAGGGCGGCCGCGACCAGCACGACGAACGCCAGGGCCGCGACGATGCCGGTACTGGCGTTGACGCCCACCTCGCGGGCCGCGACCACGAAGACGGTCGCGTGGCCGGCCGCCGCGAGGGCGGAGAGGCCGAGCACCGCGGGCACGCTCTCGACGTCCAGCAGCCCCCGGTCGGTCAGCACGAGCACCAGCCCGGCGAGCGCGACGATGCCGGCGGCCGTGACCGCGGCGAGTACGGGAGTGGACGGCCCGATGTCGGCGGGCCAGGCCACGAGCACGACCAGGAGGCCGACCGCGATCTGCACCACCTGCCCGAGCACCCGCTCGACCACCACGGACCTCACGGTTCGGTGTGAGATCGCCCGGTGCACGTCGCCGACGATGCCGCCTGGGAGCACGGAGTTGAGGAACTGCGAGCGGTAGTAGGCGATGACCGCCTCCCGCGTGGAGATGCTGACTCCCGCTCGGCGCGCGATCAGCCGCCAACGCTCGGCGCTGCACAGGGTCGCTCCCGCGACGAGCACCAGTGCGGCCGCGACCGATCCCGGCCCGATCGCCTCCAGCCCCGCCACGAAGGGCGCGGCACCCACACGCCACGCCAGCGTTCCCAGCACCCCGGCTCCCGCCGCGACGCGCACCAGCGCCCAGGTACGTCCGCTCATCCCACCTCCCTCCCTCCCCTGCCCGTACGGCGGTGAGTACGGGGCGGTTCAGACGAATCGGCGTTGGTCGAGGAGGTTGCGCAGCAACCGTCAGGAGACCCCGCAAGAATTCTTCGAACTATTTCTCACAACCCCTGTGGATACTGGGGATTCCGGCCTTCGAGTGTCGGTGGTCGGTGCTTGGGTAGATCCATGAGCGCGGCACCCGACGAGTGGCAAGAGGTCATCGACCTCGACCCCGCCGGCGTGCTCGCCGAGGCTCAACGCGTCGAGATCGAGTCCCGCCGGATCGAGCTGCGACGTCTGCGGCTGGCCTACCAGTGGGCGGTCCTCCACCCCGCCACCGACGACACCGGGGTCGAGACACCCGGCGGTCCCTCGATGGACGTGCTCACCGCCGATGAGTCCCTCGGCGGCGCCGGCACACCCGCGGTCGCCGCGTTCGCACCCGAAGCCCTGGCCACCGCGATGGACTGGTCGCCAACCGCCGCGCGCAACCTGATGGCCGACGTGCTCGACCTGATCCACCGCCACCCCGAACTCTGGAAACGAGTACGCCGCGGCCAGATCCCGGCCTGGCAGGCCCGCCGCGTCACCCAACAGACCCGGCGCCTCCCCCAGGCGGGTGCGCGGTGGGTCGACGATCAGCTCGCGGCCCGGATCGGCTGCGGCCCGATCATCACCGACCGGCTCGTCGCCCACGCCGCCGCCCAGTTCGACCCCGCGGAGCAACAGCGCCGCGAAGAGAAGTCACAGACCGCCTCGGACCTCGAGCTGTCCCACCCGGCCCCGGGTGAGTTCGCCGGGACCAGTGACCTGTCCGCCCACGGGGACACCCTGACCCTGCAGTCCTTCTACGACCTGGTCTGTGCCATCGCCGCCCACCTACTCCGCGAGGGAGACACCAGCCCGCTCGGGGAACGCAAGATCAAGGCCCTCGGCCTCATCGTGGCGCTGATCTCAGGCCAACCCGCCTTCGACGTCGCCGCCCCCGGCCAGCGACCAAGTCGACCCAGCACGATGAAGGCCTACGTGCACGTCGAGGCCGACGACCTCGACCAGAACGCCGTCGGCACCGTCGAGAAGCTCGGCGCCGCGACCCTGGCCAAGATCAAGGACTGGGTCGGCCACCACCAGGTCGTGATCCAACCCGTGCTCAACATGCAGCGCCGAAGCGCGGTCGACCAGCACGACCCGCCGCCGTGGATGCGCGACCTGGTCATCCTCCGCGACGGCCACTGCATCTTCCCCGGCTGCACCCGCGACGCACGATCCTGCGATCTGGACCACATCCAGCCCTACGACCCCGACGGACCCTCCGGGCAGACGCACCCCGACAACCTCGCCTGCCTGTGCCGGCGACACCACCGCGCCAAGACCAGCGGACTCTGGCGCTACACGAGAACGCCCGAAGGCCACTATCAGTGGCACGGACCCCATGGCATCACCGTGACCGTGACGCTCTGACCCTCAGCGCCCGACGGCCTCCAGCACCTCGGCCAGCTCTGTGGCGGTCCGGTCCCAACCCGACAAGGTCGACCGGCGGTCGGCGGCGAGAGCCTGCAGCCGGCCGCGCAGCGGTGCGTCGGTGAGCCACGAACCCAACGCGTCAGCCAAGGAAGAAGGGTCGTCGGCCGGCACGAGCAGGCCGGGCAGCGGCGTACCCAGAGCCTCCCGTACCCCGCCCACGTCGGAGGCCAGGACGGGGACGCCGCGGGCGAGGGACTCGGTGGCGACCATGCCGTAGGTCTCGTGGCGCGACGGCAGGACGGTGAGGTCGGCGGCGGCGTACGCCGCGGAGAGAGCGGGGCCGGTCAACGCGCCGGCCAGGGTGACGCGGTCGTCCAGCCCGGCACCGTGCAGAGGCAGCCCACAGGGACGACGCATGCGTGGTGTCGACCGAGGCCCCGACGAGGGTCCAGGACCAGGCGAGGTCCGCCACTGACGAGAGGGCCGCGACCAGCACGTCGTGCCCCTTGACCGGGGTGATCGCGCCGACGGACAGGAGGCGGTGGCCGGAGCGCGAGCTCTCGGCGAGGGTGCCCTTGTCCGTACCCGGCGGGACGACGTGGAGACGCTCGACCGGCAACGAGTACGTCGACGCCAGCCAGTCCCGCGTCCACCGGCTCGTGCACACCACCGCGGCGGCCGACGCCAGCGCCTGCCCCTCCGAGGAGGCATCGGCGGGAGACCCGTCCAGCGGCAGGCCGACCGGCAGGTGCACCAGCACCACCACGCGCAGCCGGTCCCGGGCAGCCGCCAGCGCGGAGGGCGACAGAGACCCGACCAACCCGTCCACCAGGACCGTCGACCCGTCCGGTACGCCGGCGAGCACCGGGTCGAGCGAGGCCGACGAGGTCTCGTGGACCGATACCTCGCGGCCCAACGCCTGCAGCGCGGCGGCGACCCGGACGTCGTACACGTTCCCCCCGCTCGGTCGAGCGGGGTCCGACAGGCCGGTCGGGCCGACCAGGTGCAGCACGCTCACGTCGAGGACAGGGTCCGTTCGAAGCTCGCCCACGCCACGTGGGACTCGTGGAGGGTGACCACGATCTTCTCCACGCCCGTGGAGGCCGACGCGCCGAGCTCGCCGGCTCGTAGGCGCTCGGCCAGTCGGTCCGCCACCACGCGCGCGAGCATCTCGGTCGAGGTGTTCTCGCCGGCGAAGTCGTCCTCGTCGTCGAGGTTGCGATAGTTCAGCCGCTCCAGCACCTGGCCGAGCACGGTCGTGGCCGCGCCGATGTCGACCAGCACCCCGTCGTCGTCCAACCGCGCCCCCGCGAACGACGCGTCCACGACGTACGTCGCCCCGTGCAGTCGCTGGGCCGGACCGAACACCTCGCCCCGGAAGGAGTGGGCGATCATCATGTGGTCGCGCACCGTGACGGTGAACATCAGGCTCCCCCCACGGGATGGGCGATCGTGTGGCACAGCGCGGGCACCGAGCCGTCGGCGAGCATCGGCAGCAGCGCCGGCAGCTCCTCGAACTGCGACTCCCCCGTCAGCAGCACGTCGAAGGCCGGATCATCCAGCAGATCGAGGGCCAGCGACAAGCGATCCGCGAGAGATCGACGGCTCCGGCGTCCCGCGGCCACCGCGCCGACCTGGCTGGCCCGGACTCCCAGCCGACGCGAGTGGAAGGCCCCGCCGAGCGAGACCGTGACCGGTCGGTCGCCGTACCAGCTCAGCTCCAGCACCTCCCCGTCCGGCGCCAGCAGGTCGAGCGAGGTCTGCAGTCCCGCCGACGTGGCCGACGCGTGCACCACCAGGTCCAGGTCGCTCGGCGCGTCCGAGGGAGTGGCGTACGTCGCCCCCAACACGTCGGCGACCGGCGCGCGGTCGGCATCGACGTCGACGAGCGTCACCTCCACGCCAGGCATCCGGGCCAGCAACCGCGCGACGCAGCAGCCGACCATCCCGGCGCCGACCACGGCGACACGGTCCCCGACGAAGGGCCGCGCGTCCCACAGCGCGTTGACCGCGGTCTCGACCGTCCCCGTCAGCACGGCTCGGCGCGGCGGGACCACATCAGGCACCACGGTCACCGCGGAGGCCGGCACGACGTACGACGTCTGGTGCGGATAGAGGCAGAACACCGTCCGCCCCACGAGCGGGTCCGGGCCCTCCTCCACGACGCCGACGTTGAGGTAGCCGTACTTCACGGGGCCGGGGAAGTCGCCGTCCTGGAAGGGCGCCCGCATCAGCTCGCGCTGGCTCTCGGGCACGCCGCCACGGAACACCAGCGTCTCGGTCCCGCGGCTCACCCCGGAGAAGAGCGTGCGCACGAGCACTTCGTCCGCACCGCGCGTGGGAAGCGGCTCGGTCCGGATCTCGCCGCGGCCGGGCTCGGTCACCCAGAAGGCCTTCGCCACCCGCCACCTCCTGAACCGTCCCGGCCGTCGATCCGTGTGATCGAACGTATCCGTCCGCCACGCCAGGAGACACGGAGGAGCCGTGCGACGCGTTCAGGTGGGTCCCTTCGGGCCCGCTGACCTGGTGACGCTCACCCGCGCCCTCATCGGGGTGGGGGTGGCGGTCCTGGTCGTCCGCTCGTTCGGCCACGACGTCTCCACCGCACTGCTGGTCTCCCTCGCATCGGTCGCGCTGGCGCTCGACGCGGTCGACGGCTGGGTCGCCCGTCGTACGGGCACCGTCTCCCTGTTCGGCGCCCGCTTCGACATGGAGACCGACGCCGTGCTGCTGCTCGTGCTCAGCACGTACGTCGCGCGCGACCTCGGCCTGTGGGTGCTGGGCATCGGCCTGGCCAGGTACGTCTTCGTCGCCGCCAAGCTCCCGCTCCCCTGGCTGCGCGGCCAGGCTCCGCCGCGACCGTGGTGCAAGGTCGTCGCCGCGCTCCAGGGCATCGCGCTGGTCGTCGCGGCGAGCGGCCTGCTTCCGGACGCCGTCGCCACCGCCGTCCTCCTCCTCGCACTCGCCCTGCTCACCGAGTCCTTCGCGCACGAGGCCTGGGACCTGTGGCGGGTCCGCGCGCCCCACCGTCCCGACCCGCGCGCCGCCGTCCTCACCGGCGTGCTCGCCGTCCTCCTGGTGTGGGGCGCGCTCGTCCTGCCCACCGACATCGGGTCGCTGTCGCTCGCGGCCTTCGCGCGGATCCCCCTCGAGGGCCTGGTCCTGGTGGGTCTCGTGCTGGTCCTGCCCGCTCGCGCCACCTCCTGGGTGGTCGGCGCGGCCGGCGTCGCGTTGGGCGCGCTCACCCTCCTCAAGCTGCTGGACATCGGCATCTCGGTCGCCTTCGCCCGACCGTTCGACCTGATCGGCGACCCCGTGTACGCCGGCGCCGGCATCAGCTTCCTGCGCGACGCGCTCGGCACG
Source organism: uncultured Actinomycetota bacterium (assembly GCA_963782035.1). Classification (GTDB taxonomy): domain Bacteria; phylum Actinomycetota; class Actinomycetes; order Propionibacteriales; family Nocardioidaceae; genus Nocardioides. Next base: position 216,938 of record CAWAIW010000057.1, read on the forward strand.
GCGAACGCCTACACCGTGTCGGTCCTCGCCGTGCTCGTCATGATCGCAGTGCTGGTGATCGTGCCGCTCGCGGTGCTACGGGCGGCCCGGCTCACGCGCGGCCATCGTCCGGTCGCCGGCCGGGTGGTCCTGGTGCTCGCACTGGTGTGGGCCGGCGGCGCCGTGGCGGGCACCCGCGTCGGCGCCGGCGAGCGGTTGGCCGCCGCCACCGACATCGACCTGGCCGCCCAGCACGTCGAGCTGGTCCGCGACAACCTGCGCGAGCGCGCCGCTCTGGCCGAACAGCTGAAGGTCGACAGGTACGCCGACGTACCGGGCTCCCGACTGCTCCGAGCGCTGCGCGGCAAGGACGTGCTGCTGGTCTTCATCGAGAGCTACGGCAAGGTGGCCCTGGACGGGCTGCCGACCTCGCCGCAGCTGCGCGACAGCGTGGACGGCTACAACCTCCGCCTCGACCAGGCGGGGTACCGCACCCGCAGCGCGTACCTCACCTCACCCACCTTCGGAGCGATGAGCTGGTTCGCGCACTCCACGCTCCAGTCGGGGCTCTGGATCGACAACCAGAGCACCTACGACCTGCTGCTGAACCACGACCGCCTGACCCTGAGCAGCGCGTTCCTGAAGGCCGGTTGGCGGTCGGTCGGCATGATCCCCGCCGACACCGAGACGTGGCCGGAGGGCGTGGACTTCTACGACTGGCAGCACCTCTACGACTCCACCAACATGGACTACCAGGGACCGCGCTTCGGCTACGGCCGGATGCCCGACCAGTTCGCGTTGAACGCGTTCGGGCACCTGGAGCTCGACCCGCCCGACCGCGGCCCGGTGATGGCCGAGATCGACCTGGAGTCGAGCCACAACCCGTGGGTGCCGCTCCCCCACATGATCGACCCGGCCTTGCTCGAGGACGGCTCGGAGTTCGACGGCATGGAGCACGAGGGGCCCCAGCGCGAGGAGACCTGGCGGTCCGCGGACCTGGTGAAGGCGGCGTACGTGCGGTCGCTCCAGTACTCCCTCGACGCCCTCACCACCTTCCTCGAGCAGCGCGCCGACGACGACCTGGTCGTCATCACCCTCGGCGACCACTGGCCGGTCACCACGGTGTCGGGCACGACCGGCGGCCACGCCGTACCGATCAGCGTCATCGCCCACGACCCCGAGGTCCTGCGCGCGATCGACGGCTGGCACTGGGACCGCGGCCTTCGCCCCGGCGAGGACGCCCCCGAGTGGCCGATGAGCTCGTTCCGCGACCGGTTCCTGGACGCCTTCTCGCGTTAAAGGTCGAGCTGGAGGATTGCGTCGCCCCGCTCGCCCACGACCTCGACCCTCTTGATGTCGGCGATCTGCAGATCCGTCCACCCTGAGATGCCGCGGAGGTTATCGCCGGACCCGGCCTTCCACTGCATGATCCGCGGGTGACGCACCCCGTCGCGGGTCACCAGCACCAGCTCGTAGTGGTACGTGCGGTCATTGCCGTCCTGGCTCTTGGCGTAAGCGCAGTTCACGAGGAGGCTCGTGCCCTCGGTTCCTGGCGTCAGGGAGACCTTCGCGGTCATCCCGTAGTTGATGACCACGTCCATGTCCTGGAACGGCGCGACGCTCGGCGCGGTGCTCGACGGCACCGCCTCAGGGAGGCGGGAGTCGTCGCGGGTCGCCTGGAACGCCGCCGCGCCCACCGCGACCGCCGCAACCGCGGCCGCGGCGCCGAGTGACAGCAGCACCGTCCGACGGCGCTGCTCCCTCCTCACCCGGGACACCAGCGCGGGGAGCACGGTGGGTGGGACGGGGTCGACGGGCTCGGGGTCCTCGACGGCCTCGACGGGGACGCGGGCCAGGAGGCCGGGCATGCCGGCGAGCTGCGCGATCGAGCGCCGACAGGCGGCGCAGGTCGGGAGGTGGCGCTCGAACTCGAGGCGCTCGGTCGGCGAGAGGGCGCCGAGGACGTACGCCGCGTCGGAGTGCGCGAGCGGGCATGAGGGCGTCTCGGTCATGCGGTCACCCCCATCTCCTCCAGGGCGAGGCGCAGGGCGCGCAGGGCGTAGTGGGTGCGGGACTTCACGGTTCCTTCGGGGATGTCGAGCTCACGCGCGGCGTCGGCGACCGACTGGCCGCGGTAGTAGCACCGCAGCAGGACCGCACGGTGGTCCTCGCTGAGCTTGGCGATCGCGTCGGCCACCACCCAGGAGAGCAGCAGCTGGTCGGTGTGGTCGCGGGCACCGGTGGTGCCGTCCGGCTCGGGCGGCTCGGCGACGCTCAGCTCGGTGCGCCCGCGGCGGGTCCGCCACTCGTCGATGGAGATGTTGCGGGCCACGGTGAAGAGCCAGGACCGGACCGAACCGCGGGACTCGTCGAGGAGCCGCGAGCTCCGCCAGGCGCGCAGCAGGGTCTCCTGGAGGAGGTCCTCCGCACGCGGCCGGTCGTACCCGGTCAGGCGCAGGCAGTAGCCCCAGAGCGCGCCCGCGTGCTCGTCGTGCAGCTGCTGCATCAACGCCACGGGTCCCGACTGGCTGGTGTGGTCGGCCACGTCACCTCCTCCTCTGCCCATGATCACGGAAACGAGGCCTGCCGGGTTCAGTCCTGGACCGCCTTGGCGATGGTGAAGCACATGGTCAGGTAGTCCTCGTCGGCGTCGCCGTCGATGACGGCCCAGGACGCGTTGTGGATCATCCGGACGACGACCCAGTCGCGGGCCCGGTCCTCGTCGAGCCCCGCGCCGTCGACGAGGGTGTGGAAGCGGCGGCGGAGGTTGGTGCGGGCGTCGCCGGCGACGATCTCCTCCCAGCGGTTCCACAGCATCGGCGCGATCTCGTAGTGCGGGTCGCCGCTCATCGGCTTGGGATCGATCACCAGCCACGGCTCGCGGTCCCCAGCCAGCACGTTCATGTGGTGCAGGTCGCCGTGGATGATCCGGCCGACCGAGGAGGGATCCGCCACGAGGTCGCGAGCCAGGGACACGCACTGCTCGCGCATCCGCCGCGGGATCGGCGCATCGCGCGGCAGGGCCTCGAGGTCATCGGTCCAGCGCTCGACGTACGACGTGACCGTGCGCAGCTGCGGAAGTGCGGGCACGTGGATCCGGCCGTACAGCCCGGCGACGATCTCGCACGCCTCGGTGTCGCCGACCGTGGTGAGGTCGCGCAGGTGCAGCCGCTCCAGGAGCAACGCCCAGCGGCGCGGGTCGGCTCGGAGCAGCAGCACCGTGCCGTCGCCGTGCCAGCGCTGGAGTGCGAGCGCCTCGTGCTCGGACTCGTCCTCGAGGTCCTCGTGCAGCTTCAGGACGGCCGGCTGCCCGTCCTGCGTCCGCACCGGCACCACCAGCGAGCAGAAGCCGTGCATCAGCGCGCCGTCGACGGTCAGCTCCCACTCCTCGAGCAGCTCGGCGGCCAGCCCGGGGAGCCGGTCCACCCAGGCGGCCCAGTCCTCGCCGCGGTCGCGCATGGCCGAGCACGCCGACCGGCAGGTCGAGGGTCACGGCACCCTCGTGCCGAACAGCCAGCGGTCCGCGGGGAGGTACGGCTTGCCCGGGTACCTCCCGGCCTTCCTCGCGCACGTCGGTGAGCACCTCGGCGCCGAGCCGGCGCCAGAACTTCGCCGCCTTCACGTTGTCCTCCTGGAAGGCGATCTCCCAGCGGCCCGGGTGCGCGCGCAGCACGTGCTCGGCGAACCAGCGCGCCCGGCCGGCCCCGCGCGCGGGCCGGGCGACGAAGAACTCGCCCATGTGCCGCACCTCGCCCGCCAGCCCGCGCAGCAGCGCGAAGCCGACCGGCCGGTCGCCGAGTCGCAGCACGTACGCCGCCCGGTCCGGGTCGGCGCGGTCGTCCCAGCCCGGGTGCCAGCCCTTGAACGTGCCGTCCGGTCGCGGCGTCGTCCCGCGCAGCTCGCTCAGGTCGTGCAGGTAGAGCTGCCACAGCCGTCCGACGACCTGCCCAGTCGGCGTCACCGCCGGCCCGGCGGACGTTCAGCGGCCACAGCCAGCCGACCACCAGCTCGCCCAGGCCCTCGGGCAGCAGCCCCATCAGCGCGAGGTCCTTCGGTCTCGCCCACATCGGGTGGAACTGGTTGTCGTCGTCCTGCTCGTCGGCCTCCTCGCCGCCGAGCACGGGCTCGCCCGTCAGGCGCGCCGACCCGGAAGTACGTCGCCGGCCGGCCGCCGTGGTCGCCCTCGAGGAGGAGCTCGGTCGACCGTCCCGTCGAGACCGCACTCCTCGCGCAGCTCACGGACGCACGCCGCCGCGGCGCTCTCGCCGTCCTCGATCCCGCCGCCCGGGAGCACGGCGTAGTCGCGTCCGTCGAGGTGACGGCGGATCACCAGCACCTTGCCGTCGCGCTCGACGACGGCGACGGCCCGAGGGACGGGGCTCGACAGGGGCTCGCGCGGCACCCGCCGGATGCTACGGGGCGGGCGGCGGCTCGACCGGGTCGGGGAAGTCGAGTCCGGCCGCCTGCGCGATCGCCTCGGTCTGCGCGTCGGTGAGCACGCGGAGCCGCTCGCCCGCCTGCGGGTCGGACGCCGTGACCTCCTCGATCGCGTCGACGAACCGACCGTCCGCGCGCTGGAGCATGCTCTGGAACCACATCTCGTCCATCGGGTCGCCGATGCCGTGGTGGTCCGTGACGACCTGCCCCACCGGCTGCACGGACGGCTGCCCCGGGATGGTCGTGCCGACGTAGACGAGGAGCTGGACCTTCGGCGCGAGGTCGTAGACCAGCTGCCACTCGGTGGCGTTCGCGAAGTCGGCGTCGGGGATCGGGCCGTCGTGGTTCCAGTCGCTCGGGTAGACGTCCCGCGGGTCGGGCAGCGACGGGTCGGCCGCGGCGACGGCGGCGGCCAGGTCGGTGTCGATGGTCGTGCCGGACACGAAGGTGCCGTCGTTCGCCCCTGCATCCGCCACCGGGGTGGCGGTGGTCGCCTCTTCCCCGAGCCGGGGCAGCACCACCAACGAGGTCGCGACTGCCGCCACGGCCAGCGAGCCGACGGCGTACGCGCCCGCACGGCGGCGACGCTTCCGCCGACCGCCCGCGATGGCGCGCGGACAGGTCCGCAGTGGGGACGTCGGCCCCTGTGACGCGGTCGAACCGGTCGCGGAGCTGCTGTTCGATGGTCATGGGTTCCCTCCAGTCGGTTCGGCCGGCGACAGCAGGGCCTCCAGCCGGGTCAGCGCTCGCGCGCACTGGCTCTTGACCGTCCCCTCGGGGAGGTCCAGGGCCAGCGCCACCTCGCGGACCGACAGGTCCTCGAGGTAGCGCAGCGCGACGACGGCGCGGTCCCGGACCGAGAGCCGGGCCAGGGCGTCCATCAGGTCGACGGGCGCCTGTCCGTCTCCCGTCGCCACCTCGGGCACCCGGTCGGTGACGACCTCGCGCCTGCGCTTGCGGGAGACGCCGATGCAGGTGTTCACCAGGGTGCGGCGCCCGTAGGCCTCGGGGTTGCCCGACGAGATCCTCGGCCACCGCGCGTACAGCTCGGTCAGCGTGGTCTGCACGGCGTCCTCCGCCGCCGGCCAGCTGCCGAGCATGGCGTACGCCGCCCGCATGAAGGAGCGCTGGCGCGCGGCGACGTACTCGACGTACTCCGCCTCCCATGCGGGTGTGCGCACCATCCGTGAGACCTCTCCTCGAGAACTGCTGTCACACGTCCAGAGTCACGAGGAGAGCATTCGGTTCCATCGGGAGGGCTACTTCTTGCCGGCCTTCTCGCCGGTCTGCCCCGTGGAGAGCGCGGCGATGAAGGCTTCCTGGGGGACCTCGACGCGGCCGACCATCTTCATCCGCTTCTTGCCCTCCTTCTGCTTCTCCAGCAGCTTGCGCTTGCGCGTGATGTCGCCGCCGTAGCACTTGGCGAGGACGTCCTTGCGCATCGCCCGGATGGTCTCCCGCGCGATCACGCGAGCGCCGACCGCGGCCTGGATGGGCACCTCGAACTGCTGGCGCGGGAATGAGGTCCTTGAGCTTGCCGGCCAGCATCACGCCGTAGGCGTACGCCGCGTCGCGGTGCACGATCGCCGAGAACGCGTCGACCGGCTCACCCTGGAGCAGGATGTCGACCTTCACCAGGTCGGCGGCCTGGTCGCCGGAGCGCTCGTAGTCGAGCGAGGCGTAGCCCTTGGTGCGCGACTTCAGCTGGTCGAAGAAGTCGAAGACGATCTCGCCCATGGGGAGCGTGTAGCGCATCTCGACCCGGTCCTCGGACAGGTAGTCCATGCCGCCGAGCGCGCCCCGCTTGGACTGGCACAGCTCCATGATCGTCCCGATGTACTCCGCCGGGCTCAGGATCGTGGCCTTGACGACCGGCTCGCGGACCTCCGCGATCTTGCCGTCGCTCGGGTACTCGCTCGGGTTGGTCACCTCGATGACCTTGCCGTCCTCCATGACCACGTCGTAGACCACGTTGGGGGCCGTCGAGATGAGGTCGAGGTCGAACTCGCGCTCGAGCCGCTCGCGCACGATCTCCATGTGCAGCAGGCCCAGGAAGCCGCAGCGGAAGCCGAAGCCCAGCGCACCCGAGGTCTCCGGCTCGTAGGCGAGCGCCGCGTCGTTGAGCTGGAGGCGTTCGAGGGCGTCGCGCAGGTCGGAGTAGTCGTCGCCGTCGATCGGGTAGAGACCGGAGTAGACCATCGGGTTGGGGTGCTTGTAGCCGCCCAGCGCCTCGGTCGCCCCGTGGTGCTGGCTGGTGACGGTGTCACCGACCCGGGACTGGCGGACGTCCTTCACGCCGGTGATCAGGTAACCGACCTCGCCGACACCGATGCGACTGCTCTTGAGGGGCTCCGGGCTGATCACGCCGACCTCGAGCATCTCGTGCACGACGTTGGTCGACATCATCTTGATGCGGTCGCGGTGGCTGAGGTGGCCGTCGATCACGCGGACGTAGGTGACCACGCCGCGGTAGGTGTCGTAGACGGAGTCGAAGATGAGCGCCCGCGCCGGGGCGTCGGCGTCGCCGACGGGGGCGGGGGTCTGCCGGACGATCTCGTTGAGCAGCTCGGTGACGCCGGCTCCGGTCTTGGCCGAGGTGAGGAGCACGTCGGAGACGTCGCAGCCGATGATGTGCGCGAGCTCGGCGGCGTACTTCTCCGGCTGCGCCGACGGCAGGTCGATCTTGTTGAGCACGGGGATGATGTGCAGGTCGGCGCCGAGGGCGAGGTACAGGTTGGCGAGCGTCTGGGCCTCGATGCCCTGCGCGGCGTCGACGAGGAGCACGGCGGCTTCGCAGGCCTCCAGGCTGCGCGAGACCTCGTAGGTGAAGTCCACGTGGCCGGGCGTGTCGATCATGTTCAGCACGTAGGTGCCGGGCTCGGCAACTTGTACCTGGCCGGCGGGGACGGGCTCCACGGTCCAGGGCATCCGGACGGCCTGGCTCTTGATCGTGATGCCGCGCTCGCGCTCGATGTCCATGCGGTCGAGGTACTGCGCCCGGGCGCTGCGCTCGTCCACGACACCGGTCAGCTGCAGCATCCGGTCGGCCAGCGTCGACTTGCCGTGGTCGATGTGGGCGATGATGCAGAAGTTGCGGAGCAGCGCGGGGTCGGTGCTGCCCGGCTGGTTCACGGGCGGCGGGGACGAGGGCACGCTCCATTCTCCCAAAGGGTGCCCAGCAGACGTGAAACGGCGGGAGACCCGGAGGTCCCCGCCGTACGTGTCGCGGCCGTCTGTCCGTCACCGGGTCTCGAGACGCGTCACGCAGTCCAGAACTGGTTGCCGCTGTTGTCGGCGTCGCGCGGCGGCTGCACCATGACGGCCCGGTGACCCTCGACGTCGTCGTCGTCGTCGGGACCGTCGACCATCGCGGCCCGGTGACCCTCGACGTCGTCGTCGAGCTCGATGTCGCTGCGGACCCGCTCGGCGCGGATGCGGTGACCCTCGACGTCCTCGTCGCCGTCCGGGCCGTCGACGAACGAGCGGAGGTGGCCCTCGGTGTCGTCCTCGGCGAGGCCGGCCTTGTCGGTGTCGTCGTTGAGGTGCGCCGGGATGCGGTGGGCCTCCACGTCGTCGTTCTCGAAGCCCTGGGTGTCGGACTGTTCGTTCATGGTCCCGCTCCTTCGGTTGTTCTGGTCATCGCTGGTTGGTGTTGTGCACATTGCTCCTGTATCCGACCGGCGTCTGTCATCTACGTGACACAAGACGGAAGGCTCCATCACCCCCGAACGCTGTTGTCGCTGGCGGCGTGCAGCACGGCCTTGACCTGGAAGGGCGTCAGCCAGGGGTGCTTGCCGCGCAGCAGCGCCACCATGCCGGTGACGTGGGGTGCGGCGAAGCTGTTGCCGGTCGCGGTGATCGACCCTCGGTTGGTCCAGGCGACGTCGACGTCGATCCCGCGGGCGCCGAACTCGACCGGCGGGTGCGCGTTGTAGGCCAGGGCCAGGTCCTCGACCCCCGGGCGCGCGGCGACCGAGACCACCGAGGAGTACTGGGAGGGGTACGTCGGACCGGGGAGGTTGTTGGCCGCGCAGACCAGCACGGTGCCGGAGAAGTACGCCTGGTCGGCGACCTCGTGCAGGGGCGCGAACATCGCCTCCGCCTTGCTGGACAGCGACAGGTTCGCGACGTGCATGCCCTGCTCGACCGACCACTCGATGCCGGCGTGCAGCAGGGCGCCGCGGCCCTTGAGGTTCGCGCCCAGCACCCGGACGCTGAAGATCTCCGCGTCCGGGGCGATGGACCGGATGATCGCGGCGCACGCCGTGCCGTGGCCGACCAGGTCCTCGTGCGGGCCCTCGACCTCGACGTACCCCAGCTCCGCCGACGCGTCGAGCACGAACGCGACGCCGCCGTCCACGCCGCCGACGCGGGGGTGGTCACCGTCCACGCCGCTGTCGATGACCGCGACCTTGACGCCCGCCCCCGTGCCGCCCTCGAACGCCCAGCGGCGGACCTCGTCGATCGGCAGGGTCAGCACGGACTCGAGGCTGCCCCGGTCGAAGGCACCGGACCATGCGGGGGTGACGGTCACTGCGTGTGGTTCGCCCGCCACTCGCGGACGACGCGCAGCACCTCGCCGCCCAGCTCGTCCAGACCCTCGGTGCCCGGCGGTGCGGGGGCGGCGTCCCGGACGCCCATGACCAGGAGAGCCATGTGGCTGGCCAGGGTGCCGAGGACGTGGAGGGTCCAGTCGCTCGCCTCGTCCACCGAGGCGTCGAGCACGGAGGTCACGCCGATCACGTCGCCGTCCGGAGTCATCAGCGGGGCGGCGAGGATCGCCGAGGGCACGTAGTTGGTGGACTCGGCCACGTCACGGGCGAACCGGGGGTCGCTCTGCACGTCGCGGACGGCGATCGGTTGCCCCGACATCGCGGCCCAGCCGCCGATCCCGCGGCCGACCGGGATGCTGACGCCGACGATCTCCTTGGCACCGGCCCCGTCGGCCACCACGTAGGTGAGCGTCTCGCCCTCGTCGTCGACCAGGGCCACCGAGCAGGCCGCCGCCGCGAACAGCGCGCGGGTGGCCCGCACTGATCGTCCGAGCACGTCCTCGAGTGTGGCCACGCTTCCCCGTTCCCCCACGAGTCGACCGTCGCGCACACCGTACTCGCCGGGTCGCCTCGCCGCAGCCGCGCGCGGGGTGTTTGACTGACGCTCGTGGAGATGCCCGTCCTCCTGCGATCGCTGCCCGACGACGACGCCAAACGCCTGCTCAAGGCGAGCCGCGTCAACCACTACAGCCGCCGCGAGAACCTGGTGAACGAGGGCGACAAGTCCGACAGCTTCCACATCGTGCTCGACGGCCACGTCGCGGTGCGGCTCACCAAGCCGTCGGGCGAGACCGCCATCGTCAACATCCTCGGGCCCGACTCGCACTTCGGTGAGGTCTCGCTGCTCAACCGCAACGCCGGCCAGCGCACCGCGACCGTCACCGCCCTGGAGACGGTGCGCACCCTGAGCATCCCGGCGGACGTCTTCCACGAGCTGTGCGACCGGAACCCCCGCATGGAACGGCTGGTCACCCAGATCCTGGTGCAGCGGGTCGACGAGCTGTCCGGGCTCCTGGTGGAGGCGATGTACGACGCGCTCGAGGTGCGCGTCGTACGCCGTCTCGTGCGGCTCGCGGAGACCTACCAGGCCCGCGACGGTCACGTCACGATCCCGCTCACCCAGGACGAGCTGGCCGAGCTCGTCGGGGGCACGCGGCCCTCGGTCAACCAGGTGCTCCGTCGGTACGTCGACCAGGGCCTGCTCGAGGTCGGTCGCGGCCGGATCGTCGTGGTCGACCTGGACGCCCTGCGCCGCCAGCTCCCCTGACCGGGCTGGGGCTCGCCTGGCGGGTCGACTCGCGATCCTGCTCATGAGGGCAGCCACTGGGACATCACCTACTACACGTGCGGCTGCTAACCCCGTAGCCCGTCCTGGGGTCGTCGTGAAGGATGAGCGGGTGACCGCCATCCCCACGACGATCCCGCACGGACGGACCGCCCAGCGCCTGACCTGGCCGCACCTGCCGCCGGCCGTGCGCGCGCTCATCGAGCGACACTGCGGCTCTGCCGTCGTCGACGCCGTGTCCCAGGCCAGCGGATTCACGCCGGGCTTCGCCTCGGTGCTCACGTGTGCCGACGGCACGAAGCACTTCGTGAAGGCGGCGTCGGCGAAGGCCCAGCGGATGTTCGCGGAGTCCTACCGCGAGGAGGCCCGCAAGCTGGCCGCCCTGCCGACGTCGGTCCCCGCGCCCCGCCTGCTGTGGGTGGAGGACGGCGAGTGGGTCGTGCTCGGCATCGAGCACGTCGAGGCGCGTACGCCGCGCCGGCCCTGGCGTCAGGCCGACCTGGACGCCGGGCTCGACGCCCTCGAGGTGGTCGCCCGCGAGCTGACGCCGGCTCCGCCCGGGCTGCTCCTCGACTCGTTCGCCGACGAGCTCGGCCGACTGGCCGGCGTACTGGGACCACGTGGCGGCCACCCGGCCGGACCTCGCCCACGCGCCGAGGCCGCCGGCCTCGCCCGGCGCTTCGCGGACGTGACGGCCGGCGACAGCGTGGTCCACATGGACGTCCGCGACGACAACATGCTGCTGCTCGCCGACGGCTCGTGCTCTTCTGCGACTGGAACTGGCCGACCCGTGGCGCCGCCTGGCTGGACTCCCTCTTCCTCCTCATCGGTCCGCGCGGCGACGGCCTCGACGTCGAGGCGGTCCTGGCCACCCGGCCGCTGCTGCGCGACGTGCCGGCCGAGCACGTCGACATCGTGCTGGCACTGGTCGTCGGGTACTTCCTCAAGTCCGCCGACGACCCGGTGCCGCCGACCTCGCCCCACATCCGCGACCACCAGCGCTGGCAGGGCGAGGTCCTCTGGCAGTGGCTCTCGGAACGACGAGGCTGGTGAGCCCGCGCGCCGTCGGCGTCCGCGCGCCCTGGGTGGCGATGCCCGACCACGTCCGGGCGTGGGTGGCCGACACCCTCGGGTCGCCGGTCGTCGAGGCCCCCGACCAGGTGGGTGGCATGTCGCCCGGCTGCGCGACGAGGCTGGTCTGCGAGGACGGGACACGGGCGTTCGTGAAGGCCGTGGGGGTCGAGCTGAACCCCATGACGCCGATCCTGTTCCGGCGCGAGATCACCGTCCTCTCGCTGATCGGCTCGCACGAGCTGTGGGCGGACCTGCTGGCGTCCTACGACGACGGGGACTGGGTCGCGGTCCTGCTCGAGGACGTCGAGGGCACGCCATCCCGACCTCGACGACGACGCGACCATGGACCTGCTCCTGCGCGAGACCGAGGTGCTGGGTCAGCGTGCTGACCGAGCGGGTGCCCGACCCGCCCGCCCCGGACCCGGACAACGGCGGACTGGCCGACCTGCGCCAGCAGTTCACAGGACCTGGGCCGACGCGGTCGCCCGGGCTGAGGAGATCCCGCCCGACCTGCTCCCCGACTGGGTCCGTCGCGACACCGCGACCTGGGAGCCGCTGGTCCGCGGGCTGGCCGAGCACGACGTACGCCTGGTGAACTTCGACATCCGCACCGACAACCTGCTCGAGCGGCCGACCGGGAGCTGGTCTTCCTCGACTGGGGAGGTGCGTCGGTGGGGCCGGGCTGGGTGGACCCGCTGCTGGCCCGCCTCGAGCGGGTCGAGGATCCGTGGTTCGACGCCTCCCTGGCGTCCTCCCCGGAGCTGGCCGCCGCGGGCGACCTGGCCGTCGACGCCTGGCTGGTGGGGTTCGCCACGGCCCTCGCCCTGCGGGCCCACACGGCGCGTGGACATGAACCTGCCGACCCTCAACGACTTCCGGATCAGCGTCTCCCGTAGCCTGCTGGTGCGGCGCCGAGCGCCGGCTGGGCATCTCCTGACCTGCGGTTTTGCGGGATTTTGCCGCTCCGCGACCTCCGGTATCGTTGCCCTTCGCGTGTGCGCCGCCGCCGCGGCGCCGCCCACCGTCTTCACATCTCTGTCCAGTCACGACCGAACGAGGCTCATGCAGTGGCGAACATCAAGTCCCAGATCAAGCGGATCAAGCAGAACGAGAAGCGTCACGAGCGCAACAAGGCCGTCAAGTCCGGCCTGAAGACCGCCGTGCGCAAGTTCCGCGAGGCCGCCGACGCCGGCGAGAAGGACCAGGCCGTCACGCTCGGCCAGGACGCCGGGAAGAAGCTCGACAAGGCCGCCTCCAAGGGCGTCATCCACAAGAACCAGGCCGCCAACCGCAAGTCGGCCATCGCCAAGCGCGCCGCGTCGCTCTGACGCCTGCCGCTCAGCCGACCCGCCCGACCACCCCGGCCGGGCTCTTCGTGCTGTCCGGACGCCGGGCTGCTCGGCTCGGCGGCGGGTCGCGCAGCCCGGTGACGGTCAGCACGAGCCGCTCGAGGGTGTACGCCGCGTCGCTGGCCTTGCCCTTGATGTCGGCGTCGGCGTCGGCGACGGCCCGGATCGCCCGGGCGATCGCGGGGTCGGTCCAGCCCCGCGACTGGTCGCGGATGGTGCGCAGCTTCCAGGGCGGCACGCCGACCTCGCGGGCCAGCTCGGCCTCACGCATGCCCCGCGGCGCGGACTTGTAGCGGGCCACGCCCGCGCCGACCCGGCGAAGGCGGAGGTGACCAGCACCGGGGGCGGTCCCGCCGTCCATGCGCCCAGCGCAGCTCCTCCAGCGCGACCCGGCGGCGACCCCAGAACGCCGCGTCGGCCACCGCGAAGGACTTCGCCTCGGCGCGGCCGCCGAAGTAGTGCTTGCACCTTGTCCACCGTCGAGCGGCTCGCCCGGGAAGTCGTTGGTCAGCTGGTCGGCGGCCGCGGCCAGGGACCGGAGGTCCTGCCCCACGGCCGAGACCAGGAAGGACGCGGCGTCCTTGTCGATGCTCGAGCCGTGGTGCCGCACCTCCTCGGTCACGAAGCCCGGGTAGTCCGAGCCGCGAGCTCCTCGGACTTCACCTCGGTGACCGGCGCGAGCTTGCGCAGCTTGGTCAGCACGCCGGACCCCTTCGGGCCGCCCCCGTGGACGAGCACCAGCGCCACGTCCTCGGCCGGCGCGGCGGCGTAGGCGAGCAGGCCGTCGACCGACTCGTCGGGGAGGTTCTCCAGCGCCCGGACCACCACGCAGCGGGTGCTCGAGAACAGCGACGGCGCGGCCATCTCGCCCAGCTCCGCCAGGCGTGAGCCCACCCCCCTGGGCCTCGGAGATCTCGGCCTCGGCGTCGTGACGGCGGACCGCCTCCCGGACCGCCACGACGGTGCGCTCGTTGAGGAACTCCTCCTTGCCGGTCACCAGGGTGACCCGGCCCAGCACGTCCTCGGCCTTCGGGCCCCGCGTCGCTCGTCCGACATCGGGTGCCAGCCTGCCACAGCGTCGCCGACGGGTCATCGTGACGCGACCAGGCGTCCCTCCCGGACCGCGACCACGACGTCGCCGTCACGGTCGGTGCGCAGCACGCGGGTGCCGTGGTCGGCCAGGTCGTCGAGCGTCTCCGCCGCCGGGTGCCCGTAGTCGTTGTCCGCACCGACCGAGACGACCGCGACCCGTGCACCCAGGGAGTCCAGCCAGTCGAGGTCCTGGTAGCGGCTGCCGTGGTGCGGCACCTTGAGCACGTCGACCCGCAGGCCGGGGAGCAGCCGCGCCAGGGCCTGCTGGCCCTCGGGCTCGACGTCCCCGGTGAGCAGGAGGCGGACGCCGGCCACCTCGGCCAGCAGCACGACGCTGGCCTCGTTGGCGGTGCTGCCGTCGCCCGGTCCCGTGGTCGGCGAGTCGGGCGTCGGCCACAGCACCTGCAGCGAGACGTCGCCGACGGCGAGCGCCCCGCCGTACGTCGCCACCTCGGGCGTCACCCCGACGTCGCGCGCCGCGGCTGCGACCTCCGCGACACCGCCGGGCGGGTCGAGCCAGCCGGGTCACCTCGATCGCGCCGACGTGGCGGTGGGCGAGCACGCCGGCGATCCCGTCGACGTGGTCGGCGTGGAAGTGGGTGAGGACGAGCAACGGCACCTCGTCGACGGAGAGCCGCCGGAGGCAGGCGTCGACGAGCCGGGCGTCCGGTCCGGCGTCCACGACCACCGCGGAGCCGGGCCCCGCGCGCAGGACGAGCGCGTCGCCCTGGCCGACGTCGCAGGCGGCGAAGACCCACCCGCTCGGTGGCCACCCCGGTGTGGGCGGGCCGAAGACGGTGACGGCGAGCAGCAGCACACAGGCCGCGGCGCCGGTCGACGCGCCGCCTCAGCACCCACGGGCCGGCCCACAGCACCGCGGCCGTCACGGCCACCAGCAAGGCCATCGACCCGGCCGTCGTGCCCCAGTCCAGCGCCGCTCCCGGGAGCGCGGCGCCCCGCTCGGCCACCTCGACGATCCACGCCACGCACCAGGACGCGAGCGTGCCGACCAGCCGGCCGAGCGCGTCCGGAGGGCAGGCCGACGACGCCACCCAGCAGGCCGAGCACCGTCGCCGGGCCGACGGCCGGGGCCACGAGGAGGTTCGCCACGACCGCCACCAGGCTGACCTGACCCGGAGATGCGCGCCACCAGGGGCGTGCAGGCGAGCTGGGCGGCGGCGGGGACCGCGACCGCCTCGGCCAGCCAGCGCGGCAGCCAGCGCGCGAGTGCGTCGCGCCAGGCCGGCGCGACGAGCAGGATGCCGGCGGTCGCCAGCACCGAGAGGGCGAAGCCGGCCGTGCGCCCGAGCCCCGGGTCGAGCAGGAGGAGCCCCACCACGGCCACGCCGAGGCCGCGCACGCCGCGGTGCCAGCCACCCCGGCCGAGCCCGACCAGCGCCACCGTGCCCATCGCGGCCGCGCGCAGCACGCTCGGCTCGGTCCGCGCGAGCAGCACGAAGCCGACGATCCCGGCGAGGCCGACCAGCCCGAGCCACCGGCCGCGCACGCCGACCCAGCGGGCGACGACGAGCAGGAAGCCGACGACCAGCGTCAGGTTCGTGCCCGACACGGCCGTCAGGTGGGTCAGGCCCGTCGTCCGGAAGTCCTGCGTCAGCTCCTCGGGCATCGCGGCGTCGTCGCCGTCGACCAGGGCCGGCACCAACGCCCGCTGCGCCGCGGGGCGGTGGGCCACCGAGTCCCGGATCGCGGCTCGCAGGGCCTCGGTCGCGCGCCAGCCGGTCCCCGCGCGTCCCAGCACCTCCGGGGGCCCGCGCGGCGTGACCAGCGCGGCGACGTCCCGGTCGTCGGACGGCCCCAGCCGTCCGGTGAACCGCACCCGCTCCCCGATCGCCACCCGCTGCCAGTCGGCGTCGCCGAACACCAGGACCGGCTGGTGGCGGCCCACGGCGACCCGGACGAGTACCTGCGGCCCGAACCTCCCCTCGATCGACCGCGGGTCGGCGGCGACCGTGCCGGTCAGCGTCGCGAGCGCACGTACCCTCGCCGACTCCGCGACCGGTCCGTCGCGGACGGCCTGGGCCCTCGTCAGGGCCACCCCGAGCACCGCCGCGCAGACCACCACCATCCCGACGGCCGTCCAGGCCGCCGGGCGCAGCCCGAGGGCGAGCAGGACGAGTGGCGCCAGGCCGCGAGAGCGACCACCCACGGCGCCCCGGTGAGCAGCGACCCGGCCCAGGCGGCCAGTCCGAGCAACGGCATCCGCAGGTCGGTCGGTCTCACCCCGTCCTTCACAACGTCACGTACGGCGTGATCTGGGCGAGCGTCGCCTCCCCGATGCCGTCCACGTCCAGGAGCTGGTCGACCGAGGAGAACGCGCCGTGCTCGGTCCGGTAGGCCAGGATCGCCTGCGCGGTCACCGGCCCGACCTCCGGCAGCGACTCCAGCGCCACCTGGTCGGCGGTGTTGAGGTTGACCATCGCCGCGGAGGGCGCGGTCGAGCCCGACACCCCGGCCGCCACGCCGGTCGGCGGGCTCAGCCCGACCAGGATCTGCTCGCCGTCGACCAGCACTCGCGCGAGGTTCAGACCGGTCAGGTCGACGCCGCCCCGCGCTCCGCCCGCGGCCTTCAGGGCGTCGACCACGCGTGACCCGGCGTCGAGCACGGCGATGCCCGGACGGCGTACCTTGCCCGCGACGTCGACGGTCACGGACCCGGTCGCGACCGCCGCCGAGGCCTCCCCCGGGGTGCTGACGCTGACCAGCTCACTGGCCGCCGCGGGCTCGGGGACCGCCACCTCCTCGGAGCCACCGCCGAGCAGCCACCACGCGGCCGCGGCGACGCCGGCCAGCACCACGAGCCCGACGACCGCGAGCTGCGCGGGGCCCAGGGCGAGCCGGCCGCGGGAGGCGTGCCGCCCTGGCGTGGGTACGTCGACCGTCGGCGGCGCCGAGAACTGCACCCGACCCGGCCGGACCCGCGTGTGGGTCAGCTCCTCAGGGTCCTCGGTCGGCGCAGCGGTCCCCCGGAAACCGGCCAGCTCCGCCCCGAGCAGCTCCAGCCGCCTCGCCACCGCCTGCTCGTGCGCGGCGCTGCGTCGTACCGGCCGAGACCCCATGCCCGCGACGCTAGGCAGCCCTGGAGCCGCTCGCCACCGGGTCGTCGCTACCTGTGGAGAACCGCCTACATGACCAGTGGCGCGACGCAGACCGCGACCATGCCCGGCCCGACGTGGGCGCCGAGGACGGCGCCGACCTCGGTGCACCAGACCTCGCGGCCGCCGAGGTTGTCGGCGAGCTCCTCGCCGAGCCGCTCGGCCAGCTGCTCGGCACGGTCGTGGCTGGCCAGGTGGGCCACGCAGACGTCGACCTGGCCGTCGCCGGCGGCCTCGAGGACGAGGGCCTCGAGGCGGTTCAGGGCCTTGCCGGCGGTGCGTACCTTCTCCAGGTTGGCCACCCGGCCGTCCTCGATCTTCAGCAGCGGCTTCACCGACAGCGCGCCGCCGAACAGGGCGGCCGCGGCGCCGATCCGGCCGCCGCGCCGCAGGTACTCCAGGGTGTCGACGTAGAACAGCGACGTGGCCGCGGCCGCTCGCGCGTGCGCGGCCTCGACGGCCTCCAGGGCCGAGCCACCGGCGGCGGCGACCTCGGCGGCGGTGAGGGCGGCGTACCCGGTCGCGACGCCGACCTGTCGGCTGTCGACGGGGTGCACGGGAACGGGGGCGTCGCGCGCGGCCAGCTGGGCGGACTCGAACGTGCCGCTCATCTCGCTCGAGAGGTGGACCGAGACGATCTCGGTGGCACCGGCAGCGGCGGCCTGCTCGTACATCTCGAGCAGCGCGGCCGGCGTCGGCCGTGAGGTGCTGACGGGGCGGAACTCCTTGAGCGCCTCCGCCACCATCGCCGGGGTCGCCCCAGACGATGACCTGCTGGTGCCGCCCTCCTCGAGCACCTCGTCGAAGACCTGGGCGCCGATCACCACCTGCAACGGCACCACGCGGATGCCGTGCTCGGCGACGACGGCCGTGGGCAGGCTCGCCGTCGAGTCCGTCACGACGGCGATGGGCATGGCCCGAAGGCTACCCACGCCGCCGCGTCAGACGACGACGTTGACCAGCTTGGGCGCGCGCACGATCACCTGGCGCACCTCGGCGCCGTCGATCGCCCGTACGACGTCCGGGTCGGCCATCGCGGCGGCCTCCAGGTCCGCGGCCGAGATGCCGGGCGCGACCTCCAGCCTCGCCCGTACCTTGCCGCGCACCTGCACGACGCAGGTCACCGACTCCTCGACCAGCAGTGCCTCGTCCACCGTCGGCCACGACGTGCGGGCGACCGTGGGCTGGTGCCCCAGGCGCTCCCACATCTCCTCCGCGACGTACGGCGCGACCAGCGACAGCAGGATCGTCACCGCCTCCGCGGCCTCACGCACCGCGGGGTCGGCCCCGCCGGCACCGGAGGCGCCCCCTCGGTCGATCGTCTTGCGGGTGGCGTTGACCAGCTCCATGACGCGGGCGACCAGCACGTTGAACTTGAACCCGTCGACCAGGCCCTCGGCGTCGTGGACCGTGCGCGCGGTGATCCGCCGCAGCGCGACGTCGCCCTCGGCCGGGGAGACGCCCACAGGAGACGTCACGTCACCGCTCAGCCGCCACGCCCGTTGCAGGAACTTCAGCGAGCCCGACGGGGACATCTCCGCCCAGTCGATGTCGTCCTCCGGCGGGCCGGCGAAGATCAGGGTCAAGCGCACCGCATCGACTCCGAAAGCCGATAGTTGGTCCCCCAATCGGACGCCGTTGCCCTTGGACTTCGACATCTTGGCGCCCTCGTTGATGACCGTGCCCTGGTTCAGCTGGGCCGAGAACGGCTCGCGGAAGCCGACCAGCCCCATGTCGTTCAGGACCATCGTGAAGAAGCGGGCGTACAGCAGGTGCAGCACCGCGTGCTCCACGCCGCCGATGTAGACGTCGCACGGGCCCCACGCGTTGACGGCGTCGGTGTCGAAGGCCTGGGTGTCGTCCTGGGGCGAGCAGTAGCGCAGGAAGTACCACGACGAGTCCACGAACGTGTCCATCGTGTCGCTGTCCCGCTTGGCCGGGCCGCCGCACTTGGGGCACTCGACGTTCACCCAGTCCTCGGCGGCGGCCAGCGGCGAGACACCACGCGGCGTCAGGTCCGCGCCGCGCAGCTCGGGCAGCACCACCGGCAGCTGGTCGTCGGCGACCGGTACCTCGCCGTCGACCGGGCAGTGGATGATCGGGATCGGCGCGCCCCAGTAGCGCTGCCGCGACAGCAGCCAGTCACGCAGCCGGAAGTTCACGGTGCCGCGGCCGGCGGCCTGCTGCTCCAGCCAGGCGATGATGGCCGCCTTGGCGTCGCCGATCTCCATCCCGTCCAGGGAGATGTCGTCGTTGTGCGAGTTCACGGCTGGTCCCTGGCCGACGTACGCCGCGTCGTCGACGAAGTCGTCCGGCGGGCGGACGGTGCGGATGATCGGCAGGTCGAACCTCTTCGCGAAGTCCCAGTCGCGCTGGTCCTGTCCGGGCACGGCCATGATCGCGCCGGTGCCGTAGTCGGCCAGCACGTAGTCGGAGGCCCAGATCGGGATCTGCTGCCCGTTGACCGGGTTCACGGCGTACCGGCCCAGGAAAACGCCGGTCTTCGGCCGGTCGGTCGACAGCCGCTCGATGTCGGAGGCCTTGCGGACCTCCTCCAGGTAGTCCTCGTACGCCGGTCGCAGGTCGTCGGTGACCAGGTCGCGGGCCAGCTTCGCGTCGGCCGCGACGACCATGAACGTCGCGCC